>JAILXS010000005.1:0-255921 GCA_050789425.1 Neptuniibacter sp.
TCAAATTGTTAAAGAGCGTTGCTTGACTCATCCCACGCTGCGAAGCGTTTCGTCTCAAGCGAGGCGCGTATTATAAGCACCTCACTCTCAGAATCAACAGTGAATTCATAAAAAATTAAAAAAAGAATTTATTCGGTTATAAAGAGCTATACAGCAGTGAGAAGCAGCGAAGAAAAAGACTACTGATTATTGTCCTCTTCTTCCTGCATGGCCTGCTCAAATTCATCTTCCAGTTCGTCGTCTTCCGCATCTTTTCTTACAAAGATGGCACCAAGCAATATACCCGCCTCAAACAGCAGCCACATTGGAAGCGCGAGTAAGCTTTGCGAAATAACATCCGGCGGAGTAAGCAGCATACCTATAACAAAGCAACCAACGATTACATATGCTCGCTTTTGTCTGAGACCTTCAACCGTTGCAGCTCCAGACCAAATAAGCAAAAGGGTTGCGATAGGTATCTCAAATACAACCCCAAAAGCAAAGAACAGCTTCAGGACAAAGTTAAGGTAGCTACTGATATCGGTCATTACTGCTACGTTTTCCGGACCCACACTGGTAAAGAAACCAAAGATCAGCGGAAAGACTACAAAATAGGCAAACGCCACACCCGCATAAAAAAGCAGAATACTTGAGAAAAGCAGAGGCACTGCGAATCTGCGTTCATGCTTATATAAGCCGGGTGCTATAAACCCCCAGATCTGATGCAAAATAAATGGCATAGCCGCAAAGATTGCAAGAACAAGGGTTAACTTAAACGGCGCAAAGAAAGGAGAGGTGACGTCCGTTGCAATCATGCTGGTACCTTCCGGTAACAGCGCAGTTAATGGTGCAGATAGATAGGTATAAAGATCATTGGCAAAGTAGAACAAGCCCAAAAAAAGAGCCAGTACGATCAAAACCACATGCATCAGTCTTTTGCGCAATTCGACCAGATGGCTAATGAGAGGCTGTTCCTGATCCTGCTCAGGCATATCGGAATTATTTTTGCTCATGACTTACTTTCTGGATTTTGACTGCCTTCACTTGAGCTATCGTCAGATGCAGCACCAGCTTGTTTTTCCGCAGCCGCATCCTGAAGCTCTTCCGGTGAAGAGGCTTTGGCTGACATTGGAGATTCATTTGAAACCACCTCATTGAATGGTTTCGTCATCTCTTTGAGTTCTTGATCAAGCTCTTCTTTGGAAATAGCCGCTGTTCGTTTCATCTCATCAATCCGCAACTCTTCGCTGATCTCCGTCTGAATGGAAGAGACAGTTCTACGTATGCGTCCGACCCACATACCAACAGTCTTAATCGCTGTTGGTAGCTTATCAGGACCCAGTACGATGAGAGCAACGACTGCGACGATCAGCAGTTCAGCAAAACCCATATCAAACATATAAGGTCTTACTTATCAGACTTCTGTTCTTCTTTTACATCTGCTTTTTTATTCGCATCTGTAAAATCAGCGTCTTCCTGCTTTAACTGCTTCTGGTCGTCAGCTTCAGTCGCTTTCTCTTCATCAGTCATAGCTTTCTTGAAACCTTTTACAGCTCCACCCAGATCACTGCCGATGTTTTTGAATTTTTTGGTGCCGAAAATCAGAATGATGATCGCCAGAACGATTAAAAGTTGCCAAATACTAATTCCGCCAAGACCCATTGTAATTATTCTCCAACTTACATAGCGTGCAGCTTACCGCCGCCCAAAATATGGAAATGCATATGATAAACCTCCTGACCGCCACCCTTACCCGTATTGGTAATAGTTCGGAAGCCATCCAGAAGACCTTGCTCTTTTGCAATCGTAGGAAGTGACATCATTAAGTGAGCCATTAGCTCAGTATCACTCTCTTCGAGAGCATTTAAATTCCGAATATGTTTTCGCGGTATCACCAAAAGGTGAACCGGTGCTTTCGGCGCCCGATCTTTGAACGCCAAAATTTTATCATCCTGATAGACAATATCTGCTTTTTGCTCACCTGCAGCAATTTTGCAGAAAACGCAGCCCACCCTTGTTTAACCTTTTGTTCTCGAGGCTTTCTCTTCCAGGCCCGAAAGGTCAAAACGTCTGGCCAACTCATCTAAAACAGCCTGCGGGCTTTCCCCAAGATGCGATAAAGCGACCAAGCTATGAAACCAGAGATCTGCCGTTTCATAGATAACATCCAGGTTATCCCCGCTGGCTTGAGCATCTTTTGCCGCCAGGATTGTTTCGGTGGCTTCTTCACCGACCTTCTCAAGGATCTTATTCAGACCCTTGGCGTGCAAACTGGAAACATAAGAAGAGTCGGGGGAAGCATTTTTTCTCTGTTCCAGAACCTCACCCAATTGAGTTAATACATCACTCATCTTATCTCTCTCTTTATCACTTCATATTTATAGGGTACGGAAGCATACCCTAACAATGTTACAAGAACCATTCACAGAATTGTTTAGTCTTTTCACGTACGCTTAAGCAAAAGTAACACACCCAAACCTGCGAGGATCCAACTTCCCGTTGGCAAATCACATACCCACTCAAGCACTTGTTCGTCAGCAATAACCAACCCGGATAGAATCAGCGCGACACCAGCAAATCGAACCCGACGGTCTTTTGCATACAGCTCTGAGCGCGCTTTTTCATAAGCACGCATATCCCTTTGACGAGTATCATCCAGATTTCTTACCTGATTTAACGCATCAAAGATAAGCTGAGGCATATGTGGCATTTTCTCCAGCCAGTCCGGTGCCTGTTGCTTGATGGTACGGTACACCCCTTTTGGCCCCATCCGCTCCTTCATCCAGTCTTCGAGGAATGGTTTAGCCGTTTGCCATAAATCCAGATCCGGGTAAAGCTGTCGCCCCAGCCCTTCAATATTCAACAATGTTTTCTGGAGCAGAACCAGTTGCGGCTGTACTTCCATATTAAAACGGCGCGCCGTCTGGAATAAACCCAGCAATACCTGGCCGAATGAGATCTCTTTTAACGGCTTTTCAAAAATAGGTTCGCAGACACTGCGTATAGCCGTTTCAAACGCATCAACATTAGTATCTGCCGGAACCCATCCGGAATCGACATGTAACTGGGCGACCAGACGGTAATCACGTTTAAAGAATGCTAAAAAGTTTCGTGCAAGATAGCTTTGATCTTCCGGTGTTAATGAACCAATAATGCCAAAATCTACTGCGATATACTGAGGCGAAGCGGGAGAATTTCTGGATACAAAAATATTCCCCGGATGCATATCAGCATGGAAAAAGCTGTCGCGAAACACCTGTGTGAAGAATATTTCCACACCGCGCTCAGCCAGTAACTTCATATCTGTATTCTGCTCCAGAAGCTGATCAACTTCCGCAACAGGAATACCGTGAATACGCTCCATCACCAAAACATTTGAGCGAGTGTAATCCCAGTAAATTTCCGGGATATAGAGAATATCACTTTGCTCAAAATTACGGCGAAGCTGAGACCCATTGGCCGCTTCTTTCCTTAGATCCAGCTCATCAAAAATAGTTTGCTCATACTCAGAAACCACTTCTACTGGGCGTAATCGACGCCCTTCCTGCCAGACGGCATGAACAATCCGCGCTAAGGTATAGAGCAGATCCACATCTTTGCGAATGGTTTTGGCGATCCCAGGGCGAATGACTTTAACCACCACTTCGCGGCCGTCAAACAATGTAGCTTGGTGAACCTGGGCCACTGAAGCAGAAGCCATGGGCTCAACACTGAATTCTGAAAAAAGCTCTGTAACTGGCTTTTCCAGAGCCTTCTCTATGATCCCAGTAGCCTGCGTCCCTGAAAAAGGAGGAACCTGATCCTGAAGTTTTTTCAATTCTTCAGCAAAATCATCCCGCAGAAGGTCTCTACGGGTAGATAACATCTGACCAAATTTAATAAATACTGGACCTAAAGCCTCCAAAGCTAAACGCAGCCTTTCCGCTTCAGGTTTTGACGCAGGAATAACAAAACGCCAAGGCAATAACCAAACTAGCAGCCTGACGTACCATGGCAGAGATAAACTCAGAAACAGAGTATCCAGACGATAACGTGCAAATACCTGAATGATTTTAAGCGTGCGTGAAAGACGTTTCACTTCATGAAGCCTTGTAACAATCTAATAATTCGGGCTTATTCTACTACAGAGAGCAGACCCTGTTTCGACCATTTTCTTTTGCCTGATAAAGCGCCTGGTCGGCTCTGGCAAAAAGCTCGTCTACAGAATCACCTTCTTTGATCTCAGTAACTCCGAATGACATGGTAATATTCACAGGCTCGCCATGGAAATTGAAAGGACTGGTTTCCAGCTTTTTGCGAACTTTTTCCATTGCTTCGATTGAATCTTTTACGGTAGATGAAGGCAGAAGCACAACAAACTCCTCACCACCAAAACGACAGGCAAAATCAGTTGTCCGGATATTTTTTGAAATCACTTTTGCGACCAGGCGTAAAACCTTATCGCCGGCAAGGTGTCCGTAGGTATCGTTTACTTTTTTGAAAAAATCCAGATCACATACTACGACTGAGAAATCAGTTTTATAACGAGACCAACGCTCAAACTCCTGCGCGATCTGCTCATCATAAGCTGCGCGGTTAGGTAAACCAGTCAAAGGATCAGTTCGAGCCCTTAAACGCTCTTCTTCCATGTGCGATTTAACCTTAAGGGTTTCCATCTCCATCTGCTCAACTTTGTCGATCAGATTTTCATAGCGGCCCTGTAAACGCTCTTCCCTTTCTTCCTCTTTCTTCTTGAACTCATCCATGGCTCGGACAAGACCACTCAATTGATGAGAAACTGCTTTTTTCAAAATACCGATATCGTGAGTTTCTTTTACGGTCTGATGCAGTTGAACAACTTCACGTCTTACATGCTGATCCAGCTCTTTTTGATTTTTACCGCTTTCCTGCTGTTCCTGACGACTATGTTGAACAAAGGTTTGCACCTCGACCAGACGGTCACTTAGTTCAAGCAGATAGTTCTCAAAATCTTCACTGGTGTTACTGTTGGAATTAACAACCAGAGCCACAACATTTTGAAGCACCTCGGGCAGCTGCGTCAGCTCAAACCCAGATTCGATATCTCTCACCAAATCCCGGGCTGCGGGTGCTTCTGCTTTCGGTACGTGAAGACTACTGATCAATTCAAGAAGCTCAGCCCCAACTCGATTCAGTAGAAAGCTGATCTCTTCATTGTCGGCACTGTTAGGTACGTCAGAGCCATCAAGTGAAAACTCCTGCGCATCATTTCCTTCGGAAGGCCCAGCCCCGGTCTCAATATGGCTCTGGAACTCAACCAATTCCGCCAGCACAGAGGGTAAGTTATAAAACTTATCCTCTAGTTCGCCGGCTCGCTGCTCTAAGGAGTCGATAATGCCTTTAGAACCATTACTGCTCACTTGGCTTCGCAGTCTGCGAATCCATTTAATCAGTGAAGTAACGGTTTCATTAATCTGCCTGCTTTTGGAGATTTCACGATCATGAACCTGATCCTCCATCTTTCGACATAACTTTTGCAGAAAAGGCAGGTTATCTGAGCAAGAGTCTTGCAGTAGCAGTTTTAATGTTTCTATCGATTCATCCAACTGCGGAGTTTCACCCTGAAGGGCAACGGACAGGTAATTAGCCAGCAGCCTAAGCTCCTTTTCGACATCAGTACTCCTTGTTTCCAGGTTTTCCATATCCTGTGAAAGCTCACGGTACTTTTTCTTCCAATCAACCTGTTCTGCCAAACCAATTCCTCAGATCTCTGAAACCCTGTAATCAACCATTAAATGCATGTTAGTTCATGTCATAGGATCAAACTAGGACAAATATCAATAGAAGCAAAAAAAACGCCCAGTCGGGCGTTTTTATTATTGAGGCTATTTATTTAAGCGAGGTGCGTTCTTTTTCAACAAGAAAGTCGACCACATCCAACATCTGTTTCTGACCACCAGCCATCTGAGCAGTGATTCGGTATTTACCGTTCACAACCATCGCCGGAACTCCGGTAATTTCATAACCACGAACTTTGGATTCACCCTGCCGCAATTTCATGTTTACAGCAAAAGAATCATACATCTTTTCAAACTTGGCACTGTCTACGCCCAGATTGCCATAAAAATCTGAGAAGGACTTTTTCCCACCCAATCTTCTTCTTTCCACATGTACCGCATTGAATGTAGCCTCATGGGTTTTATCCAGAGTTTTATTCAATTCAGACGCATAGAAAGCGCGCGCCATAGGCTCCCAGCTTCGACCAAAAACCACCGGGATACGAACAAAGTTCACATCTTCCGCTTTATCTTGATCCCATTTCTTGATGAATGGCTCGAAACTATTACAGTGCGGGCAGGGATACCCAAACAACTCAACCACCTCAACGCGAGACTGATCTGCTGTTCTCACAGGTTGAGAAATTTTGGCGTAATGCACACCTTCTTTATATTCATCTGCCTGCACAGAGAAAGGAAGTAACAATGCAAATAGCATTAAACCCAATTTTTTCATTTTAATCTGGCTCCACCGCAAAAAAGGAATAGGCAATTGACACTAATTGAAAACACTAGTTCCAACAACCCACAAAAAAGGCAGCCTAAGCTGCCTTTTTTTAACAAGAGCTGAACTTACTTGCCCAGACCCTGAATATAGCTAGATACGGCTTTGATCTCTGCATCGCTGAGCTTACCAGCAATATCCTGCATCATTCCCTGAGGATCGTTGTTACGATCGCCAGTACGGAACAATTTCAGCTGCTTTTCAGTATAAGCCGCGTGCTGACCACCGATAGCTGGGAAACCAGCCTGAGCCATGCCTGCACCTGTTGGAGTGTGGCAAGCTGTACATGCTGCAACACCTTTGTCTGCAATACCACCACGGTAAATTTTCTGACCCTGTTCTACCAGATCTTCAGCTGCGTGGCCTACAGTCCCTGCCTGCTTAGCAAAATAAGCAGCGATATCCGCAATATCCTGATCGCTCATTGCATCCAGAAGGCCTGTCATTTCAACAACAGGGCGCGCACCGGATTTAATATCGTTCATCTGTTTAACCAGATATGCTTCATTCTGGCCAGCCAGTTTCGGGAACATTGCCGCAGGGCTGTTACCATCAGCACCATGACAAGCACCACATACAGCTGTTTTACCTTTACCTGCAGTAGCATCGCCAGCTGCGTGTGCTACGCCAGTGATACCAATGGTCACCAGTAAGCTAATCAGTAGTTTATTCATCGATTAAGACCCAGACTCTTGTATTAAAATTTTTGCCAGCCAGTGCCCGATGAAAACCCATCAGACGTCGACTGATTATAATCTCACTTCCCTGCCGACTAGAGCTCAAAGCCGAACGCAGGTAAAATTGGCGCAATTATAAACCAATATCCACACAAACTGGAACGGCAATCTATGTTCCTTTAGTAGGGATCGCTGGAAAGTGACCAAAGTATGTCCTCAGATCAATTAAATATTCATTTCAATAGTGCCCGTTTCAACAAGAGCGCAGCCAAGTTACATCAATGCCCTGCAGATTCAGGGGCAGAGGTGGCATTTGCTGGTCGCTCCAATGCGGGAAAATCCAGCGCGATCAACACCTTAACCAGGAACCACAAACTTGCCAGAACGTCCAAAACGCCCGGCCGTACACAACTAATTAACTTTTTTGACCTCAATATTGAGGATATCCGGATAGTGGATTTACCCGGTTATGGCTATGCAAAAGTCCCCGTGGAGATGAAAATTCACTGGCAGAAACATTTAGGTGAATATCTTCAGAAACGTCAGTGCCTGCAGGGTGTTGTACTGGTAATGGATATACGTCATCCAATGAAGGAGTTTGACCAAATGATGGTGGATTGGTGCCTGGAAACAAGTATGCCACTGCATGTTTTGATGACAAAAGCAGATAAATTAAAAAAAGGCCCAGCCCAGGCAGCTAAGCTAAAACTCAACAATCATCTGAAATCTGTATTGGGAGATAATGTGTCCGTACAGGTTTTTTCTGCATTAAAAAAACAGGGTGTCGATATTCTCGAAAATCGCCTCACTCAGTGGCTGTTACCTGAAGCAGACGCGCCCCTTGAATAAATAGCTACTCAATAGACCACAACCAAAAAAGCCGCTTTAAAGCGGCTTTTTTAATTCCCATTGTTATCAAATCAACTGATTAACGGGTCGATTGTCTCTTCAACAGAACCTTCAGAACCGGGCTCCACTGATTCAACAACTTCACTATCAGTCTCTATTGTTCCACCATTCGCTTCACGGAAAGCCTGTAAGCCCTGCTGAACCAACTCAAAGGTTTTATCAATATTGGATGCGATATCGCCACCGAGAACTCCCAGACCATCCAGAATATCGCGCGCTTCAGCAAAACCTTGCTCAATGCCTCCCGATATCACATCAACAAACTGGTCAACCAGTTCTGCGCCTTCTAATTCGGGATTTGCGTCCTCATAACGAACAAACAGAGAGGTTGTGAGAGAAACAATTCTATCTGCAGTGGCTTCAGGGGAAACATCTAAACCCTCTTCCAAAGCAGTTTCTAAAGGTCTATCTACACCAAGCTCAGGCGCCAGAATCTCATTAATTTTTTCTACAGCCGCTTTGTAGGTCAGAACCATTGGCTCACTGCCAGCACTTAAACTAACACCGTCAAAAGAAGCGTCTATGATGGCCTTATTTTGCTGTACATCTGCAGGGACCTCGCCAATTTCTTCAATAGGATCCACTATTTCTGTAGCGGAGGTTTCTTCTGCCGCATTCTTATTTCGCGCTTCGTTCGCAACAGCTTGCCCGAATTCCCGCCCCGAATGCGTCTGTTTAAGCCCATGAACCGTATCACTAAAGTTATCTGCGCTCATGCCGGGTACCCTCAATATAAAATCAATAATAATTATTATCGGCCAAATCCGAGAACTACTGAGTAAAAAACCACCACCTCATCATGTATTTTATTCATAGTGGTGAGTTTGCAGTAAGTACCACCTACATCTGAGGGTCTTCAGGATATGTATAGACAAGCAGGCAATGCCCGGTTCAGAGTCGGTATTGCCTTTGAAGGGAGAAAGGGGTCAGGCTTCGACAGAGAGACCGGTAGTTGAGCCGTCATCCAATAAACTCTGTATTTGAGCGTATTCAGGCAGTGGCTCAGATTGCTGCTGAACTTCAGTACCTTCCACATCTACTGTGGTCCCCTCAGATCCCTCTTCCGGCTCTACCAGTACAGGCGTCAAATCCCCCCAAACTCGAGCCGATTCAGAACCGGACTGTTCCAGATAAAATGCATCAATACCTTGCTGAACCTGCTCATACGCAGAAAGTATCTGGTTGACGTCCTCTTCATTCGAAAAAGATGCCAGTCCATCCTGAAAGCCAGATTCAATGGCCACTGCCAGAGTGCCATAAAAGCTATCAATATCATCGGTTGCCGGATCAAACAGCGCAGAAGTCAAAGAGACAATCTGCTGAGCTGTTTCTTCCACGCTCAGTGCTACAGACTCATCTTCAGAACCCCCACCCTCAACTGGGATGCTTGTTTCGTCGGGGGCGAGAACCTCTGCTTCACCAACCAATGCATCTTCAGAAACGCTATCCACGGACTCGGATTTTTCTGCAGTTGAAGAAGATAGGGTTAAATTACTATCAAAGGTTTCATTCACTGAATTCAAAACCGCCGCTGTCGTGGCTTGCAGTGGTGTTGACTGAATATCGACGGTATCAATACCTGAAACAGGATTCGTACTTTCTACAGGCGGCAGAGGTAACGGACCGTGCTTGCTTTTTGCTAACGCGGAAACTGCTTGCCCAAAAGGCCCGTCCGTTTCTTTGTTATGATTTGCTTTGAGTTCATGAACAACACCCCCAAAGTTTTTAGGAGTAACTTGCCCTGCATTATTTCCAATTTCCATCGCCACGAACCTGTTTGATACCCAAGATAAACATCATATCGGCGCTTGCACCAAACAATTGAGCAAATAACAGACAAAAATAAGAAAGATAAAAGAAAGCCCTGGAAAGCAGGAAGGGGAACGACGTTTTCACAGGGCTTTTAACGCATGCTTGTTATAAAGAGCCACAACCATGGCAAGATGAACGTACGTGACTCTTAAAAAATAGACCACCACCAGGCGAATTAGTTCCCGGGCCCCCAAAAAAATTTGTAGTAGATGAACGAGCATGCGTGTGCTTTATTCTAATACCCGTTTATAGCCCAGCATAATCCATCTATTCTCGGTTGAATGATGCATCTTTCAAATATGCGAGAAAGTCTTTTTCCGGTAGCGGTCTACTGTACAAATAACCCTGCGCCTGGGCACACTGTTCATTAACTAGGAACTCTAGCTGAGACTCATGCTCAACGCCCTCTGCTATAACCGTAAGATTGAGGTTCCTCCCTAGTGCAATAACGGCCCGGGTTATAGCGCAATCATTTTCGTCCTGGTTAATATCCCGGATAAAAGAGCGATCAATCTTCAATTTATCGATGGGCAACTGCTTCAAATAATTTAGGGATGAATAACCCGTTCCGAAATCATCAATCGCCAACTTGATACCCAACGCTTGTAATTTATCCAGCTCGTCACGTACCTGATCATGATTTTCCATCAGTGTACTTTCAGTAATTTCCAACTCTAACAAAGATGGCTTACAACCTGTTTCCTCAAGAATTCTTTTTAACTGAACCACCAGTTCGTCGTTGAACTGTTTACTCGAAATATTCACTGCCAGCATTTTCAATGTGTAACCGGCTTCATGCCACTCTACCAATTTACTGCACGCCTGACGCAGAACCCATTCACCTATTTTTTGAATCTGATTACTCGATTCTGCATATGGAATAAACTGGTCCGGAGAAACCAAACCACGCAGAGGGTGATTCCAACGGATTAACGCTTCGGCTCCTACGATATCGCCATTGATAAGACTTATCTGAGGTTGGAAATAGAGTTCAAACTGTTCCTGTTCAATCGCTTCCCTTAGTTGATCAGTCATTTGAAAGCGTTTGGAGATCTCTTCAGTCATTTCCGGCTGATAGAAACAGTAACCATTACGCCCACTGCGTTTCACCTCATACATGGCTGAGTCGGCATTACGCAGCAAAATTTCAGCAGAATCCCCATCTCTCGGGAACAGACTAATACCTATGCTCGCGGTCACATAAAACTCACTGCCATCAACAACAAATGGACGTTCAAATTGTGCCAATATTTTTTCCGCAACAATCTCAGCGTCCTTATTCTCATTCAGTAACCCGGTTATAACCGTGAATTCATCCCCCCCCAGACGTGCGACAATATCCTCGTCCCGAACACCGCTACGTAAGCGAGTGGACACCTGACGTAACAACAAATCCCCTGCTGAATGCCCCAAGGTGTCATTAATCTCTTTAAAATTATCTAAATCAATAAACAACAGTGCCGCCACTGACTGATGATCAAGTGTATGTGAAATCATCTGATCCAGATGAGCAAAACCATGTAACCGGTTGGGCAAGGCC
This sequence comes from Neptuniibacter sp., assembly GCA_050789425.1. Classification (GTDB taxonomy): domain Bacteria; phylum Pseudomonadota; class Gammaproteobacteria; order Pseudomonadales; family Balneatricaceae; genus Neptuniibacter. The sequence continues at coordinate 11,437 of JAILXS010000005.1, forward strand.
GTAAGGTGATCGTGAAAAGCACTATGCTTCAACTCATCGGCCTGCATATTCAAACCATCCACCATACTGTTAATACTGACCGCCAACTTTTGAAATTCTTCAAAGTGAAGTTCGTTAGAGTCCAGTTTGGTCCAGTTATCTACTGACTTTTCAAGATTGTTTTGAAACAACAAAATATTTTTGGAAATTTTCCGGGTGATGACATAGAGCACAGTCATCACGAGCAATGAGGCAAGCACAAGAATGACAATTGCACTGGAGATGCGCTTTTTCATGCCCGCCATGTGCGTCGCTTCACTAGCCGCAATCTCCCTATGCACTGTATCCAGATAAACCCCGGTCCCTATAAAAACCCGCCAATCATCAAACCCAAGTACATAAGAGATTTTCTCAGCCTCTTCGCCACTATTTTTACGCCAGTAATATGAACTGTAAGCACCTTCTTCGTTAGCCTGAGCCAAGCGGGAATTTTCCTGCACCACTTTAGTACCTTTGGCATCCGCAACATCCCAGATGTTCTTTTCCCCACCAAAATACTCACCATTGGTCACATACAGGTCGCCATCATAGGAGTTGATGAAGAAATAGCCTTCATTCTTGATACCGTAGGTCACACTGGCTATACGTCTAAAGATCTGCTCTTTAACCGCCTGTTCAAAATCCTCGAGATAATCCCCTGTACCAATAATCAAACCATAAGGCTGAAACAACCTCACAAAACTATACTTTTTGTAATAACCGGTTTTACTATCAGGACGGGTCCAGTTATATCGTACAAACCCCTGTCCCTGTTGTTCCGAAATCTCAATCATCCTCCTCACTACATCCTGTCCGGCGGGGGAGAAAATTTCGCTGGCATGCTTGCCCTCAAATTCGGGTTGCGGAGGGTACAGATACTCTATACCCGATAACGATGTGATGAAGTAATAACCCCTCCCATTGTTAAAGCGAATAGGTCTCAGCGCGGAAAAGATCATCTGTTTGATTTCGGCAGAGGAATGCGTGCTCAAATGTGTTTCGTAAATCCCCTGTGCAATGGCATAGGCATCATTCACCCGAGAAATGAGCTCTTCTTCAAGGTCAGATTCTGCGGACTGTTTTTCCCGAACAAGGTATTCTTTAGTACGTATAACTTCAGTACGTAACAGCGATTTCTGATTAGCCACAAATTCTTTGGCATAACGCTCATTATTCTTGCGCATCTGCTCATATTCACTGCTGATCCAGATATAACCAATCAGCAGAATAGATGCGATAAAAACCGCAGTGACAGGCAACAGTGAACCAACCACACTGTTGCCCATAGATAGGCCAAATAATCGAAAACTAGAGTTATTCAATAAGTCAGTCCCAATACTGCTATTTGCTCACTCAACAGTTTTTCCTGCTGAATGCCCGTTATGAAGAAGCGCTTTCTAAGTCCCATATGCTCAAATTCCCTGAGAATTACTCAATGCGTACTTGCAAGGCTGTAGAGGTTCCCAAAAAAGAAACAAATACTCTTAGGAACAAAGCACCATACTCAACCCTGTTAACTATAGTTCAAAGTAATTCTCAGGCTCTTGTCATCTTTAATTAATGTGCTTGTTCCCAGTTTTCGCCGACGCCGGCTTCCACCAGCAAAGGCACATCCAGCTCAGCAGCACCCGCCATTTGGGCCTTAACCTCAGTGATAAACTGATCCACCTGATCTTCGCGAACCTCAAACACCAGCTCATCATGCACCTGCATGATCATTCTGACATCGAATTCAGACTCTGGTAGCCACTGATCCACTGTCACCATAGCCCGTTTGATGATATCGGCAGCAGTTCCCTGCATAGGGGCGTTGATCGCCGTTCGTTCTGCGGCCTGGCGACGCATAGCATTTTTGGCTTTAATTTCAGGCAGGTAGAGACGGCGTCCGAACAATGTCTCTACGTAACCTTCTTCCTGGGCTTTTGTCCGAATGTCGTCCATATAATGCTGTACGCCCGGATAGGTCTCAAAATAGTGTTCGATATACTGAGCCGCTTCTTTGCGGGCAATGCCCAGCTGTTTAGCCAGACCGAATGCAGACATACCGTAAATCAAACCAAAATTGATCGCTTTGGCACTGCGACGCTGATCTGCGGATACCTCGTCCAGACCGACTTTAAATACTTCAGCAGCTGTCGCCCGGTGAATATCTTCACCTTTAGAGAACGCATCCAGCAGGCCTTTATCCTGAGAAAGGTGCGCCATAATGCGCAACTCGATCTGGGAATAATCCGCCGCGACAATTTTGTAGCCCTGGGGAGCCACAAATGCGTGACGAATACGCCGGCCTTCCTGAGTACGTACAGGTATATTCTGCAGATTAGGATCAGTTGAAGATAACCGTCCGGTCGCTGTAACCGCCTGATGATAAGAAGTATGAATCCGGCCCGTTTCAGGGTTAATCATCAATGGTAATTTGTCGGTATAGGTCGATTTGAGCTTACTCAGACTGCGATGCTCAAGAATAAGTTTTGGCAGAGGGTATTCCAATGCCAGTTCCTGCAATACATCTTCCGCTGTCGAGGGAGCCCCTTTGGGGGTTTTCTTGATAACCGGAATTTCCAACTCTTCAAACAGAATCTGTTGTAACTGTTTAGGTGAAGCCAGATTAAACTCCTTCCCGGCCAGATCGTAGGCTTCTCTCTCAAGTTCTACCATACGTGCGGCCAGTTCTATACTCTGCTCGCCCAGCATAGCGGCATCGACCAAAGCGCCATTACGTTCAATCCGTGATAAAACTGGAATTAAGGGTTTCTCAATTTCCTGAAAAACGTTTGATAAGGTTTGATCTTTGCTTAGTTGCGCATCAATTGCCTGATGAAGCCGCAAGGTGATGTCTGCATCCTCAGCAGCGTAAGGTGCCGCTTGCTCCATTTCGATCTGATTAAAGGTCAGTTGCTTCTTGCCCTTACCCGCAATCTCTTCAAATTTTATGGTCTTAACACCCAGATAGCGGTCCGCCAGACTGTCCATATCATGTCGGGTTGCAGTGGAATTCAGAATATAGGATTCCAGCATCGTATCGAAGGCAATGCCTTGTAACTCAATCCCATAACGGGCCAGGACATTCATATCGTACTTGAGATGCTGTCCGACTTTTTTGTGTTGTTCACTTTCCAGTAATGGTTTCAGCTTAGTGAGTAACACTTCACGACTGATCTGCTCCGGTGCTCCCATGTAGTCATGGGCGACAGGTACATAAGCTGCCTTTCCTGGCTCAACCGCAAACGCAACGCCCACGAGTTCAGCCTCCATATAATTCAGGCTGGTTGTTTCCGTATCAAACGCAAACAATTCAGCTGTGGATAACTTCTCAAGCCAGGCATCTAACGCAGACTCTTCTAGTACCAGATCATATTCAACGTCAGCGGGAGCTTCTGGCAGACTGTCGTCAGTATCTTCCAGATCAACACTACTGGAAACACTACCGCCCGCTTCCAGCTCATTTACCCAACTTCGGAATTCATACTCTTTGTAGAATCCTATCAACTGTTCTTTATCAGCAACAGGTTTCTGGAAATCAGTCACCGACTCATGCAGCTCAACATCACATTTAATGGTGGCGAGCAGGTATGAAAGATCAGCCTCTTCCCGATTCTCTTCCAGCTTCTTAGCCATGGTTTTGGAACCACGGAAACCAAGATCAGCAATCTTATCCAGATTGGCATACAGATCCTGTAAACCACCAATCCCCTGCAGTAATGCTAATGCGGTTTTTTCACCTACACCGGGAACGCCAGGGATGTTATCTACCTTGTCCCCCATTAGGGCCAGATAATCGATTATAAGCTCAGGAGGAATACCAAATTTATCCTTAACTCCCTGTATATCCATCAGAGTATCGGTCATGGTATTGATCAGGGTGACATGCTGATCCACCAGCTGCGCCATGTCTTTATCACCGGTCGAAATCAATGTATCGATTCCCAGCGCACTGGCTTCACGCGCCATAGTTCCAATCACATCATCGGCTTCTACACCCTCTTCAACAATCAGCGGGAAACCCATCGCTTTAATGATGTTATGAATCGGCTCGACCTGACTTCTGAGGTCATCTGGCATCGGCGGACGTTGCGCTTTATATTCGCTGTAGATCTCATCACGAAAGGTTTTACCCTTGGCATCAAAAATCACTGCGATCGGACTTTCCGGATACTGTTTAATCAAACTTTTCAGCATTGAGGTCACTACCCGGATCGCTCCAGTAGGTATTCCAGCCGAATTTCTTAAGTCTGCTTGCTGTGAAGCAAAGAATGCACGGTATAAATAGGAAGAGCCGTCGACTAGAATAAGAGGAGAGTTTGAAGGTTGGCGCTGTTCGCTCATCGCTGTATCCGATTGATTAATCTTTAAGGAACAGATCATAGTCGATTCACCGCGCCGCCAAAACCAACGCAAAGGAATTACAATGAAAAAATTGTTGTTAACTGCCCTACTTCTGTTGTCTCCACTGAGTTATGCAGAGGTTCCGCCTCTTGTGGACGAAAATGAACCACAGATCACTATTTTTCACTCTGATGACAACACTTACTATGAATACCGTATAAACGGTGCGTTAAAAGAGATTAAAGTGGTACCCAAAAACGGTAAAGAATATTATCTGGTTCCCGCACCCGGAGAAGGTGAATTCATTCGTCATGAAGAATCACAGTTACTGATTCCGAAATGGGTTTTGTTCCGTTGGTAAGAGAGAGTTAATTTTGGCTGTTTACACCCCTCTTGAGGCAAACGATATCAACCAGTTGCTCGCTGATTTTGATCTGGGCACCCTGGTGGATTTTAAGGGTATTGATGGTGGTATAGAGAATACCAACTACTTTATCACCCTTAATCAGCAGGGTTCAGAAAGAGAGTATGTACTTACTCTCTTTGAAGAACTCAGCTACGAAGAGCTGCCTTACTTTATTGAGCTCTGCCAATGGTTATCGGATCGCAAGGTACCTGTGCCTTTTGCGATTAAAGACAGAAATGGCATTGGCCTTAAGAAAGTAAAAAACAAACCCGCAGCACTACAACCTAAGTTTTCGGGTGGACATGTTGCTCAGGAGAAACTTAGCACTGAGCACTGCGCTTCAATAGGATCTATTCTGGCTCAGTTTCATGTTGCGGCTCAGGACTTCTACATGCAACGTCAAGCTCATCGAGGGGTGTTTTGGTGGCGCAGAGAGAGTCAGATACTGGGACCCAAGCTTCCTGCAGAAGACCAGAAAATTCTCAACGAAGAAGTTCAAAAGTTTGACCAGCTTCGGGAGTTACCTGGCAATATTCCGCTCGGCACGATTCATGGGGATCTGTTTCATGACAACGCCCTGCTGGATAGTTCGAAGGTTACTGCAGTACTTGATCTGTATAACGCAGCCAGCGGTTATCTTCTGTATGATCTGGCGATTGTTGCCAACGACTGGTGCTGTAATGCTGATGGTTCTATTGATCCGCTGCGGGAAGAAGCACTGCTGAAGGCTTACGCCAAAGTCCGACCATTTACTTCAGATGAATACAGCGCCTGGCCTGTTCTCACCTGTACGGCCTCAATGCGTTTCTGGTTGTCACGTCTGATTCCATGGCTGGATGAGAGTAATGAACAGAAACTAAAAGACCCGGAAGAGCTAAAACGCACACTTATTTTTCGCAGAGATAACCCAGGGAAATTACCTTAATTCAGCCACAGGCTTCTAATGCAGCCTGACGCTGGTTCGAGCGGATAGTTCTGCGCGTATCCTGTAGATCCTCAACCACTTTGCTTCTGTAGCTGGAGGAACGAGGGTCTGCCGCTTTTTTTCTGGAAATCACTTCCCACTCTTTAAAGTCTTCACCCTGGGCAATAAGCTTCATTAAGTCATAACCATCAATGGGAGCACCAAGCTCTACCTGCCCCTTGAGCAGCACGACCTCTTCACCGGGATTACAAGCAATCCGGGTTTCCGCAAAATTAAAAAAATATTCTGCTTGAGAGCGTGAAAAGTAGATGGGTAATTCCATGCGCTTTGGGTTGCTTGCTAAATTCAGCACACCCTGACTGTTCCACTTAGTCAAAACATAGATATCTTGCAGCATAGCTATACTTTCGGCCTTATTTATTATTCTTAAGTATCGAAAACAAACCAGATATTAGACTAACTGATTAAAAAAAAGCCAGAACTTTATGTAAATAAATTACTATATATCCCGAAAAATCAATCTTAACCAAATAAAATAGCTGTTTATTTGCATACGAATGTAGTCAAATTTCACAGCTCGAACCCTGCCCTAACCCTGAAAGTCTCGTTATAATCCCTACTGAATATTTATACAGTTTCAAGGCCTGAAATGGACGTAACCCACATTATCGATTCCCTGAACGACGCTCAACGTAATGCTGTGACCGCCCCAGTGCAGAATTTACTGGTCCTCGCTGGCGCTGGCTCCGGCAAAACCCGGGTGTTGGTACATCGTATTGCCTGGCTGATCCAGACAGAAGGTATTTCACCCTATTCTCTGATGGCGGTTACCTTCACCAATAAAGCAGCAAAAGAGATGCGCGGCCGCATCGAGGATTTGCTGGGCATCAATACCAACGGTATGTGGGTAGGTACGTTTCATGGTCTGGCACACCGTCTGTTACGCGCTCATTGGCAGGATGCTGGACTGCCAGAAAATTTCCAGATCATGGACAGTGATGACCAACTGCGCTTGATCAAACGTCTGGCTAAAGAGATGAACCTGGACGATAAGCGCTGGCCGGCACGCCAGTTCCAGTGGTACATCAATGACAAAAAAGATGAAGGCTTACGCTCCAAACATATTGAGCCTCGTCAGGATATGAACGACCGTATGATGCTTGAGGTGTACCAGGCCTATGAGCAAGCCTGTGACCGTGGAGGCATGATCGACTTTGGCGAACTGCTTCTAAGATCATTGGAACTGTTCCGCGACCGTAACCCTGCACTACTCGCCCATTATCAAGAGCGTTTCCGCTACATTCTGGTTGATGAGTTTCAGGACACCAACAGTATCCAGTATGGATGGTTGCAGCTTCTTTGTGGTGGACAGCAGAAACTGATGGCCGTAGGTGACGATGACCAGTCTATTTATGGCTGGCGCGGCGCTAAAATTGAGAACATTCAAAACCTGCCCGTTCAGTTCCCAGGCACCGAGCTCATCAAACTTGAGCAAAACTATCGTTCTACCGAAACAATCCTGCGGGCAGCTAACGAAGTCATTCGCAATAACCAGGGCCGCTTAGGTAAAGAGCTGCATACAGAACTGGGGGAAGGCGAAGCAATCTCGTTGTATGCCGCGTTTAACGAACAGGATGAAGCCCGCTTTATTGTTGATCAGATTGAAAAGTGGGTACGTGACGGCAGCCTTCGCAGTGAAAATGCTATTTTGTACCGCTCAAATGCTCAATCACGAGTATTAGAGGAAGCGTTAATCCGCAGCGGTGTACCCTACCGTATTTATGGCGGCCAACGTTTCTATGAACGTCTCGAGATCAAAAATGCTCTTTCTTACCTGAGGCTCATGAGCAATCGTGATGATGACACCTCAATGGAACGGGTGATCAATGTCCCGACAAGAGGCATTGGCACACGCACCATAGAAGAGGTCCGTATCCATGCTCGTAATCAGGGTATCTCCATGTGGCGTGCAGCCAATGAAGTGGTAGAGCTGAAAAAGCTACCAGCTCGTGCGTCTAACGCCCTGCAAGCCTTTCTGGATCTGGTCAATCAGATGGCAGAAGATACAGAAGACACCCTGTTGCATGAACAAACCGAACACATAATTCAGCACTCGGGGTTGATCGAACACCACAAAAAAGAGAAAGGCGAAAAGGCGCAATCACGAATTGAAAACCTTGAGGAACTGGTCACTGCAGCAAAACAGTTCAACAGCCAGTGGGATGAATTTCTGGATCAGGAGTTCAACTCACCTCTTGCCGCCTTCCTGGACCAGGCTGCCTTAGATGCTGGTGATGCACAGGCGGATGATTTTCAGGACAGCGTTCAACTCATGACTCTGCACTCTGCTAAAGGTCTGGAATTCCCTCAGGTGTTCCTTGCCGGTGTAGAGGAAGGGTTATTCCCGCATAAGATGTCGATTGAAGAGCCCGGCCGCCTAGAAGAAGAACGCCGCCTTTGTTATGTCGGCATTACCCGCGCCATGCAGAAACTGTTCATCACCTATGCTGAATCCCGTCGTCTGCACGGGCAAGATAATTACAACCGTCCTTCCCGGTTTATTCGTGAAATCCCTGATGAACTGATGGAAGAAGTACGCCTGAATGCCAGCGTCAGCCGCCCTGTGACCAGTCGCTATAGTGAGCAAAGCAGCGGACTGTTCAGTGATTCCTCTTCCAATACGCAAGATTATGGCCTGTCACTGGGACAAAGAGTTATGCACAGTAAGTTTGGAGAAGGCACCATACTTAACTTTGAAGGTTCAGGCCCCAAAGCCAGAGTACAGGTACACTTTGATTACGAAGGCCCTAAGTGGCTGGTGGTGGGTTTCGCTAACCTGCAGACTATCTGACCGATCCCTTTAAACGCCGCGCCTCACGAAAATACTGAGGCGTGGTGAGTTCCATACGTTTGAAGAATTTGATGAAGTTGGTTGCTTCACTAAACCCCAGATAAAAACCTACCTCTGCGACGGTCGCCTGGCTGTGCACCAACATCCTTTTAGCTTCCAGAACAATGCGCTTATCAATAACCACTTTTGCAGAATCGCCCTGTGCCCGGATGCAAGCACGACTTATAGTGCTTTCAGCATAACCAAGGCGTTGCGCATAAAATTTAAGCTGATGCTGGTTTTTATACTGCTGTTCTAACAGCGTCTGAAATAAACGATATGTTTTGATTGAACGCCTGGCGGGTTGACCTTTATCCACACTATTCAGTAGCCAGCGCGCTAAACGCAACAGCAGCCCTAACAGTTCGTGACGAATCAGTGCGATGTCGATCTCACTGCCATCAAATCCAGAAAAACCCTGACGCAGTCGAACCAAAGAATGTAACAGATCCTGCGTAACAGGCCCCGGGAGGCTGGAACAATTCGGCCATTCCGTTATCGACAGAGAATCCAGATATTTACTGCGTAAAATTTCATCATGGGGCAAAGAGGTGGGGTCGATCAAAATCACCTCTGCCTGAATCTCTCGGAAATCACACCACTCCTGTACCTGCCCAGGTCTGAGAAAGAGCAAACTCCCCGCTTCCAGTGGGTAATCCACAAAATCGACTCGATGCATACCTGTGCCGGCAGTCACTAACAGCAGCATAAAAAACTCAACCCGCTCAGGATACTGAGGCAACTTATCCTGTAGGGAAACGAAGTCGATAGGCTCAATGCCCAACTCCTGAAGACGGGCATTATTGAAAGCAGTATTTTGAATCTTTCTCATAGTCTTAACCCTAAACGCTCGATTTTTATCATCGCATAAAAGTTATTAACCTCGCCAGAATTCAGCCTTTATAAGAACATTTATCTCATCGTCTGATTCGAAAGAATCCTGATAATAAAACTTTTTTACCTTATAAGGAGAACTGAGATGTTCTTTAAAAACAACCCGGTTTTACACACCAGCCTAGCCGCTTTAAGCCTGCTGGTTGGCAGCATCACGGCCTCACCACTGACATTAGCAGGAGAGTTTAAGATGAGTCAGAAACAGCAAGTCACTGACCTTTTGAAAAGCATAGAAACCGGTAACCCTGAACCCGTTAGTTATATAAACCCGAACAAATACATCCAACATAATTTGGCAGTGGCTGATGGTTTAGCCGGATTTGGAGCAGTGCTGCAGGCATTACCCAAAGACTCTGCGAAAGTGAATACGGTACGTGTATTTCAGGATGGTGAGTACGTTTTCAGCCACACAAAATATGATTTCTTCGGCCCGAAAATCGGTTTCGATATTTTTCGTTTTGAAAACGGCTTAATTGTTGAGCACTGGGATAACTTACAAGTCACTCCTGAAACAACAAACCCCAGCGGTCACAGCATGATCGACGGTAACACTGAAGTTAAAGATCTGGATAAAACCGAAGATAATAAAATCCTGGTTAAGAACTTTGTAACCGACGTCTTAATGAACGGGGAGCTGGAAAAACTGGCCGCTTATTTCGATGGTGACAACTATATTCAACACAACCCAAATATTGCAGATGGCCTTTCTGGTCTCGGAGCCGCACTCGAAGCTATGGCTGAACAAGGCATCCGTATGGAATACCACTCTCTGCATAAGGTATTGGGAGAAGGTAATTTCGTCCTAACGGTGAGCGAAGGTAAATTTGCGGACCAGCCTACCTCTTTCTACGACCTTTTCCGGGTTGAGAACGGAAAAATAGCCGAGCACTGGGATACTATGGAGACAATTCCTCCCCGTGCCGACTGGCAGAACAATAACGGTAAGTTTTAACCCAAAGCCCTGCACTCATTCATTGAGCTGCAGGGTAACTAATACAATCAAGTTTCTGAATAAAGGAATAGGCTCAACGCGCTATACAATAGTTACCTTTTCCGGAATTCTTAACTTTGTACATTTCTGTGTCTGCTACTTTGATCAGTTTCTCCAGATCTGAGCCATGGTCAGGATAAAACGATATCCCGATACTGGCACTGATCCGGGCGCAAATGTCATCTTTGTCGTCGCCATCAAACTGAATATCCCGTTCCAGAGAATCGATTAGCTTCTGAGCAACTTCAGCCGCATCCTCTGGCTGGTTTATCCCACCAAGCAACACTAAAAATTCATCACCACCAATTCGCACGGCTTGATCCGAACGACGCAAATGCTTTGATGTACGCTTTGCTGCTTCTATAAGTACCCGGTCTCCAATTGCATGCCCCCAGGTATCATTTACTTTTTTAAAGCCATCCAGATCTATAAAAAGAACGGCTATTTTCTCTTTATTCCTCTGGGCAGTAGCAAAGAAAATTTCGGCATGCTCAAGAAGAAAATACAGAGAGGGCAAACCGGTCAGAGCGTCATAATGGGCCATTCGCCTCAATTCACTCTGCACTTCCTCCGCTTTATCCAGAGCCTGATAATATTCGGTGACGTCATACTCAGCCATCAGGATCAAAAACTCACCCGTGAGGGGGTGGCGGGTTATACGGATATCCAGTGTATGTTTTCGCAATCCAGAGGATGTTTGCATCACATGAGTCCAGCGACCGCCTTTCTGCTCTCTCGCTTTGGTCAGGCACCTTTGTCCCTCTTCAGGGTCATCAAACCTCTGGCTGAATGGCGAGCATGCTGCAGGGGAGAATTCTATGGGTAAGTGTTTATAAGCGTCGGTCGCAGCAGGATTTTCAACAACCACCTGCCCGTCAAAGGTGAAGCATGTCACTAACACCGTGGTGTAACGCATAGCCTCAACCAGTAGAAGGTTCTCAGGTGTTTCCCCCAGATTTACCTCCTCATTAACATAGGCGATGATACCCCTGTGGCGTTCAGGGCCTAAGAGGCACGCCCTATGGCGCATATATAAGGTTTTAGGTTTCCCATCCGGATAAGTGGTCCATGGATCGATACTTAATCCATTTCTGGCAGCCAGCTCAAAGGTCTGGACTGTCCTTTCACGGGCCCCCTGAGTATCACCTGAAAGATCTTTGTTGATCAGCTCTTCAAGTGAGTCCAGCCCCCAAAATTTGATCGCTTCTTTATTGCCCCACCACCAGCCATGCTTATCCAGATCAAATACCCAGACAACATCCGGTATCAAATCATAAAGAGCCAGTTCCTCGTGGCTATTAATGTGCACAATGTGATCATACTCAGAAGCCATACTCTTTCTATCCCTATCCCTTTTAAATCAACCTAACCCAGTGATTTCCTATAGTCTATCCGGAATACTTCTTAGAAATGCCACTGACAGTAAATGCTGTGCTTTTAAAAAACCGTTACTTTTTCATTTATGATACAAGAAGATAGCTAACTTAAGGTCTAACACTATGGTGGGGTTTGGAAATAATCGATGTTCGGTAGGCGTTTATATAGCTAACCGGCCCGATATGGAAGGTTATAGAGATTTGAATCAATTACGCCCGCTATCTCCAGGTGAAATAGATCAAATCGTCAAAGAGACCGGAAACCACTGGCGCAAGATATTTAATGTAAGCGCCAAATTTATGTTTCAATTACTCAGTGCAAGCGATGATAAAGAGTCCCTTCCGAATACCTGGCAGGAGTACAGAGATAACGTGCTGTTTCAAAACCACAGCCCCGTATCTTTAATCTTTTCACCTCCTAGAACTGATCAAAACCAGATGATTCATATTATTGCCGGAAGGACCTACGCGACTGAGCTGGGATTAACCGACCTGATCTGGATAGACGAAGAGTTTGCCATCAATGAAAACCGCAAACAGATTGTTTGCCCCTATCTGGATTATCGCCAGCTTAGTAATGCAAAGATAACCAGCCTGGTTGCATTGGTGTTACCGCAACTAAAAAGGTTGTGCGCATAAATTATTAAGCCCTGAGTTCACAGGGCTTAATGACTAGGAGCAGGCACTTCTACAAAAAAGAGATTAGTTCAGAGCGGGGTTCTGAATTTTTTCCCAGTTACTGAAAAACACATTGGGATGAAAACCTGCTGTAGGATTTTCAGAAATCATACGATTGATCTCAGCAGTTTGCAAAACTGAAGGTGGCAGGATCACTGTATCAATGACGTGGATGATGCCATTACTTGCTTTTACATCAGCCATTACAACTTTTGCCTGATTAATCATCACGTTCCCACCATCAAGACTGATCGCAATTTTTTCACCCTGTAAGGATGGTGCTTCAGAAAGCCCCATTGCGGTTTTAGCATCCACTTTGCCTGATACGACGTGGTAAGTGAGTACAGCCTGCAGATCTGCTTTATTTTCTGGTTTCAGCAGTTCAGTCAGCGTTTCTTGAGGAAGCTTTGCAAAAGCATCATTAGTCGGAGCAAACACGGTAAAGGGACCTTCTCCCTGTAAAGCTCCCACAAGGTCAGCGGCTTTGAGAGCAGCGACCAGAGTTGAAAAGTTATCATTGCCGACAGCAACATCCACGATATCTTCTTTCTGCATTGAGTATGAACCCGCAGTGGCCATCATAGGTAAAGCCAAAATAAGGCAGGCTAACTTTTTTATAAGTTTCATTGTTCTTCTCCTCACGTTTAGTGCTTAAGCAGGACACCCAACTGATCAATGAAAGTGCGCTCAAGTTAATTCTCCTACGGCAGGCGAAAACAGGTAGATCAAAAAACGAACAATATAGCGATTATACTTCCCTAAAATTGGCAAAACCCCAGAATTTACTCATGTAAGAACTATGAATCTTCATATCCATAACATTTTGTTAGAAAAGGAAAAAACCTTCTGAAAACACAATTATTTTTTGGTTCAACACTAGCAAAATACAATAAATAGTGGTTTATAATAAAAGGGCTGTTTAAGAACTCACCTTTCAGCACTTTTCGGATTACCATCCCTGGACTTTTTCTGCTGAATTATGACTATAACGATAGGCTTGACTGGAAGCTCTAATGGATTGCTTGCTTAGAATTAGGTGCAAATGGAATTCATCAATATACAAGCGCCTGGCATACGTGAAGGTCGTCTGTATTCACATCCTGATAAGCTACTTTTCCTTTGCCTCATCTGCAGAGGCTGCAACTTTAGCCGTTGTTTACCCTGAGGTCCCTGCCCCCTATAAGCAGGTTTTTGAACAGATCATTAACGGTATTAAAGCTCACCATACTGGCGCATTGGTTAAATACCCAATTGGCTCTCCCATAACCCCAGATGAACTGCTAAAACAAATGACCACTGATCAGGTTGATATGGTAGTGACATTGGGTCGCAGAGGTCTTTCTTACAATAAGGCGGTAAACGAGCAATACCCTTTTGTTACCGGAGCTCTGCCAATCAAACCTAATGGTATCTCTGGTGTCAGCCTGATTGCTAACCCAGCTAACCTCTTCAGGCAACTTAAAATATTATCCCCCAATACTCGTATCGTGCACGTCGTTCATACCGAAAAGAGTCAGTGGTTGATAGATATAGCGCATAAGTCTGTCCAGAAAACAGACCATAAACTGATTGCATATAAAGCATCTGATATCCGAGAAGCCGTTGAGCATTACCAAAATATTTTTAAAACGGCTAATCCAGAAAAAGACTCTATTTGGTTACCGCTGGACTCCATTGCAGCCAACGAAAAAGTGATTCTACCTCTGTTACTCAGAGAGTCCTGGGACAACAATCTGGTTGTTTTTTCAAGCAAACCCGGACATGTAAAAAGAGGCCTCCTATTTACCCTATTCCCGGACAGTGAACAGGACGGTGTTCGCCTCTCACAAATGCTTAACTCATTATTTTATGAGGGAAAGTCTCCGGGTGTAGAGTTATCAGCTTCAGAAAAAGTTGGTGTTAATCTGCGAACGGCATCCCACTTAGGGTTGGAATACAGTTCGCAGCTTAAAAGCACCTTTTATCAAACATTCCCGCAAAGCGGTTTTTAACTGAGGTGGGATAAATGATATTTTTGCGTCGTTATGAAAACCGAAGTATCTGGCGACAACTGCTCATATTTCTGATTATTTCTATTTGCTTATTGTCGCTTACCAGTTCAATCACGGCGGTCTGGACCTCCTATAATCAGTCTAGACAAGCCCTGGAACAAAATTCATTAAGAATTGCCGAAAACCTCTCAAAACTGAGTGTGTTGTCCCTTATTACTGCCAGCCAGGAAAATGCAGAAGAAGCGCTTTCCCAGGTTTTAGGGTTCAATGATGTTACCGGCGTCGTTATTTTTAACCACAACAAGATTCCACTTCTGACCCAGGGCAATATTAATTGGAACACTGAAGAGTTGGAACGCTGGTTCGCCATTGATCAAGCCACTCTGGTAAAAGATTTTTCAACTGCATGGATTATCGCAGCTCCAGTGTTTCTGGAAAATTCCCCTCAACCTGATGCCATAGGCGCTGAGGAGCTGGATATTGAGTCGGAAACAAACCATTTACTGGGTTTTGTGGTGATTAAAATTTCCAAACGCTCACTACAACAGCTTATTAACAACCTGATCAGCTATAACCTTCTGGCTACTCTAATCCTTTCAATCTTCCTAATTTGGCTTCTCTACAGCGTTCTGCAGAGATTAACGCGCCCGATTTACCGCTTGTCTGAAACCATGGATCTGGCCCAGTCCTCGGGCGAGCATACTTATGCGACTATTGAAGGCCCCAAGGAAGTCCGCTCCATGGCAAAAAGTTATAACGCCATGATGAAAACCCTGGAAGAGCAGGAAGACAAACTTATTGCGCTCAATAGCGGGCTTGAATCTGAGGTTGAAGTTCGTACACGAGAACTGGTACTTGCTCGCGATGCGGCTCTTGTTGCAGCACAATCTAAGTCCGAGTTTCTGGCGAACATAAGTCATGAATTACGCACACCTCTTCAAGCGGTTACCGGCTATATTGAACTGGTGATTGAGGAGCTGGATTTTCATCCGGAATTTGATGCCCAGGTAGAAGATCTCGACGCTGCTCTTCAGTCTTCACACCGGTTACTGCACCTGATTAATTCAATTCTGGATTTAGCTAAGTGCGAAGCCGGGAAAATGGATCTGATAACCCAGCAGTGTTCCCTTAACGGCCTGCTAAAAGAAATTGAAAGTACCATCCGTCCGCTTGCACTGAAAAACAAAAACCAATTTTCAGTTACCTACTCTGAACAAGAGTATTATCTTGTACTGGATAAAGAAAAGGTACAGCAGATTCTGATCAATCTTTTGTCCAACGCCTGTAAATTTACAGAAAACGGCAACGTAACTCTGACCTGCTCAGTGGATAAAACCGGAGTTACATGGAAAGTAACTGATTCAGGTACCGGCATTCCTGCCGAACAACTGGAACATATCTTCCTGAAGTTTGAGCAATTAGATGGAAGCGTAAAGCGTAAATATAGTGGAACCGGCCTTGGATTGGCTATTTCCAGGCACTTTGCTGAAATGATGGGTGGCTCTTTATCCGTGAGCAGTGAGGTAAATAAAGGCAGTACCTTTACATTGTGGTTGGACAGATCAAAAACCTTTGAGAATGTTCAATCAGGATAAAATCTGATATGTATAAGATTTTGTAGTCTTCAACTAGCCGGAAGAAAGTAATTATGAAACGCAGGCTGAGCACTTTTCTAATGTTACCTTCACTGCTGGTGGGTTCTGAGAACCTGATTGCAGCAGGAGAGGAGAATACGTTTGAGCAAGGAAGCGAATTTGCTGATTTCTTTGGAGAAGAAGCATTTGTCAGCATTGCCACCGGCAGCAAAAAATCGATCGACAAGGCCCCAGCCATCGCTTCAGTAATATCAGCGAGCGATATCAAAGCTCTTGGTGCAAGAACACTCAATGAAGTGCTGGAAACTGTACCGGGTTTGCACGTTGCACCTTCTGGGATCAGCCGGTTGGAAGCCACCTATTCAATCAGAGGTATTCATACTGGCTTCAACCCTCAGGTATTACTTTTGATTGATGGTGTCCCTCTGCAATACGCTAATACGGGAAGAAGGCCTCAACTCTTTAACCTCTCAGTAGCCAGCATAGAGCGCATTGAAGTGATCCGAGGCCCCGGCTCCGCAATCTATGGAGCTGACGCATACTCAGGTGTCATCAACGTCATTACAAAAGACGCCCAGTCAATTTCTGGAACAGAAATAGGGGCACGTGTTGGCTCCTTCGATTCCCGTGATTTATGGTTTCAACATGGTGACTCCTGGAATGATATGGATCTGGTATTTGGACTTGCATATCAACATACCAATGGAGATTCAGATCGAGAGATCAGTTCCGACCTTCAATCCTTTCTGGATGGAGCCTTATTTACTGATGTATCACTGGCACCCGGAGCCCTATCAACAGGAACCGAGCGCCTTGAAACACGACTTGGACTCAGCAATAAAAACTGGGAAATGAATCTCTGGAGCTGGATCAGCAATGATGGCGGAGTAGGTGCAGGTGCAGCCCAGGCATTAGATCCAAACGGCATCCAGAATGATGAAGTTTTTTTGGCTGACATCTCTTATCAAACTGATGATTTAGCCGCAGATTGGAATTTTAAAACCCGTCTAAGTTACTACTATTATGATTCAGAAACAGAATTCAACCTACTTCCTGCAGGTGCCACGGTGCCGATCGGGGCAGATGGTAACTTGGACTTTGTTGCACCAGCAGGCATTGTAACCTTTACTGAAGGCCTAATTGGCAATCCAGGGGTTGAGGGTGAAGATATTCAACTGGAGCAAACGGCCCTGTTCTCTGGTCTAAACAATCACCGCTTACGCGTTGCTAGCGGAATGAGATACCAATCCATTGAAACCAAAGAAACCAAAAACTTTGGTCCAGGTGTGATTGATGGTACCCAACCCCTTGTAGATAGCACTTTAACTGATGTAACAGACTCCGAATTTGTCTTTGCCCCCGATTCAGACAGAACCATTTACTTCTTGTCGCTGCAGGATGAATGGCAGTTTGCCCCGGACTGGGAACTGACCGCAGGAGTTAGGTATGATCACTACTCCGATTTTGGCAGTACTGTTAATCCCCGTATCGCTTTGGTATGGGCGACCAGCTATAACCTGACTACGAAACTACTCTACGGCAGCGCATTCCGGGCACCATCATTCCAGGAACAGTTTTTTATCAACAACCCCGTCAGTCTGGGCAACCCAGACCTTCAGCCGGAAACAATCGATACCTGGGAGTTAGCGTTTAATTACCATCCTTCGCAAAAAATGCAAAGTACACTGAGCTTGTTTAGCTACAAAGCCAAAGACCTGATTGAGTTTGTGCCAGATGCTGGAACAACTACTTCAACAGCACAGAATGCCCGGAATCAGGATGGTTACGGTTTTGAGTGGGAATTAGACTGGAAAGCACACCGAGACCTGCGGTTAAAAGCAAACTACGCATGGCAACACTCAGAAGATAGTGACAATGGCAATGATATTCATGATGCCCCTGGCCAACAGTTCTATATAAGCGCGAACTGGCAATTTACACCTCAATGGATTCTTAACACTCAGTTGAACTGGGTCGGAGATCGTAAACGCGCTGCTGGAGATACTCGGCCTGAAATTGATGACTATACTCTGGTCAACCTATCCCTCAGACGAGAAAATTTCACACCTAATCTTGATATGACCCTCAGTGTTGCGAATCTCTTTGATGAGGATGCTTACGAACCGAGCAATGGTGTTATCCCGGATGACTACCCACTGGAAGGTCGTAGCGTCTGGCTACAACTGAATTATAGGTTTGATCAATGACCCGCAAACATGATGCGGTCAGAAGCCGCAATGAAGCCTTTGTGGATCGGGTAACGACACGCATCTGGGAAGAGGAGCCCAGTTCGGATAACTGCTATTTAGCAGAATCACTTAGATGCCATGGCTATAACCTGATTGAATTGGCCAATAAGCGCAGTTTTACCGATGTGCTCTACCTTCTATTTCGTGGGGAGTTACCCAGCAAGGAGCAAAGCCAGATTCTGCAGACCCTGATGATTGGCTTGATCACTCCAGGGCCCCGCCATCCCGCTACAAGGGCAGCCATGAATACCGGCATAGGTAAAACCGACCCATTACATATTCTGCCGATTTCACTGATGAGCCTTGGAGGGACGGTGAGTGATGCTGGCGTGATAGAGGATGCTATCCGCTTCTTTCGAAAGCACAGACGCTCAGACCCAATTACAGTAGCCGGTGAGCTTCTAGCTGAAACCACCAGACCAGAACAGGAAGACTGGATAGTAGCCCCGGGCTTTGGCAGCCATAATGGCAGCATAGACCCCTATTGCCGCGATCTCGCTGACAGCCTGACAGCCCTTCCCGGTGCGGGTCAGGCTTTACATTGGGGAGCAGAACTCGCAATAGCCCTCAGTGAAGAAGATCTTGGCTGGTTAAGGGCCGGGTTGGCTGCAGCAGTATTTTCTGATCTGGGCTTTCATCCGCGTACCGGCGGTGGATTGTATCAATTACTCAATGCCCCCGGTTTGCTTGCTCAGGGTATTGAAATGTCTAACAAGCCGATAACCGCTATGCCGTTTATCAAAGACGAGAACTATATCATTGAAACAGACTAACAGCCTGTCCGACTTTCTGGATCAACAACGCGGTGTAGTGAGAAGTCGCACCGGAGGCTGGTTTCCAGGAAAAGGGGTATTCTCCCACGGTTACTCAATGATGGATGAACTAGTGGGTGAAAAGTCCTACTTTCAGGTCCTAATTTTAAATGCCACAGGCAAAATGGTTGATAAAGCCATGGCTGATTGGGTGGAAGCGATTTACATCTGCCTTAGCTGGCCGGACCCTCGAATATGGTGTAATCAGATAGGCGCATTGGGGGGTACGTCAAAATGTTCAGTAGTTGCAGCTACCGTTGCAGGAACTCTGGCTTCGGATTCCAGAACTTATGGTGTTCGCCCATTAATCGATGGCGTTGAATTCATTCAGAACGCTATGCACCAAAAACGTCAGGGCTTAAACGTCCCCTCAATTGTTGAATCCGAGTGTGCCAAACATGCCGGCAAGCCTTATATAGTAGGTTATGCACGTCCTATTGCTAAAGGGGACGAACGTCTCGAAGCGATGGAAAGAGTCTCGGAAGCATTGGGATTCTCTGAAGGTAAGCACCTGACATTGGCCTACGATATTGAGCAAGAGCTAAGGAATAGATTTGATGAGGGCATGAATATCAATGGTTATATGTCAGCCTTCTTATCTGATCAAGGATTCACCGCTCAAGAGGTGTATCAAATGTTTTCCCTATTGGTAATGAGTGGAGTGACTGCCTGTTACCTCGATACGCTTAATCGCCCTACATGCGCATTCTTACCGCTGAAATGTATAGATATGGACTATCAGGGAAAGTCACCTCGTCCTGTGCCAGATCCCTGATAGCCCGATCGTGACCCTTTACCAGTGCCTCTAATCCTGAGTGGCTAGCCCCTTAACCCTTTCCCCCATAGGTGGCACCTCTGCTGGGTCAATCCGGACATCAATCAGGGTAGGCCCTCTTTTCTGGAAAAGTGCTGGAAAATCCAGAGCCTCTAGCTCTTCTGATGTATTGACCCGAATACCATCGATGCCCATCGCTTCTGCCATTAGAGCAAAGTCTATTTTCGGCAACTCAAAACCAATTGGTTCTGCTCCCCCCATCATCTGACCATGGCGGACCATACCCAGTGAGCTGTCATTCAGAATCAGCATAATGAGTGGCAGGCCCTGCTGTTGCGCAACCGTGATCTCCTGGCCGCTCATCAGGTAACTACCATCGCCAGTGATACATAGGTGTGGTGCATCCGGGTTCGCAACCTGAGAGCCTACGGAAGCGCCTATAGCCCAGCCCATTGAGCCAAAGCCCATGGCAATTCGGTAATAACCATGATTATCACGTCGTCGCATATAATGAGTTCCCCAGGACCAGGCGTTACCGGCATCAATAAAGATTCGGGTTTCGTTATCCAGAATCTGACCGAGATGATAAAACAGACGCTGTGGTTTCAGCGGGTAAGCATCGCTATGAGCCCCCTCTAACTCAGAGATAGTCAGGAGCCTCAGTGTATCCATAGTCGCACTGTTTACCCACCATCGCTCGCTATGAGCTTTTCGCTCCAGCTCTTCAGACAATTTAAGAAATAGCTGCGGAAATGCCCCTAATACATGAAGCCTTGCCATACTGGAGCGGGTAAAATTCTGGGCTACATTATCAATGTGAATCAATTTTTCATTAAGCATGGATGGCGTCCAGCCATTAGTACCCAATTCACCCAGTTTGGTACCCACTGCCAACAACAGATCAAACTCCTGCTCCAGTAGCAGTTTTCGCGCCTTTTCATGGCCGGAAAAACCAAACACTCCACAATAAAGGGGGTGATCTTCATCGATCCATCTTTTCCCCATTGGCCCGGTAATAAAAGGAATCTCAAATTTTTCGGCGAACTGCAGAATCTGTTCACTACCCTGACGACAATTATCCCCTAGAAATAGCACAACCTTTTCGGCTGCATTTAATTCCTGCTTCAGTTTGTTAAAACTAACAGGATCACTGATCGAAAATACATGCTGCAGATTGTCAGGTCTGACGGGAGCGACCGATGGGCTAGCAACGTTAAAAATATCTGAAGGCACACTAAGATGGGCGGGTCCCCTTGGAGGGGTATTAGCAGCCATAATTGCAGAAATCAGTTTATGTTCAAACTGATCCGGATGAGAAATCAAAGTGTTAAATTTAGTGCAATGACGAAAAATGCCCACCGTGTCTATTGCGGTACAGGAGCTATCCTGAAGTGCTTGCTTGCCGAATTTCGGTAATGCCGTCTGTGCAGTAATGACAAGCATGGGAATATTGTCGGCATAAGCACTGGCAACACCGGTTAGTAGATTGGTTGCTCCCGGCCCCGTCGTTGCGCAGCATACGCCTAGTTTATTTGCTTCCCTGGCATAACCATCTGCCATGAAGGCAGCCCCTCCCTCATGTCGAGCGACCACCATATCCATCTGATCATTTTTATTTGCTCGGGCAACGGCATCAAACAGCGGTTCTATTGCGCCACCGGGAACGCCAAAGATATGGCGAACATTTAACTGATGCAGATACTTAACCAACAGATCACTGTTCAGATAAATAACGTCTTCAGCCCTTGTAGGGTCTGAGTTGCTGCTGGCTGGACTCAATTCTGAATCAGGTTCGATCCCTGGCATACCCTACCCACTTAACATATTGAAACTTAACGATTATATATCCAAAGCTTCAATAGGCTGAGGCTTGCCTAAAAAATACCCTTGGGCATATTCAACTTTAAACTCTTTAAGCAGATCTAAAGTTTCCTGGTCTTCTACAAACTCAGCGACTGACGATTTGCCAAGAGTAAAAGCTACATCCCTGATCGAACGCACCAGAGCACGGTCGTTTTCACTGTTCTTCATCTCTTTAACAAAGGAGCCATCAATTTTTACCGTATCTGCGGGTAAGGATTTAAGGTAGGAGAAAGTACTAAATCCAGTGCCAAAATCATCTATAGCGAAAGAACAGCCCATGTTGGCCAGCGTTTTAACCATCGACTGGGTCGCAGCAAGATTGGTAAGACTCGCACTTTCTGTTAATTCGAAAATAATTTTGCTGGGCGGCACATCATATTCGGATAGTTTTTGCTCTATCAGTGGGACCAGTGCTTCGTTATGGAAAGCCTGTGCAGAGAGATTAATCGCCAGCTTTTTCAATCCAGGATGTTTTGCAAGAATGCTGATCCCCTTAGCAATTACATGCTGATCAAGCAGTGAAACCTCATGGAAACGTTCCAAAGCCTGAATGAATTCCCCTGGGTAGACCAGACGGTCATCGATAACCAAGCGAACTAAGGCTTCATAGTACGCGACCTCGGCCGTAGGGATGTGATAAACAGGCTGGAAGTGGAGGACAAGATTATCCTGCTCAATTGCATGCCTGACAGTATGCAACCACTGCATACTCAAACGGACATTATCACCTTCCTCGTCCTGCTCAGTATGTAAATGAACGCCTCCGGGGCCATATCTTTTCGCAACATATACCGCGATGTCAGCTCGTTGCAGATAGTCCTGAGGCTTCTCCAGAGAACCATCGATCATACTGATACCTATACAACAGCTGACCTTAAAGGCCTTGCCTTCCTCTCCGTATCGCTCAGTTTCTATCAACTGGCAGATCGATCTCGCTGCCTCTTTTGCCTGTTCTGCATCAATATCGGAAAGCAGCAGAGCAAATTCGTCGCCGCCTAAGCGGAACAGGCTTTCTGTCTCCTGAGTACGACCTTGCAGCTGCTCCGCCACTCGGCGTAACACCATGTCACCCTGTTGGTGACCTTGTGTATCGTTGATCGCTTTAAAATGATTGAGGTCGATATAAAGCAGAGCATACTGCAACTGTTTGTGTTTGGCCTGAGCCGCAATGCGAACCAGCTCATTATCAAAAAAGTAACGATTATGCAGACCGGTCAATGTGTCGTGCATCGCCAGATGTTCCAGCCGCTGTTCAGCGCGGCGCCTGGCGGAAATATCATCTACAGAGATAAAGACAGAGGATGGTTTGTTGCCACTCTGCATCCCGGTTAATCGCGCTTCAACCCAGATCGCCTCACCAAATTTATCTTTGAGTTTAAATTCCAGACGGAATCTTTTACTGGCGTTTTTAGCCACTCTGGAGATTGCGTTTCTGATCTCAACGGTTGAACTATAAAGATCTACGTAGACCACATCTGTAAATGGCCTTCCAATAGACTCTTGTTCGGTCCAACCTGTCATCTGCAGCCAGGTGCTGTTTACGAATACAATCTCACCCTGGCTGTCGAGTTCAACCACTGAGGAGGTCAGGCTATCCAGTATATCTTTATGCTCTTTCGCCTGTTTCTTGAGCGTTGCCTGGCTCTCTTCCAAATGGGTGATGGTTTCAGCAAACTGCTGATTGCTGATCATAAAATCTTCGCGGTGAGCCGCAATCTCACAGACTTTACGCAGTTGATTGGCCTGGAAGGGTTTACTGATAAAATCTGACGCTCCCCTTATCACCAGTTCTTCTGCCAGATCCATAGAACCGTGAGCCGTCATGATCACTATAGTCTGATCCGGCTTTTCAGCCAGAATCTGATCCATGATTTCCGGACCAGAGATCCCTGGTAACATGACATCCAGCAACACAATAGCGTGCTTTTTCTCTCGCCATAACGCTAAACCGCTCTCCCCCTCGGGAGCAATATCCACCTCGAACCTCTGTTTTAAGATTCTCTTCACCAGTAACGCGGTGTCTTCGGTATCTTCAATGGCAAGGACACGGTCACGCCTTTGCTCACGATGAACATCAACAGGCTGATTCAGAATCTCTTTGAGCTTTGGATAATTTTCGAAGGGTAACAGGTGATCAATATCAAATTCTCGGGCGGTTTTTTCCGCGATGCGTTTACACCATGTGGAAGAAACCAGAAGGAACGGTATACCTTCATCGCAATTGAAAACGCCCGAGCGCACCATGCGAGCTAAACGCCAGCCATCTACACCGTCCAGATAGATGTCACTTACAACACAATCTATCTGTAGCTGTTTCAATAAAACAACAGCGGAAGAACCAGAATCTGCTGTGACTATGTCATAGGGGGTATTGGCTGAAAGAAACTCTGACAGTATGGACGCATGTTCCATATTGCCATTTACCAAGAGAAGCTGAGGGTTACCGTCCATGATTTATCTTGTCAGTTAAAGGCTCATGTTTACTAAAACGGAACAGCACGCAATGCGTGAAATCCCAGGGTAGCCAGGTCTTTTCCAGACGTCCGTGGCACACGATCTCCCTTTCTCAAAAGCTACCCTTTATTATAGTTTGGCGGTACAAGACTCTCCTATTTGGAGGTTTAATTCAAGCACTAATTCATTCTATTTCAAGCACATAGAAAGAAAATCCTTCACAACCCTTTAACCACAAGGCCTGAAGGAAAAATTAATAGCAAACAATGTTTCATTTCACTGTGAATCGGGTAGATTAGGAAACTATCGATCCTTAAAGACACACAAAATATGTTGCATCGTATCTGGCTGGGCTTTTTCCTGATTGCTTTCGTGGGTGGTCTCTATCAGTGGCTTTGGTTGGATGATGCCGCTGTATTTCAGCGCATGGTGCAGTCCACTTTTGATATGTCCAAGCTTTCAGTGGAACTGGCCATAGGGCTTATTGGAACCCTGGCTTTCTGGCTTGGCATCATGAAACTGGCAGAAAGCTCTGGCCTTGTGGATAAATTTTCTAATGCAATAAGCCCCCTTTTCACCCGTTTAATGCCCGAGGTTCCCAAGGGGCATCCCGCGATGGGCTCCATGACCATGAACCTATCTGCGAATATGCTGGGCCTGGATAACGCAGCTACTCCTCTGGGCCTGAAAGCGATGCAGGACCTGCAAAGCCTGAATCCGCAAAAAGACACGGCAAGTAATGCTCAAATCCTGTTTCTGGTTCTGAATACCTCATCTGTCACCCTGTTTCCAATTACTGTGTTCCTTTACAGAGCACAGCAAGGTGCAAGTGATCCTACTTCTGTATTTATACCTATTCTTATCGCCACATGTTGTTCAACTCTGGCAGGATTGCTGGCTGTGAGTTTTGTGCAAAAGATCCGTTTATGGGAACGTGTAACCCTTCTTTATATAGGCGGTTTTGTTGCCTGCCTGCTCGCCTTTATTGGTTACTTCACAACCCTGACCATAGATGAACTGCAACGCCAGTCCTCTCTGGTTGGTAATCTCATGATCTTTTCCGCAATTATTGGCTTTCTCAGTGTTGCGCATATAAAAGGCATCAATATTTATGAGACTTTTATTGAAGGTGCCAAGCAGGGCTTTGATGTCGCAGTAAAAATCATCCCTTACCTGTTAGCTATGTTAGTGGCGATTGGCGTTCTAAGAGCCAGTGGAGCATTGGAAGGTTTTATCTGGATACTAAAAGAAGGCATAGGCCTGCTTGGAATGGATACCCGATTTGCGGATGCCCTGCCCACTGCCATTATGAAACCCTTCTCTGGATCCGGAGCACGGGCAATGATGCTGGAAACAATGGATAGCCATGGCGTGGATTCATTTCCAGCCTATCTTGCTTCAGTGATTCAGGGATCTACGGAAACAACATTTTATGTTCTGGCTGTTTATTTTGGCTCAGTTGGTATCCGACATACACGTCATGCCATTGCCTGCGGCCTTACCGCAGATCTGGCCGGTATTATTGCAGCGATTCTGGTTGGCTACTGGTTCTTTGGCTGAACCATTAAAACCCAGGCACCGATTTACGTTAAAGCGATGCCCCATCGATCACATCAATAGGCAGATCAAGGGTATTGATGCCATCAACACAGCCCAGATTGACCCGATAGTGACCTTTTTTCCGCAAGGTATGATGAAACGGATAGATCCCGCAAATTTTACAGAAGTGATGTTCAGCGACTTGGGATGCAAACTTATAAGTCGCCAGTGCATCTTGTTTAATTTCCACCAGCAGGTCTTCCTGAGGTATCAGAAAGCTACTCATCAATGCACCTTTATTAGTACAGATAGAACAGTTACATCTTAAACCATCAACGATATTGGGTGCTCTAAAGCTAAACTTAATTGCACCGCAGTGACAACGGCCTTCATAATCTTGCATATTCTCACCCTGTGTTGCTTTTTAGAACTAGAATGCAGCTCCATCTGCCAGCACTACAGGTAAGCTTAGGCTATCAATCCCGTCTACGCATCCGAGATTAACCCGGTAATATCCAGGCTTACGTTTGGTCTCATGAAAGGTATAAATGCCACAGCGATTACAGAAGTAATGTTTCGCTACATGGGTGGCAAACTGGTAGGAAGAAAGCACCTCTTCAGGAGCTTCTATTTTCAGATCTTCAGGAGCGATGAAAAAGTTACTCATCAACGCTCCTTTTTTCAGGCAGATCGAGCAGTTACAACGCAGGCCGTCAGCAATGGTGTGCGCAGTAAAATGAAACTTAACAGCCCCACAGTGACAACTGCCCGAATAATTCATCGTTTATCACTTCTCAAGATAATCCAGTGCTCTGATATGTCCGTGGCCATCAATCGCGACCTGAACACACTCAGACTCAGTTACCTTTCTCTGCTCGACTCCATCCGGAGAGCTGCTCCAGACTTCAACCAGAATTTTCAGTGAGCTGTTACCCTTTTCCAGTAGCTGTGTATAGAAAGACATGACAGCCCCAACCAGCACCGGCGACATAAACGCCATTTCACCAATTGAAACCGTCGATACCCGTCCTTGTGACTGCCGGGCGGCATAAATCTCTGATGCTTTAACAATGTTTGCAGCTACCCAGCCACTGTAAACATCACCAAACATATTGGTTGCTTCACTACATGCCGGGATTTGTAACATTAACTCACCCTCAGGCTGCAGAGTTTGGTCATTACTTTTTATCATTATCAGGCCTCTGCCATTGCGGCTTCCACTCAAAACAGGCGAGTGAAAATTCAATATTAGTTATAAAGTCTAACCTCTATACAACAAATCATAAGCCTACATGATACTTAGGTCTAACTTATATGCGCTTAACATGAAAAATATTCCAAAATGCAGAAAATGCTACAACCTGTCACATTTCTGTAATTAAAGCCGCCTATAGTGCCGACATCGAAACTCACACTAATCAAAGACTCTTTGGAGCTCTACATCATGAAACCAATGAAAAAGCTGCTTGCTGCTGTTGCTATGTCAGCAACTTGCGTAGCTGCAAATGCATCTGACCTGCTGGACAAAGATCTGCCTGTATACTCTAAGGCTTCCGGTGTTTCTGGTAACCTGTCTTCTGTAGGTTCAGACACTCTGGCTAACCTGATGACTCTTTGGGCTGAAGAATTTAAGCGCAGCTACCCGAACGTTAACATTCAGATTCAGGCTGCGGGTTCTTCTACTGCGCCACCAGCTCTGACTGAAGGTACTTCTAACGTTGGTCCTATGTCTCGTAAGATGAAGGACAAAGAAATTGAAGCTTTCGAAAAGAAATTCGGCTACAAGCCAACTCCAGTAGCGGTTGCTATCGACGCTCTGGCTGTTTTCGCACACAAAGACAACCCAGTTGAAGGCCTGACTATCGCTCAGGTTGACGCGATCTTCTCTTCTACTCGTAAGTGTGGCGGCGCTGCAGACATCACTACCTGGGGTCAGGTTGGCGTATCTGGCGCTCTGGCAGACAAGAGTGTTCAGCTGTTCGGTCGTAACTCAGTATCTGGTACTTACGGTTACTTCAAGAAGAAAGGCCTGTGTAAAGGCGACTACAAAAACAACGTAAATGAGCAGCCTGGTTCTGCGTCTGTTGTTCAGTCTGTTTCTACTTCCCTGAACGGCATCGGTTACTCTGGTATCGGTTACAAGACTGCTTCCGTACG
Source organism: Neptuniibacter sp. (assembly GCA_050789425.1). Lineage (GTDB taxonomy): Bacteria > Pseudomonadota > Gammaproteobacteria > Pseudomonadales > Balneatricaceae > Neptuniibacter. Next base: position 39,376 of record JAILXS010000005.1, read on the forward strand.
TGCACTGCCTCTGACTAAGAAAGAAGGTACTGCATTCGTTGAAGCTAACCCAACAAACGCTCTAAACGGCACTTACCCACTGGCTCGTTCACTGTACGTATACGTGAACAAGAAGCCAGGTCAGCCTCTTGCTCCTCTGGAGAAAGAATTCCTGAAAATGGTAATGTCTAAAGTAGGTCAGGAAGTTGTAGTTAAAGACGGCTACATCCCACTGCCTTCAGCAGTTGTTAAGAAGCAGATGGCTGCTCTGGGCATGTAATATCCCAAAGCCAAAAGCTTTAAGAAACAAGGGGGCCAATTGGTCCCCTTGTTTTGTCTTAGGTACACTCTGTAATACTACTGTAACAAACTTTTAATATTGTACGCGCCGTAATTTTCCGAGAACTTTACGTTCCCTAACCCAGGACCTTGTGCCATGAGTACAGACAAGACCGTTTCTAGCGAACTGGACTTTGACACCGCAGCGGCGAAACGCCACAGAACCTTCCGCGCCCTGAAGGACAAACTAGCGTCCGGAGGCATTGCCTTTGGTGGTATCAGTGTAATTGTCGCGATTCTGTTGATCTTCTTTTATCTTCTGTATGAAGTAGCCCCGCTGTTTGAATCTGCCAAGATTGAACGTTGGCAGGAAAACAATCAGGAGGTAGCTCCCTACGCAGCTCCTGGTACCGGAAAAACCCTCTATCTGACGATGGAAGAGCAAGCTGAAATTGGCCTGCGTGTAACTGATGCCGGCAACATGATCTTTTTTAACACCCGTAACGGTGAAGTGGTTAAAGAAGAGTCGATTACTCTGCCTGAAGGCGTGTCAGTAACCAGCTTTGCCCTAGCGTCGGAATACAGCGGCATCTTTGCTCTGGGTTTAAGCAATGGCCAGGCACAAGTATTCCAGCATAGATACAAATCAACCTACCCTAATGGCATACGCGTTATCACTCCTGGAATGGAGTATCCATTAGGCGCGGAACCGATTCAGGTTTCTGAAGGGCCGGTTGAAGTTCTTTCCCTGAATGGAGAAGAAGACTCCTGGACAGTTATTGGTGGTCAGGCTACTAAACTGTCAGGCGTTTCTGTAAGCCTGACAGAAAATATTATTACTGAAGAAATTCAGGCGGACAGCAGCAATTTCGCGTTGCCTGAGTTGAATGCACCGGCAAACAAAGTGTTGCTGATGCCAGATCAACGCTGGATGATGATTTCGGGTGAAGACAGCAAGCTAACTGTTGTTGACCTCAAGGCCCAAGGCGGCCCATCCGTTACACAGCTACTGGATACAACTGCCGGAAAAGTTACCTCTTTTGAATGGTTACTGGGTGGCAACTCACTGCTGATCTCTGATGACAAAGGCATTACTTCCCAGTGGTTCCTGGTTCGTAATGAAAATAATGAATGGTTGCTGACCAAGATCCGTGAATTCTCTAACGGCTCAGCTCCTATCAGCTCAATCTCTATCGAACACCGCCGTAAAGGCTTTGTGGCGATCTCTGAAGCGGGCAACCTGACGTTCTACAACACAACTGCACATCGTACTTCACTGAGTGAAGCGGTAGCCAAGGGCAATACCGACATGCTTGCCCTGGCACCTCGCTCCAATGCTCTTTTAGTTGAGCAGAACGGTGAACTGGCGTTGTGGAAAATTCACAATGAGCACCCGGAAATTTCCTGGGGCGCTTTGTGGGAAAAAGTTTGGTACGAAGGTTATCAGGAACCTGAATTTACTTGGCAGTCTTCTGCATCAACCAATGATTTCGAGCCAAAATACAGCTTGATGCCTCTGGCCTTTGGTACTTTGAAAGCAGCCTTCTACGCCATGCTTTTTGGTACACCGCTGGCAATCTGTGGCGCGATCTACACGGCTTACTTCATGGTTCCGGCCATGCGTAAAAAGGTAAAACCTTTCATCGAATTGATGGAAGCATTGCCAACAGTAATTCTGGGTTTCCTGGCAGGACTCTGGCTGGCTCCATTTATGGAGGTCAACCTTGCCGGAATCTTCGTTACCCTGCTGGTACTTCCAGCAGCCATCATCGGTTTTGCCTTTGCCTGGGCCAATGCACCGCAATACGTTCGTTACCTGATTCCAGAAGGCTGGGATGCAGCACTGCTGATACCGGTAGTCATCGCTGCAACTATGTTTAGTTTCTGGATTGCTCCAGGCATTGAACACATTTTGTTTGGCACTGAAATGCGTTACTGGGTAAGCCAGGAACTGGGCATTCCTTACGACCAGCGTAACGCTCTGGTGGTAGGTATCGCCATGGGCTTTGCGGTTATCCCAACGATCTTCTCGATCACTGAGGATGCGATCTTCGCAGTACCTAAACACCTGTCTTACGGCTCCCTGGCTCTGGGTGCTACGCCATGGCAGACACTGGTTCGCGTTGTAATGCCTACAGCAAGCCCGGGTATTTTCTCTGCCGTTATGATCGGTATGGGCCGTGCGGTGGGTGAAACGATGATCGTACTGATGGCAACCGGTAACACACCGATTATGGATATGAATATATTTGAGGGGATGCGTACGCTGGCAGCGAACATCGCTGTTGAGATGCCGGAATCTGAAGTGGGCAGTACACACTACCGTATTCTGTTCCTGGCAGCCTTTGTACTCTTCCTGTTCACATTCTTCGTGAATACGCTGGCAGAGCTGGTTCGTCAGCGACTGCGTAAGAAATATGGCTCACTGTAATCGTGCGTATAGAGGATTAAGAAAATGAGACAGTCATTTACTGAATGGACAAAGTCCGGCGCACCCTGGGTCTGGTTGAATGCCGGTGCCGTAGCGGTCTGTTTGATCATGGTCGTTGGCCTGCTGACTCTGATCGCAGTGCGCGGTCTGGGACACTTCTGGCCTGCTGACATTGTGCAGTCGAACTACACAGAAAAGAACAACACCATCCGTATGATTGGTGAACGCGTTCAAACCGTTCAAGTGCCTGCTGAGCAGCTGAGTGACAGCGGCGTTGAAGTGCCTGAAGGCGTTGAAACAATGGAACGTATCCTGATGAAGATTGGTAACCGTGATCACGGTGGCACTGACTTCGTCTGGATTCTGGATACTTTCAACCATGATCAGTCAAAACCAGAGATGCTATTTACGGCGGAACGTCGTGAATGGGGTAACTTCTACGGTTACCTGCGCAGTATTAAGGAAGACGGTAAGGTTGTAGCCAGTCATGATGGTTATGAGAAAACGGCTGAATACGAAACACTATGGAATGAATTCCAGAATCGTATTGAACGTGCTCTGGATATCCATGATCAAATCAAAGAGATCGAGAAAGACCAGATCGGTTCCATCAACTATGAAATGGAACGCTTGCGTCTGAAAGAACGTTCACTGCAGTTGAAAGAAGTAACCGACCCGGCTCGCTATCAGGAGATTGATGATCGCCGTAAAGAGCTCGACGAGGAGTATGAAGCACTGCAGGACGAGCTTCTGGCTCTCTACAACGCTTCTAACCGCGATACCATCACCGCTGAAATTGCCAATGGCAAGGTTGTTGAGTTCAAGGTTTCGTGGGTTGTTCGTGCATTCCTGCCTAATGATATGAGTATCGGCGGCAAGATCGGTCACTACTTTGCTAAAGTATGGGAATTCCTAAGCGATGACCCACGCGAAGCAAACACTGAAGGCGGTATCTTCCCAGCTATTTACGGTACCGTGTTGATGGTACTGATCATGTCCGTAATGGTGACACCATTTGGTGTAGTTGCTGCGGTATATCTACGTGAATATGCGAAACAGGGTTTCGTAACCCGGGTTATCCGTATCGCTGTAAACAACCTGGCGGGTGTACCTTCCATTGTATACGGTGTATTCGGTCTTGGTTTCTTTGTTTACTTCCTCGGTGGTCACATAGATGATGCATTCTTCCCGGAAGCGAAACCAGCACCTACCTTCGGTACACCGGGTCTGTTGTGGGCTTCTATCACTCTGGCTCTGCTGACCGTACCGGTAGTAATTGTAGCTACAGAGGAAGGCCTGACCCGTATCCCACGTGCGATACGTGAAGGTTCACTGGCACTGGGTGCGACTAAGTTCGAAACCCTGATGAAAATTGTAATCCCAATGGCCAGCCCGGCGATCATGACCGGTGTTATTCTGGCGATTGCCCGAGCTGCGGGTGAGGTAGCACCATTGATGCTGGTAGGTGTAGTAAAACTTGCACCAAGTCTGCCATTAGATGGTAACTACCCGTTCCTGCACCTGGATCAGAAATTTATGCACTTGGGTTTCCACATCTATGATGTTGGTTTCCAAAGCCCGAATGTTGAAGCGGCTCGTCCGCTGGTATATGCAACGGCGCTCTTGCTGGTGGCTGTAATCGCGATGCTGAACTTGTCAGCTATCCAGATTCGAAACCACCTACGCGAGAAATACAAAGCGCTTGAAATGTAACTATCGGACAGAATTATTTAAAAGGTTGCTAAAATGACTAGCGAAGCTAAAACACACGCAATTGATATTTCTTCTATGCAGCGAGACAGCCGTACACTGGACCTGAATGACGAGACTTTGGCGCTTGAAGTAAAGGACCTGAAACTCAGCTATGGCGATAACGAAGCTCTGCACGGTATCGACATGGTTATCCCGAAAAACCGCGTAACGGCGTTTATCGGCCCATCCGGCTGTGGTAAATCCACACTACTGCGCTGCTTTAACCGTATGAATGATCTGGTAGATGACTGCCATATCACCGGTGAGATCCGTATGGATGACCGCAATATCTATGACCGTAGTGTCGAGATCGCGGAATTGCGTCGCCGTGTTGGCATGGTATTCCAGAAGCCAAACCCGTTCCCTAAATCAATCTACGAGAACGTTGCTTATGGCCTGCGTATTCAGGGCATTAACAAAAAGCGCGTAATCGACGAAACCGTTGAGTGGGCACTTAAATCTGCCGCTCTGTGGGATGAAGTAAAAGATCGTTTGCACGAAAGCGCACTGGGCATGTCCGGTGGTCAGCAGCAGCGTCTGGTAATTGCGCGTACAATTGCAGTTAAACCTGAAGTTCTGCTGTTGGACGAACCAGCATCTGCACTGGATCCAATCTCTACCTTGAAGATTGAGGAACTGATTCACGAGCTGAAGAAAGACTTCACCATCGTGATCGTAACTCACAACATGCAACAGGCTGCACGTGTATCGGATTACACTGCATTCATGTACATGGGCGATCTGATCGAGTTTGGCGTAACAGATACTCTGTTCACCAATCCTGAGAAGAAACAAACTGAAGACTACATTACTGGTCGTTACGGTTAATTTGAGGAAAGGTCAAAGTCGATATGGAACTTAATAATGACAATTACTCTGCTCATATTTCGCAGCAGTTTAATGAAGAACTGGAACTGATCCGCACTCAACTGCTGACTATGGGCGGTATGGTTGAGCGTCAGGTTCACGATTGCATCGATGCGCTGCTTAATGGTGACGTTGAACTGGCTGAGTCCTCTCAGAAGGTGGATAAGCAAACCAACGAGATGGAACTGCTGATCGATGAGCAATGTACAACCATCATTGCCCGCCGCCAGCCTGCTGCCAGCGACCTGCGTCTGATCATCGCTGTTTCCAAAGCAACCACTAATCTGGAACGTATGGGTGACGAAGCAAGCCGTATCTGCCGTCACGCTATCGATCTCGTTGAAGAAGGCGAGTCGCCTCGTGGTTATCAGGAAGTCCGTCACATCGGTAACCTGATCCGTGAAATGGTTAAAGATGTACTGACAGCCTTTGCTCGTAACGATACTGAGCTGGCATACCGTGTTGCTAAGATGGATAAGTCTGTAGACCAGGAATACAGCTCAGCAATGCGTTCTCTGGCTACTTACATGATGGAAGATCCGCGTTCAATCTCCAGCGTTATGAACGTGATCTGGGTTCTGCGTAGTCTGGAACGTATCGGTGACCACGCGCGTGCAATGGCTACCCATCTGATCTATCTGGTGAGTGGTACAGATGTACGTCACAGCTCCCTGAAGCAGATCAAAAAGGCCGTTGCTGAAGAAGAGTAAGTCCACTCTCTTGAGTTTAAAAAGCAGCCCTGTGGCTGCTTTTTTTGTGCCTTTTGCAAAGCTAAGCATCAAAACGGGTAACCACTCATCAACTAAATAAACTCAAAAAACCTTTTTTTAGCCGATACTTAAAGAGGTAAGTACTCCATTCAGGGATCATATTGGATAGTTTATGGCGAGATATACCGTATATGCGGATCTGAATTGCCCTTTCAGCTATGCGCTGCATGAGCAACTCATTAGTTTTGGTCTGATGGATCAGGTTGACTGGCGCCTTATTGAACATGCCCCTGATCTGGATATGTACAACTCAACCGCAGAAAGTCAGGCAGAGCTGGCCAGTGATGTTTTTATTGTCCGTACCCTCGCCCCTCATGTAGAGCTTGCGCTACCTAAAAAACGCAGTGACAGCCGTTTTGCGAGCCTGTGTGTGATCCATGCTGAGACTATAGATAAAACAAAGGCTACCGAGCTGCGTCATCTTCTATACCAGGCCCTTTGGATTGAAGGTAAAGATATTTCAGATGTATCCGTCATTTTTGAATGCCTGGTTGCCGCAGACCTTCCAGCAGAAGTAGATATTGAATCTGACGAAGAAAACACTCTGTCTTTCTGGCAGAAAAATTGGGAGAACGGTGAGTACAACCGCAGAATTCCGGTTCTGGAAGCTATGGATGGCCGCATTTCACTCGGCCTGCCAGGTACTGAAGACCTTTTGGCATTCTTTAAGGGTGAAGAGATCAGTGCCCAGGCATTGCCCGGTGAAAGCCATGTTCAGATAGAACAACAAACCATAGCTATCTATTCGGATCATGGTATCGAATCTATCTGGCCTTTAATCTCAAGCCTGAGGGCTGATTACAATATTCTGTTGCCAGCCAATCTCCATGAGTTAAAAACTTTGCTCAAAGAGGATCCACCGCAATTATTGCTGCTATCCACCGAAGATCAGTGGCCGCAGATGTTGAGTTTATGCAAAGAGATCACGCAGCATAAGGAAGACTCACCATTACCGCTAGCGCTGGTAAGCAATGAAGAAGATGACCATATTGAACTGGAAGCCTACAGTGCTGGTGCATCTGATTTTCTGGTTCTCACCCGCTCTCCGGTAATTCTGCTGTCCCGGGTCCAGATCTTGATGCAGCTAAAACAATCACAAGACCTATTGGCAAGATCTGCACGAATTGATGGTTTAACCCAGGTGAATAACCGCAGAGAGTTCGAACGCAGTATTGAAACAGAATGGCGCAGAGTTAAACGTGCAAAACGTAAAATTGCATTAATTATGCTTGATATCGACCACTTTAAAGCATTTAACGACTTTTATGGTCATTTAGCGGGTGATGGTTGTCTCAGAACCGTTGCCAAAGCGATTAGCGCTACCATCCAACGGGCACATGATCTGGTATGTCGATACGGTGGTGAAGAATTTGCCATTATCCTCCCGGATACAGACCTGAAAGGTGCGGAAGTACTGGCCAATAAAATGAATCAGGCCGTCAAAGAACTGAACATAGAGCATGAAAAGTCCACAACGAAGGGGGTTGTAACAATCAGTGCCGGAGTTGCCTGCCTGTCACCTTTTCACGAGGGCTCCCCCCATGACCTGATCAGCCAAGCTGACCAGGCCCTTTATCAAGCAAAAAACGCGGGGCGCGACCGGGTTATATCCCAGGCATCGGAATAAAGCCTGGTAAGGCTTTTATCCTATCGATCCAGCCCTGAATGTGCGGATAATCATCAAGAGAAACTCCACCTTCCCATGCCAGGCCTACGTATGGCATCGCAGCACAATCGGCGATTGTGGGGTGTCCTAATGCCAGCCAGTCATTTGCCTCTAAATGCGCTTCCAGCAGCCCCAGGATACGCTCTGAAATCACCAGTGAATGTTCTTTATCCAGATTGAATCCGAATTTATCAATCAAACGTGCGTCAGCAGGGCCATGCTGGATCTCATTTGCTGAGGTGGATAACCACTGTTGAATCTCAGCTCTGGCCGCCGCAGAAGCTGGGTACCACTTCTCATCTGCATAGGCTTGTGCGAGATAAACCAGAATCGCTTGCGAATCCCGTAGGACCAGATCTCCGTCAGTAAAAGTGGGTAACTCTCCCCAGGGGTTAAGATCAATAACCGGGGATTTCTTATGGTCTCCCGCTAGGAAGTCTACGGCTTCAATATCAATCTCGATTCCTGCTAATGCTGCGAACAGCCTGACTTTGTAACAGTTACCAGATAGTTCCAGGTCATACAGTTTCATTTTATTCTCCTGTTCGTTCTGCAAATTCAGCCTCTGTGTAACGAGGTGTTATATATTGAGGGCAATTCCAATCAAACGCTTCCAGCTGAATCCGGATCACAGATTCAACCCGGGGGTTCGTACGTATCTCAGTTTTGAAGTGATTTAATTCAGCAGGCAGTTTCTCGGCAGTAAACATCTCAGCCCTGCCTAGCAGCTTTAATCGCCTTTTTTGTGAGTAACTCATCAAAAAAAGCGCAACCTTATTTTCAGCAATGAAATTACCCTGACTCTGGTACTGACCATTACCAGAGTAATTCAAAAAGGCTAAAGAGGTTTCATCCAACACTTTTATAAAGCCGGCCTCACCTCCTCGGTGCTGAATATAAGGCCAGCCATTTTCCGAAACCGTCGCCATATAAAAGCTATCCCTGGCCTGAATAAACTCGATTTCCCGAGAACTAAACAGATCAAAATCGGGCATCCGGTTTCTGACCTCGGCTACACGGGCAGCTGTACCATAGTGCTCCTGTACCCGAATAACGGAGGGTGTAAATGTCAGTTCACTAAACCTATGGGCCATCATCACTCTCTACTGCAACCAATCTTGCAATCATTATGATTTACCCAGAATGCACAATAAATATGCTTTTATTAATATCAATAATGCAAAAATCGCATTAATATGCCGAGATGAACAAACTCAAAGCAATGACCACTTTCGTCAAAATTGTGGATTGTGGCAGCATGAGTGCTGCTGCAGAAAAGCTATCTATGTCCCAGTCCTCAGTTGTCAGGACTCTGGCAGCATTAGAAGAAGTTCTGGGTGTGCAGCTGCTGATCAGAACCACGAGGCGCTTAAACCTTACAGAGGAAGGCAGAGAGTACTATCGTCGCTGTCGGCAGATTCTGCATGAGGTAGAAGATGCCGAAAATGCACTGAACCAGAAGCAGAGCAACCCAACCGGCTTATTACGCGTGACGGCTCCGGTTACCTTCGGGCGGATGCACTTAAGCCCGGTGATTAATGAATTTCTTGAGCAGTTTCCAAATATGGAGATTGAACTGATCCTGCTGGACCGTGTCGTTGATCTGCTCGAAGAGGGCATAGATATAGCTCTGAGGATTGGTTCTTTACCGGATTCCACCCTGATTGCTAAACCTGTTGGCACACTGGGACACATTATCTGTGCCAGCCCGGACTACATTGCCAAGGCCGGCATGCCTGAAAGCCCTACTGAAATTATTAACCACGACTGCATTCACTTAACCGCACTTAACAGTGCGCCGGAATGGCCCTTCTATGATCGGGGCAGTGTCAACAAAATCAGAATTGCAGGGAAATTTAAAACCAACCATGTAGAAGCCGCCAGAGATGCCTGCTGTGATGGTTTGGGAATCGGCCAGTTTCTCAGCTATCAGGTAGGGCCACATATTGCACAGGGCAAACTCATAGCTATTCTAGAGGATTACTCGCTGCCGCCATTACCCATCAATCTGGTATACCCACATTCCCGGCAGCAGTCGTCACGAAGCCGGGTCTTTATAGACTGGGCACAACCATTATTAAAACGAAGAATCGCCGAAGGGTTTGCTTAATCTTCCGCCCAGTACTGCGCTAATGGCGGAAACTTTTGGATAAGCCCCTGTTTACCCAAAGTCTCCATTAAAGCCATATTCCTTTCTGGAATCTCATCTGGTTTTTTGAAATGGGTCAGTACCCGGCTCATCTGACCTTCGCGAATAAGATGAATTGTCGGGAAAGGCGCTCGGTTGGTCCAGTTAGTAATATCGTCTTTATCAACACCCGAAAAGCAGTATTCGGGATGAAAACTGGCTAATTGAAAAACGCCATCCAGCCCAGAACTTTCAAGATTCTGTTGGCATATGTCGAGAATATCCAGAAACTCCTCAAAATCATCCGCAACCTGGGTAAAGCACAATAAGGTCGTGGAGAGCTCTGTCTCTTCTGCGTTCTGAATCTTATCCAACTCAGTCAGGAAATCCTGTACGACAGCTTCAGCTTTATCCCCATGCGATACGGCATAGCGTATAGCTTTGTTTTTGACTTCGGGTGCGGCAAATGGGCATAAGTTCAACCCAACCACAATTGCTTCTACCCATTCCTGTGTAAGGGTCGGGGCCTGTTCCGGGGGAAATTTAAATAGCTGTTTCATCATGTCGGCATCTTACCTCAGCAAGCAGAAAATAGGTAACGTACCTATGACTCGTGCAGCACTCAGGCTCCCTAATTTACAGCAGTAAAACAACACCAGCTCATAGGTTCCCGGGCAAAGTTTCTGCTACTATAGCGCGACTCATTTAAAGCACTGGTTTAAAGGACCGGACACGTGCCCGTACAAACTGCACTCACCCGCCAAAGTTTTGATAGTCGCTGGATAACTCTGCGCCGCCCCTATCATCAAGTAGCACCTACCGAATGGTATTCGTGGCTGGTTGATAGCGGCTCTCTGACACAAAGACTTGTTAAGCAAAGCCATGGTGACTTTAAAGTTGAGGTGGTTAGACAGGGCTGGTTTCTACCTACCCGTTCAGAAGCCAAAGCTCTGAACATGCGTAGTCGGCAGTTTGCGCTTGTGCGAGAGGTACGCCTTAAGGGAAATGGCAAAGACTGGGTGTATGCCCGTTCTATAATCCCAGCAACCACGCTCACCGGAAGGCAGAGGCAACTGCGTATGCTCGGTAACCGCTCTCTGGGCCACTTACTTTTCAGTGACCCCAGTATGAAACGAGGTCCGCTCCAGATCAGCCACCTTAAATTAAATGATGGTCGCAAGCTCTGGGCGAGACGTTCTGTTTTTTTTCTATCCAATAAGCCACTTTTAGTCTGTGAAGTTTTCCTCCCTGAGCTACTGCAGGTAAACTAAAGCCACTTAATCTTCTGAAAATAAAACCAGAAATATGTCCTCTTCCATGCAGTTAAGTGAGCTATTCAGCAAAGAGAAGTTTCTTTACTTCGGCCAACTCATGCGTATCGACAAACCAATTGGCACTCTTCTACTCCTATGGCCCACTTATTGGGCTCTGTGGATCGCTTCTGAAGGTGTTCCTCCACTGCATCTGCTGGTGATTTTTACTCTGGGGGTTTTCCTGACCCGTTCGGCAGGCTGTGTTATTAACGATTTTGCAGACCGGAAAATTGATGGCCATGTAAAACGTACCGCCAACCGCCCTATTCCCTCTGGGCACGTCACAGCTAAAGAAGCCCTGCTGTTATTCACTGTGTTGATGCTGTGCGCCTTTGTTCTGGTTCTGTTTACCAACCAGATGACTGTTTTAATGTCTTTTGGCGGGTTACTTTTAGCCGCATGTTACCCATTTATGAAGCGCCATACTCACCTGCCTCAGGTTGTATTGGGCGCGGCCTTTGCCTGGGCCATACCTATGGCTTTTACCGCTGTTAATGAAACTCTGCCCGCTATTGCATGGCTGATCTTCACCCTAAAACTGATCTGGACAGTCGCCTACGACACCATGTACGCAATGGTGGACCGTGACGATGACCTTAAAATCGGTGTGAAATCAACGGCGGTTCTCTTCGGAGATGCAGACAAACTGATTATTGGCATATTGCAAATCTTGACCGCACTGGCACTGATTTTATTAGGTTTACAGCTTGAAATGGGAGTTGCCTATTTTATCGGGGTTGCGGCTGCCATAGGCACTTTTGTCCACCAGCAACGCCTGATCCAATACCGTGAAAGAGAAGAATGTTTTAAAGCATTTTTGCATAACCATTACACTGGTTTAGTAGTCTTCATAGGCATTGCCGCAGACTACTTTATCCAACAACTCTGATTTTAGGCCTCTTTTTTCTCGACTTCCTTGCCAAATGTCGCAACTTGTCATATTTGTGTAACACTATTGTCTTCTAATATCCGCGTCGATAAATTGAGATAAAGGGCAATTACATGTCTGCTTCTAAACGTGTGCTGATCGTAGATGATGAAGCACCAATTCGTGAAATGATCGCTGTCGCTCTTGAGATGGCTGGCTATGACTGCTTCGAAGCTGAAAACGCTAACGATGCACACGGTCTGATCGTTGATGATAAGCCGGATATGGTTCTGCTGGACTGGATGATGCCAGGCGCCAGTGGTATTGAGTTTGCCCGCCGCCTGCGTAAAGACGAAACCACAGCAGATATTCCGATCATCATGCTGACGGCCAAAGGCGACGAAGAAAACAAAATTAAAGGTCTTGAAGCCGGTGTAGATGATTACATCACCAAGCCCTTTTCACCCCGTGAACTGGTAGCCCGCCTGAAAGCGGTTCTGCGCCGCACCACTCCAAAAGGTATCGAAGAACCGGTGACTGTAGATGGTCTGACACTGGACCCAATCTCGCACCGTGTAACTTCTGAAGAGAAGCCTGTAGAGCTAGGACCTACCGAGTTCCGTCTGCTACAATTCTTCATGACACATCAGGACCGCGCTTATTCACGTAGCCAACTGCTGGATATGGTTTGGGGCGGAAACGTATATGTGGAAGAACGTACTGTTGATGTTCATATCCGTCGCCTGCGTAAAGCACTGGGCGAGCGTCATGAATATCTGGTACAAACAGTTCGCGGAACAGGGTACAGATTCTCTTCCCACGTTGCCTAATAAGCCTATGCAGAAGGATTAACCATGCAAAAAAATCGCCACTCGATGTTAACCAGTTTATTGCTGGTGAGTGGAATAGCTTTTGTATTCGGATTCTTCATAGGTTCACCCGGATGGACGGTCGCAATCGCGCTGTTTATCTGGGCTCTGTATCAGGTCAAACAGTTCAATCGACTCAGTGAATGGCTACTGGATCGTGATGAACTCAATGAACCCCCTGAAAGTTCCGGACATTGGGGGGAAGTCTTTGACGAACTCTCCCGCTTGAGCCGTCGCCAGGAATCCCGTGAAAACCTGCTACGCAATGTGATCAACCGTTTTCAGGAATCCACGACTGCCTTACCTGATGCCATAGTGATTGTGGATTCCAACAATAACCTTGAATGGTGGAATACCTCTGCTAACCGCTTGCTCGGTTTAAATGACCGTTCTGATCGCGGTAAACCGATCATGAACCTGTTACGTGATCCTCGTTTCATTCGTTACTTTAAACGTGAAGATTACTCCGACCCGATTACCCTGCCTTCACCTGCGCATTCTGACCTGCAGATTCAGTTTCAGATTACGCCATTTGGTGATGGCGACCGACTCCTGGTTGCCCGTGATGTAACGCGTCTCAGACGCCTTGAACAGACGCGTCAGGATTTTGTGGCCAATGCCTCACATGAATTAAGAACGCCGCTTACAGTGGTTCGTGGCTACCTGGAGACCTTCCTTGACCAGGATCTACCCGCGCCGCTCACCCGTGGCTTAGGTTCTATGCATCAGCAGACCCGGCGCATGGAAAATCTGGTATCCGATCTGCTCCTGCTTTCTCGCTTGGAAGCCAGCCACCATATTTCCGATGAACAACCGATTCAGATCCATAATATGGTGCAGAATATTCTGGAAGGGGCAGAACATCTATCTCAGGGACGTGGCGGTCATAAATTTGTAGTTGAACTGGACGATGCCCACGATCTTCTGGGGCAGGAGCTTGAGCTGCACAGCGCGTTCTCGAATCTGGTTTACAATGCCGTTCGATATACGCCCGCTGAAGGCCGTATCCGTATTCGCTGGTGGCAGGATAAAGATGGCGGCCATTTCTCAGTTAAAGACAATGGACCCGGAATTGAGTCTATTCACCTGCCACGCCTGACTGAACGTTTCTACAGGGTTGATGAAAGCCGCTCCTCAGCAAGCGGTGGCACCGGCCTTGGCCTGGCCATTGTAAAACACGTTCTGGCTCGTCATGGTGGCCAGCTGACGATTAAAAGTAAGGTTAACAAAGGCAGTAACTTTACCTGCCACTTCCCGACGGAGGCTGTTACCAAAAAGGAGGCCGAATGGCAGGACGATGAGCCTCTGCATATAGAGCGGAAACCCGAAGGCAACACGTCACAGCCATCCCTTTAATTTACTTCAGACGTTTCTGGTCCAGATCCTTTTCAACCGATACGTGACCTTCCACCCAGTAGATTGTTGCACCAACTACCGCAGCGGGCATAAGAATCAGGTTCAGGATCGGAACCATCATCCCCACCTGTATCAAACCGCCAAAGCCTAATGATGTCAGTCGATCGGCCTTAAGCATATTCTTCATATTCTTAAAGCTGACCTTATTGTTATCCATAGGGTAATCACAATACTGTATGGCCATCATCCAGGCACCAAAGAGTATCCAGAGTAGCGGCGCAACAATATTGATGACCGGGATAAAGGATAAAATCAGAAGGAACAACAAACGCGGTAGATAGTAAGCTAATTTAGCCAGCTCGCGACCTATAGCACGGGGAACAAGCGCCAATACAGCTTGCCAACCCTCATCCTGAATAACATCCCCACGCAGGCGTTTTTCCACTTTCTCTGAAAGGAAGCCATTAAACGGTGCGGCTATCAGGTTCGCAACTATGGAAAAACCATAGTAAACAAACACGATCACTATGAGAGCCATCAAGGGCCAAAGTAGATAATGCAGGAACTGCAACCATTCCCAGTCCGGCAGAAAGGTTGAGATCAAATAATCCACCCAACCACCAAAATTGCTGAACAACATCCAGATCGCAGCGATAAACAGGATGATATTGGTTAACAGCGGCACCAGCACAAAGGGCCTGATCTGTGGATCAGGTAACATTTTCAGGCCACGTACCAGATAGCCTGCTCCCTGAAATGGATTTCCTTTCATATTTACCTTAATAAATCAAAAACAGTGCGATCCGTATTGCAATAGCGGTAATCATCATAATTAACCCTGCACGGTTTACATTGAACTCCTTTGGAGTCATCTCCATCGTTGGCTTCCAGAACTCGATCAAAGATTTATAATCTTTGGTACGGCCAACATACATTGCCAGTGATATCAGAAATACCAGCAAACCACCCCAAAATAAAAACTGCTCTAATATTGCCAGATACATCACATTCGCCTTTACTTATTGCCAGTATAAAGTGGAACCAGTTCTAATCTAGATGGTCCCTGTAGTAGAAAGCCAAGACTAACAAAAAACACTGTTATCTGGCACCGTAAAGTTCAACGGAGTAGTCAATGAAAGCCTTACAGATCAGTCAGTTCGGTTCCAGCGAGCAATTAACATATACCGACCTGCCTAAACCAGAACTGAATCAGGGACAGGTTCTGGTAAAAAACCTCGCAGCCGGGGTCAATCCGATTGACTGGAAAACCTGCGCTGGCGGGGGCGCCGCGCCATTTATCGGCGAATTACCTTTTATCCCTGGATGGGAGTTTGCAGGCACTGTGACGGCAGTCGCAGATGACGTCAGCGACTTTAAAACCGGAGATGAGGTCTTCGGATTCATAAATTTCCCGGAACGTGCAGGCTGCTTTGCCGAGTATATTGCTGTTCCTGCGGACCAGATCAGTCTGCGTCCGGCTGAACTGCCAGTAGAAGCCGCCGCCGGCCTTGCTCTGGCAGGATTAACCGCATGGCAGGCTCTGTTTGATAAAGGCCAATTGCAGGCCTCTAAACAGGTTGTGGTACTTGCAGGCGCTGGTGGCGTAGGTCATCTTGCAGTACAGCTGGCGAAATGGATGGGCGCGCGTGTGATTGCCACAGCTTCACCGGAAAACCATGAGTTTCTAACATCCCTGGGGGCCGACCTGGTCCTGGATTATCGTAAAGAAAACCTCACCGATCATATTAACAACGTGGATCTGGTCATTGATGGCGTTGGCGGTGAAGTGGGTATAGATGCGCTGCGCTGTGTAAAACCGGGCGGCACTCTGGTAACCCTGCCTTCTGTCACAAAAGATGAAGTGATCGCCGCAGGGAAAAAGATGAAAGTCCGGGTAGAACCGATTCGGGTTGAACCTAATGCCGAGCAACTTGACCGCTTAGCGGGTCTGTATGCCGACCGTAAGCTGACATTGCTCTTAGCTCAAACGTTCCCGCTACAGGATGCAGCACAGGCGTTTGAGCTCAGTAAAACCGGTAAAGTAAAAGGTAAGCTGGTATTAACGGTTTAATCCGTTTTCAACTGTTTTGAACACAGCAACTGTTGCTGTCTCATTAAGAGGCGGCAACCTTCTCCGCGAATGTCACGTCCCCAGCATTCATGTCGTGCCCAGCTTTTTTCATCTTCCGTTTTTTCTTCATTGTACGCTGGAACCCCTTCACAGAATCCATCTGTAGGAGCTGCCTTTTCCCAACAAGCTTTCAGAAACTTGCCGTGTTTAATGGTGCAGGCAAATCCGGAACATTGATTAAAGCTGGTTAAGGCTTCATCAAAACAGACTTGCTGATCGGCTTGCTCGCCCAGAGCCCGCCCTTTTTCTTTGTACTCTGACGATTGCTGAGCCAGATCTTCATTCCACTGGGGTAACCAGTGGTCCTGGGTTAACCAGGCTCCTACGATCACAGCGACAATGGTAAGGAGAATTCCCCAGATAATTTTCTTAATCATGTAAGTTCCTAGCGGGGCTTCCAGAGTAACCCTTTCATACACATCAGCAGACCGATCACGGACAGTAACATGGCGGCGTTTATCAATAATGTGTAGCGAGCAATTAGAGGGACAAAAGGATGCTGCTCATTAAGATCGCAAACCTCATCCTTGTAGTTGTATGACCCGCCCTGATCCAAACAGGCATCTACGGCTGACTGATCCATAAAATAAACCAGCATTAGCGCCATGGAGGGTAAAATAAGGAGAATTAGACCAATTCGAAGCATAAGTATTATTCGCTGTCGCAAATACCCAGGTTGCTGTAACCATCATTATGCGCCAGTTCCCGCAGCTCACTCAAAGCTTCAGTGCGAGAAATATCATCCTGCAAAATTTCCAGAATAACGGCTTGGAAATCATCTTCCTGTTGCATCAGTTCATGCGTATTAATGTACCGAACTAACTCATCATCAGAAGTCTGATCATCGGCAGTCATCTCAATAAAGGTCGCAACCGATTCACGAGACATATTAGCAACATTAATCACTTCACCTGGGTCAGATGCAATCACCGTATTCAACGTCGAGCACAAAGCCACTACGGCATCCAGCGCGGGTGATGCACCGTACATGTCATACTCATCCAGATTCGGCATATTGGATTCAACGTTATCCAGCTGCACCTCAAAATTCATCTTTGCTCCGGAATTACCAAGATAATCCCAGACACCATCGAGAATACGGCGCAGCTGCTGGACATCGCCAAATTCCATAAGACGTGCAAACAGCGCAAAATTTGGAAACATCCGTTCTGATAATGCTGCGCATAAAGCAGCAAGTTGCCAATCGTTGAGATCATAAAACTCTTTATCAAGGCTTTGATCAGACATGCAATTCACCAGAACAGTTAGAAAGGGCTGATTGTAACGCTTTTATTTGGATTTGTAGTTAAATTTAACCTTTAAAACTGACCGGAACACTGTTTCCATGATGTTTTCAGAAAGCTTTTTCTACCTGAACGTGAATCCAATGACTGAAGGTTGTTATACTTAGCGCGGGTATGTTTTTTTGGGGTATAGGATTGAACTCAGTCAATTTACTAAAGTCGATCGCTGAAGCGCGTGAAGACTTGAGAAAATCAGAACAAAAAGTTGCCGACTATGTACTGGCTAATCCCAATGAAGTCATTCATATGCGCATTGTAGACCTGGCCGCAGAAGCCGACGTAAGTGAACCCACTGTGGTTCGTTTTTGTCGTGCTCTGGACTATGACGGCTTTCAGGATTTCAAATTGATGCTGGCTCAAGGGCTGGCGAGCAATACCAACTTTGAACAGTTTTCTCTGGATTCAAAAGACACCGTAAGTGAGTTTAAAGAAAAGATCTTTGATTCCATGATCGGTAATCTGCTGAACATCAAAGAGCTACTGAACCCAGAAACTCTCGAAGACGCCATCGATTCCCTGGCCAATGCCCGACGTGTAGAGTTTTATGGGTTTGGCGCTTCCGCACCGGTTTGTACCGATGCAGCCCATAAATTTCACCGTTTGAAAGTCTCAAGCACTTCATATTCCGACCCTCATATGCAGGCGATCTCGGCGGTTTCTTTAGATGATAGAGACGTGGTTGTTGCTATCTCTCAAACCGGACGCACCAAAGATCTGCTGCACACAGTTAAGCTGGTCAAGGAAACAGGTACTACCGTCATCGCTTTATGCCCAAGTGATACACCACTGGCAGAACTGGCAACCATACCTATCCATATTGATCTGGAAGAAGACAAAGACCTCAGC
This sequence comes from Neptuniibacter sp., assembly GCA_050789425.1. Classification (GTDB taxonomy): domain Bacteria; phylum Pseudomonadota; class Gammaproteobacteria; order Pseudomonadales; family Balneatricaceae; genus Neptuniibacter. The sequence continues at coordinate 57,935 of JAILXS010000005.1, forward strand.
ACATTAATGTCATCAAGAGTACTACATCTGGTTGTTATTGATGTACTTGCCGTAGGCGTAGCCATGAAATTGGGGCCGGGTCTTATTGATCACCTTAAAACCATTAAGCGCAGTCTGCGTTCTTTAAGGCAAAACGATAAACGCTCTTCCATTAGTTAACCCGCTAATCCCTTTTCAGAGTAAAAATGGCAATTGTACGATTGTCATTTTTTTTAAACTTTTTCTTCATATCGCTGCAATGCTCAATCTCTATGATCACCCAAAATCCAGCTGGGATGCGGATTATGGCGTTGCAGTGCAGCAAAAAACCTTGCCTGAAAACGCTACAAAACTGTTTGAAATTTAGTTACAGCTATTATAAAAAAGATACTAATGCTGATTCAGAGCTCCTCATTGAGGTGCCTATTTTAGCCGGCACCTGAAGAGCTTTCTGACCGATTTATTTGATCAGGAGTCTATTTATGTTGCAGAAAACAAAAGGCTTGAATGAAACCCAGGTTGAAGTTTTTGACTTGCTGGTAGGTTTCGAAGAAGAAGAGCAATTGTCGCGGAAAAAACTGGCATCCAGACGAGCCCTTCGCGCCAGACGTGCTATCGAGCAGCACCAGGAAGAAAAAGAACTGTCCGCTAATATTGATGAGTGCTGGTTAGACGATTAAGCCCAATAAAAAAGCCAGTCATTGACTGGCTTTTTTAACTTCGGGCTTTTTAATACTCTGGATAAAGAATATTCAGAGGTATTGATCTGCTGCCTTCCACAACAATAGCGCAGTGTTTACGCTTCAGCTTGCGTGGCTCTGTAACTCCACACGAGTGTGCAATCATCTCCACCTCATGGACCAAATGTTGGTGATAATAAGCTACCCGCTCTGCTTTCACCTTTGGCACCAAGCCTCTTTGTAAATCGGGATTATGCGTTGTGATCCCGGTCGGGCAGGTGTTCTTATTACACTGCAATGCCTGAATACAGCCAAGAGCAAACATAAACCCACGTCCGGTAACGGTAAAGTCAGCTCCCATGCACAGAGCCGCAGCGACATCCGTTGGGTTAATCAATTTACCCGACGCGACAACCCTGACACGTTCACGTAAATCATGCGCCATTAGTTTATTTACCAAAATGGGTAAACTTTCTCTTAATGGTAAACCGACACTGTCCATCAGCGGCATTGGAGCGGCACCAGTACCGCCATCACTACCATCCAGTGTAATAAAGTCGGGAGCATGTTCAGCGCCACGGGCATTCACCGCATCCAAAAACTCATCCAGCCATTCAGATTCACCCAGCACCATTTTGAAACCACAAGGTTTCCCGGTGACCTTGCGGACTCTATCCACCATATCCAACAAATCATCGATGGAGGCGATGTCTGGATGACGGTTAGGACTCAGGGAATCCTCCCCCACGGGAATGCCACGTACCGCAGCTATTTCTTCATTTACTTTCTCACCCGGAAGGATGCCACCTTTACCCGGTTTCGCTCCCTGGCTGAGTTTGATCTCAAACATTTTGACCTGAGGTAATGAACCTTTTTCTTTGAGTTTCTCATCACTCAAAAGACCCTTTTCATCACGTAAGCCATATTTTGCTGTACCAATCTGATAAACAATGTCACACCCCGATTCCAGATGAAAAGGCGAGACTCCGCCCTCCCCTGTATTCATCCAGCAACCGGCTTTCTTAGCACCTTGAGACAATGCTTCGATAGCCGGACGGGAAAGTGCGCCATAACTCATTCCAGATATATTGAAGAAAGAGGCGGCATCATAGGGTTGGTCGCAATAGGGACCGATACGAAGGGATTGGGTCTTAACCGCATCTTCTTTAAGAGTGGGGAATGGGCAGTTTAAAAAATAATATGTGCCAGGAATTCTGAGGTCGCGGCTGGAACCAAAGGCAATGGTACTATCAACATTTTTGGCAGCACGATAAACCCAGGAACGCTGAGCACGGTTAAAAGGCATCTCTTCCCGATCCATGGCAAAGAAGTATTGCCGGAAAAACTCCCCCATATGCTCAAAGAGATAACGAAAACGTCCGATCAGGGGATAGTTCCTGCGAATTGTCTGAGCTGTTTGGTGTTTATCGATCTGGTACAAGACCACCGCAACTACAATGGTGACAACAAAGATCACCAGAAATAAAATACCAACAAGTGCAATAAAGTTAATTGCAAAGCTCGTTACCTGCTCATTCATGCTATGGGCCTCCCACACTGCCTAGCATCACCACTAAATTAATGGCTTTTACTTGTTTTTATTCTGTATTGGTCCAACTGTAAATAGAGAAAATGATATTTATCTCATTTACATGTTTTCAAATGCAATTATCAGTCAATCTGGAGTGATGATTACTGAATAAGTTCCATAATTATCGGTCAGCGAAGACCGAACTGAACGCAACAATTAAGCGAAATTAAGGTAAATACAGGCCCTTTTTCAAGGCTAATACGTCGCATTAAATATCGCATAAGGTTGAGAATTGGTATTGCTAATTCGCCATCAGCTATTCTTTTTCCATAAGTACTCTTGTTTTTTCCTCAACCAGCCCCAATCATGCAGGTACTAAGGAGTAATATCCTTTAGGATGATTAAACTCCAACTTGTTTAAAACCAACTGGAAGACCAGATTCATGACCAATTTGCCTGACATCACCAGTCACCAAAATCCAGAGATACACGGTTCTCTTGACTGGGTAGGCATGAACGGAATTACCGTACCACTGACTTTTGAAGACAATGCTCTTGGTGTTCGCGCCATCGAAGCTCGGGTGAATACGTATGTGAACCTGGTTAACCCTAAGGTAAAAGGCATTCACATGTCACGCCTTTACCTGGCATTGAGCAACTTCTTTGAAAATCAAACCCTGAACGTACCCGCTCTGACTGATTTTTTATCGCACTTGCTGGACAGCCATCACGACATCTCTACTCAGGTATTCCTGAACTTTGATTTTGACTTCCTGATCAAACGCGATGCTTTGAAAAGCGACAACAGTGGTTGGAAAAGCTATTCCACAACCCTGCGTGCCACGCTGAAAGATGATGAAGTAGTTTTAGAGCTGGCAACACGAGTTCCATACTCTTCAACCTGCCCATGCTCTGCTGCTTTATCACGTCAGATACTGGCTCAGGCTTTCACTGAAGACTTCTCAGGTAAAGAAAACTTCAACGTAGAAGATGTAGAAAACTGGCTACGCTCTGAGAAGGGTTCTTTTGCTACACCGCATAGCCAGCGCAGTCAGGCTACGGCATGGGTTAAGCTGAGCAAAGAGATGGGAGCCTTCCCTCTGACAGACCTGATTGATCTGGTTGAAAACGCCCTGCAAACACCAGTACAAACGGCTGTAAAACGTGCAGACGAGCAAGAGTTTGCACGCTTAAATGGTCATAACCTGATGTTCTGTGAAGATGCGGCACGTCGTGTTAAGCAAGCTCTGCAGAATCAGGCACAATACACAGACTTCTGGCTGAAAGTAGAACACTTCGAAAGCTTGCATGCCCACGATGCGGTTGCTCTGGCTTCAAAAGGTATCGAAGGCGGCTACACTCCCGCTGATTACAGCTGATACATAGTTTCAAATAAAAAAGGCTGCAGTTATGCAGCCTTTTGTTGATAAACAATAAAGTTGTTAACAAAAACTCTTATAACCTATTGTTTAATATATGGCCTGAATTTCAGAAAAAATAATAAAGTTGTTAACTTTAAGACTATCCATCGGTTACGACGACAAAAATAAGACAATAGAGTTGTTAACTTTTATCACCATGGACTATAGATCATTGGTAACCAGTATTCATATAGTTTTGGTTAACCTTTACCTATTTACTTTCAGTAAATTCGACTTCTATTCCGCTTTCTCTAGGTAGAAAAATACCTTTAATGTAGAGACTGTCAGACTGTAGGGAAGTGCCCTTGTGGAGGAAAAAGCCGGGTGAAATTTTCAGCCCATTTCTTCATCTCATCTTGATTAGCGATTTGTTTATCTGAAATAGGTGGTAGAACGTTTACCCCAAATACTATCGCCCGGTGCTTTAAACGCTTGTACAAAGGTAACTTCCCAAGCTTCGCTGCGAGGGCAAGTGCTTCCTCCAACACCTCATTTTGTGTTCCGCCGGATCGATAAAGAGCACCATCTGCAGCTTGTTCATAAAATTTCAAAGCTTCTTGATACTCGCCTGAAAGCAAGTAGTAGCGTCCCTTCATCCAGTTTAGATAATAATCACATATGCCTTCTCGATCATGCTGAATTAGCGTCTGCTCAAAATTTTCTAGAGCTACAAATATCTCATGACGACCATTGTTCCGTTTATCTGTAGTCCGACGAAGCCTATGGCCTAACATCAAGCCTGGTTCGATCAGTACATCTCTTCGTGAAGATTTCTGAACATTGGAGACAGATAACACATAACCAATATCTCTAGCCGGTACACCTTCAATTATATTTTGATGCACTTGTGCCTTGAGCTCAGGAATCTTCTTCTCAAATTTGACGATAATTCGAGCCACTAAAAGCCAAGCCTTGAGATGCTCTATCTCAACGATACAGTCAGGATATATTTTTGCGGTCAAATCAGCTATTGCACAGATGCTCGCCAAATCAGGACACTGATCTTTGCTACCATCCCGCCACCTATTCAAGGCCTCCCGCCCATTTTTATCGTTACCTAGTGATGTAGGATAGAAGTGTTTTGCAATAGTTGAGCTTTCAATATCAAGGCAGCTTTCTACCCAACAAAAAACAACATCAAGTGGATTCTGATCTGGATGGATAAACGTATTTAAGTCAGGCCCATCGATACCCTTACGCAAATTGATCAAAAAGGCTGCCAACCCAGGCAGTAAATGATGTTCCAAAAGCAGTGGTAACGCTTCCTCACGAGTCATGGCATCAAGTGCTATTTCCCTTATGAGCGCTAAGTGACGCTGGCATGTCCAATCACATACCTCTGATACAAAGACAGAAAATTCTATTCCTACCTTCTGAGCCAGAGGCTCCACGATCAGATTATTCTTAAGCCTCGCCTCCAAGGACCAATCAAAATCACCTTCTCTAGCCCATCGATCTAATTCACGATTTGAATTTTTCGTACCAAGCGCAACTGCTAGTTCCCTATAGCATTCCCCAAGCATTGGGTAAGGAGGAAGAGGGGCTTTCATTTCCATCTCCTTGAAGTGAAAGTTAATGCACTACAGATATATCCATAGTGCATTTGTTACTTACTTGCGCGGGCCATTATCGCGGCCACCACCCGATGGGTTACCAGTCGTACTTGGATAGCCAGCACTACCACCAGATTGATTTTTCATGATTGGTTTTAAGCTTTGAGCAGTCATATTCTTTCTCCATTTAGTTAAGGATGTAACTAAGAAAGCCACGATGCGAAAGATATAAAAAACCTCACAAATGGTCTGCGCGTGGTTGGTTAAATTTTTGCGTTACTGTTTTAATTACTCAGTTACTATATCGGAGACTTAAATGGCACCTTGGTTATCCCCCGATCACTCGGCAGCCACTTTAATTGGTTAAGATTGCAATGGGGAATATAAAAATGCTATCTGCTGTATATGTTTGAGGCATGTGAAGTCAATAGAAGGGGGGAGGCTGATTGGATAGATTAAGCTGTTGGTCTGACTCGTGTTGGTGGTGAGCTATCACCGATAGAGTATGAGAACCGATATGAGAAAAAGCTGCTGAGTATCTAAAGAACTGCAGACAGTTCACCAAGTTATAATATTCACCACCCAAGTTCACGAATACCAACTTGGTTACGATCCTTTAAGGTAATACATCAGACATTTTCTGAGCAGCTTCTTGCATCACTGGAACAAATTCATCCTTAATCTGTTCAACAGAATGAGATGACACGTGAGTACTAACATTCATAGCAAAACGTACTTGTTTATGACGATCATAAACTGGAACAGCTACAGCTCGCATCCCTAGTTCAAGCTCTTGATCTACTATTGCGTAGCCCTGCTGCTTAACATTCTGAAGCTCTATGTATAATTCCTCCGGTCCCATTGTACTTGGGGTGAGAGCCTCAAAGCTGGTGTCTTTTATAAATGTTTCTAGACGTTCAGTAGGGAGGCCTGAAAGTAATACACGGCCTGAAGAAGTAGCATAAGCAGGTAAGCGAGCACCTATCTGTAGATTGATATGTATTAGCCCCCGGCGAGGGATTCGTGCGATATAAACAATATCCTGCCCATCGAGTACGTTGGCAGAACAGGACTCCCGAAGCTGGTGAGCAACTCCCTCCATATACGGAGTTATAATTTCTGTGAAATTAAGTGAGGATAAATAGGAATATCCCAAATCCAGTATTTTTGCTGTCAGCTTAAAATGTTTATCATCATTGCTGACATACCCTAGTTTCTGCAAAGTAAGAAGAAAACGCCGGGCAGATGCACGTGATAACCCATTTTTTTTAGCCAAATCGGTCAAGGTCATTGACGGCGATTCGGCATCAAAAGATTTTATGACGTCAAGGCCCCGAGCAAAGGTGGCTAGGAAATCCTTATCACTGGAACCAGGCTGGTTACTCTCTTCAGGCATTGCAGACTCCATTTTTCAAAAATACTGCGATCGATTATCGCCCACTTTGTTCGATAATTGAATAGCCTTTTCTGTTAACTATTTCTGATAAAATGGTTAACGCATTCCTTATTAACTCCCATAACCAGCTACATATTTGGATAATTAGGTCCACCCATCCCCTCTGGAACAACCCAACGGATATTCTGAGCCGGATCTTTGATATCACAGGTTTTACAATGCAAACAATTTTGAGAGTTGATTTGGAAACGTTTCTCCTTCCCTTCTTCAATCACCTCGTAAACACCCGCTGGGCAATAACGCTGAGCGGGTTCTGCGTACTGGGGCAGATTCCTATTCAGAGGAATCGTTTCATCTTTCAATTTCAGATGGATTGGTTGATCTTCTTCATGGTTGGTGTTCGACAGGAACACTGAACATAGCTTATCGAAGCTCAATTCACCATCCGGTTTTAGATAGTCGATCGGCTTGCATTCGCTGGCAGGCAACATCTGCTCATAGTCTTCTTTATCATCATGTAGCGTGACCGGGATCTTACCGCAAAACAAATTCTGATCGATAAAGTTAAATCCGCCACCCAGAATCGGGCCAAACTTATGCAATGCTGGGCCAAAGTTGCGGGAGCGGAAGAGCTCATCGTACAACCATGAACTTTCAAACTTATCAGTAAAGCTCTGCAGCTCTTGACCACCTTCGCAGCCATTTTGGAGCGCCTCAAAAATGGCTTCCGCAGCGAGGGTGCCGGATTTCATTGCCGTATGCGTACCTTTGATCTTGGAGAAATTCAAAGTACCAGCGTTACAGCCCGTGACAATACCACCAGGAAAAGTCATTCTAGGTAACGAATTAAAGCCTCCTTTGGTGATCGCACGGGCACCATAAGAAACACGTTTGCCTCCTTCAAGATACTGTTTAAGTACCGGATGGTGCTTCATACGCTGGAACTCATCAAACGGGCTGATATACGGGTTACTGTAGTTAAGATCTACGATCAAACCCACAACGACTTGGTTATCATCCGTGTGATAAAGAAAGAAGCCACCGCTAGCACCATCACTTAATGGCCAACCGGAACCATGTAACACCAGACCTGGTTTATGGTTCTCAGGAGCAATATCCCACAGTTCCTTGATGCCCACACCGTAGTGCTGCGCATCAGCTTCGGCAGCGAGATCGAAATTCTCAATCAGCTCCTTACCCAGATGCCCACGACAACCTTCGGAGAGGATAGTGTACTTAGCATGTAGCTCCATACCGGGCATGTAGCTATCTTTCTGCTCACCAGCTTCACTGATTCCCATATCACCAGTAGCAATACCTTTTACACTGCCATCGTCGTTATACAACACTTCTGCCGCAGCAAAACCAGGAAAAATCTCAACACCTAACTGTTCTGCCTGCTCACCCAACCAACGACAGAGATTTCCTAAGCTAACGATGTAGTTACCATGGTTATGCATGGTTTTAGGTACAAGGATATTCGGCACCTTGATCGATGCTTCTTCATTTCTCAACATGAAGATTTGATCTTCTGTGACCGGCGTATTCAATGGAGCCCCCATTCCTTTCCAATCGGGGAACAACTCATCCAAAGCTCGAGTCTCAATTACCGCACCAGACAAAATATGTGCCCCGATCTCAGAGCCTTTCTCCACTACACAGACGGTCAGTTCCTGTTCTGTTTCATTTGCCTGCTGCATCAACCGACAGGCTGCAGACAACCCAGATGGGCCCGCGCCCACGATAACAACATCAAATTCCATCGATTCACGTACCAAAACAAAAACCTCTCTATATGATGAAAAAAGGGCCCAATAAATGAGCCCAATACGCTTTGAGTGAAGCGCCAGAGACGGGTGAAGCCCCTAAAAAAATTACAGTAGTTTTTCTAATTCAGGAACAGCATCAAACAGATCCGCAACCAGACCGTAGTCCGCTACGGAGAATATTGGCGCTTCTTCATCTTTGTTGATCGCAACAATGATTTTGGAGTCTTTCATACCTGCCAGATGCTGGATTGCACCGGAAATACCAACAGCGATGTACAGCTCCGGCGCAACGATCTTACCAGTCTGACCGACCTGCATATCGTTCGGTACAAAACCGGCATCAACCGCAGCACGGGATGCACCTACCGCCGCACCCAGTTTGTCGGCGATTTTTTCCAGCATGGCGAAGTTTTCACCGTTACCCATACCGCGACCACCGGAGATGATGACGTTAGCAGCGGTCAGTTCCGGACGGTCAGATTTAGCCATCTCTTCACCAACAAAGCTGGAGATACCTGCATCGTGGACTGCATCCAGTGTTTCAACGGTTGCGGAACCACCTTCTGCGGCGGCTGCATCAAATGCCGTACCACGTACGGTGATCACTTTTACCGGGTCCAGAGATTCTACGGTCGCAATCGCGTTACCCGCATAGATTGGACGCTGGAAGGTGTTTTCCGATTCAACGGCGGTGATATCGGAAATCTGCGCGACGTCCAGCAGGGCTGCAACGCGTGGCAGGAAATTTTTACCGGTAGTAGTCGCTGGCGCAACGACGTGGCTGTAGCCTTCTGCCACTTCAGTCACCAGCTTACTCAGGTTTTCTGCCAGCTGATGCTCGTAGGCAGCATTGTCTGCTACCAGCACTTTGCTGATGCCTGCTACCGCTGCGCCCGCTTCTGAGACCGCGCCACAGTTTGCACCGGCAACCAGCAGGTGTACGTCGCCACCCATCTGTGTTGCTGCTGTAACAGCGTTCAGTGTTGCACCTTTCAGGGTGCTGTTATCGTGTTCTGCAATTACCAGAATAGCCATATCAGTTCCCCTTAGATCACTTTCGCTTCGTTTTTCAGCTTCTCTACCAGCTCATCTACGCTGGCAACCTTGATGCCCGCCTGACGTTCTGCAGGTGGGGTCACTTTCAGCAGTTTGGTGTGAGCTTTCAGCTCTACACCCAGGTCTGCCGGAGACTTAACATCCAGTGGCTTACGCTTGGCTTTCATGATGTTAGGCAGGGAGGCGTAACGGGGTTCGTTCAGACGCAGGTCAGTGGTAACGATGGCTGGCATGTTCAGCGCAACGGTCTGCAGACCACCATCAACTTCACGGGTTACGTTGACTTTGTCGCCATCGATCTTAACTTCAGAGGCGAAGGTACCCTGTGGCATATCGGTCAGTGCTGCCAGCATCTGGCCGGTCTGGTTGTTATCGCTGTCGATCGCCTGTTTACCCATGATCACCAGGCCAGGCTGCTCTTCTTCAATCACTTTAGCCAGCAGTTTAGCGACACCCAGAGATTCAGGTGCTTCTTCGGTTTCGATCTGGATACCGCGATCTGCACCCAGTGCCAGTGCGGTACGAATCTGTTCCTGACAGGCTTTAGGGCCGATAGAAACAACCACAACTTCTTCTGCAGTGCCCGCTTCTTTCAGGCGGACCGCTTCTTCTACAGCGATTTCACAGAATGGGTTTAGGGCCATTTTTACATTGGCCAGATCTACATCGGTGTTATCGGATTTAACACGTACTTTTACGTTGTAATCGATAACGCGTTTAACAGTCACTAACACTTTCATTTTCAGCACCTTTATCCTCTTTCTTAATAAGCAGTAAGAGCAGATATTCAGCCTATTTTATTAATGCTTATACGATTTGGTTTCGCCTTCCAAACAACTTTATTGTTAAGAGTCAGCCCATTCAGCTAGCGTTTTATTACTATGAGCAAGTTCTTCCAATAAATTCGCCGGAACCCAATACTGATAACCATTTGTTTCTTGTAGCTTACAAATCATCTCGTAGACCTTTTTAAGACCCAACTGATCAGCATAAAACATTGGTCCTCCTCGAAAAGCGGGGAAACCATAACCAAAGACATACACCGCATCGATATCACTAGGTCTTTGGGCAATGCCTTCCTCTAGGATTTTGAAACCCTCGTTTATTAACGCCAAAGTCAGGCGCATGAGAATTTCTCCATCACTGATTTCGCGCCTAACAACACCATGTTTTAGAGCTTGGCCGTTAATAATCTCAAGCACTTCAGGGTCACTTGTACGACCACGATTGTTGGCTACATAAAGGTAATACCCCTTACCTACCTTTTGCCCAAGCCTTCCTTTCTCTACTAGAGCATCTGCAATACAGTAAGTTTTCGGATCACCTTTTTCCTGATCAGATAAGGATTGGCGGGCTTTATATGCTACATCTAGCCCTGATAGATCCCCCACTGCCAGAGGCCCCATAGCCATTCCCCAACCTTCCATGACTTGGTCAATTTGTTCTGGGCTAGCCCCCTCAATCAAACATAACTGAGTTTCTCTAACATACTGACGTAACATCCGATTTCCGATGAACCCAAAGCAAACACCCGCTAAAACAGGAACCTTCCGAATCTTTTTGGCAATGTCCATTGCGGTCGCTAGCACTTCATCAGAAGTTTTCTCTCCTCTAACGACTTCAAGCAGTTTCATGATGTTTGCTGGGCTGAAGAAATGTAGTCCAACAACATTCTCAGGGCGGCTAGTAATTTCAGCTATAGCGTTTACATCAAGATAGGAGGTATTAGTCGCTAGAATCGCTTCAGGTTTGCATACCTTATCCAGCCGACTGAAAACTTCTTTTTTTACTTCAAAGCTTTCAAATACGGCCTCTATAACTAAGTCGCAATCAGACAAATCTTCATATTGGGTAGTACCTGTTATAAATCCTTTTTTCAGGATCCCATCTTCCGAACTGAAAACACCTTTTTTAACACTCAAATCGTAATTTCGGTCGATAATTTGAAGCCCCCTGCCCAAGGCATCAGCACTTATTTCGAGCAGTGTCACTGGTATTCCAGCATTGGCAAAACACATGGCAATCCCACATCCCATCGTGCCACCACCGATAATAGCGACCCTTGATATGGCTCTGGGCTCTATACCTTCTGCCAACCCTTTGATCTTTGGAGCGGTACGTTCTGCAAAAAACATGTGCCTTAAGGCAGCTGACTGTTCGGAATCCAGGCATTCTAAAAACAGCTCTCGCTCCTTGTTCAAACCTTCATCCATTGGTAATTCAACTGCAGCCTGTATACATGTAACGATGCTTTGCGGGGCTAATTGTCCCCGGGCACGTTTACCTAGTTTTATTTTATAAAACTCGAAAATACCTTCTGGAACTTCCTTTGGGCTGATCGAGATGTTACGAGCCTTCCTTAGCTCGACATCCCCCAACACAACCTCTTGAGCATACTCAAGAGCCCCTTCACGTAGATCTCCTGTGATGATACGGTCAACCAAACCTAATTTATTAGCTTTATCTGTAGAAATAGGTTTTCCAGAAGTAATGAGGTCTAGTGCAGCTTCCACTCCCGCGAGGCGAGGAACCCTCTGAGTACCACCAGCCCCTGGGAGCAATCCCAATTTAACTTCAGGCAAACCTACTTTGGCGGGTGATGAAGCACAGCGATAGTGGCAGGCTAGAGCCAACTCAAAACCCCCTCCCAAAGCTGAACCATGTAATGCAGCAATCACAGGCTTTTCAGAGCTTTCTATTACCGAAAGCACCTGTGGTAGTGACGGGGGAATCGCAGGTTTTCCAAATTCAGAGATATCAGCCCCTGCTATAAATGTACGTCCAGAGCAGAGAATAACTACAGATTTTGAACTATCGGATTGAGCAGCGATAACCGCGTTTTTAACGCCCTCACGAACTACGTGTGACAACGCATTTACTGGCGGATTATCAATAGTAATAACACCTGTCTCACCAATTAGTTCATAACTTACTGCCATTTACGATTCCTCCACATATCTCTCTTCAACCACGAACACCAAATTAGTGAGGTATTTCCCCCTCACATTTGAACTGAACTTTTTCAGCGAACCCGGCCCCCAATGGGGCTATCACAATAATCAACTGCCGAAGCTAATAACTTTCACAGACTTCTTGTCACAGGACTGACTGCTCTCGTAAAAGAGCAATCTGCTCTTCGTTTTTACTTAAGACCCTGCTTAAAACGGCCTCGGTGTCCTCCCCTAAAAGGGGAGGAGCCTTGCTGTATTGCTGTTTGTTTTTAGAAAACTTAATTGGGTTAGCGATGCCCGGTACCATTCCTATTTCGGGATGTTCAAGTTCTAACTTCATGTCACGAGCAAGCACCTGCGGATCCTCAAATACCTGTTGAATATTTTGTATTGGGCCGCAAGGCACATGGATGCTCACCAATACATCCATCCAGTACTCGCTGGTCTTTTCACTAGTGATTGCAGACATAATTTCAACTAATGCAACTCTGTGTTCTACACGACTAGGGTTAGTTGAAAAACGAGGGTCTTTTGCAAGCTCGGCTCGTTCGACCACATCACAAAATTGCTGGAATTGTCGATCATTTCCGATAGCAATAATTACTTGCCCATCAAGCGTAGGAAAAGGCTGATATGGAGCTAAATTGGGGTGGTACTCACCGGTACGCCCAGGAGCTTTACCACTGCAAAAATAATTCAACCCCTGATTTGCCAACCAGCTTACCTGGACATCAAGAAGGGCCATATCTATATACTGCCCTTCACCTGTGTTATTCCTATGGTGTAATGCAGAAAGAATGGCAACTGTGGCATTCATCCCTGTAGTCAAATCAGCTACCGCCATGCCAACTCTCTGAGGGCCTGCTCCTGGCTGTCCATCCGCTGCTCCAGTTATACTCATCAATCCAGATTGAGCCTGAATTAGATAGTCATAACCTGCATCATTAGCCATTGGCCCCGTCTGGCCGAATCCAGTAATTGAACAGTAAATAAGTCCAGAGTTATGCTCTGAAAGCTGCTTATAACCAAGTCCTTTTTTATCCAAAGCACCAGTCTTAAAATTCTCGACCACAATATCGCTTTTTTGAGCCAGCTCTTTAATTAACTGCTGACCACTTGGCTGACTAATATCAACAGTTACTGAATGCTTACCTCTATTAGTAGAAAGATAATATGCAGATTCTGTAGTTTCGTTTCCGTCCTTATCCTTAAGCCATGGAGGCCCCCAATGACGGGTATCATCTCCCACTCCAGGACGTTCGATCTTTATAACCTCAGCTCCCAAATCAGCTAAAATCTGGGTACACCAAGGTCCAGCCAATATACGAGACAAATCTAGAACACGAATACCTTCTAATGGCCCACCCATAACACTCTCCTCACGACTTATGCAGTTTGCTCATTAAAATCACGAATCATCTGTTTCGCGATAACTAACTGCTGTATTTGGGTAGTACCTTCATAAAGGCGGAATAGGCGGACGTCACGGTAGAAACGCTCAACACAATATTCACTTATGTAACCAGATCCACCATGAAGCTGTACGGCGCGATCAGCGACACGACCTACCATTTCAGTACAAAATAATTTGCTACTTGCAGCATTAAGAGAAACTTTCTCGCCACTATCATAAGAACGTGCAATTTCCTCGACCATACACTTGCCAGCAAAGTACTCTGTCTGACTATCTGCAAGCATTGCTTGTACTAGTTGAAAATTACAGATTTCAGTTCCGAACTGTTTCCGTTCACTGGTATAGGAAACACTCTCATCTATAAGACGTTTCGCAGTTCCTACACTGAGCGCACTGATATGCAATCTCCCACGATCAAGAACTTTCATTGCGGTTTTAAAACCCTGACCTTCAACGCCACCAATTAATGCATCTTTAGGAACACGCACATTTTCAAAAATAACATCACATGTATGGGAGCCTTTTTGACCCATTTTTTTATCTGGTTTACCTAGTGTTATGCCTGATAAATTTGCATCTACTAAGAAAGCCGAAACACCTCTACCACCCTCTTCACGAGTTCCAGTTCTTGCCATTACCGTAAACACCCCTGCACGAGGTGCATTTGTTATGAATCTCTTAGTTCCATTGAGAATGTATACATCTCCTTCAAGCCGAGCAGTGGTCCTTACTGAGCCCGCATCAGAACCAGCATCTGGTTCCGTTAAAGCAAAAGAACCAACTAATTCTCCGCTCGCCAACAAAGGGAGATACTTCTCTTTTTGCTCGGGCGTCCCATCCATAATGATCCCTTGAGACCCGATTCCAACATTAGTCCCAAACATTGAACGAAACACTGGGGACGTGTACCCCATTTCTTGAATAATCGCGACCTCTTCACTCATTGAAAGGCCTAGTCCGCCAAATTCCTCAGGGATCGAAATGCCGAAAAGCCCCATCTCTTTCATTTCATCAATAACGTCCTCAGGAATTCGGTCTTCCTCAGCCACCAGCTCTTCCAATGGGACAAGCCTTTCACGTACATAGCGACGAATAGTTTCTACAAACTGATTCAGTGTTTCTTGATCAAGTGCCATGTGCAGGCCCTCCGCATTCATAACTGTTTCATGTAATAATTTGCACCATACTATGTTCGATATACGAACCAAGGTGCGCTTTCCGAACACTGTATTTTCAATATCAAAGGTTGTCAAGAGCTCTTTGGAAAATTCAAATCGCCCCAAACGAGCTATTTGTAGAAAAAGGAATGATGGAAAGGGGTTTTCTACGAGTAGAGAACAACTCCGTAAAGCAAGAGGAAACTTCACTTCGAGAACCCTTATCCCGATAAAAAACTTGCAGATTGAAAAATACTGTGTAAAAGTTAACCTAAGTTTCGCTTATCGCACATTATGTTCGTTATGCGCACTATCTGAAATCCACATGAGAATAAAAGGTAAATAGGATGAAGAAACTGATAAAAAACTTCGCAAGTGCCGCAGCGCTCAGCGCTGTAGCACTTTGCACAACCATTTCAGCTGTTCACGCTGCTGATTGGCCAAATGACAATATTCGCCTTGTTGTTCCTTACTCTGCAGGGGGAACAACTGATCTGATTTCGCGTAAAGTTGCGGATTTGATGCAAAACGAACTGGGTAACATTGTCGTAGAAAACCGCCCTGGAGCAGGCTCTACTGTTGCTACAGGTCAACTCGCACGAGGTGGTCGCGGCGCAGACCATACAATCTTGATGGCTTCTCCAGGGCACGCTATTGGCCCAGCAATTTATCCTGGTCTGCGCTTCAATCCTGTTGAAGACTTCAAGTTCGTTAAGAAAGTAATAACCATCCCGAATGTAATGGTTGTTCCAGCTAATAGTCCTTACAACAGTCTTGAAGAGTTTGTTGAAGCAGCCAAAAGTAAAGAAGTAACTTTCAGCTCTCCGGGAACGGGCAGTTCGGTCCATATGTCTGGTGAGCTATTCAAAAATGCAACTACTACACAAATGGTACACGTACCGTTCAGAGGTAGTGGCGAAGCATTGCCAGCTCTGCTTGCTGGTGATGTGGACGTGTCTTTTGACAATATGCCCACTGTTCTTCCTCATATTCAATCAGGAAAGTTAAAAGCACTGGCCGTAACAACTCCAAAGCGCTCACCATTCCTACCTGATGTACCTACTGTTAGTGAAGCAGGTGAACAGTACGGACTCAAAGGTTTTAACACATCAGCATGGTTTGGAATTGTGGCCCACAAATCTCTACCTGATGAAGCAACTACTAAACTTATCGATGCACTATCTAATGTAATGGAAGGAAAAGACTTTAACGAATTCCTACCACGCTTCGGTGCAGTAGCTGGAACTGAGTCGGGAGATGAATTCCGTACGTTTATTTCTTCAGAAGTTGGGAAATGGGCGGAAGTTGCGAAAAAGGCAAATATTAAACGCTGAGATACTGGGTGGCTGGTGTTAATTCAGCCACCCATTCTATCTGGGCTTTTGTGACGAGATTACATATGAATAAATTAGACGCCGACATTGGAGAGGTTGAAGAAAGGTACTACGGACGGCTAAACCCTAATTCAATATTAGGATTAATCACTGCTGCCCTGGCAACGTTCTTTTTGTCTTACCTAGTCCCAAACTACATCGAAGAACCTGGGCACTTAAGTAATCCAATGCTATCTCCTCGTTTTATGCCCGTTGTAGCAGGATGGCTAGTCCTCACTTTGTCTTTCGCAATGGCTATTGAAGGGTTCTTTCGCCCTCCCAAACATACAAAGGCAGAAAAACTACACATAGGAATTCCGAAATCGAGATGGATTCTAATGTTAGCAGCGTGCTCAATATATATGTTTCTTTTTGAGCAGCTTGGAGCCATCGTCTGCGGGGTTCTGGCATGTTTCTCACTATTTGCAGCGAGTCATTTAAGGGAAATATGGGTATACATTCTGGGTTTAGCTTTCCCCATAATTATCTCCCTTCTGTTCATTCACTTGCTAAATGTCCCGCTACCCGCTGGGATGATTTGGGAGTAATTCCTAAAAATTTCCAGGTAGTAAAGCCTACTAATTTGAAAAGCATTTGAAGATTTATTCTTCTTGGACTGCACTTATGGACAACTTTTCTGAAGTACTAAATTTATTTCTGAGCATCGACAATTTCATCGCCATCGCTGCGGGTGTTCTTGTAGGCGTTATAGTCGGAGCAATACCAGGTTTAACCGCCACAATGGCGGTAGCCTTAGCGTTACCTTTTACATTTTCACTAGAGCCAGTGACTGCGATACTACTTTTAGTAGGAATTTATAAAGGAGGAATGTACGGTGGCTCAATAACTGCAATTTTGATTAGAACACCAGGGTCCCCTGCAGCTGCCTGTACTCTATTAGATGGATATCCTCTTGCTCAACAAGGAAATGCAAAAAAAGCCCTGAAAACTGCTCTTTACTCATCATGTGTTGCAGATCTCATTTCGAATATAGCGTTAATTTTTTTCGCAGGTTATCTAGCAAAAATTGCATTGAATTTTGGCCCGCCTGAATATTTCTGGCTGATTTGTTTCTCTCTAACGATAATTGTTTCAGTATCTGGCGATTCTGTTATCAAAGGCCTTATAGCAGCCAGCCTCGGAATTATTGTTTCTACTATAGGACTGGATGCTGTGTATGGTTCACAGAGGTTAACATTCGACAGCTATGACTTGATGGACCGAGTATCGTTTATTCCTCTCCTCATAGGTTTATTCGCGATCCCTGAAGTTTTTGAATTTTACACGTCAAAGATTGTACCTCACGTCCGTTCAGCAGTTAGTGGAGCATCTTTAAGCTTTTCTGAGTTTAAGCGCTGCCTAAAATCAATCATCCGAGGCAGCTTGATTGGTGTCGTAATCGGCGCAATTCCAGGCACAGGGGCCACTGCTGCAGCATTCATTTCATATAGTGAAGCAAAACGTAATTCACCGAGAAAAGATAAATTTGGTAAAGGAGAAGTTGAAGGTGTAGCAGCTTCCGAAGCTGGGAATAATGGAGTGGCCGGAGCGACTCTTATTCCCCTGTTATCTCTCGGAATCCCAGGAGATGTGATTACGGCAATCATACTTGGAGCCTTCATGATTCATGGCCTAACTCCTGGACCAGTACTTTTCCAAGAGAATCTAACCATGGTCTATGCTCTATTTTGTGGCATATTGGTGAGTTCAGCAGTTCTAGTTGTTGTTGGGAACACAGCTATACGGTACTTCTCTCTTATAGCTGAAATTCCAAAATCTATTCTTTTACCAATCGTCCTGATGTTTTGTGTATACGGAGCATACGCAGTTAACAACAGCACATTCGATATTGGTTTGATGCTTCTATTTGGTCTTCTTGGCTTCATCTTCAATCGGGCTGGTATTGCTTCGGCTCCATTCCTTATTGGTTTTATTTTAGGACCTATGTTTGAAGATAATTTACGACGCACCTTCTTAATCAGTAAGGGAGACCCTTCTATATTCTTTAGAGGCCCTATTACCTGGTTATTCGTTTCGCTCACGATTGCATCCCTTGCCTTTGCAATCTACCGCTATTGGCAAAGCCGAAGAGCCACCTAACCCTCCCTTAAGAAGACGAGATGCATCATATCTATCTCGTTTTATAGAAGCTCCCCCTATGCTCCTTGCGTTCAAGGAGAGGGGGGAAGCCACTCATTACTAAATTTAAATTTCAAAGGACCTAAACATGAAAAACGCTTTCATTTGTGATGCCGTTCGTACTCCTTTTGGCCGCTATGGAGGAAGCCTGTCATCTATAAGAGCCGATGACCTGGGTGCAATACCATTACGTGCATTATTAGAACGCAACCCTCAAATGGATCCGGCCCTGATTGATGAAGTGGTTTTCGGCTGCGCCAACCAAGCAGGCGAAGATAATCGTAACGTTGCAAGAATGTCACTTTTATTAGCTGGTTTGCCTGTAACCGTTGCTGGCACCACAGTGAACAGACTATGCGGCTCTGGTATGGATGCAATTGGAATAGCTGCGAGATCTATCAAATCAGAGGAAACCAATCTCCTAATTGCTGGAGGTGTAGAATCCATGTCTCGAGCCCCTTTTGTAATGGGGAAAGCTGAATCAGCTTTCTCACGCGATCCAAACGGGCTTTACGATACTACTATTGGCTGGCGTTTCGTTAATCTCGAAATGGAATCAGAATTTGGTGTTGATTCTATGCCTGAGACGGCTGAAAACGTAGCAGAAGATTTTTCTATTTCTAGGGAAGACCAAGATTTATTTGCTTTCCGAAGTCAGCAAAAAACTACCCAAGCTATATCATCCGGTACTTTCGACTCAGAAATCATCCCCGTAGAGCTTCCACAAAGAAAAGGCGACACCAAAATATTTAATCAGGATGAGCACCCTAGAAGCTCAACTACTTTGGAAGGCCTTCAAAAACTCCGCGCCCCATTCCGTAAGGGAGGAACAGTTACAGCAGGCAATGCCTCAGGTGTAAATGATGGAGCCTGTGCTGTATTAATTGCTTCAGATGATGCGGTTCAAGCCAGCAACCTCACGCCAAAAGCCAAAATTGTGGCAATGGCAACAGCTGGATTGGAACCTAGAATCATGGGCTTTGGTCCTGCCCCTGCTTGCAAAAAAGTTTTACAAAAAGCTGGCTTAACGCTGGAGCAAATGGATGTAATAGAGCTAAATGAAGCCTTTGCATCACAAGCTCTAGCCGTTATGCGTGAGCTTGGATTGCCAGATGATTGTCCTCATGTAAATCCGAATGGTGGTGCAATCGCATTAGGTCATCCTTTAGGGGCTAGTGGCGCACGTCTAATTACAACCGCAACCTACCAGCTTCATCGCACTGGTGGAAAATATGCATTATGTTCCATGTGCATCGGGGTTGGGCAAGGTATAGCAATGATAATTGAGCGAGTTTAATACTCGTAAATGGTATTAACTATATATGAAATCTCCGGAAATCTAATTCCGGAGGTTTCACGAATACTAAATTCCAATTCATTAATGCCAGGGAACATGCGATTAAGTCCCACTTTTTAGCTCACTCTCCCAAGAAAGCTGTATTTGCGGCGTAATCGCACGATTGCTGGTCATTTATTACTGCCTGCATGCCGATTTCTCAGCATGTAGGCGGATTGATCCTACTCCCGCAGAATCTGATCCACGCGAGCAATGTTTGCCAGAGCAAACAGCATAGCTAGCTTACTGTCGTTCTTTATCAGCCCACGATAACGAGCCTTGGTAAAACCAAACTGGCACTTAATGATCCGGAACGGATGCTCAACTTTCGCGCGGATACTGGCTTTCAGATACTCGGTTTTCAATGGGAGCTTATTGATACGTGGATGTTTCTTCAGCTCTTTGACCTTGCTGGGTATTTCAGCAACATGCCAGTCCGCTTTTACATCTTCGAGCTCTTTACGGTTCTCAGCGCCACGATAACCACTGTCGGCGAAGATAAACTCTTCTTTGCCATGAAGAAGGTGTTCTGCTTGGTTGAGGTCATGCTCATTAGCCGCGGTAGTTGTGAAACTATGCGCCAGACCGGTTCTGGCATCAACGCCGATATGGGCTTTCATTCCGAAGTGCCATTGATTGCCTTTCTTGGTTTGGTGCATTTCAGGGTCACGTTCACCAGCTTTGTTCTTGGTAGAACTTGGTGCCTCGATGATCGTTGCGTCCAGCAGCGTTCCTTCTTTTACCAACACACCGGCATCGCTTATCCAGGCGCTAACCTCGTGGAATATTTTTCGAGCCAAACCATGCCGTTCCAGCAGGTGACGGAAGTTCATGATCGTGGTGTGATCAGGTATCGCGCCATCCAGCGAGAGTCCAGCAAACAAACGCATGGAGGCGATTTCATAAAGCGCATCCTCCATGGCTGGATCGCTCATGCTATACCACTGCTGCAAGCAGTGGATGCGCAGCATGGTTGATAACGGATAAGGCCTACGACCGTTACCGGTCTTTGGGTAGTGAGGGGCAATCACTGATTCCAACCGCTGCCAAGGAATCAGCTTCTCCATACGGCCAAGAAACTTCTCTTTGCGAGTTTGGCGACGCTTGTTGTTGAATTCGCTGTCAGCTAAGGAAAGTTGGTGATCCATGGATAGCCCTCAGCACATCAGAGCATAGATTGTCTCATGCTGAGGGGCTTAATCGCATGTTCCCTAGCCAGCTCAGAATTGGCACGCAACGTATCGGCCGATTTTCATAAGCGTTTTTCAATTGCTTCGATATTTTCCAGTTGTGCCATTAGGCCAGATCCTTAGCTATCTTTAGATTTATTCGATTCACTGGTTCGATTGTGTTGAGCAGCGATGTATTGCTCCAGCTCGCTTTGCTTGAACCGCCAAGAGTTCCCGACCTTAAAACCAGGTAATTCACCACTTGAAGCCAGCCGATATATCGTCCGCTCATTTACCTTGAGGTAATCGGCCACATCTCTGATAGTCAGTATTGGGTCGCTCATGACGAAAAATCTCACTAGTGTCGAAAAAGTACAATAGTGTCAATATATAGAAGCTTGGAGGAAGGTCAAGGAGGAGAGGCTTTCAGGTTTATTGATCACCAAACAGGCGTTGATAATCAGCTTTGAAGTGAATAGATGACATTTAGCAACGAGTCATCCAGTTCACAAAACGTTGAGCCCAGGGGGAAATTTCCTCGGGAGACAGTGCGCCCGGATTTTTAGATTTCGGGTGCGGGATTCCCATAAATGCATTCTTTCCTAATACTAATTTGAAGAAATTTGAAGGCCAACACAACGACCTTTCCATAACCTTTTGGGTGATTTGATCAATATTATTGTGAACCCATTGCTCTTCATTCACTCCTTTGATCATCATCGTCGATAGTTTTGCAGCATTATCGGAAGTGTCTATCTCTAGCAATGTTACTTGTTGAGCATTGAACATCAGCTCCACAATGGCCATATATCTAGGGTTTTGAGTATCTGATAACCAGTGTTTATTACCCCTTCCGACCCTAGGTAATTTTTCTAATCTTTGGTTTAAGATCTGGCAGCCGTGAGATGACTCAAGAACAGATATCATATTGAGAAATGATTGAAACTTACCTAGGTAAAGGTGAACATCGTCCGTTTGATCATCCAGATTATTCCATGCACCTCCGGGTAGATTACCTGATTCTTCCTTTTCATTTGGACTCAAGTCTTTATCCAAAACCTCTTTGTCTCCATCGCCAACTATGTTGTTAACCGCCTTAGTCTTTTTCGCTATTCGATTCGTTATATGGGGGTTCTTAAATGAAACGGTTACTTGCTTAGATATGAGCGTCAGGGTCGCTTTATCAGAATCTGACAACTCGTCATCATCGAGTTCGAACTCATCAGAAGATTCTCCTTGCCTACTATCGCCTCTGGTTGGCTTGCCTCCGACCCTTCGATCATAGGCTGGGTGGTAGAAGTCGATTTCCCCTTCCACATCCGATGGTAAATTATCTAGCTGGGTTATTTCCCAAACAAAAAAACTACCCGAATCGCGATCTTCCCAACCTCGTGCCCCCAGCTTCACATCCGTCAATGGAGGTGGAGTGAATTGGTAGTGCCAATGTAAGTAACTGCCTTTCTGAAATTGTCCTTTGACAAGCTGCATGCTAATGCTTTCGAAAGAAGCTCTGGCAGCACTATCTAATAACACCCAACTGAGAAATCTTCGATTATCGTCTCGGTTAAAGTATGAAACTGGATATTCGGCGCCTTCACGAACTACGATTAATGGCTGACCATCCTCTCTGAGACCTAGCATAAAGTCTTCGGCCAAAGCGTCGTGCTGGAGGCTTAGTCGAGCAAGAAATGGATCATGATAGAAAAGTACTCGAGCGAATTCTAATTGCGGGATGAAGACTCGTTTAGTATTAACGGTCGCAACAAAACACATTTGATTGCCGTCACCGCCGTGATGATGGGCATGATACGCAGGGCAATCAGATGCCTTTGCGATACCCCAATCTTGAGCATTATTTATAACAAAATCGATTAGCAATCCAGAAGGCTTTAGCTGCTGAGTTGGGTTTAACACTCTTTTTCTCGCAAGCACAGGAATATTACTGAACTGCATGCTTTGAGATTGTTTACCTGTAAAGTCTACATTTATCGCCCACCCCTTTCGGTCTAAGCCACGAAACAAAGAGCCAATGCCCATAACTTTTGAATCATTATCCAGCTTCTTAAATCGTGCATTGCTTTTACTCACTCAAGATATCCTTTAAAAGCGCAGTAACTAATTCCGTCATCCGCTCATCGCTTAAACCCGCTTCCCTGAGTAGCGACCAGCGTTTAATCTCCCGATGTTTTTTCCTCATTGACAAATAGGCACGCGTAAGTCTTCTTGCTTGATATTCAGTCGTGCTTTCAGAATAAAGAGTTAACAACATTGCACAACGTGGTAATCGGCTTAGATTCTTTTCAACAGTTGCTCGCTGATTCAACTGATGTATCAGGAAGGTACGGCTAAGATGCGGTGCGTTTAGGTTTTCAGTCAAAGCCTTACAGACACGCCTTAGCTCTCGAGCAGTTTTCCTATCCCTTTTGGACCAATCGACTCGATTATTTTTTAGAGTGGTTTCAGTATGGAATGATTTGTCGATCTCCATCAACCATTCGTAGTTGTTACGATAAAGCCGAGCATACAATGCCTTATCAATCTGCCGTGCAGCTTTTGGCGAGTAGGATTTGAGGAGCGTTTTCCACTGCAATTGATCAGGACTCGGCGGGGCTACAGGTTCTACGTCGTGCTTCTGAGCAGACTGATTCTTAGTTTCTGCGGCGGAAATTATTAGGCTCGAAGCTTGATTGATAGCTTCACTAATACTTAGCCTCCCATCAGACAGGGCTACGATTGCAACTATATGTTCAGCAAAACTAAAGCTTTTTCTATGCTTGCGGAATAGTGATTTAAGCCATGAAGTCTCTATTCTCGAGGGAAGAATTCTTACATCTTCGAGCCACTGCTTTCCCCAAAACGTAACAACAGTGTCGTGTGTCTTTGAATGGTCAATTCTAGAGCCATCTAAATAATTCAGGCTTACAGCGAACTGTTTATAAAACAAAGACCATTGGGCAAAGCTAATCCCTCCACAATTACTCAGTAGTAACTGAGCACATTGCTTTGCAAAGACTTCATCCTGCTCCTTAGCAAGGACATCTTGAAGTAAATCAGCAGATTCTACCGGGATAAAAGCATGCCGATGCTCGCCATCTAATTCGACATTCGATCTGCTCAATGCGCCATGTTTAGGGCACATTCTCACCAAAGGAACCTGCCAAAGGCGATGCCAATAGCATTCTCCATATTTCAACCTTTGCTCCGCCAAACATGGCCTGCAAGCAAACAATTCGGTCTTTGCCTTAACTCTGGAAGCTGCAATACCTGAAGCTAAATGTGCAGCACCTTGTGACCGCTCTGCCATCCAGTTGCGTAGCTTTTTAATTCGCTCAGGTGGCAAAAAAGGTGCGTAAATTGGCCATAGTGTATGGCGAGCGATTAAGAGGCTTGTATTGAGCCCGCTGTTACTTGGGTACTGCTGAGCTAATGATTGAACATGACTAGGTAGATCCACCGTTGCGATTATTTTCCGATTCTCAAACACCTGATCCAACAACTGCTTAGGAGAGGTCTCCCCATCATGCACACCCGCTCTCGCGACTGTGCTATACAGCAACTCATCAGAGTAAGGTTTCGGAAATCCCAGCATTAATACCCTGTTGCCCATCCTTCAAGATCAAACATTTCGCCATTTTGATCCAGTCGCTCAACTAACGACAGGTTGTCCTCTTTGCAGTAGGCAAACTGGTAACGCCAATCATCGACATCCAGGTCTACCCAGTCCTCTTCTTTAATGCGGTCCGTTGGTTGTTTATTTACTGAAGTGGTTTCGTCTGACTGATACCACGACACGATGACAGGGATCATTTCTGGGAGACTAAGATCAGGCTTTTCTTTAATTATTCGCGTGACCAATTGAGCAACTGTTTGTTCTTCAAATGATTCGTCTAACTGCAAAACCAAATTGTACAATCTCAGAGCTTCTGGGTTTCCTCCAAACAGTTGTTCTTCTTGCTTTTGGACATCCGCTAAGATTTTGGCTCCCAATTGGATAATGCGCTTATCCAGGTCGACAATACGCATGTCGGAGTATTTCACGATTTTATCTGCGTCACAGGACCGCAATGCATCTAACATTGGGTGTACTGGCTTTAACTCCTGCTTATAGACCGATTTCAAAATGCCCACTGTAATTCGTTCTTTCTTATTAGCGATAGCGCGGAGCTGCGCCAATACAAAAAGCTTCACAACAATATCTAAGACACCTTGGGAAAGGTCATACCAACAATCTCTTATTTCATCGCTAAGTGGATCACCACCATGCTTTAACCATTGATACTTCCAGAGGTTGTCCGTGAATCGAATCCAATTGGTATTTGGCTGCCTTTCTTTTTCTTTAATAAGGTATTGTGGAATAGTTTCCCAGTAAATTGCCCCCAGTCCTGCACTGCGCCGGCCAGATTGCAGCTCTAGTTCAAATATTGGACGCGCTTTAGGAGTGCCAACTAAAACTATCGGAATCCCCACGGTATTCACTAGCTCTACAAAAAACTCCAGCATTGGCTCTTTACCACCTGAGCGCACCTGGCTTAATCGTTGGATTTCATCTATTACCAGAATACCAATTGCACGATTATTGGCTGTCTGCCGCATTAGAGCCAGCATCTTTGGAACAGAAAGACGCTGTTTTGCGTAGCGGCGCTCATAGTCGGTACCCAATACACTGTCGACTGCACTGAAGAAGTTAAGGCATAAGCTTTCGAGGTCACCGTTGCTAGGGCATTCAATCTTAAGGTACGTCACCTGAAAGCGATTTTCTTTTTCGTGGTAAATCACCTGAGGATACGTTGCCAATACTCGCTCAAGCGACTTACTTTTCCCAGCACCGGAAATACCCACAAGAGACATGCTTCGAGCCGTGGTTTTTTCCACAGCAAAGTTAGCAGCAACTTCACCGCCTGACTTTATAAACTCATAACCCTCCTGGAGCTTACGGTTCAATGAACCATCATTGATGTTCCTTCCGACATAGCCCATACGAAGCATTAGGTCGATCTTCTCTTGTAGCTGGACGTGCTGTGAAATAGGTTGAAAATAATCGTCTAACAATGACACAACCATATGCATTCTGGACTTCGGATCGGCTAATCTATCCGCAGGGTGATACTCAATTTTCCCTTTAATACTCTTACCTACTTGAGCAACCGATAGGATTGGTGGGAGCGCTTCAATGAATGGATTGTCATCATAGCGCTTAACACCTGTCGGGGTATAAGACGCAGTAACAAAGTGACTAGGACGTTCCATCAGTCGTCTCCGTCATCAAATAATTCATCTTCGAAGTCAGGATAATCATCATTTTCGTCAGGCGGATTCAAATGCACGACTTTAGCAGGCTGTTCGTTCTTAACGACTTGGTGACGACGCTGTTCACGTTCTTTCTCCAGTTGTTCAGAACGTGCACCACTTACTCCCTTCATTCGTTCTGAATTTGTTGTGACAGGCTTAGGTGATTCCTTGATAGCCGATGTTATGATGTCTTCTATTCTGTCTTCATGCAGTTTCCGAATCCTGTCGGATTCGAGCTGGTCCTTTGCAGACTGTATTTTAATCTGTTTCTGTTTTCGCCATACTTCCCAGAAGGTAGAGCCTCTATATTCCCTCGATGTATCAGTAATTCGGCAAACCCAATGGTCTCGATTTCCCTCAGAGTGAAATAAGTACACTTCATCGGCAAAGTTAGGGTCATAGGCAACTTCAACTTCTTTAGGCCTGGGGGAGTTGCCCGATCGATGCAACCAGC
Source organism: Neptuniibacter sp. (assembly GCA_050789425.1). Lineage (GTDB taxonomy): Bacteria > Pseudomonadota > Gammaproteobacteria > Pseudomonadales > Balneatricaceae > Neptuniibacter. The sequence goes on from JAILXS010000005.1 coordinate 84,602, forward strand.
CAAGCTCAACTATCTCTGGCGCGGAATAGTAGATCCCAAACAAACAGATTCCCTGTATTGATGTGCTTGCCTTTTGTCTAGGCAGCAATGCTATTCGCACCGCTTCAGCATTAGCCCTACGTAAACGCCCTGTTCGGTTCTGTAAGCCCCAATTCCAAAGATGAATAGGAATTGACGGCAAATCAGCAGGCATGTCTTTGGCTCGATCATACTTCTTCATTGGATCAACAAAGTTACGCATCACAATAGAAGAAACAATAATTTCAATGAATTCTGACACTGTGAGCTTACCATCCAACCAATAGTTCTTTCCTCCACGCTTCCTAACTGTTGGGCCAGAAACTTCTCCCGGAACAAAGCCCTTAAATTCTGCCTGCAGAGTTCTAAATCGTTGCTCTACAATTCCTTTAGCATCTCCTCTGTAAGGAGGTGTATTCTCTATTCTGACCTTATTACTCGCTTCAAGCCCTTCTATTTGATGACCTAAGAGCTCACCACGGTCTGCGAGAATTGCTTCAGGTAAACCTGGTGTAGGCCATTCAAAATTTTCTGTGTCTATCTCAAGATTTCTAACTATATGATTTTTATCTGTTAGTGCTAAATGAAGCGCTTGAATTGCAGCTACGTAAGAGGGATTCTCAAATCCAATATACCAGCCAACAATGAAACGAGAGAAAACATCTATTACAAGATAAACAGTTGGCCTTCCAACAGGTTGATTGCGGTCATAATCCGAAACCAATATTACATCAGCAATAGTCGCATCAATTTCATATCGTGAGCCAGGGCCTAAAGCTTGCGTTGTCGCTGTACTTTCAAGTGGCCTAATATCCTTCATATATATGCTATCTGGAACACCTGCTTTTATCTTTTCAACATGTGTGTACTCACGGTTGAAAAAGTAACTAAACTGCCGCTTTGTTGGCTTTTCAGATTCCGGTACGCCAGGAGCTATATTGTCATACAGGCCCTTAAATTTTCGGTGAGCCTTTGCGATAGAAAATTTCTTCTTAAGTATGTATTTATCGATGATGATTCGGAAAAGCCTTTCAGTTGCCTCATCTACTAATGCGCCAGTCCCTTCCATTTTTTCTCTTGGCCGACCTAGCTTCTTATTCTTCGCAATCCTCTTTTGACCTTTCGCCCCAGAGTTCTTGTAATCTGGCAACAGAGCATTGGGTACTTGGCCTCTTTGCCAATACCTGCGAACTAACTTGTATATATAAGGCCTTGATACTTCACCAAGTTCTAGAATCTCAGCAATACGTTTTGCTCGTACCTGTTTAATGTAGAAATATGGATCTTCAACTACTGGCTTGATAACACGATAATTCGTGTCACGAATAGTTGCGTCTTTTGAATCCTGTTCTGGTTGTAGACCCAATACATAGGAAAAAGGGTCATCAGCACGAACAAGCTTCTCTTGCAAAATCAACGCCTCAAGCTGAGAGAGGTCAACTATATCTGGAAATGCTTTTTGATCATCAAGTGAAATCCAAACAGCGTGACGCGTTGTAGTTAGAAGGACTCGATAGAGATTCTCAGCTACTTGAACCACCTCGTTAGCCTGAAACACGCCAAACCTCCTGTAATACCTCAAAGCTTTCAGCTGTCAGATCTGAGCAGCGCAATTCGGTAAATGGCTGTGTGATATCAAAATGGAAATATCGCTGGGCCAACAATCGTTTAATCTGGTAAAGACTTTCTCCAGGCTCATAATCGTAGGCAAGATCGAGCTTTATACACAGCTCTTTAACTCTGAGACTTTCACTTCTTGGCAGGTGTTTGTTGAACAGTTCGAACTGAATCATAAGTTCACCCAGTTCAGTTTCATCGTCTATGTGGTTATAAAGCAGATTGATGTTTTCAAATACCGTTGAAGGTATCTGATTCTCCGTCACTAAAAACCAAGGTATCTGCTTCTCAGACCAATAACGCCGCTCAATCTCAAGCTTTTCTATAGTTCTAGAGTCATTCAGTGACTCAGTTGTTTTCACCTGAATCACAAAACGTGAATTCACCTTCTCTCTTGCATCAACGACAAAGTCACTACTCATATATTGATCCAAACCATGATGGTTTGGATGTTGGATACCTAAATCCTTACAAAGCTGAAGCGTTACTTCCCTATCTAATGGAAACTGTTCACGAATATCAATAGTGGAGGGCCGCCATTGAAGGAGTAGGAAAGTTGCAAGTTCAAGATCTGAGAGAAGGTGATGAGTGCGCTGAGTTAGGTGGCCAAAAACTCGATGAGATCGCCCTTTAGAAGCAACATCTCGAACCGTCAGCCATGGTTTATAGTTTGAACCAGTCCCCTGACCACGCCCGCTTTTTATCCAGCGCCTGTTTTTGGCCTCTGAATTCCAGTAATTCTTCCTACCCATACTAAATTGCCACCTGAACTGACTTATTTCTAAGGTAGCTCAGATGACAATAGTTAACAACTTTATTGGTTTATTAATAACTATATTGTTTTATTAGCAACTTTAATGTTTCCCAACACCTTTTTTATTGCACAGAATTAACCTACTCAACCGTAACCGATTTCGCCAGATTACGAGGCTGGTCGACATCAGTGCCTTTCAGGATCGCGACATAATATGAGAGCAGTTGCAGAGGAATGGTATACAGGACCGGCTGCATAATCTCTTCACATTCCGGCATATTGAGCACATACATATCCTCTTCTGGTTGTACTTTGTCCGATCCGGCGAAGACAAAAAGCTCACCTCCACGGGCACGCACTTCCTGAAGATTAGCTTTGAGTTTATCCAGCATATCGTTTTGAGGAGCTACTGCGACTACAGGCATCTCTTTATCCACCAAAGCCAACGGGCCATGCTTGAGCTCTCCTGCGGGATAAGATTCCGCGTGGATGTAAGAGATCTCCTTAAGTTTAAGAGCACCCTCTTTTGCTACCGGGTAGAGTGTGCCGCGTCCCAGGAACAGGGAGTGGTGTTTCTCAGCAAATGGCTGTGCCATCCGCTCAATATCCTTGTCCATCTCTAATGCCGCCTGCACTTGCTGAGGCACTTTTTTCAGCGCCTGGATAATTGATGCTTCAACTTCTGCAGTCAGACCATTACGGCGTCCCAGAGCAATAGTGGTGAGCATCAATGCAATCAGCTGTGTAGTGAATGCCTTTGTTGAGGCGACACCAATTTCCGGACCGGCATTGGTCATCAGAGCGAGATCTGATTCACGCACCAGCGAACTGCCGGGTACGTTACAGATCACGAGAGAGGCTAATACACGTGACTGAACTTCACGTAATGCCGCGAGCGTATCCGCCGTCTCACCAGATTGAGAGATAGTCAGGAACAAGGTGCCTTCCTGAATAACCACGGTGCGATAGCGATACTCACTGGCTACTTCGACCATACAGGGAATGCCAACCAGATCTTCAATCCAGTACTTAGCAATCAGACCGGCATGGAAACTGGTTCCACAGGCGATGATCTGTACCTGCTTAACCTGATCAAAGATCTCCGCAGCCTTAACCCCAAAACATTGCTCCAGTAATTTATCATCACTGATGCGACCTTCCAGACAGGCTTTAATCACTTCCGGTTGCTCGTAAATCTCTTTCAGCATGTAGTGCTTAAATTCACCTTTATCCGCTGAACTGATCCCGTGCTCAAACTGAGAAATATCGCGTTCGACTTTTTTACCATTGAGGTCAGTGACGGTGATCTGCTCCGCTGTCAGAGTGGCAACATCACCATCTTCAAGGAACATAAAACGGTCCGTCACTTGCAACAAAGCAAGTTGATCTGAAGCGATAAAGTTTTCACCAATACCCACGCCGATTACGAGAGGACTGCCTTTACGAGCCGTCACAAGCTGGCTTGGGTCTGACTTTTCAATCACTCCCAATGCATAAGCACCTTCCAACTGACCGATGATATTGGATACAGCAGTGTGCAACGAACTTGTTGATTTCAGTTCTTTAGCCAGTAAGTGAGCGATTACTTCTGTATCTGTGTCAGAAGTAAATTCGTAGCCTTCAGCTTGTAGACCGGCTTTTAATTCTTCGTAGTTTTCAATGATACCGTTATGAACAACCGCCAGTTGATCAGAGGACATATGCGGATGAGCATTGGCCTCATTCGGCACTCCATGAGTAGCCCAACGGGTATGTGCGATGCCGGTTAAACCCTGGAGAGGCGATGCCTGCAAAGCATCAGAGAGTGCCTGCACCTTACCCGTACGACGACAACGCTGGATACCTGCCTCCGTCTGTAATGCTACACCGGCTGAATCGTAGCCTCGGTATTCTAAACGTCGTAGTCCTTCCAGTAGGATCTCCTGAACGGGTCTGGCAGCAACTGCTCCAACAATTCCACACATAATCAGTTCCCTTTCTCTTTCTTCTCAGGACGTTGCCAGTTTTTTAACTCCGCCTGTTTTGCTCTGGTGACAGCCAGAGCATCATCAGATACGTTCTTACTGATAGTTGATCCTGCGCCAACCGTCGCCGTCGCACCAACTTTAACCGGTGCTACCAACGCCGTATTAGAACCAATAAACGCGTTGTCACCAATTTCGGTCAGTGACTTATTCACACCGTCATAGTTACAGGTGATGGTACCGGCCCCGACATTAACGTCTTTACCCAAAATCGCATCGCCAACGTAAGAAAGGTGATTGATCTTACTGCCTTCACCCACAATCGCTTTTTTGGTCTCAACAAAGTTACCGACCTTGGCTTTAGCTGCCAATTGAGTGCCCGGGCGTAAACGTGCAAACGGGCCTATATCACAGTTATCCGCAACCACCGCGTCTTCAATAACTGTATTAGCTTTAATTCGAGTACCTGCACCCACAGTGCAATTTTTCAGGTAACAATTCGGTTCAATCACAACCTCGTCACCCAGAACCACTTCACCTTCCAATACAACATTCACATCGATCAGAAGGTCCTGACCAATTTTTACATTGCCACGCACATCTATTCGAGAAGGGTCAGCCAGAGTCGCACCGTTAACCATGAGTGACTCAGCCTGCTGTAGCTGATACCAACATTCCAACTCGGCAAGCTGAATCCGGTTATTAACGCCCTGAACCTCTTCCTCAGCATTCGGCTGAATGGCATTGATCGCAACACCATTATCCGCAGCCATAGCGATAATATCGGTGAGGTAGTATTCACCCTGAGCATTCTCTGAAGACAACTTAGGTAGCCATTCACTCAGATATTTGCTGTTTACCGCCAGGATGCCAGTGTTTACTTCGTCGATTTTATGCTGTTCCGGCGTTGCATCTTTATGCTCGACAATCGCTACCACCTGATCACGGTCATTACGGACAATACGTCCATAGCCGGTCGGATCTTTCAGGTTGACCGTCAGCAGTGCCAGATCACCGGATGCCGCCAGCTCAACCATCTGCTGCATAGTTTCCGGTTTAGTTAGTGGCACATCGCCATAAAGCACCAGTACCACACTGTCTTCTGCCACTTCAGGCATCGCCTGAGCAACTGCATGGCCCGTGCCTTTTTGTTCGGCTTGTAGTGCAAAATTTACAGCCTGTCCCTCCAGAGAAGATTTAACCAACTCTGCCCCGTGACCAATCACAACATGGGTATGTACAGTATTGCTTTCATTACTGAGGGAGGATGCGGAATCGATAACGTGCTGAACCATCGATTTACCGCCAACTTTATGCAGCACTTTAGGTAACTTGGATTTCATACGACTGCCCTGACCGGCAGCCAAAATGACAACGTCTACTGACATGGTCTTAACTTTCCTTGTGGTTTAACGCCTGAATTGAAAATTACAGCTTTATTATGACCGCACTTTAAAGTAATAATGATGATATACAATCCCTTTTGTCACAAAATAAATGACAATTATGCAGAATGATATATACAACTTATTAGGCTTAACTACCCGTGAAATAGAGATTTATAAAGCCTTACTGTCTCTAGGGGCGAGTTCTATCAGAACAATTGCTGACAAATCGGGTATTAACCGCGGCAGTACTTATGAAAGCCTCAAGGAGATGCAGCTAAAAGGTATTGTTACCTACCAGCCGAAAGGTAAACGCAGGCTGTTCGCACCGGTAGATCCGGATATCCTTCTGCAAATGGCAGAAGAACGCCGACAGGGTCTGGATAAAGCCATGGAAGAACTTAAGCTCAACATTATTCCTGAGCTACAGCACCTTAAACCGGACTTTAATGCCGCTAATGTACAGTTCTATGAGGGTGATGACGGTATTGAACACGTACTGAAAGACTTGTTGGTAACAGTCTCAAACTCTGATGCCGACAGCTACTCAGTTTTCTCCTCCAAACCGATCAGGCAACACCTCTATCGCCCCTTTCCTAACTTCACTAACCAACGCATCCAGCGCGGTATCAACGTCAGGGCTATAGCCATTGGAGATGGTGGTGAAGATGCTTTGTTATCAGAACGTAAATGGATCAAAACTGAAGGTAAAGTGGATGCCGCCTATATCGCAATTTACCCACCTAAGTGCGCCATTATCTCCCTGGCTTCTGAGAACTACCCTACGGCGGTTGTGATTGATTCGGCGGAAGTGGCTGCTGCACAGAAGATTGTTTTTGATACGTTGTGGGGTCTTTTATAAGCGCGTAGCGCTTATAAAAGCAGGGCGGCTTCGCCTACGAGGGGCTAGAACGCATAACTTCAGAACGGCTTCGCCTACGAGTAGCGAGATCGCTGCTTTGCAGCTGCTAGGGGCTAGGAAAAACAAATGCAAAAAGCAGGGAGTTATAATCATTTGAGTCCGTGCGAAATTTATACCTGCTATGAGCCCACTTCTAACTTCTAAGCTATTTCTTCACTCTCTGCTTCACTGATGCGTTCCTGGCGCTCTCTTTCTTCTTGCATCACTGCTTTGATTTCTTCTAACACGGCATCAACATCAGCACCTGCTTCGTCACCCTCAAAGGTGCCACTGAGCGTTGTGTCAGGTGTTAATTCACCCTCTTCAAACAGTGCCCACATCTCTTTTGCGTACTGTGTATTTAATAAAGAGGGCGCAAATTCACCGTAATAGCGGCGCATGTTATTCACATCTCGGGCAAACATGGCCTGGGCGTTATTATTGGCTGCGGCGTTAACGGCTTGCGGCAGGTCGATAATCACGGGACCGAAGTCATCAACCAGTACGTTAAATTCTGATAGATCTCCATGCACAATACCCGCACAGAGCATCAGCATAATGTAATGCATCATGATGCTGTGATCTTCGAGTGCTTGTTCTTCAGACATGGTCACATCACCCAAACGTGTTGCAACATCACCGCTATCGTCAGTGACCAATTCCATTAACAATACGCCATCTACACAACCGAAAATTTCCGGTACCCGCACATTAGCCTTGGCTAAGGTCGACAACGCATCGATTTCGGCATTCTGCCAGATTTCTTCCTGTTGCTGACGACCATAGTTAGAGCCTTTTTCCATGGCACGTGCGCGACGGCCACTACGTACTTTTCGCCCTTCCTGATATTGAGCCGCTTTCTTAAAGCTGCGTTTAATTGCATCTTTGTAAACTTTGGCACAGCGAATATTGTCACCACAACGGACAATAAAGATGTCGGCTTCTTTGCCGCTCATCAGACGGCTAAGCACTTCATCGATCAAACCATCATCGACAAGAGGCTGGAGACGTTTAGGGATTTTCATGAATTAAAAGTACGGCAGGTCAAAAATCAGACGCCATTCTATCAAGTATGCTCGGTGGGTCATAGCGGGGTGACGCTTCGCGTCAGGACGGCTACGCCTACGAGTGGCTAGAACGCTGCTTCGCAGCTACTTGCTAGGGGTAGGGAAACAGTGAGGCAGCGTTGTGACCGAAGCGGGCATAGCTATTATGTGCCTTGTACATTAAAAACGGGGGCAATAGCCCCCGAGAGTTTATATTGATAATTCAAACTAAGTTCCACAGTCGATTACACAATGATCTAGTATTTCCTGTTTACAAGCCTCATATTCTTCGAAAGTTAAGGGTATACGACGTACCCATATATCATTTTCCTCGCCATCAACATCAAAATGATAAGCACCGTAATATTCACCTTCATCAGTATAGCCAGCCAAGACCCAAGTATTTATGTTGGGGCTATAGCCATTTTCTTGATCAAAAATAGCATTTGGATAAAAAACGCTATCGATTTCTTGATCATCACGTAAAAAATTATGATTAGTGGAATAACTACCAATACTTGCAAGCTCTCCAGCCGACCAAGCTGGACAACTACCTACCGTACATTGAGCTACAGCTTGTGGATGATTCTGACGTTTATTTGGAGGATTTAAACCTTTAACTTTGGCATCACAGGTAAGCTGGTAATCACCTAATTCAGTATCTTCATCAAGTACGATTTCTCCACTTTCTATTGCGGCTATTAATGCTGCGTCTATATCTGAGTAAGGAATAGTGGTACTACAAGTGCCTTCTTCACAATCACGTGCCTTAACTGTGACCTCAGCTTCAACATCACCATAGATGATTGGATTTTCTTCATCTTCTGGATTTGGCCTTTGAAGTACACAATTGACTTCTGATGCATATTTTGTGGCTGGTTTTTTACCTTCTGCTTCAGGAATGGTTGACCAATCAAGAATAAAATTATTTTCTTCACCAGGTGCAAATTTACAGCTTGAAAATGAGAAATTTTCTGGGGTAGCTAATAATTCTGATGGGGAAATTGGGTCCGCAAGGGCAGGAATGGAAAATAGACAGACAGTGGTAGCGGCGAGCATTTTTTTAACGTTCATTTTTTATCTCCTTATAATGCAGCCCAGCCGTCTTCCTTTATTCTTCAATGAAGACCTGCAGCTTTCCGTCCCCATATCACTACGAGTTTGGCGTCAAAAAAGTATGCATAGTAGCCATGAGTATAGGAAAGTGTGATGGGAATTCCAGTTGATGAACATTTCCTAGGCAATTACGTGGTCTTAGGTTTTTTGAGCAATAGAAACTGGTAGATGTCTAAATCAAGGAGCCATTGCTGGAGCGATTTTCCAGGCTTTTAAATGCCGTTATTGTTATCAATAACAGGAGTATGGAGGTTTCTATTTGACCATAACTCCATAGGAATCACGCAAGCGAATTCTTCTGGCAATGGCTGCTTCGTGTCGATTGCGGACATGAATAATTTGCCTTTCCTAGCCCTTAGTAGCTGCGAAGTAGTGTTCTAGCCATGAGTAGCGAAGCGTGCTCCTTTTTATTCGTAAGCCGAGCTTAGAAACAAAAAAGGCAACCCGAAGGTTGCCTTTTGAAGTATCGATTTGTAATTGCTGAGTCTTAACGACCCAGTTTCTTACGAATCTGCTGTAGGGTACGAAGCTGAGCTGCAGCTTCGGCCAGCTGACTTGCTGCTTTAGAGTATTCGAACTCTGCAGTTTGATCAGCCATCGCCTGTTCAGCATGTTTCTGTGCTTCCTGAGCTGCTGCTTCATCAAGGTCAGCTGCATGCAGAGCAGTGTCTGCAAGAATGCTGATCTTGTGCGGCTGCACTTCAAAGAAGCCACCGGATACGTAAAAGATATCCTGTTCGCCACCCTGTTTGCGTAGCTCGACAGGGCCTGGTTTCAGTTCCGTCAGAAGCGGAGCGTGGCCCGGGTATACACCCAGGTCACCCAGGCTACCTGTTACGGATACGAATTCGATCAGGCCAGAGAAGATTTCTTCTTCAGCACTTACGATGTCGCAATGAACAGTCATAGCCATATTTATACCTCGTAAAGGTTAGCTAAAGGCAATTACATGCCTTTAGCTTTCTCGATCGCTTCGTCGATACCACCGACCATGTAGAACGCCTGCTCTGGCAGATCGTCGTACTGGCCTTCCAGGATGCCTTTAAAGCCGCTGATAGTTTCTTTCAGTGGCACGTATTTACCAGGAGAACCGGTGAATACTTCAGCTACGAAGAAAGGCTGAGACAGGAAGCGCTGCATTTTACGAGCACGTGCTACCAGAGACTTATCTTCTTCAGACAGTTCATCCATACCCAGGATTGCGATGATGTCTTTCAGCTCTTTATAACGCTGCAGTACACCCTGTACCTGACGAGCAATTTCATAATGCTCAGTACCGATAACCAGTGGGTCCAGCTGACGAGACGTTGAATCCAGTGGATCAACCGCAGGGTAGATACCCAGCTCTGCAATCTGACGAGACAGTACTACTGTTGCGTCAAGGTGAGAGAAGGTTGTCGCTGGAGATGGGTCAGTCAAGTCATCCGCAGGTACGTATACCGCCTGGATAGACGTGATAGAACCCGTCTTAGTAGAAGTGATACGTTCCTGAAGAACGCCCATCTCTTCCGCCAGTGTTGGCTGGTAACCTACCGCTGAAGGCATACGACCCAGCAGTGCTGATACTTCAGTACCTGCCAGTGTGTAACGGTAGATGTTGTCTACGAACAACAGTACGTCACGACCTTCGTCACGGAATTTCTCAGCCATTGTCAGGCCTGTCAGCGCTACACGCAGACGGTTACCTGGAGGCTCATTCATCTGTCCGTAAACCAGAGATACTTTATCCAGTACGTTGGATTCTTTCATCTCGTAGTAGAAGTCGTTACCCTCACGAGTACGCTCACCTACGCCGGCAAATACAGAGAAACCTGAGTGCTCGATCGCGATGTTACGGATCAGCTCCATCATGTTTACTGTTTTACCTACACCCGCACCACCAAACAGACCAACTTTACCACCTTTCGCAAACGGGCATACCAGGTCGATTACCTTGATACCAGTTTCCAGCAGTTCGTTGGATGCTGCTTGTTCGTCATAAGATGGCGCTTTACGGTGGATAGGCATACGCTCTTCTTCACCGATCTCGCCACACTCATCAATTGGGTTACCCAGAACGTCCATAATACGGCCCAGAGTTGCTGTACCAACAGGTACAGAAACTGGAGCACCAGTATTAACAACGTTTTCGCCACGGCTCACACCTTCGGTCTGACCCATAGCAATCGCACGTACAACACCGTCACCCAGCTGCTGCTGAACTTCCAGCGTCAGGCCGCTTTTATCAACGGTAAGCGCGTCGTATACCTTCGGTACTGAGTCACGTGGGAATTCCACGTCTACTACCGCACCGATAATCTGAACAATAGTTCCGCTACTCATGTTCGGATCCTCTATTTATTTAACCTGTGACCTGTATTAAACAGCTGCAGCACCACCAACGATCTCAGAAATTTCCTGAGTGATCGCGGCCTGACGAGCCTTGTTGTAAATCATTTCAAGCTCGTTGATCATATCGCCAGCGTTGTCTGTTGCATTCTTCATCGCTAGCATACGTGCTGCCTGCTCACAGGCATTGTTCTCAACCACGGCCTGATAGACCAGGGACTCTACGTAACGAATCAATAAGCCGTTTAACAGCTCTCTTGCATCCGGTTCATAGATGTAGTCCCAATGATGATTGAGCTTGTCTTCGTCTTCTTCTGCCATCAGTGGAAGCACCTGAGAGACTGCAGGCTGCTGCGTCATTGTGTTAACGAAGTCGTTTGACACAATGTACAGTTTGTCCAGCTTGCCTTCATCATAAGCATCCAGCATGACCTTAACTGCACCGATGAGATCCGCCACTTCCGGCGCATCACCCAGGTGAGTTTTTGCTGCTACAACATTACCGCCATAGTTCTTAAAGAACGAGGAGGCTTTGCTGCCCAGCGCACAGACATCAATTTCGACGCCCTGGTCATGGAACTCTTTCATGCTTTTAACAGCTGCTTTGAACGCGTTAACGTTCAATCCACCACACAAGCCACGGTCGGTTGCTACTACTACAAAACCAACACGTTTAGTCTCACGTTCCTGCATGTACAAGTGTTTGTACTCAGGGTTTGACTTGGCCAGGTGCTGAATAACACCACGGATACTCCGCGCGTACGGGCGAGAAGACTCCATGCGATCCTGTGCTCTACGCATCTTGGAAGCAGCAACCATTTCCATGGCACTGGTAATCTTCCTCGTGCTCTGCACACTCGCAATTTTTGTCTTAATCTCTTTTCCGACTGCCATAGTTCCGCCTATTTAGCTTTGTGTTAGATCTGCATGAGTTTCCATGCAGATCACTCACTCTAAACGAGTTCTTACCAAGCTTGTGTAGACTTGAACTTTTCGATACCGGCTTTGAACTGTGCAGCAATCTCATCAGAGTAGTTGCCAGAACCATTGATATCGTTCATCAGGTCAGCGTATTCGCTGTTGAAGAACGCAATCAATGCAGCTTCAAAGTCCAGAACTTTGTTCAGTTCTACATCTTTCAGGTAACCTTCGTTGGCAGCGTACAGGCTCAGACCCATCTCAGCGATAGACATTGGAGAGTACTGTTTCTGCTTCATCAGCTCAGTTACAGACTGACCGTGCTCCAGCTGGGCACGAGTAGCGTCATCAAGGTCAGAAGCGAACTGTGCGAATGCCGCAAGTTCACGATACTGTGCAAGTGCCAGACGAACACCGCCACCCAGCTTCTTGATGATTTTAGTCTGAGCTGCACCACCTACTCGGGATACCGACAGACCAGCGTTGATCGCTGGACGGATACCAGAGTTGAACAGGTCGGATTCCAAGAAGATCTGACCGTCAGTGATGGAGATTACGTTTGTTGGTACGAATGCGGATACGTCACCACCTTGAGTTTCGATTACTGGCAGAGATGTCAGGGAACCAGTCTGGCCCTTAACTTCACCGTTAGTAAACTTCTCAACGTAGTCAGCGTTAACACGCGCAGCACGCTCAAGTAGACGAGAGTGCAAGTAAAATACGTCACCTGGGTATGCTTCACGACCTGGTGGACGGCGCAACAGCAGGGAAATCTGACGATAAGCCCAAGCCTGTTTAGTCAGATCATCATAGATGATCAGAGCGTCTTCACCGCGGTCACGGAAGTATTCACCCATTGTACAACCAGAGTAAGGAGCCAGGAACTGCATCGCTGCAGGATCGGCTGCACCAGCAGCAACAACGATCGTGTGATCCATTGCGCCGTGCTCTTCCAGCTTACGTACAACGTTAGCGATAGTAGACTGTTTCTGGCCTACTGCTACGTAGATACATTTAACGCCGGTATCTTTCTGGTTGATGATAGCGTCGATCGCTACTGCAGATTTACCAATCTGACGGTCACCGATGATAAGCTCACGCTGACCACGACCGATTGGAACCATGGAGTCGATCGCTTTCAGACCAGTCTGAACTGGCTGATCTACGCCCTGACGCTCGATTACACCAGGTGCAACCTTTTCTACAGCGTCAGTCAGTTTAGTTTCAATAGGGCCTTTCCCATCGATCGGGTTACCGAGAGCGTCTACTACACGACCCTGCAGTTCCGGACCAATTGGTACTTCCAGGATACGACCAGTACAGCGTGCAGTCGCACCCTCTACCAGACCCTGGTAATCACCCAGTACTACAGCACCAACGGAGTCACGCTCAAGGTTAAGCGCCATACCGTAGATACCGCCAGGGAATTCGATCATTTCCCCGTACATAACGTCAGCAAGACCGTGGATCGTAATGATACCATCGGAAACGCTCACTACAGTGCCCTCATTACGGGCTTCTGAAGTCACATCGAGTGTGTCGATGCGCTTCTTGAGAATCTCACTGATCTCAGAAGGATTCAGTTGCTGCATGCTTTTATTCCCCTAGGAATTCATCGCTTCGGCCAACTTCGCGAGTCGCGCGCGAACGGAGCCGTCGATCACCAAGTCGTCAGTACGAACCACTACACCACCTAAGATAGATTTATCTACTTCAGCGGTCAGAGCTACGTCACGACCCAGTTTAGTTTTCAGTGCCTGAGCAAGTTTTTCCTGCTGCTCATCCTGCAGTTCAAAGGCAGTCGTCACTTTAATATCCAGTGACTTCTCCTGATCTGCTTTCAGTTTTGCAAACTGAGCGCTGATCTCTGGTAACAGAGCCAGGCGTTTGTTCTCAGCAAGCAGCTTAAGGAAATTCTTACCCGCCTCATCTGCATCTTCACAAATGCTCACCATAAGGTCAGCTTTCTGCGTATCTGTCAGTGCAGGGTTACCCAGTACACGCGCTACTTTCTCGTCTTCTGCTGCAGCTGCAGCAAGAGCCAGTGTAGCGGACCACTGATCGAGGTTACCCTTATCCATTGCATACTCAAAAGCAGCTTTGGTATAAGGCCGAGCGACAGTGTTGACTTCAGCCATCGTTAAACCTCGCTTTAAAGCTCAGCGGCCAGTTTTTCAACAAGCTGCGCGTGTGCCGCTTCATCGATAGATGCTTCCAGTACTTTTTCAGCACCAGCAAGCGCCAGAGTAGCTACCTGACCACGCAATGCTTCGCGTGCCTGGTTAACTTCCTGCTCCAGTTCAGCTTCTTTAGCCGTTTTAACACGGTTAGCTTCTTCAAGAGCTTTCTCTTTAGCTTCATCGATGATTTGGTTAGCCCGCTTGTTGGCCTGTTCAATGATGGCGGCTGCTTCTTCTTTGCCTTTACGCATGTTTTCAGTGGCTTTTTCTTGAGCCAGCTGTAAATCGCGCTCAGCACGGTCAGCAGCGTCCAGACCTTCAGCAATCTTCTTTTTGCGCTCTGCCAGTGCAGCCGTAATTGGCGGCCACACATACTTCATGCAGAACATTACAAAAATAGCGAATGCGATGGCCTGACCAATGATGGTTAGATTGATATTCACGCCATTACCTCTCGCGGTTGATTAAGTTAATCGACAAGTCGGATTACTCTTAGACTTGTAGTTACTTACGCAACAGCGAACAGTACGTACAGACCCAGACCAACACCGATCATAGGAACCGCGTCTACCAGACCCATTACGATGAAGAACTGCGTACGTAGCAGAGGAATCAGTTCAGGCTGACGAGCAGCGCCTTCCAGGAATTTACCACCCAGGATACCGATACCTACAGCTGCACCAACTGCGCCCAGACCCATCATCAGCGCACCAGCGATGTATAGCAATGCCATTTCCATCAGTTATTTCTCCAATTAAGTTTTAAAGTTTAAATTGAAAGTTTTAAAAAAATCGGTTTTTCGTTCTTCTATTCAGTACTCACCGCTTAGTGGTGATCATACGCCATGGCCAGATATACAATCGTCAGGACCATGAAGATGAACGCCTGTAGCGTGATTACAAGAATATGGAAGATTGCCCAAGGTACGGATAGTACCCACTGTGCCCAGAACGGAAGAATAGCGATCAGGATAAAGATCATCTCGCCCGCATACATGTTACCGAACAGTCGCAGCGCCAGTGATACAGGCTTAGCGATTAGGCCAACAATTTCCAGGAACAGGTTAAAAGGTAGCATCGCTTTGCCCAAAGGCTGGAAAGATAGCTCGGCAAGGAAGCCACCAAGACCTTTCTGTTTGATGCTGTAATAAATAATCAGTGCAAATACGCTCAAAGCCATACCAGCTGTGGCATTTACATCTGTAGTTGGTACCACCTTCATGAAATGAATTCCCATTTCTGAGGCGATAAATGGAATCCAGTCAACTGGGACCAGGTCCATGGTGTTCATCAGGAAGATCCAGACAAAAATCGTCAATGCCAGAGGGGCAATAAGAGGATTCTTGTGATGGAAGATTCCTTTAACGTTGTCATCGATAAACTCGATGATAGTTTCAACAAAGTTTTGAGTACTACCCGGTACACCAGAAGTAGCAGTTTTAGCTACTTTACGGAACAACCAAGTGAACAGCAGGCCAAGTGCAATAGACCAGCCCATTGTGTCAACGTTGATTGCCCAGAAACCCATTTCAGCTGCTTCCTGTGAACTGTGAGCAAAGCTCAAGCCATTAACAGGATGGTTGCCAAACGTAAGGTTTGTCAGGTGGTGGGATATATACTCTGAGGATGTGATAGTTCCGCTTTCGCTAGCCATTCTCAGTTTCTCTCGTTCAAAGTTTCAGGAATCTGTTATTTAGTTTCATCTGTGCAATCCAACCAGTGATTTGCATCAGTATGAATGTGCCAAATAAGGAAAATGGGTTCAGAGGTTGAACCAGAATAAATACTGCGGCAAATGCCAGAATACTTATTCCCATTTTCCATATTTGGCTCATGTACATTTCGGCGAGTGCTCGTCTTGCGCTTTCTTTCTCTCGAAAGTTTAACGCCCGATGTGCGAAATAGAGGTTTGGCAGCAGATATAAACTGCCCCCAAGCAGTGCAGACAAAGCCGTGTTGTGGCTATGCAGCAAAAGAAAAGCGCTCAAGAAAACACAGATCCCTGCTTGTATCAGGAAAATTTTAAATATCCGGTTACGATTTTTCTGACTATGAACACCGTGTCTACGGTTACCTTTGTTCACTGTCATTGATCCCGCAACCTTATGTAACATCAAGTCCCGATTTGCTCTATTTCGGAGCATTCCTACCCCAAAATGCGTGCCGATTATATGAGCTTAGGCGTAACGAAACAACCGTCATATCACGCATTTGCACTAATGTCGTAGCAGTAATTGCGCTAAGTCAGCATTAGAGCAATGCTAAAGTACTGCTTTTGCAGTAAAACTGCTGTTAAATCCTTATTTCAAGAGTTGCAGAATATTTTCCAGCGATTCGGCATCATCGTAATTAATTGTGATTTTGCCACGGCCCTTAGCATTCTGAGAAATAGCCACCTTGCTAGCAAAACGTAAGGAAAGCTCACCTTCCAGTTCTGCAATTTTAGGGTCGGGCTCTGGTTTAACTTTTTCAGCCTTAGGTTCTTCACCCTGCTGAACTTTTTTAACCAGAGCTTCTGTCTGACGTACAGAAAGACCTTTGCCTGCTATTTCCTGAGCTACCTGAATTTGCTGTTGTTCTTCCAGGGTTAATAACGCTCGTGCATGACCCATTTCAAGATCACCGTATTCAAGCATCTTTTTCACTTCATCCGTCAGATTGATCAAACGCAGAAGATTGGTAACCGCCGAGCGTGATTTACCGACCGCGTCGGCTACTTCCTGCTGAGTCAGTTCAAACTCATCCTGCAGGCGCTGCAAAGAGATCGCTTCTTCAATCGGATTAAGGTTTTCGCGCTGAATATTCTCAATCAGAGCCATCGCAATGGCTGCTTCATCGGGAACATCTTTAATGATGGTTGGAATTTCTGTCAGATCGGCCATCTGAGATGCGCGCCAGCGACGTTCTCCAGCAATGATCTCGTAGCGATCGGAATCAATAGGTCGAACCACAATGGGTTGCATAACGCCCTGAGCACGGATGGAGTTGGATAACTCTTCCAGTGCCTGCGGATCTATATCTCTACGTGGCTGGTAACGACCGCGCTGAATGACATCAACAGGGAGTAAACGAAAGCCTTCCAGTTGTTGAGCTTCTTTAACTGAAACTTTCTCTTCTACATCACTAACGCTGGATAGCAGAGCATCCAGACCTTTTCCAAGCCCACGCTTCTTAGCCATTGATTATGCTTCCTGTGACTGTTCTTTTTTTTCTGACTGTTCTTTTTCTTCAAGCTTTGTACGACGGATCAATTCACCGGCCAGAGCCAGATAGGCTACAGCTCCACGAGAGTTTTTATCATAGAGTAATGCTGGTAAACCATGGCTTGGAGCTTCAGCTAAACGTACATTGCGCGGAATAACTGTGCGATAAACCTTATCGCCAAAATACTCCACCAGATGTGTAGAAACATCTTTGGTCAGGCTCATGCGCGGATCAAACATAGTGCGCAGAATACCCTCGATCTTCAATTCCGGATTAAGTCGTTTATTGATTTTATCGATCGTTCCAATCAGAGCAGATATCCCCTCAAGGGCGTAATATTCGCACTGCATTGGGATTATGACACCTGCTGATGAAGCCAATGCATTAACTGTGAGCAGGTTAAGGGAAGGTGGATTATCGATCAGTACAAAATCGTAATCCTCACTGACTTCCATCAGCGCCATTTTGAGACGAAATTCCCGTCTTGGTATTTGCAGCAGTTCTACTTCCGCTGCTGTCAGGTCACCATTTGATCCAATCAGATCGTAACCTGCCGGTGTATCCTTGATAATCGCTTCCTGAATTTTGACCTTATCGGTCAAAACTTCGTAAACCGTGTTTTCCAGAGTGTGTTTATCCACTCCGCTGCCCATACTCGCATTGCCCTGCGGATCCAGATCCACAAGCAATATACGTTTTTTGGTAGCAGCTAATGAAGCAGCCAGATTCACGCAGGTAGTTGTTTTACCTACGCCGCCTTTCTGGTTTGTGATCGTCAGGATCTTTGCCACGCCTAGCGTCTCCCTAAAACTAGCAGATGCCTTTCCCCTTCTGTCCCCGGAACATTGAGTCGGTGACAGATTTTAAGTTCATAACCATCAGGCAGTGCTGATAGTTCTTCCTCAGGATACAGACCTTTCATTGCAAGAAAAACACCATCTTGATTACAAAGCTGATGCGTCCAGTTGATCATATCCTCTAAGGATGCAAACGCTCGGGATATTACCTGATCAAACGGTTCAAAGTCGCAATTTTCTACGCGTTTATTGATAACGGTTAGATTATCCAGTCCCAACTCAGTTTTTGCCTGCAGTTGGAAACGGGTTTTCTTGCCATTACTGTCCAGTGTTGTGACATCCATCTCCGGATAGCAGATAGCCAACGGGATTCCAGGTAAACCCGGGCCGCTGCCAACGTCAATTATCCGCTTTGCACTAACATAAGGGACAATACTCAGGCTGTCGATCAGGTGACGATTAACCATCTCCAGTGGATCACGAACAGCAGTCAGGTTATAAGCCTTATTCCATTTGATCAGTAACTTGAGGTAGTTAATCAGTTTATTGATTTTTTCCTCTGACAGATCCAGATCAAGCTCAGATATGCCCTTCTTCAGTGCAGTTTCCAGTTGTTGTTCAGAGATCTGCTGCATCAGCTGGCAACCTTACCTTTTGTCATTTGATGTTTCTTGAGATAAACCAATAACAATGAGATGGCCGCTGGAGTCATACCCTGAATACGGGAAGCCTGGGATATCGTCTGTGGCTGAACCTCTTTCAGTTTTGCTTTCAGCTCATTTGAAAGACCACCCACCTGCTCATAATCAAAACCATCAGGCAGATGCGTATTCTCTTGACGACGCATCTGTTCGATTTCATCTTTCTGACGATCGATGTAACCGGCGTATTTATTTTGTATCTCGACCTGCTCAGCAACCTGATCATTTTCAACCGCTTCACCTTTCAGGTGAGCAACATCGCTGTATACCAACTCAGGACGTTTTAACAGATCAGCCAGATTGTATTCACGTGAAAGTGGTGTTTTCAGTTTCGGAGCCAGTTCATCAGCTTCTTCAGTATTTGGCTGAATCCAGGTTTCTTTTAAACGCTGTTGTTCCTGCTCAATTGCTTCACGTTTTTCGCAGAATGCCTGCCAACGCTCGTCACCGATCAGCCCAAGTTCACGGCCTTTTTCAGTAAGACGCAGATCGGCGTTGTCTTCACGCAGGATCAAACGGTATTCAGCACGGCTGGTAAACATACGATAAGGTTCAGATGTCCCCAGAGTGATCAGATCATCAACCAACACACCTATGTAAGCTTCGTCACGGCGCGGATACCATTGATCTTTCTCAAGGGCTCGCAAGGCTGCATTCGCACCCGCCAATAAACCCTGTGCACCCGCTTCTTCGTAACCGGTTGTGCCGTTGATCTGTCCCGCAAAATAGAGACCGTTCATGTATTTGGTTTCCAGGGTGTGTTTCAGATCCTGTGGATTGAAGAAATCATATTCAATCGCGTAACCCGGTCGAACTATATGTGCATTTTCAAAACCGCGGATCGAACGTACCGCCGCCAGCTGGATATCAAATGGCAGACTGGTAGATATCCCATTTGGATACAGCTCATGGGTGGTAAGACCCTCAGGCTCAACAAACACCTGATGCTGATCCTTGTCAGCAAAACGCATAATCTTATCTTCAATGGATGGGCAATAACGTGGCCCTACCCCTTCAATTACGCCGGTATACATGGGTGAACGATCTAAACCACTGCGCAAAATCTCGTGAGTTCGTTCATTGGTATGGGTGATATAACAACTGATCTGCTGCGGGTGATCACTCAACTTGCCCATGTAAGACATCACCGGTGTCGGTGTATCACCGGGTTGTTCCTGCATAACTGAAAAATCGACACTACGGGCGTCAATACGCGGAGGTGTTCCCGTCTTGAGGCGATCAACCCTGAATGGCAGTTCACGCAAACGATCTGCCAATGCTATGGATGGGGGATCACCTGCCCGACCTCCAGAATGGTTTTCCAGCCCTATATGAATAACTCCACCAAGGAATGTGCCAGCAGTCAGTACGACAGAAGTGGAATGAAAACGGATACCTGTCTGGGTTACGACACCTTTAACGGTTTCACCCTCAACGATCAGATCATCAGCAGATTGTTGGAAGATCTCGAGATTTGGCTGGTTTTCCAGTATTTCACGTATTGCCGCTTTATAAAGAATCCTGTCGGCCTGGGCACGTGTTGCTCTTACTGCCGGACCTTTTCGTGAATTCAATGTTCTGAATTGAATACCACCCTTGTCAGTAGCAACGGCCATTGCTCCATCAAGCGCATCTATTTCTTTCACCAGGTGGCTTTTGCCAATTCCCCCGATTGCAGGGTTACATGACATCTGACCAAGCGTCTCTATGTTATGGGTTAACAGTAGCGTTTTTGCACCGGTTCTTGCTGATGCTAAAGCTGCTTCCGTACCGGCATGACCACCACCGATAACAATAACGTCATAACGGGTTGGAAAATCCACCTGTTGTTACCTCAATAAAAGAATAGCGATCTGCTAGTTAAAACTAGGCGCAGATCTGTTTGGAAAAAGGCAGCTGATTATACAGTTACATTGGGCGCTTAGGAATGAACAATTTTTAAGCAATCCTTTTCCTTAGTTATATAGATAATATAAATAAAGAAAATATATATGTTTTTTAGTTATTGTTGTTATTAATAGGTAGATAGATATCAGTTGATAACTAGATATTTACTATATATATCAAATGATTAGATGAATAATAAACCTCTTTTCAAGCTGCTTCTAAACTTTGGACTTGTTATGGTTAATTTGTGTATAACCATGCGACTTTTCCACAGAAGAAGTTAACCACAGTTTTACACATAGCTTAAGGTACTTCTGTTATACAGTTTATGCACAGCTGCTGTAGATATCTTTTTGCGTCTATTTGAGAGGAAAAACGGGTTTTGTTTATAGGTTTTGATGAATGACTATTAATGCACTGATAAATAAGAAGTTTTCATTTATTTGAAGATATTTTATCTGTGTGGATCTCAGAATAATTATAAAAATTCAAACTATAAATTTGTGGATAAGGTGATGATAAGTTGGTTTTCTTCTGTAGAAAAAGAAGAAATACTCCACATTTTCAGTCAGATAGTGGTTTGAGTTAATTTTAAGGTTCAGGAAAGGTAACTAACTTAATAGGGAAGAGTTTTCCAGGTTCAGCTTGTAACGGGTACTTCTTCCACCTGCTCCAAGTTTAATAATGCAGCCTTTAGACAACATTTCTGCCAGATGGCGTGTGGCACTGGGTTTACTCACACCCGTAAATTTCTGATATTCGGAGGCACTGATACTGGCTTTCGGATCTGGGTTATTAAACAACTCTTTCAAGGCATCAACCTGAATACTACTCAGACCACATTCAGCAACTTTTAACCAGTATTCAGGCTGCTTTTGGCTTTGCATTAGGTTGTTTAAACTTTTTTCAAATGTGAGTTTTATGGCATCCAGAAAATATGCGACCCATTTGCTGATATCTGTATTGCCGCGGCGAGCGTTATCCAATTGCTCCAGATAGTCACTGTTGCTATCTGAAATAAGAAGTGGGTCTATATATAAAGGTATATCTATAGGCATTGATTGGTTCAGCGCCAGGTTGCCAAACATGCGACAGATTTCGGTATTGTGGCTGTTAAATGGTTTTATGCAGGCCATTCGCAGGTATGAAACCGCAATCCGAATAAGAGGGTCGGTTTCATCGTTGTCTGAGTTAAACCATTCGGCTAGATCGATAAGTTCGAACAGCACTTTAACGGTGCCATCGTTGTCTTTACCCTGACGTAACTGGCTACTCTCTTCTTTTTGAATAGCTTGATGCCATTCAACCAACCTTTCCAAGGTGAAAGCGTCATTGTGATTAGTACAGGAGTCGATAACTACTTCTGCCCACTTTTGTGAGTGCATGCTCTGTATCGCTGTATCTTCTATAGGTAGTTTCAGTTGAAGCTTAAGTGATGAACTTAGCTGCTGACGTATTGATTTCCGCTGCTTTCCTACAGATTCAATGAGGTTGTAATAAGAAAAGTGAAGCCTTTCTTTGGGAGATAACAGAGCGTTTAAGCTGTGTATTTGACCAGACAGAAAGTAAAGCTGCTTTAAAGTCGGTGCAAACTGTTCTTCCTGCCAGCTAAGTCCTGGCCAGTCCTGTTGTTCCCAAATCCAGTTATCAGTTGTCATAATGATTTATTCAGCTTGATATTTGATCATAATAATAGTTATTAAGGAATCAATAATCAAACTGAAATAATTCTAGGTTACTTAAGTTTTTGACGTATATATGTAATGAAAAATCTGTTATTTCAACAAATCGGAATACTGATACAGATAATTTACTCTGGATCAAAAGTATAGGCTGTAGATTGTATAATGTTTAATCGGCTTAATAATTAGTTAGTTTAATGTTTATTATATAGTTTACTATGTGAGTTAAACATCTACTTTACTTATTGAAATCAGTAGTTTTTTGATAGGTAATCTTTTGATATGAGCTATAGGGATTTTATCTACTGTAGGTCCATAGTAATGATATGTCTTAATTTTACATGAATTTAATGGATCAAATAATGATCTTAATGATATGGTAAATAGATCAATAAGTAAGTTGTATATTTTGGTGAGATTGTAGAGGAAAAAAGGTTATCAGTTGAAGGTAGTGTGCAGGCTTTAATCAGAAGTAAAAATTATTTGAAAAGTTTCAGGATTAAAACTGCGGTGTATAGTTCGAACAAAAGAATCAATATATGATTTAAATAGTATATTTTATTAGATCAAAATAAGATTATTTAAGTGTTTCAGCTCTTTAGTTATTTACCAATACAGAAGGAGCTGAAGATTCGGCCCAGAAGGTCGTCTGAGCTGAATTCCCCGGTGATTTCACTCAGGTGTTGTTGAGCTTGTCGAAGGTCCTCAGCGAGTAGCTCTCCGGCGCCACAGCCAAGGAGTTGATCCTGACCGGTAAGTAACAGGCTTTCTGCACGGTTAAGCGCATCAATGTGGCGACGTCTGGCGAGGAAACCGCCTTCTGTTGTATTTGCGTA
Organism: Neptuniibacter sp.; assembly: GCA_050789425.1. Lineage (GTDB taxonomy): Bacteria > Pseudomonadota > Gammaproteobacteria > Pseudomonadales > Balneatricaceae > Neptuniibacter. The sequence continues at coordinate 107,935 of JAILXS010000005.1, forward strand.
ACCCATGCAATCTTTCAGGTGTTGGCGTAAATGATCTATACCAATATCTGCTTTGGCAGAAAGCGAGATCAGAGTATGACCGTGATGTTCTCCAATAGTGGATTTTTCATCGGTAAGATCGCATTTGTTGCGAATTACGGTGATCTTGCTCTTATCTTCTAAATTATTAACAAATTCTGGCCAGATCTGTTCTGGGTCATCGGTCGCGGCTGTAGTGCTGTCGACCATAAGCAACACTCGGTCCGCTTTTTGGATCTCTTCCCAGGCGCGATTAATACCGATGCGCTCTACTTCATCGGGGGCATCACGAAGGCCTGCTGTATCGATAATATGCAGAGGCATACCATCGATATGAATATGCTCACGAAGGACATCGCGTGTAGTTCCGGCAATATCAGTGACTATGGCAGAGTCTTTGCCTGCCAGTGCGTTTAACAAACTGGATTTACCAGCATTGGGTCTACCGGCAATGACGACGTTCATACCTTCACGAATCAGGCTACCCTGCCGAGCCTCCTGCTTCACATCCATCAATTGGTTGATGATTGCTTCCAGATCTCCAGCCACCTTTCCGTCCGCAAGGAAATCGATCTCCTCTTCTGGGAAGTCTATGGCTGCTTCAACGTATATTCGGAGTTGAGTAAGGGATTCTACGAGTTGATGTACGCGGTTAGAGAAAGCCCCCTGAAGGGATTTAAGCGCGCATCTGGCGGCTTGTTCAGAGCTGGAGTCAATCAGGTCGGCAATCGCTTCTGCCTGGGTCAGATCCAGTTTGTCATTCAGGAAAGCACGTTCAGAGAATTCACCTGGGTTGGCAAGTCTGGCACCCGATTCCACAACACGACGTAGCAGAATATCCATAATGACCGGGCCGCCATGACCCTGAAGCTCAAGCACATCTTCTCCGGTAAATGAGTTGGGACCGGGGAAAAAGATAGCAATGCCCTGATCAATCTCCTGATCAGCACCGTCATAGAAGGCACCGTAATAAGCGTACCTTGGTTTAAGTTCTGTCTTAACGATCTGCTCAGATATCTGCTTTGCCAACGGGCCGGAGATCCTGACAATACCAACTCCACCTCTACCCGGCGGTGTAGCTTGTGCGGTAATAGTGTCGTTGTTGGCAAGTGTCATATTGGCTTCCGGCTTAACTGATTTTGGCGAATTTTAGCATTTCTACCGCAACAGGCATAAAACTCAGGCACAAAAAAACCGCTAACACTGTAGCGGTTTTTATATTCTTACTCTGGCCTGAGTTGAACTAAGGCGCTTAGGAGTTTTCTATCTGTTTGTTGATCACGTATTGCTGAGCAATCGAAAGAATGTTGTTCACAACCCAGTACAGAGTCAGACCTGCAGGGAACCACAGGAAGAAGAATGTGAACAGAATTGGCAGCATCTTCATGATCTTAGCCTGCATTGGGTCTGGAGGAGTCGGGTTCAGCATCTGCTGAATAAACATACTCGCACCCATGATGATAGGCAGAATGAAGTAAGGATCTTTAACCGAAAGGTCGGCGAGATAGAGGAATTCAGCATGGCGTAAATCTACAGATTCCATCAGTACCCAGTACAGAGCAATGAAGATAGGCATCTGAGCCACGATTGGCAGACAACCACCCAGAGGATTGATCTTTTCCTTCTGGTATAGCTTCATCATTTCCTGAGACATCTTTTGACGGTCATCGCCGTACAACTCTTTCAGGCGAGTCATCTCAGGTCCAAACTTACGCATTTTAGCCATGGACTTGAAGGCTTTGGCGTTCAATTGGAACAGGGCCAGCTTAACCAGAACAGTGACACCAATAATTGCCAGACCCCAGTTACCCAGGAAGCTGTAAACTTTAGTCAGCAACCAATACAGTGGTGAAGCGACCCACCACAGCCATCCGTAGTCTACTGTGAGTTTCAGGTTTTCCTGTGCTTGTTCCATATACTCCTGAATCTTAGGACCTACATAGAAGTTAGCGCTTACCGTTTTGCTCTCACCTGCATTTACCAGGAAGTCAGGAGACAGGAAGCCAACAATATAGTTGCCATTCAGCTTACGGGACTGGTAGCTGTATTCAGCACCTGGTGCAGGAATCCATGCGCTGAGGAAGTAGTGCTGAGACATCGCAACCCAGCCATCCGGAGAACGCTTCTTAAACTGCTCATCATCCATATCATCGAAATCGATCTTTTGATAAGGATCTTCAGCTGTAGAGAATACGCCACCCAGATAAGACTGCATGCCCATATCTGTCATTGAAGTTGGGTCTTCACTACGGTCACGTTTGATCTGGCCAAACAGGCTCGCGGACCATTGCTGCTGGGACTGGTTATTAACAACAAATTCCAGACCTACCTCATATGAGCCTTTTGTAAAGATGAAGCGTTTAGTGATGACAACACCGTTAGCATCTGTGAAGGATAGATCTACAGCCAAATTATCCTGGTCGGTCAGATTATATTCATTCTGAGTAACCGTATAAGTTGGGCGACCTTCGGGGCTAGCGTCTGGACCGTTTTTACCAACCAGACCACTTTGAGAAACATAGGTACGGTTAGTTGTCTGCTCAAGCAGGACAAACGGCAGTTCTGAACCCAGAGTGGCTTTATACGCAGGCAATGCTACCTGGATAATGTCACCACCTTTGGTATCGATGAGAACATCCAGAACGTCAGTTTTAACACTGATTAATTGAGCCTGAGTTGCTGCCTGCTGTGCAGTTGCCGGAACATCACCAGTTTGTGCTGTTTCTTCGGCTTGTGGCAGTTCAGAGTTAACGGGTTGACTATCATAAGCCGAAACAGAAGTGGTTGCTTCCTGAGTTTCAGGCGGTAGACCATAGTCTTGGTTCCATTGCAGCACCAGCAGATAGCTGATCAAACATAGTGCTCCAATAAGAATAATACGCTGTACATCCATAGGTTAAGGACCAATCAGGTTTTCTTTAGCTTTTTTGATTTATTTATCATTCGTGACCAGCATTTCTTTATCAGCTTCTGAATCTGATCGTTTTCCATCTCTCCCAGACCTTGTCTGGCAAGAATGATCATATCCACTTCTGGTAAATTATGTTGGTTCAGACGAAAAGATTCGCGAATGATACGCCGAACACGGTTACGTTTCACCGCTTGACGAATATTTTTTTTGGAAATTACAAACCCAAGCCGGGAATGACCTAGATTATTAGGGCGAGCGAGGATTAGGATAGTTTGGTCTGGTACTTTCAGTTGTGCATTATCAAATACATACTGAAAATCCCTGCCGGTTAACAAACGTAACCTGCGTGGGTATTTGAATTCGGTCATTCAAACAACCAGACCGTCTAAACCAGACTTAAGCAGAAAGGCGCTTACGGCCTTTAGCGCGACGACGGTTAATCACCTGACGGCCAGCTTTAGTAGCCATGCGGGAGCGGAAGCCGTGTGTGCGTTTACGCTTAAGTACGCTTGGTTGAAATGTTCTTTTCATCGGTCAGTCCTGCCAACGCGTTGTTTAACAAATAACGTAGTAATAAATACCACGTCCAAAAATTGAGAGGGCGAAATTCTAGTGAATTTGCTCTCTAGGTTCAATCTATTTTTGTGAATATTTGCGTTTTTTAGTGATAAAGGTGTTCTTGGGGGGCTCAGTACGGGTTTTGCACCCGCTAAAACGCTTTGAGAATTGGGTAAAGATACAGTGTATTTGTTATTAAGTCTGTTAATTCTGTGGATAAAGTCCATCTTTTATTACATTTTCATAACTTATCAGGTGTATAAAGTTTGGGATAACTGGTGGCTTATTTGTGGTTAGCCTGCATATAAGTAGTCTTCTCTCCGTCTGAAGCCCGCGCAATATAAGGAGTTTATAAGATATTACAATTACGTAAAATTATTAAAAAAGAACGGTTTTACTGTGGATAAGTGCGAGTGATCTGGTTAGAATCAGATGTTCTTCTGGTACCAAGCTGAATCATCGCCAAGCATCTTCATTTTGCTTTTGTGTTTTCACCCTGTTTTCCATAGCCAGCAAGACACCAATAAACAATAACAATGGTAGAGAAAGGCTTCTCCTGTATGTCAAAGGAACTCTGGGCCCGCTGCTTAAGCAGTTTACAAGCGGAATTTCCGGCCCAACAGTACAATACCTGGATCAGACCTTTGCAGGTTTCTGCAGAGAGCAATGAACAACTGGTGCTGGTTGCACCTAACCGTTTTGTTCGTGATTGGGTGAATGACAAATTCCTTTCTCGTATCCGTCAGGTTGTCTGTGATGTTTCAGGCGACATCTCTACCGAAGTTTCTCTTGAAGTGGCGAATAATAAAGCGTTTACACCTCGCCCAAGAATTCAGACACAACAGCCAGTAAGGTCGACACCTCCGGTTTCGGCTATGCCGCGTTCACCCGTTCATCATGAGCCTGTTGCACCACGATCACCTATGGTGGATCCAACAGCAGCCTTTATTCCAGGTAGTGAAGAATCGGCAGAGATCAATATTCCTCAGCAGGTGCTGGAAAGTGCTTCTTCACAAATTATTCTACCGCCAGCTGCGACGGTTTCTGATCCAGCAGAGCGTACCGTCAATGTTGAAGGTGGTTTGAAGCATCATCAGTCCAGCCTGAATCACTCTTTTACTTTTGAAAGCTTTGTACAGGGTAAATCTAACCAGCTGGCCTTAGCTGCCGCGCGTCAGGTGGGTGATAATCCTGGTGTTTCCTATAACCCACTGTTTATATACGGTGGCGTTGGCTTGGGTAAAACCCACTTAATGCACGCTGTTGGCAACGAAATGCTGAAGCGAAATCCGAATGCAAAGATTGTGTATCTGCATTCTGAGCGTTTTGTGGCGGATATGGTAAAAGCATTGCAATTGAACGCGATCAACGATTTTAAGCGCTATTACCGTTCAGTTGATGCTCTTTTAATCGATGATATCCAATTTTTTGCGGGTAAAGAACGCTCTCAGGAAGAGTTTTTCCACACCTTCAATGCCCTGCTTGAGGGGGGGCAACAGATGATTCTGACCAGCGACCGTTATCCTAAAGAGATTAACGGAGTGGAAGAGCGTCTGAAATCCCGTTTCGGTTGGGGACTGACTGTTGCCATCGAACCACCGGAACTGGAAACCCGAGTAGCTATTTTGATGAAGAAAGCGGATGAGGCGCGTGTACGCCTGCCGGATGATGCTGCTTTCTTCCTGGCGCAAAAGATCAGATCCAATGTACGTGAGCTTGAAGGCGCTTTAAAACGTGTTATAGCCAACGCTCATTTCACTGGTAGCCCAATTACTACACCTTTTATTAAAGAATCTCTTAAAGACCTGCTGGCTTTGCAGGATAAACAGGTTAGTATTGATAATATTCAACGGGTTGTGGCCGATTACTATAAGATTAAGGTTTCCGATCTGTTGTCTAAACGACGCAGTCGTTCTGTGGCAAGACCTCGTCAGGTTGCAATGAGTCTTTCCAAAGAGCTGACCAATCACAGTTTGCCTGAGATTGGTGATGCGTTCGGAGGTCGTGATCACACCACAGTGCTCCATGCTTGTCGTAAGATAAAGGAGCTGCGGGAAAGTGATACGGATATCAGAGAAGATTATCAGAATTTACTACGTCATCTTACGGCGTAAGGTTACCGGCCAAAATGGACCGGCTTATATAAGGTAGGTGGGGAAACGATGAAATTTGTCATCTCACGTGAAGCACTGATTAAACCGCTCCAACTGGTTGCGGGTGTTGTAGAGCGCCGACAGACATTACCGGTGTTATCCAATATTCTGCTGGTTGCTGAAGGGGATCAGCTTTCTATGACCGGTACAGACCTTGAGGTTGAACTGGTCGGACGTGTAACACTGGATGAGCCGGCAGAACCAGGCTCAGTAACCGTCCCAGCACGTAAGCTGATGGATATTTGTAAATCACTTCCGGATTCTGCGCGTATTGAACTGACGCTAACCGGCCAGAAAATGGTGATTAAAGCTGGCCGAAGCCGCTTTACCCTATCCACTCTGCCTGCTACAGAATTCCCGAATGTTGAAGACAGTCCGGAAACACTGGAAATTTCCCTGCTTCAACGTCAGCTAAGAAATCTGATTGATAAAACCGGTTTCTCCATGGCGCAACAAGATGTGCGTTATTACCTGAACGGCATGCTGCTAGAGATCACAGAAGGTCAATTGCGTTCTGTTTCTACCGATGGTCACCGTCTGGCGACCAGTATTGCTGAGGTTGAATCTCCGGAAGGTATGCAGCATCAGATCATCGTACCGCGTAAAGGTATCCTTGAACTGGCGCGTCTGCTTCAGAGTGGTGATGAAGAGCTGAAACTGGTTATCGGTTCCAGCCATATTCGTGCACATGTTGGTGACTTTACTTTTACCTCTAAACTGGTTGATGGCAAGTTTCCGGATTATGAGCGCGTTATTCCGAAAAATGGCGACAAGATCCTGCTTAGTGACCGAATGGAGTTACGCCAGGTATTGAGCCGTATCGCAATTTTGTCCAACGAAAAATACCGTGGTGTGCGTTTGGCACTTACTAACGGTTACCTGCAGGTTATGGCGAATAACCCTGAGCAGGAAGAAGCGGAAGAGAGTCTGGCTGTAGATTATGAAGGTGACAGCCTGGAGGTTGGTTTCAACGTAAACTACCTACTGGATTGTCTTTCAATTCTGAATTCTGATGTTGTCCGCCTGACCCTGTCTGATTCCAACTCCAGCGCATTGGTTGAAGGCTTTGATGAGCCGGAAAACCTTTACGTTGTCATGCCAATGCGTATGTAATTGCATGTACGATTATCAATTCGGGGCCTCTTGCAGGCCCCGTTTTATATCTAACTGATGTCCATATCTAAACTCCAGATCCAGCACCTGCGAAATATCAGCTCAATCAGCATTGAGCCCTCCCCTGCGATCAACATTATTTGTGGTGAAAATGGCAGCGGTAAAACCAGTATTCTGGAAGCCATTAATGTTCTGGGGCTGACCCGTTCTTTTCGAACCAACAAAACCCGTCACTTAGTGCAGAATGAACAGCTGAGTAGCGTGGTGCATGCTGCAATTGATCCTCTCTGTCAGGGCTTGAAACAATCCCTGGGTGTTGAGCGCCCTGTTGAGGGCGAAGCCCGGGTACGTTATGAGGGCTCAGACATTGATATTTCTACCCTGGCAGAACTGATACCACTGCAGGTGATTAACTCAGATACCTTCTTGATTCTGGAGGGTTCACCTGCAATTCGGCGGCAATTTCTGGACTGGGGAGTGTTTCATGCAGATAAAGCCTTTATTCAGCTCTGGAGAGGTTTTAAAAGGGTATTAAAACAGCGTAATACCCTGCTGAAATGTGGTAAGATTGACAACCAGTTACGTCAGGTTTGGGATCGTGAATTTATCGCATTTTCAGACCAGTTAACCCGGCTTCGTCAGGAGTATCTGAGCCTGCTCAAACCTGAGTTTGAAAAGGTCGTTTCAGAGCTTCTGGATGATATGCAGATTGAACTTGGTTTTAGCTGCGGCTGGGATCAGAAACGCGGGTTGGAAGAGATACTTGCTACCAACTTTGAACGGGACCTGCGTCAAGGGTTTACCGGTAACGGACCGCAACGAGCAGATATCCGCCTTAAGGTGGATGGCCACAGCGCAGCGGAACGTCTTTCTCGCGGACAGAAAAAATTAGTGGTCAGTGCTCTTAAGCTTGCGCAGGGAGCATTGTTCCAGCGTATGAACAGTCGGCCATGCATCTATCTGATTGATGATCTTCCATCAGAATTGGATAGCGCGCACGGAGCACTGTTCTGCAAAGTGTTAGAACAAAGTTCTAACCAGTGTTTTATAACTTGTGTAGATGACAGCGCCTTAAACGGTTTCTGGCATCAGCAAACGGAAAAAGCTACTTTCCGTATCGCAGAGGGCAACATTGTTGCGCCAATGTAACGGAAACGTTAGGAGAGTTGGATGAGCGGCGAAGACAATCAAAACTACGATTCTTCCAGTATCAAGGTCCTTAAAGGTCTTGATGCGGTAAGGAAACGCCCAGGCATGTACATCGGTGATACTGACGATGGTACTGGCCTGCACCATATGGTGTTTGAGGTCGTGGATAACTCCATAGACGAGGCACTGGCGGGTCACTGTAGTGAGATTAAGGTAATTATTCACCCGGATGAGAGTATCACCGTATCGGATAATGGCCGAGGTATCCCAACCGACATACACGAAGAAGAAGGTGTTTCAGCTGCCGAAGTCATCATGACTGTCCTGCACGCAGGCGGCAAATTTGACGACAACAGCTATAAGGTTTCCGGTGGTCTGCATGGTGTGGGTGTCTCTGTAGTAAATGCCCTTTCCGTTAAGCTGAAGATGACCATTCGCCGAAACGGTCAGGTGCATGAGCAGGTTTATCACCACGGTGAACCAGAAACACCACTTTCTGTTGTTGGCGAAACCGAAAGCAGCGGTACTATGGTTCGCTTCTGGCCTTCTGAAGATACCTTCACCAACGTTTCCTTCAAGTTTGATATTCTGGCAAAACGTCTGCGTGAACTCTCCTTCCTGAACTCTGGCGTACGTATTGTTCTGAAAGATGAACGTACAGCAGCTGAAGAAGTATTCGAATACGAAGGTGGTTTGAGCGCGTTTGTTGAGTATTTGAATACCAACAAAACCACGGTTAATAAGATTTTCCACTTCACTGCTGAGCACGAAACCGGTGTCGCAGTAGAAGTGGCTATGCAGTGGAACGATAGTTATCAGGAAAGCATCCATAGCTTTACCAACAACATTCCACAGCGTGATGGTGGTACCCACCTATCAGGTTTCCGAGCGGCACTTACCCGCTCTCTGAACAACTACATTGAAAATGAAGGCCTTAACAAAGGCGGCAAGATCAGCACCACGGGTGATGACAGCCGTGAAGGTCTTACCGCGATCATCTCTGTTAAAGTGCCAGACCCTAAGTTCTCTTCTCAGACCAAAGACAAGCTGGTCTCCTCTGAGGTGAAATCTGCGGTTGAGCAGACCATGGGTGAACGTCTGGGCGAATACCTGCAGGAAAACCCACAGGAAGCTAAATCAGTCGTTTCCAAGATGATCGATGCGGCCCGTGCCCGTGAAGCTGCACGTAAAGCCCGGGAAATGACTCGCCGTAAAGGCGCACTGGATATCGCAGGCCTGCCGGGTAAGTTGGCAGACTGTCAGGAGAAAGACCCGGCGCTTTCCGAAATCTACCTGGTGGAGGGTGATTCTGCGGGTGGATCGGCTAAACAGGGCCGTGCTCGTAAGACTCAAGCTATTCTGCCGTTGAAAGGTAAAATCCTTAACGTAGAGAAAGCACGTTTCGACAAAATGCTCAGCTCAGCTGAAGTTGGCACTCTGATTACCGCACTGGGCTGTGGTATCGGTCGGGATGAGTACAACCCGGACAAACTACGCTACCACCACATCATCATCATGACCGATGCCGACGTGGATGGATCGCACATCCGTACCCTGCTGCTTACCTTCTTCTTCCGTCAGATGCCTGAGCTGATCGAACGCGGTTATATCTACATCGCACAGCCACCGCTGTATAAGATCAAAAAAGGTAAGCAGGAACAGTACCTGAAAGACGACGAAGCGCTGGACTCCTACCTGCTTCAGGGGGCTTTGGATGGCACAACTCTGCACGTGAATGCAGATGCACCGGGCATCGGTGGTGAAAAACTGGAAGAGCTGGTTTACCAGTATCGAGCAGTGATCCGTACCATTAACCGTATGTCCCGCGTATACCCTTACGCCATGCTTAAATCTCTGCTTGATGTACCTGCGTTCCCACGCGATGGGATGACTGATCAGGCAACCGTAGCGGACTGGTGTGACAAGTTTGACGATGCCCTGGCGGTTTATTCCGACAAAGCGATCAGCTACCAGTGTCTGGTTGAGGAAGATAAAGAGCACAGTAACTTCGTAGCCAAAGTGGTTATGCTGCAGCACGGTGTTGCGCATGACTATATTCTAAACGAAGAGTTCTTTGCTTCACGTGAATACACAACTATGTCGACCATGTCAGAAACCCTCTCCGGCCTGCTGGAAGACGGTGCTTATCTGCAACGTGGTGAACGTACTAAAGAGATCACTGACTTTGAAGATGGCCTTAACTGGCTGTTGGACCTGTCTCGTCGTGGCCACTATATCCAGCGCTATAAGGGACTGGGAGAGATGAACCCAGACCAGTTGTGGGAAACTACAATGGACCCGGATTCACGCCGTATGCTTCAGGTAACTATTGAAGATGCGATAGCTGCAGACCAGCTATTCACGACCCTGATGGGTGATGAAGTAGAACCTCGCAGAAACTTCATTGAATCCAACGCACTGCAGGTTGCTAACCTGGATGTGTGATTAGTAAGCAAATACTTACTAACTATAAAGCCCGCTCTATGCGGGTTTTTTGTTGTCCTGATTTTTTAAAACAGCGATTTTAATTAACTGCCTGAACGAACGGCGATATGGTTTTTTGGTAAAGCTGAAGAGTGTTGATGAGCGATCATCCATTTTTCTGACTGCCTTATCAGGACAAAGGTAAAGCGGGCCTCAAGGTTTACCTGTTGTTCATCATTGCTCTTCCAGTGGAAAGTATACAAGCCACTGCAGGTTGCGGTATCACCATAGGCCTGTACGCAAATATCTATTATCTCTACCGAGCGTTCTTGTTGGTGGAACAGGCAGTCAAAGTACTCTTTAATCAACTCAGGGGTATTTCGATAGAAAGGTGATAGTGTACCCATTAACACGGCATCTTCAGCATAAAGGCTACATATCTCCAGAGTGGTCGGCTTAGAAAAAGCGCTAGCCCATTGGGCAATAGCAGATTTAATTTCCCGTGTTTTCAATGAACTACCCTTCTACCTCATAGACTCTTAATGAGTATAGCTTTGTAACTTGCACAAACCAGCTGATCAGAATGCCATTTCAGTTCAGGCGTATTGCACTATGCAATTTTTGCCTTCGGATTTTGCCTGGTATAGGGCTTTGTCGGCTTGTTGTACGAGTTGGTCCACGAGCAGTTCATGACCTTTTTGATTATGGGTTAGTCCAATGCTGACGCTAAGGTTTATCTTATCGCCACCTATCTCAAGTTGTTCTGACGCTACCATCTGTCTTAAGCGCTCAAGAATAGTATATGCGCCAGTAACATCAGTATCGGGCAACAGGATAGCAAACTCTTCTCCGCCAATTCGTGCTACGACATCACTGTTTCTAACCCCTCTTTTCAGGATATCTGAAAAGGCTTCAAGTGCTTTATCCCCTGCGGTATGTCCGTAGTTATCATTGATTGGTTTAAAGTCATCTATATCGATATAGGCGAGTGTCAGATCGCTCTTATTACGATCGGCTATTTTCTTCAGGGTGTCGAAGTTTTCAAAAAAGGCGCGACGGGTCATGACGCCTGTAAGCTCATCATAAGTCGCTAAGCGTCGCTGTTTTTGCTCAAGTTCGTTGATTTTGATGAGGAGTTTAACCAGATACCAGGTCACCAGAGGGGCAATAAGTGCTGGGCATAGAATTGAGATGATGAATGCAATCTGGAAGGTTTCTTCACCCGCATCAGTCAGTCCCAATACCCCGAAAGTAATGAGTACAGACAGTACAATAGATACAACGGTAACTGCGAGGCTGACACCTACCTGGCCGACTTTGGTAATTATTCTTTTCATTTACAGCTAAGAACTTTTTTATATTTATCCAGATCAGTATAGCTGATATTGAGGCTACTGTTTTTTAGATCTTGAGTCCGATAATCGTTAAGTTGGGTTTGTGTCATCAGCAATCATTTTTGCCAGATCCACAAACGCCTGGACAGGTTTGTTGTATTTGTCATTGCTGCGCATACCGAGATGGATCTGTTTATGAATGCCTTTTTTACCTAAGCGTATAGATTTGATTGGCAATGTTTCTGTGTACTCCTCTGCTAACCAGAGAGGTAATGCTGTAACGCCGCGGTTGGCTGCAACCATTTGCAGGATGATCTCTGTTGTTTCCAGGGTTTTGTGTTTACGTGGTCTGCAGTTTCCGGGTGTCAGAAATTGTTGATAGATATCCAGACGTGAAGGCTCAACCGGATAGGTAATCAAAACCTCTTCTGACAGATCCTGTGGATATGCGATTTCCTGTTCTGATAACGGATTGTGCTGGCTAACCACTAAGACCAATTCGTATGGAAACACGGGTTCAAAATGGATCGCTTTCATCTGAATTGGGTCGGGCGTTACCAGAAGGTCGATATCATGGTTAAACAGGGCCGCCATGCCACCAAACTGAAAACGTTGTTTCACATCCAGATCGATTCCTTGAAACTGCTCAAGATAGGATGCTGAGACCTTGGTTAGCCACTGGTAACAGGGGTGGCACTCCATCCCTATATGCAGTGTGCCGATCTCGTTGTTAGCGAATTCTTTAAGTTTGCTATCGATTCGTTCCAGCTGTGGCAAAACTCGTTCTGCTTCTTTCAACAAAAACTCCCCTGCCTGAGTCAGATGGATATTCCTGCCCTTTTTCTCCCATAAAGCGCATCCGGACAGTTCTTCCAGCTTTTTAATGGTATGGCTGAGTGCGGACTGGGTCAGACAAAGTTTATCTGCAGCGGCGGTTAGTGAGCCCTGACGGTTTATCTCTCTAAGAATCTTCAGGTGAGTTCGTTCGATCATTTAGATCCATGACAAAAGCTAATAGGTTGATGAGAAAGGACCATTATTTTTCATGAATACGCTTCTTTATCCTAGTGAAAAATTTTTGGAGAAAGATGAATGGCATTACTACACAACCTTGGTTTCCCACGTATAGGGAACCAGCGACAACTTAAATTTGCTCTGGAGCGTTTCTGGAAAGGAGAAACATCGACTGACGAGCTGAAAACTACAGCAGCTCAACTTCGTGAAGCTCATTGGCAGTTGCAGTCAAAACTTGATCTGGTGCCCGTTGGTGATTTCTCACTTTATGATCAGGTTCTGGATATGAGTTTTACCCTGGGAAATCTGCCAGAGCGGGTTTCAGAATTACAAGGAAGTGAGCTGGACAATTACTTCCGTGTCGCTCGCGGACGCTCAGCTAATGAGTCCTCACTAACCTGCGTTCATGCGGGAGAGATGACTAAGTGGTTTGATACTAACTACCACTACATCGTTCCGGAAGTGACGGAACAGACGGTATTTACACTTAACCCAGAACGTTTACTGACACAGTTCACCGAAGCTCAGCAGCAAGGTGTGAACGCCAAGCCGGTGATTATTGGTCCGGTGACTTACCTTTGGTTATGTAAGGAAAAAGATGCCTCTAATCGCATTCAATTGCTGGATAAGCTGCTACCCGCCTATCAATTGTTATTGGATAAGCTGGTGGATGCAGGAGCTGAGTGGATACAGATTGATGAACCTGCTCTGATTATGGATCTGGAGAGTGACTGGCAACAGGCTTTTGAGAAGGCTTATGCATTGTTGTCCAAGAGCCGGGCTCAGTTGATGCTTACAACCTATTTTGGTGAATTGCGGGATAACCTTCAGCTTGCTGTAAATCTTCCTGTGGCGGGTCTGCACATTGATGCTGTACGTGGTCGTAATGAAGTTGCTCAACTTTGTGCTGCTTTACCAGAAGATAAGGTGCTTTCTCTGGGGGTGATTGACGGCCGTAATATCTGGAAAACAGATCTGAATGCGGTATTGGATTTTCTGGAACCTGTTGCTGAGAAACTTCAGGATCGTCTGTGGATAGCACCTTCCTGTTCCCTCTTACATGTCCCTGTGGATCTTGATCAGGAAAGCGGTTTTGATCCCGAAGTTATTAACTGGCTGGCGTTTGCTAAGCAGAAACTTGCTGAGCTTTCTGTATTAGGCAGTGCGATCAACCAGGGGCGATCTTCTGTTCTGGATGCACTGGAGAACAACCGCACGGCTATTCAGAGCCGTAAGTCTTCTTTGCGTGTGCATAAACCGGAAGTTAAAGCGGCTGTGGATTGTATAACTGCGGCACTGGGTAAACGTCAAAGTTCATATGAGAAACGTGCTGAGCTGCAATCTTCAATCCTGAACCTGCCGGCCTACCCTACTACGACCATTGGTTCTTTCCCGCAGACTGCTGAGATTCGTAAGGCGCGCCTGGAGCATAAAAAAGGTCAGCTTTCCGAACCGCGTTACATTGAACAGATGGAAGCTGAAATTAAACGTGCTGTTGATGAGCAGGAAAAGCTGGGCCTTGATGTGCTGGTGCATGGAGAAGCAGAGCGTAATGACATGGTGGAATACTTCGGCCAGCAACTGGAGGGTTATGCATTCAGTCAGTATGGCTGGGTTCAGTCTTACGGTTCCCGGTGTGTAAAACCGCCAATTCTTTTTGGTGATATCACCCGCCCTGAAGCGATGACAGTGCGCTGGACTTCATATGCACAGAGCCTCACTGACAAACCGATGAAAGGTATGCTGACTGGTCCGGTTACGATTCTGAACTGGTCCTTTGTTCGTGATGATCAACCTCGTAGTCAAAGTTGCTTACAGCTGGCACTGGCCATTCGTGATGAGGTTCTTGATCTTGAAGCTGCAGGCGTGGATGTGATTCAGATCGATGAAGCTGCTCTTCGTGAAGGATTACCGCTGCGCCATGATGACTGGAATAGTTATCTGGACTGGGCTATAGAATCTTTCCGTATCACGGCAAACGGCGTTAAGGATGAAACTCAGATTCATACTCATATGTGTTATTCCGAGTTCAACGACATTATTGATTCCATTGCGCAAATGGATGCTGATGTGATTACCATTGAAACGTCCCGCTCAGATATGGAGCTGCTCGATGTATTCGAAGAGTATGAATACCCGAATGAGATTGGTCCGGGTGTTTACGATATACATTCCCCTAATATCCCACCTGTGGAACAGATGGTTAAACTCATGCAGCGAGCAGCAGAACGCATTCCGGCTGAACGTTTGTGGGTGAACCCTGACTGTGGCCTTAAAACCCGTAATTGGGAGGAAGTCATACCCGCATTGAAAAACATGGTTTCTGCGGCAGAGCGGTTGAGAGCATCGGCTATCTAGTTATTGAACTGTTAAAAAAGCCCGGCTATTCAGTCCGGGCTTTTTGGGTTTTTAGATCGGTAGTGTAAACAGGTAATAGGTTAAACCTGAGCTGGGGATAATCGCGGCGGAAAAACGCATCCAGTTGATAGCTTCCCTTTCTGCTCCGTCAGCTTGCTTCTGCTTCTTGCCATGGATCATGGCAGGAATCAGGGCTTCCTTGAACTTAACCTTGTATAGAATAATCGCCAGTACGTGAATGCCCACAATGACCTGCAATAACCCCTGAATCAGTTCGTGAATTTCTCCAGCCAGACCTGCAACGTTATCACTCACATAACTGTATAAGGGGCCGTTCCAGATAATATCATCGGTTGACATCATGCCTGTCAGTAACTGTGTGCTCAGGAGCAGCAGCATCAAAATAACCATCGCACTACCCGCAGGTGTATGGCCGTAATGGGAGTTATGTTCGGATTTAATCAGCCCCTTTGTGTAACTTAAAACTTTAATCGGGTGCAATTGGAATGAAGTGAATCTGGCATAGCGGGTACCAAGAAAGCCCCAGACGATCCGGAACAGAATTAATCCTGCCAAGAGGTAACCGGCATAAAAGTGATACTCCATCAGGTCATCACTTTCACCGCTGATGATCAGAAAAACAAAAAGGATCACCAGGGTCCAGTGGAAGAATCGTGTTGGGATATCCCAGACTTTGATCATAGAACTCATGATTAGGTTAACTCATAAGGTAATAAAAAGGCCCCGGTGAGAGGCCTTGAGTTGAGTAGATTATAGTTGATGCTTACTTCGCTTTGTAATCATCGTGGCAAGCTTTACATGCTTTGCCGACTGGGCCAAAACTGCCTTTAAGAGCATCCAGGCCATTACCAGCCTCAACTGCCAGAGTTTCAACAGCAGACTTCCAGTTGCCACTTTTCTCTTTAATGTCTGGATAGTTTTCCCAGATACCTGGTTTAGCGCGGGTATTATCCAATTGAGAGTTGTCTGAACCTTTAGGCCACAGCAGAGAGTTATTCAGCTTGCTCATAGCCAGAATATTGTCAGCGGCTGTTGCAGCCATATCTGCATCGTAGTCTTTTTTGCCTTTTACCATTGCACCTAACAGGCCAAAGTTATATTTGATCACCTGGTAGTATCCCTGGCGTGCTTTGATCTCATCTTCGAATGGCTCTGCTGCAACAGCAGGAATTGATACGGTTGCCATCATCGCAGAACACAGTGCGATCTTAATCATTTGCTTCATTGCTCACTCCTTTAAATATCACCTTTGGTGATCATACCATCGCAATATATGTTGAACAGCTAATATTAAATCGAGATCATGTAAAGTTATGTAAATCTATCTTGGTAATAGAGTTTTAATTCTGCCTCAGGATGTTCCGTTTATTATGCTGCAGTCGGTAGCTCAAACTCAAATTTGGTACCGCGGTTTGGTTTGCTCTCTACACGAATGGTGCTGTTATGCAGGTCCAGAATTCGTTTCACGATCGCAAGACCCAGGCCGTTGGAATCTGTTCCTTTCCGGCTCTTGTCAGCATTTGCATAAAAGCGGTTAAAGATGTGCGGCAGATCCTCCTGATCAATACCCGCCCCTGTATCAATAATTCTTACTTTGATGGGTTGGTATGGACGTAGAGCGTCTTGTTCTGTTTCGAATGTGATGTTGCCGTTCATCGGTGTATAAGCAATAGCGTTTCGCACAAGGTTCTCAAAAACGCGTTGAATCAAACTGATGTCCGCTGTCACCGCTATATTTTTCAATGGGCTCTTCAGTTGCCAGCTTATACCTTTGTGTTTTAGCTCCAGTTCGAACTCCTGCATGGTGTCATAGATAAGTTCAGTCAGTGAGAAGGTTTCAATATTGGGCAAGGTTGTTGGTGACTCTAATTTTGAAAGCTCAAATAACTCCCCTACCAAATTGTTTAGACGCTTACTGCTGTTCATTGCTGTATTCAGATATTGCTGACGTTCACTTTCTGAAAGGCTCTTGTCTTTAATGATCAGCGTTTCTAAGTACCCCTGAATGGAAGCTAAAGGTGTTCTCAGGTCGTGTGAGACATTAGAGATTAGTTCGCGTCGGGTTTGGTCAGATTCCTTAAGCAATTGAAACTGGCTTCGGATCTCATCTGACATGTCTTTAAAGGTTGTGGTGAGCAGGCGTATTTCGTCACCGCTTTGTGATGCCATTATTTCCTTATCACAAGATGTTTTATGGTTACTGTGTTCCTGGGTAAAGCTGCAGATTTCATGTGTCAGCTGATGTAAACGACTCAAGATCATTCTGAAAACCAGTATGCCTGTCAGTATTGCCATTAGGGATACTAGGCCGATACTTACAATCATCATGCCGCCACTGTGACTCTTGGATGCCAGGGCTGCGGTATTTTCATGCTCACTACTGCCGAGCACTACATACAGGTAACCCTGTAGTTCTCCGTCTATTCGTAATTCAGCAGCTGAGAATACTTTTAAGTTGTCTGGGCTTTTTGGATCCTGGGCATAGATTGGTAGCCCCTGATTACCTGCGATGAATTGTTGAATAGGCTCAAGGCCAATTACTGTGTTCAGAATATTTTCATCAGGTTGGCTATGCGCAATAATTCTTCCTGTCCTATCAAGAAGGTAGGTTTCTACCATTGGGTTGATGATCATTGCCTGTCTGGATAGTTGCTTTATGGCGGTTAGGTTTACGGTGTTTTCCTGTCCAGACAACAGCTGATATTCTTCATTAATGTACATGGCGATACTGGCATTGAGCTTTTGATTGGACTCCTCATGGTAACGATTCATCCAGTATTGGGTACTGATTAGCATGGCAATGCCGGACGCAATCACGATCGCAATAAGCGCAATAGTCAGTTTTGTATTGAGTGGACTTTTAATCCAGTATGGCAATGCCATTGGTTTCACCCTTTAGTATTTACGCAGATAAGGCTCTCTGTTCCAGTTTGTAACCTACCCCCCAAACAGTAACGATTATCTCCGGTTTGTTTGGGTCGGTTTCTATCTTTGAGCGGAGACGGTTTATATGTGAGTTGACCGTATGTTCGTATCCCTCATGTCCATAGCCCCAGACGTTGTCCAATAGTTCAGAACGTTTAAAAACGCGCCCAGGGTGTTTTGCGAAATATTTAAGCAGATCAAATTCCCGGGATGTCAGGTCTACTCTTTGTCCGTTTAGTTCTATCTGATGAAGAGCTTCATCAACCAATAATTTCCCAACGGTAATCTGTTCGTTGGTTTGTACGTTCTTATCCTGAAGGGCTGCCTCCCTTCGGAATACGGCTTTAATGCGTGCAATCAATTCCATAATGCTGAAAGGTTTTGTTATGTAATCATCTGCCCCTAGATCAAGACCAAGCACACGATCTAGTTCGGTAGCTCTCGAAGTTAATAACAATATAGGGATGTAAAAATGTTCCTTTCTCAGCTTTCTACAGATCTCTAAACCTGATGGGCCAGGTAACTGTATGTCCATTATGATCATGTCCCACTCAGCATTCAGGCTTTTGAACATGCCTTCATTACCATCCTTTGCATGCTCAACCTTCGCCCCCAGGTCGCTTAGATGTAGTAACAATATCTGAGCTATCTCTTCCTGATCCTCTATGATCAGAATCCTTTTGTTTTCCATGTGTTCCTCTGCCAGGGTAACTATCGACTTGTTAAATTGAACAGCCGCTTTTGTCAGACCTATGACAGCTCGAATACAAATAAATTCTATCTGATAAATATCACGTAAATATCACGTAAATATCACGGGCTTTTAAGCTAAATCACAGCATGTGAGATCTGTGTATTTGTTGTGATTTGTTGGGATGTTTTCTTAACCTTTTTCTTACCCCTGCCGGATAACTGCATGTTCTCCTTTCTCTACACTGACTCCGTTCTCTCCGATGATTTAGTTTTTAAAAGGAAATGAAGATGGTTAATAAAGTTAAAAGCCTGGGCCTGGTTGCCGTCATGTGTGGCTCAATGGGTTTTGGTATCCATGCAGTTGCTGCCGATGGTTTTTATGTGGGCGGTAAAGTTCAAAGCTCTACGTTTGGTCATGAGTTGCAGCGAAATACTGGTGACGTTACTAATCCTAGTATTACTACGTTTGCTGAGGAAAGTGATATCGCTGGTGGTGTTTTCTTAGGTTATAAAACACATCTTACTGATGATGCTTTTGTTTCTGCTGAGGTGTTTTACAACGCTGAAAATGCTGAAACAACCAATATTAATAACATGCTGCAAACGCAACTTGAGCTTGAATCAACATACGGTATCAATTTCAAAGCGGGTGTTGATGTTACTGATAAGTTCTCAGTATATGGTATAGCGGGTGCTACATGGCTGGATTTTGATATTCATAATAGCTACCCATTTGCTCCACCTATGACAAGTGGCGATGCATCTGAAGCCGGCTTAAGTCTTGGTGCTGGTTTTGAGTATCAGGTCAGCTCTGAATGGTCTGTTAAAGGCGAGTATATTCAGATTAGTGATGTGAACTTTGATCCAATTCCAGAAGTTGCGATCCCAGGCAAGATCAATCCAAACGAAGTTGATTACGACAGTCTCTCTATAGCGATTAGCTATTCCTTCTAATAGATCAAACCCTCCCCTTCTTTGATCTTTTGTTTCACGTGAAACCTTACGAGTCAGCTCCGCTCGGTTTCACGTGAAACATCTTAGCCAATCAGGCTATCTGCAAATGCTCTCAGGTCTTTGAAGATGACTGTGCCTTCGGGCAATTTCTTTCCACTGTCTATTGTCCTCATGCCCTTTCCTGTTTCGACAAGGTAGGTCTTACAGTTAAGTATGTTGCCTGCATCTAGGTCGCGTAGGCTATCGCCAACGGTCCTTGTGTTTGTAAGGTCTTCTAATCTGAAGGCTTCTGCCACTTGTTTGAACATGCCGGGGAGAGGTTTTCTGCACTGGCAATTATCCCCTGGTCCATGAGGGCAGAAATATATGGAGTGTATTTTACCTCCGTGCTTTTCGACCAGTGAGATTAGTTTGGTGTGCATTGCTGTAAGAGTTTCTTCAGAGAAGTATCCTCTGGCGAGACCCGATTGATTGGTTGCTATGCATATCGTAAAACCTGCTTTATATAGGTCGGCTATAGCTTCAATGCTACCGGGTATTGGTATCCACTCATCAGTAGTTTTGACGTATTCATCTGAGTCCTGATTTATAACGCCATCACGGTCGAGGATTATGAGTTTGCTTGGGTCTATATTTGCCACGGTATCTGCCTGAATTTGTCTGTGTGTTTCACGTGAAACAAAAAAGCCGGCTAATGCCGGCTTTTATAATATCTGATCGTTAGCAATTATCCGAGAACGGAAATGTCTGCTACGCCAAGGAAGAGTGCTCGAAGCTGGCTAAGCAATGCAAGTCGATTGTTCTTAACTGCATCGTCTTCAGCCATAACCATTACATCTTCGAAGAATGAATCAACGGTTGAGCGCAGAGAAGATAGAGACTCAAGAGCCTGCTGGTAATCGCCAGCAGCGAATAGGGGTTCTAGCTTGGCTTTCTGTTCTTCAATAGCGGCTGCAAGATTCTTTTCAGCTTCTTCGCTCAGTAGGGCTGCGTTTACTTCTGCTGTATTGGTAACGCCCTGCTTGTTAAGGATGTTAGATACACGCTTATTTGCAGCAGCCAGGGCATCCGCTTCAGCAAGTGAGCGGAAGTGGCTGACAGCTTTAACGCGACGATCAAAGTCCAGAGGGCGGCTAGGCTTAAGCGCCAGAACCGATAGGAATACCTCGGCATCGATCTCTGCATCTTCGTACCAAGCGCGGAAGCGTTCCAGCATAAAGTCGAGGACCTTATCTTCCAGGCCGTCGCGTGCTGCAAGTTCGTTATGATTGTTTGCAGCAATTGTTAGCAACTCGCGTAAGTCCAGATCCAGGTTGCGTTCTACGATGATACGAAGAACACCCAAAGCAGCACGGCGAAGAGCGAATGGGTCTTTAGAGCCTGTAGGTGGCTGATTGATGCCAAACAGGCCTGTCAGAGTGTCCAGGCGGTCGGCAATGGCAATAGCAATACCAGGCTCAGTCTGGGGCAGTTCATCACCGGCAAAGCGAGGCATGTACTGCTCGTTTTGAGCCAGAGCTACATCGTTATCTTCACCGTCATGCAGGGCGTAGTGGAAACCCATCAAGCCCTGAAGGTCAGTGAATTCATAAACCATATCAGTGAGCAGATCCGTTTTAGCAAGTAAGCCTGCACGTTCTGCTTTTGTCTGGTCCTGATTCAGAGTGCTGGCTATTTTGCCTGCAAGAGCGCTGATGCGTGTTGCTTTGTCATGAACGGTGCCAAGATCTTTCTGGAAGACTATTGTCTTAAGTTTCTCAACACGGGATTCAAGAGTGGTTTTCTTGTCGGTTTCAAAGAAGAAAGCAGCGTCGGAAAGTCGTGGTCGAATTACCTTTTCGTTACCTTCAATAACCTGCTGCGGGTCGTTAGAAACGATGTTGCAGATGGTTGTGAAGTTTGGAAGTAGGTTGCCTTCGGTGTCCAGGTGGTGGAAGTATTTCTGGTGTTCCTTCATCGAGGACACTAAAGCTTCTGCCGGAACATCAAGAAAACGTTCTTCAAAACGACCGGTTAAAGCTACTGGCCATTCATTCAGAGCAGTTACTTCATCCAGCAAATCTTCATCGATCTGAGCAGCGGCGCTCATCTTATCGCCTTCTGCTTTAACCTGCTCGTTGATCATTGCTTTACGAATTTCGTAATCAGCAATAACCATTCCTGGGTTCTTTAAGCGTTCCTCATATTCAGAGGGAGCGATCAGTTCTATGTCCTGATTGTAGTGGAAGCGGTGACCACGGGTTTTGCGACCAGATGTCAGGCCAAGAATTTCACAATCAACAACTTCATCGCCAAACAGCATAACCAGCCAGTGAACTGGACGAACAAACTCAACACGAGAAGCACCCCAGCGCATACGCTTTGGAATAGGTAGTTTGTTTAGTGAGTTCTCAACCAGAGAAGGAAGCAATGATGAAGTTGCCTTACCCTCTTCTGTGTTTTTAAAGTTGTAGTATTCGCCTTTATCAGTATCAATTTTTTCTAACTGATCAGCCGTTACGCCACAAGAGCGGGCAAAACCTTCAACTGCTTTCTCTGGCGCTTTTACAGATGGGCCGCGCTTTTCAATTTCACGGTCAGCTTGTTTGTCATCAAGCGCGCTGATTAATACAGCAAGGCGGCGTGGAGATGCATAGCTTTTAACGTCAGCAAAGTTAACTCCGGCTGCTTTTAATCCAGATGTGATGCCAGATGTAAAAGCATCAGAAAGTGTTTTCAGAGCTTTAGGTGGTAACTCTTCTGTTCCCAGCTCAACGAGAAAATCGTGTTGTGCCATTATTTGCTCTCCTCGCAGTTAGCCAGAACTTCCTGACGCAGGGCTTCTGGTGCCAATGGGAAACCCAGTTCTTTACGGGCATCAAAGTAAGCGTGTGCGACTTCACGGGCCAGTGTGCGTACACGAAGAATAAAGCGCTGACGTTCAGTTACAGAGATGGCATGACGCGCATCCAGAAGGTTGAACGTATGGGATGCTTTAAGTACCTGCTCATAAGCAGGCAGAGGCAGTGGCGTTTCAAGCTTGAGCAGTTTGTTACATTCTGCTTCACAGTTGTCGAAGGTTTTGAAAAGCTCCTCAACGTTTGCGTGCTCAAAATTGAATGTGGACTGCTCTACTTCGTTCTGGTGGAAAACATCACCGTAAGTGACTTTGCTACCATCAGGGTTTACTGCCCATGTCAGGTCGTAAACACTGTCTACGCCCTGAAGGTACATGGCAATTCGCTCAAGGCCGTAAGTGATTTCGCCTGTAACCGGATAACACTCGAGGCCACCCGCTTGCTGGAAATAGGTAAACTGCGTTACTTCCATGCCGTTTAACCATACTTCCCAACCAAGACCCCAGGCACCTAGTGTTGGAGACTCCCAGTTGTCTTCTACGAAACGTACGTCGTGAATGCCAAGGTCGATACCCACGCGCTCCAGAGAACCCAGGTACAGTTCCTGAATGTTGTCTGGTGATGGTTTCAGTACAACCTGGAACTGATAATAGTGCTGCAGGCGGTTAGGGTTTTCACCGTAACGACCGTCGGTAGGGCGGCGGCTTGGCTGCACATATGCAGAGCGCCAGGTCTCTGGTCCGATAGCACGTAGGAAAGTAGCTGGATGGAAGGTGCCGGCACCTACCTCCATGTCCAGTGGTTGTATAATTACACAGCCCTGCTCTGCCCAGTATTCTTGCAGAGCAAGGATTAGACCCTGAAAAGTACTTACGTCTGGGGTCGCCTTGTCAGTCACAGCGTTCACCTTTTGATACATGCTGCTTCATTGATCACAGGATAGTGATGGCAGCATCTAATTAGCCCGAAAAATAAGGCGGCAATTATACAACAAAAAATGATCAGTCTGTGTCAGGAAAAAGGCAGAAATTGTAGAGAAAGCGTGGTTTTTCAAGAAAAAGGGCGGTTTTTGAACCGCCCTTAGGGTAATCAGGTGCTGTGCTGAATTAATAATCCAGGCAGAGGTATTTGAGAGTTTCAATAACCTGCTCAGTATTTTCAGCAACGGCATGTGCGCAGGCGTCGATCTCTTTTAATGGGTGAGTCAGTTCTGGAGCGTGTTCAACGATCAGAGACTTACCATTAGCGATGGCAAAACCAGCGTCAAACGCAGCATTCCACTGGCGGTATTTATCGCCAAAGCGCACGATGACAATGTCAGCACGTTTGATGGCGGTCATGTGGCGCATGGTGTTCATTTTTGCGGACTTGTGATCGGTCCAGAAGTTTTTCTCTTCCGGTCCCAGAATCTCAGTAGCACAACCATCACTGGAGCCATGGTCTGTATTGGGTGTTAGAACCTCAATAGGTAGACCATTTTGATTGATCGCTTTTTTGATTTTGTCTCGCCAGTCGGTGTGAATCTCACCAGAAAGATAAACTGTATAACGCATGGTTAGCTCTCGAATTAGTGGTTGTGGGCGAATTAAAATTGGTCTTATCGTTTCCAGAATGCCGGTGTGAATAATACCAGCAGTGTAAATACTTCCAAACGGCCAAGTAACATGGCAAAACAAAGAACCCATTTAGCAGGGTTATTCAGATCACCATAGTGGGCAGATACATCGCCCAGACCAGGGCCTAGGTTGTTAAGAGTCGCCCCCACCGCTGACCAGGCTGTTACCTGATCGAGGCCTGTGGCAAGCAGCACTATCAGCATGACTACAAACACAATCAGGTAAACCGAGAAGAAACCCCATACCGCCTCAAGAACTTTATCCGAGATCGGTTTCTTACCCAGTTTGACCGGGATAATAGCGTTGGGATGGACAAGACGTTGAATCTCACGATAGCCCTGCTTAAGGATTAGCAGCACCCGGATTACTTTCATACCGCCACCGGTTGAACCCGCACAGCCGCCAGCGAAAGCAGCAACAAAGAGCAAGAACGGTAGCATAGCAGGCCAATGCGCGAAGTCTGCTGTAGCAAAACCGGTGGTCGTAGCTATGGATACAACCATAAACGAGGCTTTTCTAAGCGACTCATCAGGATCATAGGTTTTGGTTGTTACCAGCGCAAACAGTGCAATCAGGGTGATAATAACCAGTGTTAGCAGGTAAAACTTAAATTCCGGGTCCTGTATGTAATGCAGTAATGTTTTCTGGCGCCAGGCAAAAAAGTGGAGGCCAAAATTGACCGCGGATACGGTCATAAAAAAGATGCAGATGACCTCAATAGCGACAGAATCAAAATAACCAATACTGGCATCATGGGTAGAAAAACCTCCGATCGCTACAGTAGAGAAACTATGGCTAACCGCATCAAACAGATCCATACCTGCGATCCAGTATCCGGCAGCGCAAGCGATGGTCAGGGATAGATAGATATACCAGAGGGCTTTCGCGGTTTCTGTAATTCGAGGCGTCAGCTTTGAATCTTTAACCGGGCCCGGAGTTTCTGCACGGTACAGCTGCATACCACCGATGCCGAGCATTGGCAGAATCGCAACGGCTAATACGATGATACCCATACCGCCAAGCCACTGGAGTTCCTGACGGTAGAACAGAATCGATTTAGGCAGTTGATCGATGCCTGTAATTACAGTGGCTCCGGTGGTAGTCAGGCCGGATAAGGATTCAAACAGGGAGTCGATAAAGGTCAGATGAGGATCATCGGCAAGCATAAATGGGAAGGCCCCAAATAGCCCCAGTACCGACCAGAACAAGACTGTGATTAGGAATCCATCCCGGGTTCGCAGATCCTGTTTAATCCGATATACCGGTATCCAGATAAAAAAGCCGGTCATCAAAGTGATGAGAAATGCAGCAATAAATGCCAGTTCTGCACCGTCAGCATAGATGAAGGAGATAGCAAGCGGTGGCAGCATGGCGATGCTGAAGATCATCAGCAATATGCCAAGAATTCGCAGAATTACTTTGTAATGCATCTGTTTGCTTCCGCTATCCGCTTAGAAGAATGTGAGGCCGACCTGGAACAGGCGCTCAACTTCAGTAATTCGTTTTTTATCGACCAGGAACAGAATCACATGATCACCACTTTCTACCATGACATCATCGTGAGCAATGAGTACTTCATCATTACGTACAATTGCTCCAATTGTTGTTCCGGGTGGCAGGCTGATCTCTTCAATTGTTCGACCAACTACTTTGGATGAGGCTTTATCACCATGTGCAACGGCTTCAAGTGCCTCAGCTGCCCCGCGGCGTAATGAGTGAACAGCTACAACATCACCACGACGAACATGCGTCAGAAGGGCGCCGATGGTGGTTTGCTGAGGTGAAATGGCAATATCAATTGCCCCGCCCTGCACAAGATCTACATAGGCAGGGTTATTAATCAGGGTCATTACGGTACGAGCACCCTGCCGTTTGGCAAGCATCGATGCCATGATATTGGCTTCATCATCGTTGGTCAGTGCGCAAAATACGTCGCAATCTTCGATATTCTCTTCGATCAGTAGTTCGCGATCCGAAGCACTACCCTGCAAAACAATGGTGTTATCAAGAGTACGGGCCAGCATGTTGCAGCGTTGAATGTTTCGCTCAATGATCTTGACCCGGAAGTCGCCTTCTATTGATTCTGCGAGACGAGCTCCGATGTTACCGCCCCCAGCAATAATAATGCGTTTATAGGGGTTATCAAGGCGTCGTAATTCGCTCATTACTGCGCGGATATCTTTACGTGCAGCGATGAAGAATACTTCATCATCCGCCTCTATCACCGTATCGCCTTTTGGAATTATGGGGCTGCCACGTCTGAATATGGCCGCTACACGGGTATCCACGGATGGCATATGCGAACGCAGGTAGGATATTTCACGCCCTACCAGCGGGCCGCCATAATAGGCTTTGACGGCTACAAGCTGGGCTTTGGCATCAGCAAAGTCCAGTACCTGAAGAGCACCAGGGTGCTGGATCAGGCGTTTTATATGTTTGGTGACCAGTAGTTCCGGGCTGATACGAACATCAATCGGGATATCTTTTTCGCCGAAGATCTGTTGATTCTTACGCAGATAATCATGTTCTCGGACACGGGCGATTTTGGTCGGTGTATTAAACAGAGTCTGCCCGACCTGACAGGCGATCATGTTAACTTCATCGGAGTTTGTCACAGCGATGAGCATATCCGCGTCCTGCGCACCGGCCTGATCAAGAATGGATGGATAACTGGCTTTGCCTTCTATGGTACGAATATCCAGACGGTCCTGTAGCTCGCGTAATCGCGCAGAGTCTGTATCAACGATGGTGATATCGTTGTCTTCGTTGGCGAGGTTCTCTGCCAGTGTGCCGCCTACCTGTCCGGCACCAAGAATGATAATTTTCATGATCTGCCTTATGTGGTGCGGTTATTCCCGCTGTACAAATCTAAACCGAGCTTACTCTGTTTTCTGCAAAAGTGCATAGTAGAAACCATCGTGACCATTCTCCTGTGGAAACAGCTGGCGTCCATATTCACGTTCCAACCCCCACTCGGCTTCTATGGGCAGGTGCTGTACGTTGCTCGTCTGTTTGACAAAACGGCCAACCAGACGCTCATTTTCCTGGGGAAAAATAGAGCATGTAGCATACAAAAGCTTCCCACCCGGCTTGAGCATTGACCAGCAATTCTCAAGAATGGCGTACTGTAGCTTGGATATATCATGAATATCCTCACCTTGACGCAGGTATTTTATATCCGGGTTACGACGAATAACACCGGTAGCGGAACAAGGCGCATCGAGTAGGATGCGATCATACTGTTCAACGTCCCACCAGGTTTGATCTGCTGCATCAGCAATGATGAGGTTGGCGTTCAGGCGTAATCGCTGCAGATTCTCTCTGATTCGCCCCGCTCGTTTCTCTTCAAGTTCAACTGCATCAACAGAGGACAGTGCCGGTTCTGTTTCCAGAATATGGCAAAGTTTGCCACCTGGAGCAGCGCAGGCATCAAGCACCCGCTGTTTAGGCTGAAGGTCCAGAAGTGCTGCAGAGAGTTGGGCGGCTTCATCCTGAACACTGAATGCGCCAACAGAATAACCGGGTAGAGATTCCACATTAACCGATGCGGCAAGACGCAATCCATGTTCACTAAACTCAGTTTTATCGGCGTCAACAACCGGCATTAGTTGCTGTAGATAACTATCACGATCCGTAGCGCGCTGATTAACACGAAGGGTCAGAGGTGCTTGTTGATTGTTGGCTGATAGGATCTCTTCCCAGTGATCGGGCCAGTTATTTTTGAGCTTGGCGATCATCCAGTCCGGATGATTATGAATATATGAGTCATCATCAGACAGGTACTCAATCAGTTCTGTTTGCTCGCGCTGGAATCGTCTCAGAAGAGCGTTTACAACTTTGCCAGCCCATTCCTTATCCAGTTCTCTGCACGCCTCTACACTTTCGCTTATCGCGGCATGCTCAGGGATGCGGGTGTGCTGTAGCTGGTATAGACCCACCAAAACAACCGCTTTGATATCGATGTCGCGAAACTTGAAAGGCCGGTTTTGTAGCAATTTTATAATACAGTTCAGCTGAGGGTGGTAACGCATGGTGCCGTAGCAGAGTTCGCGTAATAACCCTCTGTCCTTTTCCGGGCATTTACGCTCAATAGCTGAAAAATGGCTGTTTAAAGAGCCTTTATTCTTCAGTAGTGGGGTCAGAACTTGAGCCGCTAGGGCACGAACATTGGTGGTCATTGAATTATCCAAGTATTACACCAGCGCTGAACTGCTCACGCTTGGAGTTCAGTACGGCTGCGGTATCCATTGGTTTCTTACCGGGCAGTTGTAGCTGAGTGATTTTGATCGCACCCTCACCGCAGGCCACGACAATGCTTTTTTTATCAGAAGGCAGAATTTCACCAGGTTTACCCTGACCCTCTATTATCTCGCAGCCCAATAATTTGATCGCATCATCACCCAACTTGAAAGTTACAGCCACACGCGGGCTTAGTGCCCTTATCTGTAGGTCGATCTGCTCTGCAGAACTACTCCAGTCGATGAGACCTTCATCTTTACTCAGCTTGGATGCATAAGTCGCGAGGCCGTTGTCCTGCACTTCGGATTTTGTGGTACCCAGTTGCAGCTGTTTTAAGGTTTTAACCAATGCATCACAACCCAGTTCGGCAAGGCGGTTGAAAATGCTGGCGGCGGTGTCTGTGCATTCTATGGGTGTTTTAACGATATACAGCATATCACCGGTGTCGAGTCCCTCATCCATCTGCATGATAGTGACCCCTGTTTCTGTGTCCCCGGCGAGCATTGAGCGTTCAATGGGTGCAGCTCCGCGCCAGCGCGGAAGGATTGAGCCGTGCACATTGATACAACCCAGGCGAGGTGTCTCCAGAATACTTTTAGGCAGTAGCATTCCATAAGCAACTACCACCATAACGTCCGCTTCCAGGTTAGCAAGTACTTGCTTTTCTTCTTCGGTTTTTAGCGTCTCAGGCTGGAAAACAGGAATATTATTCTCAATGGCAAGGTCTTTCACCGGCCTTGGTGCCATGCGATTACGCTTACCTTTCTTGTCTGGCTGTGTATAAACCGCAATGACCTCATGTTCTGAGTCCAGAATGGCTTTCAGATTATCTGCAGCAAATTGAGGGGTGCCGGCAAAGACAATACGAAGCGGTTGATCTGACATTAAGTTCTCCAAATAAAAACAGGCCTGCGGGTATACCAGCAAGCCTGCGGAAAGTGCTTTAGGTGCCTAGGCCTGCTTTTCCTGAAGCTTATGTATTTTTTCCAGCTTGGACTTTATACGGTTGCGTTTCAGCATCGATAAATAATCGACAAACAGCTTGCCGTTCAGATGGTCCAGTTCATGCTGAATGCAAACAGCCAGCAAGCCTTCAGCTTCAAGCTCATAAGCTTCACCTTCATAATTCAGTGCTTTAAGCAGAATCTTCTGCGGGCGGGTGACATCTTCAAAGAAACCAGGAACAGAAAGGCAGCCCTCCTGGTATTTATCTTTTTCTTCGTCAAGCACTTCAAATTCCGGGTTGATCATTACCAGAGGTTCGTTCTGCTCTTCCGAGAGGTCAATGGTGACAATCTGTTTATGGATATTTACCTGCGTGGCTGCGAGACCAATGCCTGGTGCAGCGTACATGGTTTCGAACATGTCATCGATGACAGCGCGTATCTCATCATCAACGGTTTCTACAGGTTCTGCTATGGTACGTAATCGAGTGTCTGGGTATTCCAGAATGGTCAGCTTAGCCATGATTTAATTCTATTTGCCTATATTCGGGGGCCTCATCTCGGTAATAAGCTGTTTCTAGCTATATATTGTCGAGAAGAATAGCGAAAAATATTATTCTGCATATTATACTGATTGAAACGCTCAATGCATTGTCGTTACTTTCATGCTTTCTCTGTTTTTGAAAACAGAGGCGGAAAGAACAAGGGAACTGGAAATGAAAAACTTGCTTTGTGGTATTTTGGCTCTGGTAATGCTGGCGGTTATGCCTGCACAAGCAGAGACACGAAAAGACTCCTTGCTTCTGCGCGATGACCATCCACAGGAGTATGTAGTCGTTAAAGGTGACACTCTATGGCATATCTCGGGGCGTTTCCTTAAAAGCCCTTGGAAATGGCCTGAAGTCTGGGGCATAAATCCTCAGGTTGATAACCCTCATCTGATCTATCCTGGCGATGTTATCTACCTGACCTGGGTCGATGGCAAACCAAGGTTGAGCGTACGGCGTGATAGTGGCATCTATCCGAGAGCCCGTGTCAGCCCGCTGGATGACGCCATTCCTGCGATTCCTCTAAAAGATATTATCAGCTTCCTTGAAGATAACCGTGTGCTTTCCGAAGATATTCTGGAGAAAGCGCCTTATGTTCTGGGTGGCGTAAATGAGCGCATCATCGCTGGTGCCGGTGATCGTGTCTATGCTCGCGGTGCTCTACTTGCTGAGCAAAGACGCCAGGGCGTTTATCGTGCATCTAACAAATATGTGGATCCAGTAACCGAAGAGTTCCTGGGCTTCGAGATGGCCACCATTGCCGAAGGCGATGTTGTGGGTCGTTCTGAGAATCAGGTCATCACTCTTGATCTGGTTAAATCCAATAAAGAAACACGGGTTAAGGATCGCATCGTACCTACCGAAGAGATCAGTATTCAATCGATCTTCTACCCTGCGCCATCTCCTGAAGGTGTTTCCGGTGAGATTCTTTCTATTTTGAGTGGTGTGCGTGATGGCGGTCAGTTTAACGTGGTTGCTATTAACCGGGGTGCTCGTGAAGGGCTTGAACCGGGCCATGTCTTTGCGACTTATCGTAAAGGCGAGCTGATTAAAGACCCTATCACCAATGAGATGGTTGAACTGCCATCAGAGCGTTCTGGTGAAATGATGATTTTTAAAGTATTCGAAAAAGTTAGCTACGGTCTGATTCTGCAGAGCTCTAATGTAGTCTCTATCGGCGATAAAGTACGCGAACCTTAACAGGTAAATATATGACAGGTGATCCAAAGGACTGGATCACCGTTGCTGCAGTGCCCGGATTGGGTGCTTTGTCAGTTAAGCGGTTATGGGAAGCTGGATGGACCCCGGAAAAGCTTCTTTCTGCTGATACTACTGAGTTGCAACGGCTTGGTCTTAAACCTCAAACAATAAATGCCCTTACCTCCGCTTCCGGAGAAAACTATTCTGCAATTCGCGGGAAGGTGGATCGCGCACTGGCGTGGCTGAACGAAACAGCTGACGCTGCTATCTTACCTATTACTGCTCCGGAATATCCGGAATTACTTCGTGAAATTGCAGACCCGCCTCCGGTGCTTTTTTGTCGGGGGAACTTATCTGCATTGAATGTCCCGCAGTTGGCAATGGTGGGCAGTCGTAATCCCAGTGCTACAGGTTTAAGAAACGCTTACAGTTTTTCAGCTTTTCTGGCTCAAAATGGTTTAATCATTAACTCCGGGCTTGCTTTGGGGGTGGATGCCGCTGCTCATCAAGGTTGTGTGGATCACAATTGCAGTACGGTTGCTGTGTTTGGCCGGGGTATGGATGCGGTCTACCCTTCCAGAAACCGTAAGCTTGCTGAACAGATTCTGGAAAACAATGGAGTGTGGGTCACCGAGTTTTTCCCGGATGTCCCGCCGTTGGCCGCGAACTTTCCGAAAAGAAACCGAATTATCAGTGGTATGAGTGCAGGCGTGCTGGTGGTGGAAGCAGCAGTTAAGAGCGGATCATTGATCACGGCACGTATGGCTCTTGAACAAAACCGCGATGTATTTGCTATACCGGGGCCATTGAATAGCCCTTTGAGTAAAGGCTGCCATAAGTTGATAAGAGAAGGAGCTTATCTGGTCGAGTCGGCAGAGGAAATAATTGCGGAAATAAGCCCGATTTTGGGTGTTTTTCAGAGTCAGGGAATGTCAGAGCATGGGCAGGAACAAAAAGCGCAGACAGAAGAACTGAGCGCCGCTGAAGAGGTCTTGCTGAATTGCATTGGTTATGAACTGCAAAAACTGGATCAGATCATTATAAATACCGGTTTTGCGATGCAAGAGGTTGCTCAACTACTGGTTTCCCTGGAATTGAAAGGTTTGGTCGCCCAGTCCATGGGAGGTTACATTAGGCTCTAAGGCCTATTCAGTATTTGCGTAAAGTCTGTAGAATTCATCCATTCGTTCTTTCTGACACAATATAGACAGTGTTTACCTGCCGACTGTTAGGGTAAGTTGAACGCTGTAGATATTTAGAATTCATTAGAAGTTATAAGCGTGAGTATTAAGCAGAATAATTCCTGGTGGCATATCCAGCAGTCTGTACAGGCAATGCGTCAGGGTGGAGTAATCGCCTACCCGACTGAAGCTGTTTGGGGACTGGGTTGTGATCCCTTCAATGAAGATGCAGTACAGCACCTGTTGAATATTAAGCGCAGGCCTATGCATAAAGGCCTGGTTTTAATTGCGGGTGATCTGTCTCAGTTTGAGTTCCTGTTAGATGAATTAACGGATGAAGAACGTGCCACAGTAACGGCTGACTGGCCGGGCCCTTTTACATGGATTTTACCCGATCCAAAAGGTTTGATACCCCTTTGGATTAAAGGGAAACATCAAGCTGTAGCCGTAAGAGTGAGTGCTCACTCCGGAGTTCGAGGCTTAACAAAATCATATGGTTCGTTTATTGTTTCCACTTCTGCTAATCCGTCAGACTATCATCCTGCAAGGGATATATTGAAAGTAAAGACTTACTTCGGTAATGATCTGGATTATGTATTACCCGGCGAACTGGGTGGGCTTGCACAACCAACACAGATCAGAGACCTTCGCTCCAATCAATTGATCAGAGCATAATAATTAAACGAGATTAAGATATGTCCGCACCAGATATTAATGCAGTTAAAGAGTATTTGCTGAGCCTTCAGGACAATATTTGTAACCAGCTCGAAGCTGTCGATGGCTCTGGTAAATTTGAAGAGGACTCCTGGGACAGAGAAGCCGGTGGCGGCGGTCGTACCCGGGTTTTGGCAAATGGGGCAATCGTTGAAAAAGGTGGTGTTAATTTTTCCCATGTCTTTGGGGATAAGCTGCCCGCCTCTGCTACAGCCCATAGGCCGGAACTCGCCGGGCGTACTTTTCAGGCAATGGGAGTTTCGCTGGTTATTCATCCAAACAATCCTTACATCCCTACTTCGCATGCCAATGTGCGCTTTTTTATTGCTGAAAAAGAAGGTTCAGAGCCGGTTTGGTGGTTTGGTGGTGGTTTTGATCTGACACCTTATTATGGCAACGATGAAGATTGTAAGTATTGGCATCAAACGGCAAAAAATGCCTGCGATCCATTTGGTGAAGATATTTACCCACGCTTTAAAGAATGGTGTGACGATTACTTCTACCTGAAGCACCGTGATGAACCGCGTGGCATTGGCGGTTTGTTCTTTGATGATCTGAATGAATACGGATTTGAGAAGAGTTTTGCTCTAATGCGTTCTATTGGTGATGCTTATATAGAAGCTTACCGCCCTATTGTTGAACGGAATAAAGATAAGCCATTTGGCGAGCGTCAAAAAGATTTTCAGTTACATCGCCGTGGCAGGTATGTGGAATTTAACCTGGTTTTTGACCGAGGCACTTTGTTTGGTCTGCAATCCGGTGGCAGAACTGAGTCGATCCTGATGTCTTTACCCCCTGAAGTCAGATGGGGTTATGACTGGAAACCAGAACCGGGTACTGAAGAAGCCGTATTGTACGAACGTTACCTTAAGCCTCGTAACTGGCTAGAAGCTTAACATTCCAAATGCAATGTAAAGGATTTTTATAATGACAGACCGTTATGCCGTCTTCGGAAACCCAATTAATCACTCAAAATCGCCAGATATTCATAAAGCATTTGCAGTGAATACAGATCAGGATCTTACTTACGAAGCGATTTGTGTACCGGAAGATTCCTTTAGCGGTTATGTAGCAGATTTCCTTTCCGGAAATGGTCGGGGTTTGAATATTACGATCCCTTTTAAGCAGGATGCCTGGGAACTTTCAGAAGTCCGTAGCCCGCGTGCTGAGCTGGCTGGAGCGGTAAATACCCTTTACAAGAATGATGCTGGTCAGTTGTGTGGTGATAATACTGATGGCATTGGCATGGTACGGGATATTGTTCGTAATCATGGCGGTCAGATACAGAATAAAAGGGTTTTAATTCTCGGTGCTGGTGGTGCTGTCAGAGGCGTATTGCAACCGGTGCTTGAAGAAAAACCATCCAGGCTTGTAATTGCAAACCGTACCGCCTCCAAGGCAGTTGAGCTGGCTGAGCTGGTTAACGACTTAGGCGATGTTTCTGGTTGTGGTTATGATACATTGCCGGAGGAATGTTTTGATCTGGTCATTAATGGCACTGCCGCAAGCCTGAATGGCGAGGTTCCACCTATTTCGGCAACCCTTCTGGCCGAAGGTGCCTGGTGTTATGACATGATGTATTCAGCAGAACCGACTGCATTTTGCCAATGGGCCAGTGAAAATGGGGCTGAAAAAGTAATGGATGGACTGGGTATGCTGGTGGAACAAGCTGCGGCTTCATTCCAGATATGGCGGGGTGTAGAGCCTGATTCCAAGGCCGTAATCAATAAAATTAGAAACTCCTTAACTGGTTGATTTTTAAACAAAACATAGTTTTGTTAAAAATATAATTCAGGCTTGCATGCAACGCACCCGCGGCGTATAACTGATAAAAATGCAGTATCAACTGCCTCCTTTTCAGCCGTCAGCGGGAGTACCTGAATGGTAACGGAAACCCGACTTTCACCTGAGCAACTCTATTGTAGTTGCGACCCGGAACTGCTTCCTTTTAAAACAACGTCTACACTCGAGCCCTTTTCCGGCTTTTTTGGTCAGGACCGGGCCATCGAAGCGATGGACTTTGGTATAGGGATGCGTCGTCCGGGATATAACCTGTTTGTGATGGGAAACCCTCATACGGGGCGTTTTTCCTTCGCAATGGAAAATCTTCGTGCAGTTGCTAAGAAAGAAAAGAAACCCGGTGACTGGGTTTATCTCAACAACCTTTCTGATAACAGACACCCTCTTTCGATTCAGTTCCCTGCAGGCAAAGCGCTTCAGTTCAAGCGAGATATTAAACATATTATCGAGCGGGTACTGGCCGAGATGCCTGCGGCATTTGAAAGCCCTTCCTATCAGAGAAAAAAGAGCAAGATCGAGCGTGAGCTAAATCGTTACTACGATCAAGCCATAGAGACCGTTGAGAAAGAGGCTCGTGAACACAGTATTGCGGTCTACCGGGATGCTGGCAGCGTAGGCTTTACCCCGGTGGCCGAAGGTCAGGCAATGGATGAAGCGGTCTTTTCCCAGCTCCCTGAAGAGGTACGTGATGGATTTACCCGTGCTATCGCAAACCTTGAAGATCAGTTAAATGATGCTTTAACTGAATTACCGCAATGGCGTCGTGAAGCGACTGAAAAACTGAAAAACCTGGATCGTGATACAGCTCGTCAGTCTGTGTCTCCTGTATTTCAGCCGATCAAAGACAAATACGCCAACATCTCTGCGGTGGCCGACTATCTAACGGAGATGGAAACCTCTCTGGTTAAAAACTGTGGTGAAATAGTTGGTGAAGAAAAGCTGCTTGAGCCGGTCACTGATGCGTCGCGCAGGCAATACATGGAAGGCAGTTACGGTGTAAACCTGCTGGTTGACAACGACAAAGTGAAAGGCGCACCGGTTACCTATGAGGCGCATCCGAGCTATGAGAACTTGTTTGGCCGTGTTGAATACACCTCCGAGATGGGGGCATTGTCGACTTCATACAAACTGATACGGCCGGGGGCATTGCACAGAGCCAACGGCGGTTATCTTGTCATGGAAGCAGAAAAACTGCTGGAGCAGCCTTTTGTTTATGGGGCATTAAAACGTGCTTTAAAATCCCATGAAATCAGAATTGAAAGTCCAGCCAGTGAATATACTGGCATCAGTACCATTACTCTGACACCGGAAGCGATACCGCTTAATGTGAAGGTGGTGCTCATTGGTAGCAGGAATATCTATTACCTGTTGCAGGAGTTGGATCACGACTTCGAGAAAATGTTTCGTGTTGTGGTGGATTTTGACGAAGATGTCGACCGTACGCCGCAAACTATCCGAAGTTATGCGCGTTTAATGAAAACCCTGGCAGATGAAGAAGGTTTGGCGCCTTTGACTCGTCGAGCGGTTGCCCGACTTGTGGAGCACAGTTCAAGACAGGCTGAAAACCAGGAGCAGCTTTCCGCACATATTGGGGAGTTAGTTGACCTGCTTTGTGAGGCTGATTTTAAGCGGATCAAAGAAGAAGATGAGTTGATCAATGCTGATCATGTCGAGATGGCATTGAATGCAAAAGAACGTCGTACGTCGCGAATGTCTGAAAAAATCGCCGAAAGTATCCTTAACGAAACGGTTTTGATCGACACCGATGGTGATGCTGTAGGTAAAGCCAATGGTCTGACTGTTTTGCAGGTGGGCGACGTTGCCTTTGGTACACCGGCCAGAATTACAGCCACAGTACACCCGGGGAATCGGGGTATTGTTGATATTGAGCGCGAAGTTACTCTGGGGCAGCCGATCCATTCCAAAGGTGTAATGATCTTGTCGGGTTTTCTGGGCCATCAGTATGCTCAGGACTTCCCTCTCGCTATCTCAGCCAGTATTGCTCTTGAGCAGTCATATGGTTTTGTTGATGGTGACAGTGCCTCGCTCGCAGAAGTTTGCACCTTACTCTCCGCTTTGACACACATCCCGATCAGCCAGAACTTTGCGACTACAGGTTCCATCAACCAGTATGGTGAAGTGCAGGCAATAGGCGGAGTCAATGAGAAGATAGAAGGCTTTTTCAACCTCTGTAAAGCGCGTGGGCTGAATGGGCAACAAGGCGTAATAGTGCCTAAAGCCAACGTCAGAAATCTAATGCTGAAAGCCGAGGTTGTTGAGGCGGTTAAACAGGGTAAGTTTTCTGTTTTCGCGGTTGCTCACGTCGATGAGTGTTTGGAAATACTCATGGGGCGTAAAGCCGGCCGCCGTAAAGAGGATGGAACCTTTACCCAGCGTAGTATCAATGCCCAGGTTGTGAAAAGGCTTCGCGAAGTGTCCCAGGCCAAGGCCGAGAGTAATTCAGGCTAGCAATAAGTCTAATTTATTGCAGTAGTGGTTTTCAGAGGGTTCTTTTGCGGATACTATCAATTGGAATATCGTACTAGCGACCGGTCATAACGTCGGTTTTTGGTTGGTCGCTACTACCTATTTTATGGCGGCCGGTACTGACTGTTTGAAGGGGAAGTCAGCACCGGCCTGTCATTCAAAAAATCTCTAATATCTTAGAATTCTGTAACCAGGACCAGATTTACAGTATCCGTGTCTGTGCCGTCTTCTTCATCAAGAATGTATTCAGCAGAGATTGTAGCGTTCTCACCAAATTCACGCTCCAGACCTACAACAGTACGCTCCAGATCTACATTCGCATCGTCGATTTCACTCCAGCCAACATAGA
This sequence comes from Neptuniibacter sp., assembly GCA_050789425.1. Lineage (GTDB taxonomy): Bacteria > Pseudomonadota > Gammaproteobacteria > Pseudomonadales > Balneatricaceae > Neptuniibacter. The sequence continues at coordinate 145,475 of JAILXS010000005.1, forward strand.
AAGTAGCCAGTTCAGCACCAAAAGAAGCGTTCAGGGCCAGGAATGTTGGGTCTGTATCTTCACCATCTACTTCCAAGTACTCGGCAGACAAAGCAACCGCACCCAGCTCAGCCAGAGCGTTTAAACGCCATGCTTCATCAGCAGCGTTTGCCAGATCGCCAAAGTCGTCATCGTTCAGGTCGCTTACATAACCTGCACCCAGAGTTATGCCTTCAGCTGCAGCAACAGAAATGCTTGCACCCAGGGCATTAAGGGAATCGCCGTCGCCATTGTTGAACGCATAAACATCAGCAGCGACTGCATCATTACCAAAGCTGGCCATTGCCATACCTTCAGTAATGTCGAAGAAATCATCGGTCAGAGGTGAAGTCCAGCCTGCATCGTTGATTGCTGCTACTGGAATAGGTGCCAGACCTGCAGTGATGGTTGCAGCGCCAGCATCTATTTCTGCAAATGCTTCGGACAGTTCGATATCGTTATCGTCACCGTTGTATTCAATCAGCGTTGCAACAGAGACCATGTCATTGATTTCTGCTTCAATGCCAATTTCAAATGTATCAACTAAAATGTCACTTTCTGAGTTACCTGTACCATCAGTTTCAGCGTGAGTTGCCAGAAGTTCCAGTGCACCGGAAACGGATACGTTTTCAGCAAAACCGCCAACTGATGAAGACTCAACAGTTTCCTGCTTAGCAATGGTTGCCTGCTGTTCAGCAAGCTGTGCTTCCAGCTGAGCAATACGCTGTTTCATTGCTGCAAGTTCTTCTGCTACGCCTGCGAAAGCAGGTGTAGTTGCTACTGATGCTGCTACCAGAGTAGCCAGTACTGTTTTTTTCATGGTTTTTCCCTTCTTGATTGCTTACGTGTTCTACGTAAAGTTTCATAATTGTTACATTGTAACGTTATACTATAACTTAAATCTATCCGTACCTGGCACCCAGGTTTTTCAGCGCGTTCTCAGAAAAAGCTGTTCAGGTGGTTATCCCAGGACAGTTTATTCAGGCTTATGAGAGGTAATTTTTGTTTGCTGCCTGTGTGTAAATTGAGTCGGTAACAGTGTCCTCTTCCTGTGGTGACCAGGAACTCTCCTGCCTGATCTGTTTTTGCAAGACCGCAGCCATCCCGGCTGTTAACTGATCGGATAAAAGTGCCGGTTTTCTGATTCCAGAAAGTCACCAGATTGCCTCTGGGCGAAGAGATTGCGGCAAACTCTCCGCTGGCATCAAAGCGCGCACTGCCGCAGTATTGTTTCATTGCCTGATTAATCGCATCTGGTGCATATACCAGTTGCAGGTCCGAGCCTCTGCTATGGAAGGCGACTAGGGGAACATGGTCGGTTTTGGCGCCCTGATACTGCAAAGCGATGGCAATCCGGCCCTGATGATTAACATCAAAATGGCGGATGCTGAGTTTATGCAGCTCGTCCGGCATGAACACTTGTTCCAGTATCTTGCCTGTCGGCAGGGATAAATAGGCAAGAGAGGGCTTCATCTCTTCCAGATTTAACTTTTCTCTACCCCGATCCGGATGGGTGAGAATACCGCCGTTGGCGACTACAAGTGTTTCAGCGTCCGGCATGAGTTGCAGTTCATGGGGGCCAATACCTGCGGAGCTAAACTGGCTGCTGATCTGATAGTCTTTCAGTGAATCCCGGATGACTATCTGCCCTTTACCGGTTGTGATCTGATTTTCAGTTGTTATCAGGTAGCGACCATCCGGGGTAAAAATGGCGTGACCATAAAAGTGATACCCAGGCCGGCTGTTAATCCGTTTAACCAAGCGTTTTTGCTGATAGTCCACCAGATCAATAAAAGTTTCCGGGCGTCGTCCTACCGCTGCCAACAAGCTTTGTTTTGGGTGTTGTTCAACATGGTGCGCTCGTGCGGGTAAAGGGTGGCGTAAATGGATATTTCCATGTTCATCTGCCACCAGTAATTCATACTGCCCAGCACTGTTTTTTGCGGCAGAGCTATACAGAGGCTGACCCTTAGCTGCCAGTAGTTTAGGGGTAACCAGGCTGGCACCCAGCAGCAGGCTGAATTGGCGGCGGTTAATCCCCATCGCGACTGTTAAACCCTAGTTGCAGTTCCAGTAACCCCATGCTTTTTTCCAGATGGGAGTGCAATAAATTCAGTCCCTGCACCAGCAGTAACAGCTGTTCGCGAACAGTATCGTCGTAGATGTGCTCACTTAAGGGCGAAGGGATTCGATCCAGAATTGTTTCCATGGCGTTAAATTGCACTTCAATACCTTCTGCAAGATCGACACCGCCCTGATCTTTAAGCAGAGAGTGTAAATTGGTGCCATCTACGCCACTGTACATGTGGTGTAGGGTGCGGATGTTGATCGCGATATTCTCTAGAGAGTGCTTACTGCGCCAGCTTTCCAGTCGTTTAGCTTTTGCTTTGTTTTTACCCAAAGGACGCAGGATTTTCAGATCTTTGATTATCTCCAGAGGTTCCACCTGGGCTTTCATCAGATCTATCGCTGCATCTTCTGAGTTATCATACAAACCTTCTTCGGATTCGAGGTATGAATACTCCTGTTTAAACGCCAGCCACTCCTTGTGTGTATTGGTGGTCTGAGCTTTTACATAATCACTGACAGCATGCAGAAACTCGCAACGAAACGGCTGTTGTTTGAGCTGCTCAAGAGCAGAATCGGAGAACAGCAGGCGCTCCATTGTGGGTAAACCTTTTACCGCAATACTGGCGGTCATAAAGGCTTCGTCGCTAAGGGACGCAGGATCTTCAGCGGCCAGAATTTTATTCAACTGTTTAGAGGTCAGGTTTTTCTTATCTGGCCAGAACTGAATACTGTAACTGCGCATTAACAGTTCGATGGGGCCAAAAGTGACATGTTGAATCGACTGCCATGCAGCCAGAGTTTGTATGTATTGATTACGGGTTTTTAGAAGCTGAGTGCTTTCTGGGACAGTACAGAGCGCCTTGGTCTGAAGCTCCAGTTGCTCACTCTGCAGAGCCAGGTTTTCATAAGCAGGCAGTATATGCCCATTAACAATGTTTTGATTCAGCTGTTGCCATTGTTCAAGTGTTACAGCAGCTTGCGCCCCCGTGTGAACACTGGTTAGCAGTAAACAGCTAAGAATGTATGTGGCGGTTTTAAACGGGTGCATTACAGCGACTCCAGAAACTTGATGAGATTACTCCGGTCTTTACCTGACATCATAGCGACATTCTGTTTGGCCGATTCCGCTTCGCCCCCATGCCAGAGGATTGCTTCAAGCAGTGTGCGGGCACGGCCATCATGCAGATAGTGGCTTTTGCCACTGACTTTTTCTGTCAGTCCAATACCCCAAAGAGGAGGTGTGCGCCATTCGCGGCCATTGGCTGCGAACTCAGGACGATAATCCGCCAGCCCTTCACCCATGTCATGCAATAACAGGTCAGTATATGGCCAGATCAATTGATTACTCAGCAGAGGGCGGTCAGGCGTGTTTTGGGTTACAAATTTAGGTGTGTGACAGCTTACGCAGCCTGCTTGATGAAACAGTTTCTTGCCAGCTAATACCTCTGGGTTATTGGTATTTCTTCTGGCAGGCACGGCTATATGACGGGTATAAAACAGCAATACCCGGTTCATTTCACTGGAGGCTTCTAAGCCTTCATGGATGGCTGTGTTACCCCCTGGCATTTGCATGCACAGGGTTTGTTGTTCAGTACATTCGCCTGTGGCTTTGCGAGCATAGGGTGTAGAAATACCAATATCGCCGTTAAAGGCTGCGTTATTTTGTTGATTCAGGCTTGGATTGCCAGCTTTCCAGCCAAAGCGACCTATAGTTGTAGTTTTCTTCTGATTATCCCAGACGCTGTTGATCCGGCCGGATATGCCATCACCATTACGATCTTCTGGATCGGCTAATGCAAGAATGGCTTTGTCTGGGATATTCTCTAGCAACCCGAGTCCGATCATCGCGGGGGCTATGCGTGGTGAGATCATTAGTTGAGGATGGATAGGGCCATATCCAAGGTTGCTGATGGAATATTCGGGGACTCTTAAAGAAACTTGTTCATTATCATTCAGGGTAATCTGTTTTTCGGTATAACGGATCTGCATTTTTCCTTCAGCAGGAAGTCCGGTTACGGCAAACTCCTGTAACTGTGTGCCATACATTGGCTCAGGAATGGCACCGAGTTTACGTTCACGAAGCAGTTGCTGTTGTACAGCGTTCTGCGGAGGAATGCTCAGACGAAGAAACATAGACACGGCATTGTCGTCGGGCCAGTTCGCTTCAGGGGTGTGACCGCGTCCATCCCGGACATGGCATTGCATGCAAGAGCGAGCGTTATACAGAGGACCTAAACCATCACTTGCGGTAGTAGAGGAGGGTGCGGCTACCCAAAGCTTTTTGAATATTCCATTGCCAATTCTGAAATCCAGTTGCGCTTCAAATGGCATATTGGCCGCAGGATGGGAGAAGGCTTTTGCATTGGCTCTTTTAAAATGTGTAGTTGTACCGCCGGCTTTAATCTCACCCTTTTCTAATTGAGTGAAATCAATTTCACTTTTCGCTTCAGCAGGCATTACCCATACCAGGCTAAGCATCAGGCCTGCCTGTAATCTTGAGGTAATAGAAGTGAAATATTTGGTCATCAGATGAAAAAGAGCCGGGTTGTCCCCGGCTCGAAAGATCTAGGTTTTATTCTGCTGCAACAGCAGCTGGATTATCCAGGCTATCTGAACCTTCAAGTTCGATGCCTTCCAGTTTCAGAACTGCGATTGTGTTTTCAATGGATTTAGCCTCAGCTACCAGAGAATCCACAAATTTCTGAACAACCTGATTACCTGCCTTGTTACCAGCACCGATCAGGACATCGAATGTGTTGCCTTTTTCTGCTTCGTCCATCATTACCTGAGCAGCGGCTTCAGTGGCGTCCAGTTTATTCCGTAGGTCCTGATCAACTACAGGAGCTGTTTCTTTAACCAGAGCGGATAGGCTAGGGCCCATTACTTTAGAACCATCTACACGAGTGTATTCACCCAGATAAACGTTCTTGATACCCAGTGCGTCGTAGTAGTGTGAAGCGTGAGTATTGTCTGCGAAGCAATCGTGTTCTTCTTCAGGATCATGCAACATCAGACCCAGTTTAGTACGTTCGCCTGCAAGTTCACCGTATGCCAGGCTACCCATACCGGTAAGGATTGTAGCCAGACCACTTTCAGGGCCTTTGGCAAGCAGATCCTGGCGAGCAGCACCTTTTGCGGTCCAATTGTTTGTCATCTCTGCCAGATCATCAATCAGCAGCTCTGTTGCTGCCTTCAGATAATCACGGCGACGATCACAGTTGCCACCTGTACAGTTTTTCAGATCAAAATCAGTCGCTGGACGGTTACCTGCACCAGGGTTGTTGCCATTCAGATCCTGACCCCACAGCAGGAATTCAATTGCGTGGTAACCCGTTGCAACGTTTGCTTCTACTTCATCAATCTCGTGTAAAGTTTCAGCAAGCAGCTTTTTATTGATAGTGGAGGCATCTACTGTTTCGCCGCCAATCTTCAAAGTTTTATTGGCAATGATGTTTGCTGTGTAGAACGGATTTTCGTCCGATTCGTTGCCGTAATCAGCAGCAACGTAGTCGATCAGACCTTCATCCAGTGGCCATGCGTTGACTTTGCCTTCCCAGTCATCAACCAGTGCATTACCAAAACGGTAAGCTTCTGACTGCTGATATGGAACACGAGCAGCGACCCAGGCTTCACGGGTTTTCTTCAGATTGACTTCGGTTGGAGCCGCCAGGAACTGATCAATAACTGTGTTCAGTTCTTTTGCTGTGATCAGCGAGTCTTCATATGTGGCATATGCGATATCAGAATAGTGGTTAAGGATATCGTTTGCTTCAGGTGCAGCTGCGTGAAGCTGGGAAGCACTAAACACAGCTGAAGACACAGCCAGTGCAGCAAAAGTCTTGCGCAGTATCATGGTCAATTCCTTTAGTTTTTGAGAAGGTTCTGATTGTTAATGATGCAAATGATAATGCTTATCACATAGTGTTGCAATAACGTTGATGGAGATGGGGTTATTTTTCTGGAGATGCGCCGGTCAGCCAGTTTTCTACTGGGGTAACCCAGGGCAGCTGGCCATTTGCGCTGTACCAGGAATCTATAGCGAAAGCTTTTTCACTGGATTTTTCTTTAATTGTGGCCGTATTGTGGGGCAGGTTTAAGGTGAAAAGCCCACGGTGGGCATGCCCGGTAAGAGTATGAAATTTAAGTAATTCAGCGTGTTCAAGCAGGGAGAGGTAGATACTGGTATTGCTTGTTTCTGCAACACAATCCAATTGGGAGCCTTCTACCCCGATGCCAAAACCGTTTTCAGCGAGGTCGTTTTGAGTGCCTACCTTTGGTCCTTGTTGTGACTCCATCAATGCGATGGCATTGGCTATTTGATTACGTTCCTGCTCTGCGGTTTCTGGAACGGGTTGAAACAGGTTTGTAATTTGATCCCATTCATCTGTAGAAAAAGAAGATGTGCGTTGTTGCGTGCAACCGAAGTTAGTACACAAAGTCAGATGTTGTGGTGAGATATTCGTAGGTAGGTTGTGATGTTTGAACCAGTTGTTTGGCTTGGAGTTGTGGTTATATCCACAACCCGCAAGCAAAAGCACAAATGCCGCGAAGGCACTCTTATTCAGAAGCGTATTCTTCTTCAAGGTGCTTGTCCTTTAACTTCACATAGTTACCAGCAGTGTAGCTGAAAAAGGAGCGTTCTTTATTGGAAAGAGGGCGTTGTTGTTTAGCCGGGCGACCAACATATAGATAACCACTTTCCAGTGTTTTTCCTGGAGGAACCAGAGAGCCTGCGCCGATAATGACTTCATCCTCGACAACGGCACCGTCCATAACCATCGCACCCATACCGATCAACACTTTATTGCCGACGGTGCAGCCGTGCAGCATTGCCTGATGACCAATAGTTACATCCTCGCCGATGATCAGCGGAAAACCATCGGGGTTATAGGGGCCAGCATGGGTAATATGCAATACAGAGCCATCCTGAACACTGGTACGTGCACCAATGCGGATACGATGCATATCACCACGGATAACGGTAAGGGGCCAGACAGAAACATCATCACCCAGCTCGACATCACCCAGGACAACAGCACTGGGATCTACAAAAACACGCTCACCAATTTTTGGTGTCATACCCTGATAAGTACGAATTTTCACAACTCAACCTCTGGACGATTCTTTTTAGCCCATTCTAGCGCCTGTAGTAATTGAAAAATATGCTTTTGTACCCATCTAAGAGTGATCAGATATTGGTTTTCAGGAGTTCACAACGATGAGCAGCCCCTTGCTTGAGCCTCAGCTATTACCTACTTTCAGCCAGATTAAGGTTGAACAGATAGAATCTGCAATTGATCAGATCCTTACAGACAACCGTAAAATTGTAGCGAAACTGGTTTCCGAACAGGTTGAGCCAAGCTGGGATTCATTGGTATCACCACTGGAAGAGATGAATGATCGTCTGGCGAAAGCCTGGTCTCCTGTGTCACACATGAATGCCGTGGTGAACAGTGACGAGCTCCGTGATGCATACAATGCTTGCTTGCCAAAACTGTCCCAGTACTGGACAGAGATGGGGCAAAACCAGGGGATCTATTCAGCATTTAAACAGCTTGCTGATAGTGAAGAGTTTGCAAAGCTCACAGAATCCCAACAAAAAGTAATCAACAACACTCTGCGGGATTTCCGTCTTTCAGGCATCGCTCTGAACGACGCGGATAAGCAGCGTTATGCCGAGCTGCAACAGAAGCTCTCTGAACTGACGACCAAATTCTCTGAAAATGTACTGGATGCCAGCAATGACTGGAATAAGTTAATCACAGATGAAGCGGAACTGACCGGTTTACCTCCTATGGCACTGGCTGCGGCTAAACAGCTGGCTGAAGCTAAAGAGAAAGATGGCTGGTTACTGACACTGGACTTCCCCTCATACCTGCCGGCCATTACGTATGCGGACAACCGTGAGTTGCGCAAGGAAGTTTATACCGCGTTCTCTACCCGTGCTTCGGATCAGGGGCCAGGTGAAGGTAAGTGGGATAACAGTGAGGTGATGACACAGATTCTGGACCAGCGTCTGGAGCTGGCCAAGCTGCTTGGCTTTGATAACTATGCCGAATATTCACTGGCGACAAAAATGGCTGAAACCCCGGATCAGGTTATCCAGTTTCTGAATGACCTGGCTGAGAAAAGTTTGCCGGTAGCGAAGCGTGACTATCAGCAGTTATGCGACTTCGCGCGGGATGAATACGGTGTTGAAGAGCTGCAGGCTTGGGATCTGGCGTACTACAGCGAGAAGCTGAAGCAGGCGCGTTACTCTATTTCGGAAGAGCAGATTCGTCCTTACTTCCCGCTGCCTAAAGCATTGCAAGGCTTGTTTGCTGTTACGGGTAAACTGTTTGATATTCAGATCGATGAGGTGACTGAATTTGACCGCTGGCATGATGATGCGCGCCTGTTCGAAATCAGCCGCGAAGGTCAGGTAATCGCGCGTTTCTTCTTTGATCTTTATGCCCGTGAGAAAAAACGCGGTGGTGCCTGGATGGATGACTGCCGGGTGCGTCGCCGCCTCGATGATGGTGCTCTGCAACTGCCAGTGGCGTACATGGTGTGTAACTTTAACTCCCCAGTGGGAGACGACCCGGCATTATTGACCCATAACGAAGTCACTACACTGTTCCATGAATTTGGTCACGGCCTGCATCATATGTTGACCAAAATTGAATGCGCTGATGTCAGTGGGATTAATGGTGTGGCATGGGATGCTGTGGAACTGCCGAGTCAGTTCCTGGAAAACTGGTGTTATGAGCCAGAAGCACTGGAGCTGATCTCCGGGCACTATCAGACTGGCGAGCCTTTACCGCAGGATCTGTTGGATAAGATGCTGGCGGCGAAGAACTTCCAGTCTGGCATGATGATGGTTCGCCAACTGGAGTTCTCTCTGTTTGATTTCCGTCTGCACAGAGAATATCAACCGGGCGAAACAGAAGTTCAGGCTCTGCTGAATGATGTTCGTAGCAAGGTTGCAGTGATAACACCTCCGGCGTTCAATCGTTTCCAGCACAGCTTCAGCCATATCTTTGCTGGTGGTTATGCCGCCGGCTACTACAGTTACAAGTGGGCGGAAGTCCTCTCTGCTGATGCATTCTCCCGTTTTGAAGAGGAAGGCATCTTTAATCAGGGCACGGGCAATGACTTCCGCAGTAATATTCTGGAGATGGGTGGTTCCAAAGAGCCGATGGAACTGTTCGTCGCCTTCCGTGGCCGGGAGCCAGAAGTTGATGCATTATTACGCCATAGTGGGATCACTGTATGAGTGAGAGTAAGAAAGTCGTTAAGCGTTTTATTGCCGGAGCAGTCTGCCCCCGTTGTGGTGAGATGGATTGCATCCGTACCTTCCGGGATGAGGAGCGGGAATACAAAGAGTGTGTTCGTTGTGATTATGAAGATTCCATGCGTCTGGATGGAGAGCCAGACCCTGGCGTTGAAGAGATAGAAACGCGTGTAAACCGGGATAAAACCCCGCAATTGGAACCTGAAGCGAAACCTTTGTTGTTTACAGCTAACCCGGGTGCTGAGCGTAAAGATCATTAGTTCCTTTCACCCGCTCGGTCAGCCTCTTTCCTGACCGAGCTCATCTCTTTTTAAATTTCCTCTCATTTTTAAGCTTCATTTAAGTTAGCTTGTCTACACTGCCGCTATAAAGTTGGCTAATTCTGCTTTGGTAATCGTGAATGATGAGATCTTTTAGAGCATCTATTGTCCTGTATTTCTGCCTCTCTCTGATAATTACAGAGAGCAAAGCGGAAAGTCTGGGTGCGGATGATGCTCTAGCACTGGTGGATGCCGGGCAAGTATTACCTCTGTCGGAAATAATAAGTTTACACCCTGTTTTATCAGATTCGCGTTTACTTGATATCGAGCTTGAGCGCGAAGACGACGGAACCCTGATTTATGAATTTGAGGTTCTTAAGGAAGAAAATCTGGTTTTAGAACTGGAAATAAATGCGGCTACAGGCCAACTGGTCAGAGAAGAGTTTGAAGAATAACTATGCGTTTACTCTTGGTGGAAGATGATTTAGTTCAGGTCAATAACCTGAAACCAGTTTTAAGCAGGGCTGGCTATGCGGTAGAGGTCGCATTGGATGGCCTGGATGGCGCATTCAAAATTCGCGAAGAGGAGTTTGATGCGATAGTCCTTGATTTAGGACTACCGAAAAAAACCGGACTGGATCTCTTGCAAGAGATGAGAGTCGCTAAAAATAACACCCCTGTTTTAGTGCTAACCGCTCGGGATACCTGGCAGGAGAGGGTAGATGGACTCAAAGCCGGAGCTGATGATTATTTAGGTAAGCCCTATCACGTAGAAGAGCTTATTGCGCGTTTGGAAGCATTGATTCGACGTAAGTTTGGACAATCCTCTTCCGACATAGAGCATGCAGGGGTCCGGTTAAACCAAGACAGCCAGTGTGCTCTGGATTCTGTAGGTGGTCAGCATGAGCTAACTGGAATTGAGTTTAAATTACTTAGGTATTTGATGCTTAACCCGGGAAAAATTATGTCCAAAACTCAATTGAGTGAGCACGTCTACGAAGAGGAACAGCTTCGTGACAGTAATGTCATTGAGGTTTATATCAATCGTCTGCGGCAGCGTTTTGGTAAAGAGTTTATAGAGACTCTGCGTGGTCAGGGATACCGTCTTAAGGGTTAAGGTATGAGTAATCAGACATCAGAGAAGGTCAGCTTCTCATTGGAAAAAAGGATCAGGTACCGGCTGATCTTCGCGATGTTGCCGTTGCTCCTCGTGCTGATGTTTATTATTCACAAAAGCATTCACTTGCTCATAGATGAAATTGTTGTAGAGCGTTTACAACATGATGCCCTGAGCTTGATATCAGGGGTCTCTCAGTCAGATGAGGGTTGGAAAGTAGGTGCAAAAGCATTACCTGCGGTGTACCAGAGAGCAAAGTCTGGTCATTATTTTATCCTGCAGTGGAATGGAGGTGAAGTTCGTTCCAGATCACTATGGGATAAGAAAGTTGACCCGCGTAATTTTATCCAGGGTGACACAGAGGATTACCTTTATTTCTGGATAGATGGGGAGTTCTGGGTCGTTCATCATCAGCCTTTTATAAAACAGGGTGAAGTTTTCAGTTTATGGATTGCAGAAGATATCTCCGATATTGATCAAAAACAGAAAACCTATGAGTACTTTCTCGCAGCCGTTCTGGTTCTGTTTACTTGTGTGTTTATCCTTTGGCAGAGATCCGTATTAAACAAAGGTTTTGCGCTACTTGTGCCGGTCCACGAAGCGTTAAAAGAGAACCGAACATCCGGCCAGCTTAACTTTCCTGATGAGGTTCCTGAAGAAATAACAGCTTTAGTTAATTCGATTAACTTATTGGTGGATAGATCTTCTCGTCAGGTAGCTCGTTCAAGGATGTCCGTTGGCAACCTTGCGCATGAGCTGAAACGTCCTTTGCAGGAACTTCAGATTGTTGCTTCTGAAATGAATGATCCGAAAGCAAAAGAAACTTTGGGTAAGGTTATTCGGCAATTGCAGGAGCGAATTGATGCGGAACTAAAACGCGCCCGTATATCTGGTAATCCCATGCCTGGAAACCTGTTTAATGTAAGTGAAGAGCTCCCGGTTTTACAGGATTTACTGAGTCGAATTCATAACAAAAATATTAGGTTCACTTATGTCTCAGAGAGTGAACAGTTGCCGTTTGATAGGGATGACATGCTTGAGTTAGTAGGCAACCTTTTGGATAACGCCTGGAAATATGCTAGCTCTCAAGTGCAATTAAGTATCAAGGAAACGGGTGTACATTTTGCTATCTGTATTGAAGACGATGGACCTGGAGTGCCAACTGCATTCTTTACAGAAATAAATCAAAGGGGAACACGCATTGATGAGCACAATGCGCGTCCGGGAGACGGCCTGGGTTTATCAATCTGCCAGGCGATTGTCGAAAGTTATAACGGAACAATAAGCTTCAGCAGCAGCGACCTCGGAGGTTTGAGAGTCGATGTTTCTGTACAAAACAACATAGTTGAATAGCCAAGGGGACTACAGCCATGATTCGGCTACTTACTGCATGTTTACTTTTAGTTATTAGCATATCCAGCCAAGCAAAGACTCAAATCGGCTCTGTGGCTATTTATTCTGATGGTTCTGTCGAGAAATTAATCGAGAAAACTTCAGATGGGTCACTTTGGCAGGACCAACGCAAGCGAATGTATAAAAGGTCCAAATATCCTTACCTACCGGATTTAAGTTACCAAAAGTTTCCTGACCCATCTCAGGGATACAGCCACAGCATTATTTTTGGTCATCCGGAACGCCTGAAACCTTATGGGGAAAAGGATGTCGTGGACTTTGAACTGATGAAAAAGACATCCAGTAAAAGTGGTAAAAAATACTGGCAGTGTTCTTACGAGGGTAAAGGCAAATTCAAGTTAGGGAAAAAACGAGTAAAAACAGAGAACTACAGCTGTGTTCGTTGGGTGCTTTATAAAGAAACTGTGCCCAAAACCAAAGAGACGATCAGATTGAAATATTCGCCAAAATTGGAGCTGATCGTAGATCGAAAGCGCATCGATTCCAGAGGCGAGAAAAAGCGCAAGAAGCTGGTAAAGGTGTTATCTCCTGAAAAAGCGACTGCGAAGCGTATTGCGCGAACCGTTTACACAATCAGAAACGAAAAGTGAGGTGACATATGTCTCGAATTTATTCCGCTAAAAGAAGCTTTGTCACCAGAAACGTAAATCTGAATGATGCCCATTCTTTTTCTTCTCAAATTCCGGAAGAGGGAGACCTGGTGTTGGCAAGGGTCGATAGAATAAGACAGCATGGGCGACTGGAAAATACAGAGGGTCGTCGGGTTCATCTTTATAAAGGGGATGAATTGATATTGGTTGCAGGAAATCGTTATGCCACAGACCAATATCATGCGACTACACCCACTGAATTAGGTAGCTGTCATCTAGTCGCAGCAGGTGGCATTGCTGCAAATGTAGTTGGCAAAAGTACTCAAGTTAAACCTGCCACAGAGATCACATTAATCGGGACTTTAATTGATCAGGCTGGTAAGAAACTGAATTTGAACGATTATAGGAAGTTGCAACCTTCTTACATTCACCCCAATACACCATCTATTCCTGTTCTGGTGGTCTTGGGAAGCGATATGAATAGTGGCAAAACCTCAATGGCGTGTTCGACGATCAAGGGTTTTAGTCTTGAAGGTCTGAAAGTCGCTGGCGCTAAATTGACCGGTACAGGGGCTGGGCCTGATTACTGGAAAATGCTGGACGCAGGCGCATATCGTGTTAGAGATTTTGTTGATAATGGACACCCCAGTACCGTTGGCCTGTCCGCCAACAAACTCATTGATTTGCTGAGAATCATCAAATCGGATGCAAAACAAAATGGCGCTGATGTGTTGGTCCTCGAAGTGGCTGATGGTGTTTTGCAACCGGACAACCAACAGCTGCTTTCTGACCCTCGGTTCTTAAAAGAAATTTCAGGAGCTATTGTGGCCGCAGATAGTGCAACGGCTGCGGTTTATTGTTGTGAGCGGTTAATACAACAAGGTATTCCCGTTCACGGTCTTGGAGGGCTATTTACAAGATCAGAACTGACTTCTGAAGAGGTTAGTTTGCAATTGGGCCTGCCCGTATATCGACTGGATGAACTTCAAAGACAGGACACAGCAAATTATTTGATGAACCTTCTGTCCAGGGAGCAGGCCAATGGTCTCCGCTGCGCTTTCTAATCAACGCTGGTTCCTGTTTCTCGTTCTGATTCTTGTTGGGCTTGTACAGTCGCTTTGTTTTCTCGGTTTAGTTTACGAGGCGAAAGCCTTTGTTGAGTCAGGAGTGTATGTTCTTTCGCTTACGCAGGGTGCGGGTATAGTTGCTGTCATATTTATCTTAGCGGTAGGACGTTTTCTTGAACGCTTTATTGCAGAGAAATTTGCACAGCACTATGTCATGCAACTGAGAGAACAAGTTTTCGATTTTACTCTCAGTTTGCCCGCCTCTGATCGAGACCTTTTGAATGGTGGAGCGACTTTACTGCGTTTGACTAATGATATGAGTGCGATACGAAACTGGGTCGTGCAGGGATTGGCTCCACTGACGGTGTTGAGTGTGTGGTTGCTTATAGCAATAACAGGACTGATCCAGATCCACTGGACGATGGGGTTAATCCTGCTTCCTTGTTTGTTAGTGACAGTAGCAGGCAATTATTGCATAGGCACTTTTCTCTACAGTTCTTCCGAGCGTGCTAGAAAGAGCCGGGGGACTTTGATCCGCACTACTGCGGAGAAGCTAAGACAGTTTTATCTGATCAAAGCATTTAATCAGAAGGGTAAGGAAAAGCGCCAGTTTCATAAGCGCTCAAAGCGGTTATTGAAACATCAGATCACTAAAGCAAAAGTGTCGGCGTTGCTCAGAGGTTTTAATGAGGCGGCGCTACTTGGAACGGTTTTTGTCTTGTTTATAAGCGCTATGAAATTGCAAGCACAAGGGATCATTTCTGTTGAGTCCATAGCTGTACTGCTGACCGCAGGGTTATACCTTCTATCACAGATGCGAAGACTCAGCAGACTGTACGAGCTATGGACATTGAAACAAGTTGCAGTGGATAAGCTTTCTGGATTCTTTAATCGTTCCCCAGAAGGTTCTGATGGGCGCAAGGCGCTACCTTCAAGACCTCTTAAAATTAAACTCCGTAAAATTGAAGTGAAGCAACGCGTTGCTCCATTGTCAGCAAACTTGGAACAATCTGCACGTGTTGCCCTTACAGGTGGGCAGGGCGTCGGAAAGAGTTCGTTGTTGATGGCTTTAGCCGGGCTTTTACCTTTAGACAAGGGGAAACTGGTTTTCAATGGTCGGGACAGTGCTAAGTTCCATCCATCTTTATGGGGTAAAACAGTGTCCTTGATCAGCCCAGAACTTCCGCTATTAAAGGGTAGCCTCCGAGACAATCTTTTCTATGGAGCCCGCAAGGAACATTCTGGATACACAGACAACGTTTTAAAGCTCACCAGAATTCGGAGCGAGGATCTGGATCAGGTTTTAATTTCGGAATCAGGGCGCAATGTGCCTGACGGCTTTTCATTCAGATTTAAACTGGCCAGAGCGTTATTACGGAAACCAAAACTGCTGCTGATTGATAATGAACCTGCTTTGAAAGATCCAGAGATCATAAGCATTCTGGGAGAACTGTTCGAAAGCTTTGAGGGTGCGATCATTATCGCTACAGAGATACCCGAATTGGCTCGATATCACACAGCTCGATGGAATCTAGAAAGCAATGTTGTTGAGCATGAGCTGGAACCATCAGTATTGCACAATGTTGTGTTGTTTCAGCCGCCTCTTGTTAAGGGAGAAAGTTAATGCTGCCTGTCCCCGGAACTGAAAAAAGAGTTGTCATTCCCGCTGCGAGGGAGCTGCCGGTATGGATCTATATGCCGGTGAATATAAATCAACCGGATCGCTTAATTGTGGCGGTACATGGTATATCCCGTGAGTATAAGAGCCAATTAGCGGCTTACAAAAAGCTTGCAGATAAAATGGGGTGTGGGCTGTTAGTCCCCGAATTTAGTAGGACTAGCTTCCCCCGATACCAACAATTGGCAAAGGATGCGTCTAGCCAGAGAGCAGATACCGAACTCAATACTCTGTTGGTCGCTTTGAAAATCCAGCTGCAACAGCCCTTTCTAAAAGTCCACCTCTGTGGTTACTCAGGAGGTGCTCAGTTTGCCCATCGCTACGCAATGCTGTATCCGCAGAATATTGCGTCATTAGTGCTTTGTAGTGCGGGCTGGTACACCTGCCCTGACCCCGCTATTGAATTCCCTTATGGGATAGCTAAATGGCCTGCTTGGTTAGGTAAGCTCAGACTCGAAGAGATGATGAAAATACCTACTTTGGTCATGGTCGGTGAACTGGATTTAAAGCGGGAGAAGAGTTTACGGAAATCGAAAGCCTTAGATGCTCAACAGGGTAGAACCAGGGTAGAGAGAGCTGAGAATTGGGTAGCAGCGATTAACCATCAAAGGCAACAGGGGGCTCATGCGATGGTTCAGTACAAACAACTGTCAGGTGTTGGACATGATTTTCAAGCAAGTTCTGATTCAGGGGAAATGATGTTCCATATTGAATCGTTCTGGAAAGAAATTGGGAGGGAAAAAATATGTGTTGCGTAAAAAAGGTCGGGATTTTTCTGCTAGCGATAATGCTCATGGGGTGTCAGGTAAAACAGGAAAAAATAACCCCTGAACAACTGTCTGCCCAAGACATTTCCTCTATGTTCTCAGGAAAAACAGTTGAGTCGTTTAATCTTGTATCAGGAAGTACTAGTTTTACCTATTACCATCCTGATGGCAGGGTTGAGCAGGAGCGTTACTGGGAACAGCGTAATGGATTCTGGAAAATTAATGATAAATCCGAGATTTGCCTAGCGATGGAAGGTAAACCCTTTAGTTGCCGGAGTGTTTATCGAGAAGGGGCAAAGTATTATAAGTATCGACTCGATGACCAGGGGCAATCTGAAAAAATTATTCGCTATCGTCAATTTATCGAAGGTAAATTAATCTAACCTTATTGAGTCGCTGATACCCGATAGACTAATCCAGCGTAATCATCTGATATCAGCAAACTGCCGTCTTGATCGACAATAATGTCATTGGGGCGGCCCCAGTGTTCTTCATTCCGCATCCAGCCCTGAATAAAGGGCTGGTGGCTGACTATCTCTCCGTTCTCTATTTGTAGTTTCACAATTCGGTAGCCGGACTTCTTGGAGCGATTCCAGGAGCCGTGTTCGGCAACATACAGGGTGTTCGCATTACTCTCTGGTAAGGTGTTACCGGTATAGAAGGTCAGGCCCAGAGGGGCAACGTGAGCCCCTAGTTCGTATGCGGGTGAAGATAAGGTTATGTTATTCCCTTGTTTGCCATAGATGGGATCGTTAACGTTGTCGGCATGCATGTAAGGGTAGCCGAAATGCTGCCCCAGAGTGTCTATGCGATTAAGCTCATCTGAAGGAAGGTCATCCCCCAAATGGTCCCTGCCATTGTCGGTGAACCACATCCTTTTACTGCTGGGGTTCCAGGTAAAACCAACACTGTTCCTTACCCCGGAGGCGATTATTTCAAGGTGCTTGGTTTCAGTGAGGCGGACAAGGGTTGCGAAGGGATGTTCGGGTAAGCAGATATTACAGGGCGCACCTATGTTGAAATACAGGAGACCGTCGGGTCCAAACTTTAGATATTTCCAGCCGTGATGGCGTTTGTTGGGGAGCTGATCGAAGTAAATCGTGGCTGGTGGAAGGTTGCCTTCATCCAATGGCAGAATGTTTTTGAAAACTAAAATTCTTTCCACTTCTGCGACATAAAGATCATTACCTTTAACGGCAACACCGCTGGGCATATTCAACCCAGAACTAATCAGAATAGTTGATTCGTAACTGCCGTCCCGATCCTTATCAACAAGGGCATATACATTCCCGGCGCGGCGACTGCCAGCGAATAATGTTCCATCCTGTGCCAGAGCCAACTGTCGGACATTCTGAGCTTGTGCCACCACCTCTATTTTATGTCCGTCGGGCAGTTGTAACAGAGATAGATCGACCTCAACAGGAGCGCTGAACATCGAAAGTGAGAGCAAAAAACTAATCATGGGGTAACCAGCGCTGTTGTTTACTTATTTTCCAGTAAACATAGCCGCCAGATACCGCTCGCGCCACAAAAACAGACATAAGTGACAGCCACAGGCCGTGGTTTCCCATGCTTTGAGTGGCCCACCACAAGGGCAGAAAAACCACAAAAATGGTAAACAGCATGGTGTTTTGCATTGCCCGGAACTGAGTAGTACCTACAAAGATACCGTCGAGCAGGAAACTCCAGACCCCGATAAGTGGCAATAACACTATCCAGGCAAGATATTCTTTGGCGATTGAACGGACCTGTTCAATGCCCGTTAGCAAATCAATAATCAAACCACCAAACAGGAAAAAAGTAAGTGCTAACAAAACTGCAGTGACAACTGACCAAAGCAATGCGCTGGTGACTGATTGGTAAAATTCCCTGAGCTTACGGGCACCAATATATTTACCGCTCAAGGCTTCTGTTGCATGGGCAAAACCATCTAGCCAGTTAGCGATCAGAATCAGGAAGTTAAGTAACACCGCATTGGCTGAAAGAATATCAGTGCCCTGCTTGGCACCTTGTGCCGTGAAAAAAGCCAGACTGCCGAGCAAAAGCAGGGTGCGTACAAACAGGTATCGGTTAACGATGATCAGGTTTCGATAATCTCTAAGGCGGTTGAGGCAGGCCAGTTCAAGCTGGCCGGGGACTTTGCGGAGTTGTCTTCTGATCAGATACACACCCAGTCCTAGAGCAAAGTATTCTGAACAAACGGTTGCTGCTGCTACGCCATCTGCATGCATGCCGAGACCATAAACGGCAATCACATCCAGCACCATATTCATGATGTTTGTAACCAGCAGCAATAGTAATGGAATGCGTGTGTTCTGATTGCCAACAAACCAGCCGAGGATGGCGTAATTACAGAGTACAGCCGGGGCCCCTAAAATCCTTATCTCGCTGTAAAGTCGGGCTTCAGCATCAACAATGGCTTCGGCATCCATGAGTTGCAGCGCGATCTGGATAATCGGTTGCTGGAACAGCAGCAATACAAAGCCGATCGCAAACGCCAGTATCATGGACTGCGCTAATAACTGACGATTCAGGCCGCCATTCTCATCACCGTAGGCTTGCGCGGTCATCCCGGTGGTTCCCATGCGCAGGAAGCCGAACGACCAGTAAAGTATGGAAAAGATCATGCTACCAACAGCGACGGCACCCAAGTGGTAGCTTTCAGGAAGGTGGCCAATAACCGCAGTGTCTACCAGCCCAAGCATGGGCACGGTAATGTTTGAGAGCATCAGGGGCCAAGACAGAGACCACACCTGCTGGTGTTGGTCCCGGCTTGGCCAGTATTTACGTAAGGACTGGATCATGCCTGCTGTTTAGAAGGAAGTGCGTACAGCAAGATAAACAGGCATAAAGACATAACTACGACAGAGGGTCCGGTGGGGGTATCAAAGTGCCAGGATAATGTTAGTCCTCCCAGCACAGATAAGCAGCCGACTGCCGCCGCCCCGAAAGCCATCTGTTCAGGGGTACGAGCTAACCTGCGGGCCGATGCCGCCGGTATGATAAGCAGTGATGTAATTAATAGCAGGCCAACAATTTTCATAGCGATTGCGATGACCACTGCGATTAATAACATCAGAATCAGGCGGATCAGAGGGACGTTAACCCCCTCTACCTGGGCAAGGTCTTCATTAATGGTGATTGCCAGAAGAGGCTGCCAGAGTAGTTTTAACAGCAATAATACCAGTGCGCCGCCGAGGTAGATCCACAGTAGATCCTCCGTGCCTATAGCCAGTAGGTCGCCAAACAGATAGGCCATAAGGTCAACTCGGATATCTAGCACTGCAACGGCAACAAGACCCAGAGAAAGCGCACTGTGCGCCATAATGCCGAGCAATGTATCCGTCGCAACCAAGCGTTGCTTCTGCATGGCAACCAGGGCAAGAGAAAGACCAACACAACAAATAATTACGGCAAGATTTAGGTTTATATCCATCAGGAAACCAATGGATACACCCAGAAGAGCTGAGTGGGCCAGAGTGTCACCAAAATAGGCCATGCGCCGCCAGACAACAAAAGATCCCAGAGGGCCAGCGACAAGGGCAACACCCAGGCCGCCCAGCAGAGCAAACAGGAGGAAATCAGCCATTATTGCTTATCCTCATGGCTACAGCAGTTATCCTGAATCACATCACCATGATCGTTATGTTGGTGGTTGTGATGATGGTTGTAGATGGCGAGTTGTTCGCTGCCCTTTGCACCAAAGAGCTCCGTGAAGGATGGGTCGTTGGTGACATGTTCAGGATGGCCGGAGCAGCAGATATGATGGTTGATACAAACCACATGATCGGTTGCCGCCATAACCAGATGCAGATCATGGCTTACCATTAATACACCGCAATTCCGTGAATCTCTGATATCGGTAATAAGGTTATAGAGCTCAAGCTGACCATTGATATCCACGCCTTGTACGGGTTCATCCAGCACCAGTAAGTGCGGATCTCTTAGTAATGCTCGAGCAAGCAGAACGCGTTGCATCTCACCGCCGGATAGATCGTGGACCGACTGTTTAAGTAATTTATCTGCTCCCACATGGCCGAGGGCTGAACGTATTAATCGTTTGTCCTTACATTGAGAGGTGGCAAGAAAGCGTTCCACCGTGAGAGGGAAGGTTTTATCAATCTGGAGCTTTTGTGGCATATAACCAATGCGTAAATTATCTTCTCGCCAGATTGATCCCGTCTGAGGTTTCAGCAAACCAAGCACTACCCGAACCAGAGTGGTTTTCCCTGCACCGTTTGGCCCGATCAGGGTTGTGATACAGCCTTTGTGCAGCTCAGTCGTAATATCTTGAAGTACATGGTTTTTACCAAAATGCAGGTTTACACCTTCAAGCTTTATGAGAGGTTGGTGCCCCGTGCTCATTCAGCGGTTTCCTTTTGGCAGTTTGGGCATAAACCAAGTACTTCGATAGATTGTTGTTCTGGAATGAAATTGTATTTTTGCGCCTGAGTTTCTAGCGCGCCTTCTATCTGCTGGGTTTCTATCTCCACAGCGTTATTACATTCCCTGCAGATTAGGAAACAGCCCTGGTGGTTCTTTTCCGGGTGTGGGCAGCCGATAAATGAATTCAGCAATGCGATGCGGTGTACCAGCCCCTGTTCCTGTAGAAATTCAAGTGCTCTGTAAACAGTGGGAGGTGCAGAGTTAAATCCGGATGCCGCCAGTGTCGGCAATAACTCATAGGCGCCCAAAGGTTTATGGCTTTGCCAGATCGTTTTGAGCACTAATTCACGTATAGGCGTGAAGCGTAACCCTCTGGCTTTACACATGGCGCGGGCATCCTCCATAGCATGTTCAATGCAATGGGAATGGTTGTGCTCTGGATGGAAACCTAATTGTTTTTCCGACATGATAATTCAGATAAAATTTTATGTTATATTATAACGAATATTTTCAGACTGTAATTAATCCAATGAACAAAATTATATTCTCTCTTCTATGCCTAAGTCTTTCCTTTAATAGTTTTGCTGCTGAAAAGGTTCAAATTGTTGCCAGTATTAAGCCTATTCAGCTTATGGTCCAACAATTGGTAGGTGATTTAGGTGAGGTTGAAGTGCTGATACCCGAAGGCGCTTCACCACATCACTATAACCTTAAACCATCGGATATGCGCAAATTAGGGCAAACGGATCTGGTAGTTTGGATCGGTCCTGCCATGGAGCAATTCCTGACGAAGACGATGCAGCGTCAAAAAAGCGCTGTCATCCAGTTGATGGAAGGTGAAGGTGAGGCTGAGCATCACGATGATCATGAAACTGAACATCATGATCACGAAGAAGCCCAAAAACACGATGATCATCATAAAGAAGCTCATCATGAAGACGATCACGATGACCATGAAAAACATCATGATGATGAGCATGAACACCATCACGATCATGGTGATTCAGATCCACATATCTGGATGGACCCGGTATTGATGATCTCTGCTGCGGATCATATCCGTGATGAACTGGTAGAGCAGTTTCCAAATCTGAAATCTGAGCTGGACTCAAACTTTGCAGAGTTCAAACAGAAGGTAACCGATGTAGACCAGTCCATTAAATCACAGCTGGCACCCCATAAAGATAAAGGATTTATTGTTTTTCATGACGCCTTTTCCTTGTTTGTTGGGCACTATGATCTGAACCAACTGGCCTATTTTACTTTTGACCCTTCGCATGCCCCAGGCGCAAAAAAAGTAGCCGAAGTTCAATCTCTGATTACAAGCAAAGATGCAGTGTGCGTGTTCAGTGAACCTCAGTTTGAGGCAAAAATTGTGAAACGTATTACTGCTGGTTTGGATATCAATAAAGGGCAGCTGGATCCGCTGGCAATTGATATTAAGCCTGAGCAGGGCTACACAGGTTTTCTAATAGGATTGGCGGATAATATTGAGAATTGCCTGAAATAATTCAGGCAATATTCTCTACCGGGGTGAGTAAAAGGGAATTTACTTTCTTGCACAGGGCCAGGGGTTGGAAGGGTTTTACCATATAACTGTCGACCCCTGTTGATATACACTCGTGGATTAAGTTCGCAGAAGAGTTGGCTGTTAGCATAACGAAGGGTTTGTTTTTCGTACGTTCTTCAGCGCGAACCTCTTTAAGTAGTTCCAGGCCGTTCTTCTCGGGCATGTCAAAGTCGCAGATAATCAGATCTACGTTCATAAGTCTCAGGCGTTTGCTGGCTTCGTAACCGTTTGGGCACTCTGCAAAGTGTCTGAATCCCATATGCTTTAAGGTTGTTTTTACCATCATGCGCATGGCTTGCATGTCTTCGACAATCATCACGACTGCTTTATCGACTGGTACTGAAATCTTTCTCACTGCTCTTACCGCCAAATTTAATAAATACTGCGGTATATATTTTATATGACTTTCATTGGTTCGTATGCAGGTGAGAATAGTAAATAAGCAGTATGAGGGCTGAGAACAAAGGCTTTTAAGTTTTAAAAATAAACGTGATGAGTCTTCACAAATATTATGCATGTCTATATAATGCGCCCCACTTTTGCAGATGTGGTGGAATTGGTAGACACGCTAGCTTCAGGTGCTAGTGCCTTCACGGGCGTGGGAGTTCGAGTCTCCCCATCTGCACCAACTTATTCTTGAGTTGGTGCCGCAAAAAAAGGGCCGTGCCCTAAAACACGAAAAAATTGGTTTACACGCAGATGTGGTGGAATTGGTAGACACGCTAGCTTCAGGTGCTAGTGCCTTCACTGGCGTGGGAGTTCGAGTCTCCCCATCTGCACCAATTATGTCCTTTATTCTCTCCTTTATTCTTACCTATAGTATTTCTTAATCTCAGGATTGATGGCTCAGATTCAGGCTGAATGCTGTCTGTTGAAAAGTGCTTTGCTAACCCGGTGGCTGTTTGAAAGCTTTGAAATGGGTAGGAAGGGGCAGGGCCTGACCGGCCCCGCAGGAATTACTGGCCGAACAACAGGCCTAATTGTACCAGTGCTGGCAAAATAGCAACCACCAAGCCAACAAGTACCATAAGGATGGATGGTACAACGCCAATCATCTCAACATTTTCTTCTTGATACGCACTCATGATATATCTCCTGATAAATATGCTTATCCAGCATATTGCAAGGGTGATGCCATAAAGGGTGGGTGTTTTATCTATTTGATATATATAGGTTTTAATTTTTTTAAATAGTTGTTTTTTTTGGCCTATGATGTGATTGTCATGTCATTATCAGTCATGGCAGCTTTTCGTGGCTGTTTCCGACGTCGATTCAGTACTCGAACGTTTTACCTGCTGAACAATCTGGATGGATGACCAGATAAACAAACTTGCCATAATGAATGCGACAATCAGATCTGGCCATGCAGACTGACTTTGCCAAACTCCGGCTGCTGCCAGAATTACTGCAAGGTTGCCGATCGCATCATTTCTGCTGCATAACCAGACTGACCTGACATTAGCATCGCCATTTCGGAATCGCAGCAGAATCAAAACACTGATGATATTGGCAGTAAATGCCAAAGCGCCAATACTGCCCATAGTGAATGCTTCCGGGGTTTTCATTATAAGCACACGGTAGAGCGTCATGCCCAATACCCCAAGCCCCATTACCAAAAGAGAGAATGCTTTGAATAACGCGGCTTTGTTTCGGGTTTGTAGTGAGTGGCCAATAACCAGCAGAGAAAGAGAATAGGTTGCGGTGTCCCCCAGGAAATCCAGAGCATCCGCTTGTAATGCCTGTGAGGATGCCTGAAAGCTGGCACCCATCTCTACAAAGAACATCGTCGCATTGATGGCAATGACCCACCAGAGTGCCTGGCGGTATTTTCTGGAAGTACCGTCAAACTCTTGATCATTTCCGCAGCATGCGCCCATATCAAACTCCTGTTTAGATAATCTAGTTCTACATTCAAATCCGATGAATTGCTACTGGCATCAAATAATGTTTCTTTTTTCACGCAGCGCGGAACTAATTCGGTACCCAAGTATCATAGCTATAACCTTATAACCTACTAAAATTCTAAACTATTAATGGTGCTGATAAAGGGCGAGGTCTTTTATGCTTAAGCAAGTAAGAATATCGATCTTGGCACTCATATGCATAATGAGTGCTGGCTTTGCATCTGCTGATGCATTAAACGGGAAGAAGCATATTTTCCTGCTGGATAAACAGGGTAATGAGATTCAGGTGGGCAGCGTTCATTTTCATGCCGAAGCTGATGCTTTCAGTTACAAGCTCCATATGGATCATGACAAGTTTCGTGATTACTTTCTTTCTATGAAAGAGATGAAGTGCCTGGAAGGCCCTGAACTGATGTGCCACCTGGCATATCCATATAAGCAGCCCCACACTGTAACCGCCGATGATTTAAGCTGGTTGTCCCATGACCTGTTATTTATGTTCAAAAAGCCTAAAGAGTTTGGTGCTAACTTCTGGAATGGTGTGTATTACAACATGCGCGTAGAAGAGGGTGTTATCAAAGGTGTGGCTGAAGCGGTAGATCTTAATTTGTTGGCATCTCCGCCGGATGACCTTAATGTCCCGCCGATGAATGAAGGTGAGCGTGATGAAATAGACCGGGCTAAACGTTGGTTACCAGATCTTGTTATTCGTTAATGGTTTGATGGGGCGATAGATAGCCCCATTTAGGTTTGTCGCCACTACTATTTGAGTAAATAGTAGCCACTTTAGGAACATTGTTATTCTGGTCAGGCCGCTTACAATCTTATCTATGTACAGAAATAGCCACTTCAGAATACAGGGTGTATGGTGCCTGATTGTCTTGTTGGTAACGGCTTATACTTTTCCACAGTCGTCTACTATGCATCTCCATATACATCAGGCGCACGGTCATCAAGATAGCCTGCACTCCCATGCGCATGGTCGTTATATTCTGGACGCTGAAACATATAAACAAAATGGAGTTGAACTAGAAAATTCACAACTGTTGTTAATCAGTAAAGTGCAGTTTGATTCGCTTCTATTTGTTGTCTGTTCGATTCTAGTCTTACTCTGTCTAACCAGGCAGGGAAGGTTGCCTGTTACCAGGCGCAAGACTGAACCAATCATTTCTAGTTATTCTATCCCGCCGCCTCCACGTGCTCCGCCTCAAGACACTATTTGATCAAATAAAATGGTTTTTGCAGGGAAACCTGCCCGTAACTTGAGGATTTAAAATGAGTTCTATCTTTCGTATACCCGCAGTGATTGCTTTATTGGGTATGTTATTTTCACAATTGGTTTTCTCCCATGGCATGTCCGAAGAGGAAAAGCAGGCAATAATCGAGGGTGGTAACTTAAGTTACCTCTGGCTGGGTGCAACCCACATGTTGTCCGGATACGACCATTTGGCTTTTGTGTTCGGTATTGTCTTTTTTCTGAAGAGCTTCAGAGATATTGCCAAATATGTCACGGCTTTTACGCTGGGGCACAGTGTTACCCTGATTCTGGCGACCTATCAGGGTATTCAGATTAATTACTATCTGATTGATGCCGTGATCGCTCTGAGTGTTACTTATATTGCCTTTACCAATCTGGGCGGTTTTCAGAAATACCTGAAAATTGAAGCTCCTAACATGTTGGCAATGATCACGGGGTTGGGGCTGATTCATGGTTTTGGTTTATCTACCCGTTTGCAGGAGCTTCCACTGGATGCCGAAAACCTGCTCCTGAATATCATCACCTTTAACCTCGGTATAGAACTGGGGCAGTTGGCTGCATTGGTCGTAATGCTGATGATTCTGCATATGTGGCGTGAGCGTGAAAGCTTCCGCCCATTCTCTCGTTTGGCTAACTCCGGTTTGATGGCAATGGGACTATTGCTGTTTCTGATGCAGTTACATGATTATTCGCACGCAAATGACGCCGCGGCAACGACTACGGTGACATTGCCCGCTGAAGCTGAATCGGGTGAATGGCAGGACTCTGTAGTGATTGAGCTCCCGCCGCAGGGCTACAAGGAATATAAAGTCATGCAGGCAAAGGGTAAGTTATTAGCTTATGAATGGAATGCCGAGGGAGGAGCGCTTTATTATGATTTTCATGGTGAGCCTGCTGGAGATAAAACCGGCTTTTTCCAGAGTTATAAAATAGGTACAGACTCCAGCGTGAGTGGCGCTGTGACCACACCTTTTGCTGGCACTCATGGTTGGTATTGGAAAAACAAATCAGATAATCCCGTCAAAATCACGCTGAACTTCCGCGGTGACTATATTTTGATGCAGTAACTCTGCACCTGACTACAAGTGGGGAGCCCGGCAGTCCGGGCTCCCCTGAATCCTTCCGCTAAGAATCCTTCGACAGGGCCTCATTGATTAGCAGTCTCAGGGTTATAAATTGGTGCTGGTCTTTTAAGATTTATTGCTCAAGCTTGAGTTAACAGACACCGCAGATTTTCAGCTTTCAAAGCTGTTCCGCATATTGGTGCGCATTCTTTGTTAATAGCCGTAGAATTTTGTAAATGCACTCTATTGAGAGACTGATTGTGCTGTATTGCGGTGCACAAAATATGGATGTTTTTTGTTCAGGTTTCTTATTGGTGCATTAGAAATACATGATATAAATGCTTTAGATATAATGGTTTGTTGGGTTAACTAATTGAAATTTAATAGATAATCCTTAAAGATGTGTAAATAAAACATTTTTGGCAAGGCTTTTGCTCTTTTAGTTTACAGAGGTCGAGGTACCACTGGGGGAGCTAAAAAATGAGCGATTCACTTCCAAAGGTGAACATAGAAGAGAGCAATGGCGTTCGCCCCATTATTGTGGTGGGAGCTGGCCCTGTTGGTTTTCGGTTTATTCAAGAGCTGCGCAAAAATAAGTCGCAAGCTCCGGTTATTCTGTTTGGTAATGAGCCTTACAAACCCTATGACCGTGTTCGACTCAGTTCTCTATTGGCAGGTGAATATTCTTCTGAAAACCTGCTGCTTCCTCTGGATGAATTAGAGCAAGATCCGAATTTTAGTTACCTGTTCAAAAATATTGTGGCGATAGATCCTGAGTCTAAAGCCGTCACAGATTCAGAAGGTAACGAATATCCTTACAGTAAACTCATTCTGGCAACGGGTTCCCGTGCCCATGTGCCGCATGTGCCCGGCGTGGATCTTGATGGCGTATTTACCTTCAGGAACATGCGTGATGCCGAAAAGCTGAAAGCCCGTACAACCCGTTGTAAAGATCTGGTGGTTGTGGGTGGTGGCTTATTAGGACTTGAAGCAGCCCGCGCTATGCAGGGCAATATGACCAATATCACATTGGTACAGCAGGCTGGTCGCATCATGAACCAGCAGCTTGATGATATTGCAGCGAGCCGCCTGCAGGACAATCTGGAAGAGATGGGTATCCGCATCATCGTTGGCAAAGGTGTCAAAGGTGTAGTCGGAGACCAGCGTGTTGAAGGTGTTGCTCTGCGAAACGGCGAAGTCATCAGTTGTGACACTGTTTTAATTTCAGCGGGCATCAAACCGAATATCGATCTGGCGCGTAAATCCTGGATAAAAGTAGGCAGTGGCATTCGTGTAAATGATCAACTGCAGACCTCACACCCGGATATCTATGCCATTGGCGAATGTGCTGAGCACAAAGAGAAAGTTTATGGTCTGGTTGCTCCGGGCTTTGAGCAAGCTGCAGTTGCTGCTGAGCATATCTGCAAAGGTTCCAGTCAGTATCTTGGATCGTATAGCGTCGCCAGGCTGAAGGTCGTAGGCGAAACCGTATTCAGCATGGGTGATGTGCATGATGACCAACCCCATGATCCGAAAACCTTCCTGAGTTATACCTGTTCGGATGGTAGTTATCGCAAACTGGCTTTTAATCGGGGTCAGTTAGTTGGCGCCATTTCTATTGGCGATTGGGATGAAATACCCAGGATTCAGGAGCTGCTGACTCATAAACGCAAACTTAAGCCATGGCAGAAGTTGCGTTTCCGCACGACCGGTAACCTCTGGAGTGCCTCATCCAACAGTCCGGAAAACTGGCCTGAAACTGCCGTTATCTGTAACTGTAACAATGTCTCTCGCGGCACTTTAAGTGCTGCCATTGAGCAGGGCTGCTGCAGCATAGAGCGTATTGCACAGGCAACAGGTGCCACATCAACCTGTGGTAGCTGTAAACCGGTTGTGCAACAGATGCTCGGGAATGAAGTTGTTCAATCTGCAGAGCCTGATCGCAACGGCCTTCTTGGAACCTCCTTAGCGGTATTGGCTGCCTTGCTGGCGTTTGTATTTATACCGGCATTGACTGTCAGTGAATCAGTTCAGGACAGCCTGCGTTTAGACCTGATCTGGAATGATGGCCTCTACAAACAGATCACTGGTTTTACTTTGCTGGGGCTGACCGTTCTCGGCATGCTTATGTCCCTGAAAAAACGCAGTAAAGTTTTGCGTTTTGGTTCCTTCCAGTTCTGGAGAGTTTTACATACCGCTCTGGCATCTGTCTGTTTGGTCGTTTTGTTAGTTCATACCGGATTTAATGCCGGACAATCTTTAAATCAGTGGTTGTTATTGAATTTTCTGCTGCTAGCCGTGCTTGGTGCTGCAGTGAGTGTTGCCATTGGTATGCAGTACAAACTTTCTCCGTCCATCGGGCGTCAGGTTAGAAATATTGGTTTCTGGGGGCATCTGCTCCTCAGTTGGCCTCTGCCGGCACTCTTAAGTTTTCACATCCTCAGCGTTTATTACTTCTAAGGGCCGTCAGATATGAGTCGTAAAGTAGTTATCTGGTTAGTTTGGTTGGTTCTTTGCCTGGGGCTTGCAGGCATGTTGGGCTTTGAGATGTTCGTTCAGGAGCAAAAGCCAAACTTTGTGATTGGTGAAGCCACTCACGGTCATCATCAGATCGAACTGAGTTGTGAAACCTGCCATACCTCCCCTTTTGGTGGTGAGGAAGTGATTCACGATGCTTGCCTTGGTTGTCATCAGGAAGAGTTAAAAGCAGCGCATGACTCTCACCCTATTAAGAAATTTACCGATCCTAGAAACGCGGATCGTCTGGAACAAATTAATGCCATCAGTTGTGTAACTTGTCATGGCGAGCACAAGCAGGATCGTACCTTTGAGATGGGTGTAACTCTGCCGGAAGACTTCTGTTATGAGTGTCACGCGGAGATCGCCGAAGATCGCCCAAGCCACGAAGGGATGGGGTTCGATACCTGTGCTTCAGCAGGTTGTCATAACTATCACGACAACCGTGCCCTATACGAAGATTTCTTGCTGAAAAACAGTCAAGGCGAAAAAGTTAAAGCGGTTGCGATGGTTCTGGAACGCAGTGGTACTGAAGCGCTTGAACGTAAGGCAGCGCTGACTATCGATGATGCGGATGCACCGAGCGCTTCGCCTGAACATTTGCAGGAGTGGGCTCTAAGCAGCCATGCCGAGTCTGGCGTTAACTGTACCAGCTGTCATGAACCACAGGGCCAGCCCTGGCAGGATGATCCCGGTCTTGCGGCATGTAATAGCTGTCATGAAAACGAAGAGAAAGGCTTCCTGCAGGGTAAACACGGTATGAAGCTGGCCGCAGGCCTGGGGAAAATGTCTCCGGCGACGGGACGTAAGGTTTTCCATGATGATGCGGATTTGAGCGGTTTGGATTGTTCCAGCTGTCACGATGCCCATAACCCAGCGCCAAAAGTGGCTGCGGTTGAAGCCTGTACCAGCTGCCATAACGACACCCATACACAGAATTACGCAACTTCACCGCACGCTGAGCTTTGGGAAAAAGAACAGAGTGGTGAGTTGCCAGAAGGTAGTGGCGTAAGTTGTGCGACCTGTCACATGCCGCGTGAAGTGCATAAAGAGTTTGGTGAAGAAGTTGTTCGAGTTCAGCACAACCAGAACATGAATCTGAGGCCCAACGAAAAGATGATCCGAACCGCTTGCATGAGTTGTCACTCAGTTGCATTCAGTCTGGATGCGTTGGCAGATCCTGCACTTATTGAGAGCAATTTTAACGGGCTGCCCGCTCAACACATCCCTTCTATAGAGATGGTGCTGAAGCGGGACGCGCGATAGCAACAAAATTTACTTATGAGTAATTGGGGAATGAGGAAAATACTATGCTGAAAAAAGTAACTTTAGCTGCCGCAGTCGCAGTAACCGCAGTGGCAATCACTGGTTGTCAGGAAGAAGCAAAGTCAGTTGGCATTGAGCCAAGCACGCACACTGACGCACTGTTTGCTGTCATGAATGCTGACCGTACTAACTACACAAAACTGATCGTTGGTCGCCTTGGTCCTAAAGGTGCTGACGCTGTTCTGCCAGTTGAGCACTGGAAAGATGTAGACAATGGTGTACCTCTACCAGCGCAGATGTTCCGTCTGGGTTATGAATCTGTTTCAGAAGTCACTGACGATTTTACATACTCGCTTCAGTCTATCTGGCCAATCAATTCTCAAAACGCGCCACGTACTCCAATGGAGAAAGAAGGCCTGGAGTATGTTGCTAAGAACCTGGGTAAAAACTTCTACGGCACAGAAACACTGGGTGGTAAAGATTACTTTACTGCGGTTTACGCTGACGTCGCATCTGTTAAAGCATGTGTAAGTTGCCACAATGGCCACAAAGACAGCCCTAAAACAGACTTTAAAATGGGTGATGTTATGGGTGGTGTAGTAATTCGAGTTCCTCTAGGGGGCTAATCATTCATGTTTAACGGTGCTCTGATGTCGCTGCTCACCCTGATACTGGTTTCATTTCTGGTATCTGGGTGCGATTCAAACGACGCAACAACCAGTTCGCTCTCTCCTGAATTGGAGAAAGGCAAACAGATTGTTGAGGGCCGGTGCTTTGCGTGTCATGCGCAAAGCATCAATGGTGCTCCAATCGTTGGTAACAAAAAGATGTGGCAGAAACGTGCGACTCAGGGCAAAGCTGTTCTAGTCGAACATGCCATCAATGGATTTGGGCTAATGCCTGCAAAAGGCGGTTTTACTGATTTATCTGATGAAGAAATCAGCCTTGCAGTAGGTTACATGCTCTCTCAAGTAGAACAGTGAGGAACAAATTATGGGTTGTTTTTTTAGCAAGTTAAAAGGACTGTTTGGTGGTGGCGGAAAGTGCAAAGCCTCTTTGTATGAACGACTAGGCGGTGAAGCAGCAGTCGATGCTGCAGTGGATATTTTTTATCGCAAAGTTCTGGCGGATGACCGAATCAGCCATTACTTCGACGATGTAGATATGGATGGACAGGCGGCTAAACAGAAAGCCTTTCTTACCATGGTTTTCGGTGGACCAAACAATTACACCGGTGAAGATATGCGTGAAGGTCATAAACATCTTAAAGGCCTCAATGACACTCATTTTGATGCAGTAGTAGAGAATTTAGCTGCAACACTTACTGAGTTGGGTGTTGGTGGCGACGATATTGGTGAAATCGCAGGTATCGCAGAAAGCGTACGTGATGATGTATTAAATCGCCCTAAAGATGGCGAGACCCCAGAAGTAGAAGAAGAGGAAAAAGAGATGAGTTTGTATGAGCGTATTGGTGGTGAAGCAGCTGTAGATGCAGCTGTGGATATTTTCTACCGCAAAGTGTTGGCTGATGACCGTATCAGTCATTATTTCGAAGATGTGGATATGGACGGGCAGGCAGCTAAGCAGAAGGCTTTCCTGACCATGGTGTTTGGTGGACCACATAATTACACCGGTATGGATATGCGTGAAGGTCACAAGCACCTTAAAGGTCTGAATGACACTCACTTTGATGCAGTTCTGGAAAACCTGGCTGCAACCCTGACAGAACTGGGTGTGCCAGAGTCTGATATTGCTGAGATTGCAGGCATTGGTAACAGCGTACGTGACGACGTACTGAATCGATAAGGGAAAGACTATGGTAAGCGTCAGATTTGAAGAAGCGGATGTAACGGTAAAGGAAGGGGCAACCCTGTTGGAAGCCTTGCTGGATGCCGGTCATGACATTCCTAATTCATGTCGTGCCGGCGCTTGTCAGAGCTGCATGTTGCAGGCTACAGAAGGGACGCCTCCTGCAGCAGCTCAAAATGGGTTAAAGGAAACACAGAAACAGCAAGGTTACTTTCTTGCGTGTCGTTGTGAACCCGAAGCGCCAATCACCGTCCAGCGAGGCGCAGAGGCAAAGACGGTTCCTGCGGTACTTGTGAGTAAGCAGTTACTTACCCCTAGTGTATTGCAGCTAAGGTTTAATGCAGAGCTTGATTATCTCCCTGGGCAGTATGTAAACCTGTTACGACACGATGGGCTATTCCGTTCATATTCTATTGCGAGTGTGCCTGGTGTGGATGGTTACGTAGAACTCCAGCTGCGTATTTTTCCGGACGGGCAGTTCAGTCAATGGGCTTTGAATGACTTTGTTGTGGGTGAATCAATAGAGATGCAGGGCCCTTTCGGGGACTGCTTTTATACTGAATCGGATCTGACTCAGCCCGTTCTTATGGCCGCTACGGGCACAGGGCTGGCACCACTGTATGGCATTGTAAGAGATGCGCTGCAACGTGGACATACGGGTGATATTCAACTCATGGCCGGAGCAAAAAATGCTGAGGGGCTGTATCTGGTTGATGAACTGAACGCCCTGGCGGATAGGTATCCGAACCTGACATACACCCCAGTGGTACTTGAAGATGGTGATTTACCGGCTGGCTGTGCTGTAGGTGATTTGAATACAGTCGTAAAAGATAAAGTAGCAGATACCAAGGGTTACAGGGCTTATTTCTGTGGTTCTGAGGAGCGGGTAAAGAAATTGCGTAAGCAAACTTTCCTCGCTGGAGCGAATATGCAGGATATATTCTGCGATCTGTTTACTCCCTCGAGTCAGGTATAGCTACCCCGACTCAACACAAAGCCGGCTTTTGCCGGCTTTTTTTATATAAAGCCCCTTTGTTCCTGAGAGTAGCTTGTTAAGCTGTTGTAACAAATCAAGATTCCGGCATGGTTCCTGCTGAGCTTAATACTATATACAGATACAGGCCCCGAAGTTGGGAGCTGGCAATCGTTAAAATGCACTACAATGATGCATATGTTTGGGATTGTTGCCTGTCTGCCCTGAATTGGTTAGGAATTGTATGGGAACGCACCAAAAGTTACTGGTATTCACCGATCTGGATGGTTCATTATTGGATCATTACAGTTACAGCTTTGCTGCCGCGCAGCCGATGCTTGAACTGTTAGAGTTAAATGCCATCCCGGTTATTCCTGTAACCAGTAAAACCTGTGCTGAGTTGCTCAGTCTGCGTGAAGATTTAAATAACCAGCACCCATTTATTGTTGAAAATGGTGCTGCGGTTTTTATCCCTCATGACTATTTTCAAACCCTTCCTGCCGGTTGTACACAAATAAATGGCTTTAATTGTTTTCAGTTTTCTAAGCCCCGCTCTGCATGGCAGTCGCTGCTAAAAGAATTTGCCAGTGAGTTTGCAGAGGCGTTTGTAACCTTCGAACAGGCAGGGGTTGAAGGGATTATTGAAATGACGGGGCTGGATCAGGCCTCAGCCACGCTGGCAAATGAACGTGATTTTAGTGAACCTCTGCGTTGGCTGGGTAGTGAAGAGAAGAAACAAATATTTATCCGTCAACTTGAAGAGCGCGGCGCTACGGTTCTGCAAGGTGGGCGATTCCTGCATATAACGGGTGGTTGTGACAAAGGCAAAGCATTGCGTTGGTTAACTGAGCAATACCAGCGTGAAAATCCGCAATCCCAATTTACAACCCTGGCCGCAGGTGACAGCCATAACGATGTTGCCATGCTTGAGGCCTCGGACCTGGCGGTATTGATCAGTTCACCAGTACATCAGCCCCCAGCAATCCAGCATGCACAGATTCTTAAGACAGATGCTGACGGCCCACAAGGTTGGGCTGACGCAATACAGCTGCTGTCGATTCCCTTTTTAAAACAGCCGAATGATTCGACTAAGCCGTTAGACGGCGAAGAGTAAGGAGCCTATATGGCCGATTTTTATCAGAATGGCATCATCACAACACTGCATAATTTATCAGACCGCCCTGTGGAAGATCTTGAAGAGGATCTCGTGCGTTTCAGTAAAAAACGTCCACTTGGCCTTCTGTTACCCTCGCTCTTTTCGGAACTTGAAGGACCGGCGCTTGAGAATATTGTTGATGAAATTGCTCAGGCTCCCTATCTTGATCAAATCGTCATTGGCCTGGATCGGGCGGATGAAGAGCAGTTTCGGTATGCCAAGAAGTTTTTTAGTAAGTTGCCTCAGCATCACCGGATTCTCTGGAATGATGGCCCAAGACTTAGGGCATTAGACGCTGAACTCCAGGACCTGGATTTGGCACCGCGTGAACCGGGTAAAGGCCGCAATGTATGGTATTGCATGGGTTATATATTGGCGTCTGGGCGTGCGGAATCAATTGCGCTGCACGATTGCGATATTACAACTTACAGCCGCGATATGTTGGCACGACTAATCTACCCGGTTGCTCACCCGCAGTTTAACTATGAATTCTGTAAAGGTTTTTATGCGCGAGTGGCTGACGGTAAGATCAATGGTCGGGTCAGCCGTTTGCTGGTGACCCCCTTGTTACGAGCACTGAAAAAAGTGTTTGGTGATAACCGTTACCTTGAGTACATGGACAGTTTCCGTTACCCGTTAGCTGGGGAGTTTTCATTCCGTCGTGATGTTCTGAATGATATTCGTATCCCGAGTGACTGGGGGCTGGAGATTGGGGTTCTATCGGAAATGCATCGAAACTATTCCAATAACCGCCTGTGCCAGGTAGATATTGCGGATTGTTATGATCACAAACATCAGGACCTATCTTTAGAAGATGCGAATGCGGGTCTGTCTAAGATGTCGATCGATATTACTAAGGCTTTATTCCGTAAGCTGGCAACTCAGGGACATACCTTCAATACTGAAACATTCCGGACATTGAAGGCGACTTACTTCCGCATCGCACTCGATTTTGTTGAAACCTATCATAATGATGCGATGATGAATGGACTTAAGCTGGATATTCATGGCGAGGAAGAAGCAGTTGAGATGTTTGCCCGTAACATTATGACTGCCGGCGACCAGTTCCTGACGATGCCTATGGCGAAGCCATTTGTGCCCAGCTGGAACCGTGTAGTTAGTGCTATGCCTGATGTTTTTGATCGCATACTGGAAGCGGTTGAACTCGACAACAAAGAATTTATGGCAGGGTGAGAGAACGTTAGTGAACAACGCATTAAAACAACTTCAGTTTACAGTTAAAACCCATCTTGATCTGATCTATGCAGACATTGAAGGTGTTGATGTCGCGACTCTGGCGGAGGATCTAATCTCTCTGATGCGTTTGGAATCAGTCTCTGAACTGCCGGTTGCCCACCAGAACCACTGGGATCAGCAGGATGTGATTATGATCGGTTATGGGGATGCTCTGCATGACTCCGGCGAACCGGCATTAAAAACGCTGTATAAGTTTCTGAAGAAAGATTGTGAAGGGTTGATCAATGGCGTACATATACTGCCTTATTTCCCCTACAGTTCTGATGATGGTTTTGCAGTAGAAGACTTCTATGAAGTCAGAGAAAGTGCTGGAAACTGGGACGATATCCGCAGGATTTCTTCTGAATATCGCCTAATGTCGGATCTGGTCATCAACCATTGTTCTGGAAGTAGTGCCTGGTTTGAAAATTTCATTAAAGGAGAGGGTGAAGGGCATGATTATTTCTTCACAGCATCTCCAGAGGATGACTTGTCTGACGTGGTGAGACCACGAACCAGCTCTCTACTGCGGGAAGTGGAAACGGCAGATGGAGTAAAACATGTCTGGTGTACTTTCAGTCATGATCAGGTGGATCTGGACTTCCGCAATACCAAGGTGTTGAAAGAGTTTACTAAGATTATCCGCCATTACCTTGATCAGGGCGTGAACATTTTCCGTCTCGATGCGATTGCTTTTCTGTGGAAAAAACCAGGCACAACCAGCCTAAATCTGGAAGAAACCCATGAAGTGGTCAGGTTGCTGCGTACGTTGATTGAGTACGCTGTCCCGAATGCCATGATCATTACCGAAACCAATATTCCGAGTCGGGAAAACCTCTCTTACTTCGGTAATGCCAATGAGGCACATTGCGTATACAACTTCTCCCTGCCACCCTTACTGCTGCATGCGCTGATGACAGGAGAGAGCTTTTATCTGCGCCAGTGGATGATGAGTATGCCACCGGCACAGGACGGTACTGCTTATTTTAATTTTATCGCCTCTCATGATGGTATTGGCTTAAGACCAGCGGAAGGTATTCTCAGTGATGTTGAAGTGAATCAGCTGATTGATACCATGCAGTCGTTTGGTGGCCATGTTTCATGGCGAACACTGGATAACGGCGTAAACAAACCCTATGAGATCAACATCGCCTTATATGATGCTCTTAGAGGAACGCATAAAGGTAAAGACGCTTTAACGGAACAACGTTTCCTTTGTGCTCATCGTATTATGTTGGCACTGGAAGGTATTCCAGGAATTTACTTCCAGAGCCTGCTGGGGTCGCGTAATGATTATGAGCGCGTTATAGCGACAGATCACTTCCGTTCAATCAACCGTCATCACTGGCAATATGCAGAGCTGAAGGAGCTGCTACAAGACGGTAACAGCCATCACAGCCGTATTTTTGCAGAGATGA
The DNA here is from genome assembly GCA_050789425.1 of Neptuniibacter sp. Taxonomy (GTDB): domain Bacteria; phylum Pseudomonadota; class Gammaproteobacteria; order Pseudomonadales; family Balneatricaceae; genus Neptuniibacter. The sequence continues at coordinate 182,285 of JAILXS010000005.1, forward strand.
AAGACCTGATCAGCCTGAGAATCAAACAGCCGGCCTTTCATCCGAATGCGACCCAGTTCACATTGCATTTAGGCGAGCATATTTTTGGTTTCTGGCGCCAGAGCCCGGATCGCAGGCAGAGTATTTTCTGCATCAACAATATCAGTGACCAGCCGGTAAAAATGTTGCTGTCGGATTTGAATCTGATCAGTACCGATGACTGGAAAGATCTTCTGCAAGGTGTTGAGATCTCAGATCTGCATGACAGTATTGAACTGGCACCTTACCAGAGCCTTTGGATTTCCAATCAGTAAATAGCGTTTTATTTAAAGAGAAATGATGGAATGCAGAAATTCCATCTTCTTGATAAATAGGGATTCTCTTCTATAATGTATATACAAGGTAAATACATTATAAAAATAGAAGGGATAACAAATGAACGCTTTTCTTCTTTTAGCCGCGTTTGGTGTGGTTGTCGGTGTATCAATAGGATGGCTGCTTTTAGCAGGGTCTGCGCAAGAAATATTCAGAGAGTGGTAGGTTAGCCACTCTCTTTCGTTTCTACTGCCCATTCTTGATCTTTCAGGTGGCGTTTCAGATTGCTGTCAGGGCTTCTGCCCCCTTCAAAATTCTCAGTACCCTCCCAATAGAATTTTCAGTCTCTATATCTGTGTTTGTGCCTGGAGGTCAGAGCTGCTTATGAGTTTAAAAAGAGAATTTAAAGGCCTAGTTCTGATTCCCCTTTCACGTTTGCTAGCTAGTACAGTAAATAAAGTGCCAGCCCTTATGTGTGTAGCCTTTGCTGCCTTGAAAGCGTCCTTGGAACGTGATTTACCTGAATTATTCTCAACCGGTTAAACGGTTGTATGAATTTAGTACACCTTACTAGTGGTCATACCAATTTTTTGTTTGTATATTTGTTGATCAATAAAAATAACCATAATTAGTGTAGGGTGTTATGTGCTGGGGCGATAAAGGCTCTGCAGTAACTGGTTGCGACCAGCTACTGCGAAACCTTTTCGATGCCTCTCCTGAGCCGTTATTGATCTGTAAAGATGATAGCTTTGTGGAGTGTAACCAGGCTGCGGTAGAAATTTTGGGATACAACTCAAAGGATGAGTTACTTAACAAGCATCCTTTAGAGATTTCTCCGAAATTACAACCAGACGGCTTGCTTTCAATCGAAAAGGCGCAAGCTAATAGATCTAAAGCTTTAAATGAAGGCTTTCATCAATTTGAGTGGGAGCATCTGAAGGCAGATGGTACTCCTTTCTCGGTGGTGGTTACCCTATTGGCTGTTCAGCGTGAAGGGGATGTCTTCCTTTATGCTAATTGGAGAGAAAACTCCAAAAGTCAGCGCTCTAATCACTGCCTTTGGGATAGTGAAGCGCTATTCCATGAATTATTTCACCTAATGCCCATCGGCGTTATTTTATTCGAATATATCCCCAGTAAAGATGATTTCCTGATACGCAACCTCAATAGCGCTGTTGAGGTGATTCTGGATAAAACAAATCACGCAATTAAAGGTTCTTACCTCTATCGGTTTTTATCAGTGAATAGCGATGAGGCAGAGAAATTACTTTTGCTCATGCGTCAGGTTTGGAACGATGGTATTGGCCGTAACTTTCCTATCGTTCACTATGAAAATCACCGCATAGCTTCATGGTTAGAAATTGAATTTTATAAAACGCCTGCCAATGAGCTTGTCGCAACTATTCAAAACAATACGGATAAAGAGCAAAACCGTATCCACCTAGAGCTTTATGCCAGTGTCTATCGGCAGAGTAAGCAAGCGATCCTTATCAGCGACAAAAGCAACAATATTATTTCCGTTAACCATGCTTTTACTGAACTGACCGGGTATTCAGAGGCCGAAGTGGTTGGTCTTAATCCTAAGTTATTAGCTTCGGGACGCGTTACAAAAAACGTGTATGAAGATATGTGGGCATCGATTCATAACAAAGGTTATTGGCAAGGGGAGCTTTGGGATAAAACCAAGGATGGAAGGGTATATCCCAAGTGGATAACGATCAGCACAATCCTAAACAGTAATGGTGATATAACTTATTTTATCGCGAGTTTTAGTGATATTTCAGAAAAGAAGGAAGCTGAGCAGAAGATTGAGCAGTTGTCTCATCATGACCGCCTTACTCAACTGCTCAATCGTTTTAGTTTCGAGAGTCGGTTAGGCCAAGCTATTTCAATCGCAAAACGCCATAAGTTGGAGTTGGCGGTTTTGTTGATTGATCTGGACCATTTTAAAGATATCAATACATCCCTGGGTCATAAGGTGGGTGATGTGTTGCTTAAGATGGTAGCGGAGCGCTTAAAATCTCAGGTTAGAGAAAGTGACATTGTTGCTCGTTTGGGAGGAGATGAATTCACCCTCGCAATGACGGATGTTCCTAATCACCACCGGTTAGCGATGAAAATTAATGCGATTCAGAAAGCGCTCTCCGAGGGTTACAAAATAAATGGTGAGGTGTTGTTTTGTACACCAAGTATTGGGGTAAGTCTTTACCCTAATGATGCTGATTCAGTGCATGAGCTTATCAAGCACGCAGATGCTGCGATGTACCATGCTAAAGCTCAGGGCCGTAAAAACTTTCAGTATTACTCTTCTGAAATTGCTACTTATACAAGTACCCGGTTGCTCTTGGCTCAAGAGCTACATACAGCAATAGATAAGGAAGAGTTTGAACTCCATTATCAGCCTAAAATTGATGCTACGACCATGAAAATGAGTGGGCTTGAAGCCTTAATTCGTTGGCGACATCCGGATCGTGGCTTGATACCTCCAGTTGAATTTATTCCTCTACTGGAAGACACAGGGTTGATCGAAGAAGTTGGGCTCTGGGTTATCAATGAAGTTTGCAGGCAACTCATTGAATGGGAAGGAAAAGGTTTACCGTGCTTATGTACAGCCATCAACCTTTCTGCCCGGCAGCTAAAATCCACCCAACTGATTTCACAGATAGAATCCGCACTTCGTACATATAACCTGAAACCATCTGCTCTGGAATTAGAGATAACAGAAACTGTCGCAATGGAAGATCCAGAACAGGCCATAACGGTTCTAAATAAAATCAATGCTCTTGGAATAAAAATTGCTATTGATGATTTTGGTACAGGTTATTCGTCATTAGCCTACTTGAAAAAGTTACCTATACAGACGCTCAAATTGGATCGGGCGTTTGTTCAGGACATCGAAACTGATAGCAATGATGCCGCTATCAGTGCAGCTACTATAGCTTTAGCTCATAACCTGGGTTTAAAGGTGGTAGCGGAAGGTGTCGAAACACTCGAGCAACAGACGTTTCTGGTTGATCACCGGTGCGATATGTTGCAAGGGTACTTGCATGGACGCCCCGAGCACCCGGTTGAGCTTGAGAAGACCCTCAGGCAACGCTGCAGCTCTAAAAAAAATGAATATATAAGAAATAAAAAAAGAGCTAAATAGTGGACGATATCGAGAGATCAACTCATGAAAAAAAATCTACCAGTAACTCAGATCGAAGAACACTATAGTGACAGTTTAAATATACTTTCTACGACCAACCTCAAGGGTGCCATCACGTATGTGAATCAGGACTTTCAAACAGTCAGTGGTTTCCATACAGATGAGTTGATTGGTTGTAACCATAATATGGTTCGTCATCCGGATATGCCTCCTGCAGCATTTGGGGACCTTTGGAATACGGTTAAAACCGGCCATTCGTGGATGGGTATTGTGAAGAACCGTTCTAAGAACGGGAATCACTACTGGGTGGATGCCTATGTCACCCCTATCGAGCGAAACGGAACGGTTGCGGAATATCAGTCAGTGAGGCGTAAGCCGGACCCTGAGTTTGTTGCAAGGGCGGAGAAGGTGTATCCCCGCCTGATGGAGGGTAAAACCCCTTCCTGTATTAAGGAAGGAATGAGCCTGCCACTTAAATCCTTGCTGTGTGTTTTGATTCCAGGGGCGATAACCATTGCTATAACTGCATTGGCTCCATTGGGGGAAATAGCCAAGCTCATGCTGTTCTCATCCTCAGTCATTGTCAGCGCATTAGCGTTGAACTTTACTTTCTCTCCGTATAAACAGCTTGTCAAAAAAGCTAAATCCATTCTGAATAACCCCGTTGCACGTTATATTTATTCTGGCCGTAATGATGATATTGGTCAGATTCAGGTATCTATGAAATTACTGGAATCTGAAACCGCTGGTCTCATTGGTCGTATTGCAGACTCCGCAGGTGTTTTAACTGAGGGGGCTACGGGACTAAGTTCAGCAGTAAATCAATCTGAGCAAGGAGTAAAGCAGCAGTTTGAAGAAACAGACCAGGTGGCAGCGGCTGTGAACCAGATGTCAACGAGTATCCAAGAGGTTGCTGGTAATGCCCAGAACAGTTCTTCGGCGGCCACTGCTGGATTGGATGAAGTGATAAAAGGCCGGGGAGTTGTGGATAACAGTGTTGCTTCTATCAAGAGACTTCAGCAAGAAATTGCTAGTGCCACTGAAGTAATTACTGAAGTTGAACAAAGCAGTACAAGTATATCGTCAATCCTGAATGTGATTGGTGAGATAGCTGAGCAAACCAACCTGCTGGCCCTGAATGCTGCCATCGAAGCAGCTCGGGCGGGTGATGCAGGACGAGGATTTTCTGTTGTTGCGGACGAAGTGAGGACACTTGCGAGCCGTACCCAAAGTTCAACAGAAGAGATCCGTCAGATGATTGAGCAACTCCAGAGTCATGCTGCAAAAGCTGTATTAACTATGCAAACAGGTCAAGACTTCACAGATCGGTGCGTTGAGCAAAGTACCGAAACCGTGTCTTCTCTGGATGCTATTCATACCGCAATTCAGCAGATCAGTGATATGAATAACCAGATTGCTGCAGCGGTTGAGCAACAGAGTGCGGTAGCCGAAGAGATCAATCGCAGCGTGTACTCCATCCGGGATATGTCTGAGCAGAATATGGATTCAGTGAAAACCAGTTCTGAAACAAGTCAGAACATGTTGGATATTTCAACGGGCTTTTCTGAATTGTCATCTCAGTTCTGGGCCAAACAAAATGCCTGAAAGAACGGTCTGTGAACGGTTTGTTTACTGGCTTGGTAACGGAGGATTTTGACAAGCTAAATGAAGATTAGAAGCTGAACTTGAAGGTAAAAGAAATTTCGCCGCTTCCTTTGGTAACGAGCTCGGAACTCATATTTTCAGAAAACTGGGTTTCAAGTTTAATCCCTTTGGGAGCTAAATAAATTGCTGAGTTATCTGTCAGCTGTTTATGGGTTAGTTTTTTAAGGTACTGAGCAACAGGGCTCAGTTGCCGATGAAGTGGCAAATTTCTGTTTTCAACAGTATTTCCCAGTCCTTCCCCAAGTGAAGGTAAGTCATAGGCTCCCTGCTCAGCGAATACTGAACCGGTAGAAAAGCTTAGTAACAGAAACAACACTGATGGCGTTAATTTCTGCGAATGTGAATTAAGCTTCTCAACTAAGCAAGATGTGTAAGTTTGCAACTTAACCATATTCCCCCGCTGAAGCGCTTTTTCTTTAACTTCTGTTTAGAGCCTAGGTCTGAATACCCCTTTTTGAGCTGAAAAAAATTCAGGTGAATTACTTTCATAGCTTTCCATTTCCAAGAAGTTTCTACTGGATCAGTTATTGCAGGAGGGCTATAGCGTGAAAACTGTTTTGTAAATTCGCAGTCATTCATATGTTGCAAAGTGTGAAGTGCCTTTAGTCTTGTTGAGTCCGTATACACGACACAACAGACTTTTGCTCAAAACTTAGAAGAGGGAGACTGGATGGAAACTGTGGCTGTTTTGGAGGGAAAGCAACGTTACTTTTCTGACAATGTGACAGAGGAGTTAGGGCTTATGTTGTACCAGGCAGCATCCAAGAATACGCCTGAGGAGAAAGAGGAAATATTACTGGAAGCAATACAACGCTGGCCCAGGTCATTGGATACCTACATCGCACTCTATAAACTTTATTTTCGCACTGCGCGTTATCAGGAAGCGGAGCGTCAGGTTTGGCGTACCCTGAATGAAGCTTCCAGACAGGGGTGTTTCCGGCGTAACTACCGGGTGCTCAAACAGAGTTCTGCTCCATGGCTTGAGGATCAGTCGGTTGCACGTCTGTATTTGTTCAGTCTGAAAGCCTTAGGTGTCATTCGGTTACGTCGAGGAAAAGTGTACCTGGCACATAAAGCGCTGAGCAAATTACTGGAGCTTGACCCAACCGATGAGATTGGGGGCAGTAATTTTTTACTGATTGCGGATCGATTTATTAATGATGAAGCAGGGGATTAACCCGAGTAATAAAGCTTATTGCTCAGTTACAAATTCACCCAGAGATTTTGCAGATTCACGCATCAGGGGTACATATTTGACCAGTTCATCCAGACTCTTCCTGATCACCGGCGCGTGGGTGAACAGGCAAGCGAGCAGTCTGCCATCCTGATCTTTCACTGGCACAGAGCAGGCGACCATGCCATCAATAAACTCTTCGTTATCGATCCCGATTTCAGTATCACGAATGTCTGCAAGTGAGGTTTTCAGCTTTTCCGGAGTATCAATGGTATTGCGCGCCATTTTTTCCAGAGAGAGGTTATCAATAACTTTATGGAGTCGTGATTCCTGTAGTGTGCTCAGGTATAACTTACCACTGGCTGTGCACCATACCGGGGTACGAGTACCTACCGGTAGGTTGATCTGTAACGGCCAGTTGGATTGGTGGCGATCATAGTAGATCATCTCAATGCCATCAGGGATCGCGATACCACAGGTTTCCCCAATCTCCGCAGAGAGTTTTTGCAGAATGGTTTTACGTACACTTTTATAACGATTGCTGTATAGAACACCTAAAGAGATGGTATGCAGGCGTTTATCAGGAAGCAGCAGGCCGCGCATATTCGTTTGCAGATAACCGCTGGCCTGAAGCTGTTGCAGAAGACGGTGCACACTAGGCTTCGGAATATCCAGCATTTCGGACAGATCGGCGGGGCTTAACGGGTGGTCAGCACAAGCCACGGCCTCGATGATTTCCAGTACCCGGGTAATTGAAGAGCCTTTTTCTCTGCGTTCCGGCATGGTGTTCCTGCTTACTCAAAAAATGTATTGATAAAACGATGATTAACTTCATCAACGGATCTGTACTGCCAGTTGGGTTGCCGGTCTTTATCGATTAATAATGCCCGGACACCTTCAGCGAAGTCACCTTGCTTACAGCAGGCAAGCACCAGATTGTACTCAAATTCAAAAACCTCTTCTAACGACATGGACGCAGATCGTTGCAGTTGCTGGTGGATTAACCAGGCTGATAACGGGCTGCCATAATCCAGGTTGTCTTTGGCTTTGCGCAACCAGCGTTCATCAGAATCGCAATTCAGAATTGCAGCTACGACCTCTGGCAAGGTTTCTTGATGAGTTGCAGTAGCGATGAGTGCCTGATGTTGCTCGCAATTCGATTGTACATGTGAGCACTGTTCAGCAGAAGCGGTTTGCAATTCGGAGAAGAGTTTATCCACAATCTCCTGAGCTGGTGCGTTCCAGTCAGCAGCGATTAAATGTTCAACAATCTCATTGCGATAATGACTGCTGATCATGTAATCCGCCAGACCAAGGTATTTAGCGTCGGCACCATTCATCGGTGCTGCGGTTAAGCCCAGAAATAAGCCCATGCCATCCGGGATCTGGTTTAGAAACCAGCTACCACCTACATCCGGGAACAGACCAATAGAGATTTCAGGCATCGCCATATACGTGGTTTCAGTCACCACCCGATGGCTACACCCGTTCATTAATCCCATTCCTCCGCCCATAACGATACCGTTTGCCAGACAGATGACCGGCTTAGGGAAACGGTGAATGTCGCGGTCGAGTTTATATTCCCGTAGGAAAAAGTCCTTCGCCAGTTGTTCATCACCCTTGCTCCAGGCTTGGGTAATGGAAACAACATCGCCGCCGGCACAAAAAGCTTTATCAATCACACTGTCTAAAATGACCGCAACGATATTTTCACTGTAGCGCACGCTATCCAGGTGTTCCTGAATCAGATCCACCATCTCCAGTGTCAAAGCATTCAGGTTGCCGGGAGAGTTCAGCTTAATGACGCTGATGAACTTGTTGTTGCAGACTTTGTAAGATTCAAAAAGGACCGGTTTCATAACATTACCGTTGAGCATTATGAGTAAAAAAGACTACAGGGCTCGCCGGGGTTTTACAAAAGCGTTATTCACATACTTTAGATGAATTTCATCAGGTAGAGACTGCTACATGGACAGGTCAACGTTGTAGCAAAATAACCCCAGAAAGTTATCCGGTTCCCCTTCGAAACGAATAACCTTCCTTCTTGTAAAACACCCGGCTAACACCTGTAGCCAAAAGTACTGCCAGAGCAGAGGATTACTTCATGGTTGGCATAGAGAAGTCCACACCTTCACGTACACCGGCAGAAGGCCAGCGCTGAGTGATTGTTTTACGCTTAGTGTAGAAACGCACAGCATCCGGACCATAAGCGTGCAGGTCACCGAACAGTGAGCGCTTCCAGCCACCAAAGCTGTGATAAGCAACAGGTACTGGCAGAGGCACGTTAATACCCACCATGCCCACCTGAATATGATCAGAGAAGTAACGTGCAGCTTCGCCGTCGCGAGTGAAGATACAGGTGCCGTTGCCATACTCGTGAGCATCAATCAGATCCATCGCTTCCTGCATCGTCTTCACGCGGATAACCTGAAGAACGGGACCAAAGATCTCTTCCTGATAGCTCACCATATCTGGCGTGACGTTATCGATAAGCGTACCGCTGACAAAGAAACCTCCTTCATAACCCGGAACCTCTGGGTTACGGCCATCAACCACAATGGTTGCACCCTGCTCTTCAGCGCTGGTGATGTAACCGGCAACTTTATCGCGGTGTTCCTTAGTGATCAGAGCGCCAAAATCATTGTTGGCATCTGTTGGCTCACCCACTTTTAATGACGCCATAGCTGCCGACATTTTATCAATCAGAGCATCACCCGCTTCATCACCTACGGCTACCGCTACAGACAGCGCCATGCAGCGTTCACCGGAGGAACCGAAAGCAGCACCAACCAGTTGGTTAACGGCGTTATCCATATCGGCATCCGGCATAACAATCGCGTGGTTTTTTGCACCACCCAGTGCCTGACAACGTTTGCCATTAGCGTTGGCTGTAGAGTAAATGTACTCAGCAATTGGGGTGGAACCTACAAAGCTTACGGCTTTAACACGCTCATCATTCAGCAGGGTATCCACTGCTTCTTTGTCACCGTTTACAACGTTCAGCACGCCATTCGGCAAACCAGCTTCCTGTAAAAGGCCGGCAATATACATTGTTGAGCTTGGGTCACGCTCTGAAGGTTTCAGTACGAAGGTGTTACCGCAGGCGATCGCCATTGGGAACATCCATAGTGGAACCATTACCGGGAAGTTGAACGGCGTAATACCTGCCACAACACCCAGTGGCTGGAACTCGCTCCAGGAGTCGATGTTCGGGCCAACATTTTTGCTATGCTCACCCTTGAGCAGTTCAGGTACGCCACATGCGTATTCCACGTTTTCAATACCGCGTTGCAATTCACCTGCCGCATCGTGGCAGATCTTGCCATGTTCAGCGCCGATCAGTTCACAGATCTTGTCGGCATGTTGTTCCAGCAGTTCTTTAAAGCGGAACATCACTCGTGCACGTTTAATGGCTGGAGTATCTCTCCACTCTGGATAGGCGGCTTGCGCTGCGGCAATGGCTTCTTCAACGGTCTCAACCGTAGCCAGAGCAACCTGACTGTCGGATTTACCGGTTGCAGGGTTGTAAACATCCTGCGTGCGGTTGTTATCTTCAATCACTTTACCGTTAATAAAATGTCCGATTAATGGCATGGTCTTTACCTCAAATTCTGTATTTAATATTTATTCTTAAGCCCAAAGGGATTTGTAAATCTCAACAATTTCTTCAGCGGTAGGTACGCGCGGGTTATTGCCCGGTGAGCCAGAAGCTAATGCCTGCTCAGCCATGGTTTCCTTAACGCTCATAAATTCATTGCGGTTAATTCCAAACTGCTCAACTGAAGGCACGCGCAGTTCGTCATTCAATGCATGCAGTTCCTCAATAAGTTTGCGATTTGCGGTCTCTGTATCATCTTCATAGGAGGCAACTCCCATGCTCTTGGCGCAGTCTGCATAACGTTCCGGAGCTGCTTCAAGAGAGAACTGGGTCACAGCAGGCAGCAGCATGGCGTTGGAAAGCCCGTGTGGGACGTGGAAGAAAGCCCCAATTGGACGGCTTAAACCATGTACCATCGCAACTGAGGCATTAGAGAAAGCTACTCCTGCCAGAGTAGAACCAAGCATCATCGCTTCGCGGGCTTCCTTATCGTCACCATTGTGGAAAACACGGCGCAGGTTAGGTCCGATCAGGCGCATGGCTTCAAGTGCTTGTGAGTCACTGTACGGATTCGCTTTCTTGCTGACATAGGCCTCCATGGCATGGGTCAGGGCATCGATGCCGGTATCTGCGGTAATACGTGGCGGCACCGTGCAGGTTAGCTTGTAATCCACCAATGCGGCGACCGGCATATAACCGATGCCCACACAGAGCATTTTTTCGTCTGTGGTTTCATCAGTGATAATGGTAAAGCGTGTCACTTCCGAACCGGTTCCGGCGGTGGTTGGGATGGCGATAACGGGCAATCCCTCCTCGTTAACAATGCGCGGGAATTTATAGTCACGCATCTCTCCGCCGTGTTTCGCCAGAATTGAGATCGCTTTTGCACTGTCGATCGGGCTGCCTCCGCCCAACGCAATGATGCAATCATAATTACCATTGTGGGCTTTATTCACACCCGCCTGGATTGATTGCACAGTCGGTTCCGGGACGGTGTCATCAAAAACATCGCAGAAAATCATATGGTTTTCCAGCAAACCCTGTATCTTCTTTGCATAACCCAGATCCACCATCACTTTATCGGTGATGATAAGGGGACGTTTACATCCCAGACTGGAAAGTACGGTGGGTATTTCCAGGCAAGCATCTTCGCCCACCTGCATAATTCGCGGCAATATCACCTGTGTAGACATGTTGCTCTCCATAATAATTATTGTGAGTACGCCATAGCGGGCAGCCAGAGCACGACGTTTTCCCAGTAGAAAACGATGGCTAGCCCGATAAGCTGAATGAGAATGAAAGGAATCACTCCACGGTAGATGTGCCCCAGGTTGACCCCGTCAGGCGCAACGCCTTTCAGGTAGAACAGAGCAAAACCAACCGGAGGAGTCAGGAACGAGGTTTGCAGACAGACCGCAAACAGAATCGTGAACCAAACCAGATCAAATCCGAGATTAACCACCACTGGCGCGACCAGCGGCAGGATAATCAGGGTCAGCTCAATCCAGTCGAGGAAGAAGCCGAGAATAAAAGTGACGACGAGGATCGTGATAACAATTCCGGTAGGGCTAAAGGGCAGGCCATGCAGAAAGCCTTCGATCATCTCATCGCCCCCTAATCCACGCAGGATCAGGGAAAAAGCAGTTGCACCCAGAAGCAGCGCAAATATAAAAGCAGTGGTTTTGGTTGTACCGCGCCCCACCTCTTTTAATACATCCAGTGTCAGTCGTTTTTTGCTGAATGCCAGAAGGGTTGCGCCCAAGGCACCCACTCCCGCTGCTTCAGTCGGGGTTGCGATACCAAAGAAGATTGAGCCCAGAACCGCCAGAATCAGTGCGACAGTCGGCAGTACCGCTTTGAATACACCAATAAAAATGCTGATCGAAAGCTTCTCAGTATCCTGAGCAACCGGTGCATGGGCAGGTTTAAAGAAACCTACTGCAAAGATATAGCTCACATACATGGTGGCCAGCATCAGACCTGGGAACAGGGCACCGAGGAACAGATCACCTACGGAAACGCCAATGCGGTCACCCATCATTACCAGCATAATGCTCGGTGGGATAAGAATGCCCAGAGTGCCCGTCGAACAGACGGTGCCGCAGGCCAGTTCTTTGTTATAACCATCACGCAGCATCAACGGCACACCAAGTACTGCGAGCAGCACAACGGAGGCTCCAATGATGCCGGTGGAAGCGGCCAGAAGCAGGCCAACAAAGGTCACGGCTACCGCGAGGCCACCGCGAACCTGACCAAACATTTTAGATAGGTTTGACATCAGATCTTCGGCAACACCGGAACGGTCCAGCATCATGCCCATAAACACAAACATGGGCAGTGCAACCAACACCCAGTTGGTCATAATGTTCCAGATCCGGGGAATCACGATGGAGACGTAGTTAAGATCAATACCAATAAAGGCATCAAACTGAGTTTCCATAACGATGGCGATAAAGGAGAACAGGACCGCCACTCCCCCCATCACCCAGGCAACCGGGAAACCTGTGAAAAGGAGCAGGATAAAACTGCCAAACATAGCCAGAGCGAGAATTTCATTAATTTCCATAGCTCAGCTCCTTCGCTTGTGTGTTCTTGAAGTAACGTGAATAGAGCAAGCTGAGTACGCGGGATAAACGCGAAATATAGGCGATTAAAAGCAATCCAAAGCCGGCCAGTAATGCTGACTTGATGGCCCAGCGATAAGGTAATCCACCCGGTGCATCAGAGACCTCGCTCACCTCCCAGGAATAGATCACAAAAGGCACTGCATAGATCACAACCAGTGCGATAAATGGCAGTAGCAGGAACAGCATGCCGAGCAGTTCAACCCAGGCCTGAGTCACAAGGGACATACGGTCATGAATAAGATCGACTCGCACATGTTCATCTGCGACGAAGCAGTAAGAGAGCCCCATCAACCAGCCGAGCGAGTAGAGGTGCCACTGAATCTCTTCGAATTCGATCAAACCGTTATGAAACACATAACGCATGACGACGTTACTGATGATCACGCCAACCAGCACAATCCAAACCCAGGAGAACAGGTCCCCTACTTGTTTGATTAGCGCATCAAACATCAGGGATAACTTTGTCTCTGGCAGCGCAGTGTGATGAATTAAATCATCGGGGTTAATGTACGCGGCAGATCCGGTACTGATATCTTCAAGCTTCATACGAGAGCACCCTTGAATGCAGGGAGGGGGGAGCCCCTCCCAGAGTGAAACAACTTAAAACGTGGATTTAAGGTTGTTCGCTTATTCGAAGTCGCGTGGCAGGTATGCCAGACGTTTCCAGCGTTGGTACTCAGTCATGAAGTTTTGCTGAGATTCGTAGATCTTCTTGAAGTCAGCATCTTTTGCTGCCACTTCAGTCATCACCTCGTCCGTCAGCTTTTTCAGATCTTGTAGCAGATCACGGTTAACGGTTTTGGCTTCAACGCCTTTTTCCGGGAAGGTGGCAATGACTTCACCCTGCAGGGACTCACCGCGGGTCAGTGCACGGAAAGTACCGGCAGTACAGGTAGTGTCGATCATGGCGCGGGTGGATTCTTCCAGTTCGTTCCAGGACTCTTTGTTGATCAGCAGGTGCGATGCGGTGAAGGTCTGGTGCCAACCTGGGAAGTAGTTGATTTTGGCAACCTTATGAAAACCAAGCAGTTGATCGATGGCAGGCATAGAGAACTCAGTCGCATCAATTGCGCCTTTCTCCAGAGCAGGGAAAATCTCACCACCCGGAAGAACGGTTACGGATGCCCCTGCTTTCTGCAGAACCTTACCGCCAAGGCCAGCGAAACGAATCTTCAGGCCTTTGAAGTCTTCAATGCTGTTCATCTCTTTCGTGAACCAGCCTGCTGTTTCAGGACCAATTACACTACAAAGAACCGGATGAACATTATGTTTTGCATACAGGTCTTCAGCGAGTTTCTGACCCTCGCCTTCATACCACCAGGTAGCGTATTCCCAAGGCTCCATGCCAAACGGGGCCGCAGCTAACAATGCTGCCGCAGGAATTTTACCCTGATCATATCCAAGCCAGGCATAGCCCGCATTCAGCTGTTTATTTTTGATCGCTTCGGTGATGCCGAAAGGTGGGACCAACTTGCCGGGTTCGTAAACTTTGAACTGAATACGACCATCAGTGGCCGTTTTAATCTGCGATGAAATCTGTTTAATCGGGTCGCCTAGGCCTGGAAGGTGAGTGCCAAAGACCGCCTGAACTTTCCAGCGTATTTTTTCTTCTTCCGCACTTACCTGACCGACAGACCCCATCGTCAGAACTGTTGCGCTTAAACCAGCTACTAAAGCTTTTGAGTATTGATTCATTTTTGAACTCCGTTCACCTAGGTCGTGGACTAAGGTGAATGTTATTTTTATGGTTTCGGATAGTGATACGGAATGTATCGTTATTTATAATAAATCAACTGTCAACTCATAATGATACGAAATGTATCGATATAAAGTATTATGTGCGGGTGCGGCATCTGAGTTATCCACAGGATAATTAGATAGATTCTTTATATTTTTCAGACAGTAAGAGAAGTTTCGGGAGATCGGACTGGCGCCAGCTAATGGATGAAGAAAAAATAATTATTTTTGTTTGGGCTGTTAATTGAGTAGCAAAAATCAGAGTTTGTTTGGACAAAACTGTAAGGAATCAGATGAACTGAGTGAGATTTAAGTGAGGCTCTGATGCTGTGTCTGGGAAATCAGATGGTCTTTATTTTGGGCAAAAATTAGTTCTTTAAGGTAGAGGCTGAAGGCTGGAATGTGCCATAAGCGGAAATGCGTCTACACTCTTCTCATTCAGTTGCAGGTAAGCTCTGCTACATTATTTTTATATTCATACACATGTCTTAAAAGGAATAATTAAAATGAAAAAAGTCATTAGAGGACTAGTGATCAGTCTATTAGCAGTATCTCTCCCGTTAACGGTTGCCCATGCTGATTCCAAAGATAAAGATCAGAGAGAAGCTGCCAAAGAGCAAATGAAAAATGAACGCGAAAGCATGAAGCACGATAAAAAAATGGCAAAAGAACAGCGAAAACGTGATGAGGAATACCAGCGTGAAAGCCTTAAAGAGCGTGAAGAAATAGAACGTGAAGACCGTAAAGATAAAGAAGAGTACGAACGTGAGATGCGAAAGGATCGGGAAGAGTATCAGCGTGAGATGATGAAAGATAGAGAAGAATACGAAAGAGAAATGCGGAAAGAAAAGGCCGAGCACGAAAGAGAATCACGTAAAGAATAAATCTGAGCTACTACAGATTAAGGCTCAGTAGCTACGTCGGTGAAACAATTCAAGGGGAACCAGTATTACGCTGCTTCCTCTTTATTTTGTCTGTAATTTATCACCATACCAAATGCTCTAATCACAGTTACAAGCACAGCATCGCAGATTTCATATAGAGGTCGGCAATGTGTGGCAGGTGCCCTGAGAAAGGTAAGAAGCATGGCTGCACCGTGCCAGAAACGAGAATTATTACTAGTTAACTTAGAGTCTTCCAAATAGCCAATGTGGCTACATAACTCAAGATCATTACCAGAACCCCTATGGAAAGGCTGACATAAAACCCCATGCCTCGATCAAGCAAAATGGGTAACGCTATAAACAAAGTTAGCGAAGGAACAATCAGCCATAAAATATTGATTGTCACTTCTCGAATACGATTAATATCCTGCGTATCAATATAGAGCCAAATTAAGGCAAATACCGAAATCAACGGAACTGATGCGAGAATAGCGGCCAGCATTGAATTTCGCTTTCCAATCTCAGAAATGAGCACGATCAGAATGCTGCTGATCAGCACTTTAACTATGTAATAAGCCATAACCTCTCCTTACCAGAACAGGCAACAGAGATAACATAAGGGTCGTAATAACGACCCTCAGTCCAAACGTTATTATGTATCAAGGTTCAGAATGCGTCGCAGATAAAGTATTACCCATCTCATCCAAAACCACATAAAGCGACTTTTTATCAGCGTCACTTGCTGAACTGGTTGTATACTGGATGATCCAAACTTGACCTTGTGCTTTCTCCTGCTGGCTTGCCGCAACAAGTTGAGCTTCCTTCCATGAACGATCCAATTTGTACTTTTTGACCAGACGCTTAATCACTAACTCTGCTTTTACTTCAGCCTGTGCCTGAGATATTGGCTCTTTTGGCCCATGGCTCGAGTGCGCAACCGACACTGTAGAAATCAGAATGGAAATGATAAATGCGATTAATTGTTTTGAAGTATTCATTTTAAATCCTATGTAAAAATATGGCGAAAACATGATGGTCATTGTTACGGCATGTAGAGATCGCCATAGAAACCATTTGTGGTAAGTGTGATCGTTACAGGTGTTGCTCCTGTATTCTGCCAATACCAGCCATGGGTTCCTTCAAATGGAGCAGTAAAGTGACCGCTTGCCTGTTGTTGATCTTTACCTATCCAATAACTGGTGAACTCATCCTTAGCTGGATTAGGTGGCTCGCCATGCATATCAACGTAAACGGAACCACCATCAGTTTTCCAGCTAAAGATGAGGTTATCACCCGCCTTCATGGGCGACTTGATTTCGGCTCCTTGTCGGGGCAACAAAGTTAATGTCATTGTATTAGTACGTGGTGCTGCAGTTCCTTTCCAAACTGGACTGTCAGCTCCTCCTAGAAGATTTTCCGGTTGGCTTATAACAGGAGTAGGTCCTGCTTCGGAAGCATTAGCCTGATTAAGAACATTCAAACCCAACACTTTACCCATTCCTGTCGGGTCTATGCCGTATTCAGCAGGCAATATTGCGCTTACCAGAATTACTGCTGATGCAGCCATCGCAGCAACTGTTGCCTTTATCAGGCTTTTCGTTGACGGTAATCCGTCTTTATTAATATTTGATATATCGTTCATGGTGATAATTCCTATGCAGTAACCCAGTAGCCTGTTAATTGGAAACCAATGAGCATAAAGCCCAGTGTCATCAGGACTGCATTTGTAAAGAATGCGTGTTGATTAAACGAAGGTGACTTCCGCCAGAAGTTCATAGCAATCAGAATGCCTGCCAGAGCCATTAGCTGGCCAATTTCGACACCCACATTAAAAGCCAATATATTTGCTACAAGTCCATCTTCAGAAAGCGTGAAATCTTGTAGCTTTGTCGCCAGTCCGAACCCATGAAAGAATCCAAAAATCAGGACTGCTGCTTTTGTATTCGGTTGAAACCCGAACCAGCGCTGGAAAGCACCTAGATTATCGAGGGCCTTATAAACCACAGAAAAACCGATAATCGCGTCAACTATATATGGGTTAACGTGTGTCCCGCTTAGAACTCCGTACAGTAGGGTTACACTGTGTCCGACGGCAAATAATGTCACATAGATAGCAACATCCTTCATTCTGAAGAGAAAGAATATTACGCCAAACAAAAACAGAAGATGGTCGTAACCCGTGACCATGTGTTTTGCGCCAAGATAAATATAGGGTATTAATTGTGTGCCACTAGCCTGCTCTATAAAAAGAGCATCGCCTTCTGCCACGCCATGAGAAAATGCCGTAGGCACTACTCCAATCATTAGCAAAAGCACAAACAAGCACAGGAACAGACGCTGTGCATACAGGGGAAAACCCCATCGAAAATATGATGATTTCAGATACACTCTGTAATCTCCGTTATAAAATCACGAACACCGTGAATCCCACGCAATACAGCGCATAAACTCACAATTGAGAAAAATTGAGTGAAACTAGGCTATTGGAGGGCGAAACAAATTTGAGAGCGGTGGCTCTAACGGCATATCTGGAGAGAACGTAATCTCAGATGATCTGGCAGATGTTGGTGCGGCTATGAACACTTGCACAGCCATTTGATTTTCAATCACGCCCATTGCATGAAGCAACAGATGGTTCGCGTCAGATATTTCAGCGTCTTCAGGATGGAAGTGACCTAATACTGGCTCATGGTAGTGCCCGTGTTCAATCGCCTGTATAGCTGGGTGCACACTTGGAACCGCGGAATGTGCAGTTTGCTCTACTACCAAAACCCCACGGCAGAAAAAAACCGCTATCAATAATAGAGCGATTGCCGCTAGGGTGTGATTGGACATAAGCGATGTACTGTTATTCATGAGAAAGGATTCTAGCATATTTCTTTGGCCCCAGAATAATCATGTGAAATACATATTCTCTATGCCTGCTTAGTCCAAATTGGACGTTCTACAGCGCTAACGGTTGGCCGTTTTTCTAATTGCCCACATAATCCCGTCGATGAATTTCATACTGTTTCATCTTGTTGTTCAGGGTGCGACGAGGTAGATCCAACTCTTCGGTCACCGCCAGAATGCTGCCTTTATGTCGTTTCAAAGCATGAATAATGATCTGCCGCTCAAACGCCTGAACCCGGTCGCTGAGACTTTGCAGATGGCTGTTTTGCTCCTCGGTTTCCCCTTGCCCAAGGATGGCGCGGATGGTTCTGGAATCAGCCATTCCAAGGACGTAGCGTTCGGCAATGTTTTTTAATTGTCGAACATTACCGGGCCATTCGTAATCCATCAGAAGTGCGAGGTCCTGCTCGTCAGGTGTGTTGTAGTCGCGCTCATACTGAAGCGCCGCTTTGCGTGCAAAAAATTCGAATAACTGTGGTATATCTTCGCGTCGATGCGCAAGTTTAGGCAGATGCAGTTCGACTACATTAAAACGGTAATATAGGTCTTCGCGGAAACGCCCTGCCTGGGAGGCTTCGACCAGATTCTCCTTTGTCGCCGCAATGACCCACAGATCCAGTTCGATCTCTTTGTTGGAGCCGACCCGTTCCAGTTTTCGCTCTTGTAGAACCCTGAGTAGTTTTATCTGAAAGTTGATCGGCATGCTTTCGATCTCATCCAGAAACAGGGTGCCTTTCTGGGCGTGTTCAATTTTACCAATACGTTTTTCCTGAGCCCCGGTAAATGCGCCCTTTTCATGCCCGAACAATTCACTCTCAAACAGGTTTTCCGGAATAGCACCACAGTTCACGGCGACAAACGGTTGTTCAGAACGGTTGCTGAAATCATGTAAACAGCGAGCAATCAGTTCCTTCCCTGTTCCAGTTGCACCGTTGATAACGATATCCACAGGTGTTTGGCAAAGTTCCAGAATCTGTTGCCGGAGTGCTGCCATCGGTTTCGATTGCCCGATCATACGGCTTTCCAGTGACGGCCCCTGACTGAGTAATTTATGCAGTTTCCGGTTCTCAAGAACGAGTCTTCGTTTTTCACTGGCACGCTGGATTCGATCTATCAGCAGATCAGGTTCTACGGGCTTTTCAATAAAGTCATAAACACCATCACGCATAGCTTCAACCGCCATGCTGACATCACCGTGAGCGGTGACCAGCAATACCGGAAGGTCCGGATCAAGTTGCTGTACCTCGCGTGCGAAACTCATTCCGTCCATACCCGGCATACGGATGTCGGAGACAATCACCCGGTCGCAGCCCGGGGTAATATGCTCCAATGCCGCTTCAGCACTGGGGTAGTCTTCCACTTCCATACCCGCAAGGTTAAGCCACTGGCGGGTTGCTTTGCGGATCGCTTCTTCGTCATCGATCAGAATGACGTGAACCGGTTCTGCAGGGGAAGTTAACGGCTGAGTATTATCCGACATGATCAGGCTCCGGTTGTGCCAGGGAGAGGGTCAGGTTAAAGGTTGTGCCACGATCCGGGTTGGGCTCTGCATCCAGCTTGCCACCAAACTCTTCGACAATTCCAAAGGAAACGGACAGGCCGAGTCCAAGACCTTCACCGGGAGGTTTGGTGGTGAAAAACGGATCGAATAGTTTTGGCAGATCTTCCGCTTCAATGCCACAACCATTATCACGGATTGAAATTTGAGCTTGTTTACCATCTGCCCGGAGTTCAATGGTGATCTCTCCGGTTATCCCATCCTCTTCCTGAGTAGCATCAATGGCATTACGTATCAGGTTGACGAGTATCTGCTCCAGCTTGATTTCGTCCGCATGGACTTCGATGGGTGCCGACGGTGGCTGCCAGTTCAGTCTGATATCTGTTTTGTTAAACCTTGGTGTCAGGACTAACAGGGCGTTATCCACAACCTGTTGCAGTTGCACCCGGCTCAGAACTCCGCGTGATTTACTGGAGAAGGTTTTGAGGTGCGAAACAATGCTGGTGACTCGGCGGATCAGCTTATCGATGTCGGTAAGGTTTTCACGGGCTAGCGCTATCTCATCCCTCTCGATCAGTAATTGGGTGCTGGCAAGAAAGGTCTGAATCGCTGATAAAGGCTGGCTGATCTCATGTACCAGACCTGCAGATAGCTGCCCTAAGGCGGCTAGTTTTTCCGCTTGAATTAACTCCTCATGGGTTTGGCGCAGGGCTTTTTCAGCACGGATACGTTCTTCAATCTCTTGTTTTAGCTGGGCGTTACTCTGGTTTAATTCTCTGGTGCGTTGTGCAACTCGCAGTTCCAGCAGTTGTTGGTGTTTCCAGCGACTACTGAGGAATAAACCAATAACCGCAAGTAGTGCTGCGATCAGCACCGCAACCAGAGTGGCAACCTGTTTGCTTCTGGCTAAACCCTGAAGATCACTCAGGTAGTAAAGCTGCCAGTTCAAACCTTCTATTTGTCGCTGGTGGAGTAAGAAATTCTGATTCAGTTGCGGACTGCCTACTGATTCCGTCTTTAGTGTAATCACAGCATTCCCCTCGGGTGATGGAGAGTGCTTTATCAACTGCAAAGGCTGAATCGGGTGATGGCTGTATTTACGTTCGGAATCAAGACGGGTCAGGGTTTCTTTGCTCAATTGCGTCAGACTTTTATAGCGCCATGCAGGATTGCTGGCCAGGAAAATAACGCCATCAGTATCAGTGATCCAGACGTTTTCACCACCTGCTGCCCAGTCAGATTCAAGTTGAGTCATATCAATTTTTATGACGGCAACACCGATAATTTCATTGCCATCACGTACCTCTCTGGAGAGAAATAAGCCTGGTCGCGCGGTGGTGACACCGACCGCAAAAAACTGACCGGGAAGACCTCTGATAGCGCTCTGAAAATAGGGCCGGAAGTGGTAGTCGTTACCGATAAAGCTATCCTTCTGCTGCCAGTTGCTGGCGGCAATGACTACTCCGGTTCTGTCCATCAGATACAGGTCGGCGGCGCTGGATTCGTTTTTCCAGCTTTCCAGCTTACGGTTTACGGCATCGGCAAGGGGTGTATTTTGGGGCTGATCGAACAGCCGTTGAACCTGATGATCTCCGGCTACGATGAAGGGGAGATAATCAAAACGTTTATGGGCCGCCTCCACTGTTGATGCGTATAAGTTCAGACGCTCATTACCACTCTGGTCTAACTCGGAGAAACGTTGCTGCTCAGCGTTATGAATCAGGACCCATGCCAATAAAGCTCCAAACAGGGCGGCCCCAAGAATAATCCATAGGTTAGGGTTACGAAGTGAGGTGGGTTTATTAGTCATTATAATTCTTATTATTCCGGTCTGTTTGAGCGATCGGCATTGCAGCCTTGTTAGTAAAACGCTTTCTCAGCAAAACGTTTATTCAGCAAAACCACAGCAATTTATAAGCCAGACTCAGTCTATGAAGGCGCATCCCACCGACATCAGACTTTACGGGGCAGTGAGCGTAAAAGAAAAATTCAGTGTAGCAGTCAATGAGCCAAAAATGGCCTATACAAAAGAATAAACATTAAACAGGTAGGCCAAAAATGGCTGGTTTTGAGTGGGTTAACTAAAGCTGCTTTTTTTCAAAAAAACGATGCGTATTTAAAAATTGATTAAATTTCAGTGGGTTATCTTTTTGTGAGCGGCGGTTTTACCAATGTTGGCCTAAGCTTTGCTGTGATGGGTTAGTAAACCACGACAGGTGGCATATAAAAATAATAGAAAGAGGATAACAGGATGACTGGTTTGAAAACGACTCTGATCGCTTCGGCGGCACTGGTGGGCATGGTTGCTGCGGAGGTGCATGCAGCAACGGAGTGGAACGTATCCCTATGGGGTAAACGTCGTGCCTTTACAGAGAATGTAGAAAAGCTGGCAGAGTTGGTGGAAGCCAAAACCAACGGCGAGTTTAAGCTGAAAATTTCCTACGGCGGACTGTCTAAGTCCCGAGAAAATCTGGATGGCATTGCGATTGGGGCATTTGAAATGGCTCAATTCTGTTCCTTCTACCATACAGATAAAAACCCAACCATTACGGTAACTGAGTTGCCGTTCTCCAAAGATGTTTCTCTGGCCCGGGTCAGTGAAATCTACACAGAGGTGTTCAAACATCCGGTGGTGAAAAAAGATCTGGCGCGCTGGAATGCAACGCTGCTGATGCCAACACCGCTGCCTCAGTACAACATTGTGAGTAAATCTGACGGGCTCAATTCATTAGAAGATTTTGGTGGTCTGCGTGTTCGTGGCCCGGGTGGCATTATGGGTGTGCTAGGTAAACTGGGTGCAGTGAAAACCGGCGTTCCTTTTTCAGAAGTACGTCAGTCAATGGATTCCGGCGTGATCGATGCGGCATCCTTTGCTCCTCATGCTCATCTGGCGACAGGTTCTTACAAAGTGGGTAAGTGGGCTACCACAAACCTGAACCTGGGTTCTGCAAACTGCCCTGTAGTTGTTAATACAGATGCATTGGACATGTTGTCCCCGGAGCATAAAGAAGCGCTTCTGGGTTCTGTGGATGAGGCATTGGCATACTACGTAAATAATTACGATCAAAACACGACGGCTAAGTTTGAAGCAGCCAAAGCTGAAGTAGGGTTGAAGCAGATTACATTCACACCTGAGCAAGCTGCAAAACTGAATGAATTATCCGGCTCGGTTCGTGAAGAATGGGTCAAAAAATATTCAGATAAGTTCGACTCTCAGGCATTGTTTGATTACACCGAGAAACTGTTTGCTCAATAGCAAATAGCCCTGTGCTGGTTTTGGTGCTGCGCTTCATAGGTGGCACCAAGCCAGCTTTACTCTGCAATAAAATTTCTTTGCTTTAACAGGGGGCTGACATGTCAGCAACTGCAACGGTTCTGGAAGATGGCTCAAAATTGAGTCGGGCCGATCGATGTTTCTTCCGGATAGAATCTTTTTTAAACCTGGCCGGCGGTACGGCAATTTTCCTTTTGGTGCTCTTAGCAACCACCAATGTACTCGGGCGTTGGCTTTTTTCAATGCCGATCAGTGGTTATGTCGACTGGGTTGAACAGGCAATGGCGTTCATTGCCTTTCTCGGGATTGCTTATACCCAGAGAATGGGTGGTCATATCCGTATGGATATTCTTATTGGGCAGATCCATGGCCGTTTCCTCTGGTTCATCGAGCTGCTGACGACCGTGATCATGTTTCTGGTTACCTTCGTGTTGATCTATGGCTCATACCTGCACTTCTGGCGGGCTTACTCCATTGGTGATTCATCACTGGATATTAATCTACCGACATGGCCTGCCAAATTGGTCGTACCTGTTGCTCTGAGCATTCTTGCACTGCGTTTTTTACTCCAGATCTGGGGCTATTTTCGCGCGGTTCGAGAGGGTGAAGATGAGCCAGTTGCGGTTCCGCTTATTGAAACAGCGGCACAAGTGGCAGCCAAAGAAGCTGAAGCGGTCAGCGGTAGTGATGATCAGGAGTACACTAAATGAGCGATCTGTTTCAGACCATGGGCAGTATGGATTCCATATCGATCGGTCTTTGGGTAACCGGGATCATGATGGTTTTTGTCGTGATGGGTGTTCGAGTTGCCTTTGCTGCTGCGGCAGCAGGATTTCTGGGCCTGTTGTGGATATTCTCGGCCAAAATGGGCTTTGAGCGTGGCTTTCTGGTCGCAGTGAAAATGGCGGGTACTATTCCGCATTCAAAGGTGTCGTCACTGGCACTGTCATTGATTCCGACTTTTATCCTCATCGGCTTTCTGGCCTACCATGCCGGATTGACCAAAACCTTATTTGAAGCAGCCAAGCGCTGGGTTGGCTGGTTACCGGGTGGTATGGGTGTTGCGACCGTCTTCTCCACAGCCGGTTTTGCTGCAGTATCGGGTGCATCGGTAGCAACCTCTGCGGTATTTGCCCGAATTGCTGTTCCGGAGATGCTCAAACTTGGGTATGACAAGCGGTTTGCTGCGGGTGTGGTTGCCGCAGGTGGTACCCTGGCATCCTTGATCCCGCCTTCGGCGATATTGGTTATCTATGCCATCATTGTTGAACAGGACGTCGGCGCATTGCTGATGGCTGGTTTCCTGCCGGGTGCAGTCTCTGCGTTGATCTACGGCGGTCTGGTTATCTTTCTGGCCATGACGCGGAAGAACTTTGGCCCTCCGGTTACCGGTTATAGCTGGAAACAACGTTTTGAGTCGCTGCCGGGTGCAATGCCGATCTTTGTGGTTATCGCTATTATCATGGTGTGCATCTACGGCGGCGTAGGTACTCCGACCGAAGCCGGTGCATTGGGTGCGTTCATCATCCTGTGTATGGCTTTATACAACGGCAGCCGCTGGAAAGAGCTGAAAAGCTCATTGATGGAAACCGCGAAACTTTCGGCCATGATTTTTGCCATTATCTGGGGGGTGTTGCTTTACGTACGCTTCCTGGGTTTTGCGGATCTGCCTTCGGCATTCTCAGACTGGATTGTCAGTCTTGAGCAAAGCCCGATGTTAACTCTGCTGCTGATCCTCTGTGCCTATGCAGTTTTGGGTATGTTTATGGATGCGATCGGCATGTTATTGCTGACCTTGCCGGTGGTTTATCCCGCGGTGATTGCACTGAATGGCGGTGAAGCAGTAGCTGCGGCGGATTCTGCATTTGGGGTTTCCGGCGTTGGGTGTGCCATCTGGTTCGGTATCATCGTGGTGAAAATGGCAGAGCTTTGTCTGATTACACCGCCCATAGGGCTCAACTGCTTTGTAGTTGCGGGTGTAAGGCCGGAATGTTCTGTTCAGGATGTCTTCCGTGGCTGTATGCCGTTCTTCGTTGCGGACGTTATCACTATTGCAGTACTGATCATGGCACCGGGTATCGTACTTTGGCTGCCGGGATTGATTGGGTATACCTAAACGGTCAGATTGGTGTTTAACGCACACAAAAAAACCGGCCTTGGCCGGGTTTTTTATTAGTCTTTTTTACTCGTCCTTGTAAAGCGTTTCGCGAATGCGTTTCAGCTTAACTTCCAGCGTGTGGCGATCATCACTCACCAGATTCAGGTGTCCAACCTTGCGACCGGGTCGCAGAGATTTGTTGTACACGTGATGTTGTACATTACTTTCGCTGATGATTTCTTTAGGAGCTTCAATACCCAGCAGGTTAACCATGCCTGCATGTTGGCTATTGATTGTGTGACCTAAGCCTAAACCACATATTGCGCGAAGGTGGTTTTCAAACTGGGAGCAGATGCCCGCACCTTGAGTCCAGTGCCCACTGTTGTGTACGCGTGGTGCCAGTTCATTGACCAGCAGCTCATCACCGGCCTGGAACATCTCGATAGCGATTACACCGACATATTCCAGAGCGTTCAGCACTTTATCCGCGATATCTTTGGCTTTGGCATGCAGCTCAGCAGGAGCGTCAGCAGGAGCCAGAGAACTCCACAGAATACCGTTACGATGCAGGTTTTCTGTCAGTGGATAAAACACACATTCGCCAGACGCATCGCGTGCGGCAATCAAAGAAACTTCACGGTCAAAATCAACCCGACCTTCAATGACTACTTCCGGTAGGTTGTCTGCTTTGGTAATAAGATCGTTTAGGTCTTCGTCATTTTTCAGAACCCACTGACCGTAGCCGTCGTAGCCCTCTTCACAGGTCTTAACGAAAACAGGGAAGCCCAGAGCTTTAACGCCTGTATTCAACTCATCGGCATTATTTGCCAGATGGAAAGGCGCGGTTTGGATACCTAACGAGTTGAGGAAGGTTTTTTCACGACCACGGTGCTGGCAATATTTGATAGCATCCGGATCAGGGTATACTGAACAATAAGGTTTCAGAGTATTAAGCAAAGGAACGTTAACGTGTTCACGTTCAACCGTGACCACATCAGGGTTACCTAAGGCCTGAAACAGCGCGAGACCTTCGAGTTCAATCTCAGGGGTGTAATAAACAATCTCACCGAGGCCTTTAACACAGTCAATACCTTCGCCCTGGTCCGCCAGAAAGGTGAAACGGTGACCCATCGGCCAACCCGCCAAAGCCATCATGCGCGCTAACTGGCCGCATCCAACAATAGCAACGTGCATTATTCTACCTCTACAGGAACACTGTCTGACTGAGCTTTACGCCAATCCTGCAAGCGCTGGCTCAGTTCTGAATCTTTCAGTGCCAGCATCTGTGCTGCCATCAGGCCTGCATTGTATGCGCCCGCACCGCCAATTGCCTGACAGGCAACCGCAACGCCGCGAGGCATCTGGACCATAGACAGCAGACTGTCCAGACCTTTAATGTTTTTACTGGCAACAGGTACGGCAATTACCGGAAGGTGAGTCATAGATGCTGCCATGCCCGCAAGGTGAGCCGCGCCGCCAGCGCCAGCAATAATCACCTCAATACCACGGGTGTGAGCTTCGGAAGCGAACTTAAACAGACGCTCAGGTGTACGGTGCGCAGAAACCACTTTGGTTTCAAATTCTACACCCAGTTCTTCCAGAGGCTTAGTTGCTTCTTGCATCGTTGGCCAGTCAGAGCGAGAGCCCATAATGATACTGACGGAGACTTTACTCATTTTTGTTACCTGTTTCCTCTTGGCGAATGCCAGAAATTCAATAATACAGCGCGTTAAAAAAGCGAATGTCTGTCTGCCCTTTTGCCCAGAAATGTTTATCAAAACGGAGCAGGCAATACCCACTTTTAGATCAAGGGCGGAATGATACCATCAAAGAGGAGAATAGAGGAGTCGTAGTTGCCTTGAGCCGGTATTCTTGATGCTTAACGACAGTACAGAGATGGTGATTTATTAAGCTAAAGAGTTTTTGATCCAGTGGACTTCTACTGCTGCCAGGTGGGAGACTAATTTAAATTTTTTATTCGCTATCCATTGGGGGATTTCTTGTCCTTGGTCTGGATAGTGCCCATCTTCCACGCAATCGTTACATTCGAGACCAATCCAGGTGTTTCTTCCGCTGTGTTTGGCTGCGTAAAGGGCCAGGTCAGATATTTTCAGCATACGAGGCCAGTATTCTTTAGCAAAGCTCGCACATTGAATATGATTGCTGAAAAAGCCAACTGAACAGGTCATGGCTATAGCGTGGTCCGGGCCGAATTTAAACTTTGAGGTTTCACTGATGATTCTTTCAGCCAGTTTCTGGGCTGTATCGGACTCTGCATGACGGCAGATAATGGTAAATTCCTCGCCGCCGGTGCGAATCAGAATGTCATCTTCCCGAAAGTTCTTAGTCATCAGTGCGGCAAACTGTTGCAATGTAATATCGCCAACATCATGACCATATTGGTCGTTTACTTTTTTGAAAAAATCCAGATCAAGGGTGAAAAATGACCAGGTTGAAGGAAATTGCCAGTTCTCAGTATCGTTAAGGAAATCTTCCAAATAACGGCGATTATGCAAGCCTGTCAGTGCATCCGTGTAACTGGTTTTTTCAAGTTCATTCCGTTCTTTGCGAAGTTTCCCCAAATAATGACTAAGCTCCTTTGCCATTGCTGCGAATGAGTTGGATAAAGCCCCTATTTCATCACGCCGATTGAGCACCTTGAAGCTGTGTTTATTGTTATTTTTACGGAATATCTCGGCCTGGCCCTGAAGATAGAGAATCGGAGATATCAGTAGGTTTCTTAATAGGAAAAAGGTTGCAACACAGGCGATAACTCCAACCAGAAATACTGTTAATACAGAGTATTGGGCTGCTTTAATTGCCTGCTGATAAAATGGACGAGTTTGTTGAATTGTAATCTGTTGTTTTAGCGTTAAAGCGTTTGTAAAGCCAATGTAGTCCGTAGAAATGGAAGTATTATCGTCAACAAAAACAATGCTGGGTTCTTGGTCGTTAATTACAGCAGTTGTCAGAGTGAAAGGAATCTCTAACTTCTTAGCTAAAGATTGCGTGAACTCAGGGGTTAAGAATTTACCAAAGAAAAACGTTCCCTGTCTTTCGCCGCTACTATCACTTTTCAGAATAGGGCTACTGGCAAGTAACAGGCTACCCATTTCTGTGGTGTAAATGCCTTTAAAGTCACCTTGCTCAAAGGCAGAGTAAATATCGGACTGAGAAGAAATTTTTGCGTTTGAAGTCAGCGAGAATTCAGAAATGTTGAGAATATCCGGGTTTCCCATTCGCCAGATAATCTGTCCTTCTTGATTGATGATGAGTAAAAGATCTACTTCCGCTGTTTCCAGAGTTTCGGGAATTAAATTTGATGTTTCGTATGCGGTATTTGGAGCAGTTGAATAGCGGTAAGTGTCATCCCAGTAACCCCAGTCAGCAGCTAAGATGCTCAGTCTGCTCAATTCAGATTGAATCGTATTTTTGACTCTTTGGACATCCTCAAGCTTTTGGCTGTGCTCAATGGTCCGAACCTGTGGCAGTGCCACAAAATTTACTACGAGAGCGACCCCTCCCATAAGAATAAGGATGAAAATGAACTCAATAAGAATGAGTTTGTTTGAAAGTTTCAAAGCATGGAATCCCCTGTACAACAGACTCAAAGGGCGTTTATCACTGAGTATAGTCCACAAAAGATTAGCAGAAGCTAAATTAAGTGCGTTTTTTGATCAGGGGTCGTTATGAAGTTTGAGCGGTAAAGGAAGAGGGAGTGTGGTTTAAGCACTGCAAACCGGTGAGCAATGAGGAAGGGAAATAAAAAAAGGGAGCCAGTGGCTCCCTTTTTAGGCCCGGTTACCCGGTTTAGATTTTAACAATCTCAGCTTTCTTAGCTTTGAAACCGTCTTCGATCTCAGAGTTCTTCAGCGTGATAACGCCTTTACCTTTGATCTTCAGACCAGATTTCTTGCCTTTGTCGTTCTCTTCAGTTTCTGAGTTCTCGATCAGAGCAGCAACCATGCCGTCGTTTTTCGATTCCAGAACGATACCCTTACCGTCGTTCTTTTTAGACTTAACAGAAGAGATCAGAGAGTTCAGGTTACCGTTGTCTTCTTCAGTTACCTTGAAACCATCGTCAGTGTTACCTTTCGCAGAAGAATCAATGATAGTGATCTGGATGTCACCGTCATTTTCTTCGTCAAAGTCCAGACCTTCATCCAGATTGTTGTTGATGGTAGAAGAGTGAATCACAGCCTGGATACCGCCATTACCTGCTTCATCGATGTCGAAACCATCGTCAAAGTCAATACCGAACTCGTACACTTCAACCGTACCATCTTTGTAAAGTTCTACTTCACGTTCGAAGCACTTGTCATCCGGAGAACCCGTGATTTCCGCAGGTACTTTGCTTGCAGCAAATTCGCCCTGTTTGAACTCAGCTTCAACAGGTGATGGCAGCATAGGTTGCAGCAGATCTTTCTGGCAGTAGCCACCGTTATCAGAGAAATCCACATTGCTAACGTTAACCACTACGTTACCGTTCTGGCCTTCGTCCAGCTCAACGCCGTCTGCACCTACTTTAGTGAAGCTTGAGTTGTGAGCTGTGAAGTGGATGTCACCTTCGTTACGCTCATCAACGCGTAGACCGTCGCCATCCACACGGCCGAAACCAACGTTGTGAACTTTAACGTTATAAGCATTTACTGCGATTGTTGCCGCAGAACCACCGCCTTCACCGCCAGAACCTGCGCCACAGTTTTTCGCAATATCGCAGTCAGACACGTGGATACCGTGGCCAGCAACACCGCTTACTTCAACGTTGTTAAGGTTTACAGTCAGAGTGCCTGTCTGGTCTTTACGTACGTTAACGAAGATACCTTTACCCGCTGCACCGTTTTTGTCGCCACGGTTCTGGATGCTGAAGCCGTCAGGGCCTTCGAATTTCAGGCCGCTGATGTTCAGGTCTGCGCCTTGAGTGATTGCCAGCAGGTTGATGTTCTTATCAGTTTCGATAGTCTGGCCGTTGCCGTAGATTGAGATTGGAGCCTGACCGTTGTAAGCCAGTGTAGAGCTGATCTCGATCTCTTCTTTAGTGGTAACGATGATGCTATCCGCTTTACCAGCAGCAACTGCTTCCAGAGCAGCACGCATAGAACCTTCACCACCGTCTTTGCCGTTAGTCACCTGAATCGGCGCAGCGTAAGCAGTAGTAGTTAATAAAGCAGCGCCAACAGACACGGCCAGCGCTTTCAGAGTGTGTGAACCTTTCAGCATAGACATGGGTATACCTTTCAGAAGCCATATATTTTTGAAGCTCATTAAGCTAGCTATGGAAGGTGACGGTTTGGTGACAGATTTGAGAAGGTTTGAAGTAAGGGGTATTTGAAATCTTGCTTGAAATGATATGTTATATTATAGCAATCAAGGTGAGGGTGAATTTATGAATGCTGTAGCAGCGAGAGAAGAGGATCTGGATTTAAGCGGGAAAGGTAGCGACATTAATGTTGTTGAAGGCGCTGTTCCAGATGTTTTACCCAGCATTTATGACGAACAAATCAATATAGTTGTCTTGCGACGGACCTTAGCTGAACAGGTCAAACACTATTGTCAGCAGCTGGTTGAACTGCACCCACATTTTCAGTTGCGGTCTGTCATCAATATCGAGCGGGTAAACGAATCCCTTCAGTCCCTGTTGCCAGAACTGGAAGGAAAAAAAGATTTGTACAGGACCTTGCTCTGCTATTGGACATGTATAGCTGCCTGTTTGATCTTGAAGAAGCAGGCTTGAGATTGCAGGTGCTGGATCGAGCCATGTGCCCCCGCTTCCATACCGATAAACTCGGTTGCCGCCTGGTCACTACTTACAAAGGTCCTGGTTCTGAATGGCTACCAAATAACGTTGTGGATCGAAGTAAGCTGGGGGCTGGAAATATGGGGGTAAGTGATGAGGAATCAGGGCTTCTCTTAAGTGATGCTTGTATCCAACAGGTAAACGAGGGAGATGTTGTTTTGTTAAAAGGGGATGGCTGGTATGACAACGAAGGCTCAGGAATTGTTCACCGTTCACCAACCATAACTAACCTGCAGAAGCGAGTCGTAGTAACGATGGATTTTGCCTAAGGAGTATAAAAATGAGTGTTCCATCATTCAGTGCAGAAAAGATATTCAGAGACCCCCAAAATTTTCCTTACGGGTTTGTTCGTAGTGGTGAATTTACAACGCAACAGGCACAACTGTTAGAAAAGCATGGAAATGCTTACAAGGCGCTTGATGCCGAAGAGCGGGACCCGATTGATGAGATGGAGCAGGCGTTTGTTTCTTTTTGCCGAGGAGATAAACCTGCTGAGAGTTTGCATGAAAGAACCTGGGAGCGTTACCGGAAGAAAATTGAGCGGACGCGGGTGGTTGTTAGCTTATAGACATGAGTGATTTCCTGAAAATGTTCTACCTCTTGTAGAATTAAACAGAGCCCGTAATTTTCAAGATTGTGAACAGAGGGCGTGAGAATTTTCTTGAGTGCCTAATTCCGGGCCTTGTCTTTAGTAAGCATGCCCTGACTCCATCGCTGATGGGTGTCGCATCGGCCAGATAGTGCCTACCGTTTTTAAGAGTGTTTGATATTCGCGGGGGCAGAGCATAGTGCTGATCACAAATTCCTCGGTGTCCGTCGAAACACGTGTTGGAGAATCAACAGGGGCCTCCTCAGTGTCCGTAATAATAAGCACCTCAGGTTTGTCGATTTGAGAAGTCAGGGTGGTGACTATTCCAATTGCTCCGCTTTTCAGTCTTACAATACTGCCGGGGGCGTAGATGCCGATACTGTTAATAAACAAGCGTACCAGCTCACTATCAATTGAACTCCCGCGTTGTTGCATCATTTGGCGCAGTGCATCCTTATGCAATATCGGATCGCGATATTCGCGAGGCCTGACCAGAGCCACATAGTTATCGGTGATGGCGATGATTTTAGCTTCAGTGACGAGGTTTTCACCGCTGATGCCCTCGGGGTAGCCGCTACCATCTATACGTTCATGATGTTGTTGTACAGCATTCAGCCAGCGGTATTCCGTAACGCCTTTACTCTCCAGTATCTCTCGGGATCGATAGGGGTGATTATCAATCACTTCCCTTTGTTCAGGTGTCAGAGGCTCCGATTGAGTATATACCTGATCCATTATGGACAGCATGCCGATGTTTTGGGTTAGCGCAGCTGCGACGACCAGCAGACGTTCCAGAGGCCCTTTGCCCATGCATCGATAAGACACTTCACAGAGAATCCCGTTATGCAGTGGATGGATGATGCTATGTGGGGAATCAAACGTGAGCTGAATACTGCCGAGCATCGCATCTGAGTTTTCATCGCACGCGGTCTGGATATCTAGCGCAATTCTAAGAATCTTATTGGCAAAAGTACGATCTTTTTCATCCCCGACAAGGGCCAGGGCGATTTCGAGCTGTTTGGACAGTTGCTTGATGATGAGAAAACTAACAGGGGGCTCAACGATAGCTTTTTGTGTTTGGGAGGTTTCTGCACTCTCAGCAGAGGAATTGTCCGTATAGTACCTGGCACCGTAAGAGATGAGTTGATCAATCTGCTGCTGGCTTTTAATTTCTCGATTACGGGAAAGCAACATGGATCCGTTTTTAGCATGCAGATCCCAAGGCAGGACAAAACCTACCTCCAAGTCATGGGTTGTCAGAATAGTTTCACTTTGGTTTTTCATCGGATCCGACACACGCATTACCAAATTTAATTAATCAGTTTTATTAAAGATAGCTGATAACTTGCTGACATATGTAAAGAAAATGACACATGTTCATCGATCTGGAAAGATCAATTTTCAAGAAATAAGCGTTTTTTCAATATGAGGTGAAGGGGGAAAGGTATTTGAGCTTGGTTGGGGAGGTGGAAGGGGGGAGTTTTGAGTGTAAAAGTTAGGAGTCAGGTTTCCCATTTCCCAGATTGAACTTGTTTACGTGTTTTTAATCTATTTATAAGGTTAGCTTGTAGCTGAGGGGGCATATCTACAGAGGCGGAAGAATCTTAATTTCTTTGGGAAATTAATCCCCTGTCGGGCTTCGGAAGCCAGCTTCCTCGTTGCAAAATGCTTCTGTGGGCGCATTTTGTCGAACCACATCGGCGCTTCTCATCCAGCCTTCGGGACAAATAAAAAAGCCCCGCATCTGCGGGGCTGTTTTATTTGGTGCCCGGAGGCGGAGCAATGACCGAAGGTCATTACAACGTTGCCTCTATGGCAACGGCCCGAAGGGTGAGCGCAAAGCGCGAATAATCGGACTTGTTCGTTCCGCCTAAAGAATTTTTAGGCCACACGATATAAAAAATAAGAGATTAAAGTAAAAGCTGGGAAGTGGTGCCCGGAGGCGGAATCGAACCACCGACACGAGGATTTTCAATCCTCTGCTCTACCGACTGAGCTATCCGGGCTAAAACTGTTTCTGAGTTGGTCTTATGACTAAAAAGCCCCGCACTCTCTTATTAGGAGAAACGAGGCTTCAGATCGGACCTGGTAGCACTGAATAAGTTATTAACAAAGCTTAACTTATTCACACTTTTAAGTGGTGCCCGGAGGCGGAATCGAACCACCGACACGAGGATTTTCAATCCTCTGCTCTACCGACTGAGCTATCCGGGCAACTCAGGTGGCGCGTATTAAACCGTCTTCGCCTAAAACTGTCAACCACTTGTTACAAAAAACTATTTTGAAGTCGGTACGTAGCCTTCAGCTTTTTCGTAATCGCCGCCGTCCATGAATTTTTCCATCTCCGATTGCAGAAATTCGCGGGTAGATGGGTCCATCATACTCAGGTGTTTTTCGTTGATGATCATGGTCTGGTGATCAGTCCATTCCTTCCAGGCTTTTTTGGATACAGTTTCGTAAATTGCCTGGCCTTTAGGGCCGGGGTAAGGAGGACGGTCCAGCCCTTCCAGTTCTTCTTTGTATTTGCGGCAGAGTACCGTGCGGCTCATTGTGTTGCTCCAAATTTGTTACGAGTCGGCCAGTTGTTGCAGCAGTTTTTTTACCGGGGCTGCGAGGCCAACGTTTTCAGGTTGCTCTATGTTATACCAGAGCAGCGCTTTTCCTTCCATGACAGAGTCTGTAGGGGTATTTATCCTTGCTTTCACTGGGGTGATATCCAGATGAAAGTGGCTGAAGGTGTGACGCATGGGTTCCAGAGTCTGGATGCTCTGTTCTTCAAGCTCTAATCCGGTTTCGTTACGGGTGTCGCGCAGGTCGGCGACTTCTGGAAAACCCCATAATCCACCCCAGATTCCAGTGGGTGGCCGCTGGTAAAGCAGGACCTCTTTTTTCGAGTGCTGATGCAGGATCAGCATATAGGTCTGTTTTACCGGCTTCTCTTTTTTCGGTTTCGGGGCCGGGAGCTGGTCGGTTTTTCCCTGCTCAAAGGCTTTACATGTAGGTTGCAAAGGGCAGAGCAGGCAGCTGGGTTTACTTCGGCTACAAAGGGTGGCTCCCAGATCCATCATCGCCTGGGTGTATTCACCAACGCGTTGCTGTGGGGTGTTGGCTTCTGCATGGCTCCAAAGCAGTTTTTGATTGGCGGTTGTACCGGGCCAGCCTTCAAGGGCGTAGTAACGGGCAAGTACGCGCTTTACATTGCCATCCAGAATGGGGGCCCATTTGCCGGTGCTGATGGATAGAACCGCGCCTGCGGTTGAGCGTCCTATGCCGGGCAGTTCTTCCAATTCGGTAACGGATTGAGGGAACGCTCCGTTGTATTCGTGGGTAACAATCTTTGCTGCTTTATGAAGGTTGCGGGCACGGGCGTAATAACCAAGGCCGGTCCAGAGATGCAGGACTTCATCCTGTTCTGCTTCAGCAAGAGATTCGACAGTTGGAAAACGTTCCATAAATCGCTGGTAATAGGGGATCACCGTTGCAACTTGTGTCTGCTGCAACATGATCTCGGATATCCAGGTGTTATAGGCGGTTTTATCTGCCTGCCAGGGCAGGTCATGGCGGCCGTGCTGGTCATACCATCCCAGCACGGCGCTGGAGAATTGCTCGGGTGTCATTTGTGGTTAAAACAAGCCTTTAAGTTTGTCACCCAGTTTGTCTTTCAGCTTCTCTTCCACTTTTTCCTTGGCTTTGGTCTCGACTTTCTCTTTCACTTGGTTTTTCAGAGCGTCGGTAATAAAGCTAAAGTCGGGTTTGCAGAGTTTGGCAGGGTCAGTATCGAAACTACCTTTACAATCGACTGGGATCTCTACGCCTTCCAGAGAATCCGGGAAGGAACAGCTTTCTTTAAACAGGTTCTTTTCAACCATAAAGCCAAGGCGGTAATTCAATAGCTGCTTAGGCAGATTTACAGTGCCTTTACCGCTGAGGATCATGGCATCGAGAGCGGCTTTAAGGTCGTTGTTTTTGACCACGCCGTTTTTGATCTTCGCGGAAGCACCCATATTGGCAAAAGGTGTAGAACGGTCAACTTCCTGAGTATCCACGCCCATAGATTTAATACTGTTCATGCCCTGGCAGACGGTGTGAGCCATATCGATACCGTGTACTTCGCCATCTTTCATATTGACGTTGGCTGTACCGGTGACACTGTTCACAAAATCATGCACAGAGTTACCGCGCAGAGTCAGATTAGATGTCGAGTTCAGGGCGCCAGTCAGCTTATCTACCTGAGCCGCAGCTTGCAGAACATCGCCTACCTGAATCCCGGTTACGGTTTTCTTGGTGGTGATCAATGGCCGTTTTTTACGGACATCGACAGTTACATTATTGCGAACAGTACCACCGTATAGGTCTACGTCAATTTTGCTGGCTTTGATCAGGCCCCCATGTGCGCTGACTTTGACTGCAATGTTGCTCATATCCAGATTGGATACATGCAGTTGTTTCAAACCAAATGTGGCATCCAGTTCCAGTGCTTTAAGGGGTTCAATCGGCAGGATTGGGTCTTTAGGGTAGCCTTTCCCCTGTTTCTTTTGCGTCTCGGCAGGCTGTTCAGATGCTGGTGGCATATAGCGGTCTGCGTTGAGCTTATCGCCCTGTAGATTCAGGGAGATGCCACCATTCGTCATATTGAAGCCGGCAGAACCGTTGAAGGTTGTGTCATCCAGTTTCAGGGTCAGGGCTTTTGCAGTGACTGTATTGGCCGGGCCACCGAGAACCACATTCGCGCTGATTGCTGAAAGCGCTTTGGCATCGGTTGTTTCAACCGCGGCCTGACCTACTGAGGTTAGTAATTTATTAAGGTCGAACTGAGCAATATCCAGTTTGCCGCTGATCTCAGGAGCCGCAAAGTTTTTAACCATAACATTGCCGCGGGCTTCCAGATTTGCGACCGATAACTGAAGGTTATTGATCTCAGCCATTTGCGCAGTCAGATCTGCGGAGATATCCGCCTGAGTGCTCAGGGATAGAGTATTACCTCCCACCGGTTTGCCGCTGATGGTGAGGTCACTGCTGAGCCCTTTGATTTTGTATAGCTGCTTTTCAAGATCCAGATAGAACTCTGCACCTACTTTAGCAGTCGCTTTAACCTGCTCTTCGCCTTTAACAGTCTGAACCGCATTAAAGCTGAGTTCCGCAGGGAAGAAGGCATTGGTTACGACCTGACCTGATGTCATATTAAATTCAGTCAGGCGCGCTTCTGATTCAGTCGTATTGTCTATATAAGTGATATTACCGTTAGTGATCTGAATGCTGTCGATGTCCAGCGCCAGTTCACTTTTTTCAGAGCGGTCCGAAGAACTTTTGTCTTTGGAATCATGCTCGTCTGCCTTAGTGCTGACTTCAGCTGCCCAATTGGTTGAACCATCTTTCTCTTTAACCAAATTCAGGTTGAGTCCGTCTACGACGACGCTCTGCATTTCAACCTTCCCGGAGAACAATGCTGGCAGGCGCACGGAGATCTGTGCCTGATTCAGGCTGGCAAGGTCTGCTTTGCCCGGAAACTTAACGTCGATCTTATTAACTTCCAGCCCCAGCCAGGGGAATACGGACCAGCCAATATCGCCGTTAATCTTCAGCTCAACACCGCCGTTTTCAAGTGCAGCCGTTTCAATTTCTGGTTTGAATTCATTCGGGTCAAATAAAGCCCCAAGAATAGCTCCACCGGCTACGATCACTACGACTACAGTGATGGCAAACCCGGCGACAATTTTCAGCAAACCTTTCATCGATCTCTCCTTGGTCAGGTTGAATGATGAAGCATAAACAGAATTAATTAAGTTTCAATGTAAATAATTGTTCAGGAAAGCAATTTCAACTGCATACCCTGTTTTTGCCCTGATGTTTCGCTTTGTACAGTGCGACATCTGCATGCTTCATCAAAGTACGTTCTGACTCGTCAGCCCTGATTTCGCTGACACCAAAGCTGGCGGTAATGTGCAGGTGCTTGTTTCCTGCTAAAGGTACACTGAGCTTGGTTAGCGCTTTTCTGTGGCGTTCCGCAATGCTGATCGCTTCTTCAGTATTTGTTTCGGGCAGAATGATCAAAAACTCTTCCCCACCATAACGACAGAGGATGTCGTTAGCGCGGGAGTGATCAGCCAGGCATGCAGCAGTGGCAATAAGAATGTTGTCTCCGGTCTCATGTCCAAAGGTGTCGTTAATGGATTTGAAATTGTCGAGGTCGATCAGCATCACAGTGAGAGGGCTATTTTTCCTCTGGGCATGGCGCACGCGCTTTCTCAGTTGTTTGCTGCCTTCTCTTCGGTTGTAGATGCCGGTCAGGTCATCGTAAGAGGCAAGATGCTGGAGCTTGCTTTCAAGCTGCTTTTGCTCGGTAATGTCTATAATTGCGCCAATAATTCCAGCAACTTCGTTGTTCTCGTTGAAAAAGGTAGCCTTGTGGAATTTGACGTGCTGGGTCTCTTGTCCCGAACGCGTGATATGGGTCTGGTAGACCTGAACACCGGGGTTTTTCAGCAACGCCTTGTCTGAATTGTCGAAGATGGTGGCAGCTTCTTTCTCGAAAACGTTAAACACATTCTTGCCGATGATCTCCGCTCTTTTGACATTGGCGTACTCTTCATAGGCTTTGTTGCAACCCAGATACAAACCATTTTTATCCTTGTAATAAATAGGAAACGGCAAGGCCTCAATCACGAGAAGCAGGGCACGGTGATTGTCTTTGAGTAGTTGTTCGAGAGTTATCTGGTCCATCTGCGTACTTCATTGGTTATGCAGTACTTATAAGATAGTGCACGCAGGGTTGAATTGCCTCCTCAACGGAAGTGC
The DNA here is from genome assembly GCA_050789425.1 of Neptuniibacter sp. Lineage (GTDB taxonomy): Bacteria > Pseudomonadota > Gammaproteobacteria > Pseudomonadales > Balneatricaceae > Neptuniibacter. The sequence goes on from JAILXS010000005.1 coordinate 220,355, forward strand.
ATGCCAGAAGGGATGGTTGTATAATCTCGGCTCTGTTTTAACCTAGCGGGAGATAACCATGGCGGAACGTAAAGCCAAGGTAAGCCGAAATACACTGGAAACGCAGATCACAGTATCTGTAAACATTGATGGCACGGGTCAGTTTAAGGCTGAAACCGGTGTGCCTTTTCTTGAGCACATGATGGAGCAGATCTCCCGCCACGGTCTGATTGATCTGGATATCCAAGCCAATGGTGATACGCACATTGATGATCACCACACAGTAGAAGATATTGGCATCACACTGGGACAGGCATTCCGTGAAGCGGTAGGCGACCGTAAAGGTATTATGCGTTACGGCCACGCTTATTGCCCTTTGGATGAGGCTTTGTCTCGTGTAGTGATCGACTTTTCCGGCCGCCCTGGTCTGGAAATGGATGTTGAATTCACCCGTGCAAGCATTGGCAAACTGGATACTCAGTTGTTCTGGGAGTTCTTCCAGGGTTTTGTTAATCACGCCGGTGTGACTCTGCACATCGATAACCTGAAAGGTTTTAATGCTCACCACCAGGCTGAGACGATCTTTAAAGCTTTTGGTCGTTCGGTACGAAATGCACTGGAAATTGATGCACGCTCTGCGAATGTGATGCCATCTACAAAAGGGTGTTTGTAATCGATGTCGAGTGTTGCAGTAATCGATTATGGCATGGGCAATCTTCACTCCGTATCCAAGGCTCTTGAGTTTGTTGAGCCGGGTGTGGAAGTTCGTGTCACCTCGGACCCGGCACTGGTAGCCAGTGCCGACCGCGTAATCCTGCCAGGTGTTGGTGCTATGCGTGATTGCATAGCAGAGATGCTGCGTGTGGGTGTTGATAAAGAAGTGACCGATGCCATCAACTCTGGCAAACCTTTTCTGGGTATCTGTGTCGGTATGCAGGCACTACTGGAATCTTCTGAAGAGAACGATGGCGTGGAATGTTTATCTCACTTTAAGGGTGAGGTGAAGTACTTTGGTGATGACCTTCGGGAAGAGGGTGAGCGCCTGAAAGTACCGCATATGGGCTGGAATGAAGTTGCTCAGATGACAGATCATCCCCTGTGGAATGATATCGAAGACGGTAGCCGTTTCTACTTTGTACACAGCTACTACGTTCAGTCTGAAGACCGGGATCTGGTTTCTGGCGTTTGCCGTTATGGGCATCAGTTTGATGTCGCACTGGCACGCGATAATGTCTTTGCGGTGCAGTTCCACCCGGAGAAAAGCTCGAAAGCTGGCCTGCAATTGTTGAAAAACTTCCTGAACTGGGACGGTAAGATCTGATGGCTCTGGCAAAACGTATTATTCCCTGCCTTGATGTTGAAAACGGCCGTGTGGTTAAAGGCGTACAGTTTGTTGATATCCGCGATGCCGGTGACCCGGTGGAAGTCGCAAAGCGCTACGATGAGCAGGGTGCTGACGAAATTACCTTTCTGGATATCACGGCAACTCACGAAGGCCGGGATACCATGGTACATACGGTTGAGCGTATGGCCTCGCAGGTATTTATCCCACTGACAGTGGGTGGCGGTATTCGTACTTGTGAAGATATTCGTACCATGCTGAATGCCGGTGCCGATAAAGTATCTATCAACTCAGCGGCTGTATTTAACCCTGAGTTTGTAAAAGAAGCGGCTGAGCGTTTTGGGTCTCAGTGCATCGTTGTTGCGATTGATGCCAAAAAAGTCTCTAAAGAGGGTGAAGAGAACCGTTGGGAGATCTTTACTCATGGTGGTCGTAAACCAACCGGTATTGATGCGGTTGAGTGGGCACGCAAAATGGTTGAGTTGGGCGCAGGTGAAATCCTGCTCACCTCTATGGACCAGGACGGTGTTAAAAACGGCTACGATCTGGAAGTAACCCGTGCAATCAGTGAAGCTGTGAATGTGCCGGTTATTGCTTCTGGTGGTGTCGGCAATCTGGATCACTTGGTGGAAGGTTGCATCGAAGGTAAAGCAGATGCTGTTCTGGCTGCATCTATCTTCCACTTCAATGAATATACCGTACCGCAGGCAAAACAATATATGCGGGATAAAGGGATTGAAGTCCGGCTTTGATCATATCCTCAGATTAAAACCCTGCCTGGCAGGGTTTTTTTATGCCTGTAAGAGCTGGATCATTGAATTAGGAACTGAAATCAGACTAAAGTAGCTGTCTTTCTGCACAAACTTTCAAGGATGGATTTATGCGTTTGCTGGTTGGCTGCGTTTCATTGTTGGTTAGCGCCTTAATTCATGCGGAGACACTTGTTGTTGTCCAGCCGCTGTCTCAGCTATTGCTCAAAACGACCCATAGCGCCCCTGCTCAGGTAATTAATGAAGAGCATGCCGCAATCAGTGCCCGGATATCCTCTGTTGTTGAACATCTGCATGTGAGTGTTGGTGACAAAGTTCAGGCTGGGCAGGTTCTTGCTGAGCTGGATTGTCGTGATTATAAATTGGCCCGGCAGCAAGCGGAGAGCGGATTAACTGCTTTGCAGGCACAGATTCGCTTATCTCGCCAGCAACTGGAACGTGCTGAAAAACTCCTAAAACAGAAAAACGCCTCTATAGAATTGCGTGATCAGCGTAAGGCCGAACTGGACAGTCTGGTGGCTCAGCGACACGGTGCTACGGCCAGTGTCAGCGAGGCTAAACTAGCGATTGAACGCTGCACCCGGAAAGCTCCATTTGATGGTGTAGTGACCGAACAAATGGTCAGTACCGGAAGTTTGGTTAATCCGGGCACGATGCTGTTCAAACTCTTGTCCCTTTCGAGCCAGGAGGTGCAGGCAGGGCTAACCTCCGAACAGGTATCCCGGCTTGCCTTGGCTGGGGAGATCTACTTCCTGCACAATCAGACCCGTTTCCCGCTGCAAGTGAGGACGGTTATCCCATTAATGGACAATCGTGCGCGTACTCAGCAGGTACGCTTGAGTTTTACTCATCAGAAGGCGATTTCTGGTAGCAGTGGACGCATTCAGTGGCTCGATACAAAAGGTCGGCTTCCGGCCCGTTTTGTGGTTTCCCGCAATGGTCAGTTGGGGGTGATGCGAGTGGCGCAGGGTATAGCGGACTTTGTCGCGTTGCCAAACGCCATTGAGGGACAAGCGGTTGAAGTGGATCTCGAAGACGGCAGCCTGATTATCGTTGAAGGTCAACATGCTGTTGAGCAGGATGAACCTGTAACAATCGCTGAAAAAGGATAATCAGCCCCTATGTTGACGCGCTTATTCAACAATCACGTACTGGCTAACCTCTCCTTTGTGCTGGTGCTGGTTATTGGTTTCCTCAGTTATAACCTGCTACCGCGGCAACAAGATCCTACGATCAACTTTAACTGGGTTGTGGTCACAACCGTGTTACCGGGTGCCAGTGCTGAAGATATAGAAAAACGTGTTACGGACCCCCTCGAAGATGCGATTCAAGGTGTTTCCGATATTAAGTTTGCATCCTCCAACAGTCGCGAAGCGGTTTCCAGCCTGCTGATCCGTTTTGAGGATATCGACGCCCGTACGTTTGATAAGCGTATTAATGACCTGCGTCGTGAGATTCAGAATGTTGAGGATGAGCTGCCCGCCAATGCCATAGATCCGGTCATTCTTGAGATCACCAGTGCCAACGCTTTCCCGAGTGTTACGGTTGCGGTCACCGCTTTAGATGATGATGAAAACCTGCGAATCCAGGCGCGTAATGTTGAAGAGGATCTGGAGCGATTGGCGGGTATTGATCGGGTTGATCCGGTAGGACTGGATGACCCGGAACTACAGATTAATTTTGACCCGGCAGCCATGCAGGCATTGGCGCTTTCACCAACAGAACTGGCTGATACTGTGGCGATTTGGTTTCAGGATATTTCAGCCGGCAGTGTGGATGTGGGTGGAGATTCCTGGCTGGTGCGTCTGGTAGGGCGTAATGCGGATCCGGATCTTGTTAAACAGTTGCCACTGATCGGTCAGCAGGGCGAAGAGATCACCTTAGCGCGGATCGCTGAGGTGCAGCAGGCGCGGAAAAAAGCGTCTCAGGATGCGGTTATTGATGGTCAGCCAGCCATCGTTCTGGCGGTCATGAAAAAAGAAAATGCCAACACTATTGAGTTGGTAGAACGCGTTAAAGCCTACATGGATCAGCGCAACGAGCTGGCCCAGGCAACCGGGGTAAAACTGGTGCTGGTGGATGACCAGACCATTCCTACCCGGGAAGCGATAGAGCTGATGCAGAACAATGCGTTGATCGGCTTGATTCTGGTGCTGTTGGTTGCGTGGTTGTTTCTGGGTGCGCATATCGCGTTTCTGACCGCCATTGGCATCCCGTTTATTCTGGCCGGTACTTTCTGGGTTCTGTCGGGTATGGGTGAAACCTTGAATGTCACTGTGCTGCTGGGTGTGGTGATCGTACTGGGTATGCTGGTGGATGATGCGGTTGTAGTGGTAGAAGCGATCTATCATCGTTTACAGCTGGGTCAGCCGGTTTATGAGGCGACAATGGCCTCACTGCAGGAAGTTGGTCGCCCGGTTGCCAGTGCCGTACTAACGACAATGGCAGCGTTCCTGCCGCTGATGTTACTGCCGGGTATTCTGGGCGACTTTATGCGGGTGATCCCGATGGTGGTCACCATTGCGCTGGCGATTTCATTGGTGGAAGCATTCTGGATGTTGCCTGTACATGTGAGCGTGGCCCGGGTGCGGTTTGATAACCCTGGGCGGATGCAGCGTTTCCGCGTGCGAATGACCCATAAAATCCAGATTACCTATGTGCGTGTTCTGATCAAAGCGATGCGTCGCCCTGTCTTGACCTTCAGCTTAATCGGAGCCCTGTTTATCAGCTCTATGGGAGCGCTTGGTGCGGGTCTGATCAAAGTCGATTTCTTTGCGGCCGACCCTTTGCGACTGTTCTACGTTAACTTCGAAATGGCACCGCAAACCCCACTCTCTTCGACACTGGATAAAGTGAAAGAGATGGAACAACTGATCCGCAAACATCTGAAAGAGGAAGATGTTCGTGCGGTGGTGGGTTATGCCGGACAGCAGTTCACTGAAACCGCGCCAATGTTTGGTGAGCAGTACGGACAGGTATTGGTGGGGCTGAAACCGAAAACCGATGACAACCGTTCAGTAGATGAACTACTGGCTGCGGTCAGGGAAGATACTCTGGCGCTGCCGGGGCCGGTTAATGTTTCCTTCCTACGCCTTGCCGGTGGTCCACCGGTTTCAAAACCGATCAGTATCAAGGTGCGTGGTGATGAGTACAGCGAGATTAGGGATGCCGCCGACGCTCTGAAAACCTATCTGTACTCGGTGCCGGAGATTACGGATATCACTGATGATGCCGGTGGCGGCAGAATGACGTTGTCCCTGAGGCCTGATTACGACGCGATTACGCAAGCTGGCTTACATCCGCAGGAAGTGATTCGTACAACTCAGCTACTGGTGGACGGTGAGATCGTTGCGGATATGCAGCACGAAGGCGAAAAACTTGAGGTAAGAGTGCGGGCAAAACCGCAGGAGTTTTCCGATATAGATCAGGTTCTGGAGTTTAAGCTGCCGATTCCTCAGGGTGGTCAGATTGCGCTGGGCAAACTGGTTCAGGTCGAGCGTGAACAGGCCTTGGGTAATATTCGTCACTACAATTTCCGTCGTGCCATAACGGTGGAAGCGGATATTCTGCCGGACACTATAGATACCGTAACCGCTAATGATCTGGTCATTGCGCACTGGAATAACGATTTACAGTCACAGTTCCCCAATCTTGATCTGGATTTCTCCGGTGAACTGGATGACATTCAGGAAAGTATGGATGCCATAGGGATTTTGTTCCTGTTTGGTGTGGGGCTGATGTATCTGATTCTGGGTACCCAGTTCTCCAGCTATTTCCAACCGTTCATGATTTTGATGACGATTCCTATGGCCTTTACCGGGGTCGTAATGGGTTTGTTGGTTACTCAGAACCCTTTGAGTCTGTTTACCATGTACGGTGTTGTGGCACTAGCCGGAATTGCGGTAAATGCTGCAATCGTGCTTATATCTGCGGGTAATCAGCGGTTAGAGAAGGGTATGTCCGTAAAACATGCCACACTTTATGCTGCTCGTCGCAGGGTTATACCGATCATTATTACTTCCCTGACAACCATTGCAGGATTGTTTTCACTGGCAACAGGCCTGGGTGGTCACTCTCTGATCTGGGGGCCGGTGGCGACGGCTATTGTAAGTGGCCTGGCATTCTCAACTGTATTGACGTTGATTCTGATCCCGATGCTCTATCGTATCTTTATGCAGTGGTCACATAAAAGCGTGGCTGAAGAGCTTTAGAACTCGTAACCGAGTTTCTTATTGAGCATGCGTTCGTCCTGTTCGTCACGACGAATACAGACACTTGAAATGAACTGCTTCAACAAAAGCAATTTATAAAGTGGTCTCAGGTTCTGATATGTGTTCAATCAGCGATGGAAGTGTATTGGGTTTGGCAAACAGGTAACCCTGTCCATAATCGCTGCCCATCTCAGTTATATATTGCTTCTGTTCCTCGGTCTCAATGCCTTCTGAGATGATTTCCAGTTTCAGGGAACGCCCTAAAGCAATAATGGTTTCAATAACCGAATGGGTGTTTGAACGATCATTCACAAAACTACGATCAATTTTAAGGCCGTCGATAGGTAGTTTGTGTAGATAACCCAAAGATGAGTATCCGGTACCGAAATCATCGATCCAGATATCCACACCGGTCTCTTTCCATTCACAGAGCGTGTCGTAACAATCCTCAATGTTTTCCATCATGCTGGTTTCAGTGATTTCGATGTGTAAACAGTGATTGGGCAGGTCTTTGTTTTTTAGAAGTTCGGTGATTTTGTGACACAAAACGCGGTTTTTGAGTACCGCACCGGAGATATTTACAGAAAGTTTAAACTCTTTTGAAACCGGGTAAATATTGGTGATGAGGTCGTGGCATGCCTGCTCCAGAACCCAGAGGGTCATGGGCGCTAGTAATTCAGACTTTTCAATCAAGGGGATAAAGTAATCCTGTGGAATTAACCCTTTTTTCGGGTGATTCCAGCGTAACAGTGCTTCAGCTCCAATGGTAAGTCCGTTCTGCAGGTTCACAATCGGCTGGTAAGTGAGAAACAGTTGTTCCTCTCCGGCTTCTAATGCATCTCTGATACCGCTGATGATCTGAATTTTCTCAATCACCTCCGAATTCATATCATGCTCATAGAAACGGTGGCGGTTCCTGCCGGAATGTTTGGCTGCATACATGGCGATGTCTGCCTGTTTAAGCAGTTCCGTCATATCCTGCGCTTGTTCTGGATAGTGGGTGATACCAACGCTTGCAGACACATGATGGCGCTCGCCTTTGATTTCAAAAGCTTCTGCCAGAACCTCTTCAATATTGCTTGCGATCAGCGACAGGCTTTCAGGCTCGGAAAAACTGGGGACAATCATGACAAACTCATCACCGCCCAAGCGTGAAAGTAGCAGCTTTTCCGGAATAGGCAGGTCTACAAACTGGGTGACTTCAGACAGCAAAGTGCCTAAACGTTCTGCGACATCGCAAAGCAACTGGTCGCCGACATCATGTCCTGCGAAGTCATTCACCTGTTTGAAGTGGTCCAGATCGATAAATAGCAGAGCGACTTTTTGGTCGTTGGCCTCAGCCCACTTGAGCATAGCTTCCAGCTCTTCATTAAACATGCGCCGGTTGGGCAGAAGTGTAAGAGGGTCCTGATAAGCGAGTCTCTCAATTTGTTGCTGAGATGCGGTTACAGACTCTTTCATTTTCTGCAGAGCATTACCAAGGACACCAAATTCATCGTTCCTGGATAAGTTGAACTGCACCGCTTTATCTCCCTCTGCGTAGCGATAGCAGCGATCAACCAGTGCCTGGATGGGCAGGAATAAATTCCTCGAAAATAAAAACACAACCAGAGTCGTAATCAGGAGCAATGTGGTGATCGCAATAAATGTATAAAGCAGAATACTTGAACGAAGTTGATTCGCCTCTTCTTCGAATTGGTTACTCAGACGTTCAATTTCCTCGTTCACCCCCTGAAAATTTACGCCAATGCGAAGCATGGCGAGCGTTGTATTGCCTACGGTTATAGGAGCTGTCAAATACAGATGCTGCTGAGATTGCTCAGTTGTAGAGTCGGAGAGGTTTTTAATGGCATAGGGTAGCAGACCAGAGACTGGTTGGTTGTATGACTGAATATCGGTAGTGCCATCATGGATAACCTTCCCTTCCATATCATGTATATAAGTGTAGGTAATGTGATCTTCGAGTTTCAGCGGTTCCAGAATTTCCTGCATAGCGCTGAAGTCTTGGTGGTAAACAGATGCATCCAGATTGGATGCCAGTGTTGAAACCATTAACTCTGCATCGTGAATCTTTTCTGCTTCAACCAACTGGCTGATATGATGTTTCCCTGCAACCACCGATTCTTGCGAATAGCGCTCCAGAAAATAGAGGTTTACCAGCAAAACGACGCAGCCAACCAGTGTTGTAGTAACGGCAAGGATAAAGCCGTAACGTCTTGCCAGCGAAGACTTCATTCAGTGTCAGCCTTGCGGTAAGAGTATATCTCTTCAAGCAACCCGGGTAGCTCAGCGATAGGTTCTTCGAAACCGGTAGTCTTCTCATAGCGTTTCATCAGGTCCCGGTCTTCTTCGTAATCAAGAGCAAGCAGAAGTTCTTTAAGGGCGCTGCTTACTTTAGGATCAAGTTTAGGACTGACCAACTCCAGAGCTCTGGGGTAAAGTTCAGTTTTGTAGATTATCCGTAGGTCTGACTTTAGGGACTCCGGTACCCGCTTGCGGTTCTCCCAGTCTCCATTATTCAGAGCACCGGCTTCGACCAGTTGCTTATGAACCCATAACAGGTTGTTTTTTTCATTTCGGCTGAAAACGTAGTTGATTTTATCCGGGTCAGCTTCAGAGTTTGTGCTTTCAATGGCATTAAAGCTATAACCTGCTTTTTCCATCACCATTTTGGGCAGGAAATAACTGCTGAAAGAGTCGTCATGTTCAAACGCAATTCGCTTCCCTTTCAGGTCGGCTAAAGAATTAATGCCGGAATCTTTATGGGTATAAATGAAGGTTTGATAACGTTCCTGGCGGGATTTCCACTTCATCAGAAGTGGTATTGCGCCGGCTTCATGCACGAGCCTGGCAGCGGTATAGGGGGTTTCGGTAACCCAGTGGACTTCGCCATTGCGCACCGCTGTAATTAAAGACTCAGGGTCTTCAAACAGTTCAACACGACCTTCGGTAATACCAACTGAGGATAACTCGGCCGCTGCATACTCAACCATGGGACGTAATTGTTTAAGGTCTTTTTTCGGGCGGTCGCTTAATTGAGCAATTACCAGTGTTTGAGCAAAAACCGGCTGCATACTTAAGAGTGACAGTAAGGCACTGACCAGACAGGTTTTGAATATGCGTGTCATCAAATAAACTCCCTTACCGAACCGACTGGTCACTCCCCCGAAATAATGACGGGTTTGTCTTACTAAAATAAGATTGATCCGTTATTGGATACGACTAACAGTGCGGAGCGATATACAAAAGGTAAATATTGCTGTTGATCAGATATTTAAGATTGGTGAAATTATAGACGGATACGCGGCAGGAGTGGATATATAAAGTACAGTTTTTTCAGGGTTATTCCGGTTTTAGGCCTGTATGAGGCGGCTAAACCACCTCATACAGCGCAAAGTTATGCCATATCGATGATTTGATCGACCAGCTTGCGGATTCCAGACGCGGCTTCGGAGATGGAACCGGCCAGCATATAGGCAGGCGTAGTAACTACTTTTCGTTGTTGATCCACAACTATCTCAGAAACACCGCAATCCTGATGTGTGCCGCCCATCGCTTCAATAGCGACAGCTGTATCCGCATCGTTACCAATAGTGCAGGTTGCCCCTTCGCCAAAGATAAGGGGGGTCATCGCCGGTGCTATACAGATTAAACCTACCGGCTTACCTGCCTGGTGGATTGCCTGAGTATAAGCCAGTACCTCTGTATTGACCTGGCACTCCGGACCTTTGACTGCAAAGTCAGAAAGGTTTTTAGCCGCCCCGAAACCACCCGGGATAATCAGAGCGTCGTACTCAGAAGCATCTGCAGCTGCCAGATCAATAATCTCTCCGCGTGCCAGACGTGCGGCTTCAACCAGAACGTTGCGGCTTTCACCTTCAGCAACTTCGCCGGTCAGGTGATTCACTACATGCATCTGCTCAATATTGGGGGCCATGCACTGATAATCGACCCCTCGTTCGTTCAATTGCAGCAATGTCAGTACGGACTCATAGATCTCTGCGCCATCGTAAACTCCACAACCGGAGAGAATCACAGCGATTTTTTTCATCTTGTCAGGCTCCATAAAGTGATGTTTGTCATACCCAATTAGGCCCAGATTACGATAAGATTTGCACTAATACTATGATGTAATATGGAGTAAGCCCTGATTGTTCATGGACTGTCATCGGCTTGTCATCATTTTTATGTCCAATTCACCTCTGCATCTTTAAGGAAACGATTGTGTCCTTTAACAATAGCCAGCGCTTTTATCCTGAAACCCGTATGCGTCGCATGCGAGCCAATGACTTTTCTCGCCGTTTGATGCGTGAAAGTGTGCTTACACCTGATGATCTGATCTACCCTGTATTTGTCATCGAGGGTGAGAACGAGACTGAACAGGTCGCATCCATGCCGGGTGTGGAGCGGATGAGCATTGACCTTTTGGTCAAGGAAGCAAAAGAGCTGGCTTCTCTGGGTGTGCCTGCAATGGCATTGTTCCCGGTAACGCCTATGGATGCTAAGACCGAGTTTGCTGAAGAGTCATACAACCCAGATGGTTTGGCACAGCGCGCGGTAAAAGCGATTAAAGATGCTTGCCCTGAGATGGGCATCATGACGGATGTGGCACTGGATCCATTCACCACTCATGGTCAGGACGGAATCATTAATGAAGAAGGTTATGTCCTGAACGACCGTACCGTGGATACGTTGATCAAGCAGGCAGTGTCCCACGCGGAAGCGGGGGCTGATATCGTCGCGCCTAGCGATATGATGGATGGCCGTGTTGGTGGCATTCGTGACGAGCTGGAAAGTAACGGTTTCGTAAATACACTTATCATGGCCTATTCAGCCAAGTATGCGAGTGCTTACTATGGCCCATTCCGTGATGCGGTTGGCTCAGCTGCTAATATTGGTAAGGGTAATAAGTTCAGCTACCAGATGGACCCTGCAAACACAGACGAAGCATTGCATGAGGTTGCCCTGGATTTGGCAGAAGGCGCGGATATGGTGATGGTTAAACCGGGTATGCCGTATCTGGATATTGTGCGCCGGGTGAAAGATGAATTAAAAGCACCAACCTATGTCTATCAGGTCAGCGGTGAATATGCGATGCATGTGGCTGCTTATCAGAATGGCTGGTTGGATGAACAAAGCGTAACACTGGAATCCCTGCTGGCATTTAAACGCGCTGGTGCGGATGGGGTACTGACCTATTTTGCCAAACGTGTCGCGCAGTGGATGAATGATTAAACCCTCAGCTATACCTAAAAAGGGAACGGGTTTGGATAAAGGCGGAAATGAGATGGTAGAAGTAGTCGATCAACAAAATGAAGCAGCTGCAGCGCTTATAGAAAGCCGTGAAACGGTATCTATTACTGAGCAGGAAGTTGCTGAAACACCGGTTAACCTTAAGGCGGCTGAGCTTTATATCAACCGGGAACTTAGCCATCTCCAGTTTAATATCCGGGTACTGGAACAGTCTCTGGAAGAGGGGCACCCTCTGCTGGAGCGTTTGATGTTCCTGCTGATCTTTTCCAGTAATCTGGATGAGTTTTTTGAGATCCGTGTTGCGGAACAGATGACGCAGTTGAAATACGGTCGTGAAGCTGTAGGCCCGGATGCGATGCACCCGAGAACGGTATTGGAAAAGATCAGCGAGATCTGCCATCTGACCGTTGATCGCCAATACAAAATTCTGAATGAGACAATCTTCCCGGAACTGGAAAAACAGAATATTCACTTTATCCGCCGTCGTTTGTGGACTGAAGAGCAGCGTGAGTGGGTAAAAACCTATTTCCAGGAAAAAGTGGTACCGGTTATCAGTCCTGTAGGGCTGGACCCCTCTCATCCATTCCCGCGTCTGGTTAATAAAAGCCTGAACTTTATCGTTGAGCTGGACGGAAAGGATGCTTTTGGTCGTGAGACCGGTATGGCGATTATTCCTGCACCACGTTCACTGCCGCGTTTGATCCGTCTGCCGGATGAGCTTTGCGACGGCGGCGACAACCTGATTTTCCTCTCATCGATCATTCACGAATTTGCCGATGAGCTGTTCCCGGGTATGACGGTTAAGGGCTGTTTCCAGTTCCGTATCACCCGAAATGCAGATATGACCTTTGATGTCGAAGAGGTTGAAGACCTTGCCAGTACACTGCGTGGCGAGCTGCATTCCCGTAAATACGGTGATGCGGTGCGACTGGAAGTGGATCAGCGCACGCCGGAAAATCTTATCGAGTTTCTGCAGAAAGAATACAAAATGGATGAGTCGCAAACTTACCGTGTCGATGGCCCGGTAAACCTGACTCGTCTGATGGCGGTACGCGATCTGGTTGAACACAATGACCTGCGCTGGAAGCCTTTCTCTCCCGGTGTGCCCGGTAAACTGAAAGGCGATAATATTTTTGAGGCGCTGAAAACCGGTGATCAGCTCCTGCTGCATCCATTCCAGTCTTTTACTCCTGTGGTTGACCTGCTGCGTCAGGCTGCAAAAGACCCGGATGTAGTGGCTATTAAACAGACCTTATACCGTACCGGTGTTAAATCTGACATCGTGAATGCGCTGGTGGAAGCGGCGAGAAACGGTATTGAAGTGACCGTTGTGATCGAGCTGCGAGCCCGGTTTGATGAAGAATCCAACCTACAGTTGGCCGCGCGACTTCAGGAAGCTGGTTGTCTGGTAGTTTATGGAGTGGTTGGTTACAAGTGTCACGCTAAAGCGATGCTGATTGTGCGTGAAGAGGGTAATCATTTGGTGCGTTACTCTCATATGGGTACAGGAAACTATCATTCAGGCACAGCGCGTCTGTATTCAGATTACAGTTTCCTGACCGCCGATCAGGAAGTGGGTGAAGATGTACATAAAGTCTTCCAGCAGCTTACTGGTATGGGCAAGATCCAGAAGCTGAAGAAGTTATACAATGCGCCTTTCACCCTGCATGCGAAGATGATAGAACTGATCCGCCGCGAGGCACGTTTGGCCAAGTCCGGTAAACCCGGACATATCATGGTTAAGGTGAATGGTTTGACTGAGCCTAAGATGATCCGTGCGCTTTATGAAGCTGCGGAAGCAGGGGTAAAAGTCGAGCTGATTATCCGTGGTATGTGTCGTCTGCGTCCGGGCATTGAGGGCTTGTCTGAGAATATTCATGTGCGTTCAATTATTGGTCGTTTCCTGGAGCATACCCGTGTCTATTACTTTGGTAATAACGGTAAACCGGATGTATTCTGCGGTAGTGCCGACTGGATGGAGCGAAACATGCTGAACCGTGTAGAAACTGCCTTCCAGGTGTTTGGTAAACATGCTGAACGCTTGAAACGCGAGCTTGATTTCTACATGAAGGACAACTGCCAGAGCTGGGAGCTGCAAGCCGATGGCAGCTATATCCAGAACAAACCCGCCGAGGACGAAGAGTTGTTCTCTGCGCAGCAGGCGTTGCTGGATGAATTCGCTAAATAATATCTGTGATATTTGAAAAAGGGCCGTTTGGCCCTTTTTTATTGGCTGTCGATAATTTCAGAGTAGCCGGCAACATAACTGGGATAAAGAAACCGATAACCACTGTTACGAATCCGTTTATTTGAGCACTTTTTGCTGCCCGCGCGTCGGCTATGGGTTTCAGAAATAACGGTGGTTCCCAGCTTTTCGGCTAGCCAGTGCGTGACTTCAAACATAGTGACAGGGGTATCATCGGTTGCGAGATAGAGTTGCTCGACCTTCTCACCAGCCAGAACTTTCCCTATCAAATGCTCCAGTACACCGGCGCAATCATCCCTGTGGATACGGTTGCTGAACTGATCGGGTGTTTCGGGTGCGACATCACCATGTCTTACTCGATTGATCAGATGATTGCGTCCGGGGCCATAGATACCGCTATAGCGTACGATGGTTGCAGGTGCTGAGCTGGTAAGAACCTGTTGTTCCGCTTCGAGCATGATCCGGCCACTGAAGCTGACAGGTTCGCAGGGGCTTTCCTCATCCACCCAACTGCTGTCATTCTGATGATAGACGCTGGTACTTGAGGTGAAGAAAATATGTTTCGGTTTTACCGGCAGGGCGTCTAACAGGTTTCGGAATCCATCGACATAGGCGGCTTGGTAACCCGCTTCATCATGCTGGCTAGCAGCCACACTGTAGACAAGAATATCCAGATTGTTTTGCCCGGAGAGACGGGTTTTCAAAGAATCTAATTGCGCCAGATCAGCGCTTATTCCTTGGATGCCCGGTGGAAGCTGGTTTATATTACGACGCAGGCCAACAACATTGTGACCGTGCTCAAGCAACCTCTGCCCAAGGGCGCTGCCGACATCACCGCATCCGGCGATCAGGATTGTAAATTGATGCATAATGTCTCCGGTATAAACTGAGTCGCATAATAACAGAGGATTTACCTCCATGACCCTTACAGAACTGCGCTACATCGTTACTCTGGCACGTGAACAGCATTTTGGTCACGCGGCAGAGAAGTGCTTTGTCAGCCAGCCTACATTGTCCATAGCGGTTAAGAAGCTGGAAGAAGAGCTGGGTGTGGCGCTGTTTGAACGTAGCAAAAATTCAGTCCGGGTAACACCTGTAGGTGATAAGGTTGTTCAGCAGGCACAACGAGTGCTGGAGCAGGCGGATACGATTAAAGATCTGGCGCTGGAAGGTAAGGATCAATTGAAATCACCGTTGCGTGTGGGTGCTATTTACACTATCGGGCCTTATCTATTCCCGCATCTGGTTTCAAAGGTACAGGAGCTGGCTCCGGAAATGCCTCTCTATATCGAAGAAAATTTCACTGATAGTTTACGTTTAAAAATCCGTAATGGTGACTTGGATGCAGTCATTGTGGCCTTGCCTTTCCATGAACCGGATATCCTGACGCGACCACTGTACGAAGAAGATTTTGAAATGCTGATGCCAGCAGGGCATCCGTGGAGTAAACAGAAAGAGATCAACAGTGAAGAGTTGCCAAATACACCGTTGTTGCTGTTGGGTGAAGGTCATTGTTTCCGGGATCAGGTGCTGGAGTCCTGTCCTACGCTGAGTCAGGCATTGCATGATCAGCAAACCATTACAGAAGGCAGTTCCCTGGAGACCATCCGAATGATGGTAGGTTCAGGTTTGGGTTGTTCGGTTTTACCCCAGTCAGCCGTTTACGGTCCGATGCGTTCTGAGATGGTGGTCACAAAACCATTCCGTAAACCCGCTCCAAAACGCACAGTGGGAGTTGCCTGGCGTGCAAGTTTTCCACGCCCTCAGGCTGTAGATATTTTGATTGATGCAATATCCAGTTTTGATCCAGCGGGGAATCGATGACCGCGATTCTCGCCGAGATCAGTGTCAGTGAGCTTAAAGGGGTGGGTGCGGCTTTAGAACAAAAGCTGCATAACCTTGGCATTACCAATCTTCAGGATCTGCTTTTCCATCTTCCCCTGCGTTATCAGGATCGTACACGGGTTGTCCCTATAGGTTCGCTGCGGCCTGGAGATGAGTGCGTAATAGAGGGCGAAGTCCGTGTTGCCGATATCAGCAAAGGCAGGCGCAGAAGCCTTGTGTGCCGAATTCAGGATGGCACTGGAACCCTGACTTTACGATTTTTCCATTTTTCAGCAGCGCAGAAAAACAATCTTAAACCGGGTGTTAAAATCCGCTGTTTTGGCGAGGCCAGAACCGGCCCTAATGGTCTTGAAATTGTGCACCCGGAATACCGAAAGGTGGATACGGATGTAATTACGCCGGTTGAGGAAACGCTTACGCCTGTCTATCCCACTACCGAAGGGTTACATCAGGGACGGCTGCGATCCTTAACTGAGCAGGCACTGTCATACCTTGAACGAGGGGCGATACAGGAGCTGATACCGGAAGCGTTGCGGCAGGAGTGGAAGTTTCCTGGGTTAGACGAGGCTATCGCCTATCTACACCGGCCGCCTGTCGATGCCGATCAGTACCTGCTGCAGGAAGGGTTACATCCTGCACAGCGGCGTTTGGCGTTTGAAGAGTTACTGGCACATCACCTGTCACTGCTTAAGCTCCGGCAGAAAGCCCGCGAGAAAGGTGCTCCGGAACTGACCGGTGAGGGTGATCTTAAGCAGCTGTTTCTTGATCAACTTCCCTTCCCTTTAACAGGCGCACAGCAGCGGGTTTCTGCAGAGGTGGAAGTGGATCTTAAACAACCTTATCCCATGTTGCGATTAGTGCAGGGTGATGTAGGGTCAGGAAAAACGGTAGTGGCTGCGTTGGCTGCGTTGCAATCTGTGGAGAGTGGATATCAGGCGGCGGTGATGGCACCGACCGAGATACTGGCGGAGCAACACTACGTAAACTTCAGTAATTGGCTGGAGCCGTTGGGTATCAAAGTTGGCTGGTTGGCCGGAAAACTCAAGGGCAAACAAAGGCAGGCTCAGCTGGAACTTATCCGTACCGGGGAAGCTCGGGTTGTTGTCGGCACCCATGCTCTGTTTCAGGAAGAAGTGGTGTTTTCAGACCTGGGACTGGTGGTAATAGATGAGCAGCATCGTTTTGGTGTGCATCAGCGTTTATCTCTGCGTGAGAAAGGGCGGAATGGCGAACTTGCTCCACATCAACTAATCATGACGGCGACCCCAATCCCCAGAACTCTGACTATGAGTGCTTATGCTGATCTGGACTGTTCCGTTATTGATGAACTTCCACCAGGACGAACGCCTGTTAGCACAGTGGTCATTGCGGACAGTCGTCGTGGAGAGGTGGTGCAAAGGGTTCGCAGTGCTTGTGCGGAGAAACGTCAGGTGTACTGGGTATGTACTCTGATTGAAGAGTCGGAAGCATTGCAGTGTCAGGCAGCGGAAGTGACTGCCGAAGAATTAAAAGAGGCTTTACCGGAACTGCGAATTGGCCTTGTCCATGGGCGCATGAAACCGGCTGAAAAAGCTGAGATCATGCAGCAGTTCAAAAGTGCTGAGCTGGACCTTCTGGTTGCAACCACGGTGATCGAAGTTGGTGTGGATGTGCCGAATGCCAGTGTGATGATTATTGAAAACCCGGAGAGACTGGGGCTGGCGCAGCTGCATCAGCTTCGGGGTCGGGTAGGCCGAGGATCGGTAGAAAGTTACTGTGTGTTGATGTATCAGTCGCCATTATCTAAACAGGGTACCGCCCGGTTGAAAGTGATGCGCGAGACCACCGATGGTTTTCGGATCGCAGAAAAAGATCTGGAACTCAGAGGGCCGGGTGAAGTGCTGGGTACCCGCCAAACCGGTGTTATGCAGTTTAAAATGGCCGATCTACAACGGGATTCGGATCTGTTAACGCGGGTGAAAAGCATTGCAGGTCAGATGCAACAATGGCCTGAACATATAGAACCATTGGTCCAGCGTTGGCTGGGCCGTGGTGAAGATTACGGCAACGTCTGATAAATATCGAGAACAGAAATAAGTATGAATACACTGAAACAACCCACTGAAGTTCAACTGGAGATGATCCGTCAGCAATTAGGCCGTGAACCTCAGGGAATGGTGGGTATTGCCGTAGAAAATGAAAAAGCGGTGCCTCTGGTTTTGCAGATGGAACTGTTGGTCAACGAAAAGCCGTTTCCAACCTTATACTGGCTGTCCAGCAAGGATCTGTATCAGGCTATCGCGGAAATTGAAACCGCAGGGGCGGTTAAACTTCTCGAAGAAGAGCTGATGAGTGATCCAGAGCTTCTTGAGAAACACCTGGCAGATCAGCAACGTTATGTAGATCTTCGCTGGGCATCTGCAAGCGAGCAGCAGAAGCAAAGAATCGAGGAATTGGGGTTCCTGCCGCTATACAGTAAGTACGGCATTGGAGGCATATCCCAGTGGGATAAAATCCGTTGTTTGCATATGCATTATGCTTACCACTTAGCGCAAGGTACTGCACTTGGAGAGCTGCTCGATCAAAGGTATTCTCTGAATGAGATAGTTAGCAGCGCTAAGCTGTAGTATTTTGTTGAAATTTAAGGTGAAAAGGTTTGGGCGTCGCCATAGCTTTTATTACGGTTTGGCACTTTTCCACCAAAGCAGGTCTAAAATTACAGAGTAATCTTTGACTACCCACGGGGTCGGAATGAAACGGTTTTTTGCAGGTCTTCTTTTGTTTTTGCTAGCCGCTTCGCAGCAGGCTTACTCTGCTATTGCCATTGATAATACCTCATCTGATCTTATATCTGGCGGCACCTCTCTTAATGTATCCCACACTACTAGCAGTGGTAGTGATCGTTTTATGCTGGTGGGTATATCACTCTGGAATGATGATTTTGAAAGGGTAACTTCAGTTACCTATTCGGGCCAGAATCTGGTTTATGTCGGGGCTAGAACCAAAGATGATGATTCCAGGGTAGAAATTTGGAAGCTGGTGAACCCTCCAGTAACTACTTCTGATGTGCGTATCACTTTTAATGATTCTGTCCAAAGGGGTGCCGGTGCAGGAGTAATGACTTTTACCGGTGTTGATCAGGCTAGCCCTCATGATGTTTTTCAGTCGAATACAGGGGATAGTGGTCTGGCGAATCTGACTGTTACTTCTGAAACTAATGACCTGGCGTTTGCGGTTGTGGCTGCAGAGCAACAGGACTCAGCCATGAGTATCAGTCTTGGGGATCAGCGCTGGAATTACAAAGCCAACGGTAATAATAAGTTAGCAGGCGCCGGGGCTACATTAGCAGGCACTACTTCAACTAATTTCAGATGGAATCTTGGAGATTCAGATGACTGGGCCACAGCTGGTGTTTCTATAAATCCTGCCAGTGGCGGCGGAGGGCCGTTACCATCATCCATTCTGGAATATCGTTTTGATGAGTGTTCACTGGCATCTGGAGTGACAGACAGCGCCGGTAGTTACAATGGTACAGCCAACGGCAGTACAGAAAGTTCTGATGCTGAGTTTCAGATCAATAGATCTCTGGACCTGTCTGCAACAGGAACAAGTGATTATGTAACCTTGGACAGTGATGCGGTAAATGGTTTGAATGCATTCAGTATTTCAACCTGGATTAAAACCGATACCTCAAAAGCGCAACAGGAAATTTTTCATGCACTGGGCAGTAGCCAGAATGATGATGAGATCGAAATCTATCTGGAAAACTCAACTGTAGTAAGGATGAATGTTGCTGACCGAGGCAGCACTGTAAGTGCCGGAAAAACACTTACCGACGATGCCTGGCACCACCTTGTTGTGACTCGCTCTGGAGCCACAATGTGTTTGTATGTGGATGGTAGCCTTGCGAACTGCCATAGCAATGGAGGTGGTTCTCAAGTTTCCATTAATAACAGCTCTTCAGTGATTATCGGCCAGGAACAGGATTCATTCGGTGGCAGTTTTGACAGTAATCAAGCATTTGAAGGTTATATCGATGAGTTTAAAGTTTACGATCAGGCGCTTACTTCAACTCATATTGATGAGATCTATCTAAATGAATCAAACCGGGATAACGCAGATGGCAGCTCTCGAGCTGCTGTAAACTGCAGTACCTTTCAATGGGAAGGGGGCTCCGTTGATGTTGCGATAGGAACGACTGAAACTATCAACTTTAATCAGACTTATTCGGACCCTGTCATATTCCTGATGGCAGAAACGGATAATCCGGATCCAACCGCAGTAAGAGTGGTTTCAATTGGGGCTACTTCCGCTCAAATTGTTGCAGTAGAACCCCCAGATGAGGATCAGTCTGGTACTGAAACGGTCAAGTTTTTGGTGGCTGAAAAAGGCACTTATGATCTAACCGGTGGCGTAAAGATCGAAGTGGGAGAAGTGGATGTGTCTGCTGTACAGCATGGTAGAAGTGTTTCTGGTTCCGAAAGCTGGCAAACGATTAATTTCTCACAAAGTTTTTCAGCTACGCCTGTCCTGTTAACTCAGATTATGACCAACAATAATGGCTCCGGTTCTTATACAACTCCATGGGTTTACTCTGCTTCTCGTAATCTTGGTTCTACTCAGTTTCAGTCTGCAATTGGGCGTGCAGAGGTTGGGGCAGGTTCCGTTACGTTAGCAGAATCTTATGCCTATCTTGCAGTTGATGAAGGTGCTGTACCTGATCTTTTAAATACCGGTTCAGGCTTAACAGTGACAGCAGAAGCTATAGCAACGGGTGATAGGGTAACGGGAGATTGTCGGACAATAAGTCTTACACAGAGCTATTCAGACCCGCCTGATTACGTGGCATCAATTAACTCTCTGGATGGCGGTGATGGCGGTTGGGCCCGGGGATGTGACTCCACTACAACAACAGTATCTGTTGAAGTAGATGAAGATACCTATCGAGACAGTGAAAGGTCCCATACCACTGAAGATGTTGGCGTTTTGGTGTTTGGAGCTGCGCCTGAGGTCACTATTCCTGCTGCCTTTGCTGAATGGCGTTTTGATGAATCGGTCTGGACGGGTGTTGCTTCAGAAGTTAAGGACTTTTTAGGTAACTATGATGGTTCCATCGTAGATACAGGTTCCGATAACGTTATTAATATTGCTGACGGAAAGTTGTGCCGAGCCGGTCAGATTGGAGACAACAATTCCGGCAGTGATCAATATGCTATAGATACAACACTGGACGTTGACGATGATATAGGGGATCAGGGCAGTATTAGCTTCTGGTACCGTTCCTCGAATACATGGGGCAGTAATTCCGAGCGTAAAGTCTTACTGAGTGCTTCTTCGGCTGGAAGTGATGACAAGTATTTCTTTATCACTATGGAAACAGATGGTCGGTTGCGGTTTGGTCTTGAAAATACATCCGATGCTGATTATCGCTTTTCCTCCAGTACGCAATTCAGTTTTGCTTCTAGCGAATGGGTACACATCTCTGTGACATGGGATATGCCAAATAGGTTGATGGAACTCTATGTAAATGGAGACCTTGAGATCAATGGCGCATTTGGTTCTTCACAATCAATAGGTGAACTCCTGTCGATTTATCTTGGCGATAATCGCAGTGATTATATTGCGGGTGAAGGTGGACGTTCCGCGGATGGTGATTTTGATGAACTGCTACTGTTTGATGAAGTAATTTCGCAGGCTGATGTGACGACCATTTATACCAATCAGGATGCTGGGTTGAATTACGATGGCACTGCACGTCAATGCCCTTCATCCCCGATTGCTGAATGGCGTTTTGATGAGGCTTCATGGGGAACTGTAGAAGATAATATTGGCAGTAATGACGGTTCTGCATCCGGAGGTGCGACAACAAGCTACCCTGGACAGATCTGTCGTGCAGGTACGTTTGATAGCAGCAATGATCAATATGTTGATGGTTTGGATCTGTCACAGTTACAGACTACTGCCAGTTTAAGCTTCTGGATTAAGACTAGCCAGACCGGTAACAATACCGCCTGGTTGGCTCCTGGTGTGGCTGGTGTGGAACAGTCAGGTGGGTCTGATGATATTTTCTGGGGTTGGCTGGATTCCTCCGGGCGCATTGGTATAACAGTAGGTAACGATTATGCTTCTACAAAATCAGATACATCAGTAAATGATGATAGCTGGCACCATGTGGTACTGACCCGAAATGCGCTGGATGGTGCTTATCAAATCTTTATTGATGGAACTCTGGATAAAAGTGGCACTGGTGGTATAGGAGATATAGGAAACAGTTTTAGTTCGCTAGGTAGAATCGAAGACACGGGGGGATCTCCTGAGTACTTCGATGGTCAGCTCGATGAGGTCCTTATCTTTGATAAGGTTCTAGAGTTAGGGCAAGTGACAGCGATACATACCAACCAGCTTGCAGGGCTAAACTGGGATGGTACAACCCGTCCAGATTGTGTCGTAGGTCCGGATCACTACTCCATTAGCCATAGTGGCAATGGCGTTACCTGCTTATCAGAACAGATAACCATTACTGCCCACGATGCTAGCCACGCAGCAATTGATGCCGCACAGAGCACTATTACGATAACTACTGGCAGTGGTTTAGGGGATTGGGTAAGCGTCGTTAGTGGTGGAGAAAGCCTGAATAACGGCAGTGCCAATGATGGAGAAGCGACTGTGGCTTTCTCCAGTGGTTCATCTTCTATGGTGTTGGAATTTAGTCATACTACCGAGGCTACATTTGGCTTCAATGTTACAGATGGCTCGGTTACTGAAACATCGGGCAGTGCAATCGACGGGGATGATCCTGATTTAACAATTGCGAGTGCTGTTCTTAGGTTTACAGACAGCGCTGGGGTGCCACTCAATATTGGTACACAAATTTCAGGGAAATCGAATTCAGATGTTTACCTCAGAGCGGTAGAGGCAGATGAGCTGAACCCAGCAGCTTGTGGAAGCTCTGTGACGGGTACTCAGTCTGTGGGCTTTGCTGCGGTATGTAGTAACCCAAGTACCTGTGTTAGCGGCCAGAATTTCAGTATTAATGGTATTGGGGTGGATTTACTTAATAGTTTATCACCGCTCAGTTATACAGAGGTGGATATTACCTTTGATAGTGATTCCATAAGTACTCGCCCTGTTACACTGAACTATGATGATGCAGGTTTGATGCACCTTAATGTGAGTCTTGCTGATCCAGAAATGACAGGGCAGTCAAATGACTTTGTGGTCCGGCCTTTCGCCTTTGGCTTCCCTTCAATTACAGCGGGCGTTACGAACAATCCGGGTGCAGATGAGACCGGGGGTGATGGCTTTACCTCTGCCGGAAGTGACTTTGACGTTTCTATCAATGCTTATATCTATCAGAGCGCTGATGATAGCAATAATGACAATATTCCAGATGATGGGGCTGATGTAACAAATAACGGTGTTACACCTAACTTTACTGGCACTTTATCAGTCACTCCAGACTCCTATACACCTGCTGGTGGCGTTCAGGGTAATTTAACCGGGGGAACTACCCCATTTCTGGATGTTTATTCAAACCGCAGTGGCGCAGATGTAACTGAAACTCTTCAATATGATGAAGTAGGGAGCGTCAGTATTCTTGCTCAGATGGATGATTATCTGGGGGATGCTAATGCGGATATTCAAAGTGTTGTGACAAAAATAGGTCGTTTCTACCCAGATTATATAGCGCTTTTAGATGCCAGCGTCACTTCCAGCTGCTCTTCAATAATATATATGCAGCAGCCATTCTCAGAGGTTACCTATCGCCTTGAAGCGAGAGCTGTGGGAGGTTCAGTTACTCAAAACTACGACCTTACCCTGTATGACACCGAAGAGGTCAACTTTGCAGCTGAAAACGGAAATGATGGTATAGACCTGAGTTCCCGACTGGATACGTCTGAGTCACTCAGTGGCTGGACTTCTGGGGTGGTTGATAGGACCGCATCTGGTGCGTCAGGAGTTATTGCTGACCTGACATTTACAAGATCAGGTGGCGCAGGAGCTTTTGAAGATGGTCCCTATGAGCAACTTCAGTTAGGTCTGTATATTGATCAGACTTCGGGCCTCGGAGATGGCGTTAATTTTGATTCAGGAACATTAAATTATGATCCGGTTACTGCTGGCAGTTGTGGAGCCGCATGTACTGGAGCTGCAATAGGGTCTGAATTCGATGCACGCTACGGTCGATTGTACATTCAATCCTCCCATGGCCCGGAAAACGAACCTTTACCAGTGCCTTTCTCGGTTCAGTACTGGAACGGTTCCAGCTTTGTAACCTCTACTGACGACAGTTGCAGTGCCCTGCCGCTGACTGATATCACCTTTGATGGTAATAGTATTGATACGGTTGCCAACAGAACGGTTGCTATAGGTGGCGGTAACACTACGGGTAGTTTTGGAATATCTGGAGCGAATGCTCAACCAACCTCGGGTAGCTATAATCTAGAATTCTCTGCTCCGGGCGCAGGTAATACCGGTTACTTCAATATAGGGATCAGTAATGTGCCGGATTGGTTACGCTACGATTGGGATCAGGATGGCTCTGCAGATGACAGCAGCATGCCGGATGCGTTGATTACTTTTGGTCGGGCACGCGGTAATGACCGGATGATCTTCTGGCAGGAGCGCTATCAGTAATCGCTACTCTTTAGGCAATAAAAAAGCAGGCATATAGCCTGCTTTTTTATTGAGTCAGAAACTTACTGGCCGGTCAGCTGCTTATACTTATCCATCAGCTGGGTTTCAGTCTCTTCATGATCCGGGTCTTTAGGAATACAGTCTACCGGGCAAACCTCAACACACTGAGGAGTATCGTAGTGACCTACACACTCAGTACATTTGGAAGGTTCAATTTCATAAATCTCATCACCCGGAGAGATTGCCTCATTGGGGCATTCCGGCTCGCATACATCGCAGTTGATGCATTCGTCAGTAATAATCAATGCCATGGTTGGCTACCTCACTCAAATTTAAACAGTTACCGGCCCAAGTGCTCACTCAGGGCCTCTGCCACTGCGGGATGAACAAACTTGCTTACATCGCCACCCAGACTCGAAATCTCGCGAATCAGTGTAGAGGAGACGAATGAAAGGTGCTCCGCTGGTGTCAGAAAAATACTTTCTACGTTTGGTGCCAGATGTCGGTTCATTGCAGCGAGCTGAAACTCGTACTCAAAATCCGAAACGGCACGTAATCCCCGAAGAATGATATTTGCATTTTGCGCTTCAAGAAACTCAGCTAGCAGACAATTAAATCCAACTATCTCAACATTATCGAGATTTGCTGTTACCTTCTCGACCAAAGCAACCCGTGTTTCCAGGGGTAACATAGGTTTCTTCTTTGGGCTTTCAGCTATTGCGACCACAACTTTATCAAAAAGTTTTGCGGCCCTTTCAATCAGATCCGAATGACCATTGGTGATTGGATCAAATGTTCCTGGATATACGGCTGTATTCATATTAGGTTCACAGCAGCTATAGTCTGCTTACGCATATAGCTTTAACTAATTAGCATATTTGCAAGTGCGGCATGTTATCTGAATTGTTTTTGCCACACAAATACTATAATGGAATGTATTGATTTCCATCGGTTATAAAAAACTATTTTTTTATTACAAATAACTATATGTGCTTTGTGGGTATTTACGGATGTATATGAGGTTACCTATGAAAAAGATCATTTTTCTTTCTTTTCTGGCTTTGCTGGTATCGGGTTGTCAGACCTTAAAAAAGGTGGATCAGAGTTTATATCAGGTTGCTGAATCTGTAAGTGAGCGAGACCGGGTCACCGGGCAGCGGACCTTGAGTATGGCGAATCGTCAGGCCCAGATTCAGCAGGGCAACGCCTATATTGAGCAGCTATTGGCTAAGGAAAAGAAAGAGAAACGACCGGTCAATTCCGGGGTGAATAAAAAACAGTATTTGCGACTGGTGAAAATATTTGACCGTATTCATCAGGTCTCACATCTGAAGCATGAGCGCTGGCAGCCTCTATTGATTAAACGCGATAGTTTTAATGCGTTTACAACCGGGGGTACTTATATCGTCGTGCACTCCAAATTGATGGAGATTCTGAAAGATGATTCTGAACTGGCTGCCGTGATCGGTCATGAAATTGCGCATACCGTGGCAAATCATGTCTTTGAGCGTCAGACTCACGCACAGATCAGTGCCCTGGCCGGGTCGAATTCTGCTCGTCGTTCAGGTTATCAGGCGGCTTTTACTCATGAGAGTGAACGTGAAGCAGATAAAATCGGCATTCTTTACTCAGCGCTTGCGGGTTATGACCCTATGGCGGCGAGCCGGATCTGGCAGAGGAAGTTCACAAAAGAGGGTAATGCCAGAGCACTATTCCACCATGATCATCCAGTTAATGCCGAGCGATATCAGGAAACATTAACGGCCGGTAAAGCCGTATCCCAATACTACCGTAAAGGCCGAATTAACCAGAATGCTGCACAGTTACTGGATAACAATGTGTTGTGGAGAAAGAATCAACAGGAGGTGGCCGCTGGTGAAGGGGGCGGTTTATCTGCTCTCTTAAACACAGCTCTGGGAGCTTACGTTCAGCATCAGGGCGCAAAGTATGAGGAGCGCCGACAGTTACAGCAATCGCAATTTGTTAAGGCGGTGGAAGGGGCTTTGAAACTGAAGTCTGCTCGTAAGGTGGGCACACATCAGTTAGAAACTCGCTGGCGTTATAAGGCCAAAGGGCCGGTACTGAAAAATATGGTTATGGGGCTGTATATTAAGCGAAATAAAAAACTGGAGCGTTACGTCGATCATGTGAAGGGGTTTGTAAAACCCGGACAGGTTTTTGTGGCTCGGTTTAGTTTCCCTAAAGATCTTAAAGTGGATGATCTGAAGCAATATGAAGGGGCTTATTATCTGGATGATGTGCAGGCCGCACAATAATAACTTGGATAGTTGCGAAGATAGGTTACTCTAGTGGGGTAACCTTAATTTTATTGTAACTCTACCGGATGGACGGACATTATATAATGCCGCGCACATTCCCGGTTTTATTGAGTAATTATGCCGCGCCGAAGCAAAGAAGAAGCCGAAAAAACCCGCCTCCATCTTCTCGAAACCGCATTAGCCTTATTTGCGGAGAAAGGGATTTCAAGAACGACCCTGAAAGACGTGGCTGCAAAGTCCGGTCTCACTCACGGTGCATTATACTGGCACTTCAAAAACAGAGCTGACCTGGTGTCTGCCCTTTATGCTGAATGCCGTTTTCCAATAGATGACCTGTATATCGATCAACTCCAATCTGCGCGCCAGGATGCACTTGAGGCTATTGAGGATTTTCTTACTCAGTGGTGTTTACTCATCCTTGAAGATGACAGGGCAGGAAAGATCTGGCATGTTTTTCATCGGGGTACAGATTCCGATCCTGAGCTCCAGGCGATCGAAGAATTAATCCATGATGAGCACCTGGAGTGGCTGGAATACCTTTCCCGGTTTATTAAGCAAGGCCGTAAGCAGGGTTTGATTGCGGATAAAGCCGCCAAAAAAGACCCATTGCCGAGCGCAACCCTGGCAATCATTCTTGGAATTGTTGGCAGTGTTCAGTTACTGGGCAGAGACAAGATTAAACTCAAGGCCCATATCCGCCAGTCACTGACTACCTTTATATATGGCCTCGGTGAGAAGTGCTGATTCAATTCTTACGCATATACAGTCGGTAACTCACCTGACCTGCGGTTTTAGAGCGGTGTTCTACCCAGTTTTCCGGTACATCAGGGTGACTGAGTTCTGACTCTGTTTCAACGTAGATAATGGCGTTTTCCGCCAGTAGATTATGTGACTCCAGTAACGCACAACAGGTGCTGACCATACCTTGCCGGAACGGTGGGTCCATGAAGACCATATCATAGCGGGGTTCCATATCCGTGAGTCTGGATTCCAACCATTGCATGACATCAGCTTGTATCACTTCTGCGGACTGAGTTTTGAGCAGTTGCAGATTGGTTTGCAGCTGTCGGGTTGTGATGTTATTCAGATCCACAAAGGTGACGCTTTCAGCGTTACGGGAGAGAGCTTCCAGTCCCAAAGCTCCACTGCCGCTGAACAGGTCCAGGCAACGGGCTCCTGAAATATAGGGTTGAACCCAGTTAAATAAGGTTTCCCGGACTCTGTCTGGGGTCGGTCTCAATCCATCAACGGCCATAAACTCAAGTTTACGCCCCCGCCACTGACCACCAATAATGCGCAGATGAGAGCTCGGTATTGCGACCTTGTTGTTTGCTCTTTGCGGGTTTCGACGTCCCATACTTGTCCTTTCCGACCTGAAAACTCTTAATTCGAAGGGCTCAGCATTATATTGATATGCAGATCAGTATCCAGTGCTTTTCTGGCAAGCGTGACAACCTGCTCTTTGTCTACATCTTCAATCTGTTCAGCATAGTCTTCCATGGTTGTGAGGGGAAGATCGTAATAGGCGATCAGGTTCATCGCCTGAATCTGGTTCTTCAGATCACGCATACGCTCCTGCCACTGCACTATCAGACGTTTCTGGCTGGATTCTACAGCGTCTTCAGTGATCAGTGTTTGTAGCTGCGAGAGTATCGCTTTTGCAGGCTGGTCTGTTTTGATAATCACAGCGCGATATCCAGTGGTCTGTAATGCGCCCCATAATAAACGGTATTTATAACTATAGGATTGCTGCTGACTTTCGAGAAGATCCTGTAGAACCTGAGCAGAAACACGTTGTGCGGCAAACTGCTTATCGGCACGTGGCGGTATGGGCTCCCCGGTAAGAAAGACAAACAGCTGAGATTGATCAGAGAGTAGTTCCAGATCTGCTGCTAGTGGAGTTTGAGCTGCGTTGAATTGAGCCCCAGAGTGGTCTGGGGTGATAGCAGAGACTTGCTCCATAATATCCTCAGCATTATGACCGCTGATGACATAAGTAATGTTGTCGAAAAGTCGGGCATAGGATGAGGGCAGCGAAACGAGTGTGTCTGGAATCTCTGCTTGGAAATGCGTGAAGAATTTCTCAATTGCCTGCTCCTCAATCGCTTTTCCATTCAGATAATCCCGGGCTTTCAGCGTTTTAAGTACATCCATCCAGTTGTTGGATTGTACTGGCTGCTGCAGTTCTTTCAGCAGCTGAGGAATATCAGGGGTTTTGTTGTCTACTGCCCAGCTCAGACTCAGTTCTATGCGGTCCTGTCTTGGGTAAACGTTATAAGTGTATGCGGCGTTATTGAGCTTCTTCAGGCGGCTAAGAAGTACCTGGGCTTTCAGTTGCTGCAATTGTTGATGAGAACGGTTCAGAGCAGGATCGCTTGGCAGTAATAACGTCAGGGTGTTCAGTTGGTCATCGAGCTCCATCCAGTACACGCTTTTGTTCTTATTGTGCTGGATCTCCTGATATTCGACTTCGCCTGGGCCTAATGAAGTAAGCACCAAAATCGCAATTAAACTGAACCACATTAAGATGTTGAGTTGTTTGCGGGAGAAAAACGGACGGTATTCATTTTCCATAAGGAGTAGTCTCTGAACTAAAGCTCTGTGATAAGATACCAGACTTGTAAATTAACTGCTGTTTTTTGCCCCGTTTATGGTCATATGCAGCAGTCTGAAATTGGGGCAAATCTATTTTTATTTCAAATGGATGAGCAAAGCGGTACTGAGGATCTTAGATGTTTAAAAAGCTGAAATCCATGTTTGGCAGCTCTGAGGAAAATACAGAGCAAAAAGTGCCCGAGCAGGGGCTGGAAAACCCTGTAAAGGACAACTCTGAAGCAGAAGTTACAGCCGAAATTGTTGAAGAGAAACCAGAATCATATGAAACAGAGACAGAAGCGGCTCAAATAGCTGAAGTTTCAGTACCTTCTGAACCTGAAGTTGAGACTCTTGAAGAGCCAGAGCCAGAGCCAGAGCCAGAGCCAGAGCCAGAGCCAGAGCCAGAGCCAGAGCCAGAGCAGAAGAAAGGCTTTTTTGCCCGGATCAAAACCGGCCTGAGCAAAACCAAAGAAAACCTGACAGAGCAGTTAGGTAATCTGTTTCTGGGTGCGAAAGAGATTGATGACGATCTTCTGGAAGAGATTGAAACCCTGCTGCTGATGGCGGATGTCGGTGTTGAAGCGACTACAGAGATTATCTCGCGTCTGACCGAAAAAGTAGCCCGTAAACAGTTATCCGATGCGCAGGCACTGCAAGAAGCGCTGAAGGCTGAACTAGCGGATCTTCTGCACCAATCAGAACAACCATTGCAGATCGACACAACCAAACAGCCCTATGTCATTCTTATGGTGGGCGTGAATGGTGTGGGTAAAACTACAACCATTGGTAAGTTGGCGAAGAAATTTCAGAGTGAAGGGCAGTCTGTCATGTTGGCAGCAGGGGATACCTTCCGTGCGGCGGCTGTGGAACAGCTGCAGGTCTGGGGTGAACGTAACGACGTGCCGGTAGTGGCCCAGCATACAGGTGCCGACTCAGCTTCCGTTATCTACGATGCAGTTCAGTCCGCACAAGCGAAAGGTGTTGATGTTCTGATTGCGGACACCGCCGGACGACTACAGAATAAAGACAACCTGATGCAGGAGCTGGAGAAAGTTGTACGCGTAACGCAAAAGCTTTCACCGGATGCGCCGCATGAAGTGATGTTGGTACTGGATGCGGGTACCGGTCAAAACGCTCTGAGCCAGGCAAAGATATTTAAGGAAAGTGTCGGTGTTACCGGTATTACCCTCACTAAGCTGGATGGCACCGCTAAGGGTGGGGTGATTTTTGCCATCGCCAAACAGATGGATCTGCCCATCCGCTTTATCGGGGTGGGTGAACAGATCGATGACCTTCGCCCATTTAACTCGCAGGAATTTGTGGACGCGTTGTTCGACTGATTCTCAGGATATAGAAATCTGCAATGATCAGCTTTACCAATGTCAGTAAACGTTACGCAGAAGGTCATGATGCCTTAAGGGATGTCAGCTTCACCCTGAATCGAGGTGAAATGGCATTTCTTACAGGTCATTCAGGTGCCGGTAAATCTACACTGCTAAAGCTGATCATGTTGATGGAACGCCCCAGCCGGGGGCGTGTGCAGATCGCTGACAGGGATCTGGCAGAATTCAGTCGAGAAGATATCCCTTACCACCGTCGCCGCATTGGCGTGGTGTTCCAGAATCATCAGCTACTGTTTGACCGCACAATATTTGAAAACGTGGCCATGCCGCTGCAAATTTCAGGTTACGAGCCGGAAGATATCGGCAAACGAGTGCGCGCAGCTCTGGATAAAGTTGGGTTGTTGCACAAAGAAAACCTCAACCCCATTACTTTATCCACGGGTGAGCAGCAACGCGTTGGCATCGCCCGGGCAATCGTACACAAACCACAACTTCTACTAGCGGATGAGCCTACCGGTAATCTGGACCCAAAATTATCGGCGGAAATCATGGGGCTGTTCATGGAATTTAACCGCCATGGCACAACGGTTTTAATCGCTAGTCATGATCTGGCATTAATCTCGCGCACCGGACTCAGAACATTGGTATTGGATCATGGGAGGTTGCTACAGGGTGGCTAACCGTGAACAGTCAAAAAGAGGTGCTGTCCGGCATACTCCAGCGCCAACCAATACCGCCTCTGCAACTCCTGTAGGTAATAAAGGCGCAGCAAAGCACAAGGTGGACATTGCGGGTCACAGTAGAAGCTGGTTACGCCACCATAAATCCACTGCCCGGGATTCCTATTCACGCCTTTGGAAAACACCTATACCTACACTGATGACCTTGGCTGTACTGGCCATCGCCCTGGCGTTACCAGGGTTGATGTACGTTGGCCTCAAAAACGTACATCAATTAAGTGGCGACTGGCAGGGTGATCCGAAGATTTCCTTATATTTACAGAAAGAGTTATCAGACGAACAAGCGGAAGCTTTCAGCCATAAAATGTTACTGCGACAGGACCTGATTGCGGTGGAGTTGGTGACTAAAGATCAGGGGTTGTTGGAATTTCAGGCTATTTCTGATTTTTCAGATGTACTTGAATTTCTGGGGTCGAACCCGCTTCCCGCCGTCGTGGTAATTCAGCCGCGCGATGGCCGCAAAGCGGTCTTACAAGAACTCCAGAAAGAGCTGAGTCAGCTACAAGAGGTGGAACAGGCGGTATTGGATATGGTCTGGGTTGAGCGACTGGCCGCCTATGTTGAACTGGCTAACCGCCTGGTAATGGTTCTGGGGTGCTTATTAGCACTGTCGGTCCTGCTGGTGGTGGGTAATACAATTCGCTTGTCCATTGAAAACCGTAAGGATGAGATCCAGGTAGCTAAATTGGTAGGTGCAACCGACTCCTGGGTACAGCGACCGTTTATCTATACCGGTTTCTGGTTTGGGTTGTTGGGAACGGCAATAGCCTGGTTGTTTATTCAGATCAGCCTGCTATTGATCTCGACCCCGGTCTCCGAAATTGCCGCCCTGTACCAGAGTGGCTTTGATCTTCAGGGTTTAGGGTTTAGTGACAGCTTAATACTGGTAATTGCCGGAGTATTATTAGGGCTTTTAGGCGCAAAGCTGGCCGTCAGCAGGCACTTGCGAGAGATTGAACCGAAATAACCTCCGCCCATTTGCGTTTTAACTTTATCTCTTCTATATTTGCCAGTTCCTCTGTGGAAATTTTACTATTTTTACTGAACTTTCGAATTAATTTAATGTCATATCTGCGGTCTATAGCAGAATGATGTGAGGTTTGAATGAGCACTAGCTTGCAAGTTGTTAATAACCTGTCTCCCGGCCAGAATCTGGATGCATATGTTCAGACGGTTACCGCTATTCCGGTACTGACCGCCGAGGAAGAGCGTGAATTAGCAGAGCGCCTGTATTTTGATGGCGATGTTGATGCTGCACGCCAGATGGTTATGTCTCACCTTCGTTTTGTAGTGCACGTGGCGAAAACCTATTCTGGTTATGGTCTGCCTTTAGGTGACCTGATTCAGGAAGGTAATGTCGGCCTGATGAAGGCAGTCAAACGTTTTGACCCAACCATGGGCGTACGCTTGGTTTCGTTCGCAGTACACTGGGTTAAAGCAGAGATGCATGAATTTATTCTGCGTAACTGGCGTATTGTTAAAGTTGCCACGACTAAAGCTCAGCGTAAGTTGTTCTTTAATCTGCGTTCCATGAAAAAAGGTCTGGGCTGGTTAACCAATGATGAAGCGGATGCCATCGCTGAAGATCTGGGCGTAGAAGCAAAAGTTGTACGTCAGATGGAAGGCCGTATGGCTTCGGTGGATACTGCATTTGATGCGCCTGAAGGTACGGATGACGAAAAAGATCTCTGGGCGCCGGCTAATTTCCTGGAAGACAAAAGTGCAGATCCTTCTGTGCAGTTGGAAGATGCCAATTGGGAAGCAGATTCGCAACGCCGCCTGATGCAGGCAATGGAACAGTTGGATGATCGCAGCAAAGATATTCTGGCGCGCCGCTGGTTGACGGATGATAAAGCAACATTGCATGAACTGGCTGCTGAATATGGTGTTTCAGCTGAACGTATTCGTCAGTTGGAAAAAAATGCGATGAAGAAAATACGAGTTTCAATGGAAGCGTAATTACCCTATCTCATTAAGAAAGCCGCATTTAGCGGCTTTTTTTATGCAATTTTTTCTCTTTGCAGAAAGCAGTCAACAGATAATTATTTGGTTATAATTGCTGCTCGTTTTTAGATGGATTTCGTATGCTAAACCCCACTCTGGTTCTGCTGGCTGCTATCAGTGGTTTTCTGGCAGTAGCATTAGGTGCTTTCGGAGCGCATGCTTTGAAAACCATGCTGACACCTGAGATGTATCTGATATATCAAACAGCGGTTGAATATCAGTTTTACCACACCGTCCCATTACTTTTTCTGGGTTTAGTCCCGAAAAGTAGTTCAGAGAAACTTATAAAATGGTCTGGGTGGGCGTTTGTGACGGGAATTGCACTGTTCAGCGGAAGCCTCTATCTACTAGCCCTTTCCGGGGTAAGGGCTCTTGGCGCAATCACTCCTTTGGGAGGCATTGCATTTTTACTTGGCTGGGGACTGCTGGCTTACATGGCATTTTTATCCTACAGGAGATAGATCAATGCAGATTCAGGTGAATGGTGAAATGCTGCAGTTGCAGGATGGCACCACACTGACTGGCTTGATAGAAGAGCTGGAACTTGGTGAAAAACGTATAGCTATTGAGCTTAATCTGGAAATTATTCCGCGCAGTGAACATGTCAGTACAGTTCTTAACGACGCTGACCGGGTTGAGATCGTTCATGCCATCGGTGGTGGTTAATTCATCCTTATCAGCCGATAAAAAAAGACAATAAAACACACAAACACTGGGATGCACATGTCACAACTTAATGACCCCCTGATTATTGCAGGTCAAAGTTTTAACTCCCGCCTGCTGATTGGCACCGGGAAATACAAAGATTTAGAAGAAACCCGTTTGGCGATCGAAGCCAGCGGTGCTGAAATTGTTACTGTTGCAGTACGCAGAACCAATATTGGCCAGAATCCGGACGAGCCGAACCTACTGGATGTGATCTCGCCGGATAAATACACCATTCTGCCGAACACAGCAGGCTGCTTTAACGCCGTTGATGCGGTACGTACCTGTAAACTGGCGCGTGAGTTGATGGATGGTCACGATCTGGTGAAACTGGAAGTACTGGGTGATCAGAAAACCCTGTACCCGAATGTAGTGGAAACCATTAAAGCGGCAGATGAGCTGGTGCGTGATGGCTTCAAGGTAATGGTTTACACCAGTGATGACCCGATCGTGGCAAAAGAGCTGGAATCTATAGGTTGTGTGTCGATTATGCCGCTGGGTTCTATGATCGGCTCCGGTCTGGGCATCCTGAATCCCCATAACATCAACGTTATTATGGAGGACTGCAAAGTGCCAGTACTGGTTGATGCTGGTGTAGGTACTGCATCTGAAGCCGCTGTTGCGATGGAGATGGGTTGTGAAGCTGTGTTGATGAATTCAGCGATCGCCGGTGCTCAGAATCCAATTCTTATGGCTTCGGCAATGAGAAAAGCAGTTGAGGCCGGGCGTGAAGCCTATTTGGCGGGGCGTATGCCACGTAAGAAATACGCTAGTGCTTCATCTCCGATGGAAGGCACAATCGTAGGAAAGTAAGCCTTAAAATAGGTTTGTTATGACAGCCTGGCTGAATAAAGGTCAGGCTGTTTTGTTTTATTTGTATCAGGTTAGATCAGATGTCAGAAGATAACAGCACTGAACAACAAGGGTCAGAATCCGGTTCTGAGCAGAAGCATATGCGTACCGTTAAAAGCTTTGTCTTGCGTGCCGGTCGTATGACCGAAGGGCAACAGAAAGCTATGGAATCGGTTTGGCCTCAGATGGGTCTGAACCTGGAAAACGGTATGCTGAATCTGGCTGATGTGTTTGGTCGGGAAGCCCCGGTGGTTCTGGAAATTGGCTTTGGCATGGGCGATTCCCTGATCGAGATGGCGAAGGATCAACCGGAAAAAAACTATATCGGTATTGAGGTTCACCGTCCGGGTGTGGGGCGTATCCTGAGTAATGCTGAAAAAGCGGGCTTATCCAATATCCGGGTTTTCTGCGACGATGCCATAGAGGTGTTGGCTCAATGTATTCCGGATGAAAGTCTGGACTGTATCCAGTTGTTCTTCCCTGATCCATGGCACAAAAAACGTCATCATAAACGCCGTATAGTTCAGCCCGAATTTGCCCAGACCCTGCGTAAGAAATTAAAGGTAGGCGGTGTGTTCCACATGGCAACAGATTGGGAAAATTATGCAGAGCACATGATGGAAGTGATGAGTGTTGCTGAAGGTTATCAAAACGTTGCTGGGGATAGTAAGTACTCACCTCAACCCGAATGGCGCCCGGTTACTAAATTCCAGAAGCGTGGCGAGAGGCTCGGACACGGCGTTTGGGATCTGATGTTTGAGAAAACCCAGTAACTTTTTGTAACAGGGTTAAGCATAAAAAATGTAAGCAGGTAATAAAGTTGTGAA
>JAILXS010000006.1:0-252794 GCA_050789425.1 Neptuniibacter sp.
AACACCCTCAAGGTTCAGAGGGGCTTCACATCCTGTCAGAAAGATCGGAAGAGCTGCCGCATAGATTGCAGCTTTCTTAAACTTCTCTGGCTTAACTGTCACACCACGCACAATTTCACCGGTTTCCCGGTTGTCGACGTATGTTGTTTTAATTATCGACGTCATATTTACATCACCAATAGCTGTATTTTTTGGTGTAGATACACCTCTACAGTGATGATGGAGCAACGGTTGTGCCAGATATCTTTATTTAAAAATTATCCCTTTATTAACAACCAGTTAACAACAAATAAACATTCCAGTTTCTTTACAAAGCCTGAATGTAAAACTGATTCATTAATCAAATAATCAAAAGATTAAAACATGCGTGAGCAAATCATTAACCGCCCTTTTAGTCTGCATCATAAGGCTCAATTTTAATGAAGCACCTAAAGCAAAATGTGTAATGCGAAATATGGCATATCGTCCTTAATACAAAATGCTATATTATAACATCAATATTATAGAAATGACGGCTACCCAAGAGACCCGCCTATGAAGAAATCCACCCTGATAAAAAATGCAACGCTGGTTAATGAAGGCACCGAGTTTGTCGCTGATTTGCGGATTACAGGGCAAAGAATAGAGTTAATCAAAAAGGATATTTCATCCAAGGCAGGCGAACAGATAATTGATGCAGAAGGTTATTGGCTACTACCGGGAATGATTGATGATCAGGTCCATTTCCGGGAACCCGGATTGATCCATAAGGGCACCATTGCCAGTGAATCCAGTGCCGCAGTTGCCGGGGGTATTACCAGCTTTATGGAGATGCCTAACGTTAGCCCTTCAACAACCACCGTTGAGGCCCTGGAAAACAAATTCCGTATAGCCGAAAAAAGCTCACTGGCTAACTATTCATTCTACCTGGGTGCGACCGAACACAATCTGGATGAAATTAAACGTCTGGACCCATCCCGCTACTGTGGCGTAAAAGTTTTTATGGGCGCATCCACCGGTGATCTTCTGGTTGAAGCCCCCCACGCTCTGGATGCAATCTTTCGTGAAAGCCCAATCCTGATTGTGACCCACTGTGAAAGCGGGCCGATTATGCAGCGTAACATGCAGGATTATAAGAACGCTGGTATCCACCCCACTATCACAGATCATCCCAAAATACGTTCAGTCGAAGCCTGTTATGCATCATCATCCTATGCGGTTGAGCTGGCAAAGAAACACGGTAGCCAGCTGCATGTGTTGCACATCACCACCGAAAAGGAGTTGAGCTTATTTGAGCCCGGCCCTGTTGGTAATAAAAATATTACCGCAGAAGCCTGTGTTCACCACCTGTGGTTCAGCGAAGAAGATTACCCGGATCGCGGCAACATGATTAAGTGTAATCCTGCGATTAAATCCCCATCCGATCGGGCTGCGTTGATACAAGCCTTGCATACCGGGCAGATCGACATTATCGCCACTGACCATGCACCGCATACCTGGGATGAAAAACAAGCAGAATATATCAAAGCACCTGCTGGATTACCGCTGGTCGAACACGCCCTGCTGAGTCTGCTTGATCATGTGCACAACAAAAAAATCTCCGCGCCAATGGTGGTCGAAAAAACAGCCCATAACCCCGCTATCCGCTACGGCATAGTTGAACGAGGATATTTGCGAGAAGGATATTTTGCAGATCTGGTTCTGGTAGATCCTAACGCAACCACTCCAGTCAGCCACTCAAACTGCCATTACCACTGTGGATGGACACCGTTTGACGGCCTCTGTTTTAACTCGCGGATTATTTCCACCTGGGTTAACGGAAATCAGGTTTTTGATGGTCAACAACTGCATCAGGAATCAAACGCTATGGCGCTGCATTTCAACCGTTAAACCTAAGCCCGAATAATCAAAACAATAGACAGATTCACGCTCGCCCCTGTTGAACTGGAAAAAGCTGAACTGGGAACAGGCAGAACCAACGCCTGGGCGCAGCAACAAGATTATAAGTAAAAGTAGATATCAATTTGTACAGGACATGAAAAATGCTGAGAAAAAACCCTTCTGGATACAGCCCTGAAGTATCAGAAAAAGCCTTTATTGATCCAACCGCAATCATCTGTGGTCGTGTCATCATTGAAGACAATGTTTTTGTTGGCCCATACGCAGTTATTCGTGCGGATGAAGTTGATGAAACCGGCAACCTGGAACCCATCATTATTCGCCGGGATTCCAATATTCAGGACGGAGTGGTAATCCATTCCAAATCCGGTGCGGCAGTCACCATAGGTCAGCGAACATCCATCGCCCACCGCTCAATCATTCATGGCCCATGTGAAGTGGGTGACGACGTGTTTATAGGCTTTAACAGCGTCGTTTTCCGCGCCCATGTTGATAAGGGTTGTGTCATACGCCACAACTGCGTTGTGGATGGCATGGACCTACCGGCTAAAATGCATGTTCCACCCATGACCAATATTGGCCCTGACTTCGACCTTAACCAGATTGAGCAGGTACCACCTGATTATTCTTCGTTCTCAGAATCAGTCGTCAGCGCAAATCACTGGTTAGTTGAGGGTTATAAAAAGCTTTCAAATGAATTGAATTAATGTAGTGATCTAAACGAATATAAAGGCTTAAGGCAGCTTGGTTAGACGCTCTTAAGCCTTTTATGTTTTGATGGAATAACGCCCGCATTTGCGGCTAGT
Source organism: Neptuniibacter sp. (assembly GCA_050789425.1). Classification (GTDB taxonomy): domain Bacteria; phylum Pseudomonadota; class Gammaproteobacteria; order Pseudomonadales; family Balneatricaceae; genus Neptuniibacter. The sequence goes on from JAILXS010000006.1 coordinate 2,685, forward strand.
TTGCAAAAAAGGGGTAACAATAAACGGAATAAATGTACTCTGGCCCTATTTATCTTGGTGCTTTTTCTTCACCTACCTCTTGCTTCAATTTCTTAATATTTAACCGAGTTATTTCATCTTGCATGGGTTGGATAACGGTGTGCCATGTTCTGAATCCATACCAGATCATATATATGCCTACAAAAGTGATTACACCGATACAGACTAAATATGCATCTTTATTTTGCTTGGCGATTTCAAGTTTACTCTCCAGCACATGTAGGCGGGCCTCGTCTTGTAACGTGCGAACGGATTCGTGCCTATGCTTAAGAGTTTGGTATTCCACAGTATTTTCGTAGATTAGATTGTTATGGGCTTGATTAACGTAAAGTAATGCACCAAAGCCAAAAATAGACAGTAATAAGCCAAATAAAGCGTAAAACTTAAAAACATTATCTGTTGGTAGCGGAATCCGACTTTCCATTTTTCATCCTTGGTGATTGCGTTAACACCTAACATTTTAATAACGAGCAAAGGCATTTTGACGACTAACTGCGCGCGTTATTCTGCACAGCGATTTCCCTAAGTGTTAAATATGTAATGGGCAACTGGAAAAGGCAAGGACAAAATCAAGCTGATCCCAGAAGAAAAATAAGCTGAAGGTAACAGCGGGCTGTTTGCTCCAGACACAAAAAAGCCCGATCAAAATCAGGCTTTTTTCTCACAACAATTAATAAATCAGATCCGCTTAAATAACGCCGACTTAGATTGCTCTTCCGCTCCATCCGAAGCGGTATAGAAACGTTCCATATGGATGTCCCGTTCAAATAATCTTCCATGCATCAGGGTCGTAATCGCCGCATCAATCATCGGTGGCGGACCACATAGATAGGCTTTATGGCCGTCGCATTTGCCGTCGAAATAGTCATTCACCGCTTCATGCACAAAGCAGTTATAACCCTCCCAGTTATCCCCTTCCTCCGGAGCATTCAGCGCCGGAATGTAGTGGAAGTTTTCATGGGACCGATCCAGTGCTTCAAAGATTTCACGGTTGTACAGTTCCGCAACATTTCGCGCCCCCTGGAACAGATAGATCTCGCGGGGATCACCCTTCTCGATCATCTCCAGTATCATCGACTGCGGGCTGGATAAACCCGAACCGCCGGCAATAAAGATCGCACCTTTCGGATCGGAAAGCCGGGTAAAGAACTGACCGTATGGGCCTGATACTTCAAGCTCATCCCCTACCTTCAACTCTTCATGCAGGTAGGTTGTCCCTGCACCACCCGGAACCTGACGTATATGCAGTTCCAGTTTCTGGTTTTCAGACGGTTTGTTGGCGATTGAGAAGGCACGCGACCCTTCAACGCCTGGAATGTTCAGGTTGATGTACTGCCCCGCCTGGAAATCAATCGCATCATCCAGCTCAAAGTGAATACCTTTGATGGTCGGCGAAAGATCCACAATTTCTGTCACGGTGCCTTTAAAGTCCCGAACCGGGTAACCTTCAAAGTCATCATCCACATCGATATCGGCTTCGATCACCAGATCCGATTCCGGGGTGGCGCAACAGGCCAGGATCATGCCCTCGTCCCGCTCCATATCCATCAGGGCAAACGGTGAGGCGTTACCAATCTCAACATCACCCTCAGTTACCTGACATTTACAGGTTGCGCAGGTACCGTGCCCGCAGGCAAACGGTAGCCACACTCCTTGTCTCAGGGCTGCATCCAGTATGGTCTGGCCCTCATCCACCTCGATCACATCGCCGGTGGGCTCAATGGTTACTTCATAACTCATATCTATTCTCCATAAAGCGCGGGTTAAACACCCGCGTTCTGGAATCCCTTCAACTCAGGTGTCTGAAAACGCAGCAGGGATTTATGACCAACACCCTGATCTTCCAAAGCCACATCCAGCTGAGGAATAAACGGTTGGCCATCCAGTAACCATTCTGCAGTTTCCCAGTTCACTTTTTCGAATTCCGGGTGTGACGCAAAAGTTGTTGGCATCACCTCATTCAGCAGCGCGGAAAACGGCATCTGCGGGGGCACCGGATAAGCAAACGCGGCACAGAACATCAGATGATGATCCCAGCCAACATAAACCACCTGGTTATCACCAAAGTTTTCACGCTTATCCATTACTTCGCCTTGATAGTCCGGCGTAATAGCTCTTACAGGCATTGTTATTCTCCTGATCTTGCAGCGCTGCCCTGACTGCTGGCAGCACTGGTATTGTTATTATCGTTTAGGCAACGCCTTTCCATTTATTCCAGCGTTCTTCGTCTGGTGAACCTTTAATATCCATGTTGTCTGCGCCCACATTCATGCGATAGAAATCGCTGAGTACGTCTCCAACATCCGGGCCACCGCAGTTGCCCTGGAAGATCTGATGCACAGGCAACCATGACTGTACAAATTTCTCAGGTTCATCTTCGAAGATGTCTTTACAACCATCTGAACAGAAGTGGTAACGATCCCCCTCATGCTCGCAATCGCGATAAGCGGTTTGAGTCGGGTCATCCATCTCAGTGAACAGCATCGGGATCTGACAAGTGGTACATAGTTGTGGCAGACCCTTGGTGTAGAAACGCTCACCTTTGGCTTCCATCTCTTTCGCCAATTCCCAACGCGGACGGTAGTATTTGTCGAACGTGTCCGGGTACTTCTCCGACAACCAGTCCAGTTCTTCATCACTTGGAATCCAGGTATGGAAACCCGCAGCATGACCGTGGGTGTAGAACGTCCACCACGCCTGATGCGAGATGTGTTCTTTCTCTTTCTCGATCACATCGGCGTACTTAGGCATTTTGATGCCGTAACGCGCCAGATCTTTGAACAGCGCACCACCGGCTTCTTCGAAGTAGACTTCCCAGGCTTCTTTCCAGGACATCACTTTGTTCGGAAGCATGTAGTCCATCATCATCGCAACGATGGTGAGCAGACGGCTGCCGCGCCAGAACCATTTATCAATCCACTTCTGCACGATTGGAACATTGTCTTCATGCTGTTCCAGCAGGAATTTAATGATTTCCAGACCCAGCGTCATATGACGGGCTTCATCCGACTGCGCCGAGAAACCAAAGGTCACTGTTGCCATATCACCGTTATGTGCTGCACCCGACATAAAGGGTACGAACAGAAGGTTGGTCAGTACGTATTCGAAGGAGAAACCAATCGCAATCATGAACTCGAAAGGACCTGCTGCACGAGCATCGTTAAAGAACGATTTCGGAACAGACAAGTACCAGACACGGTCATGCATGTGACTGTATTCCTGGAAACCATCGAAGAACTTGTTGTAGTGGCTCATCGCGTGGATCTGAGTCTGTACATGACGCAACTCATCCAAAGACTGCATCTGACAAGCCACTCGTGCACCCACACCACCAAACTGACGACCTACATGGGCAAAGCCCTGGTACGCCTGGTATTCCAGTGGCGATACGCCGGTCAGGAAGATTTTGATTGCGTTGACATAACGCGGGTCCACCACGTTGAGATGACCGTTATTCTGGGAGAAGGCATCAAAGATCGCATACAGCTTTTTCTCTTTCTCTGCCTGATACTTCCAGTAGGAATCCATGGTCAGACGGAAAGGGTCTTCCCACTTACTCCAGTCAGTGATTTTAATCCCTTCAAACTCTTCAAAGGGAAAAGCGTCTTTACGATCCGCATAGGAATATTCCCAATCCAGATCACGCGTCAGCAAACGGTATTTATCTTTTATGTTTAGTTTCTTAGCCATGATTCAGACCTTTTATTTTTATTCGTTCCAATGCAGCGTCAGACTGTCATCGTCTTCTTCTACGTTGCCACCCAGAGTGATCAGGTTCACGTGCAGCTCCTGCACATCCCAGTCACGGCCCATTTTCTCTTCCACCGTTTCACGGTTGATGGCCAGACGCCCTTCTCGCTCAATGCGAATCATCGCGGGCATATGAATCACCGTGGCATCGGCGTTGTCTTCTTCAATCGCCTCGACGATATAGCGGGACTCATCGTTGTCCTGCAGTGCGATATATACTTTTGACATCTCGGTGAATCCTCTTATTTGAACAGACCAGCTTTTGCCAGACGTTTATCCAGTGCTTCGCGAGCAGTCTGCAAGGCACCTTCTTCTACCGCTTCATGAGCCAGCAGCGACAATGCTTCTTCTGCTTTACCACGCCACTTCTCAATCCAGCCTTCCAGCAGTGTTTTGTTCTCTTCGGACTCTGCCGCTGCTATCTTCAGCACCGCATCCACCCAGCGATTAGTATCCTTAGCCCACAGCTGCATAAACTCTGTCAGCATGCCCACATCGTGGTTACCGGATTCCGACAATTTCGCTTCGAACTGATCAAAGATCAGGTTGTATATCAGGGAGTCCATCACCACATCCTGAGCCACCAGCACTTCAAACCAGTCTTCAGTCACTGTGGTTTCTTCAGCGAAACGGCGCAGGCCCTGCCAGATGGGATCGCTCATCCAATAGGATTTAGCTTCTTTAAGAGCATCGCCTGTATTGCCATCCAGAATCAGACCGATGCGGGAGAGATATTGCGCAATGCCTAAACGGTCCATGCCGTTGTACAAACAGGCCTGGGTAATTGCGGTTCCGTAACCGTAAGCACTGGCGTACATGTTGTTGAGGTTGGCAGTGTGTTCTGTATGACGCAGTGGCAGCAGGCAGCGGATAATTTTCAGCTTCACCTCTTCTGAAAGGTGATCTGCCAGCTTACGTTTTTCGAAGAAGGCGTAGTTGCTTTCAGCCACTTCCTGCATCTTCGCGCGCTGCTGTACATAAGTGCCGTAGTAGAACTGGCGTGGATCTTTAAACGCATACCAGTCTTCCATCTTAAGAGCAGTACGGCTCGGATCATTCAGTTCTTTATCCGGTTGCCACAGGGGACGGTAGTGAAAGTAAGCCTCTGACTGCACGTCATAGGTTGCTTCCTGATAACGAGTCGCCGGTTTATCACCAAATCGACGCTCGATATGTGCAAAGGTATTGCGGACCGGCTCTAGCGTCGCGGTTTTGATTTCAATAGTCATTGCGGTTTATCCAAGCTTATTGTTATTAGTTGTTACGTTCATGGTTATGAGCCATGAGCGTATCTTCTCCGTAGCGCCACTTCTCCATCTCGGCATCAACAGCCTGCATCTGTTCGTCGGTCATATGCACAACCTCGTTTTTTGCACAAAAGTGCTCAAACGCACCCTGTGGCATAATCAGCTCAACAAACAGATTTGGGTCGCCAATAGCAAAATCGAACTCGACGAAACGGGCACCGGGCTCACTCCGCACACGGATATACTTAACCAATCGATCGAAAGGTTTTTTCGCATTACCCCTATGCATTTGAAGCTCTACGTTTGTCATTTCGTTAACTCACTATTTGATTCGAAGTCACTGGATCTATCAGCAAGGGCTGTGCCACCAATTAATTTCGGGCAGAAACACAAGAGTTGAACTAGAATAATAACTAACTGTTTTTTAATGATTTTTAGCTGTTGTAAATTTTATTTTTAAGTACCTGCATACGACTAATTACACCTAAAAAAAACCTATTACCCCCCCTGTTAAAAGGGTGATGAAATGATTAGGCTAGGGTTAATAATTAATTATTTGCTTAGGGGCGGCTCACAACAGTTTGATGATCACTGCTGGAAAACGGTTTTGTGTCCAACTAGGCGGAAGGAGTGATGTGTAGTTGTTCTACATGAGTGACTGACAACGCGGTTGGGTGCAAAAACGAACCCAGCCCTTTGGGTTGTGGCTGAAAAAACAGTCACTTGGCGTTGCTTGTCATTCATTTGGAATAACCAAACTTCATTCCTCGCGCCTTAATTGACGATTTTTCAGCCACAACAGTGAATACCAAATTGTTATGAGCCGCCCCATACTGCGCGAGCTTAAACCGACGCAAACACAACTTCTAAGGCCAGAAGTTTTTGTGCACGGGTTTTGCTAATAGAAAGCCTTCATTACGAAAAGGCTGTATGGGTTATCACTGCCCACGCGGATATAACAACAATAAAACTAAGCGAGAAGAGAATGAGCGAACAAACGGCGCTTCAGTTACCGACGTCTGAAGACCTGATCTCTCAAATCCAGTTTGCCTATGAAGATGGGAAAATATGGCTGGATGAACAACGCATGCTGTTGATTCATTCTGCTGTTATGGGCTCACTGCGACAGGAATTAATAGCATCCTTAGGCCTTGAACGTGCCAAAGGTTTTTTAATGCGCTTCGGATACCAGTCCGGCATGCGCGATGCAGAGTTTGCACACAAAATCCGCCCCGAAATATCCACCGATGAAGCTTTTCTGGTTGGACCTCAGATGCATTGCATTAAAGGTATGGTCCGGGTTCAGCCGGTTGCCTTGGAATTCGATGTTGATAAGGGTGAATTTTACGGCGAGTTTAATTGGTTCGACTCCTATGAAGCTGAAGTACATATCAATGACTTTGGCATAGCCGAAGATCCAATCTGCTGGACTTTACTGGGCTACGCCAGTGGTTATTGCAGCTATTACATGGGCAAAAAGATCATGTTTAAAGAGCTGCAGTGCAGTGGCTGCGGTCATGATCATTGTCATATCGTGGGTAAACCCGCTGAAGAGTGGGAAGATCAGGAAGAGCTGGAACGCTGCCTGCTGCCAGACCCAATTATTGAAGAGCTTTTCGCACTTCGTTATGAGATGTCCACCCTGCGCGAACACCTGAAAGATAATCGCTGCTCAAGCGATGTTCAGATGTTTAATTCTGTAGGTCAATCCGAGGCATTTAAGCATGTATGCCATCTTATTGAGCGGGCTTCATCCAGTACTGTCACTGTTTTGCTGCAGGGTGAAACCGGTGTTGGTAAAGAGGTTGTCGCACGAGGATTGCATAAGACCAGCGAACGATCTGAAAAAGCATTTATTGCCGTCAACTGTGCCTGCATTCCACCGGATCTGATCGAAGCTGAGCTCTTTGGTGTACGCAAAGGAGCTTATACCGGCGCAACCCAATCCCGCGAGGGTAAATTTGAACGTGCCAATGGCGGCACCATATTTCTGGATGAAGTGGTTGAGCTTAACCCTCGTGCTCAGGCTGCCCTGTTAAGAGTGTTACAAGAAGGCGAAATGGAGCGTGTCGGCGATAATCAGGTACGTAAAATTGATGTCCGTGTCGTTGCTGCTACCAATGAAAATCTCGCTGAAGCAGTAAAATCCGGTAAATTCCGTGCTGACCTTTTCTACCGTCTGAATGTTTATCCTGTTCAAATCCCTCCCCTGCGAGACAGGGTTGAGGATATCCCCCTACTGATTGAGCACTTCCTTGAAAAGTATCACACCATGTACAACAAAAAGACAATGGGGGTATCAGGTAAAGCCCTGCAAAGTCTGATGAAGTATAAGTGGCCCGGAAATATCCGAGAACTGGAAAACATGATTGAACGCGGAATAATCCTGACCGATAACAATCGCACTATTGATATGAAATCGTTCTTCCCGTCTCTGGCAGAACCCAGCCATCCTCTGAATGTAGACAGTTCCGGAGCCTTACTAAACAGCGACGAAGCATCCACTGAAAACGACGACCTTGTGGATCAGCTTCTAGGTTCTGAATTTGATCTGAATTCATTTGAACAAACATTGCTGGAACGAGCGATGGCAAAAGCCAGTGGCAATGTCACCCAGGCAGCCCGATTACTCGGCATTACCAGACCTCAGATGGCCTATCGTCTGAAGAAGTAATGCAACACGCCCGTAAACTGAATAATAAAAAAACCAGGCCCGTATGAGTACAGAGCGTAAACAACTACCTAGCCCATCAGCAGAAGATCTGTTAGCCCAGATCAAGTTCGATATTGAAAATGGCAAGATCTGGCTGAATGAACAGAGAATGCTATTGATCCATTCCGGTGTTATGGGCTCTTTGCGAAAAGAGCTGATTGAAACACTGGGGACTGAACGGGCAAAAGGCTTGCTGACACGTTTTGGCTACGAAGCAGGTCAGAGAGATGCGGAACTGGCAAAACGAATCCGACCGGATATGAGCAATCAGGATGCCTTTCTGGTCGGCCCGCAAATGCACACCATCGAAGGTATTGTAAAAGTCCGCCCTATCCATATTGAAATGGACATTGAAAAAGGAGAGTTCTACGGCGAGTTCGACTGGCACGGATCTTATGAAGCAGAGATTCATATGAGTGATTTTGGTCCCTCTGAAGATCCGGTCTGCTGGACTCTACTGGGATATGCCAGCGGTTACACCAGCTATTACATGCAGCGCCGAATTTTGTTTAAAGAGACCCGCTGTGTAGCCTGTGGTGATGACCACTGTACTAATGTCGGCCGCCCGGGTGAAGAATGGGATGACCCGGCTGAGATTGAACGTTATCTGAAACCTGATCCAATCATCGACCAGCTTATGGCACTGCAGACAGAAGTTGATGTCTTTAAATCCGGTATAGGTTTACTACAGGATGATGAGCTTCTGTATCAATCGGTCGGAAAATCCCCCGCCTTTAAAAAAGTCTGCCAGCTGATTAACCGCGCATCCAAAAGCCGTGTTACCACCCTACTGCTGGGTGAAACCGGGGTGGGTAAAGAGATTGTTGCGAAAGGTTTGCACCTATCCAGTGACCGGGCAGATAAACCCTTTGTTGCTGTTAATTGTGCAACTTTGCCACAGGAACTGATTGAAGCTGAGCTGTTCGGTGTTGAAAAAGGCGCCTTTACCGGTGCCACTCAATCCAGAGAGGGAAAGTTTGAACGTGCCCACGGCGGTACTATTTTTCTGGATGAAGTCATTGAGCTGACACCTCGGGCGCAGGCCTCATTACTCAGGGTATTGCAGGAAGGCGAACTGGAAAAAGTGGGTGGCAGCAAAATCCATAAAATAGATGTTCGTATCGTTGCAGCCACCAATGAAGATCTGCAACAGGCGGTCAGCGAAGGTCGTTTCAGAGCGGACCTTTTCTACCGTTTAAATGTATTCCCAGTATTTATCCCGCCCCTCAGGGAAAGAACCGAGGATATTCCCCATCTGGTCGAACACTTTCTGGATAAATATCACACTGCTTATCACAAACTCACGCTAGGGGTTTCTGATAAAGCCATGGAAGCATTTAACAACTACAGCTGGCCGGGAAATATTCGTGAGCTTGAGAATATGATCGAGCGCGGTGTGATCCTGACTGATAACAATCAACAGATCGGACTGGAAAACTTTTTCCCATCTTTGGTTGAGCCCAGCCATCCCCTGAATATCGTCGACCCTACTGGCAACCTAACTTCGGATGACTCAGTCTCTCAGAAAGAGTTAACCCAACTGGCAAAAGAGCTGCTCAAAGATAATTTTGAAATGGAATCCTTTGAAGAGATCCTGATAAACACCGCCATGGCAGAAAGCGACGGCAACGTATCCAAAGCAGCCAGATTGCTAGGTATCTCAAGGCCAACAATGGCTTATAAGCTTAAGAAGTTGAATGATGATGCCTGAACTCACTCTCCTTCTACTTGTTTAAGTCCAGCCGTAAGTCTCCATGGAGATCACTCCGTGGAGTATGCCACCTTCTAATACCTGTAATTGCTCACCGGCTTCACTTGCTCCCATAGCAATAAGTAACGTCACATAGTGCTCGTCTGTTGGATGAGAGCGTTTGAAGTCTTCGCTGTATAAGTGCGGATTACTCAGCTTTTCAGTTTCACGGTTTTTAACACACTCCCTAATCCACTTTTCAAACCGATCCGCATAGGCAACAGGCGGTGCTTGTTCCGGTTGAATCTCATAAAGGTTATGAGTGAGGCTGCCAGACGCAATAATCGCTATGCCCCGGTCTCTGAGGGGTTTCAAAGCCTCGCCTAGTTTAATTAAACCTGCAGAATCCATTGTTCGATCCAGCGACAATTGAATCACTGGAAGATTTTCTTCAGGCAGAAGATGAAGCATCGGTACCCAGGCGCCATGGTCACGCCCCCGATTGGAATCCATATTTATCTGATATCCGGTTTTTTCCAATTGCTGCTGAATCCCCACAGCAACCGCATGATCTCCCGGCGCGTTATAACTCACCCTGTAGAGTGGATCAGGAAATCCATAAAAGTCATGGATTGTTTCAAGGCTATCACTGGCGGTCAAAGCCAGACCTTTAGTCATCCAGTGGGGAGAGATGATCAATACCGCTTTCACATCCTGGAAGTATCTGCCGAAATCGTTCAACAAAGCACCCGCTTTACCCGGTTGCAAAGCAAACATAGGTGAACCATGGCCTATATACATAGCTGGAGCTCGTTGCATCACTTTTTTCCTAACCATTTAAACCATTCCAACTCCGGACCTTCCGGCACAATACCATTGGGATTCAGTTGTTTGATTGAATAGTAACCCTGCTTAATGTGGTCAATACGGGTATTCTGACTGAAGGCAGGCATAACCAGCAATCGATCCAGATACGCGGATAAGTTTGCATAATCTGTAATCCGCTTCTTGTTGGTTTTGAACAGACCGTAATAAGCCAGATCGAAACGCACCAGGGTGACAAACAACCTGATATCACTCTCTGTCAGTTGTTCACCCACAGCATACTGTTTACCTGAGAAGTGATCTTCCAACCAATCTAGCGTTGCAAACACATCCCTGTAAGCTTCTTCATAAGCGTCCTGAGTTGTTGCAAAACCAGCCCGGTAAACACCATTATTCAGGCTGTTATAGATCCGGTTATTAAAATCAAAAATAGCATCCGTCAACGCTACTGGATGCAGATCAACATCATGCCTCTTCAAGCTGTGCAGATCTTTATTAAAGATTTCCAGAATGTCCGCAGATTCATTATTGATAATACGCTGTTCCTGATTATCCCAAATCACCGGCACAGTTGCGCGGCCCGTATACTGCTGATCTGACTGGGTATATAACTCATGCATGTATGACCAGGGGCCTGAATCCAGTTTCCAGCCATAATCGGTTAAAACCGGTTCCACTGACTTAACATCAATGTACTTTTCTAAACCCAGCAAACTACGGGCAATTAGCGTACGGGTAGCCCAAGGGCAGATATAAGCCACATAGAGTGTAAAACGGGGTTCAGAAGCGTTGGGCGTTTGCACCTGCTCAGGGGAAATACGCTCCCGGAAAGAACTACTCTGGCGTAAAAACCGCCCCTTTTCGTCCTGTTTTTGTACTGGTTGCCATTTTTCCTGCCAAACACCATCGACTAACATCATCACCCCCTCTTACAAATTGTTAAAAAACAGGTACTCAGGCGGGCAACCAGAGTACCTAAAAGGGTCAAATCAAACTGCGGGTTGTAGCTGCTGAGCTGAGAACTTATCTTTCACCAGAGCATATGCGCCATCACCAAGGAAGAACTGGGCAACAGAAGCCGCAATTAGAAACAGTGGGTATTCCCAACCACCACCTTGATTACTGAACAACCATCCGCTGGAACCGTGCACTAAGAAAATTGAACCAGCCAGAACCGGAATCAGGGCCAGAGCAACCCAGCGACTGTAGATACCCAGAATTAGCGCTAAGCCAGCAGCGATTTCAACTGCCATAGTTACAGGTCCCAGAAATTCAGGAAGACCGATAGAGCCAAAAAATCCAGCAGTACCTGCAGGTGTGAAAACCATCAATTTAAGTAAGCCGTGAGCCAGGTAGATAACACCCAGAGATAAACGCAACACAGTTGCAGCATAGAAAGGTTGAAGAGCCATTGTCATTATCCTCGTTCGTTGTTCGTTTCAATGAGGTAATTTTTGACTAATTAATAAAACCAAACAATAATCCATTTAATTGAAACATTATTAAATATTATTTAACTATCGTTTTTCGAATTTAAACTATGGATAAATTGAATCTGATGTCCTCGTTTATCGCAGTGGTTGAAGAGGGAAACTTTACTGCCGCTGCCAAACGCATTGGCAAAACCACTGCTCTGGTGAGCACCCATATCAGCCAACTTGAAGAAAACTTAGGGGTACGCCTGGTAACCAGGTCAACCCGCAGCATCAAGCTGACTTCTACTGGCCTTGGTTATTACGAAGAAGCCAAACGAGTGTTGGATGATATCTATTCGCTCGAGGCCAAAGTCAGGCAGGAACATCAAAGCCTGATTGGAGAGATCCGCATCACGGCCCCCACTACATTTGGTGAGCTGGTGCTGGCTCCACTTTTTGCTGAACTTATTGAGGGTAACCCACAGCTTCAGATCGAGTTGTCACTGAATGATCGCTTCGTGGATATAGTTGCTGAAGGCTTTGATATGGCAATCCGTATTGGCAAACTCGAAGATTCCGCCCTGATCGCCAGACAAATTAGCAGTACAAAAATGGTGTGTTACGCCTCTCCTGCTTTCCTGAAAAAACATGGTCAACCTCAAACCCCTGAAGACCTGCATCACCTGCCCTGCATCTTTGATACAAACAACCGCAAAAGCACCTGGAGCTTCAGCAAAGAGGAGAAAACTTACACAATAAAACCGAATAGCATTATGAAGGTGAACAGTGCAGTTGCAGCCGGTAGACTCGCCACTACCGGCCTTGGTATCTGTTCATCACCACACTTTGCAGTAAAAGGTGCACTGAAATCTGGAGAGCTGGTGACTGTATTAGATGACTATAGTCAGGTCGAGATTCCGATCAGTGTGATCTATTCACATAGAAAGCATCTGTCTGCGAAGGTCTCTACGTTTCTGGAGTTATTGCAACGCTCAATCTAAGAAGCTGAACAATAAATCAGGAAGTTTGAATTTATTTACTTAGTTCCATGAACATCATCAAAGGCTGTATGAAACAACTCAACATTGTTTCGACCATTTCTTTTAGCAGCATAAAGCGCCTTATCAGCTTGAGAAATCAACTGCTCAGCTGCCATTGCATTTTCTGTTAATGCAACACCAATGCTAACGGTTATATTAACTAAACCATTTTGAGACATAGGGGATATATTCAAATTTGAGACTTGCAAACGCAGCCGTTCCGCAAACGATAACGCGTCTTCTTTATTAGTCTTCGTCAATATAACTGCAAATTCCTCTCCGCCGATACGACCGATAATATCTATCTTCCGAGAAATATCTCTTAAGGATTTTGCGAATTCTATTAAAACCGCATCACCGACGGGATGCCCCCAGTTATCATTGATTTGTTTAAAGTAATCAATATCCAGCATCAAAAGCGCAATGGTCTCATCATGACGCTCCAGACACTCTAATTCTATTGCTAGAGATTCTAAAAAAGCCCTACGATTGAGTAAATTTGTAAGTGAATCATGCCGGGAAAGGTTTTCAAGCTTAACATTTAATTTTTCTAAATCTTTTCTAGCCTCAATCAGGTGCTTTGTTTTTGCCTGGAGTTGTCTGAAGAATAAAAAAGAAAGAACCCCAAAGACGATTAACATCACCGGAAGAATGAGCCATATTGTTTGGAATTGACTATTTACAAAGGAAGGTGTGGCAGTCAATTTGATATAAAGATGGTTCCCAAAAAGATCTAATAAAGTTTCCTGTTTATAAAGGGTGTTTTTACCTGAGGCCACAACCAATCGATCTTCATTATCCAGAGAGTCTGATATCTCTACATTGATTCCTAAATTTGTAAGCTCTTCAATATTTCCCTTGAATAAATTCTCTAATGAATAAACACCAGCAATAAACCCTATTGTTTCAGTCCTGCGTTGTTCTATATCAATAGGTACAAGACCATTTCTATAGACAGGCAAGGTGATTGCAAAGCCTATAGGATCAAAATCACTATTTTTACCTGTAACTACTCTAAAAAGTTCTGACCCTTGAGCACGCCCTAAATCACGAGCCTCCAATTTAGACTCCACCCTTTCATTCGACCATGCTAAATCTAATCCAAGGGTGTTTAGATCATTCTCGCTCTTATCTCTCGAAGACATGAAAAGTACAGGGATATGTATCTCTCTATACTTTGCAGTAATATGACTTCCATCAGTATCAGGCTCCCAAAGTTGAAAATCATGGAGCCCACCCTTTCGCGCTTCGTCAACAAATTTTATACGTTCAGCTGCTGGCACAATTGGTTGCCATTCAACCATCATGAGGCCCTGTTCAGAGTCAAAATACCCTTTCGTTATACCCTTGAATTGCTCAAGTTTAATTCTTTCGAAATGCAGCATAACGTTGGAAACAGCTTGTAAGCCTTCTACTGATTTATTCAACTTTTTATAAAGATCTGTAGAAAAGCCATAAGCTATCTGATCAAGTTCTGACTGAACGCGGGTAGCTTTTTCTTTTTCTATAAAATGGAAGGTAAGAGCAAACAGGACAAAAAACACCATCACCAGAAGAAGTGTGATGGGATTATATTGAATATTTATACGCTGTTTTGAGTCAAAGCTCATCTACACATCCTTTATAAATATGCTGTTGTTCGCCTATGTATCAAACTTTAATTGTCGTGCATTACTGAAAACTAACAACTGTATCTTTTACTAGAATCACCAAAATTTTAAGGAATACTCATTCATTAAAATATCCAGTTTTAACATCTTGATGAAGCCAAATGCTGGCTGCAAAAGGATTAGATTAAGCTATTAAAGAGAGTTTAGCTTAGTAACAACTCTCCCTGAATAGGAAAGTACTCACTGGAAGCATTGATCAATGAAGCAGCGGTTAATTCCCTCACTCCGTATACTTCTACCCGCTTGCCCTTTTCAAGGCGTAGTTTGTTAGCAAGCAGATCAAAATCACCATCCCCGGATACAAGCACGACCACATCAGCATCGGTAGAATAATCCATGGCATCGATGGTGATCCCCACATCCCAGTCACCTTTAGCGGAACCGTCTGAACGCTGGATGTAAGGTTTTAATTTCACCTCAAAACCAATCGCCCGCAAAATATTCTGGAACTGTTTCTGTTTTTCATCACCCCGGTCGATGGCATACGCAAAGGCATGAATCACCTCTCTGTCTGCAGTGACCTGACGCCAGAATTCGTTGTAATCGAAGTTCTTTCCAAATGTTTGTCTGGTTGTGTAATAAACATTCTGAACATCAACAAACAACGCAATTTTTTTCATCTTGGTTTCCAGGTAATAACGGGGGGCTCAAGTATCTCGTTTATAGTTACCGAAAGATACCGCCCTGTTCTAATTTCCCAAGTGGTTGTTGATGAGATCGTGGCAAATAAATTTGCCACGTAGTGAAGCTGATCTATGGCAGCTAAACTGCGAGTACGTATTAAAACTTATTCAAGCTTGCGGTTAGCCTTCTAACCATTGCCTGACCTGATTAGTTTCAGGTATCGAACCGGAATGAACCAGTTCGCCATCAACCACAACAGCAGGCGTTCTCATCACGGCATAATTCATGATTATTTCCGGATCTGATTCTTTTTTTATATCGACTTCAACCTGAGCTTCAACTGCAATTTTCTGGATTAAATCGGCCGTCTTTTCACATTTAGCGCAACCGCTGCCCAATACGATTATCTCTTTCATCTCATACCTCTCATGTAGTTGATAACAGGTTCAGAACCCAACCAACCACAGTAAACGAAACTAATAATGTTACAAAAACGATCGCCAGCAGTTTCCAGCGCATAACCTGCTTTAACAGCACAAATTCAGGAAAACTGGCAGCCACAGTGCTCATACAAAACGCCATAGTCGTACCTAAGGGTAGCCCTTTCACAATCAGGCTTTCCATAACAGGAATAACGCCTGTAGCATTAGAATAGAGTGGTATTGCAGCTAACACCGCAACAGGTACAGTCCACCATTGTCCCTGGGCCAGGTGTGTTTCAAACCAGGCTTCCGGCACGAAACCATGTAATGCACTACCTAATCCCACACCTATGAACACCCACTTCCAGACTCTTGAAAAAATATCTGCGAGTTCCTGTTTAGCAAACTGATGCCGATCCTTAAGTGATAAGGAGGCCCTCTCCTCTTCTGCGATTTGATGGCTGGTACCAGCTTTTTTAAATGCTTTAAGAGCAAAGGGCTGAAGCCACTTTTCGGCATGAATTATGTCAAGGAACAAGCCACAAATAATGCCAACTGCCATCCCTACCAACACATAGATAAGAGTTACCTTCCAACCAACAAGACTGATCAGAAGAAGGACTGCAACCTCATTTATCAACGGAGAGGTCAGCAGGAAAGCCATGGTAATACCTATAGGAATACCTGCTGATGTAAAGCCAAGGAAAACCGGAATACTGGAGCAGGAGCAAAAAGGTGTTATAGCGCCAAATGTGCTACCCATGATGTAGCCAAATGCACGGTGTTTACCGGAAAGAAAATCCCTGACTGCTTCAACATTCAGAGAGGCACGAACAATAGCGATGAGGTAGATCATCACTATCAGCAGGAAGAAAATTTTAGTCGTGTCTTCGACAAAGAAATGTAAAGCCGAGCCCAGCTTCGACTCAGGATCAAAGCCAAGTATTGAATAAATCAGCCAAGATGCGAACTCAGTAAATATGGAGAGCATAGCCATTCCTTTTTGGGTATAGGCTACATCGTTTCAATCACATTGAATGAATATGAACCTGCCCTATTTAACTTTTTAGCTTGTTGCACTCATCTCAGCAAGCATAAAACCTTGCTGCCTTGCTAAGGGTCAATTAAGTAAGGACTTCTTTTTAAATACCTGATTTTTCTTCTGACGGCCCCACTCTTTTAACACTCAACTTAGCACTCAACTCAGCTACCAATTCCCTCTAAAACATCTGATTGAAGCATTTAATCAACTCATCATCACGGGCTAAATCTTTTAATCATTTGATGATTTAAGCCACTGTTATCTGGTGTTATCAAGAGCTTAAAGACAAACCAGAACCACAAATAAAAACTTTAATTTTCAAGAGGTTGAAAAAATTAAAACAATAAAAACCGACTCTGGCACAGGCATTGCTCTATAGCTAATCAGCAGTCTGCGTACTGCCGTGAAATGAAATTTCCAGAGACTATTTGAATGAATCAGATAAAAACAAAATTCAGGATTCAGGTGATCAATCAGAATCAGGAGTTTGTCTGCTCTTCAGAGAATAGTCTTTTAGTGGGTATGGAAAGATTCAATTCCGATTGCATTGATGTGGGTTGTCGCGGTGGTGGTTGCGGTGTCTGCAAGATCAAGGTGATCGAAGGTGAATTTACCAGCAAGCGAATGAGTAAAGCTCATATCTCTGAGCAGGATCTGGAGGAAGGCATTGTCCTGGCCTGCAGGATATTCCCAGCCAGCGATATGAAGATTGAAGCGGAACTCATAGAACTGCCCAGAGTAGCGAACGATTAAAAATAATAATTGAGGATAGTTTCATGAAAAAAGGGGTTATGCGTCCAGGTCACATCCAGCTTCGTGTACTGGATATGGAAGAAGCACTTAAACACTATCGTGACCTTCTGGGTCTGATTGAAGTTGAGCGCGACAGCCAAGGCCGAGCTTATCTGAAAGGCTGGAGCGAAGTTGATAAATTTTCTGTTGTACTTCGTGAAGCAGATGAACCAGGCATGGATTTTGTCAGCTACAAAGTGGTCGATAACGAAACACTGGATAAACTTCACAAAGACCTGATTGAGTACGGCTGTAATGTTGAAGAAATTCCAGCAGGCGAACTGAATGGTTGCGGTCGCCGTATTCGTTTTGACTCTCCAACAGGTCACATGTTTGAGATCTTTGCAGAGAAAGAACAAACCGGTAAATGGGGTCTGTCTAAAGTAAACCCTGAAGCTTGGCCACGCGGTCTTAAAGGCATGAAAGCCACTCGCTTTGACCATTGCCTTCTGTATGGACCAAACATTGCCGGAACACTGGATCTGTTCCAGAAGGTACTTGGCTTTGATCTGGCTGAACAAGTACTTGATGCAGACGGGACACGCCTTGCAGGCTTCCTGACCGTTAGTATGAAAGCTCACGATGTTGCATTTATTGAGCATCCTGAACCGGGCAAATTCCACCATGCCTCTTTCTTCCTGAACACCTGGGAAGATGTTCTGCGAGCGGCTGACCTGATCTCCATGGAAGATGTATCTCTGGATATTGGTCCAACTCGTCATGGCCTTACACACGGTAAAACCATCTACTTCTTTGACCCATCTGGCAACCGTTCTGAAGTGTTCTGCGAAGGCGATTACCACTACCCGGATCACGAACCTGTGACCTGGATGGCGGAAGACCTGGGTAAAGCGATCTTCTATCACGACCGTGTGCTGAATGACCGCTTCCTGACGGTTCTGACCTAAGAAAAACTGACCACAGCTTTTAGTTTCCTTTACCCCTTGGGGCTGTGGTTAAGCAAGACTGTTCTGTTGTTGCTGTGGGTAAAGGGTCTGGATTGTTGATCTGGCTTGAGAATTTGAGAATGAAAGAATTTAAAAACTTTATAAATGGTCAGTTTGTTGGTACTGCGAGCGGCAAAACGTTTGAAAACCGCTGCCCGGTAGATGACTCCCTGATCGGTATGGTCCATGAAGCAGGCCTACCAGAAGTCGACGCTGCGGTGCAAGCAGCCAAAGCTGCGATGAAAGGCCCATGGGGCAAAATGACTCAGGCTCAGCGCATCGATCTGCTTAACAAAGTAGCAGACCGTATCAATGAGCGTTTTGATGAGTTTCTGGAAGCAGAATGCCTTGATACTGGTAAGCCGAATAAAATTGCATCACATATCGATATTCCTCGTGGTGCGGCTAACTTTAAAGCTTTTTCCGAAACCCTCGCAAACCATCCTACCGAGGCTTTCAAATTAGATACACCTGATGGCAAGAGTGCCCTGAACTACGGCCACCGCTCACCAAAAGGTGTTATTGCTGTCGTCAGCCCGTGGAACCTACCCCTGCTGTTGATGACCTGGAAAGTAGGTCCGGCTCTGGCCTGTGGTAATACCGTTGTTGTAAAACCATCTGAAGAAACACCCGCTACTGCAACACTTCTGGGGGAGGTGATGAATGAGTGTGGTGTACCAGAAGGTGTATATAACGTTGTTCACGGCTTTGGTCCTGATTCTGCCGGCGCATACCTGACCGAAAGCAAAGATGTAGATGCGATTACCTTCACTGGCGAAACCCGCACAGGTGAGATCATCATGCGCGCAGCATCTGTTGGCCTGCGTAACATCTCCATGGAGTGTGGTGGTAAGAACCCGGGCATCGTCTTCGCAGACTGCGATATAGAAAAAGCCATTGAAGGCACCCTGCGCTCCGCTTTTGTGAACTGTGGTCAGGTTTGTCTGGGTACAGAACGTGTTTATGTTGAACGCCCAATTTTTGAAGAGTTTGTTCAGCGCCTGAAAGAAGGTGCAGAGAAACTGAAAATGGGTCGCCCTGAAGATCCGGAAGTTGATTTTGGTCCTCTGGTCAGTCAGGAACACAAAGAAAAAGTTCTTTCCTACTACCGTTTAGCCAAAGAAGAAGGCGCAACTGTAGTTACCGGTGGTGGCGTACCCGAGATGGGCGACGACCTGAATGCCGGCGCCTGGGTACAACCGACTATATGGACCGGCCTTTCTGATGACGCCCGCGTTGTCCGTGAAGAAGTCTTTGGCCCCTGCTGTCATATCCGTCCTTTTGATACTGAAGAAGAAGTTGTTGAGCTGGCTAACGATACCAACTATGGCCTGTGCGCAGCAGTCTGGACGGAAAACTCCTCCCGCGCTTCTCGTGTTGCTGAGCAGATGGAAGTCGGTCTGGTCTGGGTAAACAGCTGGTTCCTGCGTGACCTGCGTACCGCCTTTGGTGGTGCGAAAGAATCCGGTATTGGCCGCGAAGGCGGTGTACACGGGTTTGAGTTTTATACAGAGACTAAGAATATCTGCATCAAGTTCTGAGGACACACTTGTCCCCAGCGATTACTGCAACTCCCGCACAAAAGCGGGAGGACTTGAAGGAAAAGATTATGGATAAACAACTAATCCAACAGTGTGGTGATGAACTATACGAAGCACTGACAAAGAAAGAGACTCTGCGTCCTTTCACTGAGCGCTTTGAAGATATCACCATTGAAGATGCTTACCACATCTCTCTGCGTATGGTTGAACGCCGCGTACAAGCTGGCGCAAAGATCATCGGCAAGAAGATCGGTGTGACCTCTAAAGCTGTGCAGAACATGCTGAATGTTCACCAGCCTGATTTCGGTTATCTGACCGATGATATGGCTTTCAGTCAGGGTGAAGAGATGCCTATCAGCGAGAAGCTGATCCAGCCAAAGGCTGAAGGTGAGATCGCATTTATTCTGAAGAAGGATCTGATCGGCCCTGGGATTACCAATGCTGATGTTTTAGCCGCTACTGATTGCGTTATCCCTTGCTTTGAGATTGTCGATTCCCGTATCGAAAACTGGCAGATCAAGATTCAGGACACCGTTGCTGACAATGCATCCTGCGGTCTGTTTGTACTGGGTGACCGCGCGGTCAGCCCAAGTGAAGTTGATCTGTCTACCTGCGGCATGGTGGTAGAGAAAAACGGTCAGATCATCTCAACCGGTGCAGGCGCTGCGGCGCTGGGCAGCCCGATCAACTGTGTGACCTGGCTGGCAAACACACTGGGTGAATTCGGCATTCCTCTGAAAGCGGGTGAAGTCATTCTGTCTGGTTCTCTGGTACCTCTGGAGCCGGTTCAGGCGGGTGATTTCATGAGCGTAAGCATTGGTGGCATCGGTTCCGCTTCTGTTCGTTTTACCTAAGACCGTAGTGCTGATTTAAAGGATAAATTTATGAGTAAAAAGTTAAAAGCAGTCATCATCGGTCCGGGTAACATCGGCACCGACCTGTTGATGAAAATGATGCGTTCCGACTGGGTAGAACCGGTTTGGATGGTTGGTATCGACCCAGAATCCGAAGGACTGAAACGCGCGAAAGAGTTCGGTCTTAAAGTCTCCAGCACTGGCGTAGACGGCATGCTGGATAAAGTCATTGAAGACGATATCCGTATCGCATTCGATGCCACCTCTGCTTATGTACATGCAGAGAACAGCCGTAAGCTGAATGAGCTGGGTGTGATCATGGTCGATCTGACACCTGCGGCCATCGGTCCATTCTGTGTACCACCGGTTAACCTGAAACAGCACGCCTCTCAGCTTGAGATGAACGTCAACATGGTGACTTGTGGTGGTCAGGCGACTATCCCAATGGTCGCTGCAGTCTCTCAGGTTCAGGACGTTGAATACGGCGAGATCATTGCCACTGTATCTTCCCGCTCGGTGGGCCCGGGCACACGTCAGAACATCGATGAATTCACCCGTACTACGGCTGGTGCTGTTGAAGCAGTCGGCGGTGCGGATAAAGGTAAAGCGATCATCATCGTTAACCCTGCAGAACCTGCACTGATGATGCGTGACACCATCCACTGCCTGACTAAAACCACACCGGATCAGGACGCGATTACCGAGTCTGTTAAGAACATGGTGAAAGAGGTTCAGAAATACGTACCGGGTTACAAGCTGGTCAACGGTCCTGTCTTTGATGGCAATAAAGTCTCTGTGTTTATGGAAGTAGAAGGTCTGGGTGACTTCCTGCCGAAATACGCGGGCAATCTGGACATCATGACCGCTGCCGGTCTGCGTACTGCTGAGATGTTTGCAGAAGAAGCGCATAAAGGCGAAATCACTTTACCGGAGCGAGGCTAATACGATGGATTTAACAGGTAAAAAAGTAAAACTCCACGATATGAGTCTGCGTGACGGTATGCATGCCAAACGTCATCAGCTTTCTCTGGAGCAGATGGTGGCGGTATCAACCGGTCTGGATGATGCAGGTATCCCACTTATTGAGGTAACCCACGGCGATGGTCTGGGTGGTTCCTCTCTGAACTACGGTTTCCCGGCACATACGGATGAGGAATACCTCAACGCCGTTGTACCAAAAATGAAGAACGCGAAGATCTCTGCCTTGCTGCTGCCGGGTATAGGTACCGTTGATCATCTTAAGATGGCACGTGACTGCGGCGTTCATACGATCCGTGTTGCAACTCACTGTACCGAGGCGGATGTATCTGAACAGCACATCGGTATGGCTGCCAAGATGGAAATGGACACCGTTGGTTTCCTGATGATGGCGCACATGGTTTCTCCAGAGAAGATTCTGGAGCAGGCAAAACTGATGGAAGGTTACGGTGCTAACTGCATCTACTGCACGGACTCCGCTGGTTACATGCTGCCGGATGAAGTAACTGAAAAAATCGGTTTGCTGCGTGCTGAACTGAACGCAGATACAGAGATCGGTTTCCACGGTCACCACAATATGGGCATGGCAATCGCCAACTCACTGGCTGCAGTGGATGCCGGTGCGGTACGTATCGACGGTTCGGTAGCTGGTCTGGGTGCCGGTGCAGGTAACACACCTCTGGAAGTGTTCGTTGCAGTTCTTGAGCGTATGCAAGCAAACCACGGCATTGATCTGTACAAGATCATGGACGTTGCAGAGGACATCGTTGTGCCTCTGATGGACCAACCCATCCGTGTTGACCGCGATGCCCTGACTTTAGGTTACGCGGGTGTTTACAGCTCATTCCTACTGTTCGCACAACGTGCAGAAGCGAAATACGGCATTCAGGCACGTGACATTCTGGTAGAGCTGGGCCGCAGAGGCACAGTAGGTGGTCAGGAAGACATGATCGAAGACCTGGCGTTAACAATGGCTAAAGACCGAGGGCTGATCTGATGGCTGAAGTACAAGAAAATAAACTGACTCAAGCACAGATTGAGCAGCTGGCTGAGCACTGTGAAAACGCAGAGCTTGAAGCTTATGAAATCACAAAAATCACCAACGATTTTCCAGAGATGACCTACAAGGATGCTTTTGACATCCAGTGGGAAATCCGCCGCCGTAAAGAAGCTCGCGGTAACAAGATTGTAGGTATGAAGATGGGTCTGACCTCCTGGGCGAAAATGGCTCAGATGGGTGTTGAACATCCTTGCTATGGATTCCTGGCTGATTACTTCTCAATCCCGGACGGCGGTGAGATCAAACACGATGAACTGATCCACCCGAAGATTGAAGCGGAGCTGGCGTTTGTAACCAAAGCCCCTCTGAAAGGCCCGGGTGTACATATTGGCGACGTACTGCGTGCGACCGATTTTGTTATGCCTGCGGTTGAAGTCATCGACTCACGCTACAAAGATTTCAAATTCGATCTTAAAAGCGTAATTGCAGACAACTCCTCATCCAGCCGCTTTATTGCCGGTGGCACCATGAAGAAAGCTCAGGAACTGGATCTTAAGAACCTGGGTGTTGTTATGGAGATCAACGGTGAAGTGGTTCAGCTGGGCGCGGGCGCAGCGGTTCTGGGTCACCCGGCTTCCTCTGTTGCTATGCTGGCGAACATGCTTGGTGAACGCGGTGAAGAGATCCCTGCTGGCACATTCATCATGATCGGCGCAATCACTGCTGCGGTTCAGGTGAACAAGGGTGACAACTTCTGTGTTCGTTATCAGGATCTTGGTACAGTGAGCGGCAAATTCGTTTAATAAAGGGCCTGTTAACACTCATTTCATAAATGAGTATAAACAGCCCCTTTAGGACTACTGACTCAAAAGGATGCCGCATGAATTTATCTGATGACAACAAAGTATGTAATCCCGGTGATGAAGGAACCATCACCGTTAGCATCTCACGTAAGGTAAAACCCGGACGTGAGGCTGAATACGAGGAGTGGATCTCCGGAGTCATCCATGCGGCAGCCAGTTACAAAGGGCATCTGGGTACAAATGTGCTCCGCCCCGGTCCGTCAACCAACCATGAGTATGTGTTGATCTACCGTTTTGATAACTACGAGAACTGCCAGCACTGGGAGCAGTCGGAAACCCGGAAGGAATGGCTGAATAAGCTTGAAGATCTGGTCGAAGGCGAAGGAAAAACTGAGCGCGGAACCGGCCTGGAATTCTGGTTTGATATGCCAGAGCTGCCAGTCCAGAAGCACCCAAAACCACACAAGATGGCTCTTGTATTGATTGTGGTTGTGTATGTGCTGGTATTTGCGATCAATGTCATATTCGCACCACTACTGGAACAGATGCCGCTGTGGTTAAGAATTCTTAGCATCGTTGTGGGGCAGGTATTGCTGATGACTTATCTGGTAATGCCCCGTGTCACAAGACTGCTTAAAAGCTGGCTCTACAGCTGAAAAATCGAGAGAACTATGCCTGTTTTACAAGCAAATATTATTGAAGGTCGCTCGGACGAAATGAAAGAGCGACTGATTGAAGAACTGACTGAAGCCTGTGTACGTGCTCTGGATGCTCCCAGAGAAACTGTACGGGTGATTATTAACGAAATGCCGAAGCAGAATTACGGCATTGGTGGAGACTCTGTTAAAAAACTTGGCAGGTAAACTCTAAAACTTATTTACGCTCCTGTGATTACATTTATGTGTTCACACTCCTATCTTCGCTCTCAGTTACCGGAAATTTAGATTCCACCGTAGCTGCTTGATAGGCCTTGTCATTACGACAAGCACTCCTTGTGCCCTGATTTTTCAGGGCTCTTTTTTGTCTGGAATACTGTATTAAATTACCACTCAGACGTATCCAGGTTCTGTTTCAGATACTCAATAAACAAGCGCACTTTGGCAGGTAAAAAGCGGCGGTGAGGATAAACAATATTCACCCACTGAGGCTGTGCTTCATAGTCGCTCAGCAGCGGCACTAATTGCCCTGCGTTAATCGCTTTGTTCAGCATAAAACCAGACAGACGCAGAATACCGCCGCCAGCCAGAGCATAGTCATAAAGAGCATTAACATTATCGGTTTTGAAATTCCCTGAAACGTTAATTACCTCCTGCTGATCACCAGAACCAAATTTCCAGCTATTCACCTCTTCCCGACTGGTCAGACAGAGACAATTATGCTGGATCAATTCCTGTGGAGTTTGCGGTATGCCAAACTTTTCCAGATACCTGGGTGCTGCACAGACAATCCGATCACTGCGCCCAAGTGAACTTGCAATCAGGCTACTGTCTGCCAGCTCCCCAAGACGAATCGCCAGGTCTACCCCTTCTGCAATCAGATCTATGGTTTTACCTGTCAGCGTCAGTTCCACCTGCAAACCCGGATACTCAGCGTGGAAGTTTGCCAACAGCGGTATCACCTGATGTTGTGCAAAGCCTGGGGAGCAGTTCACCCGCAATACCCCTTGAGGTAGCTCTCCATATTCCACAATCTCTGTCTCAGCATCTTCCAGCTCATTCAGAATCTCATTACAGCGGACATAAAAACGTTGCCCGGCTTCGGTCAGGCTGATCTGGCGGGTGGTCCGGTTCAGCAAACGAACCTGCAAACGTTCTTCCAATCGGGTCACCAGCTTACTGATCGCTGAGGGCGACATACCTAATGCGCGAGACGCAGCGGAAAAACTGCCCTGTCCCACTGATTCCGAAAATGCCTGCATTTCTGATAAACGATTCATAACGGATCTTCTGTATTGATTTGGAAAAGTTACTGACGGTTATTCTTTGAATATTATTCACAAATGATATGCCATCTTTGATATTTATCAACCAATCCACTCTGGCTATTCTGGTTACATCGCAATCAACATCGTCGAGTGAACAGAATATGATTGAGCTATACACACATCCTATGTCTCCATGCGCGCAAAAAGTCCGCATCCTTTTGGCCGAAAAAAAACTGGACTGGACCGCACACCATGTAGACCTGGCCCAGAAAGAAAATCTTAAACCTGAATACCTGAAGCTGAACCCCCTCGGCGTGGTTCCTACTCTGGTACACAATGGTAAGCCGGTTATTGAATCCAGTATCATTTGTGAATATCTGGATGACTGCTATCCGGAACACAAGCTGAGCCCAGAAGATCCCTACCTACGCTCAAAAATGCGTTTCTGGCTTAAGCATATTGATGTAAAGCTGCACCCATCCTGCGGTGCATTACAGTGGCCGATTGTGATGCGCCCGGCCATGTTGCAGAAATCAGCGGAAGAGCAGCAGCGTCTGCTGGATATGGTGCCGGAAAAACCCCGCAGAGAACGCCAGAAACGTTTAGTAAAGATGGGTCTGGAAGCACCCGATGTCATAGACGCATTACGCACTTACCGCAAAACCATACTGGATATGGAAGCCGCTCTGAAACAACACGACTGGGTCATCGGAGACCAGTTCTCACTGGCAGATGTATGCCTTGCCCCCTACTTCCAGACGATTTATCAGTTCGGTTGGCAAGATATCTATCAGGACTGCCCACATGTCGCTGTATGGTTCCAGAAATGTATGGATCGTAGCTCCTACCGTGAAGCAGTCACCAGCGACTTCAGCCCGGTAGTACTGGCTGACCTGAGAGCCAAAGGCGAAGCCGCCTGGGAGATTCTCTCCGGTTACCTTAAGGAGATGTCATAAAGTTTTCTGAATCAAAATAGATTCGCTAAAAACTCCTACCCCGCAGGAGATCCATTCCCCCGCTACAAACGATTAGGATGTCCTTATAGCGGGGTTTCTTTTTTCAACTTTCCCATTGTTTTGTTTCTACAACAGGATTTAATGATTTGCTGTGCTATGTAGATCACCTTTAAGCAAATCATTAAACTTTAGTCTTGCACTCATCAACACAACAGCCCGAAAGCCCCGTAATTACAGGTTATTAAACCAACGCCTGATTGGCATCCAATCTGCTACCTACATCCGAATTGCCCGTTCAACTCAACGTGCCGGGTAAACCTATATAAAAACAACAATCAGGTGGGATGGATGAACGCAGAAAACGACGCTTATGTACTTACAACAGATCCAGAAGGAACAATCCTGTACTGCAGTCAGGGCATGCTGCACCTGACCGGTTACAACCCAGCCGAATTACAGGGCGAGAATATCCGCAAACTGAAACATCCGGATATGCCGGACGGCCCGTTTAAAGATCTGTGGAGTACCATATCTAAGGGCAAATCCTGGATGGGCATGATCAAAAATAAAATGAAAAACGGGGAAACCTTCTGGGTCGA
This sequence comes from Neptuniibacter sp., assembly GCA_050789425.1. Lineage (GTDB taxonomy): Bacteria > Pseudomonadota > Gammaproteobacteria > Pseudomonadales > Balneatricaceae > Neptuniibacter. The sequence goes on from JAILXS010000006.1 coordinate 29,556, forward strand.
TACCTACATCATTCCCATCATGGAAAACGGAAAGATCATCGAATACCAATGCATTTACCGTAAACCCAAACATGAAGTGGTCGACCGCGCAGACCATATCTACACCTTGCGTAAACAAGGCAAAAGCCCCAAGGCACTCAGTAAACCAAACCCCAGAATCACCCTTCGTATCCTGGCAATTTTTCTGCTGAGCTTTGTGCCGGTTACTGCTGCGGTATTTATACAGTTACCTGCCCTCTTTCTGCTCTCAATAATCGGAGCGTCGCTGCTATTGGGTTGTCTGTTATTACTACGCCAGACCAAAGCACTTGAGAACGTTATTAAGGAGAGCCGTAAGTTTGTGGACCATCAGGTAAAACAACTGATCTATACCGGTACCACAAACGATATTGGCCAACTGTTACTGACCCAGACCATGCTGCAATCTCAACTGGATGCCATCCTGCGCCGGATCAGCGCAGCTTCCAGCGAAGTACAGACCAGCGCCAGTGAATCCACAGAAGTGATGAGCACCACCTGTCAGGAAGCAGAAGAACAACAACGCTCCCTGCAACAACTGGCGGCCGCCATGTCACAGGTTTCCAGTGCCACTAGTTCAGTCGCTCAAACCACCGCAGAAGCCCTGCAACAAGTGCATCAGGTTCAGCACGAAGCTAACCACGGCGGCGCCATTGTAGACAGTGCAGTGAATGATATGTCTTCACTGGATGAAGCCATTGACCAGATCGACCACAACATCGACAACCTCAAACAAAGCAGTGAGAAAATAGGCAAAGTTGTTGTCGTCATCAGTGATATCGCCGAACAAACTAACCTGCTGGCCCTGAACGCAGCAATAGAGGCTGCCCGTGCCGGTGAAAATGGTAGGGGATTTGCGGTAGTCGCCGACGAAGTCAGACAACTGGCACAACGCACCCAGAACTCCACTCAGGAGATCAACGACATCATCACCGGTCTGCAACAGGAGATCACCCAGATCTCCAGCTCCATGGTCAACGGCCGTAAACTGACAGACACCTCAGTGGCAAGTATTCAGCAAGCCGGAAGCAGCCTGCAGGAGATCCTTAACGCCGTCGCAGAACTGAGCAATATGACCGCCCAGATCGCCTCCGCAACCGAAGAGCAAAACGCCGTAGCCGTCGAGATGAACGAACAGATTTTAACCATTCAGCGCAATTCAGAGAACGTGGTCTCCCAAGCCAGCCAGACCCTGAATTTGAATAAAAAATCTGAAGATTTAGCTCGAAAACAGAGCCAGATGATTGAGCGGGTTTTGACCTGCTGACAATAACTCTAAAAAGAAAGCCCCATGCAGATCACGCACGGGGCTCATATTGCTATAAGACTGGACTGATCTCTGACTTAAGAGATCGTGATACCATCATCACTACTTATAATCTGTAACAATGATTGATCAACGTCACTCAGTACAATACCTGTGAAATTCGCCGCAGCAGAATCGTCACCATCATATACGATCAATGCGTCACTGCCTGAATTGGAGACTGTAAATTCACTACCATCCCAGTCACCATCCACAATGGAAACATTCTCGTCTTGAGCCGTTCCAGTAAACGCATTGGTAAAGTCTAAGGAGCTGAGATCAATAGAGTCATCACCCAGTGTGAAATCACTGATCACATCCAGACCGTTCAATGCAGTAAAGGTATCGACTCCATCATAAGTTATTTCCGGCGATTCGCCTTGAGAGAATAAATAGAGATCTTTACCGTCACCACCTTCAAAAAGGTCCGCTCCGTTACCCCCAAATAAGATGTCACTTCCTGCATCACCGATCAGGATATCATTGCCATCACCTGCACTCAGGGTATCTTTACCACCATTTCCCTTTAGGTAATCGTCTCCCGAAGTTCCAGACAAGGTGTCGTTGTAGTTACTGCCATGAAGCTGTTCTATCGAGGTGAGCGTATCGGTGCCCGAGCCTCCAGTGTTCTGTGCAGTTGAAACCGAGAGATCTACAGTCACTCCAGATGATGCACCGTATAGATAGGAAACGGTGTCAGTGCCGGAATCTCCGTCGATGACGTTATCGCCTTGGCCAGCATAAATAGTATTATCAAAACTGTTTCCGGTCAGATCTGAAGAGCCCACAGACCTGATTCTACCGTTCTCAATGTGATTGCCTAATGTGTAACTAGCAAGAAAACTATCTACTTGATCCGTTCCTTCATTACTAAACTCTTCAACAATATCTCCAGCATCCCTGACGTAGTATCGATCATTGCCAGCATCACCTCTCATGGTGTCATTTCCACCAAGCCCATCCAGCGTATCGTTACCCTCATACCCTCTTAGGTAGTTGGCGCTGTCATTCCCGAAAAGCTTGTCACTATAATTACTGCCATAGAGGTTTTCGATTGAAAACAATTGATCTCGACCAGAGCCTCCCGTCGACTGTTGCAGAGAGGTATACAATCTTGCTTTAACACCGGATGAAGCGCCATAAAGGTAGCTGACTGAATCTGTACCTCCACCGCCTTTTATGATGTTGTCTCCTGAGCCCACATAGATAAAGTTATCAAGACTATTACCTGTGAGGTTGGCTGTACCTCCAGACTTAATACGCCCATCTTCTACAAATTCGCCTAACGTATACTTAGACAGGTAGCTGACAACCTGATCGGTCCCGCCGCCACTAAATTCCTTAACAACATCTCCACTGTCCCTGACACGGTAGACATCATCACCATCATCACCACGCATGATGTCATTACCGCCTCGGCCATCAAGAAGATCGTTGCCGTCGTAACCCTTCAGGATGTTCGCTTTATCATCGCCATAAAGGCTATCGTCATAGTCTGTGCCATAGAGACGTTCGATGGAGATCAGAGTATCCGTACCGGCACCACCGGTAGACTGTGCAGATGTATTCTTGAGATCTACCGTGACACCTGAAGCCGCTCCGTAAAAAGAGGCAGAATCGGTTCCACTACCCCCGTTCAAAAGATCGTTACCACTTCCACTGATCAGAAAATCATTGCCCGCACCTCCTATCAGGGTGTTATTCCCTGAACCACCACTATCAAGTGTATCGTGGCCATCGTAGCCTCTCAGATGGTTAGCTGCTGCTGTCCCCGTCAATGTATCGTTGTAGTTACTGCCATGAAGCCGTTCTATCGAGGTGAGCGTATCGGTGCCCGAGCCTCCAGTGTTCTGTGCAGTCGAAACCGAGAGATCTACAGTCACTCCGGATGAAGCACCGTATAGATAGGAAACAGTGTCTGTGCCACTATCACCATCAAGAATATTGTTACCTTTACCAGCATAAAGAATATTATGCTGGCTGTTCCCGGTGAGATCTGCTGCACCAGTAGACATAACCCGGCCATTTTCAACATTTGAACCCAGTGTGTAATTTGCTAGAAAACTGTTGACCTGATCAATACCATAATTCGTATAAAGAGTATTAGAATACTCATAAACTAAATCTCCAGCACTATCAACGGTATAGACATCATTTCCTTTGCCTCCAGACATCCAATCATCGCCCGAGCCTCCGTCAAGCTTGTCGTTCCCTGCATCACCATGAAGATTATCTGTTCCAGAACCACCATAAAGTTCATCATCACCATCATTACCTTCTAAAGAGTCATTTCCTGAATCCCCATACAATTTATCGTTCCCTGATTCACCGTGGATGTAATCCGTATCATCTCCCCCCTTAATGACATCATCACCCGAACCTCCCTCCAGATGATCAAGCCCCGATCCTCCAATTAAAATATCGTTACCACTTTCACCAGACAGTTCATCACTCCCTGAATCACCATATAGTTTATCGTGGCCCTTACCTCCTGTTATATAGTCTTTGCCTTTGCCACCATATACACGATCATTACCTATTCCCCCAAATAATTTATCATCACCTGCATAACCATAAATGAGGTCATTACCAGAAAAACCGTACAAACCATCACTTCCGCTGCCACCATATAAGCTATCATTATTCTTAAAAATATATTCTAAAGCTTGCCAAGTACTCCCGTAAGCATATTGAACTAAGTCATTTGCTGACATAGAGAAATTTGAAAGCTGTGCAGACTCCCCATTATAGTATTCCTTATAACCAGTAACGGTCCCCCCATTTGGGACACCATCACTATCATAAGTAAAGTTTTTACCAGTAAATCTCTGATAGACACTAGAAGAACCGAAATAAACGGTAAAAGAAGATGACTTTGCAGAATAGGATGTTCCATACCATAGATAACTAAAGTCAGTCCAACTCATATGCGTATCAGAGGAACCTTTTATAACTAACTTAGCCATCACAACTCTCCATGTCTTTCTGCCATCCCGTGATTGCGGCAGTTACAATTAATAGGGTCATCACTATCTTGAAAAGGGAATATAAGGTCGATTGGTTTCTAGCGAATAATAAGTAATCAACACCTTAATAGAGTCAATTATCATTAAAAAAATAAGCTGTATCAAATAAAAAATGGTATTACTACTTTATCCACTCGAAAAAAGGGATCAGGTTCAGGTCTTGCATTGTGCATAAAGGAAATTGGAGCATAAATGTCTAAAGTGACTGTAACAGGCTTTATCATAGTTCCTGAAGAGGTTCTTTCAGCCTTAAAGGACGCTTTGATCAAGCATCGAAACCTTACACTCGATGAGCCAGGGTGCCTGGTCTTTGATGTTACTCAACACGAAAGGAATCCTAACCGTTTTGATGTGTACGAAGAATTTGTAAATAAGGCTGCGTTTGAGTCTCACCAGCAAAGAGTAAAAAACTCTTATTGGGGGAAAGTATCAGCTAGCGTCGAAAGGCACTATGAAATATCTGGGTAATCCGTAGCAAGTTTATCTAACATCATTTCAGGAAATAAGCGGTTACAATTGGGCGCGTATAAAACGCACTCCGTGTATAAAAATGTATGTGCCTTTAGGAAGAGATACATGTCTAAGATAAAGCTTTCTCAAGATGAAACTGATCGAATCGTAGAAAAAATTAAGACTTACTTCACTACTGAATTGGATCAAGAGATAGGCGGCTTTGACGCGGAATTTCTAATTGAGTTTTTCGCCAAAGAGATTGGTCCTTACTTCTATAACCAAGGTTTATCAGACGCTCATTCAGTGTTCAAAGGAAAAGCTGAAGAAGCAGAGTATCTGGTAGAAGAACTAGAAAAACCGACGATATGAATCTGTGATACATGGGGTCTAAGATACATAAGAGTATTTCCGTTCCACCCATCCCTCCTCCTTCAGCCAGCCTTATACTATTCTAACATAAAGCCCTATACCGATAGCAGAAACAGGTAACAGAATTGTTTATTAGAAAAGCAGTAACCAATGACTCCCAAGGCCTTCAGAGCTGTATGGAGCAAGCTTATTCTGTTTACCTGGAACGAATGAAAGGTAAATCGCTACCGCCGATTGAGGTCGATTATGCTCAGGAAATTAAACAGCATCCTGTTTGGGTAGTTGAGGAAGATGACCAAATTGCTGGGGGCATCATATTATCGTTTGAGGCAGAATATTTATCCGTAGCTAATCTATCGGTTCATCCTGATTTTCAGGGGCAAGGTTTTGGCAGGTTCCTACTCGAATTTGCACATGAAAAAGCGATCGAACGGGGTTATAAAGAGATGCGCTTAGCCACACATGTTTTACTGACTGAGAATATCTCTTTATACAAACATCTGGGCTGGAGGGAATATGACGGGGACGATATGCGGGTGTATATGAAAAAAACGGTCGAACTGTAGGAAATCACCTTGAATAAACCAACCCTCACCGCTTTACTATGTTTATCACTATTAACCGGGTGCTCTGAAACGATGCCAAAATCAGGGATTAAAAACGGCCAGTTAATGCCATGCCCATCATCACCTAACTGCGTGAGCAGCCAGGCAGAGGATAACGCGCATTTTATAGAGCCGATTAAAGCTTCTGGTTCTTTGGCTCAAGTAAAAAAAACACTTATGAATGTCCTCCTTCACTCGGTCAGAGCAACAGTTACCCAAACAGAAGGAAACTATATTAGGGCTGAGTTTTTTTCCCTTATTTTCCGGTTTGTAGATGATGTGGAGTTTCTGATAGTTGAACAAGGTCCAGATGAAATTCTGGTGCATGTACGTTCCGCATCCAGAGTGGGTTATTCAGATTTCGGCGTAAACCGTAAACGGATTGAGAAGATCCGAAGTCGCTTCTCAGAACTTAATGAATAAAGTGATTGATGCCTCTCTGATACAAGAGGCCATAAAGGATCAACTGTTAATTGCCTTGCTGCTTCATTTTTCTGGCTAAAGAGGCAAGTTTGTTTTTGATCTGTTTTTTCTCTTCAACCGTTCCATCAGACTTTTTAGATTTACGCTTTTCCCGGATACGCTTCATCATCGCGAGCTTATTTTTCAAGCCGCGTATGGCCTTTGACGCTATAGCTGATATTTGAGTACTCATTGGGCAACCCCATTTAATGGGTTAAGTAACTGCATCATTCTTGAGTAGTATAGTTGGTTATTAGACTAATACCATTAAATAACCATACTGTTTCCCTGGCACTATCCTTGGCCTAAGTATATGTTCGAAAAGCGTAAATCCATCGTGAGTTAAGCATTAATCGCATCATTTGCCGTAGTGATTAATAGGTCTGTCATCAGTTCAGAAGCCCCGAGGTGAGAAGCTATCCTGATCTCAACGCTCGGATAGGAGTCTCTGGTACGGTTAACAATATTCGGGATATCTTCAGTTACATGACGACCTGAATTCAAAAAATAAGGCAGCACTACCACTGTACCTGCCCCATCCTCTACACATTTACGAATTCCATCCGGAATTAAGGGATCAGCCAGTTCCAAAAAAGCCGAGTGCACAATCTGGTAGGTTTCTGAGCAACGCCCGCTTAGCTTCTCAGCCAAGGCTGTGACTTCTTCATTGGATTGGGCTCTGCGGCTGCCATGGGCAACCAGTAGTAGTGCATTCATGCTTAAATCTCTAATGGGCTGATTTTAACTTCCGATGCCGTTAGGGCAAACAGCGCTTACGTTATCGGAGGCGTTTCAGATTACATGATTTGTGCTGGAATAAAACGCTGTTGAAGAAACAAGCCGCTATTCCCTGCCAATTCACGTACAATACGCTGCTTTAAATAGATCATTGAGCACCCACCTTTTTATGTCCTTTTCCGCCCTTGGCCTTTCCGGCTTTTTGTTAGATGCCCTGACTGATCTGGGTTATGAACAGCCAACTCCCGTACAGGAAAAAGCGATTCCGCCCACGCTTGAAGGCAATGATCTACTGGCCGCTGCGGAGACCGGTTCGGGTAAAACCGCTGGCTTTATTTTGCCAATTCTGGAGCAGATGAAAGATGGTATCCCTCCACGGGGTAACCTGGCGCATGTTCTGGTGCTGGTGCCGACCCGCGAACTGGCGGTTCAGGTTGAGGAAGCGGTACAACAGTACGCAAAATACTTCCCAAGAAAATTCAAATCCCTGGCGGTGTATGGTGGTGTATCCATCAATACTCAGATGCAGGCGATGCGCGGTGGTTGCGATATTGTAGTAGCAACACCGGGGCGTTTGATCGATCTGTTTAAGCGTAATGCCATTGATCTTCGGGCAGTACATACTCTGGTACTTGATGAAGCAGACCGCATGCTGGATCTGGGTTTTGCTGATGAACTGGATGATATTCTCGAAGAACTTCCGGAACAGCGCCAGAACCTACTGTTCTCAGCAACCTTCCCGCAAAGTGTCCGGGTTCTAACCGAAGAGATTCTGATCAACCCTATTGAAGTTTCCATCCAACAGGAAGCCAGCATTCCTGAGCAGTTGGAACAGCGAGCAATTGAAGTCGACCGCACAAACCGCACCATGCTGCTGAAACATCTGTTAAAAACAGAAGACTGGAAACAGGTACTCATCTTTGTTGCCAGTAAACGCACCGCGAACAATGTGATCCTGAAACTTTCCCGCTCAGATATACCCGCGCAGGCACTGCATGGCGACCTGAGCCAGGGTGAACGAAGTGCGGCATTGGCTGACTTCAAATCCGGTAGATGCCGGATTCTGGTAGCGACTGACCTTGCTGCACGCGGTATCGATATTCCGAATCTGCCCTGCGTTCTGAACTATGACCTGCCCCGCTCACCTTCTGACTACGTTCACCGTATCGGTCGTACCGGTCGTGCCGGTGAAGTTGGTCTGGCCCTGTCGTTTATCGACCATGAAAGTGACAGCCACTTTAAAGTGATTGAAAAACGTATCAAACAAACACTGCCAAGAGAGCAGATTAAAGGTTTTGAACGCGACAGTTTTGTGCCCTTAGAAGTGCGCGAACAAAAAGGTAAAGCCCCTGTCAAAGGCAAACGTTTGAGCAAAAAAGATAAGCTACGAGCCGCTGCCGCTGCTAAAAAGATCTGGGGTGATCAGTAGATTCAAACCTGCCATGCAACAAGCCATTACCGGTTATCACAAGGATGAAGATGAACACTGGGTTGCCGAGCTGAAATGCGGCCACTTCCAGCACGTTCGGCACAACCCACCCTGGACCCTGCGCCCCTGGGTTACAACGGAGGAAGGCCGTACCTCAATGCTTGGTTTCGAACTGAAGTGTAAAAAGTGTGATGAAGGCGCGCCGCCGGATGTTTTATAGTTAAGTGATGAAAACTATATAGCGAACTTTTTCCGATTCAGATCTGAGCGGGCTATTGCCTTTAATGCAACAGCTCGGTTATTCCCAATCAGAACAATCTCTACTGGCAAATATAGCAGCGGTGAGAAAGGCTGGCGGCGAGATATTTATCGCTGAAAATTCTGGAAAAGTTCTTGGTTGTGTCTGCGCTATCATCGATGTGCGTTTGGCTGAGGGGAAACAGGGAGAGATTGTTAGCCTAGTGGTAAGTGAAGACCATCGTGGTCTGGGATTGGGCAAAGGTTTGGTCAGCAACGCTGAAAACTGGTTATTCCAACGTACTGATATAATTCGGGTTCGAGCCAATCACATGCGGACGGAAGCTCATAAGTTCTACCAGGGAATGGGCTACGAAGAAGTTAAAAGCCAGAAAGTACTCACAAAAAAAGCGATGCCCTAAGGGATCGCTTTTTTATGCAAAGAAACTGAAATTTACAGAGTCAGGTCGCGGTTACTCGCTTTGATGAACTCTTTCTTCAGGTCTTCGTATGTGTGTACTGCCGGGAACTGAGGGAACTCAGCAATAACGTTATCCGGAGCGTGGAACAGAATACCTGCTTCCGCTTGCTTCAGCATTGTTGTGTCATTGTAAGAATCACCCGCAGAGATTACGCGGTAGTTCAGCAGTTGGAATGCACGAACAGACTGGCGCTTAGGATCTTTCTGACGCAGTGTGTAATCCGTGATACGGCCTTCTTCGTTTACTTCCAGCTTGTGACACAACAGGGTTGGGAAACCCAGTTGACGCATCAGTGGCTGAGAGAATTCGTAGAACGTGTCGGACAGGATCACAACCTGAAAACGCTCACGCAACCAATTAACAAACTCAACGGCACCTTCCAGAGGCTCCAGTTTGCTGATGGTTTCCTGGATCTGTGGTAGTTTCAGGCCATGCTCATCCAGAATGCGCAGACGCTGCTGCATAAGTTCGTCGTAACATGGAATATCACGTGTGGTCGCTTTCAGCTCTTCAATACCAGTTTCTTCAGCAAAAGCGATCCAGATTTCCGGGATCAGTACACCTTCAAGGTCAAGACATGCGAGTTCCACGCGCGACTCCTAATGATTTAATTAATCAACAAACTTTGCGCGCCAATGTACCTGCTCTGCCCACGGCTTGCAAGGCACCATAGGAAGTAAAGCTCTTTAAAACCACTAAGCCGAGAACGCCGCACGCTCCGCCTCAACCTTCTGCATAATAAAGCTGATAAACAAGCGCACCTTTGCAGGCAGATACTGCCGGTGAGGGTAAACCATTTTCACCTCACGCCCAAAGGGCCGGTACTGCGGAAGAACGGTAACCAAACGCCCGAGTGTAAGAGCCTCGCCTACAGCGTAGTCCGGCAGATTAGCAATACCAATCCCCGCTTCTGCCGCTTCAACTGCACCACGTAACTCATCAAAGGTCAGGCGCGGTTTACCCCGAAACTGGTGCACCTCATCCTGCTGATCATAAAAACCCCATTCAGGCGTACGGCGAGAAACAATTAACGGGTAACGGTTCAGATCTTCCAGAGAATCGGGCTGCCCCAGTTCCTCCACCAGACTCGGGCTGGCACAGAGGCTAAAAGTTGAAGTGAACATATCCCTGGCAATCCAGTCCGGAATTTTGATTTCACCGATTCGGAAGGCGATATCCACCCCCTCCTCTTTCAAATCAATATTGCGGTTCACCAGTAAAAGGTCGAGATCGATCCCCGGATGCTGTTCCATAAACTCAAAGAACCAGGGGTTCAACAGTTCATTCGCCAGACTGATCGGAGCGGTCACCTTAAGATTACCTTTGGGTGATGTCAGCTCACCTTCCAGACCTTCAGTGGCTTCCACCAGCTCATCATAAAGAGGCTGGCAACGGCGAAAGAACAAAGCTCCCGCTTCGGTCAGCGACAATTTACGGGCACTACGATACAGCAGCTGGTAACCCAGCTGCTCTTCCAGTTGTTGAATACGGCGACTTAATGTCGACGTCGGCATATCAAGCTCTTGAGCCGCAGAAATATAGCTGCCGCGCTCGATCACTTTCACGAAAAGATAAAGATTGTGGTAGTCCATTTTCAAATCCCATATTTAGGATTTAACTTCTCAACATTAGATCTAAATTTAGTATACGAGATCTAATAAAATCAAATAAAAGATTTCGGAGTGTACTAATGGACGCTTTCAGCCTGCCACTGGAACAACAGCTTTGCCAGCAGATCCGCTTTAAAGAGGAAGATGGTCAGATCTGGTTTGACGAGCAACGCATGCTGTTGTTGCAACTCATTGCCCTTGCTGAGTTTCGTAAGGAACAGATCGATACTCTGGGCCAGGAACGCGCCAAGGGTTTCTTTATGCGCCTGGGTTACAGCATGGGTAAAAAGGATGCTCAGCTTGCCCTGCGCCTGAGTAACTCCAAAGATCCTCATGATCTGATCCGTACCGGCTTTGGCCTGCACTCCCTCAAAGGCATGGTTCGTATTGATGAACAGCGCCTGGAAGTTGATCAGGAAAGCGGGCACTTTTACGCTGAATATGTCATGCATGATTCCTACGAAGCCGAGATGTTTTTAACGGAATTAGGCCGGTTAGACGAACCTGTCTGCTGGAGTCTTGTGGGGCAAGCCAGTGCATTTACTTCAGCTCTGCTGGGGCGTGAAATCATATTTAAAGAGATCACCTGCCGCGGTTGTGGTGACAGCTCCTGCCTGATTGTCGGTAAACCCGCAGAAGAATGGGAAGACGTAAATGTTTACCGTGAGTACTTCCGTCGTTCTTCTGTAATTGAAGAGCTGTATGAACTGCAATCCCAGATCTCAGTATTGCGTCATAAGGTGGATAAAAAATCCACGTTGGGTAATTTCCGGGGTCAATCTCCCGGCTATCAGCAGATCTGTAAGCTGGCAAACCGGGCTGCGGAAGCGAATGTCACGGTTCTGCTGTTGGGCGAAACCGGTGTTGGTAAAGAGCTGGTTGCCCGTGCCATTCATGATGCCAGCAAACGTAATGACAACAAATTTGTAGCAGTTAACTGCGCAGCGATTCCACCGGATCTGATCGAATCTGAACTCTTTGGTGTTGAGAAAGGCGCTTTCACCGGAGCCACGCAGTCCCGCCCTGGCAAATTTGAACGCGCCCATATGGGCACCATATTTCTGGATGAGGTGATTGAGCTTTCCCCCCGGGCGCAGGCAGCCCTGCTGCGCGTACTTCAGGAAGGTGAACTGGAACGCGTGGGTGATAGCCAGACCCGAAATATAGACGTACGCGTTGTTGCCGCAACCAACGAATCACTTGAAGAGGCGGTTAAAGAGGGGCGTTTCCGTGCAGATCTCTATTACCGTCTGAACGTTTACCCAATCAACATCCCACCACTACGCGAGCGTCCGGAAGATCTGCCGATGCTGATCGAACACTTTCTGGAGAAGTACCACGCCTACTACAGCAAACGTACTGCGGGGGTATCAGGCTTAGCAATGCAGGCGATGATGAAATATGAATGGCCCGGTAATGTTCGAGAGCTGGAAAACCTTATAGAACGGGCATTGATTCTGACCGACAACGGTGAAGAGATCAGTGCCTCTACCCTATTCCCAACACTCGGCTTTAATGCGACCCAGACCCTCTCGGCCGACGGTCACCTTGTTGATGTGGGAGATGAAGCGATTCAGAGCGAATCCTCTGACTGGATTGAAAATGCTCTGGGTGCCTGTGAGTCCCTCGAAGAGATTGAACAGAAATTCCTGGACTATGCCCTGGATAAAGCGAACGGTAATGTTTCTGAAGCAGCCCGTGTACTTGGCATATCCCGCCCAACCCTTGCTTATCGCATGAAAAAGATGGAAGAGAAATAATGAATACAATGTCACTTAGCCTAGCCAATACGCTGATTTCACGAGCCATTGAGAAAGCTGAGGAGCTGGGCGTTAATGTCTGCATTGCAGTCACCGATAATGGCGCTCATCTGAAAACGTTTACCCGTATGGACAATGCTTTCCTGGGCTCTGTAGATGTAGCCATATCCAAAGCCAGAACCTCCACCCTGTTTCCTTTGCCATCAGGAACCTTCGGAGAGCTTATCCGTGAAGAAAAACTTACCGGCATGGATATGTCTAATGGTGGACTTATCGGTTTCCCCGGTGGCCTTCCAGTAGCTGCAGAGGGAGTACAACTGGGTGCTATCGGCATCTCGGGAGCCAGCGCAGAACAGGACAACGCCATCGCAGAATACGCAGTAGCCGGAGTTAACTTATGAGCGATTTAAAACTCAGCATTGTAGACCAGTCGCCAGTTCATGACGGTAAGACCCAGGCCGATGCCCTGAATGACACAGTAAAACTGGCACAACTTGCAGATGAGATGGGTTATGAACGTTATTGGATCGCCGAGCACCACGCGACCCCCTCCTACGCCAGCCCAGCGCCGGAAATTGTAATCGGCCAGATTGCTGCTCATACCAATAACATTCGGGTTGGCAGCGGTGGCGTCATGCTATCCCATTACAGCCCATACAAAGTTGCTGAAGTGTTCCGTACTCTGGAAGCCTTCTTCCCCGGCAGAATTGATTTGGGAGTTGGCCGCGCCCCGGGCGGAGCAGAACAATCCACCATGGCACTCGCCTACCCTAACTACCCAAGCGAACCACAACACTTCCCCTATTTGCTGGAAGCATTGACTGGTTTTATTGACGAACGCACCCCGGAAAACAGCCCCTTCGCAGGTTTGCAGACCACTCCCAACGGCGTTGGACAGCCTGAGATATGGACGCTGGGCTCGAGCGACGGCAGCATTGAACTGGCTGGCACAATGGGGCTGGGATTTGTACTCGCGCTGTTTATCGGCACCCATGAACGTCCAGCGGATATTATCCAGCGTTACCGGAAGATGTTCCGCCCTCGCCCGAACTCGCAGGTAACATCACCACAAGCGATGATCTCCAGTGCGGTGATCTGTGCAGACACTGCGGAAGAAGCCAAACTACTGGCTGCTTCCCATACCTATTGGAAGGTTCAGGCCCACAGACATGGTATACGAGAAGGGATTAAACCACCTGAAGAGTGTATGGATCTGTATAAAAAGCTGTCCCTGTCGGATCAGGAATATTTTGATGTTACACGTGACAGCATGGTAACCGGCACACCGGCTGATTGCAGGGAAACGCTCGAGAATCAGGCAAATTACTATGATGTTGATGAGGTTCTTGCGGTAGCCGTTACTTATAACTTCCAAAAACGTTATGAGAGTTATCAGAAACTGGCAGAGGCGTTCAGCTAAGAGCCGCTTCAAACACTGATAAAACCTGCCTTCGATAAGACAAAAAAAAGCCACCCGCTTGGATGGCTTTTTTACGAATACAGATCTGAAAAATCAGATATCTTTCGGCTGAACAGGAATCGCCTGTTTCACACCTGTAAGCACGTTACGCTGATGCAGCTCTTCATCAGTTGCGCCCACGCCACCATCAGCTTTTGCATTTTCAAAGTAGCAAAGCGTTGGCTGGTGTTCGTCAACTTCTTTTTCATCTAACTGTACATAAGAGCCAATGATCAGAAGATCACCCTTGCTGGCTTTATGCGCAGCTGCACCGTTAACGGAGATAATGCCGCTGTTTTCTTCGGCACGAATAGCATACGTAGTAAAACGTTCGCCATTGTTAATATTGTAAATGTGTATCAGCTCGTATTCACGAATGCCTGATTTATCAAGCAATACACCGTCAATTGCACAGGAACCTTCGTAGTGAAGTTCTGCGTGTGTAACTGTTACTCGGTGAAGCTTGCACTTCAACATTGTCTGAAGCATAAAAATAAAACCTGCGTTTGCTCATCCATACCAGGGATTACCCGGTGTTCCCCACTATCGTCCTGTACCGATGGTATCAGTGCAGAAAGATACGTAACGCCACTGCTCACGGGAGGTATGCCCGTGATAGTTTCTGTTTATGTCCGCTGGTTTTTACTTCCAGCTTTTTTGCGGCGCACATAATACTAAATTTAACCGCAAAAATTAACCAAATAATTGTAAAACGTATATACAACCCCATCAGGGCGGCTAATTCTAGCATTATTGCCCGTAATTTTAAGGCATATAACACTATCCTTTAGCACAAGAACATTGGTTTAAAACGTAGTAATCATGCTTAGTTGAACCACGTTCATCAAGACATTAACTTTACTCACACACATCGGTAAGCATTTGATTTACAATAGCGCTCTTTTTTATTTTTCAGTTGATACTCAGGTAGATTGCAGTGACCGATAAAACGCTTACCGAAATCCTTTCCGCAAGCCTAAAAAACCGCATTATGATTCTTGATGGTGGTATGGGCACCATGATTCAGGATTACAAACTGGAAGAAGCAGATTATCGCGGCGAGCGTTTTGCAGACTGGCATATCGAGGTTAAGGGCAATAACGACCTCCTGGTACTGAGCAAACCTGAGATCATCAAAGCGATCCATAAAGAGTACCTGCTGGCCGGTGCCGATATCATCGAGACCAACACCTTTAACGCGACTCAGATCGCCATGGCTGACTATGAGATGGAATCACTCAGCCGTGAGATTAACGTTGAGGCAGCAAAACTGGCGCGTCAGGCCTGTGATGAGGTCACAGCCCAAACGCCGGATCGTCCACGCTATGTAGCCGGGGTTTTGGGTCCAACTAACCGTACCTGCTCTATATCTCCTGATGTAAATGACCCTGCGTATCGTAATGTCACCTTTAATGCGCTGGTTGAGGCCTACACCGAATCCCTTGATGGTTTGATTGAAGGTGGATCCGATATCATCCTGATCGAAACCATCTTTGATACGCTGAACGCCAAAGCAGCCATCTACGCAGTAGAAACCTATTTCGAAGAAAATGACATCCGCCTGCCGGTAATGATCTCCGGTACTATTACAGATGCCTCTGGCCGTACGCTCTCTGGTCAAACCACCGAAGCCTTCTGGAACTCTGTTCGTCACGCTAAACCAATCTCAGTGGGTTTGAACTGTGCTTTAGGCCCTAAAGAGCTGCGTCAGTATGTGGAAGAGATGTCCCGCATTGCAGACACTTATGTCTCTGCACACCCGAACGCAGGTCTGCCAAATGCCTTTGGTGGTTATGATGAAACCCCGGAACAGATGGCGGAAGAGATCAGCGAATGGGCACAATCCGGCTTCCTCAACATCATCGGCGGCTGTTGTGGTACCACACCAGCACACATTACTGCGATGCGCGAAGCGGCTGATAAAGCTCAGCCGCGACAGATTCCTGATATTCCGGTTGAATGTCGCCTTTCTGGGCTGGAACCGATGAACATCGGTGAAGAAACCCTGTTTGTAAACGTCGGTGAGCGTACCAACGTCACCGGCTCTGCCATGTTCAAACGCCTGATCAAAGAGCAGGACTACGAAACTGCACTGGATGTAGCACGCCAGCAGGTTGAAAACGGTGCCCAGATCATCGACATCAACATGGATGAAGGCATGCTGGATGCCCATGCGGCCATGGTTAAATTCCTGAACTTGATTGCTTCTGAGCCCGATATCGCCTGCGTACCCATCATGATCGACTCATCCAAGTGGGATGTGATCGAGGCGGGCCTGCAATGCATTCAGGGTAAAGGCGTGGTGAACTCCATCAGCCTTAAAGAAGGTGAAGAAAACTTCATCGAACAAGCTAAAAAACTTCGTCGTTACGGTGCTGCGGTTGTCATCATGGCCTTTGATGAAGACGGTCAGGCCGACACCTATAAGCGTAAGATCGAGATCTGTGAACGCTCCTACCGGGTGCTGGTCGATAAGGTGGGCTACCCACCAGAAGATATTATCTTCGACCCGAACATTTTCGCTGTAGCAACCGGTATCGAAGAGCACAACAACTACGCTGTAGACTTTATTCAGGCAACTGGCTGGATCAAAAAGAACCTGCCCTATGCCAAGATCTCCGGTGGTGTTTCCAACGTTTCCTTCTCCTTCCGTGGTAACAACCCGGTGCGTGAAGCGATCCACTGTGTATTCCTCTACCACGCCATTCAACAGGGCATGGATATGGGTATCGTTAACGCCGGTCAGCTGGCGATCTACGATGATCTACCAGAAGAACTGCGACTAGCGGTTGAAGACGTTATCCAGAACACTCGTGAAGACGGTACCGAACGCTTGCTGGATATCGCCGAAAAATACCGCGGTGATGGCGCACAGGTAGAAGAAAAAACTCAGGAATGGCGTAGCTGGGAAGTTAACAAACGTCTGGAACATGCGCTGGTTAAAGGTATTACCGAATTTATCGAAGACGATACGGAAGAAGCACGCCAGAACCATGATCGTCCTCTACATGTAATCGAAGGTCCGCTAATGGACGGCATGAGCGTCGTCGGCGATCTGTTCGGTGCCGGTAAGATGTTCCTGCCACAGGTGGTTAAATCGGCCCGAGTTATGAAAAAAGCCGTCGCCTACCTGATGCCGTTTATCGAAGAAGAAAAAGACGGCGCGAGCCAGACCAATGGCAAGATCGTACTGGCTACGGTTAAAGGCGACGTACACGACATTGGTAAAAACATCGTCGGCGTAGTCCTGCAATGTAATAACTACGAGATTATCGATCTCGGCGTAATGGTGTCCGCAGAAACTATTCTGAGAACGGCACGAGAAGAGAATGCAGATCTGATCGGCCTGTCTGGTCTGATCACACCTTCTCTGGATGAGATGGTGCACGTTGCCAAAGAGATGGAGCGTCAGGAATTTGATATTCCGTTGTTAATCGGTGGGGCAACAACCTCTAAAGCCCATACGGCGGTGAAAATTGATCCCGGCTTCCACCGCGATCAAGTAGTGCATGTTACCAACGCCTCACGTGCAGTGAACGTGGCCTCGAATCTGTTGGGCGAAAAGAAAACCGCCTACGTTAAAGAGATTCAGGAAGAATACGAAGCAGTCCGTGAACGTCATGCCGCACGTATGACCGACAAACGTCGTGTCACACTGGATGCTGCCCGTGCCAATAAATTCCAGATTGAGTGGGATAACTACACCCCACCAGCGCCACTGAAACCAGGTATCCACGTATTTGACGATATCTCCCTCAGTGACATAGAGGAATATTTCGACTGGACCCCGTTCTTCCACTCCTGGGAGCTAGCCGGTCGTTACCCGCGCATCCTGACAGATGAGATCATCGGTGAAGAAGCCACCAAACTGTTTGATGACGCAAAAGAAATGCTGAAGAAACTAGTCGATGAGAAGCTTCTTACGGCCAAAGCGGTTGTGGGTATCTTCCCGGCCAATACCGTTGACCATGACGATATTGAACTGTACACCGATGAGAGCCGCAGCGAAGTTCTGATGGAACTGCATCACCTGCGCCAACAGACTGAAAAAGTCGCAGGCAAAGCCCACATGTGTCTTGCAGACTTCGTAGCTCCGAAAGAGAGCGGCAAAGGCGACTACCTTGGAGCATTTGCAGTCACAGCAGGTCACGGTTGTGATGAACTGGTCGCTCAATACGAAGCCGACCACGACGACTACAACTCAATCATGGTGAAAGCCCTGGCCGACCGCTTCGCGGAAGCTCTGGCAGAAATGATGCACGATAAAGTGCGTAAAGAGATCTGGGGTTACGCTTCCGACGAGCAACTCAGCAACGACGAACTGATCGCCGAAAAATACAAAGGCATCCGCCCTGCTCCGGGTTACCCAGCTTGCCCTGAACACACAGAAAAAGGCTTGCTCTGGGAACTACTGGATGTCGAAAACAACGCCGGTATGACCCTGACCGATGCCTACGCCATGTTACCAACCGCAGCGGTAAGCGGTTTCTACTTCAGTCACCCTGATTCACAATACTTCGGTGTTGCGAAGATCAGCGAAGACCAGGTAGAAAGTTACGCCAAGCGTAAAGGTATGGAGATGAAAGAAGCGGAACGCTGGTTAGCTCCGAATCTAGGTTATGAACCAGAAGAAGGCTAACGCCTTCTTCGCTCATAACAGCTGCGAGTAGCGAGAACGCTGCTTCGCAGCTGCTAGGGGCGAGGAAAAGCAACAAAAAAGTTGAAAAACTGGTTTCTGATTACCTCAAAGGGTTAACCTTTTGAGCGTTTTTTCTGAGCTTCCCGATAAGCGGCTTTTTCTTCACGATGATGCTTAACCGCATCATGTACTTCACCACCTAAATGCGCTTCACCACGTGCTTTGGCTAGTTGAACTTGGCGCTCACGTTCTTTAAAACGCTGCTTTTGTTCGACGGTCATGGTGTCGATGCAATGTAAGCAACTAACGCCTTTTTCATAACTGTCTAACTGTTTTTCTTCGTCGGTAATCGGCATACGGCAAGCGTGGCACTGGTCATAATCGCCGACTTCCAGACCATGTTTTACAGAAACACGACCATCAAATACAAAGCAATCTCCTTTCCACATGGACTCTTCTTCAGGAACTTCTTCTAAATACTTAAGAATGCCGCCTTCTAGGTGATAGACCTCATCAAAGCCTTGCTCCTTAAGGTAAGCCGTAGATTTCTCACAACGAATACCACCAGTACAGAACATAGCTACCTTTTTGTTCTTCTCTGGATCTAGTTCTTTTTCAACGTATTCAGGAAATTCTCGGAAGGTTTTGGTCTCTGGATCAAGCGCATTTTCAAATGTGCCAATCGCCACTTCGTAGTCATTACGCGTGTCGACCAATACCACATCAGGATCAGAAATTAATGCATTCCATTCTTGAGGTTTTACATATGTACCAACGACCTTTTTAGGGTCAATACCTTCCACGCCCATCGTGACAATCTCTTTTTTGAGTTTCACTTTGGTTCGCATAAATGGATTGCTGGTATCAAAAGACTCTTTATGACCAAAACCTGCAAGACGCTCATCTTGGTTTAACCAAGCCAATACGCGATCAATACCTGATCGCGTGCCGGCAATCGTGCCATTAATACCTTCCGCCGCTAACAGCAGCGTGCCTTTAACATCCGCATCAACCATGCACTGATGTAATGGTTCACGTAGATCTTGATAATTTTCAAGGGTGACAAATTTATACAAAGCACAAACAACAAAATGGTTGCCTTGCTGATCGTTCTGATTCGACATAATTAATCCGCTAATTGGGGCGTAATCCCAACGCACTATTCAGGCTGCTTAGACACAGACCTATACAATAAAAGACACTCAAAGCGACCGACCAGAGGGTCAGTGCTTTAAAGCCAGCGATTCTAGAGTATTTAAAGACGCAGATCACATACTTTAAATGTTGGTAGTTAACTAAAGGTGAATACTAAGAGCTCTGTATTTGCTTGAGCCCACATTTCGAATGTCCAGAGTTATCTTTGAATCAAGCTTAACTGAAAGTAAAAAAGCGTAAGGATGTTTATAGTGTAATTCGAAACAGAAAATAATAGTTTCCCGGTCTGCAAAATTTATAAGCTATCATTGATTCATTGAAGATTTTTCCTGAATTTCTCGTGGAATGGACAATAAGTTATTTAATGATGATTAGACTGGCCGTACTTATCATATCCCTCTGTTCTGCATTCTCTGTGACAGCAGCCCCCCTGACGGTTATTACTGATGAATGGCCACCCTATAATTTTCAGCAAAAGGGTAAAATCGTAGGCATTAGCACGGAGCTGGTTGAAGCGACCCTGCAAGATGCTGGTTATGAGTATGAGATTAAATCCCTACCCTGGAAGCGGGCAATAGTAACAACTCAAAAAACACCTCTTACAATGATGTTCACCACAGCGCGAACTTCTGAAAGAGAGGATCTGTTCAAGTGGGTAGGACCGATTCATAAAGGCAGTGTTTATCTTTATAAATTAAAAGAAAATTCTAAACTTTTGATTGAATCGTTTGAGGATATTAAGCGCCACCGGGTCGCAGTACTGAGAGGTGGGGCCGTTGAGTCTTTCCTAAAGAAGAATGGGATAAACGAAAAAAATTATATACCCGTCAGTTATTCTGAAAACCTTATCCCAATGCTGTTCGCAGGTCGGGTAGATCTTATTCCAGGGGACGAGTTAGATCTTCTGTACCAATTAAACAAAGCCGGATACAAGAGCGCTGATATAGAAAAAGCGATGCTCCTCTACCAAAAAGACTACTACATAGCCTTGAATAAAGAGATGCCTGATGAAATTGTCGATAGGCTACAAAATTCCCTGAATAACATTATCTATTCTGAAATGCCCGATCAGGTAATCAGAAGTTATATCTTGCATGACTAATACCGGGGCCAGAAGCACTTCCCCAGTGACTTAGCGGTGAAACAGTGCTGAATCTAGGTTATGAGCCAGAAGAAGGCTAAGCCTCCGGCTTAGAGCTGCGAGTGGCGAAAACGTTGCGTCGCAGCTACCAGAATCAAAACCGCAGGCAAAGCCTATTTCATTACAACCAGATCCTTCATAGAGACCAGAATACAGACAAATTCATCGATCTCCGGCTGACCATAACCCATATTTTGCATTGCCTGAACTATATCCCCACCTGCTGCCAGGAAATCTGCATCCGTCAGATTTAAGTTTGCATGAGCACTGGGCATATCACGACCTTCATAGATTTTAGGCCCCCCAGTACCAGTAGAGACGAAATCGGCTACATTTTTGGCAAGCCGCTCACCATCAATCCCTTCCATGATTCGATCCAGATCTGAGTTTTCATAATGAAGCTTCACAACCTCAGAGGTAAAACGATGGATCTTTTCATATTCACCCAAGCGAAAGTACAGCGGATTGGCCGCATGGCGATCATTTCGCATCTTCTCAGACTCAGCACACATGGTCTGCATGCCTTGAATTTGCTCATCAACTGTTGGCTTTTTTTCTGCTGCAACAGTCGCACTCGAAAGAACAGCCGCACTCGCAATAGCAACGAACCAGGATGCTTTTTTGATAGTTTTCATGATACCTCCTCCATCTGTAGTAAGAACCTGCTGGCTTCAATCTAGTACGACTGAGAAAGTCTTTCATGAAAAACAGATGAAAATTAGGCTATATCTTCCTTTAAATACCTATTCGCATCCGGTAGCCATGACCTCGAACGGTCTCTATTATTTCCGCTTTATCACCTAACTTACGTCTTAACGATTTAACTACCGCATCAATCACATTGCTGCTGGTATCAAAAATATCGCCACCCCAAACTTCATTGTGAATTTGATCACGGGTTGCGGTCGCACCATCCAACCCCTCAAGATATGCCGCTAATCCATATTCCAAACGAGTCAAAGCAACCTTATTCCCGCTTAGGTTCAAGGCTCGTAAATCATGATCCAGAATGCTGAGCTGCTCTACCCCAAGCTCTTCACCCACCAGCCCTGAAATCCAACCATCAACTGAAGCAGGACCGAAATCCAGTAGAGCCGTCTGATAAGAGATCTCATCCAAGGTACAAGTTGCCTCGGGAATATGGTTAAAGCCCAGTTGAACGGCTACCGGAGCATAGGTGGGGAGATCAACAACAGTAAGGTAGACCCGACGCAATTGTGGCCGCAAAGCCATATAAGCACGCTTTACATCAAGCCAGCAGGCAGCTTGCTCTGCGGAAGGTGCTTCGCCGGGACCTTTACCGAGCCAGCGGCGCAACAATAGAGCACGGCACCCTTTAGGCAGAGGATGCGAGGAAAGGTGATCCTGCCAAGCAGACGCAATAGGATCTGTCTGACATAAATTTGAAGTAAGTTCATCTGCTTCACACATACAGTAGAAAGCAACCACTTGCCCATCTTTATCGCGAGCCACCTGAAATGCCTGGGGGAGACATTTCCACCATTGCTCCATCGCTGCTAAGCTTTCAGCCCCCTCATGCAACCGCGTGATATCCCTAATCGATTCAATATCATTGGGCAAAGCGGGCTCCAGAGCTAACTCTTGGTGTCCGGAAGGGAAAAAGGCTTCACGTATTACAGGATTCTCCACTAAATAGAGCATGTCTGCTGTGTAACGCCACAATTCCGTTCTGGGAGCCGATCTTAGCTCTTGTCGCAGTTGTTCCCAAGCAAGACGACGACAACTCAGGTAACACTCAGGATCGGATGCATGCAGTGTACGAGCAATTGCCTCTCTGACAGCATCATGTATATGAAGACCATCGCGACGGCTTTCGACAAAAGCAAGATGGCGCAAAATATCCCACTGTTCATTATAGGATGGGCTCAGAACCCTTAATAGTGAGCGTGTGATTCGTCTCACCACACAAACCATCTGCAACGCCTTGCGAATTTCAGGGTCATCCACATCAGATAGATTGATTGTCGCTAGAAACTCCATCACTTCATGAAGGTCAGTATCTTCAAGCCGTGTTGAAAGATGGGACTGTGCCGTGGTACTAGCTAACCTTAGAGCCAGCGGGTTGCCATGAGTGACTGCCGCAATTTTCTCAGCCTGAGAGATAGAAATACCAGCTTGAGTAAGTAATTTAACAGCAGCAGACCGATCCAGCGGTTCAAGCACTAAAACTCTAAACAAACCGTGCCAACGTGACGAGGTAAGCCATAAAGGTACAGGGGGTTGTCGTGAAGCAATAACGAGACGGAAGTTATCAGGCAATAACGGTAACAGTGTCTGCCTTAACCAAGTATCCATTAAGCCATAAGATTCATAGTGATCAAAACTCAATAGAACTAATTGAGAATAGGTGTTCAGCTGCTCTATTGCCGCATCCAGATTTTCTAAATGGGTATCCAGTTGATGGCCCAGCTCATCGAGAAAACCCCGCTCAGTTGGTTCGATCAAACGACAATCCATCTCCAGAACAACCAAGCCTTCAGCACGTGTATGGTCAGCAAAAGTTGAAAGTAGTGTCGATTTCCCAAGGCCCGCTATACCATGTACGAACAGGACCAAAGGCCCATCATCTTCAACCAGCTTTCCCAACACTAATAACTCGCTCTCCCGTCCAACGAAAGATTCATCAGCACGATCTGAAAGGCGGTGAGCAAGCGGAGTATTCACATCAATTGCCTCTTTCTGGTTGCATGGAAAAGCGCCCAAAATCTGGGGTTATTATTGATAGTAGTTAAAGCATCGCCTCAAAAACAAGTTTATGAGATTTCAGTGTAATTAGCCTCAGACTAGCATCTCTACTCAGCTTAGTTCGTACAACTTTCACCACTCATGAAGAAAAGGCTCTGTTGCTAAAAGGAGATTCAGACACTTAATGACAAGTTATTAAAACGATTATTAATACCGACGTTTCATTAAAACCAACATAATCAAACAGCAGACCACAGAGAGCCCCATAAAGCTATAAATAGCCAAAAGATCAGCATTTGCTAAACCATGCCCATGAGCATCTGAGATGAAGTAAATGGCAGATGCCATCAATCCTGCCAGCATACAAATAAATCCTGATAACACTACGGGCCATAGTGGTTTTGGTTTCATAACTGATCCATCAGTTTCTAAGTAATTATAAAAAAACCGAACTGTTCAGAGTTCGGCTTTTTGGGTGATTATTTAAACTAATCCAGATCAGCCATCTGCTGTGATCTGTGTAATCAGTTCCTGTAGTTTTTCCTCGGCAACATCGTTCTCTACCTGACAAGTACCAGCAGCGTGGTGTCCACCGCCGCCATATTTCAGCATCAGTTCACCGACATTGGTTTTGGAACCACGGTCAAAGATCGATTTACCGGTCGCGAATACCGTGTTCTGCTGTTTTAAGCCCCACAGGACATGGATGGAGATATTGCATTGTGGATACATGGCGTAGATAACGAAACGGTTACCTGCGTAGATGGTCTCTTCGTTTCTCAGGTCGAGAACAATCAGGTTGCCGTGTACAGTTGCACAGCGTTGAATCTGATCTTTAAATTTCGCTTCCTGCTCAAAGTAGAGTTCAACACGCTCTTTCACATCTGGCAGTTGCAGGATCTGTTCAATCGTATGGTTTTTACAGTAATCGATCAGATCCATCATCAGATTGTAGTTGGAGATTCGGAACTCACGGAAACGCCCCAGTCCCGTACGGGCATCCATCAGGAAGTTCAGCAGTTCCCAATCTTTCGGGTTCAGTACCTCTTCCTGGTTGTACTGCGCAGAATCCCCTTTATCCACCGCTTCCATCATCTCATCCCATGATTCTGGGAAAGCATCGTGACCGCCATAGTGTTTCCATACCACTCGTGCGGCGGAAGGAGCATCAGGGTCGATGATATGGTTATCACGCTGGCCGGTATTGCGAATGGTTTCAGACAGGTGGTGGTCAAACGAGATATAGGCTGATTCCACGTAAGGCAGGTTAGTTGTAATGTCTCTGGATGAAATCTCTATTGTTCCATCCTGCATATCCTTAGGATGTACAAACTTTATGTCATCGATCAGATCCAG
The DNA here is from genome assembly GCA_050789425.1 of Neptuniibacter sp. GTDB lineage: Bacteria > Pseudomonadota > Gammaproteobacteria > Pseudomonadales > Balneatricaceae > Neptuniibacter. Next base: position 54,507 of record JAILXS010000006.1, read on the forward strand.
ATGTTTCAGTAACACCGCACAAACCAAACCATCAAAGTCACTTCGCGTTACGAGCCGATACTTATCTTGTGACATACCATGTTCCTTATACATACAGTCTTTAATAATTTAAGTTTTCCCAGTATAGACAATTTTCCCTGTTGTTAATGTCTATCGTGCTAAATTAACAACCTAATTTCGGTTCCGTAAAAAATTAAATTCAGACATTAGGTACGGGAGTTCAATTCAAAGTACTTCATAGCCAGCTATAATGACTTAAAAAACAATAGATGCAGTTATGAACTTTCCTCATATATCCGAGTTTCGCCCGTTTAAAGACAGCAACCAATTCACCTGGAATCACCTGAAAGAACTACTCATACCCTTCGTCCACGATCTCCATGTCAGTCGTCATCGTGCAGACACAATAATTAACCGGGTTAGATTAATCTCTGCGGGTTTCGCATTGATTAACTTTATCTGGATTTTTATTGATTATGCCGTTTTCAGCTATGAAGTATGGAACAGCTTGATACTCCTGCGCATAGGGGTTATCAGCATTTTTGTTTTATTGTCGATGCCATGGCGCGTTCCCCATAATCTACCTGTCGCCTTTCTGTTTTTAGTCTGCATGCTGCTGAATCCACTGGGGTTCTATCTTTTTTCGCAATCCATGTTTAATGCAGAAGAGTTTACTGGCTTAGCTGGAATCTCATTGCAGATATACTCTTCATTGCCTTTGATAGTTATGGCGGGCTTGAGTGTATTCCCACTGGCGCTTATTGAATCGCTGCTACTACTTTGCCCGATCGGTCTGAGCTTAGCTTTCGGCCTGCATCTGTCAGACACCTTCAGTTGGGATCACTTTCTGGCAAGCTTGTGGGTAATGGTGCTGATTGCCGGGGTGTATATCATATCCGGCATGATCCAGATCCATTACATGATTATGATTGTGAACAAAGTCTCTCTGGACACCCTCACAGGGGCATTTACCCGTAGATCCGGTGAAGAGATTCTGGATCTGTATTTCCACATTGCAGCTAGGCACGAAACCCCTTTTGCCATTGCCTTTGCAGACCTTGATCACTTTAAAGCTATCAACGACGACTACGGTCATGATGCAGGAGATGCAGCTTTACGTCAGGCCGCTCATCATCTGTCAAAATCCCTGAGGCGAGGAGATATTGTTATTCGCTGGGGCGGCGAGGAATTTTTACTGATTCTCAATGGTGCGGATGTTGCGGGCACCCAACATGTGATTAACCGTATCACGCACAACTGGCTGGGTGAGCGGCCAGATGGCGAACCACTCACCGCCAGTATCGGACTTGCCGAAAGAATTGCGGATCAAACCCCGGATTGGCCAGAACTGATCGAACTAGCAGACAAACGGATGTACGAGGCTAAAAACAGTGGCCGGGCGCGTTGTGTTATGCCTGATGTGTAAGCCGAAGGCTTACACAGTGGCGAGTAGCGAGAACGCTGCTTTGCAGCTGCTAGTGGCTAGGAAAAGCTTAAAACCGGAAGCATTACGTTTTACAGGCGGGTATTGAATTTCTTTCTCCAGCATTAAATGGATTAATGAGTTGCTGTCTATTTAAGGGGGCTACTGCAAAGTAATTAAATTGCTTTTTATATTCTGTTTTCGCCCTTAGGCCTTATGAGAAGGACCTTAAAGAGCAGCAGTAAAAAATAATACGACACAAAAACAGCCGCTAATGTGTCTGACATATACCCAAAAGCGGAATTAATAGACGACTGCTCATAACCAAACTCAACTCGCACGATGTTGATATAGAACAAAAGGAAATAAATAACAAAAAAGGGAATAAGTGAAACAAGAATCGAGTATGAAATTTTTGATTTAATAGTGCTTATATTTCTAGCCAGAACTATCCAGAATATACTGAGGCCGAGAGCTAATGGCAGGTTTGATAGTGCCGCCATAACATGAACGAGATCTTTCTTTGAAAAAAACTGAGAAATATAGAGAAGGCTTTCTTTACCGAGCGTTTGCAACGTAGCAGTTATTAATGGCTCTTGTAACCGAGTAGAGAGTTCCGCGTAAGAGAAGTATATCAATCCTCCAAATGTTATCGGTATCAAGAACCCACCTATTTTGTTTATCCAATTATTCATGTAATTCCTTTTACATTCAGTGCCTTGTATCGATGCTTTCTATCTCTTACAGCAGTTGAACGCATAGCATATAAACTGCCTGTCTTTGTTAACCGTGGATTAACTCATGGTTTCCATTTTGCCTGTAAGTGAAAGCGTTTAATAAGGTCTTGTATTTTAGGGCTTTCACAACCTTCTTTTGTAATAACTGAGTGAACGGCTTTTGTGGCCTTTGCGCTGCCACTTTTAACTATTTCCTGAGCTTCCTTTTTAGAAAGCCCCGGCTTTCTTTTCTGTATTTCCTGTAAGGTATAAACAGTTACCATTTGGTAGTTTACCAGAAATGCTGTTAGTTCCTTTTTTCAGGTTTTATACATTTATTTGCGGCTGCACTTGCCAGAGTGAAATGTTCAAATATCTTCAAGATATCTGTTTTCTCTGCTGCGTTGAGCGTCCCGCAGTACACTAGCAAGAAAAATAGAATTCTTTTCATAGGTTACCGTCCGTTGGTTTTGAGTGATGGTTAATGCCTAAAGCAGCGGCGCGTTTACGCGTCCGATGCCTTTACTTTTTATATTTTTGTTTTGTTCAAGAAGGTCCGCTACTTTCAGCGCTTTTGAGTATTCTTCGTTTCTTCTAGTATCACCGGTTAGTCGTACAATTTGATTTTTTGAAAGCTCAAAAGAGTTTAGACCTGTGTATTCCGTAATAGGCGTTGTCTCAATAAGGGTAAGAGTTCCATCTATAGCTTCTAGATATGGATCTGCTCCTCTGTTTAGTAGGTATTCAGTGGCAAGGGGGTCTGATATGACCACTGCCCCTTGTAATGGTGTTAACCCAATTGCGCTGTGTTCATTTAAATCACAACCAATATCAACCAAAGTGTCAGCTGTCCTAAATACCTTATTTTTATCAACTGAGTCGTCGCCAAGTGCATTGAGTATGAATTCAATTGGTGGAACTCCTTCATCGATATCGTCACATGACATGAAGTATTTCAACCTCATATAAAATATCTCCGAGACGGAAGGTATATTCTCATATTTGCTTACAGATGCTATGAGAACAAAGCTTGGCTTTAAGGCAAAAAAAGAATAAATGATGAACACAAAAATGATTACGAACATCACAGCAAATATTTTTGAAGGACTTTTCACAAGAGGCATTTTAAATGCTCTACAAATATAACAGCTAAATATATGACAGATTGACGCAATTATTTACGACAATTTGTCATATATCTCAGTGCCTGGATTTTGAGTAAATGATGAAGATGTTTGAATTTCATAAGCATTCCTTGCCTGAGGTTTTTCCTGTCATAGGAAAAATTACAAATCTGTCCGTATATCCTTGCACAAGATTTCGAAGGATAAAAGCCTACGCAGTTTTTTGTTTTTCCTAGCCCCTAGCAGCTGCGAAGCAGCGTTCTCGCTACTCGCCACTGCTCTTCAACTTAAAGTTGTAGAGCATAGAAACTGATGTTTTAATAACCAGCTGTCAGCCATACAGAAGTATAACGGAGTTGCTTCGGCTGAGTTCTCTTACATAACAAAAGGATTGTGTTTTATGTCCATTGCCAGTCTTGCACTTGATTACCTTGATACCCAAAAAATTCGTTGGATCAGGAAACGACTGCCATGGCTTGCCCGTTTTATTAATCGTGTTGCCACCAATTTTCTGGCCTCCACTACAACACCCAGGCCTAATGCATACAGCCTCTGGAGCGATCACCTGGGTGATACCCGATCAGACAGGGAGTTGAAAGCTGCGCGTCCTGCTGCGGATTATCTGACCTGGGAATCGGTTACCAACAAACAGTACTTTGATCTGCACATTCAACCCGCCCCGCAAGGTTATATTGATTCCCTGCCGAGCAATGAACCCTCCCAGCAGTACCCTTATGGTGAACTTACAGATTTGTTTAAACGTAAAGGAGCATTGGAAACCGATCGTTCCAGTGTGTTTTTTATGTTTTTTGCCCAGTGGTTTACCGATGGTTTTTTTCGCTCCAACCCTCTGGATCCGAATAAAACCACCTCTAACCATAATATCGATCTGGCCCAGATTTATGGTGCTGATGAGAACTCCTGCAACGCTTTGCGCAGCGGTGTAGATGGTAAATTAAGAAGCCAGATGGTTAATGGCGAGGAGTTACCGGATTATCTGGGTGAGTTGGATTCAGCAGGGATTTGGCGCGTTAAAGAGTGTTATAAACAACTGCCCTATATTAAAAACTACGCCATATTTGATGCTATTTACGGCTCCACCTCTCAGAACCCACTGACTGAAGAACAGAAAGCCAAGCTGTTTGCGACCGGACTGGAAAGAGGCAACGCAATTCTGGGTCACAACGTAATAGGCATTATTTTCCTGCGGGAACACAACAGCATCTGTGAGCAGTTAAAACAGACTTTTACCGACTGGGATGATGCCCGCCTGTTCCACACCGCTCGCATCATTAACACCGTCATTCTGATGAAGCTGGTTATCGAAGATTATGTAAACCATATAGCCGGTCTTGATGTGCTTCGTTGCGATCCCTCCTTCGTTGAAAAACAGAAATGGTACCGCGCACCATGGATAGCGGCTGAGTTTAACCTGCTCTATCGCTGGCATGGTCTGATCCCGGATCATTTTGAGTATCAGGGAGCCTCTCAGGCCTTCCGGCAAAATCACGGTTTTATTGAGAAAGAAGGCTTGGCGAATATCCTTGAAGCCGCCACTCAGCAAAAAGCCGGAACCATCTCTTTAGGTGGGGTTCCGGATTTCATGCTGCCAGCAGAAAAACAGATGATTGATAAAGGCCGCGCCTGGGGTTTTAACACCTACAATGCTTATCGTGAGCACTTTGAACTGGACAGAATTAACTCGTTTGATGAGCTTACTGATAACAAGGAACTGGCATCAAAACTTGAAAAGCTCTATTCAAATATTGATCGTTTAGAACTCACCGTCGGCCTTTTCGCCGAAAAACCTACAGGTAAAACCCTGACCGGCGAACTGCAAACCACCATGGTAGCGTACGATGCAATTACGCAAATATATACCAACCCGCTGTTCGCTAAACACAACTTTACCGAGGAGCACTTCACCCGATTGGGGATGGAAAGGATAGAAAGCACCAACAGTTTTCAGGATCTGGTTAACCGACATATTCAAAAATCGGTTCGTGTTAGTGTGACCCACCCCGAGACAGCCTGACGTTTGCTAAGCAAGCGATATAAAAACCAAAAAAGCCGAACTGTTTGCAGTTCGGCTTTTTATTCATAAGACCAGTCAATTTCTTACTTAAGCGCTTGTTCCGCAATGATGCTCTCGTAAGAGAACAGATGTTTGGTTCCTGTCAGGGGCGCGTGGCAGGCTGCGCAAGCAGTCAGATCTTTTTTCGCCCGTTCGCCTGTGGTTTTAAATACGGAAAAATCCCAGTCGTCATTGCCCAGACCCTGTGGGTATTCTGCAGCAGCGCCTTCACGACGTTCCATCACGGCAAGAGCAGCCAGTTTGGTAGGTATGCGCTGCCCTAACTGAGTAGTAAGAACCTTACCATCAGCATCTTTTTTGACTTTATAGATTTCAGCAACAATCTTGGAACCATAAGGAAGCTGACCACTTTCTTCAGTTCCGCTTAAACCCTGATCATTGATGTATAAACGAATGTACTGATCCGCGTTCTGTGTACGGTTTAGAGAATGGTACTGAGTGTAACTGGTTTTATAATTTTCAGGGAAGCTTACTCCATCACCTGGACCAGCACAGACCATTGACGTCATGAGTAGACCCGAAAGAAGTGCGACTGATTTTTTCATTTTTATACGCTCACTTGTTTTATTTTTGCTTTTATTTATACGGCCCTTAAAAATGTATAAACAAAACATGTTTAAAAAGCAAACTATTGAGCTACTTTTTAAACTGAAACAGGTGAAACTTATAATTAATGGTACAAAACACGCTATTACCCTTATCTGTCGAATGGGTAAATGAGGTAGACAGGGTAAAAAGAGCTAACGCTAAGCGAGTGTTATTACTATTTTATAAACACTGTCCGATTTCCAGATTTTGAATTCCCAGTTAAAGCGCTGGCCTATTTTCTGGATCAGCTTCAACCCCAATCCAAAACCCGTCCCGTGGGAACCTTTACTGGTGTTTAAGCTGTTAATTACACGTAATTCTGATTGCGTCTGAAAGATTTCCACTTCACCCGAATCCGTATGCTGGAAAGCATTCCTGATGACATTGGTAACCATAATCAGAAAAGCGGCTTCTGGCAGGAGCAGAATATGTGAGCTTGTATTTACCCGGACCTGGACACCTTTATCTTCTAATAAAAACTGTAACTCAGAAACCACATTGTTAATGGTTTCTGCTATATCAACCTCAATGTATGAGAGGGGTTCCTGATCATCACGATTCAGCCATAACAAGGTTTCTGTAATGCCTTTCATGGCCAAGCTTGATCTCAGAATACGATCCCTAACCGCCCTTTCCCGGGGTGAGGAAGCGGGACATATTTTATCCAGCAAGGTGGCATTGGTTCTAAGTGCGGTCAGGGGTGTTCTGAGTTCATGACTGGCGTAACCTAAAAACTCTTTTTCCCGTTCCAGCGCTTTACCCGAGTTTGCCATGCTCGTTCGAATAATCTCTGCAAGATCATCTAACTCCTGATAACGAAAATCCGGTAAAGCTTGCTTCGAGGTTTCGATTTTTAATTCGCTGGCCCACTGATGTAAATCTCTGGCAGGTTTACTAAGACCTCTGAAGGTCCAGTACAAGGCCGCCAGAAAAACCAGCATCGCTCCAAGTCCCCACAGAGCAATCTTAATCATTGGGTCAATTCTAAACCCTTTTTTTACCGAATTTTCCCCTACATGCGGTTTCTTTCTGAATTCACGAACGTGGGAAATATAGCGTTGTTCGCCTTCGTGGTTATAAACCATCATGACAAAATAGCCGGTTTCCGGAGGTGCAAAATACCACCAGTTTTCAAAATATTTCTGGAGTTTACGGGGCTGTTCCGGTGGGTTGGAGAAAACACGTTTAACCGGTTCAGGCAGAGATTCCCAGTTTGATTCCACTTCATAACCTAATGCCTGATTCAGGAAATCCCCGGTTATGTCTCCCTGCTCAGCTACCGTTCTCATCTGCCAGGCAATCTGTACATCTAACCCATGCAGAAAAGATTGCGTGCCTTGGTACGACAACAGCAGTGACATCCCAAATGCAAGGCAGGATATTCTTATAAAAATATAACGTTTAAGGTTCTTTTTGATTGCCATGATTACAACTGACTCATGCTCTGGTCGTTATTCTTTAAAACAAAAGCCGTAACCCGGCACAGTTTGTAACATGTGCTCGGCATCACCTGAACCAAGCAACTTACGCAAATGATGGATATGTACCCGGAGTTTATTACTGTCGGGCAAATCATCACCCCACACTGCTTTTATCAATGTCTCCTGTGGCACGGGATTTGGACTGGCTCGCAACAGTACTTCAAGTAACTTGAACGATATGGGGGTCAGCTTTACCGGATGCCCATGAAGGTAACCGCTATGCTGATTGATATTTAAACTGAATGGCCCAACATTCAATGTAGACATCTGACCACTGCGGCGTTTTGCTAAAGCGCGAAGCCTGACAATAAGCTCAGGTACTTCAAAGGGTTTGATCAGATAATCATCAGCGCCTGCAGCGAAACCTTCCAACTTATTTTCCAGTGTATCCCGGGCCGTAAGAATCATAACCGGGGTATCATTGCCATTGCTTCGCAAGGTTTCACACAGAGCTAATCCGTCCATACCCGGCATATTGATATCCAGAACGACTACGTCATAACGATTTTTTTCCAGAAGAGCCTGTCCATCAATGCCGTTAACTGCATAGTCACAGATAATTTTTTCTATTTCCAAATGCTCGATCAATGACAGAGCGAGATCACGATTATCTTCGACCAGTAAAACGCTGAGCATCTCTTCCCCTCTGCTTATCATCTTAAAAGTATTGGCTTAACGCGAACCTGGATTTCAAACGCACTAATTTTTGGCGCCGCAACAAAAATTAACGCCTTTTTAACATCCAGAAACGTAAAGTGCCGTTAATTATATAGCAAATGCAAATGATTATTAACTTTCTTTGTGTTCTTATATCCAGGAATTAGCTTTGAATAAGCAAACAGAAACCAATAACGCCATTAATGAGATCTCAGCTTCTGAAAGCAGTGCCGAGGGTGTAATTACATCTGAGGAGATAACTGCAACTACAGATAACCTGCTCCTTAGCAATGGCATCAATGAACAACAAGATTCTTTAGCTGAAGCAATAAATGCCTCTGGCACAGAAGGATTGTCTGCATCGACATCAGGCGATATCACAGACTCTATAGCTACAGCACCGGAGTTACACTCAACTCTGGAACAGGCAATTGAGCTGATACAGATTGGCGGCCCGGTGGTATGGATTTTGTCCGCCCTTTCAGTGTTTGCGTTAAGTATTATTCTGTTAAAGCTCTGGCAATTTGCCCTGCTGCGTCCAGAAAACCTCAGCGATGTTCATAAAAGCCTTAAGTTTTGGAATCAGGGCGATACTCAAACAGCCAGAGAAAGCCTTAATGCCCGCAAACCCGTCTCCAGAATTGTCCTGTTGGCAATGGATGGCTTATGTCAGGAAATACCCCCTGCGACTCTACAGGAAGAACTCAGCCGCCAAGCGAACCAACTGATTCATCAACTTCGATCCTTGCTACGCCCTCTGGAAGTTATCGCCAGCCTGAGCCCACTGCTGGGTTTGATGGGAACTGTGCTCGGTATGATCGTGGCCTTTCAGCAGATGGAAGCGGCAGGTAATCAGGTTGACCCTTCCGTTCTTTCAGGTGGTATCTGGCAGGCGCTGTTAACTACGGCTGCCGGCCTTGCAGTTGCTATTCCTGTTGCTGCTGTTCATAGCTGGCTTGACCGTAAAGTAGAGCGTGTAACACACATTTTGAATGACTCGGTCACTCAGGTATTTACTCACAACAAAGCGCAAAAAACGTCTCCTGCTCTTACCGGAGTAAGTAACTGTGCTGCTTGAGACTTACCGGAGACCAAAACAATTGATAAGCCTGACACCACTGATTGATGTGGTGTTCATCCTATTGCTGTTTTTTATGCTCTCTTCAACTTTCAATCGTACTAAAGAGATCTCTGTCAGCGCCTCTTCTGGAGGTCAGGCAAACCAGGAAAGTACGACAGTTAAAGTACTGATTACAGAGCCCGGCGTTGTTCGCATCAAAGGTTATGAGTACCCGATTAACTCATCGGCCCTAAACACTGAGTTACAGGCTTACGCCAAGTCTGGTGACAAGGTTTATCTCGCATCGATGAACCATATCAAGGTGCAGGAGACCATTAAGATGCTTGATCTGGCAAAAACCTATGGCATTAGCAATCTCAGCCTGAGCGAGTCGGTATCACCATGAGATTAACCATAAATTCTTCGCCAAACCGGGCTCGAAACTCACTGGATGACAGCATGATTCCGGCGATTAATATCGTTTTTCTGCTGCTGATATTTTTTATGATCGCGGGACATATTGAAGCCCGGAATGAACAACTCAAGATACCTCAATCCAGCAGTGAAAAAGACCTGGAAGCACAGGATGTCGATATTCAGATCCTTGCAGACGGAAGCTATGTTCTTAATGGGCAAAAATCTGACGTTGCTCTGTCAGAGGCTTTGCAACAGCTGAGCTTGTCGAGTGAGTCGATTATTACACTGCATGTGCATCGGGACCTTCCTGCCAGTTCTATGGACCCGGTTCTTAAAAGTACCCGCCAACTGGGTATCAAACACCTGCAGATCGCAACGGTACAGCAACCATGATTACGACTAAGCATGTTGTTGTCAGTACCAGCGCCGCAGTGCTTATTCATCTTGCGGCTCTGAGTCCTTTTCTCTCCAAAGAGATTAGTGCCGGAGCTGTGGCTGAAGGACAGGATGGACTTCTATTCAGCGTGGGGCTCGCAGGTAGTTTTACTGAAGCAGCTGAAGTAAACGATGAATTGATTGAAAACCCGATTAATGAGGTTTCACCAGAGCAAGTCGATACTCAGCAAGAGATTGAACCTGAACCTGAACCTGAACCTGAACCTGAACCTGAACCTGAACCTGAACCTGAACCTGAACCTGAACCTGAACCAGAGCCAGAGCCAGAGCCAGAGCCAGAGCCAGAGCACCAGGTTGAACCCAAACCTGCGGTAAAGAAAGAGGTTAAACCTCAACCGCAAAAGAAAAATGATAATGCAGTAAGTAAACCGATGGAATCACAACCGCAAGAGATGGAAACATCGGACTCTACTTCTTCAAATCAAACCACATTAGCCACTGGCATAGGTGAGCGAGTAGAAACCGGCGGAAATCCAGCCGCACGGCAGAGTTATCTGAGTCAGGTACTCGCCCGTATTGCCAAATATAAACGCTACCCCCGTAGTGCCAGAAAAGAAGGCGTGACGGGCACGGCAACTGTGAAATTCATAATTCAACAAAATGGCAGAGTTAAGAACTCAGCCATTGTTACCAGTTCCGGGGATGAGCGCCTGGATGAGGAAGCATTGGAAATGCTACTGAGGGCCGCGCCCTTTCCACGCATACCAAGCGAGTTAGGTGAGAACAGTTTGGATCTGACGCTTCCTGTTGAATTTTCGTTAAACCCAACGCGTAAAATGTTTTAAAGGAATGACAATGAAAAGAAACAAAGTATGGCAACCGACTCACAGCCTGCGGCAACTAAATAAAGCCGTCGGTTTTGCACCAAGCACCCTTGCTCTAGCCATCTCAGGTGCTTTGGTTACTGGTGTTGCGACTGCAGACGAAAACAGCATTGAGCTGGATAAGCTGAAGGTAGAAGAGTCTGTTACTCCGGACACTAACCCTTATGCGGTACCGGGTTCACCTTATCTGGCCGAAACGCTGTCTGATCCACGTCGCACAAAACCACTGGCGGAAACTCCTCAGACTATTACTGTACTGACGGGCACTCAGATTAAAGAATCCGGTCGCAGCGACCTGCGCGAGATTCTGGATGCACAGCCAGGCATCACACTGGGTACAGGCGAGAACGGTAACGCCTTTGGTGACCGTTATATCATCCGTGGTTATGAAGCTCGCAGTGATGTATTTGTTGATGGTCTGCGTGATCCAGGCATGACAGTACGTGAAAGCTTTGCAACTGAACAAGTTGAAATCAGTAAAGGCCCAAGCGCTACATTCGCGGGCCGCGGTACTACCGGCGGCGCAGTAAACTCAGCAACTAAACGTGCCAGCACTGAATACGATTTTTCCAAAGTATCAGCAGGTATCGGCACTGACAGCCATCACCGTGTGACTCTGGATACCAACCAGGTTATCAACTACGACACAGCAATCCGCGCTAACATTTTACATGCGGCTGAAGATGTTCCTGATCGTTCTCCAGGTGAACGTGAACGTAAAGGTGCAGCCTTCTCTATCTCCCACCAGCCAACTGACGAGCTGGAAATCACTGCGGATTATTACCATTTTCAGGGTGATGAAAAGCCAGATCTGGGTACCTATATAGATCGCGACAGCGGCGAAGTTGTCAAAGATGTTCCTGTTTATCTACAGGATGAGGACTTCCTGGAGTCGCAGGTTGATACTGCCACTCTGCGTATCGGTTACGAAGTCAGCCCACAAACACGAATCGTTAACCTGTCCCGTTACGGCACCACAGAAAATGGTTATCTGATGACCGGTACCCGAGGAACAACGGGTTACAACAGTGAAGCGGATGCTTTAGCAGAAACAAATGGTTTCTCAACCATTAGTGGATCGACACACCAGGGTTGGCAAGAAGTAGAATATTTCGCTAACCAGTTGAACCTGTTAACAAACCAGGAACTGGGTGGTCTCAACCATGAGATGGTATTCAGCCTTAGTTATACCGACCAAAGTGTTCTTAACGGCACCTATGAAACAGAAGCAACTGGCGACAGTAATTGCTGGACGGCCGGACGAGGTGGTGTTAATGAAAGTTACTGTTTCACTGATTCAGATGGAAATGCGGTATCCGGTATTAACTCATTGTTACAGCGTGACGTCAGCAAGAGCGACTGGGATTCAGACTGGAATATTAAAACGACCTCTTTGTCTGCAATGGATACAGTTGATCTAAACGAAAAATGGACTGTATTTGGTGGTCTGCGTTACGACTACTATGACTACTCTTTGTCAGCATTCGGCCGTGGTGATACTGAAGCTACTGAATACGCTAATACCGATAGCACTGTTAATGGTCACATGGGCGCAAGCTTCAAAATCACACCGAAAGCGAACATTTATGCCAGCTACTCTACTGCCAGCAACATTAATGGTGGCGAATCAGATGTAGGCACATCCTGTGGCTATGGCGGCCTGTGTATAGACAGTGACTACCCAGACAGAATGGGTGATCCTGAAACAACAGAAAGCTGGGAACTGGGTACTAAATGGCGTTTTAACGACGACAAGTTCCTGGCAACTGCTGCGATCTTCCACACAACGAAAAAAGATGTCTTTGAAGAGGGCCGCGATGGCACTGGTTATGACGTAAACGGTACGCTGAACACCGGTAAAAACCGTGTAAACGGCGTAGAGTTTGGTCTGACAGGTAACATTACAGAAAAACTCAGCATTCAAGCGGGCGTAACCTTCATGAACGCTAAAGTTCTGGAGTCCTACGACGAAGAAAACGTTGGCAAAACACTGGCTAACTTTGCCGATAAATCTGCAAGTGTTCAGCTGCGTTACCAGGCAACTCCTAAGTTTGCCTTTGGTGGTGGTGCGACTTACGAAGGTGAACGTTTCACTGGGCAGCCAGACAGCGCTGCCAATGAAGAGTTGGGCGTACCTGAGTACACAGTCTTCGATGCTTTCGCTACTTACAAAGTGAATCGTGACATGTTGGTGCGTTTAAACGTAGGTAATGTCTTTGATGAAGATTACTACCTGGCAGCTTACCGTTCCGGTTCTTTCACCTACATTGGTGATCGCAGAAACGCAGAGCTGACTTTAGAGTACAACTTCTAATTCAGGATTTTTCATAAATTATCTCCAGAGAACGAACGGTGCCTCTTTTGAGGTATCGATCGCCTAGGGGCAGCATGCTGCCCCACCCCTTTTACATGATTAGTACATTTATATAAGTACATTGATATAAGTACATTGATATGGATAGATCTGAAAAAATCTTAGCCCCACTGAATCACATACCCATTGAGGCTGTTTGTGCTCAGGACTATGAATGGCTGGCACCCAACTTTATTCCTCAGGATAAACTCGCCTACATTTGCGGTGGGAGCGGTCAAGATGTCACTTTGCAACGCAATGTTAAGGTTTTTTCAGATTATTCTATTACGCCCCGGGTATTGCGGGATGTCAGCAATGGCACCACCCGAACAACCATTTTGGGACGACAACTTAAACATCCTATTTTCCTTGCTCCGGTGGCTTACCAGTCACTTGCCCACTCTCAGGCAGAGATCGCTACAGCCTATGCGGCAGAATCGACTGATAGCTGCATGGTGGCCAGTACCCTGTCTTCAGTTCCACTTGAGCAGATTGCTGAATGCGCCGGACCGGAGCGTTGGTTCCAGCTGTATTTTCAACATAGCGAAGAAGACAGCCAAGCCCTGATCAACCGTGCAATCAAAGCAGGCTATAAAGCCATTGTTGTCACCATTGATGCTGCCGTTCAGGTACCCAGCATGAGAGCTATCCGTGCTGGTTTCCAACTTTCTGGGGACATAGTTGCCGCGAACATTGCTCATCAGCAGCCGAAAGTTGAGTCAAAAGCGAATCGAGGGCAAAACCATATATTCGACAGTTATATGCAGAACGCACCTTCAAAAGAACAATTACAGGAACTGATTAAACAAAGTCCTGTTCCGGTAATCATTAAAGGTGTGCTGCACCCGGATGATGCGAAAGAACTCAAGGCAATGGGTGCTGCCGGAATCATCGTCTCCAACCATGGTGGCAGAACACTGGATGGTGCACCAGCCAGCCTAACCGCTTTACCAACAATCCGAAGCGCAGTGGGCGACGAGTTTCCAGTATTTCTGGACAGTGGCATCCGCTCGGGCGCTGATATTTTCAAAGCCATCGCCTCAGGAGCAGACGCCGTCCTGATCGGTCGTTTACAGGTTTATGCTTTAAGCGTTGCCGGGGCTCTGGGTGTTGCACATATGCTCAAACTGCTGCGCGAAGAACTAGAGCTCACAATGGCAATGGCTGGTTGCAGCAATATTGATGAGATTAAAAAGACTGTACTGCATAAAAGTTGGGAGCAATAAGCAATGCTGATTACCATTCCAAATGTCTTATCTGCGGATGAGGTTCGTCAGTTCAGAGAACATTTAGACAATGCTGACTGGCAGGACGGTATTAACACTGCCGGCTCTATCGCTCGCAATGTAAAGAAAAACCAACAGCTGGATGACACTCAGGAACCCGCCATCAGTCTGGGAAACCATATTCTGAGGGTACTGGCACAAACTCCGACCTTTGTGTCTGCGGCTTTGCCTGACCGTATCTACCCGCCAAAATTTAACCGCTATAGCGAAAACGAAACCTATGGCGCCCATATTGATGGTTCACTGATGCAGATTCCGGGCTCCCATCTGACGTTAAGAACGGATCTGTCTGCAACCCTGTTTCTCGCCGATCCGGATGAATATGAAGGCGGAGAACTGACCATTGAGACTCAGTACGGCACCCAGACTGTCAAACTGCCTGCCGGTGACATGGTGCTTTACCCTTCCACCAGCCTGCATCAGGTTTCGCCTGTTACAACAGGTGCACGGGTTGCCTCTTTTTTCTGGATACAAAGCATGGTGTCCAATATTCAGGAGCGCGAAACCTTGTTTGAACTGGATCAGTCCATTCAGAAATTAACCGGAGAATTAGGTGCAGCACACCCTGAAGTCGTTAAGGTCAGCGGGATTTATCACAACTTGATTCGTCAGTGGGCAAAGCCCTCCTGAAGCCAGTTTTCAATACTTCTTATTTTTAAGGTCATCTGTATGAGATTTATAACCTGTTTAATTTTTCTGGCATCCATGATGTCATTTCTACCAAAAGTTCATGCCGCAGATGAACTGGTGATTTACTCATCAAAGAATGCCAGTTATGTAAAACCCTTATTTGATGAATACTCCAGAGAGAACGGTGTTGCTATCAGTTTTCTTGTAGGCCCAACCCCGGCTTTGATTTCACGATTAGAGATCGAAGGTAAAGGTAATAAGGCCGACATAATTCTGGGAACCGGCGCAAGTTACTTCTGGACCGGTTCAGAAAAAGGGCTCTTTGCCACAGTGCCCTCCAGAACACTGGAACGGAATGTACCTGAACATCTTAAATCCCCTAAAAACGACTGGTTTTCCTTTTCTAAACGAGCACGCACCATTATTTACAATACGGAAAAGGTGAGTGAATCAGATCTCATAGGTTACGCAGATCTTGCGGATCAAAAGTGGCAAGGTCGCCTTTGCCTTAGAACCTCTTCAGCAGATTACAGCCTGTCATTGATTGCCATGCTGATCGAAAGCCATGGAGTAGAGAATACAAAAACCACTGTAGAGGGCTGGGTTAACAATCTGGCTGTGCCTCCTATGCAGGACGATATGCAGATCGTCGAAGCTATTACTGAGGGGATTTGTGATGTTGGTATCATCAACTCATATTACTACGCACGTTTAAAACGGGAACAACCGGAAACCAACCTTAAGCTGCTCTGGGCTGATCAAAATGGTTCAGGAGTGCATATAAATGTTACTGCCGCAGCCGTTACCGCTAATTCATCCAATAAACTGCAGGCGATCGATTTTCTGGAATGGCTCACAACTAAACAGCCGCAAGTACGCTATGCGAATCTGAGTATGGAATACCCGGTTAACCCTAAGGTGTACCCCGCACGAGAAGTAGCTAAATGGGGACGCTTTGAGGAAGACAACCATCCTGTTGCTAAAGCCGGAGAGAACCGCAAATCGGCTCTGGAGTTAATTCAAAACGCTCACTATAAATAACCTTTTCTATAGATGGCTAAGTGCCATTAACAGTTGCAGCTCCAGTATTACCAGTCTGATTATCGTAGCCCCCTTCAATACGCTTATGGGACTGGTAATACTGCTGCAAGCCTGCACTACCCCTGGAAGCCCCTTCCAAATAATATCTCTTACACAGTGTAAAAATAATCGACACTTCTGACTTCAAACCATTGCTTATTGTCGGTAACTTTTACAAACAGTTGTTTTAAATAATGAAAAGCCATGTAATTAATCATATAAATCAAAAAGTTAAAACAACTGGCATAATTTATGTATTATTTTTAAACAGAGAGGTAACATTCGGCTGTACCCAGTGGTAAAGGATAAAGTAACTTGGTACACGCAATAACTGGAAACGGAATTAACCCAAGGACAGAATTATGCTAAAGAAATTAATAGCTGTAGGCTTCTTATTACAGATTTTTTCTTTATCTGCTAACTCAGCAACCATACAGTGCATCGATACTGCCAAGAATCATATGAACATTGATAGTTCATCTGTATCTGCATGCCTGGATGCGGGTGTAGGTAATATTAACGGAAACCCCTCGCAAGACGATTTTCTTCAAGGTGTAGGTTCTGCATATTCCCTTGCAAGCAAATCTGACAGTGCGAACCCTTTTAATATTTCCTATAGCCAAACAGTCAACACAAAGTCTCTGTCATCTGGCACATGGAGTATTGATGCTTCGTTCTGGAGTTCTTTTTCTTCGGGTGCAATCGGATTTAAATTTGGTACGGGTAACCAACCTGACGAATGGTTTGTTTTCCAGTTAGTTGATGGCGAAACTTCAGGTAATTGGGAATTTATCAATATCTTTGGTAAAGGCGGCGGTCTTTCTCATATGAATATTTATGGAATTGAGAAGCTATCACCCGTTCCCGTTCCCGCAGCAATCCCTCTGTTCCTCTCTGCGTTAGCTGCGTTTGGATTATTCAGACGTCGCCAGAGAAAGCAGGCATAGTAATCCCCCCCTTCCTTTAACGGCCCTGTCAGGGCCGTTTTTGTTTCCGCCAACGATCAATTAATCAAATCCAACCTGATTATCTGCTAAGCTCTTGAATTGTTCATAGGCCATTCACCACTATAAGGTTTAAAGTGACAATCATCAGTTGGATCGATCTTCTTTGGTGCCTGATACCTGTCGTTCTGGTATGCATTATCTATTTCTCCTGGCAGGGTAAACCAAGCGAAATACTGTACGCAGCTTCCAGAATGGCAGTTCAGTTGATTGCCGTAGGGTATGTTCTGGTCAGTATCTTTGAGAACCCATCACCCTGGATCAGTTTGGTGATCGTCTCGTTGATGATGGTGATCGCAGCATGGATTTCCATAAGGCCCGTTAGGGAGCACGATGGTATTTTGCTTCCAGCCATTATTGCGTTGGGCAGCTCTGTTTTTCTGCATCTGTTTATTTCGATCATTTTTGTATTAAATGCAGAAAGTTGGTTCCACCCGCAGTTATTGATTCCACTAGCTGGTATGTACTTCGCCAATACAATGAACGCCATCAGTCTGGCTGCAGAGCGCTACCATTCTGAGTTGAATAACGGCCAAACGACCGAGCAAGCTCGCCTTACCGCTTTCCATGCCGCGATGATCCCCCAGGTTAACAGTCTGTTTGCGGTAGGCCTGGTTGCCCTCCCCGGCATGATGACAGGCCAGATCCTTTCCGGTGTTTCGCCATTGGTTGCTGTCCGCTATCAGATCATGATTATGACTATGGTATTGGGCACTTCTGGTCTTGGCGCGGCACTCATGTTATGGATGATGGCCCGAAAAAAACAAAGCTAATTTACTCGTATCCGAGGGAAAACCCTTACGCTACGTAAGTACTTAAAGCATCCCGAAATTTGCTTACCAAAGTATAAAAATGGCAACCAATCTCTATGCTATATTTAAATCGTCATTAGACTTTATATTGAGACCCGCCATGTTTATGCAATTATTCCGTGTCAGTTTAATACTGATAGTTAGTACGGTTTACCCCATCGCTGCTATGGCAGAATCCCCTTATCGCATCCTTCATGTAATGAGTTATCACCAATCCTGGAAATGGAACGCGGAACAACTGAAGGGATTCAAAGATGGAGTCGGAGACCTTAATGTTGAGTACAAAATTGTAGAGTTGGATACAAAACGTAAGAGCGCCCCTGAGGAGATTGCCCAAAAGGTCAGCGCCGCAGAAAAGATTATCAAGGAGTGGAAACCGGATCTGCTCTATACCAACGATGATAATGCCCAAAAATATGTGGCTGAATCCTACGTAAACAGCAGTTTGCCCATTGTGTTTAGTGGCGTAAACAGAGACCCGTCAGAGTACGGTTTTATCGGCGCTAAAAATGTAACTGGTGTGATGGAATATGAACACTTCCTGCCGACCCTTAACTATCTGCGAAAAATAACGCCGGATGTACAAAAATTAGCTGTTATCGTTGATGCCGACCCTACCTGGAAGGGTGTGATGTCCCGAATGAGAGCAAACCTCAAACATACCGCCGGAGTTGAGGTAACAGATTGGCTTCTGATAAATACTCTTGATGACTATAAATTCTCAATTAAAGAGCTTCAGGATAAAGTAGATGCCATTGCACTCCTTGGTGTGTTCAATATCAAAGATGATACTGGTCAGGATGTCGACTACGAAGAGTTGCTGAAATGGACCGCAGAAAACAGCAACCTTCCTGACTTTTCATTTTGGGAATCCCGTGTAGATCGAGGCACTCTCTGTGTAGTTGCAGTTTCCGGTTATGAACAAGGTTTGATCGCCGGGCAGATGGCGAGAAAAATCCTCAAAGGCAAAGTGTCACCTGACTCCCTTAGTATCAGCCAAAGCACCAAGGGTCAGCCCATGTTAAATGTAACCCGGGCTAAAGCACTCGGCATCCAGGTGGATGTGAATCTGCTGCTCAACAGCACTGTTAAACAAGGATACGCATGGGATAACTGATGCTTAGTTCACTACGCGCCAGAATTTTCCTGCTTTTTATTGGTGGGCTGTCTCTGATCTTAATGCTGCTTTTGTTGTTTCTCTCGTTTGAAGTGTATAAACGTTATAACGACCTCTATCAGCAACAAGGTCTCAATGCTGCGGAACAGCTTGGGTTTAAAACCGAAAAGTTGTTTCAGCTTGGGCTTTACCCGGATGAATTGATTGGTTATGAAAAGCTCTGCCAGGCAACACTGGATAGCCATCCCGGTTTTTCCTATGTGGCTTTAGTAAGTGCGCAGAAAAAGATACTTTTTCAAGCAGGGCAACTCCCCCATGATATATCTGAGGACCAAATCAGATCGTTTTCCTATACCGATGAAAAACACCTGATTAAACAAGATCTTGTTCACCCTTCGGGTATTGAAATGGCGATAGTCATCGCCATTGATCATCATTATGAACTGGAAGAAGTAATCGGGCTCGTCACCTCTATATCTGCCTACGGTTTTATAATTACAACTATCGGACTGATCGTGGTGATCTATTTCCTACAGACCAATCTGGTGTATCCGATCAGTCGCTTGATCGAGCATATTCAGAGCACTGATGTTATCCATATTGATAACGGCCAAGGTACCCTTAGCGACAGAAAGGATGAAATAGGCCTTGTAGCTAAAGCATTTAATGGCTTGATCAGTAAATTAGCACGCAGCCAAAGCTCATTACAGCGAGCCAATTCAGAATTGCAAGCGCTGACTAACAGCCTCGAAATGCGTGTAGAAAAACGTACACGTGAATTAATAGAAGCCAATAAACGCCTGGATTCAATCGCTAAAACCGACACCCTGACAGGTTTAGGTAATCGCCTGCAGTTTATGGAGACCTTCCAGCAACGTTTCAAACACGCCCAGCGATATGAACATAATTTTGCAGTTCTGATGCTTGATCTGGATGGCTTCAAAAAAATCAATGATCACTATGGTCATGCTGCTGGCGACAGAGTTCTACAAGCCATTGGCAGCCGATTATTAAACTCCTTTCGCGGTGACGATTGTTCATTCCGTATGGGTGGCGATGAATTTATATTTCTGGTCGAAGAGTACCAGCAACCTAATGATCTGATTAGTCTTGTCGAAAAACTCCAGACCCAGATTCTGGAACCCATTATGTTTGACGGTGAGCCAATGCCGGTTGGTTTAAGTGTTGGCATTGCGTGCCTTGAAGATCAAAATGATATCGAAGCTCATACATTCCTCAGCCACGCTGACATAGCGATGTATAAAGCCAAACGGTCCGGTGGCGGTTACGCCTTTTATGAAAGATCCCAGAACTAATCTAAGCATGCTTTAAAACCCGAAAAACCAAACATAAGCGAATCCTCAGGTACGACGATTAATATTAAGGATTGGTTCAAATTTCTCTGATAAGCTTCCAGATACGACAGACACATGGACAACCAAAATGAATAAACGTGTTTTAATTTCAGCCATTCTATTCACAAGTATGACTTCTGCCTCCGTTTCCGCAGGCTGGGGAGATCTGCTTAAAGAAGCGGTTCAGGATGAAGACCTGCAAAAACAAGTCATTGATGCCGTGGGTAGTTCTGGTACTTCCGGCAAAACCACTAATCTGGATACAACGACCCTGATCAACGGTTTGAAAGAAGCTCTGGAAGTAGGCAGCAAACGGGCTATTGAAGAGATTAGCCAGCCCGGTGGTTACCTGGACAACCAGGATATTCGTATTCCATTACCAGGCACAATCGATCAAGTCGCTACTTTGCTGCGAAAATACGGTCTGGAAAGTCAGGTTGAACAGTTTGAAGAGAGTATGAACCGGGCAGCTGAAGAAGCCGCACCACAGGCAACAGCCCTGATTGTAGATGCGATTAAACAGATGAGCATCGATGATGCTAAAAAGATCTACGAAGGTTCGGACGATGCTGCAACCCAGTATTTCAAAGAAAAAACCAGCGACAAGCTGCGTTCACTCTTCCAGCCAAGCGTAAAAGAGTCTCTGAACCAGGTCGGTGCTACCCGTTACTACGGTGAGCTCGCCAGCGAGGCGAAAGATATTCCATACGTAGGGGACAAGATCGACGTCGATCTGGATAACTATGTAACTGAAGAAGCTTTGAACGGTCTGTTTACCATGCTGGCAGCCGAAGAGAAGAAAATTCGTGAAAACCCGACTGCACGTACAACAGAGTTACTGAAACAAGTATTCAAGTAAGCAGGTATTACCCCGCACCTTAAGAACAAAGGTGTGGGGCTTATTCGCCCTCTTCTAAATCTTGCTTCTCATCTAAATCCTGCTTCTCTTCTCTTTGCACACGTTTCTCAGCTTTACGCT
Organism: Neptuniibacter sp.; assembly: GCA_050789425.1. Taxonomy (GTDB): domain Bacteria; phylum Pseudomonadota; class Gammaproteobacteria; order Pseudomonadales; family Balneatricaceae; genus Neptuniibacter. Next base: position 75,964 of record JAILXS010000006.1, read on the forward strand.
TATTACGCTCTACCTGCTGCTGTAAGAACTGCTCCAGTTGTTTATCTGCCCAGCTCTTTGCTTCATCTTCGCTGGCAAAATTATCCTGGCGTTTTGATACCACGACTTTTTTGTTACTCGCCTGACGGAGAATTTCTGCGCTCCAGCCACCTTCATTTCCAGTAACTCGGGAGCTGTATTTTTTACCTTGAGACATATAGGTTCCTGCATTTGATGCGTAGACGCATCGTTTTATCGAAGCGCGGCATTTTACTCTCTTATCACTAAGAAAGCTCTCTTACCTTTTAATCACTGGCAGGTCATCGGTTCAGGGTTTAAAATCCCCACTGTTTATTTATTCAGAACACGCACGGATTAGTATGAAATCAGTTGACGTTGATACACCTAAAACCAAAGAAACAGAAACAAATCAAACCAAAAACGGCTTTCTGGCATTGGTGTCCAAACTTTGCTTTGATGAAAAGCTGCCTATTCGTTTTATGTATAAAACGGTTCCCGAACACCTGAATGATACTGGCTGGCGTATGTTCACAGGCTACGAAACAGAAGAGTTTCTGGAAGATGAGCTGTCGAACCTTGTGCCTGTTCCAGTAGAAAAGATGTGCCGTCTTGACCCATCTATGACCGATCTGGTTACCTATAATGCAGGCACCGTATGGGAACGCGCTCCAGACAGCGAGGGCTGGGAACGTGTCCACGATTACCGCATCCCTACCAAAAGTGTTGATGTCGACATTACCAACGATGTTGAACGCTTCAACGTTGACCCTGAGAGTTAATTTTTTTCAATTCAGGTGTTGAAAACTGATTTAGCGACACTATCTAAATAGTTAACCGGTGCTCAAAAGAGGCTGGTTAACTGCCCGCTCAAGAGAGGGGCAACCCATAAATTTAGATATATTGCTTGATGAGGATATACACCATGCGTGAATTTGATCTTTCCCCACTGTACCGTTCTGCAATCGGTTTCGACCGTCTGGCGAATATGCTGGATAACGCCAACCGCAATGATAACCAGCCTTCATTTCCCCCATATAATATTGAGTTACTGGGTGAAAATGAGTATCGAATTACAATGGCTGTCGCCGGGTTTGAGAACGATGAACTGAATATCCAAAGTGAAAGTGGCACTCTGGTTGTTACCGGGCAGAAATCGGAACAGCCGCAGGATCGTAAGTACCTGTATCAGGGTATTGCAGCCCGCAATTTTGAACGCCGCTTCCAGTTAGCCGACCATGTAAAAGTAATTACTGCATCCATGGAAAATGGACTTTTACATATCGATCTTATGCGTGAGATACCTGAAGCCATGAAACCACGCAAAATCGAAATTCAGGGCTAAGAATACTTTCTGAAACCTTTAAGGAGGCTTCATGCCTCCTTTTTAATTTAAGTCTTATTAAATTAATAAACCCTAATAATGTATTTTTAATACCCGTTTGTTGACTCTAATCAAGAACAACCCAACTACATATTGTTATAGTTCCCCGACTAAAAAATGAGGGTCAGGGAATGTCTCAATTCAATAAGGACACAATTCCACAAGTTTCAATAGGTTTTATGAACGATGATCACCACGCCGCTGTGGATTTGATGAATGAATTAATATCACTGACTAAAGACCGGGAGTCAGAGAAAGTTACAGATGCTTTTAATGCCTTGATTCAACACAATATCGAGCACTTCTCCCGTGAAGAAGTGGAGATGATTCGTTGTGGTTTTCCACCCTATGATTGCCACAAAGGTGAACATAAACGTGTAATCATGGAAATGCAGCAAGAGCTGGAGCACTGGAATAACACAGGGGATGTAGAACACCTCTATCATTACCTCTCCAATACGATGGTGAGCTGGTTCCATAACCATATAAACACAATGGATACTGTCACTGCTTCCTTCATTAAACGCTTTCATGGCAAAGAACTGGACACTCATTAATCCCTTCTTGTCTTCTAATCCTCTGTATTTGCTTACCGAAAATAATGATATCTGATATGCTTTTCGCCCGGTTTTTAAACCGCGATTAATGAATGTATCGGATAACAAAATGAGCAAATACTGGAGTGACGCGATCCAGCGTCTGACCCCTTATGTTCCTGGTGAGCAGCCAAAAGAAAGTGGCATCACTAAGTTAAATACCAATGAGAACCCCTACCCGCCTTCCCCGAAAGCGGCCGCTGCGATTACTGAATTTGATACTGACCGTTTACGTCTGTATTCAGACCCGGATTGCAGCAAACTAAAGGATGCATTAGCAGGCCATTTCAACGTTGGGCGTGAGAATGTTTTTGTAGGTAACGGTTCAGATGAGGTCCTTGCTCATACATTTGCGGCGTTTTTCCGTAATGATCTCCCCCTCCTGATGCCTGAGTTCACCTATAGTTTTTATCCGGTGTATTGTGATCTGTTTGATATTCAATCCAAACAGGTGGCTTTAGGTGAAGAGTTTGCCTTAAATCTGGAAGATTATTCTGAGTCGAATGGCGGCATTATCTTTGCCAACCCCAATGCGCCAACAAGCCGTGCAGTCGGGCTGGGTGATATTGAGGCACTTCTGCAACGTAATACTGAAAGTGTCGTGGTTGTTGATGAAGCTTATGTTGATTTTGGTGCAGAGTCAGCGGTAGATCTTACCCGCAAGTATCCTAACCTTCTGGTTATTCAGACCTTCTCCAAATCCCGCTCATTGGCGGGAATGCGCGTAGGTTATGCCATTGGTCACGAAGATCTGATTACCGGCCTGGAGATGGTTAAAAACAGTTTTAACTCCTATCCACTGGATATGCTGGCCATAGACTCAGCCGTAGCAGCGGTTGAGGATGTTGAATATTTCAATGAAACCACACAAAAGATCATTGATACCCGTGAATGGACGGTTGAACGTCTGGCGGAGCTGGGTTTCGTCAGCCTGCCATCTAAAACTAACTTCCTGTTCAGTCACCACCGTTTTCTTGAGGCGGCTGAGCTGATGGGCTATCTGAGAAGCAAGAAAATTCTGGTCCGCTACTTCAGTAAACCGGGCATCGATAACTACCTGCGCATTACGATCGGGACCCCGGAAGAGATGAAATTACTGGTTGATGCCCTTGAGGGTCATCCAGATATTTTCAAAATGGATGTCAGCTAACCGTATCTTTAAAATACTGCCCAGGCGTTTTGCCTAAGGCTTTTTTGAACATAGCAACAAATGCACTGGGGCTGCTGTATCCCAGCTCCAGTGCCACATTTAACACTGATTCCCCTCGCCCTAACTGATCAATAGCCTCATGCAATAACAACTGTTTGCGCCATTGCTGAAAGGACATACCGGTTTCTTTTACGAACAAACGACTTAAAGTGCGCTCACTGGCTCCAACATACTGCGCCCAGTAAGCTAATCCTGTTTCCGCTTCAGGTTTTTCAGTCATCGCTTGGATAACTCTTTGCACTCTCCGGTCATTCGCCAAAGGCAGGTGTAATAATGACGGCTTCAGTGCCTGGAGTTCATCCAGAATAACCGAACATATCCGACTTGCTGGACTGTCTGCCTCATACTCATCGCCAAAGTCAGCCACCCGCAGTATCAGTTCTCGCAGCAGAGGGGAAACTTCAACCACACTGCATTGGTTCGGGAAACGCTCCAGACATGATGGATCAACAAACAGATGCCGAATTTCAGCCCGGACCTCAGGAATTATTGAATGATTCATCCCACCTGGTATCCATACCGCCTGGGAGGGAGGAACAATCCAGCAACCGTTATCTGTATACACTTTGATTATGCCGGAAGACGCGTAAGCCAACTGCCCTCTTGGGTGGTCATGAAAGTCAAACTCCAGATCGGCCATGATCAGATCATGCAAACCCAGAATGGGCCGCGTTGAGTCCAGTTTTAAACCTAATGTGGAGCGCATTCGTTTACGGGGAGTTAACGCTTGCTCAATCATAATGTCTTTTTTTCTACATTTTTTGTCATTTTATCGACTTTAAACCTAAACCACTCTTGGCAGAATATCCAGACACATTTATCAAGAGCTCTTTATGCAGATCCAATTGAACCGCTCCCAGTTGATAGCACTGATTCTAATTCCACTTTTGTCGGCAACTTTGCTGTTTAGCCCGGCAATGGAGTTACTGAGCCCCACACAGGTTTATTCCGCCCTATTGATCATGTCCGGCATGGTCCTGTTTGCCACTGGTGCTTTACCAGATTACGTCAGCGCATTGTTGATTATGGTTTTGTCCATGCTGCTGGCAGTGGCACCAGCGGAAGTTGTGTTTTCCGGTCTGACCTCTACCGCGTGCTGGCTGATTTTTTCTGGCCTGGTTATAGGTATCGCAATTAATGAAACCGGGCTGGCACAACGTATCTCCAACCGATTTACCCGGCATTTGGACAGCAGCTATGCCAAGCTGATTTCAGGTATTGTTTTTATGGGGGTGGTACTTGGTTTTGTCATGCCTTCCTCGGTTGGCCGTGTCGTTCTGTTCATCCCTATAGCACTCGCTATAGCCCGAAGCTGTGGATTTGAGAAAGGCAGTAATGGCCAGATTGGTATACTGATGGCCGCAGCATTTGGTTGCCACCTTCCAACCTTTGCCATTCTTCCAGCGAACATCCCAAATATGATCATGATCGGGTCAGCGGAAACCATTCATGGCTGGACCCCTAAATTTGCCGAATACCTACTGCTGCATTTCCCTGTATTAGGTCTGCTCAAGTCTATCCTCATTATCTTTATCATTCTTAAACTCTATCCGGATACGCCAAAGCGAAACTCAGAACAGAGTAATCAGCCGGTGCTGAGCAGGACGGAGTCCCGGCTGTTACTCATCATGGTGACTACGCTTGCATTCTGGATGACTGACTCCATCCACCATATCTCAACGGCATGGATCGGACTGGCAGCCGCTACACTTTTATTGTTACCGGGCGTAGGTATGGTTTCCACGAAGAGCTTTAATGAAAAAATTAATATCAGTTCCATTCTCGTGGTTGCCGGTTTACTCAGCATCGCCAGCCTTATCAACTACAGTCAGATAAGCACGCTTGCGGGTGAAAGAGTTCTTAAGTGGTTGCCACTGAGTCACGGGGATGATCTGATTAACTTTTTCTCATTATCCCTTACCGGGATGTTCACTGGTGTAGTTGCAACGCTTGCGGGCGTCCCTGCAACAATGACTCCGTTGGCTGGACAGATCAGCGAGCTGACTGGTTTCAGCTTAGAAGCGGTACTGATGACTCAGGTATTTGGTTTCTCAACTATCTTATTCACTTATCAGTCTGTACCACTGATGATGGCGATGCCGATCGCGGGTATTCCTTTGCATCATGCTGCAAAAATTTGTCTGATACTCTCCCTGCTCACTGTTTTGATTCTACTACCACTGGACTACCTTTGGTGGAAATTGCTTGGCTGGATATAGCGACCATAGGTGTAGAAAAAATCCAACTTAGTGAGAGTATTTCACTACAAGAATTAGTAATATTATGAATGCTGGCTGCAGGTCCGCTTCTTACCTAAAGCTGCATGGGTGTCAGGTGGCACTCGTCCGTATATTCCAATGCAAGATTTGGCGGCGCAGATGATGCGCCTTTTTTTATTTTTTTGAACAATTTTCAACCAGACTTGCCGTAATCAAGCTATAATTCCTCAGGTACCCAGAGGAGTCCGTGATGGCTATTGAGCTTAACCCTTCAATTTCCAGCAACGTTTCTGCATTTAATCAACTTCAAAACCGAATTGAAGATAACCAGAAACAGCTTTCGTCCGGCCAGCGCATCAATGATGCCGCTGTAGATCCTGCTGGTTTACAGGTTCTGATAGATTTTCAAAGCCAGATTCTTGGCAATAATACCGCCATCCGTAACAGCCTTGATGGTGTTTCAGCAATTCAGATTGCCGAGGGCGGAATTAGCCAGGTCACAGACTCGTTGCAACAGATCCGTGAACTCTCCATTCAAGCCCAGAACGGGATTTTAAACGATCAGGATCGAGCCACACTTCAGAATCAGGCTGATGCCCTGCTCGAGGGTATCCAGGATTCGTTGGGGCAGGCTACTTTTAATGGCCAGTCCTTACTCACTGAAGAGGGTGAATTACAACTTCAGACCGGAGGCGATGTTGGGGAGACTCAACAGGTTGGAACCTTTGATGTGGAGTCACAGTTAAATGATCTTGGGTTATTTTCGCTGGACATTACCTCACCAGATTCGTTGAATATTCTGGATCAGGCTCAGGACTTTATTAACACCGTCTCAGGTGAGTTCGGCGCAGCACAAAACAGACTGGACAGCACCATTGACCGTTTGAGTGGCAACACAGTCAATGAAGCGGCGGCTGCATCCAGGATTGGAGATACAGACTACGCTTTAGCCGTTTCTGAGCGAACAAATGCGCTTATCCAACAGGAAGTCGGCATCGCTATTCAGGCTCAGGCAAATGCTTCCCGGGGTATTGTATTGAACCTGCTAGGCACCTAACCTTCTCTTTCACCTTTCTATTTGATCGAAATACTCTATGTCGTTTGAAAGCGCACTTTCTTTTTTTGTCGCTATCTTTATTTTTGGAATCACTCCTGGACCCGGCGTGCTCGCAATTCTTGCACGCGCTTTGGCTAAAGGTGCAGGTGACTGCTTTATGCTTGCATTGGGGATGACCATTAGTGATATCTGTTATCTGGTAGCTGCCTGCTTCGGACTCGCGGTGATAGCGACCAGTTGGAGTGAGCTTTTTACTGTAATACGAATCGTAGGGGCTGGTTATCTGATCTACCTTGGCTGGAAAATGTGGAACACCCCGATTGATTCAGAGGAGAGCCAACAAAAACCAGACCGGAAAATGATGGCAGCAGGATTCATACAGGGATTTCTGATCTCGGCATCTAACCCTAAAGTTATTTTGTTTTATATCGCCTTTCTACCAACGTTTATGGATCTGACAACCCTGAACACATACGACATTGTGCTGGCGTCTTTTCTGACATTAATCGCTCTTATGCTGGGCCTGATGCTAATCGCACTGTTCGCAAGTAAAGCTCGCACATATCTGCAATCAGAACGTTCAGCGCAAAGAATGAATCAGGGCGCGGGCTCACTGATGCTCGGTGCAGGGGCCTACCTGTTGACCAAACATTAAACCCTCCTCAGACAGCTTCTGCCGGATCAACATATATCACAGCAATCACTGAATTTTCATAATCCCCAGTGGTTTTATATTCCCTGTAGCCCGATGAAGCGGTAGCGCCTAACAATAACTGGCGAGCATCTAAATTCACTATTCCTTCGTAACTTTGTCCATTTCTTAGTCTGGTAATTTGTGTCGGTAAGTTAATACGTTCACCTACTGTAAACTCTGCGCTGGTTGAACTAATCACCCGGCCATCGGGCGAGACAAACAGTCCTCCGGCCCCTTTAACCGGATGACCAAAGCTATCACGAGGTAAGGCAGACTCAAGCATAGCTTTAAACTCAGGTTCAGAATCAAAAACAACCCCTACCCCAGCTTTTGGCAGGCCGGATTCATTTCGAATCGCAGCGCTGTAGGTATAAGTTGATCTACCTGAATATTCAGGCGTTGGGCAAAAATCAGAAACAGCGTAAGCCTGGGGATTCGAAATCATAGAGGTAGCACTGATAAGATTTGTATCTGAAAGCTGGCTTCCAGTTAACGGATTTGTTTCCAAATCCTTAGAACAAGCGATAACCAATCCATTTAACCCAAAAACAATAATATTGGTATAAACAGTATACAGTTCATTGATATATTTCAGAGTACTTTCCAGTTTTTGCTGCGCGCCTACATCACCTTTTACAGCGTTCTCCAACTCTTTAATGAATGTTGGCGCTAAAGCCCACCAGCGACAATCGTTTGCCCTTTCGTATAAGTTGCGGTCCATGATATCAATCGCCAGTCCAGAGTAGAGTCGACAGTCTGATAACACAGCCCCCATCACCGTCTGGCTAAGCATGCCAATAGAGTCTGAAATAATGCCGGTCATCTCATTGCCAACATCCTGAATTTTCTCAAGAATAGGGACAAAAGTTCTGACTTCAAGCCGAGCTGCCAGACTCTTGCCATTGATGGTGACAATGCGTAACTTTCGATTGATATTATGGGATTCCTGATAGATCTGGCTCAGACTTGAGGAGAGCACAATATCATCACCAGATCCATTCTGACGCTTTTTCTGCAATGGCACATCAAGAGCCTTACTGACTGGCATTAGTGCTCTGGCAGTCCAATCCAGTCCCATGTACCCCTGATAACCCGTTGATGGTAAAGAAACACTCAGGTATTCCTGATTATTAAGCATGATTGGGCGGTCTAATGTCCCGTTAAAATCGTCTACCTTTTCACCGACGGATAACAAACTGGAATTGCTGGAAGAGATGACTGAATTTTTTTCATCCACCAGTAGTAACGTAATCGTATCTCCATCTTTCAGCATCTGCTGATAGATTCTGGACAGCTCATCCTCAAAGCGAAAAAACATAACCAGATAACCAATATGCTGCTGGCCCTCACCCTGCCCTGTATAAATACGACTGGCAAAAATGTGGCTCTTGCTCCGCTGAGGAAAGAAACTACTATAACCGTAAAATTCGTAATACTCCTCGGCTTGATCAATCTGCCTTAACAAAGGATTGTCTGGGATTTCAATTTGATTGGCACTGTTCAGTTGGGATTTAACTTTTCCCTGTTGATCAAGAATGAGGATTTCGTCATAAACACTGTATTTCTGTGTATAAGCCTGTAAACGTTGCCGCATCTGCTCAACACTAATGTCTTCATTCTGAAGAAAGTCTCCGACAATCTCATCTACTGATAAAAAACCGACGTCAGCGGTTCTCTCGAACAGATTTCTGATCAGGATATCAATGGTATTTTGAGCGAAAAAAGACAGCTCACTCTTTGCCTTTGCAACAGTTTCACCGATTAAACTTTGCAACAGACGCTCCTGAAGCGAAGTAAAGTTGCTCCGGGTTTCCCGCATGGACTCCAGCAGAGGTGTACCGTGACCTTGCAACAGGTCCTGATTAATCGAACCAATGGTCGAAATGGAGTCCCAGAACCTATTCAGTTTGCTTAAATCTTCATCAAAGTTTTTATAGTGATGGCAGTATTTCAGTGCTCTGCGATAGTTAACAACAGCTTCGGTAGTTCTGGATGGTTCCACTACAGACATACAACCTTTACCCCCAAACCTTCTATGAAAATTATTCAATGACCAGTCAAAAAACATGCCAAATACAAAGCAACGAATAATTTTCAGTGCAGCACAGCAAATAACTCCAAAATACAGCGACTTTTTAAAAAACACACACTCAAAAACAAAAATTAACCATTAATATCATACGGTTATAAACAAAAACCAACGCCCCAAAAGCAAGCAAATGCACCATTTAACAGCACAATTCACTCAACAGAACGAAGCTATGCAATAGTTATTTTTTCAACAGATCATGCTTTAAATGAAAATAACTACAGCACCCATTAAAAACACCGAAATGCGAACGCAGCACCATATTCGCTGAACTATACTGTAAATCCCCAAGCTTCACTGATGAATCTTGAATTGGGTAACAATAAAAAAAGACTGGTGATATCTCTGGGGTTACTGAGCTGTGTGACCTTTTTTATCAGGTAAAACTCAATTATTAGCGAACGAGAAGTGAAAAGATGTATACACTTGTTAAGGATTTTCAAGATTACCAATTCGTTTACTTCTGGGTCGATAACCGTAAAGTTGTAAGCCCTAAACTTCCCACCCTTGAACACGCCAAAGAATGGTTCACTGAGCAACACTTTACCAACTATACAGGGATGGAAAGGCGTAAATCTAAGCTGGACCGGCGCAATAATACCCGCGCCATATATAGCGATTCAGAAATTGCTTACTCACGTATCATCCCTTCTACACCCGGAAGAAGATGCTGCGATCAACACATAAAAGTTGATCAGGACTATTCAGAAGCGAAAGTTAGCCGTTTAAAGAAGGCTGAATAAATATAAACATCAGGAAGGAACTGGGGGTGACCCCACCAGCCGCATTCCGGCACATGAATCCACCGCTGTGGCTGCTCCCTTCCGGGCCTGACCAGGTTCACGGTTTATCATTGCGGAAGGACCAGCAGAGTCACCATAACATCGCTCTAAAGAGCGTCACCCTGGAGCTGTGTCCAAGGCAGGCGCGAAGTATACCAGTGCTGTATTAAGATGCAAACCAGATTAGCGGGTTACTAATCATCTTCGCCATAATGTTTAAGTAAGCGCCTCACATACCACCACAACACGCCCGCAATAAGGGGTACAGAGAAGCTCACCCACAGGAGAATATCGTCTCGCATGCCATCCACTGGCACCGTATTCCGGATAGAGCGCTCGATTAGATCAAAGGCATAATAGGTCACCACAATAATCGTGAAACTTTCCAGTTTCGCCTGCAAACGCAGCTGCCGTCTGGCGCGATTGTTCAGACCTGTCAGCAACTGCTGATTTTGCTGTTCAATCGACAAATCCACCTGGGAACGGATCAATTCTGTCGCGCGAGCAATGCGTATAGAGAGGCGTTCAATGCGGGCATTGGCTGAAAGACAAGTTTTTCTGGCCGGGTCCAGCATTCTCTCTACAAACTGAGCCATTGTCTGAATACCCTCAATACGATCCTCTCGAAGCTCAATAATTCGGTTATCGAGAACGGTAAAGTACGCCTCGCTTGCAGAAAAACGATTAGCGGTTTGAGCAGAAAGCTCTTCAACTTTTGCCGCAAGAAGCATCAGCTCCTGGAGTAACTCCTGCGAATTAGAACTACCAGCAATGCTCTGAGTAATATGAGCCAGTTGTTGATCCATTTCAGTAATCTGCGGCATTACTCTTTTTGCATCTGGAAGAGCAAGCAGAGCGGTATGCCGATATGTTTCTATCTCGCATAATCGCTGAATCAATCGCCCGGCCTGAAATGTTTTAAGCGAAATATTCTGCACCAATATCCTAACAAGCCCATCTTCGCCCGCTGGATAAAAATCAGTACCTACCCTTGCTGCTCCTCCCATTACTAAAGAGCCAGACATCTGCCTGTCGCCAAAATACTCTTTTGGATTCGGCACTCCTGCCTTTTCATCCTCGAAAAGGATCTCGACGCAACACAGTAAGGCGCCGGGGAAGTTTTTCCAGTATGGGTGTAACCGATCGGTAGAACGTTCATCCAGTTGGTACAGTGTTAATGTATAAAATTCGTTATGAGGTTCATAACGAACCGCCATCGTTTCTCCTGACGCATGAAAAAATCGGGATAGATTGTCAGGTAAAGGGATGCCATTTTCCTGCATCACCTCTGATAGATAGTCTTGCAGGGCGACACGATCCTCAGCTCTGCAAGTTGCTGCAATATGCACAACTCCCATTTCTGGATATGACTTTTGAAAGGGTCTTGCGTGAACTTCCTGAGAGATTTCGTTTCTCAATACGTGATTGCGCATGCCTGTGCCCAAAATGAATGATACTAAAGTAGCATTCTACCCTTCCCTTAAGTCATTATGAAGACTATAAAATCCAACTTGCCGAGCTGTTCAAACTCATCCACTATTGCAGTCTTGGCATTCCTTGCTTAGATTGAATGTAACGGTTTCAGGAAGATGAAATAATAATGGAAAATATCAGCGACCCACTCGGTTTGGCACGCCAACCTATTTTCGACAAGCACCTCAATGTCGTTGCATATGAACTGCTCTACATGTCCGATCAACAACCAGGGATTGAAAAGTTTCTTACCGGTGATCAGGAAGAGTGCAATGCTTTCATTACTAATTTCACCAGTATTTATCACGCAGGGGCCCTCAAAGCCCTGCCGGCTTTCCTGAATGTTTCTGAAAACTTTATACGTAGCGGCGCTCTACCCGCTTTATCACGTCACAGTTTAGTGATTAATCTAAGTCAGAACACACTGTCACCCGAGTTGTTTGATAAAGTAATTTCTTATGTTGAAGCCGGTTTTCGGCTGGTTCTGGATGATTTCGTTTTAGACGAAAATTATGATGCCTTACTGCGGCTTGCGGACATTGTACGAGTGGATGTATCAAAGCACTCAGATATTGAAATCCAAAAAATCCTGAGCTCTCTTGCTAAATACAAAGTCACCTGTCTGGCAGATAATCTTGAAAGTCAGGAACAATTTGAACACTTAAGTCAGATGGGATTCCGCCTCTTCCAGGGTCCATTTTTAGCAAACCCAACCATTGTAGAAGGGAAAAAGCTAACTTCCAGTCAGTCCGTAGTTATTCACCTTCTGGCTGCGTTGCAAGACAGTGATGTCAGCCCTGATGTACTGGCAGATATTATGGCCAGAGATCCGCAATTAACATTCAAACTCTTAAAAATAGTTAATTCAGCCAAGTACAACCTGCCGAATCAGATAGAAAGCCTGACTCAGGCCGTCGTTGCCCTGGGTATGAATGAGATAAATAAATGGGCAACCTTGCTGGCCCTTTCCAGCAGCTCTGAGCGCCCTACAGAACTGGTACGCCAGATTCTGATCACCGCACGGATGTGCGAATTTGTTGCCTATCGTACCCAAGAGGTAGATTACGACCTCGCCTTTATTTGCGGCATTCTGTCGATGCTTGATGCACTACTCGAAATAGATCAAAGCACTCTGTTATCCCAACTACCTGTATCTGAAGAGATTAAAGATGCAATTAGCGCGTATGAGGGGCCAGCAGGCATGCTATTACATGCCGTCAACCTGTATATGGTGGGTCATCCAAGTATTGAGATGCCAATTGAAGTCAGGGAGATCTATGCAAGCTCCTATGCCGAAGCTCTGAGATGGAGTAACGAAGCTATGCAGATGATGGAAGGAGAATATCAGTAAGCACTCCGAGGGATGAGGTACAGTCTGAAATGGTTAGATGTACCTCAATTGCTATATACCGAAATCAACATTCACGAAGCAGCCCTTTTCATATTTATCCTTTCTATTAACAGTCCTCCCCTTATTTAACCTTCTTTAGCTTGGCCTAGATCCGTAGTGACGTTGCCGCACTGTAAATTTGAGTAAAGCCGGATGCAATTCGTAAGAAAAAATGAATAATTGTTTATTCGACTACTTGAGAGATAGCTGTGCATAGATACATTTTAAATAACGATAACTGCTACGGTTGGGTTGCAGTGCTGCTTCACTGGTTTATGGCCTTGGCTATCTTAGGGCTCTACCCTCTTGGCTTGTATATAGAATCTCTGGATTACTACGACCCTGCCTACAGAACTGTGCCTATGTGGCATAAAAGCATTGGCATTATCGTCGCGGTATTCCTGATTATGAGAATAATCTGGCGCGCTTGGAATAAACAACCACGGCCTTTACCGCAGCCCAAACTTATTCAGTTAGCAGCAAAGTTGACTCACATATTCTTATATTTGCTGTTATTTGCAGCTCTATGTTCTGGTTTTATGATTTCCACAGCGGATGGTTCTGCCATCGCTGTATTTAATATGATTGAAATTCCAGCTCTGCCCTTTGCTTTCGAGCATCAGGAAGATATTGCTGGGGATATTCATTTTATTGTCACGACTTTACTGATAGTTCTGGCAGCCATTCATGCCGGGGCTGCTCTGAAACACCACTTTATTGATAAAGACCCAACACTTAAACGCATGTTAGCGATGAGAGAGAAAGCCAATGAAGATTAATTCTATTCAAGGGTGTGCTCTGGCAGCCCTGCTTACCATCAGCCCGGTTTATGCAGCTGATTACATTATCGATACGGAAGGCTCACATGCATCCATCGAATTTAAAACAGGTCACCTGGGTACCAGTTGGCTAAAAGGCCGTTTTAATAACTTTGAAGGCACGTTCAGTTACGACGCGGACAACCCTGCTGCATCCAGTGTGAATGTTGAAGTCGATGTCAGCTCAATTGATTCCAACCATGCTGAGCGTGATAAGCACCTTCGAGGTGAAAAGTATCTGAACACTGATGAATTTACTAAAGCCTCTTTCAAAAGCACTTCATTCACTCCTGTGCAAAATGGTGGTGTGATGAAAGGAATGCTGACTCTTTATGGCACCACACAGGAGATTGCCATCGAGGTGGAAAAAGTAGGTGAAGGTATGGACCCCTGGGGCGGTTACCGTGCTGGTTTTTCTGGTACAACAGCCATCAAACCTAAAGATTTTGGTATGACCTATGACCTTGGGCCAGCTGCAGAAACTGTATACCTTGAACTGAACATTGAAGGCATACGTAAATAACCCAGCACCTAGCAAACACCGAGCTAGCTCTGTCGCGCATAAAAAAGGCCCGTATTAACGGGCCTTTTTTTCTTACCTAAGATCTGGTCTCAGGCTGCAGAATCAATATCCTGATTACCATTTTCAATCAGTGCTGCATGCAGTGCGATGATTGCTTTTTCATAATCATCTTCTGATACAACACACTGCATCTCCACCTGACGGATGGACTGGTGCAACGCCATTACGTTGATGCCGGCTTCAGCAAGTGAACTCACTGTGCGAGCCAGGATACCTTTAACTTTCATGTGGGAACCGATAGCAGACACGATGGCAAGATTGTGCAGACGGATCTGACCTTCCGGGTACATCTCTTCCATCAGCCTTGCAGCACGGTTAACCATTTTGCGAGAGCCGCCAACATAATAAGTAATACTGTTTGCGTCAGCATCCTTATTAATCACATACAGCTTCAGTTGTGACAGCAGCTTGGAAATTTCAATATCATATTCGGCATCACCCAACATCTCCTGATCGAAGATCTCGATACCAAATACATCTTTACGACCCGCCACAATCTCCACGCGTGGTGTTTCGCTGTGATAGTTCTGGCAGATAACTGTACCTTCGTGCTCAGGTTCGAATGCATTCTTAACCCGTAGCTTCACTCCATTACGGCGCAGACCTTTAGCTGCTTTAGGGTGAATTGCTTCCATACCCAGATTAGACAGCTGATCGGCCACGTCGTAGTTGGTAGAACCGATAGTTACTACATTCTCAGGACCCACCAGCATTGGATCTGCCGAACTCAGGTGATATTCCTTATGGATGATCGCCTCATCAGCCCCGGTTACGGTGGCGATCATACTAAACGTCATCTCACTATAACCACGGTCGAAGGTTTTCATCAGGCCTTCTTCACAGTGTGTGTAGCCTGTTGCAATAACCATTTCTGAAGCGATATCTACATCCTGAAACTGCAGTTTGATCATCTCTTCAAACGGTAATGGCTGATCCATATGCCAGCCAGTCAGATCAACAAAGCGGGCATTGATACCAGCTTTACGCAGAGCAAGAACAGAATTATAAGCACTGTGAGCTTCACCGATTGACGCTAACATCTCACGTACTTTCATCAGATGCTCTTCCAGTTGGAAGTGACCGTATGTACACAGGTGGTGAAGGCTCTTCATGCAATCACGAACATCATTAAGACGTTCAATCACAAAAGTATCTGCGGCTGTACGTTCAAAATCAGCATCCGGGAAAAGCTCAGCGTTGATCTCTTCCATTCGCGCCTGGACTGTATTCAGTTCTTCAACCCATGCCTCTTCACTCTCGGCATTGGCAAAACGAGCATAAACACCAGGTTCACCGGTTTTCTTATGTTCAAGAAGATAGTTGGTAATACCACCGTATGCAGATACCACAAAAATTCGGTTATACAGCTCTTCCGGGGTAGTTCGCTTACCGACCAGAATGGTATCCATCAATTCCTCGAAGCGACTCATGGAAGTGCCGCCGATCTTCTCAACTGTATGCATCTTCTTTCAAAAACCTTGTCTTGTGCTCTGCTGTACTCAGAGTCAAAAAATTGGGGCAAAATTATACATTAACATGATGATTTTGTGACCAACTTTTACTTACAAAAAGGTATGAAAGAGCAAAAACTATCTAAAAAGATTATTTTTCGGACCAGATCGCCAACTCATTACCGTTGGGATCGAGGAAATGAAACCGTCTCCCACCCGGGAAAGAAAAAATATCGACCGATATCTCAGCACCGTCATGAATGATTTTCCGCTTTTCCTCCTCCAGATTATCGCTATACAAAACCACCAGAGCACTACCTTCTGATGCGCGACTGCGTTTATCCGCAAGATAAAAACCACCGGCCAGGCCTGAATCTGAAAAAGCAGTGTACTCCGGCCCGTAATCAGTAAAGGTCCAGCCAAAAAGCTTGTTATAGAAGCGTTTAACCTGACTTAGATCTTTTGCGGGCAGTTCAATGTAATTAATTTTACCTGCTTCTAACATGCAGACTCCTTTCTTGTGTCATAAAAGATTCATCGAAAAACAGAAACAAAGCACAAACAATAACTATACTTTGTATATACATTTCACCGGAAAGGAAAACCGATGAAACAACACTTATATCTGTTTATATTCTGTTTAGCCTCTGTAAAGCCTGCTAACGCGGCTGATCTGGAAGTAGGTAAAATATGCCCGGTTACCTACCAGAAAGAATCCATTGGACTCCTTGTCTTCTCCAGAGAGTGGTATCACAGCGGGCGCAGCGACGCGAGCTATATCCCCAGAGACAACGCTACAGGAGTAGGCCTGGAAATTCATCTGATCAACAACGCATCTGGTCACTTAGAGGGACAAAATATTGCTCATTGCGACCGTTACCGCATTATTCAGATCCGTAAAACCAATACCCGGCTATTTACTGGCGAAAAACCACTTCAGATTGATGTCCCTGACCATTTCCTAGACCCTTTTTATGATAGCGCACCACTAGAGCACGGTTATGGTGTGCATCAGACCCCTGCAGATGATGACGACAAACCCTGGAGAGGGCGTCCTGTGAGAGCATCAACAGTCGCTATCTACGATACCCCCTACGTATCCGATTCTTATGGCATTGAAGGAGAAGATATTAACGTACAATTTGAGACATGCAGCGTTTGTGAACGTGACAGACAATATGACAACGTTCTTTCCTGTGGTAATTGGGGATATAAACGGGAATACATGGGTGGCATGACAGGGTGGGCTGAACCCGAGTTCACGGGTGTTCAATGTAAAACGGAACCCAGCGAGCAATTCAAAAACACTCTGAATAACTCAAATAGAATTGAGTACAGTTACTGGATTAATTGGCGATAGCCTCACAACCTAAGTCCTGCTGCAAGATCTTCAAGTGCCTGACTGTATAACTTAAACATTTCATCGCTAAACACACAAAAAACAACCTGCTTGATTGCAGGATACTCTTCGAGCTTACGGGCAATCACAGACACCGCTATAGGAACAGCTTTATCAGCAGGATAACCATAAACTCCACAACTGATAGCGGGGAATGCGAGTGTAGCAATTGAGTTTTGGGCGGCGAGTTCTATACAGGATTCATAACAACGCGCCAACGTCTCTGCTTCTTGTTCACAGCCACCCTGCCAGATAGGTCCCACGGTATGGATAATCCATTTCGCTTTAAGGTTATATCCTTTAGTCAGTTTAGCTTCACCGGTTTTACATCCGTTTAAACCCCGGCACTCTTCGAGGAGTTCAGCTCCTGCAGCCCTGTGGATAGCGCCATCAACTCCTCCCCCACCTAACAGAGAGTTGTTTGCAGCATTTACAATTGCATCAACAGAAAGCTGCGTTATATCCGCTTGCTGGACAACTATACGATCGTTAATTTTCATGGGAGCTCTCCTGAGAGGAGTCCAAGGATCTATATGAACAGCCAGCCAGATCGTCGGCTGTTCGGGGTCGGTCCACTCTACGCGGTGTCGTTGGTGTGCAGATAAGAGCATGTGATCTCCGGGCTTAAGTTCGACTATGTCGGAACAATCTCCCATCAACAGTCCAGCCTTTCCGGATATTAATAGAACCCATTCATCCCAACTCTGATCGTACCACTGACCTTCCGGGGTGCTTTGACCATGGGAGATAATCCGCTCAACTCTAACCCCTTCCAGAGAGAGCAACTGGTCGAATTTTTCGGATCCTGTTCCCGAGCCTGAGAGATCGTATAAATTCATTTTGCTGCTACTCTTGCCACCTTAAATGCCAAATCAGCCCAGATGCGCATCTCATCCGGGTCTTCCATGCAAATTTCTGGAGCTTGGTAGTAATTGATAAAACAGGTTTTATCACGCCTTTTATAACTAAAGCGTGTTAAACCTAAATGACAGAACTGTTCAGCTAAGGTTTCATCCGCTTTAAAATAAAGCTGGTCATCAACTACCAACGCAAACATTAATTCTTCTTTAAAAAAGCCATGGCCACCGAACATTTTTCTGGAGGAAACCCCAGATCCCAACATCTCAATTAAGAAATCTATGAACTGTTTTGAATTCGGCATCGCATATCTCTAATGAATTTTTTCAGCCTGATATATTGAACACTGCAACGTTTCTGACCAGTATCCATCGGGCATGCCAGCCTTAAGCCTTAACTGATTCAGGAACTGTTGGGCATCTGGCAACTGCTCCCACACTGCTGGAAGAAAGGTGGCTTTGCGGTGGCCATCCTGAATAATCAAACCATCAACCCCTGGCCTGAGCACCTGCAGTAGTTCCGCTTCGGAAGCAACAGATAAAGCTTGTACTTCCGTCAGTACCGAAAGTTCGATGCTGATTTTTTCTAGCTCATTTTCACTCAATGGTGGGAAACGGGGGTCCTGAAACGCTGCGGCCTGAGCGTTATGCCAGATATCATCCAGCAAGGAGCGCACCGGATGAATACTGCCAATACAGCCGCGTAATACGCCGTTAATTTTTAATGTAACGAATGTTGCCCGCAGTGGGGCCATCCAGGATTCTTCCGATGGTTTAAGAGCAGTACGTGGATCAAAACGAGACTTTATTGCTGTATAAGCAAGATACAAAAGCTGCCGCCTTTCTTCATTAGTAAACGATGTATGAGGCATATCCCACCACCCTTTGTTTATCACCGGCAGTATCACCTGAGTTGCACTGACTGACCGTTTGAATGGTATTTCCGCTCTCTTTTAGCCAATACAAAAGACCATTTATAGCCGTGCAGCCACAGGCTTCTTCCGGTTTTATATCCGATTCCATATTCAGAATTCTGTCAGTAGTTTGTTGGTCAATTCTCTTCGCTTCTGGATAGGTATGGAAATGACTTAAATCAGAACTCACCATCACCAGTGTATTAGAACGGGAGCTAATAAACTCAATCACTTTCGCAACAGACCGGGGTGAAGACCAGCCTGTCACCACTGGAATCAGAGGAATTTCAACACCGAGGTGCTGCAAAAAAGGAATCTGGACCTCGAGCGAATGCTCATTTAAATGGGCGTTGTCATCGTATATGGCAAACTCAGCTTCAACTAATTGTTTGATCAAATCAGTCGCGAGTGGGTAATTTCCCATTGGCGTTGCAAACTTAGTACTGCTGGGCACAGCTAATCCGCTAAGAGGCACGCGATGGGCTGGCCCCATCAAAACAAGGCTTTCAACACCTTCAAAATCAATCTTTGAGAAGGCTTCAGCTGCCGTACTGCCCGAATAAATATATCCCGCATGCGGCGTGATTAAGGCAATACATCTACATTTTTTTTCAGTTTGGAATGGAGCAAAAAGTTCCTCCAACTGCTGACTTAAATCCTCTGGATTACCCGGATAGAACAGGTTTGCTACTGCAGCTTTTCGAACATTCATAACGACCTCATCTGTTACATAAATATTAGCTCAGATAGAGAAAGTAGGAACGCAGGAAATAAAAAGCCCGCTAATGCGGGCTTGAATCTAACTCTTTAAGATACTGAAAATTTTGAAAGGGTTTGTTCCAGCTGTGTTGCAGACCTTTCCATCTCTGTTGCTAAAGAGGATGTATTCTGAGCAGCCTGTTCTGATGCATCTGCTACATCACCAATAGCTGCCAGATTTTGATGCAGGTCTTGCACTAATCCACTCTGCTGTTCTGCAGCTGAAGATATCCCAAGGTTCATCTGGTTAATCTCACCCAATGCCGTATCAATTTCATGCAAGACATCGCTGGCCTGCTGCATATCTTCGACGTTATCGCTTACCGAGGTATTTGTTCGTTCCATCAATGTAACTGCACGGCTTGCGCAATCCTGTAGTTTAGACAAGGTTTCGCGAATCTCTGCTGTAGAGTCCTGAGTACGCTGTGCCAGCGTTCTTACTTCATCGGCAACAACCGCAAACCCACGCCCCTGTTCACCGGCACGGGCCGCCTCAATAGCTGCATTCAATGCCAGGAGGTTAGTTTGGTCAGCTATCTCGCTGATCACACTGGAAACAGCATGGATATTTTGTACATCATTATCCAATTCACTGATGACGGCACCGGTCTCACTCACTTCTTGTACCAGTTCATTAAAGGCCTGAGTCGTTTTCTGAACAACCGCTAGTCCTTGTGTCGCCATTTCATCCACTCGCTGGGAAGCACTGGATGCCATATTCGTATTTTGTGCAATATCAGCGGCACTGGTAGAAAGTTCCCCTACTCCCCCAGAGATGTAGCTGGTTTCCTCTTTCTGGCGCGCCACCCCATCTCGGGTCTGCTTTGATTCACCGGACAAACGGCGCGAACTGTCCGCAACCAACTGAGTGGCACGTTTCGCTTCTCTAACCAGTTGTTCAAACCCTTTAGCAACGTCATTCATTCCGTCAGAAATTGCTGACATTTCGTCCTTGCCTTCATAGTTCAGACGCACGGTCAAATCACCACCAGAAAGACGCTCAGAAACCTCTCTGAAACTATGCATTGTTCTCATGGTTGACTGATAGAAACCAATAAACAGATAAATAGCCAAAGTAACTGTAACGCTTATGACAGCGATGATCAGATTGCGACTAAACAGCTGACCGTCCAGATATATACGCTGTTTTTCAGCCAATGTCGGCAACATGGTTTTATATAAATCCAGTACCTGCTCGATCGCAGCAGAACCTTTTTCGAAAACTTCATTTGAGCTGACAGATATCTGATCTGGTTCGGTTACATTTTGACGGGTGTACTGAATATAATTTTTGACGCCGTCATGAGCCGCACTGAATTTATCCTGCATGGAAACAAGTTCCGGATTGCTCAACCCTTCAGCCAACAATGGAAACAAACTATCGAGCTGTGCCTGTAGATTACTTACATAGATAAATGAATCTGAAGTAAAGCTACCTCTGGCTGAAACTCCAGCGGCCTTTCCTCTTAGCTGACCAGTCTCATCAATAATCTGCGGCAACAATACCGCCACATTATCAATCATGAAGGTAGTACCAATATGCTGGTCAAGTATTAAGGAATATTCAGTGAGAATGGTACGGTTAAAAGCACGTACATCAGCGGCTAACCGATTATGCATTTCAAAAATAAGATTGGGTTCGGCAGAAGCAATTTCACTTTTGATCGCTTCCCAGGAAACTCCCAACGCGCGAACTTTATTTTGCAGTTCAGGGCTCGCTGAGGATGTGCCAGAGGAAAGGGCAGCCAGACCTTTATCCACTTTTCCGCGACGGTCCAGCACCTGACTCTCCACACTGGAATTACCGTTCAACAGCGCATTTGTCAAACCTCGATGCTCTCCAATGCTCACAACCAGTGGCTCAGTGAACTGAAGCAGTTCTATACCTTCAAGCTCTTCACGGGTGAGATCAATATTCCGACTGACTTCGCCCCAGTAGAGCAATACTGTCAGAACCAAAGGAATCAGAAATAATATACTGACCAAACTGAACTTGGCCGGGTATTTCATGTTTCCCATTAATTTAGTGGCGGGGCTGATCCATAAAGCCATTTCTTTTTCTCCAGAACGCTCGGAACTATTTTCGATAATGCATACGCACAGAAAATCATTCAGTTAAGGCAATCCTAAGCTGAGATGGTTCCCGGATAGTTTTGACTTTTTCAAATGCAACACTGGCCTCTGCATACTCACGTTGCAGATGAAACAACCATTGCTTAAGACGACCATGTACGTATTTGGCTGATAGGTTCTGTTCTATGCGGTTCAGATACAGAAGTACCAACCTAAGCACATGGCTCCACTCAAGAGAAGCTATTTCCCTATTAACCATTTGATTTTTTATGGTTTTAGCCAGATCAGGTCGAGCTACGAGCCCACGTCCAATCATGATATCTGAGCACCCGCTAAGCTCCTTGCAACGTATATAATCCTGCCAATTCCATACTTCTCCATTGGCAATTACCGGAAGTTCGACCGCTTCGCGGATACGTGAAATCCATTCCCAGTGCGCAGGTGGTTTATAGCCTTCTAGCTTTGTCCGGGCATGAACAGCTAAGGAGTCCGCCCCTGCCTCAGCTATCGCATGGGCATTTTCAATGGCTAACTCTTTATCTTTATTACCTAAACGCATTTTTGCAGACACCGGTACACCTTGAGGCACAGCTTGACGTACGGCTTTGACAATTTCATGAATCAGTTCAGGGGTATCAAGCAGTACGGCACCACCTTTGCTTTTATTCACTGTTTTCGCCGGACAGCCGAAATTCAGATCAATCCCAGGCGCACCAAGCTTAGCGCCTTTTCTGGCATTGCCCGCTAACACCGAT
Organism: Neptuniibacter sp.; assembly: GCA_050789425.1. Lineage (GTDB taxonomy): Bacteria > Pseudomonadota > Gammaproteobacteria > Pseudomonadales > Balneatricaceae > Neptuniibacter. Next base: position 98,464 of record JAILXS010000006.1, read on the forward strand.
GGATCACTGCCTAAAAGCTGCAATATTACCGGAACCCCCGCAGGCGTCTTGCCACTGTTCATTAATTCCGGACACATTCGACGAAACACTTTTGCCGGTAACACGCGGTCACTTACTCGCAGAAACTCTGTAACGCAATGATCAATGCCACCCACCTGAGTCAGCAAATCGCGCATGGTGTAATCAACAACACCTTCCATCGGAGCCAGAATAATTTTCAATGTATAAAGACCTGAATCGAACCAGATTCGAAAAGCAGCTATTATAAATCAGCAACCTTATGATTTGGTCCATTTAATATGCGTTTATTTCTCGCACTAGACCTACCCGATGAGATAAAAGCTCAAATTGAGTCTCTCTACCTTGAAGAATACCCTCATATTCGTTGGCTTCCCCCCGAGCAATTGCACATAACTCTGGTGTTTATCGGTACTCAGAACAACATTTCTTTAGATGATCTTATTCACAAGATTGCGGAGATTGAGTTTCCATCGTTTCATATAGAGACCCGAGAAATCGGTTACTTTAACTCAGGGGTAATTTGGCTTGGCATTGAAGACAATGATCCTCTGCAACAACTGCAAAAAAAATTACGGCAAAAGTTAGAAGAGCTGAACCTCAGTCTGGAGAGAAGAAAGTTCATACCCCATATCACTCTTGGCCGAACCCAAAAGATCGAAGCAGATTTTATGGAACACTTTAGCAACCATTCTTTTGGATTCAGATGTAGTTGGTCAATTGACTCATTTCAACTAAAAAGTAGTCACTTAAAACAATCTGGGGCAATCTATGAAACTGAAGCTGAATTTCAGTTGGAAACATAACGACTAAAACTGTAATTTAAGATAGAAATATCTGATTCTGACTTCCACTTCGGGAAATACTCACCTTGATAACTGACCCTCTTTTTTATCTGTTTGCCGTGCCTGCTGTATTGATTGTTGGCATTTCCAAGGGTGGGTTTGGTGGAGGATTAGGATTGATAGCTGTACCTATGCTGGCGTTAACAGTACCACCAACTCAAGCAGCCGCCATTATGCTTCCTATATTATGTGTGATGGATCTTTTCGCTCTGTGGGGTTTCAGAAACAGTGTGGATAAAAAGAACCTAATGATTCTTCTGCCTGCAGCTGCATTTGGTATTGTCCTGGGTGCATTAAGTTTTCACCAACTCTCTGAGTCATTACTGCTGTTGATGATTGGCTTTCTGGCTGTTTTGTTCAGCCTTCACTGGGTTTGGCAAACATTGAGCAGAATCACCCCAAAACCTGAACCCCGAAAAACACACAAAGGCTTGCTGCTCGGTACACTGGCAGGTTTTACCAGCTTCAGCGTACATGCCGGAGGCCCGCCACTAAATTTTTATCTATTACCTCAACAACTTGATAAAACGATCTACGCCGGCACCACTATTATTTTCTTCGCTACAATGAACTATCTTAAGCTTGTACCCTATTCAATGCTTGACCTGTTACCTGCAGGTAATCTGATGACCTCTTTGGTGCTAATCCCCCTAGCACCCATTGGGGTCAAACTAGGTATTTATCTGCATCACCGCATCAATGCACAGTTGTTTTATCAACTATGTTACCTATTTCTATTTCTTACTGGCTGTAAGTTATGCTGGGAAGGAATCAAACATATTTTTTAAATACAAAAAAGAAAAGGCCGATAAATATCGGCCTTTGTCAAAATTCATTAAGGAATACCAATCAACTGATTGCAGACAAGCCCAGCAGCATATCCGCTTTAATATCTTCGATATCTTCAATACCAACAGATAAGCGGATCAGGTTGTCATGTACACCCGCTTCTGCACGAGCTTCCGGTGTCATCCTGCCATGAGTAGTCGTCGCTGGATGGGTTATGGTTGTCTTAACATCACCCAGGTTCCCTGTGATAGAAACCATCTTTGTGGCATCAATGAAACGCCATGCAGCTTCTTTACCACCGGCTACTTGAAAGGATAGAACACCACCAAATCCCTTCTGCTGACGCTTTGCCAATTCATGTTGAGCGTGGCTTTCCAGACCTGAATAAAAGACTCTTTCTATTCCATCCTGCTGTTCCAGCCATTGCGCCATTTCCATAGCGTTTCGACAATGGGCATCCATTCTCAGTTTCAGTGTTTCCAGACCTTTAAGAAACACCCAGGCATTAAACGGGCTCAGGCAAGCACCACCTGTGCGGATAAAACCAAACACTTCTTCCATGTGCTTATCATTGCCAACAACAACACCACCAACGCAACGGCCCTGACCATCCAGATACTTAGTTGCTGAATGGATAATAATATCTGCACCCTGTTTTAGTGGTTGCTGCAAAACAGGCGTACAAAAACAATTATCCACCACCAGAAGCAGATCATGCTTTTTAGCTACTACAGATAGCGCTTCGACATCGGTCAGTTCAGCCAGAGGATTTGAAGGCGTCTCAAGAAACAACATTTTAGTTTCAGGGAGTATCGCTTCTTCCCAGCTTTGGATATTCGTTGGATCAACAAATGTTGTAGAAATGCCGGTTCTGGAAAGGTATTTTTCAAACAGTGAAACCGTAGATCCAAATACGCTTCGAGAACACACCACATGGTCCCCATTCTGCATCAGGGACAAGCAAGTGCTCAGTATTGCGGCCATACCCGAGGCGGTGGCAACTGCACGTTCGCCACCTTCCATCGCAGCAATTCTTTCTTCAAAGAATTGTACTGTCGGATTGGTGAAGCGCGAGTAAATATTGCCCTCCTCTTCACCACCAAAGCGAGCCGCAGCTTCACGGGCACTTGAAAACACATAACTCGATGTTGGATAGATCGGGTCACTGTGCTCACCCTCTAAGGAACGGTGCTGACCAGACCGGACTGCCAGAGTAGACAGTTCGTACCCTTCAGGGTCAAACTGAATACGCTCAGAACGTTCATAATCCGATATAGACATCAGCGGTTTTCCTTAATTGATCTTACTGTAGAGGTTGGAAGATTCATTACTTCCCACCTTCTTTTTCTTGCCTTTAGCTGCATCATTGCGGGCCTGTTTCAAACGCTCAAGATAGCTTTCATCTATATCGCCTGAAACATATTGTCCATCGAATACGCAGGTATCGAATACTTTAATCTCTTCATTACCTTCAGAAACTGAATCTTTAAGGTCCTGAAGATCCTGATAGATCATCCAGTCGCAGCCGATCTCTTCACCGACTTCATCGTCAGTACGACCATGAGCAATCAATTCTTCAGCGGCAGGCATATCAATGCCATATACATTTGGATATTTAACTGCAGGAGCAGCAGATGCAAAATAAACCTTCTTAGCGCCTACATCTCGTGCCATCTGCACGATCTGACTGGATGTTGTACCACGAACAATGGAATCATCTACCAGCATCACAACTTTATCTTTAAACTCAAGTCCGATTGGATTCAGTTTGCGGCGAACTGACTTCTTACGAAGAGTCTGCCCAGGCATGATAAAAGTACGTCCGATATAGCGATTTTTGATAAAGCCTTCACGATATGTGACTCCAAGATCCTTAGCCATCTCCATTGCTGAAGTACGGCTGGTATCGGGAATAGCGATAACAACATCAATATCATGATCAGGACGTTCTTTCAGTACTTTAGCCGCGAGCTTTTTACCCATACGCATACGCGATTTATGAACATTAACCTCATCCATAATCGAATCCGGACGTGCCAGATAAACATACTCAAACAAGCATGGAGCCAACTGAGTTTTATCAGCGCACAATTGCGTGGATACATTACCATCCATATCAATATAAATGGCCTCACCCGGAGCAATATCACGAACGATCTCAAAGCCTGAAATATCCAGTGCGACACTCTCAGACGCTACCATGTATTCAGTGCCACTCTCAGTTTCACGCTTGCCATAAACAAGCGGACGAATTCCATTAGGGTCCCTGAAAGCGAGCATGCCGTAACCAGTAATCATCGCCACTGCTGCATAACCGCCTTTGCAACGCTCATGTACGCGACGAACCGATTCAAAGATATCTTCAGCCTGAGGCTGTAATTTACCTCGAACCTGTAATTCGTGAGCCAAAATATTCAGAAGAACTTCTGAATCAGACGTTGTATTGATATGTCTCAGGTCAGAGCGCAGCATGTTTTCAGCCAGCTCATCTGCGTTGGTCAAATTACCATTATGCGCAAGAGCGATACCATAAGGAGAATTCACATAGAACGGCTGTGCCTCGGCTGAACTAGAGCTACCCGCTGTAGGATAACGAACATGTCCAATACCAAGATTTCCGGCCAGCCTTTTCATATGACGAGTACGGAAAACTTCATTTACCAGGCCGTTATCTTTGCGCAGGAAAAAACGATTTCCTTCACAAGTAACCATACCCGCTGCATCCTGCCCACGATGCTGTAAAACTGTCAGAGCATCAAAGATTGTCTGATTGACGTATGATTTGGCTACTATGCCAACAATGCCGCACATTTAAACCCACCTCAAAGTGCAAACTTAAGAATTCTTAGCGTCCCGCATTCCAGATCAAGCGTCCAATATCGCTTGCAATATCCTTTGTCCAGGCTTCCATCATGGCAAAATGCGGAATCAGTTGTGATTCCCTGTACCATTGATCATTTACCGCCGGACTCATGCCTATAAGCACCACAATTACGACTACAACCAAGCCACCTCTTGCAGCACCAAAGCCCATACCTAAGACCCGGTCTGTTCCGGTTAACCCGGTAGCATCTACCAGTGTGCTTACTAATTTGTTTATCAAAGCGCCCAGAACCAAAATCGCTATGAATAGAATAGCAAATGCGGCGCTCACCCTAACGGAGGGTGTTTCAATATAGGGTTCCAGAACGACTGAAAGAGGTTGAGAAAATATCCTGGCAACAACAAAAGCCGTAACCCAGGTCAGTAATGATAAGGCTTCTTTAGCAAAGCCCCTTCTCAAACTGATCAGGCTCGAAATACCTATAATTCCCAAAATAGTCCAATCAGCCCAATTCATTTTTTAAGCCTTTGAAAATTTCGCGCATTCTACCAGACTCATCCCGGCAATGTTACTGCGTTGTGAATCTTACGATGATTCCGTTTAAGCCAAAATCCTGCTTCAACTTGGCCTGCAATGACTCCAGGCGTGTCTTCTGAAACTCTGGCCCAACATATACTTTGACCAGTTCACCCTGTTTGCGGGTAAACACTTTGTAACCGTTCTCTATCAGCTGTTTTCTTAAACCCTTAGCGTTATCTTCAGATTTGAAACTCGCCAACTGTAATGTCCAGGCAACAGGAACACCCTGCTGATCCAGAACAGGCTGATCTTTATGAATGTCTATCTCAATTTTATTGTCCGCTACCGTCTTCTCTATAACCTTCTTAACCTTTTCTTCTGGTTGAGGTAGTTCTACAGGTTTAGACGGTTCTGCGGGTGCTGAAGTGTCTGGCAGAGGCTTATTGACCGGTTGAATACGAACAATTTCAGGGCGTTCGGGCCCTTCAGGAATAGCCGACTTTAAATGCCTTTCCTTATAACCTTCACCGTCAAAAAAAACCGGAAAGACGATGGCTGCAGATATGAGAATGACCGCTAGACCGATAAGACGATATTTAATTTTCGGTTGCATCAGGCTGGATCCATTTCCAATTCATTAAGAGCTTCTGCGACTGTGAAAAACGATCCAGCGATAATAACATTCTCTGGGACATTATTGGCTGTTTTAATTTCCCCGATAGCGTCTGTAACTGATTGTTTTACTCTGGTATCGGACTCTTCAGAAAAGAAACCCTGTAAGTCGTCAGCCGTTAAACCTCTCGCAATATCCAGTGTCACCAGATAAATACGCTCAAAGCCCGCTTCTAACGTTCTTACAACTGACTGACAGTCTTTATCAGCTAGCATCCCAAGAACTAACCACTTAGCCCCATTGAGCTGACTCAGTTGTTTGTTTAAGTGCTCAGCAGCTTCAGGATTATGTGCGACATCAAGAAAATAATTGACACCTGACTGGGTTATTTTTTGCATTCTTCCTGTCAGCCTGGCGCTGCTTATACCCTGTTGCAACTGCTCAACGCTAACTTCCAGAGGTATAAACTGACAGGCCTGTATTGCTGTAGCGGCATTGGGAAGTGGCAAACTGGGTAAAGGGATAGACTTAATCTCCACAGCCTGCCCCTGAGAAGAGACACCAGTCCAGCGCCAGCAGTTACCCGTTTCAAGGAATGAATACTCCTGTCCGGACTGAAACAGTTCTGCTTTCAAATCCCGTGCAGTTTTAGCAATAGAATCAGGTGGATTAAGATCACCACAAATCGCAGGCCTGCCAGCTCTGAAAACCCCGGCTTTTTCGAAACCGATATCTTCTCTGTTATCACCCAGCCAATCGGTATGATCCAATGCAACGGTCGTGACAATGGAAATATCTGCATCGATAATATTCACGGCATCAAGTCGTCCACCTAACCCAACTTCCAGAAGCACAAGATCCGGTACTTCATCAGCAAACACCAACAAGGCTGCCAGCGTACCAAACTCAAAGTAAGTTAATGGAATTTCACCACGAGCCTGATTGATACGATTGAAAACATCACAAAGCTGCTGATCTGAAGCACAGCGACCATTAATCTGTACCCGTTCGTTGTACTTTAGAAAGTGAGGTGATGTGAAGGCCCCAACGGAATAACCCGCCTGAAGATAGATACTTTGCAGGTAACTGATTGTGGAGCCTTTACCGTTGGTACCAGCAACAGTGACAACCGTAGATCCAGAAAGATCTATGGATAGATTTTCTGCCACCTTACGGATACGATCCAGGCCCAACTCAATTTCTGACGGATGACAGGATTCCATCCAACTGAGCCATTCATCTAAACTGTTTTTACACTTTGGTTGCGACATGTGACTTAAATAAAAAAGGCCGGCGTTTTCACGTCGGCCATTTATTATGAGTTGGAATTACTCAGCGTTTGGAGCTGCCGGTATATCTTCTTCGGAAACAACATCTGTTTCCGTTGGTTCCAGCACGGGAACCGGTTTGATATGAGTCATTTTACGCAGGATGCGTGACAAACGGCTACGCATCTCACCACGAGCAATAATCATATCGACCTGTCCGTGTTCCAACAGGAATTCACTGCGCTGAAAACCTTCAGGTAGTTTTTCACGCACTGTTTGTTCAATAACTCTAGGTCCGGCAAAGCCTACCAATGCTTTTGGCTCAGCAACGTTAAGGTCACCCAGCATTGCCAAAGAAGCAGATACACCACCGTATACAGGGTCGGTAAGAACCGAAATGTAAGGCGTACCCTGTAAACGTAGTTTTTCAAGGATCGCGCTGGTTTTTGCCATCTGGAACAAAGAGAACAACGCTTCCTGCATACGAGCACCACCAGAAGCGGAGAAACAGATAAGTGGAATATTCTCTTCTAAAGCGATGTTCGCAGCACGTACAAAGCGCTCACCAACCACTGCCCCCATAGAACCGCCCATAAAGCTGAATTCAAAGGCTACTGCAACAACAGGCATACCTTCTAACTCACCACGCATTGCGATTAAGGCATCCTTTTCTCCGGTACCTTTCTGCGCAGCAGCTAAACGGTCTTTGTATTTCTTTGAATCTTTAAATTTCAGACGATCAATTGGCTCAACGTCCTGAGCAATCTCTCTTCGTCTACCCTCATCAAGAAATAACTCAAGTCTCGGGCGCGCATGCAAACGCATATGATGGTCACATTTAGGACAAACATTCAGATTCTTTTCCAACTCAGGGCGGTAAAGAACCGATTCACATTTAGGGCATTTTTTCCAAAGCCCTTCAGGAATATTTGAACGTTTTTTATCTGCTTTTGCCAGAGACGGAACAATTTTTTCCAGCCAGTTACCCATTGCTTATCAACCCTATTAGCTGTCCATTGCTGTTCGCATATTATTAATTATTGCAGAAACCTGAGGAGCAATCTGAGCTTTATCCTTCACCAGATCTGCAATTGTATTTACCAGTACGCTACCAACGATAACCCCATCAGCGACTTTAGCCACTGACGCTGCAGAATCCGCATCTTTAATACCAAACCCGACCCCTACTGGAAGGTCTGTATATTTTCTTACGATTTCAAGTTTATCGGAAACAGATTTAACATCCAAAGCAGCTGAACCGGTTACCCCTTTAACGGATACATAATACAGGTAACCACTGCCATTCTCACAGATGTATTTAACCCGCTCCTCCTCTGTGGTTGGAGCCACAAGGTAGATTGTATCAATACCATGTCCTTTCATGATCTGATTAAATTCTTCAGATTCCTCGGGAGGCAGATCAACCGTTAATACACCGTCAACACCGGCTTCACTTGCAGATTTGGCAAAACTCTCGTACCCCATAACTTCAACAGGGTTTAAGTAGCCCATCAATACCACAGGGGTTTGTGTATCCTGATTGCGGAATTCCTTCACCATATCCAGAACATCTGACAGGCGTACACCATGTGCCAGTGCACGTTCACACGCCAACTGGATCACCGGGCCGTCTGCCATTGGATCTGAAAAAGGTACACCTAATTCTATAATATCAGCTCCCGCTTCCACTAACGCATGCATCAGAGGAACGGTAACTTCAGGACTGCAATCACCTGCAGTTACATATGGAATAAGCGCCTTGCGGCCTTCCGCGTTCAGCTTTTTAAAGCTGCTAGAAATTCGACTCATTTATTTTTCCCCGCACAAATCAAACGTTAATTCCATCGATCTGTGCGACCGTATGAATATCTTTATCACCACGACCAGAAAGATTTACGATAATGGTCTGATCTTTATCCATCTCTTTTGCCAGTTTCATGGCATAAGCGACAGCATGACTTGATTCAAGCGCAGGCATTATACCCTCAACACGTGTCAATGTACGGAATGCATCCATCGCTTCCTCATCAGTAGCGTCAACATAATCAGCACGACCAGTGTCTTTCAGGTAAGAGTGCTCTGGACCTACCCCTGGGTAATCCAGACCCGCTGACACTGAGTGAGTGCCGATAATCTGGCCTGCTTCATCAGACATCAGATAGGTACGATTACCATGTAGAACACCCGGTTCACCTGCCGACAATGGCGCCGCATGATGGCCAGTTTCTACGCCATAACCACCGGCTTCTACCCCATACATTTTGACATTTTCATCTTCGATGAATGGGTGGAACAGACCAATAGCGTTGGACCCACCACCTACACAGGCGACAAGTGCATCCGGCAGACGTCCGGTTTGTTTAAGACACTGCTCTCGCGCTTCGCGTCCAATAATACACTGGAAATCACGAACCAGTTTTGGATAAGGGTGCGGGCCTGCGGCTGTACCAATGATGTAGAAGGTGTTATCGACGTTGGTTACCCAATCACGCATCGCTTCATTCATGGCATCTTTCAGCGTACGAGTACCAGATTCAACTGCAATAACTTCCGCTCCAAGCAGTTTCATGCGGTATACATTCAAAGCCTGTCGCTGTACGTCCTCTGCACCCATATACACCTGACACTCAAGACCCAGGCGAGCTGCTACTGTAGCCGTTGCAACACCGTGCTGACCGGCTCCTGTTTCGGCGATCACCCGGGGTTTACCCGTGTATTTCGCCAAAAGGGCTTGTCCGATAGTGTTGTTAACTTTATGGGCCCCAGTATGGTTTAAATCTTCACGTTTCAGGTAGATATTTGCACCACCAACCTTTTCAGTAAGGTGTTTAGCAAAATACAACGGTGATGGGCGTCCAACATAATGGGCAAGGTCATCATCAAACTCTTCCTGAAAAGCCGGATCTCGCCACAATTTCTCATAAGTTTCTTCTAGCTGCTTAAGAGCAGCCATAAGAGTTTCAGATACGAAACGGCCTCCGTAAGGGCCAAAGTGGCCTTTACTGTCGGGCAACTGAGAAAGTGCTTTAAGATCAATATTAGTTGGCACGGGTTACCTCATTTATAAACTTTTCAACTTTATCGGCATCTTTAATGCCTTTACTTTTCTCTACTCCACCGCTGACATCGACTGCGTATGGAGCTACTGCTGATATGGCTTGCGCCACATTTTCTGCTGTTAAACCACCCGCAAGAATAATTTCTGCGGGGTGTTTAGCAGGTATTCTATCCCAATCAAATACTTCACCAGTTCCACCAGGAATGCCAGGCCTGTATGCATCTAACAACAGTGCCTGAGCTGATGAGTATTTTTTTGCTTCTACAGTTAAGTCCAGATCAGGCTTCATGCGTAGCGCCTTGATGTAAGGACGATCAAACTGATTACAGAATTCAGGTAATTCGTCACCATGAAACTGTAATAGGTCAATACGAGTCTCACGCAAAATCCGATCAACATTCTCTTGTGTTTCATTTACAAACAGCGCTGTGGTTGTAACAAATGCCGGAAGTTGACGAATAATCTCTGCTGCCTTCTCTGATGATATATAACGAGGACTGGGAGCATAGAACACGAAGCCCAGAGCATCAGCCCCTGAAGCTATTGCGTACTTAGCATCTTCCAGTTGTGTAATACCACAGATTTTAACGCGGGTTCTGTTCACTGAACGAAATTTCACTAGAGATTAAACCAAAGGCTGAATATTATCAGATTGAAGTCCATTAAGTCAGTCAGCTAAGCAAGGAAAAAAGGCCCTAATTGCGATTTAGGCAGCTCAAACTCTTCAGGGTAGCAGACATCAACAAAATACAAGCCAAAGGGCGGCGCTGTCACCCCTCCTTGTCTGCGATCCTTTGCATCAAGCACCTCTTTCGCCCAGACCGGCTCAGCTTCACCGCAGCCTATTGTCATTAATACACCGGCAAAATTTCTGATCATATGATGTAAAAAGGCATTGGCCCTGACGTCAAGAACAATCAGATTACCGGAGCGATAGATATCCAGCTGCTTAACCGTTCGTATGGGACTGTGGGCCTGACAGGCAACAGCACGATAGGAAGTAAAATCGTGTTCACCAACAAGGTACTCAGCCGCTGCCTGCATCTTCTGGATATCAAGAACCTTATATGTCCAGGTTACCCCCTTGGGAAGAATTGCAGGTTTAACCGGATTACAATAGATAAGGTAACGATAACGCCGTTCAGTCGCCGAGAAACGAGCATGAAAGGTGTCAGGCACCTCTTTTGCCCACTGGATAGCAATATCATCTGGCAAGTGACTGTTTGTCCCCAGAATCCAAGCTCTCTCCTTACGCTGCACCGGGCTTTCGAAGTGAATAATCTGGTAAGTCGCATTTACGCCAGCATCCGTTCGCCCAGCACAAATTACGGAAACCTGTGTATTCGCAATTTTGGATAAGGCTTTTTCTACCTCCTCCTGAATACTACTAACACCGCCTTCTTTCTGGATCTGCCAGCCTCTGTAGGCTGCTCCGGAATATTCGACACATAGAGCGTAACGATAAGGGGCGATCGAAATCGCCCCTGTATGTGAACCTTGCGGCTCAGAACTACTTTTTTCTTGCATAGTTAACTTTTATTCATGGACTGTATCAAGGATTCCGCTTCAGCTTTCTGCTCGTCACTACCTTCAGCAACAATCTCCTGAAGAATATCCTTGGCACCATCAAAGTCTTCCATATCCATGTAAGCCCTGGCCAGATCAAGTTTAGTCTCAACTTCATCCGCGCCTTCCAACAGATTCAGACCGGCTAGTTCATCAAAGTCATCTTCCATTGAATCGCTTTCATCATCTGAACTCTCTTCCAGCTCAATGTCATTATCAACACTGGTCAGTAGAGCATTCAATTCAGAATCTAAATCCGCATCCAAATCGTGAGCAATTGAGGACTCTAGATCATCCGCACCTGATTCTGCATCGGTGAGATCCTCTTCCTCAAGATCCATACCAATTTCATCCAGCATTGCATCGAGATCACTCTCAGCCGATTCAGAGCTAACTGGCTCTGGCTCTGGCTCTGGCTCTGGCTCTGGCTCTGGCTCTGGCTCTGGCTCTGGCTCTGGCTCTGGCTCTGGCTCTGGCTCTGGCTCTTCAGCAATATCGGTTAGATCAAAATCAGTATCCAGCCCTAAATCGAGATCCAGATCTTCATCAGAAAGCTCCACTTCAGGTTCTGGAGATGAAGCCTCTTCCTCAGCCGCAGCATCCATAGATGCTTCAATCTCATCATCAACTTCTGCAAGCAGAGCATCCAAGTCGGGATCAGAGTCTATCTCTTCAAATTCCTCACCCTCTTCAACTGCATCTAACTCCAAAGTTTGCGACTCTGGCTCATCCTCGGCATCAGCAATCATTGCCGCTAACTCGTCCAGCGACTCTTCCTCATCCGCTTCATCAGAAACTACTTCTTCGGAGATTTCATCTTCATTGAGAAGCGCATCCAGAGCGTCCTCATCTACCTCTTCAGCAATCGTATCTGTTTCAGGCTCAGATTCCACTTCTGCCTCAGGAGCAACAACCTCTCCTTCTTCAGAATCCGTACTTAATTCGGAAAAGTCTTCAGCAGGCTCGGACAATTCGGAGAAATCAAGATCAAGATCTTCATCATTCTCAAGCAGAGCTTCCAACTCATCTTCTACAAGCTCGTCTGCTTCTGCCTCTGGTTCAGCTTCTACCTCTGGCTCTTCAGTTTCAGACAGAATAAAGTCTAATTCGCCTTCGTCTTCTTCAGCTTCAGATTCTGAAGGCGTCTCTTCTTTAACATCTTCGAGATCAAAGGCAAGGTCATCCAAATCAACATCTAAATCATCATCTGTGAGTTCAGACAACTCATCCTCAGCCGATTCATCGCCTTCGGCAAGAATGGCATCTAATTCATCATCAATCTCTTCCGCTGCTTCTTCCGCTGAACCTTCATCTTCGGAAAGGATCGAATCCAGTTCATCACTAATTTCTAGGTCGTCGTCTCCTGCTTCAGAACCCTCATCAAGGATAGAATCCAGCTCATCGCTGACTTCCAGTTCCTCGTCAAGATCTTCATCTAAACCAAGGTCGAACTCATCATTATCCAGAAGCTCGTCTTCGTTAATTTCTTCGGCAGCCTCAACCTGATCCAAAACATCCACTGGATCTTCTTCGAGATCAAGGTCCATATCCAAATCTAGATCATCTAGGTCAGACAGATCATCATCGTTTAGATCAAGATCGGAATCCTGCAGAAGATCCTCTTCTGCGCCAATATCGAGATCATCAAGATCGGAAGGCTCTTCCAGCTCCTGCTCTGCTTCCTCTGAAGTGTCTTCTGCAACCTCTTCAACTTCTTCAACCTCTTCAGTTGCTTCTGCCTCTGGCTCATCCGCTACCGGAGGAACTAATGACTCTTCAGCTTTGCCTTCATCCTCTTTTTTGCCTTTTCTCAGGAAGAAGAACAAGCCCGCCAAGAACGCGATCAAAGCAGCGCCAATTCCACCAAGAATCGCAGGTGATTGGAGAATAGTATCTAAAAGGCTTTTTTCTGGAGGTGGCGGCGGAGGTGGAGGCTCAGCTTTTGCGGCCTCAATTTGTCCCTGCAGAGCAGCAAGGTCTTTGTCTTTAAGTTCCAGCATTTCGCGCAGTTTTTCAAGCTCATACTGGATGCCATCCATGCGCTCATTCAGATCTTCATTTTCTCTGGTAATTTTATCTACATCTTCCAGAGACTGATTGAGCTTTTCTTCGAGTTCTTGATTTTTTGCCAGAAGTTCATTTTCCAGCTCTTCCGAAACTTGCTCTTCAGCTGACGCTTCAGTTGAATCTTGCTCAGCCATAGATTCATCTGGAGTTGCATCTGATTTGTCATCACCTGCTTGATCGGTCGTCAAACCACCTTCAGGCTCCAACTGATCTTTTGGGGTAACAATTTTCAGCTCAGCTTCGGTTTCTTCCTTTGGAGAAGGTTCAGGTTGTTCTCCAGTTGAAGACTTTTTTACAGAGGCCTCCATTGGCGCAGGCGCTTCAGTTTTTCCGCGATTTGCTTTCCATTGAGCTGTTTGCCTGACAACTTCGCGAGCGGCTTCCTGACTGTTTAATTGCTGTATCTCTTCCAGACTTGGGATATCAAGAACCACACCTGCTTTTAAGGCATTGATGTTGTTATTGATAAAGGCGTGTGGGTTTTTTTTCTGTAAAGCGATCATCATCTGCTTTACAGAAACTTGCGAACTGGGTCGGTTATCAATCGCCAAAGCCCATAGAGTGTCTTTGGTATCTACAAAGATTTTGTCGGAACCCGTTTGGGGCGCTTTCACTACAGCTGCTGATGTTTTAGGCGCTGGAGCCTGCAGTCTCGGAGATACCTGCGAAGAGGTCGTAGGCTGTACAGTCTTTCGTACGGGGGTTGGATCAAAAACAGGCGGGTCAAGTAATAACGTGTATTCCCGGACCATACGACCATTTGGCCAGTTCACCTCAACAAGAAAATTCAGAAAAGGCTCTCGAACCGGCCGATTGGAATTCAGGTATATTGTCCCAGTGCCGTCCGGATTAACCTTCACCTGGAAGTTTACATCAGATAGAAAACCGGCCTTATTCAGACCAGCCAGGGCAAACTCATCAATGTTTGCCATTCTGGGCTGTATTTGGAGAGGATTAAGCTTTCGAACCTGAAGCAGTTTTATCTCAGCCTTCAATGGCTCATTGAGTGCTGAAGTGACCTTAATTTCACCCAGACCAAGCGCATTGGCATTGGATGCACTAATTATCCCTGCTACAGCAAGGCTGACGGCGAGTTTACGCAGCATCTTAGTTTCCTTGTTCCCCTACACCCTAAACTCAGCATAAATTCAGGGAGTTACGATTCTAAAATCAATTTACAGTATTGTTTATAATCCACTTATGGGTCAAGGAAATACAAACAACAGTTTAAATTTATTTAGCAATAATTGATTTAAAGGTATTGGTTAACCAAAACTTCAGCAATTTGCACACAATTTAATGCGACACTTTGCTTTACGTTATCAGCCACCAACCATAAATCCAGTGCGTTTTCACAAGAGATATCTTCTCTTATACGACTAATGAAAACGTCATCATTTTTAGCTGCATCTGTAACAGCTGTAGCACATTCACCTTCTTCAATAAGCTGTATACCTTGATTGTAGGAAAAGAGCTCTTTAACTTCCTCTGCACTGATCGGATCCCAACACTCAATATGAACCGCCTCCCCATAACCAAAAAACACCGGGACCTGAACACATGTTGGATTCACCATTAGGCCATCATTGCCCAGAACTTTCTGGACACTCATAACCAAATTCATTTCTTCGGAGCTATATCCGTTCTCAAGCAAACTGCCCACTACTGGCAATGCATTAAAAGCAATCTGTTTATCAAACACAGAAGATTCGGGAGTTTGCCCGTTCAGCAAACGCGCAGTTTGCCCAGCCAATTCTTCAACCCCTGGTTTTCCAGCTGAAGATACCGCCTGATAGGTTGCAACATTTATACGCTTAATAGCCGCCTGCCTGTGAATTGGAGCGATTGCAGTCAGCAAAGGTACCGAAGCAGGTGATGGTGTTGAGATAATCCCTCGGCTCGAATACTCAGAGATCTGCTCAGGGTTTACAGTAGCCACAACCATAGGGACATCGTATTCTTCGCTAAAAGCACGACTGCAATCAACGACAATGCAACCCTGATCCGCAGCGATTTGAGCATACTCTTCAGATAGCTCATCCGAGCCTGAAAACAGCGCGATCTGCACATCAGAGAAATCAAAGTCACTCACTGATTCCACACGAAAAGACTTATCGTTAAATTGCAAGGTTGTGCCCACACCCTCTTCAGAATCTAGCAGTGTGATCCCTTCCAGTGGCAACTCTTTCTGTTCCAGAATTTCCACAATGGCTTCGCCCACTAAGCCCGTTGCACCAACGACTGCGAGATTAATACCCTGATTCATGCCTATACCCCTAAAAACAAATCAGCCCGACAATGTCGGGCTGCTATAACTAGTCAAACTTTTCTGATGGATTATTTTTCCAACAGAATTCTCAACATACGACGCAGTGGTTCTGCAGCACCCCACAGCAACTGGTCTCCCACGCTGAATGCATTCAGGTACTCATCACCCAAATTCATTTTACGCAGACGGCCTACAGGCACTGCTAAAGTACCGGTAATTTTTGCCGGAGTCAGTTCCTGTGCTGTGATATCACGTTCATTCGGAATCACTTTCACCCAGTCGTTTGCTTCTGCCAGCATGGACTCGATTTCATCCATTGGCACGTTCTGCTTAAGCTTAATTGTGAATGCCTGACTGTGACAACGCATTGCACCGATACGTACGCAAGTACCATCAATTGGAATCGGACTATCACCCAGGCCCAGAATTTTGTTGGTTTCAGCGTATGCTTTCCACTCTTCTCGGCTCTGACCATTATCCAGTTTTGTATCGATCCAAGGGATCAGAGAACCCGCTAAAGGCACCCCAAAGTTATCAACCGGCATTACATCACTACGGATAGTCTCAGCAACCTGACGGTCAATATCCAGAATCGCAGAAGCCGTATTAGCCAGTTCATCAGCGACTGACTCTTTGATGATACCCATCTGCGAGATCAGCTCACGCATATGACGTGCACCGCCACCAGAAGCAGCCTGATAAGTCATGGAAGTCATCCACTCGATCTGACCGGCATTAAACAGGCCGCCAAGACCCATCAGCATCAGTGAAACTGTGCAGTTACCACCTACATAGGTTTTGATACCGTTTGCCAGGCCGTCTTTGATCACATTCATGTTTACCGGATCAAGTACGATGATCGATTTATCATCCATACGCAAAGAGGATGCTGCATCAATCCAGTAACCATTCCAACCTGCAGCACGCAGATCAGCATAAACCTGTTTCGTGTAGTCACCACCCTGACAGGAAATAATGGCATCCATCTGTTTCAATTCTTCAATGGATGTCGCATCTTTCAGCGCTGGAATATCTTTACCGATATCCGGACCAGCCTGACCTACCTGGGATGTGGTGAAGAAGACCGGCTCTTCGATATGATCGAAATCACGTTCTTCCATCATGCGTTGCATCAGCACGGAACCCACCATTCCACGCCAGCCAACAAAACCTACACGTTTCATTAAAATCACCAAAAACTCGGATGTTAAAAACACAAAGTCGGCACCAGCTGTTTCTTAACTACAAACAGGCGCCGACCAGGGTGCATATTATGCTACAAAATGGCGTTTCAGGCTATTAGCCCAACCGCTAAATATCTGAAAAGCCACTGCTGTTAGCTCAATGCAGCTACAACAGCATCGCCCATTTCTGAGGTAGAGACTTTCTGCATGCCTTCTGACCAGATATCCGCAGTACGCAGGTTCTGATCCAGCACTTTACTCACTGCCGCTTCGATACGATCTGCAGTTTCACCAGCATCAAGAGAGTAACGCAACATCATTGCAGCAGACAGAATGGTTGCCAGAGGGTTAGCAATGCCCTGACCTGCAATATCCGGAGCTGAACCATGACATGGCTCATACATACCTTTACCCGCCTCATCCAGAGATGCTGAAGGCAGCATACCGATAGAACCTGTCAGCATCGCAGCTGCGTCGGACAAGATATCACCGAACATATTTCCGGTTACCATCACATCAAACTGCTTCGGCGCACGTACCAGCTGCATTGCAGCGTTATCAACGTACATGTGGCTCAGTTCAACTTCTGGATAGTCTTTGGAAAGCTCTTCCATGATCTCACGCCACAGTACTGTTACTTCCAGCACGTTGGCTTTATCCACTGAACACAGACGCTTATCACGGGCCATTGCCGCCTCAAAAGCTACACGACCAATTCGACGGATCTCATTCTCGTCATAAACGTAAGTGTTGTAACCTTCACGGATACCACCCTCTTTTTCACGCACACCACGAGGCTGACCGAAGTAGATACCACCTGTCAGTTCGCGCACGATCAGGATATCCAGACCCGCTACGATTTCAGGCTTCAGGGTAGAAGCATCAGCCAGTTGCGGGTATAGAATTGCAGGGCGCAGATTACCGAACAACCCAAGATTGGCACGAATGCCCAACAGACCTTTCTCTGGACGGATCTGGAAATCAGGGTTGGTATCCCATTGAGGACCACCTACAGCGCCCAGCAGAATAGCATCAGATGCCTTTGCTGCTTCCAGAGTTTTTTCCGGTAGAGGTACACCTGTTGCGTCGATTGCTGCACCACCCACATGAGCTTCAGTAAACTCAAGGCCCAGATTATCCTGCTCGTTTACCAGATCCAAAACACGACGCGCTTCAGCGACAATTTCTGGTCCAATGCCATCACCCGGCAACATCAATACATTTTTAGACATTTCAAAAACCTTTACTCTTGGCAGGCAGTTATAAAAACTGCCTGTGCTTAATTTTATTTAATAGCGTCAAACAACCATGGTGCGGACTGACGACGTTGTTCTTCGTAAGCCTTAATCTCATCAGCGTGCTGTAAAGTCAGACCGATATCATCCAGGCCATTCAGCAAACAGTGCTTACGAAATCCATCAATCTCAAAAGCCATCTGCTCACCCGACGGGGTTACAACCACCTGTTTTTCAAGATTAATAGTTAATTCATAACCTTCGGCTGCTGCCGTTTCCTTAAACAACTGATCAACCTGCTCATCACTCAGCACAATGGGTAGCAAGCCATTTTTAAAGCAGTTGTTATAGAAGATCTCTGCAAAACTCGGCGCAATCACAGAGCGGATACCAAAATCTTCCAACGCCCATGGCGCATGCTCACGACTGGAACCACAGCCAAAGTTCTCGCGTGCTAACAGCACACTTGTACCTTTGTAACGAGCCTGGTTAAGAACAAACTCTTCATTCAAAGGACGACCCGTGCATTCCTGATCCGGCTGACCTTCATCCAGATAACGCAGTTCATCAAACAGGTTTTTACCAAAACCGGAACGCTTGATCGATTTCAAAAACTGCTTAGGGATGATCATATCGGTATCGATGTTGGCACGATCCAATGGAGCCGCGATACCTGTGTGCAACGTAAATTTATTCATTTCGCTCTCCGATACCTTATTTAATCAACTCACGTACATCGACAAAATGTCCGGTTACCGCAGCCGCAGCAGCCATTGCAGGACTTACCAGATGCGTACGACCACCAAAACCCTGACGACCTTCGAAGTTACGGTTCGATGTAGATGCACAATGTTCACCGTTACCCAATTTATCTGGGTTCATTGCCAGACACATAGAACATCCAGGCTCACGCCATTCAAGGCCCGCTTCAGTAAAGATCTTATCCAGGCCCTCTTCCTCAGCTTGCTCTTTCACCAGACCAGAACCTGGCACAACCAGTGCCTGAATGATATTGCCCGCAACTTTACGGCCTTCAACAACTTTTGCAGCATCACGCAGGTCTTCAATACGCGAGTTAGTACAAGAACCAATAAACACCCGATCCAGTTTAATATCAGTAATCTGCTGATCCGCTGCCAGACCCATATATTCTAGAGCGCGGTTGATACCATCGACCTTAACCTGATCACTTTCTTTAGCTGGATTTGGCACCTGGCCTGATACACCCACCACCATCTCTGGCGAAGTACCCCAGGTCACTTGCGGCTCAATATCCGCGCCATTAATGACAACTACTTCATCAAACTCTGCATCCACATCTGAAACCAGGTCTTTCCATGCATCAACAGCCATCTCCCATTGATCACCCTTAGGGGCAAAGGTACGGTCCTTAACGTAATCCAGAGTAATCTGATCCACTGAAACCAGGCCAACACGTGCACCCGCTTCAATCGCCATATTACAAACAGTCATGCGGCCTTCCATAGACATGTTACGGAATACGTCACCACCGAACTCAATCGCATAGCCGGTGCCGCCCGCAGTACCGATCACTCCAATCACATGCAGAATCACATCTTTAGGTGTCACACCAATACCGAGTTCACCATCCACACGCACCAGCATGTTTTTCATTTTTTTGGTGATCAGACACTGGGTTGCCAACACATGTTCAACTTCAGACGTACCCACACCGTGTGCCAGCGCGCCTAACGCACCCAGGGTAGCCGTATGAGAATCGCCACACACGGCTGTTACGCCCGGTAGGATAGCGCCTTGCTCAGGAGCCATAACGTGCACAATGCCCTGACGCTGGTCATTCATTTTAAATTCGAGAATACCGAACTCATCACAGTTCTCATCCAGAGTTTTAACCTGAATTTTGGAAACCGGATCTACAATCTGATCCACGCCGCCGGAGCGCTCAGTCGTCGGTACATTGTGATCCGGCGTAGCAATATTGGCATCGATGCGCCAAGGCTGACGACCTGCTAGGCGCAGACCTTCAAAAGCCTGCGGAGAAGTCACTTCATGCAGAACCTGACGGTCAATATAAATTAAAGAACTGCCGTCTTCGTTGGTACGAACCAGATGCGATTCGAACAGTTTGTCGTATAACGTTTTTCCAGCCACGGGAACTACCTCACCATTCTTATTCTTAACCTGCTTCAAACAGCTCAGGTTAGTTTTGATGATGCAATCCTAGTCCAGCATAACCAACAACTCAAATTCATATTTTTTATGATTTGCATTCCAATTAGGAATAATTAAAATTAATCGAATATATACATGTTTTTTTCAGGTGAATAATGGACACCAGTACCCTACAAGCATTTCTTGCAGTAGCAGAATCAGGCTCTTTTTCTAAAGCCGCCACTCAGCTATATCTCACCCAATCCGCTGTAAGCAAACGTATCGCTCTGCTTGAGGAACAACTGGGTAGCAAACTGTTTGATCGCATCGGCCGGAGCATTTCAGTTACAGAAGCCGGAAATGAATTACTGCCTCGCGCCCGAGATATCCTTTTGCAGTTTGATGATGCTAAGCGCGCCATCAACAACATTTCTAGTGGTGAGATTATGGGCACTCTTTCCTTTGCCGCCAGCCACCATATAAGCCTCCACCGTTTACCTGATTATTTGCGAAGGTTCAGCGAAGAGTGTCCTGATGTGGAACTGGATCTTCGCTTCGAAGAATCAGAAGTGGCATATGAAGGTGTCCTTAAAGGTGACCTTGAACTGGCTTTGATTACACTTTCCCCTGATCCGGATGAAAACATTCACTCTGAAATCATCTGGGATGACTTACTGCAATACGTAGTTTCGGAGGACCACCCTCTGGCCACCAGCAGCGAAATAACGCTCACGGAATTAACTGCATATAATGCCATCCTTCCGGGAGCCAATACCTTTACCCGTACACTGGTCGAGCAATTATTTGATCAACATGATCTTTCATTGAATGTAACCATGTCGACAAATTACCTTGATACTATTCGTATGATGGTCAGCATTGGGCTTGGCTGGAGCTTGCTGCCGGAAAGCCTGGTGGGTGATTTAAAGGTATTAAAAGTTGTAGATTCAGAACCTGTTCATCGAAACCTTGGCATTATATTCCACCGCAACCGGACGCTTTCGAAAGCCGCTAACCATTTAGCTGAGATTCTTAAGAGTGCCAGAAAGTAGGATGTAAGATTGAGCCGGATGTAATAACATGAACTTAATAAAAGACTGATGAAACATACTGGAATGAGACCACCAGCAGATGGAAAAAAATGACTTATCCATAGATTCACTTCTGGAAGCGCAAAAAGCCTACTGGAATAAAATTTCGTCTGCACCCTCTGAAGTTCAATCCCCTGAAGAATGGGCTGAGTTTTTATCCCACGCCCACAAAAAGCTGAATCAGGAAGCACCGCAACAGTTTTCTCAATTACTGGATATTCTGGGTGCCCAGTCTCGCCACTTCACCCAGTATGGCGAAGATCTTCTAAGACATTACAGAACTGGTGAAGAACAGCAGCTCAATGATGCCGTTCAGCAATTCCAGAACTATATGCAGAAACAAACCGGTGAAATGCTTATGCAGCAATGGCAGATACCGGAACAATTTGCCTCTCTGTTTAAAACTCATAGCTTCAGTGATGACCTTCTCTTTGAAAATCCATTCATCAGCGGTTTTAAAAGTCTGCTAGAAACACCGGTTATAGGTGGTAATCAGGAAACACAACAGCAGAACCGTGAGGCAATGAAACTCACGATTGAATATCAGGAAGCATTACAGGAATACGTAGCTCATTACGGTTCAATTAATCAGAATGCTTCACAACAAATGCTCAATTGCATTTCCAATGCAGAAGAGAAGGTTTCCAGCTTAGAGCAGTTACATGAAATATGGGTGGATGCCTACGAATCCGCATATTCTAAAACTGTTTTCACCGATGAATATCAACGCTCACATGGCCGCATCAGCAATGCGCTAATGCGATTAAGGAAGTTTGCTCAGGATGTTAGGGATGTCCATTTTCAAACGGTCGGCTTAGCCACTCGTAGCGGCCTGGATACAGCCTTGAAAAGGCAGCACCAGCTTCGCAAGGAGATGCGTAGCAGTAACAAAGATCTTCAGGCTCTAAAAGAACAAGTGGAGCTATTACAGGCTGAATCTGTGACTTCGCTAATAGCTGACCTGAAAAAAGAGATCACCTCCCTCAAACGTGAAGTGACCAAACTCAAAAAAGCCAATCAGGGATAAGATGCTATGAACGGTTTTGATCTTGACCCAACCACAGTTACTGACGAACTTTTTGAGTTCAACCGCAAGCTTTTAAAAAGCTACAACACGCTTGTTCAGTTACAAGAAGTCGATGTGGACTCAACCCCATACGAAGTTATTTATACTCAAGACAAACTGCGCCTTCGTTATTATCAGGCCTCCGGTGAAAAAAGCTGTAAAACTCCACTGCTCATCTGTTACGCCCTGGTTAACCGCCCTTACATGATTGATCTTGAATCGCAAAGGTCAATGTTACAAAGGCTGCTGGAACAGGGGTTGGATATATACCTGATTGACTGGGGATATCCTGACGCCGCAGACCGCTATCTTGATCTGGATGATTACATCAATGAGTACCTCAATAACTGCGTTAACGAGGTTCTGGAACATTCCGAGTCTGATCAGACAAACCTGTTAGGCATCTGTCAGGGTGGAACCTTCAGCCTATGTTATACCGCCCTGAACCCGGAAAAGATTAAAAACCTGATCACAATGGTGACACCGGTCGATTTCCAGACCGATGACAACTTGCTATACCACTTAGCCAAATATGTAGATGTCGAGCTAGCAGTAGAAACTTATGGCAACATACCGGGCAGCATGCTGAACGATTCCTATAATTCCCTGATGCCAATGCGTTTGGGAGTTCAGAAAAACCTGGGAATGCCAAACCAACTGGAGAACAAAGAAAGCGCCTTAAGCTTTCTACGGATGGAAAAGTGGATTTACGACAGCCCTGATCAGGCCGGTGAGGCGTTTAAACAATTTATTTCTCAGTTCTTCCAACAGAACAAACTAATAAAAGCCGAAGCCGAAATTGGCAATAAACGGGTTGATTTAGCCAATATCAAAAACCCGGTGCTTAATATCTATGGAACCTATGACCATCTGGTTCCACCCAAAGCCTCAACGGCTTTGAAAAAACATGTTTCCAGTAACGACTATCAGGAGATGGAGGTCAAAGCCGGGCATATTGGTGTCTTTGTTTCAGGTAAGTCCCAGAAGCAAGTATCACCAGCAATTGTGCAATGGTTAATCGATAGGGATAACTAATTCTATCTAACCAACATTCAAAAAATTCATTCAAAAGAGTGATTTTTTTCTTCCTACAAGCAAAGTTGTCGAATAAAATCGCGCCTCAGAATTTGAGTGGAGTTCACGACCTTGCCAACCAATGGAAAAATCAAGCTACAGGGTTTCAACAACCTGACCAAAAGCCTGAGCTTTTGTATCTATGATGTCTGCTACGCCCAAACACCGGAGCAGAAAGCTGAATACATTGAGTACATTGACGAACAGTACAATGCAGACCGTTTGACTGAAATTCTGAGTGAGTGTTGCGAAATTATTGGTGCCAACATCCTTAATGTAGCTCGCCAGGATTACGACCCACAGGGTGCCAGTGTAACCATTCTGGTTGCCGAAGAACCAGTAAAAGATTCCGATCATGTGGATACTACAGAAAAGCCAGGCCCAATGCCTGACTCCGTTGTTGCCCATCTGGATAAAAGCCACATCTGCGTTCACACCTATCCTGAAGCACACCCGGATGATGGCATCTGCACTTTCAGAGCTGATATCGAGGTATCAACCTGCGGCATTATTTCACCTCTGAAAGCTTTGAATTATCTTATTCACCGTCTTGAATCGGACATTGTTACCGTTGATTACCGTGTGCGAGGTTTTACCCGTGATATCCATGGGGTAAAGCACTACATCGATCATGCCATAAACTCAATCCAGAATTTCTTTACCGAAGATATTCATGACCAGTATCAGATGTTGGATGTGAATGTTTATCAGGAAAATATTTTCCATACCAAGATGAAATTAAAAGACCTGGATCTGAACACCTATCTATTCGGAACAACAAAAGAAGAGTTGTCCGAAGATCAGGTTAAGCAGATTTCTGAACGTCTTAATAAAGAGATGGATGAAATATTTTATGGGCGTAATATGCCCGATATGCAGAAATAGTCAGAAATAAAAAAGGCCGCATCATGCGGCCCTTTTTTAACTCTTTTCTTCCGGCTTTTCTGGCGGTTGCTCAGGTTCTTCACCCGGTTTAAACATACCCCACATCTGCATATTCTGATCCGCGATACGGTTCATCATCGTCAATGGATTTGCTGCACCAATCATAGTCTGCATCTGGTCACGAATGCGATCCTGATGTTCCAGGAAAGAAGCAATACTTTGCTCCAGATACTGGCTCATCATGCCCTGCATGCTATCTCCATAGAAACGGATTAACTGCTGCAGAACCTGGTTGGTTAATAATGTGCCATGACCTTGTGCTTCCTGTTCACTGATAATCTGTAACAGGATGTTGCGGGTAAGATCATTGCCTGTTTTAGAGTCTTCAACCTTAAAAGCTTCGGCATTAAGTACCAGCTGTTTGACATCATCAAGTGTCACATAGCAACTGCGTGAAGTATCGTACAAGCGTCGATTTGTATATTTTCTTAGAATTCGCAACGTACCATCTCTCTCATTACTATCCATTGGTTATACCTGACCTTTTCCGCGATCAGTCATTTTTATTATCCGTACTATTTAGCCCAGTAGTCATCAATCCCATCATGAGTTTTTGCAGCGCCTCCATCGAACCCAGGCCACTCGTGAGATAGGGTTTAAACAGTGTCAGAGGGTCATATCCTTCTACACCTGCTTCCATCTGTTCAGTGATCTTATCCATCATATCCTGCTGAAATTTCTGCACATCTGGCAAACCCAGAACTTTACGCAACTCTTCAGGACTCATATCAATATCGATCTTGAACTTCATACCCTGACTCCTCTTTCGGGTAAATAATATTCTAATCCTATAGCAAAACTGTGGCAGTGCAAAATACTCAGATCAATTGTTTTGCTGCACTTTTTCCGGATGTATCCAGTAAAGTGCCAATAAGATAGCAGCAAAACTGGCAAACGCTGATACTGCAAAAGTAC
Source organism: Neptuniibacter sp. (assembly GCA_050789425.1). Taxonomy (GTDB): domain Bacteria; phylum Pseudomonadota; class Gammaproteobacteria; order Pseudomonadales; family Balneatricaceae; genus Neptuniibacter. The sequence continues at coordinate 123,943 of JAILXS010000006.1, forward strand.
CAAATGCCCCAATACCGTCCCACATAAGACCACTGACAAATGCTCCTAAAGCACCACCTACACCAAACCCAACGCTGGAAAAAAGCGCCTGCCCCTGTCCGTAAGTGGAGTCCGAAAAATAATGATGAACTAAAGCAATACCTACAGCATGCAGTGCCCCGAATGTTGCAGCATGGAGAATTTGTGCAAATAACATCAACGCTAAATTATCCGGTACGCCACCAATTATCAGCCACCTCAGGACACATAAGGCAAGACTCAAAACCATGATTGAACGCAAGCCCCAACGCTTAATCATCCAATGCATATAGACGAAGAGAATGACTTCTGCGATAACCCCTATCGACCAGAGTAAACCTATTTCTGTTCGACTGTATCCCACCTCCTCCATCAGCACGCTGTAAAAAGTGTAATAGGCCCCATGTCCGAACTGAACCAGAAAGCAGATAACAAAAAAAACTAATACTTGAGGACGAAGCAATAAGGACAGGAAGCCATCAGTCACTGAATCTTCCTTTTGTGCAGTTACGAACTCTCTTTTAGTATTCACGAGCAAAGTGCTGACCCAGATACAGACCATCAGCAACAGCATTAAATAGGGCAACCAACGGATGCTGATAAAGTCGAGTAATGCACCAACGCCCGCAACCGTTACTATGAACCCTATTGACCCCCATAAACGGATACGACTGTATATTTCCTGTCGTTCACCCAGCTGCTTTAAGGTTATGACTTCAAACTGAGGTAAGACCGCATTCCAAAAGAAGCTAAAAGCCAACATGACCAGACCTATTCCAACTGCTGTTTCCTGCCAGAAAATCCCCAGAAACATAATGCAGGTCATCAGAGCACCTAAACGCACAATTTCTATGCGCTTGCCATTTCGGTCAGCCAACCACCCCCATAAATTTGGAGCAACAATTCTTGATAACTGCAACACTGCCATCAAGCTGCCAATGGTGACCGCATCAAATTGATAGGATTTAAGGTACAAGCTCCAGTAAGGCACCAATGCTCCCAACAGAGCAAAGTAGAAGAAATAAAAACCTGACAGGCGAATGTAAGAATCTATTGGGGTCATGATCAGAATTAAGACACAGCTGGAGCTGTATGACTATCAAAAACAAAAAAGCCGGTTCAAAGACCGGCTCATTTACCTTTATTGTTAAGCGCCTTCTAAAGCCTTTATCAAATATTGAGGAAGACCAAAACAACCTGCATGAATTTGAGGATTGTAGTATCGCGTAGTGATGTCGCTCGCTTTAAAACGCTGCTCCAACTCATCTAAGGATAACTGCCTCAAGTCGCTGTTATCACTCCCCCAGGCCAGGGTCATCGATCCACCAATGTAAGTAGGCACGGCAACAGTATAGAAGCTCTGATCTTTAAAATATGGGCTCAGGCGACGTTTGGTAGTAATCACCTCATCCTGCTGCAAAAAAGGCACGCCGTTTTGTGCGACAAAGACACCACCTTCATTCAACAGGTTTTTACAGCCTTCATAGAAACGGCTTGTAAATAATACCTCACCCGGCCCCACCGGATCGGTGCAGTCTGAAATAATGACATCAAATTTTTCGTCAGTCTCGTGCACAAATTCCACACCATCTGCGATAACAATACGTGCACGAGGGTCCTCAAAAGCACCGTCAGAATGCGCAGGTAGATACTCTTTACACATATCGATTACAGCTTGATCGATCTCAACCTGGGTTACATGCTCCACAGATTTATGGCGACAGACTTCTCTTAGGATACCACCGTCCCCGCCACCAATGATCAATACCCGTTTCGCATCTCCATGGGCGATGATAGGCACATGCGTAAGCATTTCATGGTAAACAAACTCATCCCTTTCAGTGGTCTGAATAATTCCATCCAGAGCCATTACAGTGCCATAAATTGAGTTTTTGAAAATGATCAGGTGCCAGGAATCGGTTTGCTGCTCAAAGAGCACCTCTTCGACATCAAATTCTTGCCCATAACCATTGTGGAGAGTTTCTTTATAAGAAGTCGTCATAGTGGTAAGCCCATCAAACTGCCTCAGGCAGATTATATTCAAAACAACAGGCGCGCATTTATACAATGGAAATCAGGAAAAACAAAGTGAATATTTCTGCATCAACAAACCCAGTTTATTCTATAGGTCTCATTAACTAATACGCACTTGATTCATTCTCAACCACTCCACTAATTCGTCTGGAGGCATTGGCTTAGCGAACAGAAACCCCTGTATCAGATCACAACCTTCACGACGGAGAAAATCCGCCTGATCGATAGACTCTACCCCCTCAGCAACCGTCCTCAAACCAAGCGCTTTACCCATTTTTATTATCGCTCGAACCAGATTCGCATCCCCTCCGGAATCAGGCAATTCCATCACAAAAGACCGATCTATTTTTAGCGTATCAAAAGGGTAACTTCTTAGATATTGCAAGGAAGAATAACCGGTACCAAAGTCATCCATGGCGAGACTGACACCTAGCGATTTTAAAGCTACTATCTGTTCACGAATGAACTCTTCGCCTTCCATGAACAAACCTTCAGTGACTTCAATTTCAACCTGCGAACCGTTCAAAGCATAGCGTTCGATACACTGTGCTATGAATTCTACAATCCCCTCCTCATAAAACTGCTTAGGAGAAAGATTGATTGAAACGCTGTACTCTTCGCCTACTTCCTCACACCATTCAGAAGCGTAAGCACAACTTTTTTCTATCACCCAGCGACCAAGGTCCAGAATAATGTCACTTTGTTCAGCAATCGGAATAAATCTGCCGGGTGAGATAGTGCCTAATTCTTCGTTGAACCAACGCACCAGCGCTTCCGCACCTCTGAAATTACCTAAAGAATCTACCTTTGGCTGAAAATAAACCTGCAGCTCATTTTTAGGGATAGCCTGCAACAATAAGCTTTCTATGTATAAAGAGTTCTGAGCATCCTGACTGTAGCGCTCTGAATAATAAGCATGAGAGAAGCTGCCATTTCGTTTTGCATGGGTTACGGCTGTATGCGCATTTGAAAGAAGCTGTTGGGAAGATTGCGCGTCTTCAGGATAGAGCGAAATACCTATACTGATCGGCTGATGTACACTCTGTCCTCCAATCAAAAAGACTTTTTTGAACTCAGCATTTAAACGCTGAACCAGATGTTCAATCAGAGTTTTTCTCGGGGATTCAACCAGGATCAGAAACTCTCCCCCCCCCAGATGAGCAACAGTTAAGGTAGGTGATACAAAACTATCCAAGCGTTCAGCGGCTTGCGTTATTATTTCATCGCCGGCACCCACACCAAGAGTATCGTTGATTCTTTTAACATTAAGCATGTCGATGAGCATGAATGCCACCGGCACTTTTTCAAGAATTTTAAGGTCGCTCTGAGCAAGAATAAATTCTCTGTTCGGTTGTTTTGTGAGATCACTAAAATTGGTTTTTTTAAACAGCTGTGATTTGATCTCTTTCTGCTGAGTTATATCCTGTTTCAGAATCAAAATATTAGTAAATTCACCGACATCATTCAGAACCGGTGCAACCGTAATACTCTCCCAGTAATGCTCCCCACTCTTTCTGATACTGCGGCTTTCGCCCCGCCAGACTCTTCCCGAGTTTATGGCCCCCCAAAGCTCTGACGATACATCAGACTCAGGTTTATCCATAGTGCCAGGAATGATTTCGATCGGTTTCCCATGTACCTCATCCAATGTGTAACCTGTCATTTCCGTGAAATACGGATTCACATATTCAAGGATGCCGACATTGTCTGTGATAGCAATAGAAATTGGGCTGTTTTCAAATGCGTGTGAGAGCTTCTGTATCTCCTGCTCAGCTTTTTTCCTAGCTGAAATATCTAACACCGTACCTGTTAAGGCATAGTTGTCACCAGGGCTCTCATGGCTTACATCCGTATGTTGATCGAAGTAACAAATGGTTCCATCAGGGAGCAAGGTTCTGTGCTGAAACTGAACAGCTTCTTTGTTGTCTCTGCTGTAACGAAGTATCTCCTCAACAAACTCTCTGTCCGACGGGTGTATCGCCATAATAAACTCGTCAAACCCCACGTCCCTGGCCTGATCAATATTCATCAATCTATACAGCTCATCGGACCAGGTGAACAGATTTGAATCAAGATCCCATGACCAACTACCCAGGTGCGCTACTCGTTGCGCCTCAGCCAAACCTTTTTGGCTTTTTAACAAACGTAAATTCTGCTGACGAATTTCCAGACTCTTCTCCGCATTCATTCTTTGCAGATAACGATTCCAGATAACAAATGCGGCAATGATGATTAAGGCGACAAACAGCAATTGCCAATACCGGGTGTAATCGGGTGCTTCTTTAATTTTTACACCAATCCATTGAGCAGCAATATTTGCTTTCTGAGATTCACTGATTTGAGAAATCGCTTTATCAAGTATTTTGCCAAGCACAGGCCAATCGTCTCTGTATGAAACTCCAATATCAATTAAGAAGGGGGTTTGGCCGGAAACATGGATATTTGAATAGCCCAATCGCCTCAACAACGGGCTGGTCATCAAAATACTGCCGACATAGGCATCCACATCTCTGTTCTGAAGTGCAGATAAAGCACTTTCTGCAGTTTCAAATTCAATAAGATCTAAACCAACACTCTCTTTCTGTAAGCGATGAGTAATACCGCGACCGGACACAGTTGCGACCTTTTTACCCTGAAGATCCGGCAACCCGGAAACATAAGCAATATGGTCACGGGTAAAAATCATTGCCGGCAAGGTCAGGTACGACTCACTGAACTGCCAGCCATTTATCTGGGAAGCTGTACGAGTGGTTGCCGAGATTAGATCCACCTGCTTTTGATCCAGAAGCTCTTTTTGCAAGGAGCCATTCTGGTTATATTCAAATCGAACACCCAGCAATCCGGATATAAGATCGAGATACTCAGGCGCAATCCCTTTGTATTGCCCATCTTTATCTTTAAATTCGACCGGCAACCAATCTGGCTGACCAGCAACCTTGATCACGGGGTGCTTGTCTAACCACTCCCATTCATCAATGGTCAGTTCTATTGAGTGTATATTGCCCAACGGTGAGGGCTCGACCCAATCCTGTAATATGGCCAGCCTCTCTTTAACGGTAATATTATCCAAAGCCTTTTGCAGGATATTCCTCAGAATTGGCTGATCTTTACGGACACCTATGGCATTAATTGAAGCGCTATCCCTTATCCGTCCATGCTCTTCAAGATTAGATATCAACTCATTGTGAAAGACATACATGGCAACAGCTCGATTACCAATGTAGGCATCTACGCTGCCCTTCACAACAGCTCCCAACGCCAAGCTGGTGCTTGGGAATTCTGTGACATTTATAAGAGGGTAATTTTGTCGGATAAATTCTTTTAAGAAAAACCCCTTCTCAAGGGCAATCGTTTTGCCCTTCAAGGAAGAAAGGTCAGATAAATATTCCGTCCCACGACGGGCAAAGATGACATGCGGAACGGTTAAATAGGGTTTAGTGAAATTAAAAAACGGTTCTCGATTTTCTCGCGGAGTAATCCCAATGAGTGCATCCAGCTTTTTTTCCTGCACTGACTTATATATCCCAGACCACTCACCAGAGACTATATTTAACCGGCCATCCAGGCGTCTATTCAGCGCTTCAATAAATTTGGCACCAATACCTACAGCATTCCCCTCTGTATCAATATAATCCATTGGAGGCCAGGCATTCATCGCCCCGATACTGATCTCCGAATGGTCTGACAACCATTGCCGTTCTTCAGCACTAAGCACCAGAGGTGGACTTGCCGTATAGTCCAGCGCCAAACCCGTTAAATCAATCGGAATCCAGTTCCTCATTAACTGGTTATGATCTCTGAGGCTCATCAAATTCAGTGCTTTGTTTACGATGCCGCGGAAAATTTTCCAGTCTTTTCGAACAGCAAACCGCTGACCATTAGCTGTCGTGTCATATCTACTGGCTATTTTGAGATTGGTGAATCCATATTTCCGCGTGAGGTAAAAGTTAACACCCAAAACACCCACGTAAGCATCAACTTTACCAGTAGATAACAAGCTCAACCCTTCATATGGGGTAGCTACCATTGTTGTCAGAATACCGGGGTATTCATTTATTACCCGTTCAGAGGAAGAATATCCCTTAACTAAAGCAACCCTTTTTCCATCAAGGTGTTCCGCCGTAGTTATTGAACTCCCCCCGGTCCGGGTCATAATCACTAAAGGTGTAGGTAGGTAGATCTGAGAGAATTCAAGAAACTTTTCCCTCTCTGGGGTAATAACTGCCGTTGCGACAACATCCAGACTCCGGGATTTTGCACCCGAGATAATTTCTGACCAACTCAAGCCTCCTACAATTTCAAACCTTATACCCAGAACTTCAGAAAGCAGGTTCAGATAATCGACAGCAACACCGGTGTATTGCCCTTCTGGATCCTGAAAGCTATAGGGCGCATACCCAGAATCAACACCGACTTTAATAACAGGATGAGCCAGAAGCCATTCATTCTCTTCTTTTGAAAGCTCGAGTTTAGAGTGCATCGGTTCGGCGAGTTTCAGAACCTGAGGCGTAGGTTGTAGGGCAGCGGTAGCTGTTCCGTTAAAACACAGTAAGAGAAACAAAAACACCAGAGCCAACGTGTGGAAGGCTCTAACCTGATCCCTGGTTAACCTGCAAGGCATAGTTTAAACACCGCTACTTATTATAGGAGATACCTCGGTATAGCATAAGCACATTAAACTGTTCAATTTTAAACCCCACTTTCCTTAATAAAGGTCAGTGTTGGTGCAGATAAATTTTAAACTGTTTTTCATGCACCTTTATTGATTCCATTACAAATCCATCTAATGATGCTGATTGATTCTGGCTGATGCTGATTAGCGCTAACAGGTTGAATTTCTATTAAATTAGAGCCATGCTGAAGTGTCTTTACTATAAAGAAATTCAGTACGTTTGATCTAAAATTAAAAATCAACAGCATAAAACATGCTCTGGCATAGTTTATGCTGCGTATCTAAATAATAAAAAACAAGGTTCTCAGACCGTAAACAAAATGGAGACGACGAGATGAAGAAACTGACCTCAGCAATCGCTGCAAGTATTGCTCTTAGCCTTTCAATCAGTGCACAAGCAGGCACATTAGAAGATGTTAAGCAGCGCGGAACTCTTTCGTGCGGGGTAAGCACCGGCCTGGCGGGTTTTTCCCAAAAGGATGAAAATGGCAAATGGAGCGGTCTGGATGTTGACGTATGTCGGGCAGCAGCTGCAGCAGTTTTAGGTGACGCTGAGAAAGTTCAGTACAAACCTTTGACAGCCAAAGAGCGTTTTACAGCTCTGCAATCCGGTGAAATAGATATCCTTTCCAGAAACACCACCTGGACCCATACACGTGATACTTCTTTGGGTTTAAACTTTGCGGGTGTGAACTATTATGATGGTCAGGGCTTTATGGTTTCCAAAGACCTGGGCGTAAAAAGCGCTCTGGAACTGGATGGTGCAGCCGTATGTATCCAGGCGGGTACCACAACCGAATTGAACCTTGCTGATTACTTCCGTGCCAATGGCATCGGCTATACAGCAATCACTTTTGATACTTCAGATCAGACCCGCGCCGGGTTTGAGAGCGGCCGCTGTGACGTTCTGACTTCAGACCAATCTCAACTGTACGCTCTGCGTATCGGCCTGAAAAATCCAGATTCTGCAATGGTACTTCCTGAAGTCATCTCTAAGGAACCTCTGGGCCCTGTAGTACGTCAGGGTGATGATGCCTGGTTTAACATTGTTCGCTGGTCTTTGATGGCGATGGTGGAAGCTGAGTTCCTCGGTATTGACAGTGCAGGCGCTGACAAAGCGAAAATGGAAGGTAACCCAAGCCAGAAGCGCCTTATGGGCTCTGAAGGTGATGCCGGTCAAAAATTGGGCATCTCTGCAGATTGGGGTTACAACATTGTTAAGCAGGTAGGTAACTACGCTGAAAGCTTTGAGCGCAATGTTGGTCAGGGTTCACCGCTTAAGATCTCTCGCGGTCTTAACGCGCAGTGGAATGCTGGCGGTATTATGTACTCTTCACCAGTACGCTAAAACCTAACACTGAGGGGCTATATAGCCCCTCAGTTGTTTTTAACTTTTAATCACTGAAGAAAGAATTTATGTCTGATAAACCTCAGGTTAAATCCTCACCCTCTTTCTTTAATAATCCGAGAAACCGTTCGATCATTTATCAGGTTTTGTTACTGATCGGTCTGGTTTATTTTTTCTATGGGATTGTGAGCAATACGCTTGCAAACATGGAAGCTCGCGGCATTAAAAGCGGTTATGACTTTCTATTCACCACCGCTGGTTTTGATATTTTAATGTCATTGATCCCATATGACGCTACTCATACATATGGCAGAACTTTTCTTGTCGGATTATTAAATACAATTCTCGTCGGTACCCTCGGTATCATTTTATCCACCATCATCGGGTTTGTTATGGGTGTTGCGCACTTTTCTCATAACCTGCTGGTGCGTAAATTAGCTGTCGGCTACGTCGAGACTTTTCGTAATATTCCTCTGCTGCTCCAGGTCTTCTTCTGGTATTTTGCTGTATTGGCAGCTCTGCCAAGTGCGCGCCAGAGTTTAAGTCTCGGAGAAGCAATATTTCTGAATGTCCGTGGGTTATATGTACCGAGTCTAATTCCTGAATCCGGGGCAACGCTGGTTTACGCAGCAATTATTGCAGCGATTGCAGGGGTGTTTTACCTTAAAGGCTGGGCAAAAAAACGTCAGGAGCGCACGGGTCAACAATACCCTGTGTTAAGTACAAGCCTTGCTATTCTGTTTGGATTACCTCTGATGGCTTTGATCGTCACTGGATTCCCATTTGCCTGGGACTATCCAGCTCTCAAAGGCTTTAACTTCCGCGGTGGGATCACGGTTATTCCAGAGTTAATGGCGCTTACTGTAGCACTATCAATCTATACTGGTGCTTTTATTGCGGAAGCCGTACGTGCAGGCATTCAAGCTGTTCCCCATGGTCAGACCGAAGCCGCTCGAAGCCTGGGGCTTAAAGAAAGCCGCATCATGCAACTGATCATCGTTCCTCAGGCGATGCGTGTAATTGTTCCTCTGCTTAACAGTGAGTATCAGAGCCTGGTGAAGAACTCCACTCTGGCAACCGCCATTGGTTATCCGGATCTGTTCACTGTCTTTGTTGGGACGACACTCAACCAGACCGGACAGGCGATTGAGATCGTATTTATGACAATGGCCGTATATTTTGCCGTCAATATGACCATTTCGTTTGTTATGAACCGCTTTAATAAAAGCGTTTCATTGGTTGAAAGGTAAAGGAGATTATCAATGAGAGAATTTAAACCTTTACCATCACAGCCGGCTCCGAAAGACACAGTCGGATTTATCCCCTGGGTGAAAGACAACCTCTTTTCCTCCATAGGTAATTCTTTAACCACATTAATCATTATTGGACTTCTGGCGAACCTGCTACCACCGTTGATCGACTGGTTGTTTCTGTCTGCTAATTGGAGCGGAACGACACAGGCTGATTGTACGAAAGAAGGAGCATGCTGGGTATTTGTCAGTGCCTGGTCAAAACAGTTCTTCTTTGGTAGTTACCCTACAGAAGAGATCTGGCGTATTTTCATCTGTCTCATCTCTTTAGTCGCAGTCATTGCGGCGTCTTACCTCCTGCCTAAAGACTCCAGGAACAAACTCGGAATTCCGGCTTTTCTGATTATGCCATTTGTTTGGATCATCATTCTCGATGGTAGTCTGATTGGACTGGAATATGTTGCTACCGATTACTGGGGTGGTTTTGCACTCAACGTCCTGATGGCCGCTGCAAGCATCATCGTAGCCTTCCCTCTAAGCTTCCTGTGGGCTTTGGGTCGACGCTCGGATATGCCGTTTATGAAGAGTGTCTGCGTAATACTGATCGAGTTTTTCCGTGGTGTTCCTGTGCTTGCACTGTTCTTCATGGGTTCAGTCATGCTGCCATTGTTCTTCCCGGAAGGCACTAACGTAGACAAACTGTTACGCGTCTGGATTGTGTTAACACTGTTTATGGCTGGCTATATGGCTGAGGTTTTCCGTGGTGGGTTCCAGGCTGTCCCTAAAGGCCAGTACGAAGCTGCGGACTCTCTGGGTTTAGGTTATTGGCAGAAGACCCTGCTGATTATACTTCCTCAGGTCATCAAGGTTTCAATGCCAAACATTCTGGCAACCTTTGTCATGCTATTTAAAAACACTACCTTCTTGTTGATTATCGGTATCTTCGAGATGCTGAGTACTACACAAACTGCTCTGACCAACTCCAACTGGTTAGGCGGCCACTCAACTGAAGGTTACTTGTTTGTAGCACTGGTGTTCTGGATCTGCTGTTTCAGCATGTCCATGATCAGTTCCTCAATTGAACGTAAATTAGACACCAGTCATAAGAATTAATAGGAGTTCCTTGTGAGTATCGAACACGAGAAATCTATCGAAGAAAATCAGGACATCATCGCCATCAAGGATCTGAATAAATGGTATGGCGAATTCCATGTACTGAAAGATATTAACCTTCAGGTTAGAAAAGGTGAGCGCATCGTTATTTGCGGCCCTTCTGGCTCGGGTAAATCGACCATGATTCGCTGCATAAACCGCCTTGAAGAGTTCCAGAGGGGCTCTCTGGTGGTGAATGGTGTTGAGATGATTGAAGATGTTAAAAACATCGAGGCTATCCGTAAGGAAGTGGGTATGGTGTTCCAACACTTCAACCTCTTCCCGCACCTGACCATTCTGGAAAACCTGACTTTAGGTCCTATCTGGGTACAGAAAAAACCCAAGAAGGAAGCTGAAGCAACAGCGATGAAATACCTCGAACGCGTCAAGATCCCTGATCAGGCGTTCAAATTCCCAGGACAGCTTTCCGGTGGTCAGCAACAGCGTGTAGCCATTGCCCGCTCTCTTTGTATGAATCCGGAAATCATGCTGTTTGACGAACCAACTTCAGCACTCGACCCAGAGATGATCAAAGAAGTACTGGATGTAATGGTTGAACTGGCTGAAGAAGGCATGACCATGCTCTGCGTAACTCATGAAATGGGTTTTGCTAAGAAAGTTGCAGATAGGGTTATCTTTATGGATGCCGGAGAGATCGTAGAACAGAACACGCCTGAGGAGCTATTTTCAAACCCTCAGACAGATCGATTGCAGCTGTTCTTAAGTCAGATCTTGGAGCATTGATCTCTAACAGATCCTTCCTGATCGAGCACTGCCCTACTCTGGGCAGTGCCTTTCTAATCCATGATAAAAGTCGACTGAATATGTCCATTTTCACCAAGTAGCCATGGCTCTTTTAGGTTGTGCCAGAATGACACATACCCCTTCGGCTTCTTTTAAACAAGGGTTGTGAGGTTTTCAATCAAGGTTATCCCGCTTGAGAAGGTGCTTGAAACTTTTTAATTCCTTAGCGCACAATTCGTCAATATTCCGAGTATATTTAAAATTATTTACTACCGAGTTAATTTGATACTCTAGATGCTCTCGTGCCTCTTTGAGTTGTGCGGGTGATAGTTTCAGTTCGGGCGGCCCTTGCCAATAATAGCTTTTCCCAAGCTCAATTTCTGCCCTATATTTAGTTTTGAATTGCTTAAAAATTCTTGAAAATTCACCTGATGGGCAATTTCTTTCAACAACGCTATATATTTCTGAGTTTGTATAGATTCCCGAAACTAACCCAATTCTAACCATTCTTTCTTTATAACGTTTGCTCTCTTCTATCCTTTTTGCATAATTATCTGCCTTGAGTTTATTTTTATTAGCATTTGTTACTTCAGGTGAGATGCTTTGAGTGCCTTTTGGGCAGGGTTTTCCTTGAAATGTTTTCCTACCTTTATCATCTACGCATTGGTAAATAGAGCCTGCATGCAGTGTGGTACTCAGTGTCAACAGTATGATGTACCTATATAAAGAGAGCATATTAAATCCATTTAAAATACTAAGTCTCTATACTTACACATTCGTCTCAATACTTGAACTTCAATTTTTTGAGCATCCTTGAACCTAACACTCTTTGAAAACCTCTTATTAGCCATAGAACGGAATTCCTTCTATTGGCGCAAAGCGAAGATTTAGACAGAATCCAATCAAACACCCTTTTCAGACCCAGTCTGATTTCCACTAATTTACCTCTTCACCCGCTTCATCTTCATCCACTATTTCGGTTTCGAGCAGCGCATCTTTTATCCATAATTCAATAGCTGGGTGTTTATATAAAGCATCACAATAGGCCTGGCTTTCGGCAGAAACTTCGATTCCGTAAGTTCTGAAGCGCAGTGCTACAGGGGCGTACATAACATCCGCAATAGAGAACTCACCAAATAACCACGGTCCTTTTTCTGCATGAGTTTTTCTTAAAGAGGACCAGAGTTGATCAATACGGGTGATATCTTTCTTCGCCTGTTCAGATAGTTCAACCCGGCGTTTAGCACGGCAGTTCATTGGCATCTCATTTCTGACACCGAAAAAACCTGAGTGCATTTCATTGCTGATAGAACGAGCCATCGCGCGATCTGCATAATTTTCAGGCCAGCCTTTACCGTTTAGGTGACGCTCACTCACATACTCACAGATAGCCAGTGAATCCCAAACGGTGACATCACGATCGATAAGTACAGGCACTTTATCCGCCGCTTCATGGGCGCTTAAAGAGCTGTAAAAGTCTTCTGTAAATAACAGAAGCTTGGTCTCTTTGAACTTTAAATTAAATGCTTCCAGCATCAGCCATCCACGAAGAGACCAGGAAGAGTAATTTTTGTTACCGATGATCAGTTCCATTTGATAATTCCTTTGAGATAAACAACTGGACTCATTTTGCCTACTTGCCAAAGACAGGACTAACGATTAATTTTGATAGCACCTATTAGCAGTGCTGATCATTTGGAGAAGCCGATGGATTTAGATGCTTTAAGAAGCTTTGTTGCCTTTGTCGATACCGGTAGTTTTACCCGTGCGGCCAAACAGATTCATCGTACCCAGGGTGCAATCAGTATGCAGATGAAAAAGCTGGAAGAGGATTTAGGCCACTCCCTCTTTATTAAAGAGGGCCGAAATCTTCTTTTGACCGAAAAAGGCAAAAAGCTCGTCAGCTACGCTCGCAAAATAGTTTCTTTACATGACGAAGCCGTAGGGGAGTTTTCAACACTACAAAATCACAGACCTTTAACCATTGGTTGCCCGGATGACTATGTTGATTCCGTATTGGCTGATCTGCTTGAAATCATTCACGCTCAGTATCCTACTTTGCATTTGAAGGTCTTATGCGACAGCAGCACTAAGTTACGTGAGTATCTCGATAATGGTGATATAGACCTTGCCATACTCACTCGTGCTCCCGATAAGGAGGAAGGGTATATCCTGCGTCACGACAAAGGTCTGTGGGTGCATGGAGGGTTTCCGGAACTGGTAGAGAGAGAAACTATCCCTCTGGTTCTCTATGACGAAGATTGTAAATTTCATACCGCGGCAATTGACGGTTTAGATAAGATGGGCAGACTTCATGACCTAATCTGTACCAGTTCGAGTTCTGCAACCTTAAAGACACTGCTTAAACGGGGTTTGGGTCTTGGGACTCTGGCGTCATCAAGCCTGACAGAAGGATTGTACCCTCTGGCAAATGAAAACATGCCACCCCTGCCCGCAGTGGATATTGTTCTGGCAGTTTCACCTATTCCACATCCACTGTTTGGGGTTACCCAGGCGGTAAGTCTCAGCAGCGAATATTACGCTCAGGATGCAAAAATAGCCTGAGGCGTATGTGACTTATTATCAGGTCCCTTAGAGCTGATCTGCGTAGCGATTTCGCAAGATTGCTACGCGTTCAACATAGGCCTCGGTCTCCGCATAGGGCGGAATCCCTTTATAACGGGTAACTGCACCGGGGCCTGCATTGTAGGCAGCTGTAGCCAGACGTTCATCACCTGAGAAGTGTTCCAAAAGGAACGCGAGATATTTTGTCCCGCCTTCAATATTTTGCACGGCGCTAAATGGCTTGGTCACTCCTAATTCTTCTGCGGTTTCTGGCATCAATTGCATCAACCCCTGCGCCCCAGCTTTTGACACCGCATCAACCTTATATGCTGATTCAGCATGGATCACAGCTCTCACCAATGCAGCGGGCACTTCGTACTTTTCAGCCATCAGCTGAACGGTCACCTTGTAATCCTTCATGTTGAGTGGTGTTGCATGCCAGTCTACCTTTGAATCAACACCGCAGGCATAACAGTCAAATCTTAGAAGTTCAAAGGTAATATCAGGAGGGCGCTGATCTGAAAAAGCGACAATACCTTCTGCATTACGATATTTATAAACTTTCTGTACGGAGCTTTTCTTTTGATTGGTGTAGTGAATTTTGCGCTGTTTATCGGAGAGGTTGGTGTATTCCACACGCCCATCAGGGTGGACGATTTTCCGGATTCCTTCCGCCATAGAAATGCTGCTGAACATACCTAACAAAAGGCAGGAGCAGACAATAGATAACGGCACTTTTCTATTTAGGAAATTAACCATAACTGCAGTTTAGCAGTAGCTTATTGGAGGAATGAAGTATTAAAGGCACAGAACTAAGATTCTGTGCCTTTTGAAGGTTATAAAATTACCGGAACATCACATTCTACATCGGCATTCTGGCCTCTGTTACGTAGCAGATGATCCATCAATACAATAGCCATCATCGCTTCGGCAATCGGTGTCGCACGAATACCTACACATGGGTCATGGCGACCTTTAGTAACCACTTCAATCTCTTCGCCACGGCTGTTGATGCTTCGACCCGACAGGCGCAGGCTGGATGTTGGTTTAAGGGCAATATGTGCTGATATATCCTGACCAGTAGAGATACCGCCTAAAATACCGCCAGCATGATTGGAAAGAAAACCATCGGGTGTCATCTCATCCCGGTGCTCAGTACCCTTTTGCTCGACACAGGCAAATCCGTCACCGATTTCAACACCCTTAACCGCATTTATGCTCATTAATGCGTGGGCCAGTTCCGCATCCAGACGATCAAAAATCGGTTCACCCAGCCCCACAGGAACACCTGAGGCAACCACACTGATTCTAGCACCGATAGAGTTACCCTCTTTACGCAGGTCATCCATGTACTCTTCCATTTTTGCAACAGAAGAGGCATCTGGACTGAAGAAGGGGTTTTCAGATACTTGAGCCCAATCAAAATTAGCCTCATCGATTTTGATGGGGCCCAGCTGTGACAGATAACCTTTAACCTCAACACCTTTAGAAGCCAAGAACTTCTTCGCAATTGCACCGGCAGCTACCCGCATAGCCGTTTCACGCGCTGATGAACGACCACCACCGCGATAATCCCGGAAACCATATTTGTGGGTATAGACATAATCCGCATGGGCAGGACGGAAGGTTTCTTCGATGTTGGAGTAATCTTTAGAGCGTTGATCGGTATTTTTAATTAACAAACCGATTGGTGTACCGGTAGTTTTACCTTCAAATACACCGGATAAAATCTCTACTTCATCAGCTTCACGACGCTGAGTTGTGTGACGTGATGTACCCGGCTTCCTGCGATCTAGATCACGCTGCAGATCTTCTTCAGAGAGTTCAATGCCTGGAGGGCAACCATCCACTATACAGCCCAAAGCTTTACCGTGGCTTTCACCAAAGGTAGTTACTGTGAAGAGCTTACCGTAACTATTTCCTGACATCGCAGTAATCCATCCAATCTCTAAAAATTAAGGGCGGGAATTATAACAAATTAAATCTGATCTCTGTATTGGCTAAGCTCTTGCGCTGTAATGGCAAAAACGCCGTTACCTCCACGTTCAAACTCCAGCCAAACTACCGGCAGTTGCGGGTACTGTTCCATCATGTGAATCTCACTGTTTCCTACTTCAACGATCAACAAGCCATCTTCAGTGAGGAAATCATTCGCCTGTCTAAGAATCTGCCGGGTAATATCCAATCCATCCGGGCCTGACCCCAGTGCCAGTGCAGGCTCATGCTCGTATTCCTTTGGCATGGAGGAAAGGTCATTTTCGTCTACATAGGGCGGATTGCTAACAATCAGATCATACCTTCTACCCTTAAGATTGCTAAACAGATCACTTTCAATTGCCTGTATGCGCTCTGTCATCTCATGTTTAGAGATGTTTTTACGCGCAACCTCAATGGCATCGGATGAGATATCCGCCAGATCCACTTCGGCTTCCGGGAACGCATAAGCGCAGGCTATGCCTATACACCCACTCCCTGTGCACAGATCCAGGACTCGATCTACAGGACCTTCCCGCAACCAGGGGGTAAATTGATTTTCTATTAGTTCAGCTATAGGGGAGCGAGGAATCAACACTCGCTCATCAACATAAAACGGCAACTGACAAAACCAGGATTCACCTGTGATATAAGGCAGAGGCTTACGATCCTCTACTCTGAGTTTGATAAATTCGAGAACACGATTTTTCTCAGCATCGGTCAATCTGCCATCTAAAACTGCTGGATTTACATTCCAAGGTAAATACACCGCAGCCAGCACCAATTGGGTCGCTTCATCCCATGCATTGTCGGTACCATGACCAAAATAGATACTATTCTCTCCGAATTGACTCATGGCGTAACGGATATAATCCCGGAGAGTATCAAGTTGATTGGCAACAGAACTCGGTGTAGATACTGTTTTTTTCATTCAGTCAGGACCGATAATTTGATAAATTTAAAGCCGCAATGTTAATTGATATCATCCGGGAACTCCATGAAAGACCAGAAAGACTCAGCAGAAGACATATCCTTTACCGAGGCTATGCAAGGTGTTACCCGGCATGAACACGATAAAGCGGATCTACAAAGGAACCGCATTAAGAAAAACAAAGACAACGCCTCCTACAGACGTCAGGCTGCAACAGAAGCTGAAGAGAAAGTTGTGGATGGTTTATCCGATGAAGCCGTCTCTCTGGTGGAATCTAATGAAGAACTGGTTTTTGCCAACCCCGGAGTACAATTCAGCCTTTTAAAACGCCTGAAACAGGGCCACGTCCCCTGGGAACAAGGTCTGGATCTGCACGGCTACACCATTGACCAGGCCCGGGATATGCTCAGTAAGTTCATTTATGAAGCACGCCGTGATCAAAACCGCTGTGTTCTGGTGGTTCATGGCAAAGCACATACATCAGAAAGTCAGCAAGCTCTGATTAAATCCTATGTTAATGAATGGCTGAAAAGACTCACCGGTGTGTTGGCATTCTGTTCCGCACAACCTAAAGACGGTGGAACAGGTGCATTGTATGTTTTACTGCAGAAAATAAAGTAGATCAGTTGATCGTGTCGCCCTGTTCTAAAGCCTCTAGCTTTTCCCGCGTAGCCAATCTGCCATATTCAATTGTTTCTGCTGCCCGGTGAAAATCATAAAAACTGCATAAATCCTTAGGTATTCTGACAACCAAATCGGGGGGATAACCCGCAATTTTATATTCGGTCAGACTCGCCTGCATAACTTCAACAGAGTTCAGCAGAATATCCATTCTACCGCCGATCTCATTCTGTTCTTTAGAGGTTGGCTCAGCACTGCTCGTGTCAACATCAGGCATATTCCACTCGTCACTCATGCCGCTGCGACGCAAGTATTTATTACTGGGAAGTTTTAGGTGACTGTGGTTGACGTCTCCTGTATTCAGGTCCACAGCAATGATCAGATCTGCCTGAGAAGCGACAGCAGGAATAATAGGTAGAGGGTTCAGTACACCGCCATCCACCAGCACACTCGCCCCCTTTATAACCGGGGTAAACAAACCAGGAACAGCGACAGATGCACGGATGGCATCTAAAAGTGGGCCTTTCTGGTACCAGACCTCTTTTTGTCTCGCCAGATCCGCCACGACAGCAGTGTAATCAATCGGTAAATCCTGAATTTGCGGGTTTCCAAGGATCTCTGCTAATTGAACAAAGATCTTATCTCCACGGATAGCGCCTTTAGAAAGAGTAAAATCCAACAGGCGAACCACTTTGATCCAGCTTAAACTTTTGACCCAGTCACTATACTCAGGCAAACGGCCAGCAGCATACATACCACCTATTAGCGCGCCTATGGAACTTCCCGAAATAGCGACTATTTCATAGCCTCTTCTTTCGATCTCTTCAATGGCCCCTATGTGGGCATATCCACGCGCACCACCACTACCCAGTACCAGTGAAACTGTCGTCATAGTGAAACTCCATGAGTTTACTCTACTCTGTTCTCACTATAGACCATCAGCTTGGTACCCCGTTCAGTTTGCTTCCCAAGTATGAACGATCCTGCAGCATGTAAATAAACTTGTGAGCCATCTGCTCCAGCAGTTACGAGCTTCTCTTTAAATTGCTTTGCACGTTCTTCTGAACGTTTAATTTGTTGCTGCTTTGTGCCTGCATTAAAGTCATAAGCGACGACCCAAAGAATACTGTCCGGTTTCTGTTTTAAGAATTCAACCAGCTTCTCAAGATCATTATCGGATGTAATTTCTCTGCTGATCTGCCCAGCCTCCGTTTGCTGAGACTCAGCTTTAGAGGCAGAACTCTCAAGTATATCCAGCCTCAGATATACACGCTTATTTCCCCGTTTCACCGAGTATAGAGAGATATAGCTATCCTCTAATTGCAGGCTGGTGAAGCTCTGAGTATTGTCGACACCATATAATCTAAAATAACTAAAAATATTATTGGCCCATTGATTACTGCTGCCACAATCCCGTCCAGAGCATTTGAATAGTTTCTCACCTCCCTGATCGATGATCTGAGCATAGAAGTATTCAAATGCTTCTTTTGCCGAATGGTTCTCAGGAATTCGATAGGTGATCTGGGTCAGTTGACCCGCTATTCGCTTTTCTTTTTCGGCTCGAAGTGATCCATCAATTTTCTCAAGACCACCAAGGATTAGACGATAATCTCTGGTTTGAGATTGTTTGTACTGGACGATATAGGAAGAAGGAAAACGTTCAAATTTCTTATAATCACGTGAGTTACTAATATCATCAGCAGCAAACGCAGATAAGGGAACACAAAGAGCTAACAACAAGCTAAAACGCTTAAACATATAAATTCCTTCTACCACACTACTCAACCCAAGTGTTTATAATAGTAGCAATTTCCTTGGCCGTATGTGGCTCCATATGTAAATGGTGTCCACCTTCCATCTCCAGAAAATCAACTTTGTTTAGTTCTTCAACCCAGCCATCCATTAAGTGGCAAGCACCGTTTGTTCCCTTAACAACTGTAGTCTGCGCTGTAACGGATCGAATGAATGAACGAATCTGAGTGGGACAAAAGCGCACAAGTGAAGGCATCAACAGAGCAGAATCATGACTCCAGCAGTAACCCTCATTATTTTCGACCACCCCTCTTTCGAGCAGTTTCTCAGCTGCTCTTTCTGAAACGGGCCATCGACCATTCATTCTGGCGATCAGTGCTTCCTTTCGGCTTGTATAGGACCTATAAACTTTCCCTGCCATTTTTTTGCGTTTAATTACCGCAGCTGATAAATCACTTGGTAATTGCTCTGCTTCGTAATGTAATGGGGCCAGACCTTCGATACACATCAGATTATTTACCTTGCCGGGAAAAGCCCCGGCAAACAACATCGCAATACTGGCTCCCATCGAATGACCTAGCAGATTGAATTGCTCAATTTTTAACTCAGCAACAACCGCCTCAAGGTCAGTAACGTTATCCCAAATATGGTAGGGCATCCCCTTTGGTCTGAAAGATGATTTTCCATGGCCTACTAAATCCATCGAGATAAGCCTAATGCCAGTCAAATGCTCCCCAATTGCATAAAAACTTGCAGAGTTATCCAGCCAGCCATGCAGTGCTATTACAGGGGTTCCTTCGGGATCACCAAATTCTTGAATCGCTATAGTATATCCAGGTATGGATACCAAATAAGCGGTGATGAATGACATCCTCTATCCTAATTAGCTGAAATTTCAGAATATTTATAAGGTACTATAGTGTTTTGATGCGCTATTATTCCAGCTAAATATCCTTAATTAAGGCCCTGTAATGAGTAATACCGAGAGCCACCCTCAAAACTCAAAGTTTTCATCGCAAAATTTGTTTTTTTTATTGCTCATTTTACAGTTTGTTATTGCCCCATTTTATTACCAGCCTAATTTTGGTGGCGAAGGTCTGTACCTGCCGTATAACAGTTCTGTTTGGGTTGTTGCGGTCTGGGTAATTGCGGCAGCTGCCTTCATGATCTGTCGAACGCGTTCTATCGTGTTACCTAAGTATTGGTTAGGGCTGGCCCTGTTACCTATTGGCGCAACAACCACCGGCTTTCTAGTTGATACAACTAATCCTACAGAATGGCTTACAAGACTCTGTGTAATTACCGGGGGTTATCTGTTCTTTTTAGCCCTTTTTCAGTTCAAAGCAACACCTAAGCAGATTGACCAGAGTCTTTATGTTTTATTAGCAATGGGGATGATCGCGGCAACCTATGGAATTTTCCAGATGCACGGAATTGGAGAAATATATTCTTTTATACCCAGAAGCGGTAACGGCAAACCTATAGGCATTTTCCAGCAGGTCAATATTCAGGCATCTCTAATGGCCACTTTTCTGGTACTGATCTATTACCTAGCCAGCAGACCACCTCTAAAGGGAGCAAGCATCATAGTTAAAGCTTCCTTATGCTTTAGTGCGTTTTCTGCTAGCTATCTTATTGCGGCTTCAGGCTCACGTGTAGGTTTATTAGGAGCCATGATCGGTGTACTTATTCTTCTTTTAGGCAGGTGGAAACTACTCAAGCTCAACAAAGGCATCTTTTTAATCATTTTGATATGCACAATTTCTGGAGCCGCGTTCCAGTCCACTGGACTACTAAAGTCTTCAGCTAAATTTGACCGAGCCTTGGGAGGCATGGAAGCAGATGTGCGTTGGAAAGTTTATAAAATTTCCTGGGATCTGTTTCTTGAGTCCCCCATTACAGGACATGGCTTAGGGAGCTTCCAGAAAGTATTTCAGGATAAACGCAGAACATATCAGCAAGAAGATATACTGCACTTAGGGAATGCACCTAGGTTTAGCCACCCTCACAATGAGCTTTTTTTGTGGCTTGTTGAAGGGGGGCTCATATCTCTAGCGGGTATTCTGGTCGCTGCTATTGTAACTTTTCTGCAATTGATACGATTAGGATGGCAAAGAGGTTCGGGTTACGCAGCCCTCTTGATTCCAATAATATTGCATACTCAAGTTGAGTTACCTTTTTATACATCCAACACTCACTGGTTACTGTTGCTATTCTTATTGTTTGTCACCCACCAACATGGCTTGAAACAAAAGAAAACAATTGGAATTTCGAATTCAGCCAATAAACTAATCCCAATTACATTTACTATTGTTGCAATGGTCAGTAGCTGGGCACTGATAAATGCACAAATAGCTAATGCAAATCTTGTTTCTTATATATCTACACGTGCCACGGACCACAAGTTATTAAACCTACCGCTAAAATCACCCTATTTCCGTGATTACGCACTTTTTTTGTCATATCGACACAAAATGTACGAAGGGATAAAAAAGCGCGATGCAAAACCTGTTATACAATTTATCAACTACACCGAAGGCTTAATTCAAAAGAGTCCAGCAGAAACGTATTATTTAACACTGATATCTGCTTACCATGCTCTAGGGCAATATGAATACAGGGATATGAGAATAGAAGAAGCTCTAGCTACATATGAAACCAGTGCTAGGCTTCAAGGTCTGAAAAAGAAATACCAACAAGAAAATATGAAATAATATGAACACCAACCCTATAACCGCTTAAAGGCTCCCATACCTACAGATGGCCATTCTGTATGTATTTCTGAAAGGTCAGTGCATTCAAAATTAATAGGATAATTTTTTTCGCCTGCACATAATGCCTCGACTGAGGCTATGAGTGGCATATGGGATACAAGTAACGGACAAGCATCTACATAAGATTCTAATGAAGTAAGGGCCTCTAGAGGATTCGCATTTGGAACCCAACATGGAGATTGAGTTACTAAATCAATATTAAGAATGGTAGCAACAATCTCTGCCGTTTGAGTTGTTCTCAGAAAAGGGCTATGAACGATACAATCAATATCAGAGAGGGCTGCGCGTAGAGCTGTTATTCTCTCTCTGACCATAGATTTACCCTGATCAGTAAGTTTCCGATCCCGATCCGTTTTAGCAAAAGTCTCTGCTTCGCCATGACGCATCAGGAAAAACTTCACAGATCGCCTCGGGGAAGCACAAACTCAACGTCTGTACTTTGTTCATTCATCATCAGCATTTTCACTACGTCAGCGACAGGAGCCTTATTAAACACAACTTCATATAAACCCGCGACGAGTGGCATATACACTTGCATTTCCGCCGCTTTTTCACGCACATGTTTAATTGTATTTACCCCTTCAGCCACTTGTCCAAGGGATTCTACCGCCTGTTCAAGACTCTTCCCTTCGCCCAGAGCATAACCAACCCGGTAGTTACGACTCAGAGGGGACATACAGGTCACTATGAGATCACCCACCCCTGCAAGACCAATAAAAGTCATTGGATTGGCCCCCATACACACCGCGAAACGACTCATCTCCGCCAAACTTCGAGTCATGAGCATACTTTTGGTATTTTCACCCATACCTAAAGCCGAACTGAGACCGGCAGCGATTGCATAGATATTTTTTAAGGTTCCTCCAAGTTCAACACCATAGGTATCAGAACTGGCGTAAACCCGGAAGTAACTGGAATGGAGAATGGACTGAACAGAACCTCTTAACTCTGCATCGTCACTTGCGATGACGGTCGCTGTCAGGTGGTGATTGGCAACTTCTTTTGCCAGATTCGGGCCGCTTAAAACACCAATACGAGATTCTGGTAATTCCTCTCTGATAATTTCACTCATCAGACTGAATGTTTGTGCCTCAATGCCCTTAGTCGTGCTGACCAGCATCTGATCTGCTTTCAAATAAGGTTTAGCCTGCTGAACCACCTGCCGGAATGACTGACTTGGGATGGAAACAAATACAATATCTGCATCAGCCAATACATCTTCCAAACAGCTGGAAGCAAACAAGTTCTCAGACAGTTTATAGCCTGGAAGATATCGGCTGTTTTCATGCTTTGTATTTAGCTGCTCAGCTCTTTCCGCATCCCGCAACCAGAGAGAAACCGGATGGCCATTCTCTGCAACCATATTAGCGATAACAGTACCAAAACTACCGCCCCCCAAGACGGCCACTTTGCCTACAACAGACATAAGATCCCCGAAATACCAACTAAATTATTTTGCAGAGTCATCCAGGCTGTCTAAAACCTTGTTGATGCCTTTAAAGAGTACAATAACGATCAGATAACCCAATACTGCCAGGAATAAAAACAGCAGTAATTGCAACGGGTCCTGAGTCCTCTGAAAACCAGCAACACCCAGAGCCGCAATAACAGCACTAAAGACAATACCTACAATATTAGCGAGCCGTTTAGTTTTGTGTCGATCCTGATTGCTCATCCGCTTCTGCTTCCTTCTCTTTAACATCAGAAACTTCTTCAGCCGTTACCGTGGCGACAGTTTCCTCTTTTTCTATTAAAGGCTGATGCAATTCTGGTTCTTTCAGCAATTCAGCATCAGGGTGTACACATTCCAGTTTTACGCCGGTTTCAGCTTCGATCTCTGGAATAAGGAATGAATCATCTTCACAGGCAAAGCAGATAGAAGTGCCAGTAGCCCCAGCACGGCCAGTACGTCCAATACGATGAACATAATCATCCGGATCTTCTGGCAATTGATAGTTAAAGACGTGAGTTACACCATCAATGTGAATCCCTCGACCCGCCACATCCGTCGCGACCAGAACCTGAATTTTTCCACTGCGGAAATCTTCCAGTGTTTTCACTCGTTTCTGTTGAGCTATTTCACCAGACATAAGCGCAGCTTTAATGCCATCTTTAGTCAAACGCTCTGCAAGTTTACGTGTCTCATCACGACGATTTCCGAAGACAATTACCTTTTCAGCGTGATCCTTATCCATATAGTTTCGTAACAGGCGATATTTTTCCTCTCCTGAAACCAGATAAACCTGCTGAGTAACATTGTCTGTAGTTTTAGTCTCAGGAGCGATCTCAATTTGAACTGCATTCAATGTCCACTGTTCTGCCAGATTCAAAATATCATCCGTGAACGTGGCACTGTATAACAGTGTTTGACGATCAGTTCCTTTGCGCGGAGTATTACGAACAATGGTTCTGACATCGGGAATGAAGCCCATGCTGAGCATACGATCAGCCTCATCCAGAACAAGTACTTCTACGTTCCACAAATCGACATCTTTACGGTTGATAAAGTCGATTAAACGCCCTGGCGTTGCGACCAGAATATCTACTGGTTTCTTTTTCAGTTTCTGGCGCTGTTTTTCATAATCCATGCCACCCACAAGACTGACAATATGCAGGTCTGTGTACTTAGCCAGACCTTTAGCATCTTCTGCAATCTGTAACGCCAGCTCTCGGGTCGGAGCAACAATTAATGCTCTTGGCTCACCAAGATTCAACTTTTCATCAATAGGATAGTCAATAAGGTCAGTCACTATGCCCATTAGAAAGGCAGCAGTTTTACCTGTACCGGTTTGTGCTTTACCGATGATATCTTTACCGTCTAAAGCAGCCGGTATTGTTTCCGCCTGAATCTCAGTGCAATACTGAAACTTCAGGTCAGCTACTGCTCTCATAACATTGTCTGGCAGATTAAAATCGTGAAAGCGAGCTTTCCCTTCTACCACAGGAACGACAAAATCTTCTGGATTCCAAGATGTGTTCTTACGACTACTAGAGTAACGACGACGTCGTTGAGGTTTACGCGAAGAACTCGATTTATTTTTATTTACTTCTGACGTTTCCACGTTGTTTTCAGTACTCAAAGCAATACTTCCTAAGAAAAATTACGTCTGTATGGGGGTAGCGCTGCCAGCAGCTGCTTGCCATAACGACGAGTTATACAGCGTCGATCCAACAAAGTTATCTTGCCGCGATCACTCTCAGTTCTCAGCAACCTTCCTGTTGCCTGGGTTAAACGCATAGATGCCATTGGAATGACCCATTCCTCAAATGCATTTCTACCCTGCGTTTCGATCCATTCTGTGTAGGTTGCATCAACTGGATCATCAGGCACGCTGAATGGTAACTTCGTGATCACCACATGGGTTAAATAATCCCCCGGTAGATCAACACCTTCAGCAAACGACGCTAAGCCAAAGATCACACTTGGCTGCTTATTATCAATACGTTCACGGTGCCGCCGCAATATTTCATGCTTGGCTAAGTCACCCTGAACCAGAATTTCGGCGACCATCTTATCAGGCATCTGCTCAAGAACATACCTCATCTGCTTCCAGGAACTGAATAACACCAGGCAGGATTGTTCTTGCGGTAGCGTTTGCAATAAGTACTCAGATAATTCCTGATTATGCAGAGCCTGATTACCTGGGTCGGAACGCATCGCAGGCACAATCAGTTCTGCATTATTTCCATAATCAAACGGACTCATATGAATAGAGCAAGGGCTGTCCCCGGGCAGACCTAAATCGGAGTAAAGACGATCAAATCGGCCCACTGCCGTTAAGGTTGCAGAAGTAATAACAGCACCATAGCAATGGTCCCAGAGATGCTCCTGAAGGGTCTCTGCGCCAGAAACCGGGCTGCTTTGACACTCCAGATCTATTCCTTCACTACTGTCGATGCGCTTTATCCAACGAGCCGTAGGAAGTTTTCCATCAGCATCTGATATGGAATATGATCGCGCAAGCCAGTACATACCTTGTATTCTGGAAAGCAAAGTACCAATCTGAGGATACCAGAGCTCACCTGTTTCTTTTGGCAGGTCGGCGATCTCACCGTCCATAGCCTCTTTGAGCAGATCAACTATCTGCTCAATTTTAAGCACCACTCGCTCTGAAGAAGTAGCAAAGTCATGCATCAGTAATTGTATAGATTCCGGAACAACCCCCTGAGCAAACCGATAACGATCAGTTTTATCAAGCCGGTCCTGCAATAGCTGCTGCAGTAACTGATTAAATTCTGTAAGCGTATCCTCCATTTCAGAGAATGGGGTTGCCAGTTTTTCTATGTACGAACGTAAAACAACATGTTCAGAAGCATCATTCAGAAGTTTGTTCAGAGTACGTGAAGCTTTCGCTAACCATCTTTGACTGGATTTTACTCTCATGCTGTAGGAGAAATGCCCGGTCGTTTTTGTACCCAGATGATGACCTTCATCAAAAATATAAATTGTGTCTTCAGGGGCGGGTAAAATAGCCCCGCCTCCCAGAGATAAGTCGGCGAGAACCAAGTCGTGATTAGCGACAACCAGATCCCACTTTTCCAGCTCCTGACGTGCTTTAAAGAAAGGACAAATTGAAAAATTACTGCAACGCCTGTTTGTACATTGCAGATGGTCACTGGTACTCAAACGCCATATAGGGTCAGAAACAGTATTAGGTAATGCATCACGATCACCATCCCATTGTCCGGAAGCGTATTCACTGAGGAGAGACTTTATCTCATCAACCTGCCCCTGACCCAGCTTTTGAGACGCTTCATCTTCATAAAGAGCAATCTGACCCAGTTCATCTTGTTGCTGCAGGGCTTTTTCAGCATTAGAGATGCAGAAATATCGCCCCCTGCCCTTAGCTAAGCCATAAGTCAGATTAATACCAGCATCACTGATCAGTTGAGGAAGATCCTTGAGAATAAGTTGTTCCTGCAAAGCAACGGTCGCAGTCGAAACAACAATTTTCTTTTTACGTTGTTGTGCAATCGGGACAGAAGCTAAAAGATAAGCAATCGTTTTACCTGTACCTGTGCCAGCTTCTGTTACACAGATATGGCTTGTGCCTTCACGATAACCGTCAGAGTTGAAAGGAATCGATGCCAAAGAGCGTGCAATCTCAGCAACCATCATCTTCTGGCCGTAACGTGCTTTTAAACCACGCTTATCCAGGAAAGTAGAATAAGCTCCCTGAATAGTCTGCTTTAGTTCTTTATCGAGCAAAATAAAAATCCCAAATATTTATACGAACAATTCTAACAGGCCTAACTAAGCAACTACACAAAACACTGTATAAAAAAACATATTTTTCTTTACAAACCCAAAATACTGTATAAAAATACACGTACTGTATAAACAAACAGACATGATCATGAAGCTGACTAAACGACAAACAGAAGTTCTTGACTGCATTAAGCGTCATATTGGAGACACTGGCTACCCACCAACTCGTGCGGATATAGCCAGAGACCTTGGATTTCGATCTGCAAATGCAGCTGAAGAACACCTCAAGGCACTCGCCAGGAAAGGCGCTATAGAAATTATCCCAGGCACCTCGAGAGGCATTCGAGTACCTGAACTAGAAGAGGATCTCGGCCTACCCGTTGTTGGGCAGGTTGCTGCAGGTGAACCCATACTTGCTCAAGAGCATGTAGAGGACCACTGCACCATCTCTTCTGATTTCTTTTACCCAAAAGCAGATTACCTGCTGCGGGTAAAAGGCACCAGTATGAAAAACGTAGGCATCATGGATGGTGACCTTTTGGCAGTACATCAATGCCAAACAGCTAAGGACGGAGAAATTATTGTTGCTCGCCTTGAAGATGAGGTGACAGTTAAACGCTTTAAAAAAGAAGGAAACCTTGTCTACCTGATAGCTGAAAATGAGGAGTTCGAACCTATAGTGGTTGACCTCCGAGAAGAACAGCTGGCAATTGAAGGTTTAGGCGTCGGGGTTATCCGCAGAGGTAACTAAGCATGTTGGCACTTCAGGCAAACCGTCACACAACACTCGGGCAGATTCATACTCCATCAGACCCGTTTCTTACTGTAGAGACCAGCACAAATAAACTGGCTGGCACAGTAACTGAAATTATCGTTCAAAATGATGATTTCAACAGCATTCCCATGTTGATGCCATTACTGGCCCAGTTAAGTAATGACAATCGCTGGTTTGTCTGGATCGCGCCACCTGTTCTGCTGCCTAAGCAGCTCCTACTGGAGGCAGGCATTGACCTACAAAAAGTTATTCTCTTAAACCCGAACAGTAAACACAGTACTTTTGAGTTAGCGAAACAAGCTCTGAGCACTGGCACCAGCCATGCTGTTATTTCCTGGCCTGGCTATCTCAGCGATGAGCAACTAAATGACCTTGAAGGCGCTGCAACTAAAGGGCAAAGTCATGGCATTGTTATCCGCAGACGGCAGCATAGTTAACCTCTAATCCATAAAAAAAGGCCGATAGATTCGGCCTTTTTTATGGGTTGAGTCACATCAATGCCACTTAGTGAATTGTTGGCTCTTCCTCTACAACCTCACTTTGATCAGAAAGATCCAGACCTGTATCTGCCATCATTTGAATACCCGCTGTGAGCATTACTCTTGCTACATCCAGATACTGATCATTTAATTTTTCTTTAATCTCTTCAGAAAAATTAACTTTAATCATAGGTTCTGTAGCCTGGCTATCAGGATTACGTATCGCCAGCTCACCCTCTTCCAGCTCAACAATCTCCAGTACCATTTCTGATCTCAAATCTGACACTTAATTTACCACTCCTGCATACCTTCACGAAGGCGATTGATCAGCTCTGACAACGAGACAAACCAAGTTTCGTATTCAACAATAATTTCAGCATCTTCGGCATGATCAGGATTTACCTGAAGCACATGAATCTCCGAAAGACTGCTGGTTTCTGTTACTGCACGTTTTTTATCTGACCCATGCCAACAAGCTTCATATGCAGCCACTAACTTATGTAACCAGCTACGCTCATCATTTTCCAGAATGCTCAGTTCATTGAGTTCAGGGCTTTCAACTCCCGTGGCTTCCAGCTCGGCTGCCAACGATCTATAGCCATCAAGCGTCTCTGTATCGACACTGTATCTTTCTGCTATTTCACGTAAAAAAGCATCATAAGCGGATGCCATATGAAACAGAACTGACTCATTGAAGGACTCAATTAACGCATGTTTATTCCAGCTCGTATCATCTTGAGCAAGTTTTAATTGATCAAGATGGATACGACTAAAACTCAGTTTCTGGTTGGTACGTGCCAGATAGACGGAACTCATAGTTTCTCCAACTATTTTTTTGATTTCTTCCGGGTGTTTTCTTCCACCCAGGATCCATCTTTATAGAATGCCCGCCATCCGCTTGCTTTACCATTGACCTCGGTCATAACGTATTGTTCCTTGGTCTTTCGACTGTAACGAACAATAGTTGGGTTACCTTCTGAATCCTCTTTTGGTGCACTGAAAAGGAACTCATATTTTGGATCGATCTCCTTCTGATGTGGTAGCAATTCCACAACCTTCGGAGCACGAGTTTCTCGGTTACGTGGGAACTGACTTGCCGCCAGGAACAGTCCTGAAGCACCATCACGCAGAATGTAAGTATCCTCAACCTTCTCACACTGCAATTCAGGCATCGGAACCGGATCCATTTTTGGAGGCGCTGGCTCACCGTTTTTCAAGAGTTTGCGAGTATTACTGCACTCTGTACAACCGAAGTATTTTCCAAAGCGCCCTGTCTTCAACTGCATTTCAGCTGAGCACTTATCACATTCCAGAACCGGACCATCATATCCTTTGATCCGGTATTCACCTTTTTCTACTTCAAAACCTGAGCAATCCGGATTGTTACCACATACATGTAACTTGCGCTTTTCATCAATCAGATACGAATCCATCGCTGAGCTACAGATTGAACAGCGGTGCTTCTTACGCAGGATGCGTGATTCTTCTTCATCATCTCCATCTGCGCTTACCACCTCATCACCGGACACCAGATTAATTGTGCACTTACAACGCTCCTTAGGCGGCAGGCTGTAGCCAGAACATCCTAAGAATACACCTGTGCTTGCAGTACGAATCATCATCGGCCTACCGCAATCCGGACATGCAATATCAGTTTCAGTCGGGGAGTTCGGGCGCATACCATTTTCATCGCCCTGAGCCTCTTCAAGTTTCCCGGAAAAATCTGCATAAAACTGATCGAGAAGGACTTTCCAATCGGCGGAACCTTTGGCTACATCATCCAGACTTTCTTCCATTCTGGCAGTAAAACTGTAATCCATCAGGTCTGAGAAATTCTCGCCCAATCTCTCAGTGACGATATCGCCCATTTTCTGAGCGTAAAAACGGCGATTCTGAACTTCTACATAGCCACGATCCTGGATCGTCGAAATAATCGCAGCATAGGTGGACGGGCGACCGATACCTTTTTTCTCAAGCTCTTTTACTAAACTTGCTTCAGTGAATCTTGGCGCAGGCTTGGTGAAGTGTTGTTTTGGATTAAACTCCACCAATTCAAGGCTATCACCGGCTTTAACATCCGGCAGTATAATATCATCCTCGCCCTTACCTTTTGCCGGCATTACCCGGGTATAACCATCAAATTTAAGTATCCGGCCTTTAGTTACCAGTTCGTACTTACCAGTAGAAACAGTAACGCGCGTACTCAGGAATTGAGCAGGTGTCATCTGACAAGCCAGGAATTGACGTCTGATCAGCTCATACAGACGTTCGCCATCACGATCCATCCCTTTAAGCGATGTAGCTTCCACCGTCACTTCCGACGGCCTGATCGCTTCATGCGCCTCCTGCGCTCCCTCTTTACTGCTGTATGAGTTCGCAGTTTCAGGAAGGTATTTATTACCGAAATTATCAGAAATATAGGATCTGCAATTCTCTACCGCTTCAGCACTCAGATTGGTGGAATCGGTACGCATGTATGTGATGTAACCCGCTTCATACAATCGCTGGGCAAGCATCATGGTCTTTTTCACCCCAAAGCCAAGACGGGTACTCGCCGCTTGCTGAAGAGTTGATGTGATAAACGGTGCCGAAGGTTTACTCGTAGTCGGGCGATCTTTTCTGCTGATCACTTCCAATGAAGTGGATCTTAGCTGTTCCAGGTGCGCCTTGGTTTCTGCTTCAGAACCAGGACGGAAAGATTCCCCCTCAACACGATGGACCTGCAGGTTCAGTGCATCTTTGGCTTCAGTCAGAGTCTCTGCCTGTACTTCCCAGAACTCTTCTGGAACAAACGCCCGAATCTCTTTTTCACGCTCAACTATTAACTTTACTGCAACTGATTGAACTCTACCTGCAGACAATCCCCTTGCTACTTTTTCCCAAAGCAGAGGTGAGACCATATAACCTACTACACGGTCAAGAAAGCGTCGCGCCTGCTGGGCATTAACCCGATCCATATCCAGAGCGGAGGGATGATCAAATGCTTCAGTGATCGCTTTTTTAGTGATCTCATTAAAAACAACCCGGCAATATCGTTCATCATCGCCGCCAATTGCTTCTCGTAAATGCCACGCAATCGCTTCCCCTTCGCGGTCCAAATCGGTTGCGAGATATATAGCATCAGCATCTTTGGCCAGTCGTTTTAATTCGTCTACGACTTTTTCTTTGCCAGGCAGAACTTCGTAATGTGGTTCCCAACCCTTATCAGGGTCAATACCCATACGTCCAATAAGTTGTGTTCTGGCTTTCTTCTTTTTATGAGCCGCCTTTTGATCCGGCGACATTTTTCGAGTAATCGCGGCCTGGCGAGCCCTTTCTTTTGGATCAGACTTTTTTGTACTTCCACTGGTAGGCAAATCACGAATATGGCCAACACTTGACTTAACCACAAACTGGTTACCCAAATATTTGTTGATCGTTTTTGCTTTAGCAGGTGACTCAACGATAACAAGAGACTTTCCCATAGAGTCCTTCTTTTCCGTGGTGGCTATAATAGAGGCAGACTGAACATTTATGCTGTTTCTTAATACGGGTTCAGTACAAAAAACTGTCTTAATTCTCTATATGGCTATTATTAAGAGATTGAATTGGGAGCATATATATAGTGTTGATACTACCGGGGTCAAGCAACAATTTAGTACGCCCCCCCATTCATGTACAACATTTTCTTTACGATTCGTCCTATTAAGGTCAAAATAATCGTTAAATTTAACAAAGGTTTAACTGACGAAAATGCGGGCTAGAAGTTGAGCGATAATATTTTATATGTAGTGCTAATTGCTGTAGTGGGTCTGATTGCCCTTACAGTCAATTTTATCATTACAACCCGTGAGCATCAGGAAGACGCCAAAGAAAAGCGCCTAACCTGGTTAAAGGGCCAAGCAGAACACATACTACAGGCGATCTCAGTTCTTCGGGAAGCCAACTGCAAGCCGGAGATCATAAACAAAATTAATGAACACGCGACCTCACTTCTTGAAGAAGTTGCGATGCTCGCACCTGATTCAGAACTTTTCCATTCTTTATCTAAACAGAAAGATACCGCTGACCAGGCTCAGCCCTCAGCCAACGTATTTGATAGCGACAAATCTCTTAAAAGAGCGCAGATTTATATTAACTTCTCGGAAAAACTGGTTTTACAACTGGCTAAGGGCGGAAAAATCACCTTAACTCTGGCCAGAAGTTACCAACAAGAACTTTACTGGCTGCGCATTACCGTAGTTGCAGATGCTCATATTACTCAGGGTGAAAAGTTTCTCGCTTCAGAAGATTTAATGACTGCCGTTTCACATTTCCGCCATGCAAAAGCTTTGCTGGTTCGGGCTAACATTCCTCAACACAACAAAAAGTCTCGTCTTGATATTGTTAATGCCCAAATTGATAAGATTCAGCCTAAAAGAGCAAAATCACAGGGAACCCTTGCAGATTCGATGGACCGCTTCCTTTAATTTTCACCAATATATTGGAAGCGATTAACCGGCTGACCATCGACCATGACTGTTTCCGTGAACATGGATAAAGGTCGGACCCAGAAACTTTCATCGCCATAGCACTGCCTGTATACAACATGCCATTCTTCAGTTTCTGAGTGACGCGCCTGCTGAATAACTTCGTATTCTGCACCCTTATAATGTCGATAAAGCCCAGGTTTTAACATTTGCATGAGTTGCTAAAACCTCTTCTCAATAAAGGTATCCAACAACTCTTTTAGTTGTTCCAGAACTTCGTCACCACCTTCTTCATCCCAATAAGCGCCAATATAAACAGGGGAGGATTCTAGAGAAAACACGCCTTCAGGGAGTTGTTCAATAATTGAATTAAGCTCTTCAAGCTGAGAACTGCTCAGAGTTTTCTCCCCATGCCTCCAGCTCCACCCCTGAGGTAAACCTATATCCGCGATAGAACTAACTCGAAAAATCTGCCAACTATTAAAAGCATTTTTTTCTTGTTTGCTTAAACCCTGACGAATCAGACGGTATGCCGTCATATCTCTGGCTTCCGCTTCCATCTCCCCTTTCGCCCTCGGCGCGGTCAACCTTTCCAGCTGCACCTGATAACCCAGCGCTTTCGCTTTCAATCTAAGAGCGGCCTGATACTTCTGACGCTTAGTTGGCATTACCCACATCATCGAACCAACCAAGGACATCATGATCAAAATGATAATCATCCACTTCATAGAAAAACTCCAATTATTTGTTGACGCAAATCACTGCCGAAGTTTACCAGACTGCCACCTTCACCGCGCTATGCTAATCTCTTGATAGAAGAAAAACAGAGTGCATTTCTGGACAGTAAACAAATTGGGGATCCAAGATGGGCACATATAATAAAATTCTTCTGGCACTTGATCTGTCAGTAGAGTCTGAGCAACTTAAAGAAAAAGCAAAATCAATCGCAGAGGCTAACCAGGCTGAATTGTCTCTTATCCACGTTATTGAACCCCTGAGTTTCGCTTACGGAGGTGATGTTCCGGTGGATTTGTCCACGATTCAGGATCAGTTAGACGCCCATGCGGGCCAAAAACTGGAAAACTATGCCAAAGAGATTAACTATCCCGTTGCACAACAACTGGTGATTACTGGGCATACCGAAACCGAGATTCATCGGGTCGCCGATGAAAACGATGTAGACCTGATCATTGTCGGTAGCCATGGCCGACACGGCTTGTCGTTATTGCTTGGATCTACCGCAAATGGCGTTTTGCACGGAGCCCACTGCGATGTACTGGCAGTGAGAGTTCATGAAGAGCAGGAAGCTTAGGCTTCCTGCATAGCCTCCAGCTCAACCCAGCGTTCCATCAGGGCTTCCAACTGTTGCTCCAGCTCTGCCAAATCAGCCAGTTTTGCGGCCACCGTTTCGTGATCCTGCTGATAAAAATCCGGGGCGCTTGTTTCACCCTGCAATGCTTCGAGTGAACTCTCTACCTCTTCCATCTGAGCAGGTAGCATTTCCAGTTCACGCTGCAGTTTATAACTCAGCTTTTTGGGTTTAGTCCCCCCAGTTGCCTGGGCACCGTCCTTGTTCTGTTCTGGCTCAGATTTCTGGCTTGCTTTCTTTACAGATACATTCTGAGAAGATCTTTGTCTCAACCAATCCTGATAGCCGCCCACATATTCTTTCAGCTCACCCTGACTCTCAAACACCAAGGTACTGGTAACCACGCTATCCAGGAAGGTTCGGTCGTGGCTGACAAGAAGGATGGTGCCATCAAAATTGAGGATTATCTCTTCAAGCAATTCCAGAGTTTCAATATCCAGATCGTTGGTTGGTTCATCCAACACTAATAAATTAGCCGGCTGGCTGAACAGTTTGGCTAACAATACGCGATTCGTTTCTCCCCCAGAGAGGGCTTTTACCGGAGTTCTCGCACGCTCAGGTGCAAACATGAAATCGTTCAGGTAACTGATCAAATGCCGCTGTTTACCATTGATGGTAATACTTTCACGACCTTCGGAAATGTTATCCATCACCGTTTTTTCAGGATCAATCGTCGCCCTAAGTTGGTCAAAATACGCAACCTGAAGGTTAGTGCCTAGCCTCACTTCTCCGGAATCCGGTGTTTCTTTACCTAGCAGCACTCTAAGCAAACTACTCTTACCAGCACCGTTTGGCCCGATCAGGCCCACCCGGTCTCCTCTCTGCAGCAGAAAATTAAAATCATGAAACAGAGGCTGCCCGGAGTAGGCAAGGCTTACATTTTTAAGTTCCGCAACCAACTTACCACTGCGCACCGCTTCTTCCAGGCCAAACTTCGCTTTGCCGGAACGCTCTCTGCGATCTGCTCGTTCATTACGTAATTTCTTTAATGCCCGTACCCGACCTTCATTACGGGTTCGACGAGCTTTAATCCCTTGACGAATCCAGCGCTCCTCCTGAGCTAACTTTTTATCAAACTCGGCATTATGTTTCTCTTCTTCCTCCAGAAGTTTCTGCTTCAATTCTATATAGGAGGAATAACTACCGGGGAATGAAGTCAGGACACCGCGGTCCAGCTCCACAATACGGGTCGCTAAACGATCAACTAAAGCCCGGTCGTGGGAAATAATCAGCAGCCCACCTTTAAATTCCAGCAACTGCTTTTCTAACCATTCAATGGTTTCAATATCCAGATGGTTGGTAGGCTCATCCAATAGCAGTAAGTCGGGGTTCTGTACCAAAGCCGCACCCAGTGCTACACGACGACGCCAGCCCCCTGACAGTTCCGACATTGCCTTATCCGCTGGTAGTTCAAGCTGCTCAACCACTCGCTGAACGCGCTGCTCCAGATGCCAGCCATCAACAGCTTCTATCTGATGTTGAAGTTTATCCAGCGCAGTCATATCCACATTCTCTTCCAGAGACATGGCATCGTATTCCTGACGTAATTGCTGAATATCTTTGAGACCCGCGGTCACTACATCACGAACAATCCTCTCGTCAGCAGCAGGCATTGCCTGAGGCAATTCCGCAATCCTACAGGTGGGTGATACCCATAGTTCACCTGAATCCGCTTTATGGTGTCCTGCAACCAACTTTAACAAGGTCGATTTGCCGGCACCATTCAAGCCTACCAGCGCAACCCGCTCGCCCGGATCAATTTGAAAGTCCACATGATCTAACAGTGGTTTTGCACCAAAGGCGATGGAGATTTTATCGAGTCGAATGAGAGGCATGATCTATAATTTAATCCGTAACTGGGGGCCGCTATTTTACTGTTTTTTGACCAAGTTGCATGAAATTACTGCATACACGACAAATTCATTTAATAAAAACCGCAAAGTGCCGTATAAACCCTATATGGAATTGATTCAGGAACGGAAGATGCCGCGTTTATTTTTACTTATTATCGCCTGTGTACTGTCAACGACAACATACAGCGCTATTCCTACACCTGAATATGCCTCTGAAAGGAAATTATTTCTCAAAGCGGAACAACTTTTAAGAAGTAATAAACTTAAAGAGTTTAAAGATCTGCAATCCAGACTGGGCAACTACCCGCTCTACCCTTATCTGGAATACTCCCTCTACATCAAACAACGAAGTTCTTTACCCCAACAAAAAGTCAGTCGTTTTCTCAAAGAGTATGCAGACACTCCTCTGGCAAACCGCCTGAACAGAACCTGGCTCAACCATCTCGCTAAGAACAAGCGCTGGAAAGCCTATATCCATCACTACGATCAATTCCCGGTAGAGAGCACCCACTACGTCTGCCAATATCAGGTAGCCCTTCTTAATGGCACTGTGACGCAGAAAAAAGAAGCAACCTATAACGCTCGTGACCTTTGGGTAGTCGGCAATTCCCAACCCAAAAGCTGTGACCCTCTGTTTAAAGCATGGATGCAGACTGGGCGTCCGACTTCTACCGAAGCCACTGAACGCTTCTGGCTGAGTCTGGATCAGGGCAACACCAAACTGGCCCGTTATATCGATAAAAAAATCACCAATACAGAGCACAAAAAACAGAGCCAGCTCTTCTGGAAAATTTATAATTCCCCATCTCTGGTTGCTTCTAAAAAACTCCACCAGTTGCCATTAGATCATCAGGCAACCACCGCGGTTCTGAGCTATAAGAAATGGTTTCGCTCCCATCCTATATCTGCCACTGAGGCCTGGATAAAAAGCAGTGAAAGCTTGCCTATAGAGAGTCAGCAGAATGTAACTTTATATATGGGTACAAGGCTAAACAGCCGTTATCACAGCAAAGCCATTGAATTAAGCGAAAAGCTGGATCCTGCATATAAAATTCCGGAGCTGACTGAAGTACGTATTCGCAACGCTCTTGCCGCTCAGGAATGGTCCGTTATACATGAAGCCATTCAACACCTGCCCGAAGAGAAAAAGTCCTCCGCAAAATGGCAGTACTGGCTCGCGGTCGCTGAGATGCATCTAGAGCCGGAAGGTAACAACATTACCCGTTTTGAGCAGATATCTCAGGACAGAAGCTTTTATGGCTACCTTGCGGCCGAGATCAGTAATAAACCCTTCCTTCTCAACGCCAGTAGCTCAAGACCCTCAGCAGCCGAGTTAACCATGCTGGAGCAAACACCTGGCCTGCTCCGTGCCAGAGAACTGTTCAAACTCGGGAAATTAATTGAAGCAAATCGGGAGTGGAATCTGGCTAAGAGCCAGATGAACGAAACCGAACTTTTAAACTCAGGATACCTTGCTCAATCCTGGGGCTGGCACCTTCAGGCAATTATCAATGCGGCTAAAACAAAACGCTGGGACCATGTGGATCTGCGCTTTCCTCACCCACACCAGCAATTGTTTGCACAACACGCAGTTAAAAACGGCTTGGATTTAAGTTTCCCTGTTGCCATAGCACGTCAGGAAAGTGCATTTCTGTATACAGCTCAGTCTCATGTGGGTGCCAGAGGGCTCATGCAACTGATGCCTAAAACCGCCTCCGCAACGGCCAAAAAGCATAAAGTGAAATACACCCGTCGCTCGCAGTTATTCAAACCTGAGCTCAATATTACTCTGGGTTCTGCGTATTTAGGTGATATGTATAAACGGTTTAATCACAACCCAGCTTACGCTGCTGCGGCCTATAATGCCGGCCCGCACAGAGTTAAACGCTGGCTTAAAGACCGTGGTGACCTGCCACTGGATGTCTGGATAGAAACAATTCCGTTTAAAGAAACCCGCAACTACGTACAAAATGTTCTGGCATTCAGAGTGATCTACGATCGACTTCAGGGTCGCCAGGCGAGTTTACTCTCTGAAAAACAGATCCAGCTGCTTGCTCTTAATCAAAACGATATAATTCCACTCTGAAATAAATAACCAAGAGAGTTTCGCCGTTGGAAAGCAGTAACAGAAGCTGGGTAGATATTGGGATCAATTTAACCGACAGCAGTTTTGATAAAGATCGAAATGAGGTCATTGAACGCGCCTTTGCTCAAGGTGTAAAAACGCTGATTATTACTGGAACCTCTTTAAGTGAGAGTCAGGAAGCAATTGAGCTGTGCCAGCAATACCCCGGCCAACTCTACTGTACCGTAGGCGTCCACCCCCACTATGCAAAAGATCATACCGACAGTGATTTTCAATGCATTCCAGCGTTGTGCAAAGAGGAATGTGTTGTTGCCTGCGGTGAAACCGGGCTTGATTTCAATCGTAATTTTTCAGAACCCTCACAACAAATAACGGCATTCGAAAAACAGCTGGAGATCGCACACGAAACGAATCTCCCCTTATTTCTGCATGAACGTGACGCCCATAAGAAACAGATAGAGATGTTACGCTCTCACAGAGATGACATCACGGCGGCCGTTGCGCACTGTTTTACCGGGAGTAAAACCGAGCTCTATAACTACCTAGATCTGGATTTGCATATTGGTATTACTGGCTGGATATGCGATGAGCGCCGGGGGCAGGAATTACAACAACTGGTCAAGGAAATACCGGATAACAGATTACTACTGGAAACCGATGCTCCCTATCTGATTCCCAGAGATATCAGGCCCAAACCAAAATCTCGCAGAAACCTTCCTGAGTACCTTCCGCATATTGCTGACAAAGTCGCTGCTTTGAAGGGCCAGGATCTGGGTTCCTTGCAGCAGATGGTTACAGACAATTCAATTAAGTTTTTTAATCTTCCTGCAAGAGCTTAAGTAAAAACTCACTGGCCTGCTGTTCATCAAAAGGCCATTCCAGCTCCTGCTCTGATTTAACATCCACCAGAACAGGAATACGTACCGCGTACTTTTCCATCAGTTGATCATCATCGGCGATATCTACCTGATAGACCTCAAACTTTTCCGGGTCTACAACCGGCATCAAAACCGCTGCCGCGACATCACATAAATGACAACCCAGGGTACCCATTAGCTCAAGCTCTCTCATTTCCGGCCTTTTGAAAAATTTTCATAAACTCATACTGTCTATTGTATAGAAACTCTTTAAAGATAAAGAAAAGTATTTTTCTACCCTGTTTAGCTCTTTACAAAATGCCTGTAACAAAGCTGTGAAAAAATGGCAATGCACTGGCAGATCAACAGCTTATAGATTGTGTAAACAACCCTGGGAATGCGCAATTGCAAAACGAGCTGCATACATGGATGGAAGTAGTAAAACCTTAGTGTCATCGACCAAGGGATACCTTGATACACCGCATAGCACAATACTATGCTTGAGCACTTATTCTGCATCCTTGCAAATAGAATCCAGCCAGAATATGCTGGAATCCCCTTAGTGAGTAATGATCAAAATCCTCCTCCAAAATTTTTGAACATATTGATCTCTGATTGGAAGGCTGGATATGACAAAGAAAGGCGAATCTATGGAAAACAACAGTAACCTGCTATCTGATCCGCAGGAACTTATTGACTACCTGAACACAGAAACCAAGAAAGTACTTGATATGTTTGCGCAAGCAGGCTGTGACGATATTTTCACTAATTTTGCGCAATCTTGGACTGAATTAGCAAGCCGCTCCTTCGAAGATCCTACTGTATGGATTCGCGCTTTCACCGAATATCAGCAGAACCAGATGAATCTGTGGACAAATCTGCTAACTGGAAAAACCGACACAGCTGTAGCAGAACCTGCACGTGGCGACCGTCGTTTCCAGGCTGAAGAATGGTCTCAGAACCCTGTTTTTGATTACATCAAACAATCCTACCTGCTTAGCTCTAAGCTTCTGCAGGAGATGGCGTCTAACGCCAAACTGTCTGATCAGGAGCAGAAGAAGTTAGAGTTTTACACTCAGCAATACATCGATGCCCTGTCTCCGACAAACTTTGCGGTTACAAACCCTGAAGTTCTTCAGCAAGCACTGGAAACTAAAGGTCAAAGCCTTGTAGATGGCCTGAAAAACCTGCTGACAGATGCTGAGAAAGGTCGTATCTCCATGACCGATGAAGAAGCATTTGTACTGGGTGAAAACATCGCGACCTCTAAAGGTTCGGTTGTTTTTGAAAACGAGATGTTCCAGTTAATTCAGTACTCACCATCCACTGAAGAAACCTTCACTCGCCCAACACTGATTGTTCCGCCATGCATCAACAAGTTCTATATTCTTGATCTGCAGGAACACAATTCTTACGTAAAATACTGTGTTGACCAAGGCCAGACTACATTCCTGGTTTCATGGCTGAACCCAACAATCGAACAGGGCAATATTTCCTGGGACGATTACGTAGAAAAAGGCATCCTTGAAGCCAACCGTGTTGTTAAAGAGATCACAGGCTCCGACAAGCTGAACGCTGTTGCCTGGTGTGTTGGTGGTACATTGCTGGCTTCTACACTGGCAGTTATGGCTGCTCGTAAAGATACCTCTATTGCTTCAGCTACTTTCTTTACTACATTGCTGGATTTCAAAGATCCTGGCGATCTGTGCGTCTTTATCGACGAACAGCAGGTGAAGAAACTGGAAAACAAAGTAACCAATCAGGGCTACCTGAGTGGTCGTGAACTGGCAACATCATTTAACATGTTGCGTTCAAATGACCTGATCTGGTCTTACGTTGTAAACAACTACCTGAAAGGTCAGACACCGCCTCCATTCGATATTCTTTACTGGAACAGTGACTCAACCAACCTTCCAGCTGAGATGTACACTTTCTACATCAACAACATGTATCTGGAAAACGGACTGCGTGAGAAAGATCAGTTGACCATCTGTGGTGAGAAGATCGATCTGGGCAAGATCAAGATTCCTTGTTACTTCCTGTCCACTATCGAAGACCACATCGCACCTTGGAAAGGTACTTTTGAAGGCACTGAACTACTTAAAGGCA
Source organism: Neptuniibacter sp. (assembly GCA_050789425.1). GTDB lineage: Bacteria > Pseudomonadota > Gammaproteobacteria > Pseudomonadales > Balneatricaceae > Neptuniibacter. The sequence goes on from JAILXS010000006.1 coordinate 164,963, forward strand.
AAAATGAGTTTGTTCTGGGCGCAAGCGGACACGTTGCAGGCGTAATTAACCCGGCTTCTAAGAACCGTCGTAACTACTGGGTTAATGGCGAACTGGGTAAAGATGCTGATCACTGGTTGGAAACTTCCGAGCGTATGGAAGGTTCTTGGTGGCCTCACTGGGCTGAATGGCTGAAGCGCCGTGCCGGCAAGAAGGTCCCAGCTCCTGAGACTGCAGGCAATGAAACTTACAAAGAGATCGAACCAGCTCCAGGCCGTTACGTAGCAGTACGTATCGACTAACAGCTTAAGTTGATCATTAAAAACGGAGCCCAGGCTCCGTTTTTTTGTGCTTAAAGTTCAGACTGATCTAAATCCCATAGTTGATAATCAGTTGTTCAACGCCTCTATAAAACAATTAACTATTACTGCAATGTGCCAAAATCGGACATGGTAAAGAGGTCAGCTAACGGCACATTGCGGACATTCATTGCTATTGGATTTTCGCTCTAATTCCAGATAGCTAATTCCAAAGGGTAAACATATCTAACGGCAATTATTTTCCTCGCCTTTTCTGATACTTGAGAGCGACCCTTTCCAAAAGGACAACACACAAAATGACCAGTAAAAACATATCTATAGAGAAAACCACAAGGTAAAGTTTTTCTATTTTTTCTTTATAGTGTTGTATAGCCATCGGTATATCCATAGACCCAATTGCTATGTCATCGAAACATAACCCTTTGAACATTACTACAGCCTCATGACAAGGGTTGAGCCAAAAGACCTTGACCACCTCACCTTCGGTGAGGTTAGTTCTTGCATACTTTACAGCGTAGCCATCTGAAACGTTTACCATCCGTTCTCCATCGTAGAAAACTGCTACTGTGGTGCGTCTTGAGTTTATGTATTTACCTGTAGCATAAGAGATATGGGAAAACACATAATTACCAACAACAATATTCCCTTCTGGTTCTTTATAGTTAAACATCACTATAGCGATGTTTAGAATCACAAGAGGAAATATAAAACCTGCATATTCCTTTATCATATCACCTCCTTTCCTTGTCATAGGCCTTTCCAGAGCGCCCCAAGTCGTCTATCGACCCGCTATGAACTAGACTTATATGTCTGCTTTGGGTCGACAGCTGACAAATAACGCCCCTTCGCTTTTCCTCGCCACTAGCAGCCGCAAAGCGGCGTTCTCGCAGTGGCGAAGCCACGTTCTAGCCACTGCTTTTAACCAACAGCTGAATCTCTTCCTGCAATTCTTCATCCTCAGTAAACGAAGCAAACTTAGCAGCTTTCTCCAAAGCTTCACCCGCTTCAGATTTCCGTTCTTCTTCAATTAACCTTTGCGCAAGGGCATACTGAATGGATGCTTTGTATTCGTTGTCTTTCATCTGCACAGCAAGATCAAACGCTTCATTATACGCTTTGATGGCAACCGAATTATCTTCGCTAAAATCAGCCAGTGTTTCCCATAAAACAGGATGATCGTTCTTGCTGCCTTTGTGCTGATTACAGAACTGTTCCAGCTCATCATATAAAGCATAGAACCGCTCTTCATTATCAGCCTCTGCAGCAGCCATCATCTCCTGTGCAAAGCTCTCAACCCGATTAAATATTGCTTTACTCAACTTTTAACTCTCCAACCAGACATCTGTGGCCCAATTCCAGATCGAAGGCCATTCATCCTCAATGGCTGCACTGGATTCTGCCCAGTGTAAAATTTCACCTTCCTGAGTGATGCAATAAAAACCATCATCATGCTGACATACGGGAATATACTCACGAGGCATACCAATATCCCAGGCGTGTGCTGCCATTTCAGGCAGATAAGTATGGGATTGTGGATCCATTGCTGTTGCAGGCTCAAGAGAGCCAAAGACGACATCACTCACTTCCAGTAAAAACAACTTATAGTCATCTGGCAGTGAAATCAGAATTTCCTCTTCAACCTCAACCAGATCATCCTCATTCGGAAGTTCGAGCGGTACCGGTACGGGTTGGCTTTTTTCTTTGAGCAATTCAATTACATCTTCCATCTGAATTCCTGATACAAACAATTTAATGCTGTCTATTGTAGCCAACTTTCAGTTTTTTTAATTCGCTATTGCAAAAAACCACTTCAGGAATTCACTCAGCGTTTATGTTTTGAAAGCTAATCAAGTAAACCCACTTTTAGTAGGCTTTTGTTACTAATACTTTAGGAGGATTATCATCCAAATTGATAACGCATATAGATTGAATTGCCAAGACATTGGCTCAGGAATACGTATAATTCTGCAAGCTGCACTGCAACATGAATGGATTGTCATATTTTTTATTTGGCTGTTAACTATTTGTGATTGCAGTATAAGAAGTCTCAGAAAATTGCGAATTTATCCGAGCTAAATTCGTTGTGGCCACAAGCCCCATTTTCTGTGTCACTTCACAAACCATAATTACTAATAATATGGCGAAGTTTCTATGACCACAAAAACGGTAGATGTATTGCTAGTTGGCGCGGGAGCGATGAGTACAACCCTTGGGGTTATGCTTAAGGAGCTGGATCCATCCTTAAAGATCTGCATGGTTGAGCGACTGGATGAGGTTGCTAAAGAGAGTACCGATTGCATGAACAATGCAGGTACCGGCCACGCAGCATATTGTGAGCTGAACTACACCCCTGAAGCGGCCGATGGCACAATCAACTGCTCTAAAGCATATGCGATAAACGCTTCTTTTGAAGTAAGCCTCCAGTTCTGGTCCTATCTGGTCAGAAAAGGAGCCCTTCCAGAACCTTCAAACTTTATCAACCCTGTTCCACATCAGAGCTTTGTCTGGGGTGAGAAGAACGTCAACTTCCTACGCAATCGTTATGATGCTCTCAAAGGCCATCATCAGTTTGACGTAATGGAATACAGCGAAGACCCTGAGGTTATCCGGGAATGGATGCCACTGGTCATGGAAGGACGCAAAGAAGGCGAAAAAATCGCTGCAACCCGCGTACGTTACGGTTCTGACGTAAACTTCGGTTCTCTTGCCAGAAATATGGTTAGTTACCTTGATCGCAGTGACGATTTTGATCTTCTGCTGAGCCACGATGTAACTGACTTTTATCAGAACAAAGATAATTCATGGGACGTGTCCCTGAAAAACAAAGCCTCTAAAGAAACATTTACCATAAACAGTAAATTTGTTTTCCTGGGCGCAGGTGGTGGCGCGTTACCTCTTCTTCAGAAAACAGATATCCCTGAAGGTAAAGGCTACGGCGGATTCCCTGTAAGTGGACAGTGGCTGGTTTGTAAAAAACAAAGCATTGTTGAGAAACATGCCTCTAAGGTATACGGAGCAGCCCCAATCGGCGCACCTCCAATGTCTGTTCCACACCTGGACACTCGCGTCATTGATGGTAAAAAAGCGCTATTGTTTGGCCCCTTTGCCGGTTTCACAACTAAGTTCTTGAAAAATGGTTCTGTGATGGACATGTTTGGCAGTCTGAAACCAAACAACCTCAAACCTATGCTTTACGTGGGTGCTACCAGCATGGACCTGACCAAATACCTGATCAGTGAAGTGATGCAGACACACGGCTCTCGAGTTATGTCCCTGAGCAATTTCTTCCCGAAAGCACAGGAAGAAGACTGGGAAATTTCCCATGCCGGGCAGCGAGTCCAGATCATCAAAAAAGATGAAAATGGTAAAGGCAAACTGGAATTTGGTACCGAGGTTATCACCTCTTCCGATGGCACATTAGCAGCCCTTCTGGGTGCATCCCCGGGTGCATCCACCTCTGTAAGCGCAATGTTAAGCATCGTAGAAAAATGCTTTACCAAGCAGCTTGAGAATGAATGGCATGAGCAGATTATTGCCATGATTCCGTCATATGGTCAGAATTTAACAGAAGATGCCGGGCTACTTAAGCAAGTACGCTCAGAGACGCTTTCTACCCTGGGGTTAGACCCCGAATTTATAGAGAAGCAAGCAGAAGCTGTTTAATACTCTACCCACTAAAAAGCCGGTCTATTCAGATCGGCTTTTTGTTTCTATAGTGTAAGACCAGTACTATTTTGCCGAACGGCTTTTTATGGAATGTCGCCCTCATTGTGCTGCCTGCTGTATTGTTCCAAGCATCAGCAGTCTGAACAAACCCGCAAATATTCCCTGTAACCACCTTACAGAGGATTTACGCTGCGCCATTTTTGGCAAACCAGAACGACCCAAGGCTTGTTCAGCATTCATACCTGAACCCGATTTCTGCGGTGAAAACAGAGAACAAGCGATACAAATTCTAAGGTTTGTAGAAGAAGCCACCCAATAACAAAAAAGCATACCCTGAGGTATGCTTTCCAAGAAACTGAGTTGTATCTTAGCGGGTTATACCCTAACGATATTCTCAGCCTGTGGGCCTTTCTGGCCTTGAGTAATTGTGAATTCAACTTTCTGACCTTCAGCCAGAGACTTGAAACCATCACCCTGAATTGCGCTGAAATGAGCGAATACATCCGGGCCATTTTCCTGTGCAATAAACCCAAAACCTTTTTCGTCATTAAACCACTTAACTGTACCTGTTGTTGCCATCTGTCTTAATCCTAATCTTGTCTTTCATCTCTTCAGAGAACTATATAGCTGCTCTGAAACCACCTTAATAAACAAGGAAAAACTTACGAAATTAGGAGGCGCCTCTAGCTGACAACTCTTCTCTGTAATGCAAGCAATTTCCTTCTAAGAGGCCTGATCATAAATATCAAAAATGTTAATTAGATTACAAACCAGATTTTTTCTTATTCTTCGCTTATTTACCTTCAGGGTTTTCACATTATCCCTAAAAAAGCATTGTCCAGAGCACGCTCCCCCCCTATCCTTAAGCTCCTGCCAACTGATTATCGCCATAGGATTCAGTCTGAAAATATTTAGTGAAATCAAAATCATTCTTGCGCTGGGTATTCCTATCGCAATTGCCCAAATCGCCCAAACATCCATGGGCTTTGTTGATACGTTGATGTCTGGGCGCTATGACTCTACAGATCTTGCCGCAGTCTCTCTGGGCTCTGGTCTATGGCTCCCCATATTTCTGGCGTTTCAAGGCATTTTAATTGCAACCACGCCTATTGTGGCCCACATGGTTGGAGCAGGAACACCTGATAAATCTAAAGCGCCACTTCATCTGGGCGCATTGATCGCATCGGTATTAACCATACTGGCGATGCTGTTAATGAATAACTGCATGGGTCTACTTCAGATTATGGGAGTTGAGACTCAATTAGCGGAAATTACAGATCGGTACCTTAAAGCAATCTCCTGGGGATTCCCTGCTCTGTTGTTCTATCAACTAATGAGAAGTTATATAGAGGGATTCGGCAAAACCAAGCCTGCCATGGTGATATCTATCATTGGGCTGCTCTGTAACATCCCGCTTAATTACATACTGATTTATGGAAAACTAGGGCTTCCGGAACTCGGCGGTGTCGGTTGTGGCTGGGCCACAGCAATTGTGATGTGGATTATGTTATTAGCATCCATTATCTACATCAGTAATACATCGACCTTTTCATCACTGAAGCTGTTCTCTAACTGGCAACTACCTTCGCAGGAGGAGCTTACGAGCTTTTTAAAACTCGGCCTCCCTATTGGATTCGCCTTGTTGATAGAAGTCAGTATGTTTTCCGTCATTGCACTTTTACTTGCCGATCTTGGTGAAGTAATGATCGCCTCACACCAGATCACCCTGAGCTTTACTGGCTTGGTATTCATGCTGCCATTAAGTATTGCTATGGCACTGACGATTAGAGTCGGCCATCAACTGGGGGCAGGCTCAGCTGCTTCAGCGTTATTCAGCGCTAAAACAGGTCTGTTAATCGCTCTGTGCGTGGCCGCCATCAGTTCCAGCTTAATGGGATTATTTGCCACTGATATAGTCAATTTATATACCCAGGATATGCGGATTATAGGTATAGCAACGTCTTTGATTATTATCGCAGCTTTATTTCAGTTTTCAGACGCTATCCAGGTGACTTGCTCAGGCGCTTTAAGAGGTTATAAGGACACCGCAGTACCTTTGGTTCTGGTGTTCACCTCCTATTGGCTGATTGGCCTACCTATAGGATATCTGCTAGCCAAAACGGAGCTGTTTTCCCCAGCCATGGGACCTAAAGGTTTCTGGCTTGGGCTACTCATAGGGCTGACCATTGGAGCTATACTGCTTATTTCTCGTTTATACTGGATAAGCAGGTCCAAAATTAATCCATGAATTTGCCCTGATGATAAGATCTCTGACAGTTTTGGTTCTATGTCTGTTATGCCTTTCAGGTTGTGAAAAAAATCCTCCTGAGGATATGCTGGAGAACTACACCTCCAGGCTCAGTCGGGTATTAGAGATCCAGCATGATTTGCCACCCGCACCTGATGTTCCGCTTTTCCCATTGCGGAGGGATCGCATCATGCCCACCCAGGAAATCCGGGAAGGATTGATTGATGTATTAAATCTTAAGCAATGCCACCTCATTCAGCTTATTGCAGAAAGAAACAGCTCTTTAGGTAAGGTCTATAGTGCTTCACAAAAGATGGTATACGAACTTAAATTTTACGCGGCCATTCGTCGCTGCCTGGAAACTGTAAAGCAACAAGGCACACCGGATCCTGATCTAGTTAAACAACTTAATGATATTTACCAAATAAAAGATAAAAACCTAAGCGCAGAAATATGGAACGGTATCTATATCTCCAGTGAGGTAGAAAGTAACTTTTCCATCGGTGAGAAACCGATCAGCCTTGAAGCAGACGGCTCAAACTCGAGCATGCTGAACGCCTATGCGACCCTTGCCACCCTTTCCGATCTGGCATTAAACCGAAACACATCAGAACTACCCGATTTTATTCAGGATATTGAACCTTTATACGAAAAATTACATAGAAACCGCTCCGGTGCCAGGATCGTTGCTTCATTAGTGCTGATTACACAATATCTTGATCAGGCATCCACCCTGATAGAACAACGTCTAAAGCAAAAACCTGTGTGTTTTAATGGTAAGATTTCGCAAAAGGCTAAAATTCTACAGAACGTGTTTTACAAATATTATGCCGGAGAAGTGCAACCCTATATGGGTAATGTCCACAAACATGCGCTAACCTGGCTGGACCTGAATACAAAAATGTTTAAAAACCTCACGACCAGTGGCATAGAGTTGTCGCCTGCGGTTACTGCCTACTATCAAAGAGTCATTCAGAGGAACTCTGAGCAGAGCCTTTGGTCGGAGTATGAATCTGCCAGGGGGAGGCATATCGAGGCCTGGCAATCTGTATTAAAACAATGCGGTATGATGCCATCTAAAAATAGTGACAGGATAAAAGCTGAGGCATGAATTCGCTAGGCCATAACAAGCTCAGCTTTCAAAAAGCACCCTCTTCCGGCAGTAGCACATTGCTTAGCTTACTGTTCGTGCTGTCATGCATGATTTTTGTGACCGTAGCCGCAGACAGTGTACGCCTGAGTAAAGCCGAAATAGCCAAACTGGGGCAAAAATATGGTCCCGCAGCACAACTCCGACTAGAGAAATGGCAGGAACTGTTTGTAAAACTTGCCCCCCTTGATGAACAAAGCAAACTTGAAGAAGTAAACAATTTTTTCAACCAGGTCAGATTTATTGACGATATTATCCACTGGAAGAAAAAAGATTATTGGGCCACACCGGTCGAATTCCTGATATCAAATGGCGGTGACTGCGAAGATTTCAGCATCGCCAAATACTACACTTTGAAAGAACTGGGCGTACCCGTAAAAAAGATGAATATCGCCTACGTTAAAGCATTGAGTTATAACCAGGCCCACATGGTGCTCACCTATTACAGCAGCCCGAAGTCGGTTCCACTGGTTCTGGATAATATTAATAAACAAATTCTTCCGGCCTCAAAACGGCCTGATTTAGCGCACGTATACAGTTTCAATGGTGATAACCTGTGGCTGTCGAAAATGGGCAGAAGAACCACGTTGGTGGGAACCTCTGACCGTTTAAAGCCATGGGTTAGATTACAGTCACGAATTGAGAATAATGAAGTTAACCTTAAATAGGTAAGATGAGGAGTATGAGATATGTCATTGGTTAACCAACTGATTACTGCAATCTTTGCAGTTTTGATCGGACTGGTTTCAGGCACTCTGTACATCATGTCTGACAGCTCCAGGGCTATTCTGGAAAACCAGCTTGAATCTCATGCCCAGGACTCTGCTACCCATCTTGGGCTCTACCTTGCGCCTTATATTGCTGAAGAAGATAGCGCCACTATAGAAACCGCAGTCAATGCAATTTTTGACAGTGGATTTTATCAGCAAATAACCGTTACCAATGCTGAAGGCAATGTTCTTTTTGAAAAGAAAACACCTCCGCTAATCAGTGACGATGTACCTGTGTGGTTTCAGCAGATGATTCACATCACTCCTCCCTCTATGTCCAGAGATATAACTCATCAATGGCGACAGGCGGGTAAAATCCATGTACAAAGCCGTGCGGGCTACGCCTATGAAAAGCTATGGCGCGGCGCCCAGGACAGTATTCTGCTTTTCGTATCACTTTCCATTATTTGTTTATTAGCCATCAGCTCACTTGTTCGATACCTGCTTAAGCCTCTTAAGAAGGTAGAAGAACAGGCAGTCGCCTTATCTGAAAAGCGGTTTGTGGAACAACCTAAACTGCCGAGCACCCGGGAACTGAAATACGTGGTTCAGGCTATGAATAATATGGTTCATCAGGTTAAGAACATGTTTGATGAACAAGCCCGAAACATTGAAGAGCTTCGCCGTAGTGCCTACCAGGACAGTTTGACCGGTTTATCCAATCAACGCTCTTCCGAGTCACAACTGGCAGAGAAACTCGACTATCGCGACGATTTTGGTCACGGCACTTTATTACTAATTCGCCTGAATAACTTACAGAAAATTAATCAGTTAATCGGGATGGATAAGACCAATACCGTCTTAAAACTATTAGCCACGCAACTGGAACGAATTTCTAATCAGGCAGATCAGAGTGTTTTGGGAAGATTATCAGGTGCAGACTTTGTGTTACTGACGGATCAGACAGATTCCGAACAGCTGCTTATCTCTCTTGAGCATCTTGAAGCAGAAGTTGAAAAACAGTTACATCAACTGAATATTGAAGAGATCAGCAGTCCCGTTATAAACGTAGGCAGCTGTACCTTCAGAGATAAGAACAGTTCCAAACAGCTACTTTCTCAAGTAAGACTGGCAGCAGAAGAAGCCAGTAATGAACATGCCCTGTGGAAACAATATGACCAACTGCAGAATACTACCTCGCAGCCAGATGCTTCAGCCTGGAAAGAGCATATTGCTAACGCTATTAACCAGCGCCATATTTTCCTTCAGGTTCAAACAGTTGTAGGGATCAACACTGACACGCCTATTCATCAAGAGATACTTGCGCGTATATTAGACCGCGATGGTCAACCTGCCTCAGCAGGTGAATTTATCAATGTTGTCAAAGAGCTTGGCTTGATCGTCGAGATGGATAAAGCCATCATCGAACTGGTTCTTGAAAAAATCAGCCAGAACTCTTCGCCTTTAACCATCAACCTCAGCCGCGAGGCGATTTCTAGCGAAGCCTTCAGACTCTGGCTGCTGAATAAAATACAAAACTTCCCAACACCTGAGAAGCTACTGTTTGAAGTAGATGAGACTGGCGTTCTGAATCACACCGAAGAAGTAACTGAATTCAGAAAAGAGCTACGTGAACGCAATATCAAGTTCGGGGTAGATCACTTCGGTGTGCACCCAAGTGGCTTTGCATATATTTATGCAGTCCAACCAGATTATGTGAAGATTGATGGATCTCTGGTTGGAATGATTGAAGATAACCCAGAGGATAAATTCTTTGTCAGCAGCTTAATCAGTGTTGTTCACAGCCTGAACATTGCAGCCTATGCCGAACATGTTGAGCGAGATACTCAACGTCAGTTACTGGCTTCAATTGAAGCAGATGGCACTCAGGGCTACCTGCACGGCACTCCTAAGCAACTTGAAAACTGACACAAAAAAACGGCGGTTAATACCGCCGTTTTTCTTATTACCAACCTCTAAAATTAAGCCTTTATGCTATTTTTTAGCGACCAGCATCTCTAATTTTTTACTCATACGGTCAGTACGCTCTTGCTCTTTGCGTTGTTCCTGACGCGCTTTATTGATCTCTTTCAGCTTCTGTTTGGCGTAATCAGACTCTTCTCTAGTCACCTGACCCGCTGCTTCACCGTTGATATCAACCCGATCAACACCTTCACGCAGAGATCGATAATAGTTCAATGAACGAACATAGCTCGCCAAAGCCCGCTTGATTTTATTCTTGGAGACTTTCTCATCAGCGATCAGGTCTTCCTGAATACCAATTTTCAGAGGTCTGACATTGCTTCGGTCGAAGGTTTTCGGGTATGCCTCCAGCAACAGCTGCAGAGCTGCCATGTTTGCAGCACGGTTTTTTGATTTTGCCTTTGGCTTTGTTGCTACTACGTCATTCACTTATTCAGCCTCTTACCGGGATCCGGTCAGTATTCTACTGCAACGTTCCCAGGCCATAATTATCTTAATTCATACAACCTGTATCAGAACTCAGGTCACTCGCCTTTACGAATATAATATCCGTATAACTCTTCCGTCTCATACTGAGAAACAAGCTCATGCCCCAGAAATACACAGAACTTGGGGATATCCCTCTGAGTGGAAGGATCTGTTGCCAAGACATGCAGAATTTCACCCGTACCCATTTCTCGAACACGGTTATGCAACATCATAACCGGCTCCGGACAATACAGCCCCTGAGCATCAAGAATATGGTCTGCGGTTATACCTGTCATCTTACATCTCTTGCAGAAAGTCGCGTATTGTCTCAAATTACCAACTATAGAAAAAGGGATTTTGCCGACAATACACTAACAAAAGTCGCATTTATCTAAGATTTGCACCATTCTAGTAAATGGAAGAGTTATCTATAAGGGGAGTTACTGATGATTCGAGTATTAATAGAACGCCACGTTGCTGAAGATCTTGTGGAACATTATGAGAAGTCAGCAAGAGAAACCTTACAATTAGCGATGCAAGCACATGGATTTATTTCTGGCGAAGCGCTTAAGAATGCCTACGATCCTAATCACCGCTTAGTCGTCGCCACGTACAGAACACTGCAGGACTGGCAACGCTGGGCTGGTTCAGACGAAAGAAAGGAAATGATGGCTACTCTCTCTCCCATGTTGGAAACAGAAGAAAAAATAACCATTTTTGAACACTAAAAAATACCTGCCACGATCACTTATTAAAGTAAGCGTAAGTGGCAGGTTATTTCCTCACGATCGTGATAAAGATGCTTGGCAGAGAGTTCATATGCTAAGCCCACCTGCATAAACTGTTCTGCAATAAGATTTAAACAGGTAATCACTTCCTGATAGCGCTGTTTCATTGGTAATTTCAAATTAAAAATTGCCTCATTACACCAGCCGTTCTTAACCCAATCCACAGCCATCGAGGCTGTTTTGACTGGTTTATCAACCACATCACACACCATTAATTGTACGGGTTCCGGGGGTTGATAGCGGTATGCATCCTCTTGAACATGTTTGACCTGACCAGATTCCATCAGATCATCATTCATAGGACCATTATCTACCGCGGTTACGAACATACTTCTTTGCACCAACTGCCAGGTCCAGCCTCCCGGCGCAGCACCAAGATCCACCGCTTTACCACTGTAGGGCAACCGCTGATCCCACTGTTGCTTGGGAATAAACCAATGCCAGGCCTCTTCCAGTTTCAGGGTTGAACGACTGGGCGCTGACTTAGGAAATTTCAGGCGAGGGATACCAAGTGGCCAGGGCGCAGAATTATTCAGCGGTGCATAACCCAGATACATCTCCGTCCCTGAAAGCACAAACAAGAACATTCTCAGAGAACCCCGCCCTGATCTCTTTTCCAGCTTTTTATTCTGACGGAGTTTTTGGGACAAAGCCGAAGAAAACTTTCTTGAGAAGGTCGCTAACTCCCTGCCGTCTGTTGTATCTGGATATTCCGCCCATAAGTCTGAACATACTGGAAACTGCTCAAGACTGTGCTGTATTTGCGAAATCCTGTCACCTTGCTCCAGAGATAGAAGATCACCACAAACCATCCACTGACGGACAAAAATAAGATTATGAAAGTTCAGAGTCTGAATCGCTTTTTCAGCATCATCTTCTTGTTGAATGTTAAACAGAAGATAACCATCACCGATATTCAGGGTGCAGTAGCCATATATCCCCTCTGCGGCACACTGATCAGTAATTTCTGCGGCGGCCTCTTTCTCAAAGCCGGAACGACATTGCAACAATAGACGATTAAAGTAACTCAATTAAGGCTCTCTCTTATGAACTGAATGGCACTATTCAGATGTTCTTCTTGTGTCAAACCCGAGGATTTTCTAGGTTTTAGGTCATGATTGCCATCTTCTAACCAATGAATTTTGACATTTTTAGCCAGGTTATACTGATTTACCTCTTCAAAATTACCCATTGCGTCTCGGGTTCCCTGAAAAACATGTACCGTCGTTTGTAACGCCTGAAGATGCTCAATCCGAAGTTTTTCGGGCTTACCTGCTGGATGAAAGGGATAACCAAACACAAACACCCCTGAAACTGCTGGATGATCTGCAAGCATAGTTGCCATACGCCCACCCATAGATTTTCCGGCAAGATAAAGTGGTATTGATTCATCATTAAATCTGGAAATAAGCGTTTCAAAGAACTCCAGTAGAACCGGCGCACGATCAGGCGGCCTCTTTTTCCCGTCCGACCTGCGCTTCTGCATATATGGGAATTCAAAGCGAATCACCTCAAGGCCTGCATCTACCAATTTAGCCCCTACTACCTCCATAAATTCACTGTCCATTGGAGCCCCTGCCCCATGCGCAAAAACAACCCTACCTTTTATAGGTTTTCCATTAATTAACACAGAGTTAACCCCTAAAGATCTAAAATGGATAAAAAGTGCACAAATTCAAATTTGATTTACGTCAACTAAACGAATGTTAAGAAAAATAAATTTGTCTCAAAACTTAGACTCAAGTCAAAGAAATACAAACTTATAACCGTATCGAATATAAAAATAAATTATTTGCATATTTAAATAACCTATACAATTCATATAGTTAAGAGCAATAATAGGCCATTAGTACCAACAATATAAGACCAACGTCGATCCATTACATGTGCGACAAAATGCCTCAGGCAACCAGCTAAATACATTGAAAACACGCGACTATTCCCAGATAATTGCCTGCGAAAATCTAAATTTCCTTAAATAGCTTGTTGATGAGAGCCTGACATGAGCACAGCAACTGAACACCCCACATACAACTATAAAGTGGTGCGCCAGTTTGCCATCATGACAGTTATTTGGGGTATCGTCGGTATGACCGTCGGTGTCCTGATAGCTGCACAGCTGGTATGGCCTGCACTGAACTTTGATACTGCGTGGTTGACCTATGGTCGTCTACGTCCACTGCACACCAATGCGGTAATCTTCGCATTTGGCGGATGCGCACTTTTTGCAACGTCTTATTACGTTGTCCAACGTACGAGCCGGGTTCGCCTGTTCTCAGACGGTCTTGCAGCTTTCACATTCTGGGGCTGGCAAGCAGTTATTCTGGCAGCAGCCATTACTCTGCCTCTGGGTCTGACCTCTTCAAAAGAGTATGCAGAACTGGAATGGCCGATTGATCTTCTGATCACTGTTGTCTGGGTTGCTTACGCAATTAACTTCCTTGGGACAGTTAAGATTCGTAAGACATCTCACATCTACGTGGGTAACTGGTTCTACATGGCGTTCATCATCACGGTTGCTGTACTGCACATCGTGAACAGCATGGCTATCCCTGTATCTCTTTGGAAGTCTTACTCAATCTACCCTGGTACTGTTGATGCAATGGTACAGTGGTGGTACGGCCACAACGCTGTAGGTTTCTTCCTGACTGCAGGCTTCCTGGGTATGATGTACTACTTCGTACCAAAACAGGCTGAGCGTCCAATCTACTCTTACCGTCTGTCTATCGTGCACTTCTGGGCACTGATTGCGACATACATGTGGGCTGGTGGTCACCACCTGCACTACACAGCACTGCCTGACTGGACTCAGTCTGTAGCAATGGTTATGTCACTGATCCTGCTGGCTCCTTCTTGGGGTGGTATGATCAACGGTATGATGACTCTGTCTGGCGCATGGCACAAACTGCGTACTGACCCTGTTCTTCGCTTCCTGGTTGTATCCCTGTCTTTCTACGGTATGTCTACGTTCGAAGGCCCAATGATGTCCATTAAGACAGTAAACGCTCTGTCTCACTACACTGACTGGACTGTTGGCCACGTACACGCAGGTGCACTGGGTTGGGTAGCAATGATCTCTATCGGTGCTGTTTACCACATGATTCCACGTCTGTTTGGTAAGGCTCAGATGTACAGTGTTGGCCTGATCAATACTCACTTCTGGCTGGCAACTGTTGGTACTGTACTTTACATCTGTGCGATGTGGGTAAACGGTATCCTGCAGGGTCTGATGTGGCGTGCAGTAAACGAAGACGGCACACTGACTTACAGCTTTGTTGAAGCCCTGGAAGCATCTCACCCAGGTTACTTCGTTCGTTGGTTGGGCGGCATGTTCTTCCTGACTGGTATGGTTCTGATGGCCTACAACACTTGGCAGACTGTTCGTAAAGGCAGTTCTGCACCAGAAGCTGAAGCTTCTGCACAAGCAGCATAAGGTCGGGGAGCAGATAAAATGATCAAACACGAAACGATTGAAAAGAACATTGGCCTCATGATCCTGTTGATCATCATCGTGATCAGCGGTGGTGGTTTAGCGGAAATTGTTCCACTGTTCTTCTCGTCTTCTACGACTAAACCGATTGAAGGCCTGCGTACTTACACTCCACTTGAGTTTGAAGGTCGCGACATTTACATCCGTGAAGGCTGTAACACTTGCCACAGCCAGATGATCCGTCCATTCCGTGCTGAAACGGAACGTTACGGTCACTTTTCGACTGCAAACGAGCACGTTTATGAGTACCCATTCCTATGGGGTTCTAAGCGTACAGGTCCAGACCTGGCTCGTGTTGGCGGCCGTTACTCTGATGACTGGCATCGCGCACACTTGTATAACCCTCGTGACGTTGTTCCTGAGTCTAAAATGCCTGCTTACCCTTGGTTGTTTGAAAACAAGCTAAGTGGCAAAGAGACAGCTAAGAAGCTGACAGCTCAACAGACTCTGGGCGTTCCGTTCACCGACGAGACTATCGCTGGTGCAGCAGAAGCCGTACAGGGTAAATATGAGATTGACGCTCTGGTAGCCTACTTGCAGGCGCTGGGTAAAATGCATTCTCAATACAACAACAAGCGGTAGTAACGCGTGAGTTACGAAGTTTATGGTCCCTATATCCCGGTCGTGATGCTGGTGACGTTTATAGCTCTGTTCATTTGGGTTCTGAACCCAAAAAACAAAGCTAAATATGACGAAGCAGCTAACATGCCTCTTCAGGAAGATGATGATGAGCCGGTCGTGAATAGCGAGATCAATAACGGGAGAAAAGAAAAATGAGTGCTTTTTGGAGCGCGTGGGTAACGGTTATTACCCTAGCAGTAATCCTTGGTTGTACTTGGCTTCTACTTGCTACTCGTAAGAGCCAGCCTCACCAGGATACTACTGAAGAAACATTGGGCCATGAGTTTGATGGCATTGAAGAGTATGACAACCCTCTGCCGAAGTGGTGGTTCCAGATGTTCATGGGAACTGTTATTTTCGGTCTGGCTTACCTGGCTCTTTATCCAGGTCTGGGTACCTTCCAGGGTCTTCTTGGCTGGTCCTCTACAGGTCAGTGGGAAGAAGAGATGCAGCACGCTGAAGAAACCTATAAGCCGGTTTTTGCTAAGTACGCTGCCCTGCCTGTTGAAGAACTGGTTGCTAACTCTGAAAACGAAAACGGCCTGAAAATGGGTCAGCGTATGTTCGCCAACAACTGCTCTCTGTGTCACGGCACAGCAGCAACGGGCGCATACGGCTTCCCTAATCTGACAGATGCTGACTGGCTGTATGGCGGTGATGCCAACACAATCAAAGCTTCTATCTCTAACGGCCGTAGTGGTTCTATGCCACCTTGGGGTGCAGTTCTGGGTGAAGAAGGCGTACGTGACGTAACTAGTTACGTTCTGTCTCTGAGCGGTACTGAAGTTGACAGTGAAGCAGCAGCTCGCGGTCAGACTCAGTTCCAGGCTCTGTGTACTGCATGTCACGGTGCAGACGCTAAAGGCCTGCCGATTCTGGGTGCACCAAACCTGACAGATGATGTTTGGCTGTATGGCGGTTCATTTGAGAAGGTTGCACACTCTATCCGTAATGGTCGTAACGGTGTGATGCCAGCTCATAAAGATCTGCTGAGTGATGAAAAAATTCACCTGATCACAGCTTACGTATACAGCCTTTCTAATAAATAAAGGCTTATACTGAGAAAACAAAAGGCGATATGATACAGATCATGTCGCCTTTTTTTGTGCTTCCCTATTATAATATTCAATTCTTCTAATAAACCATATTGAGCGTAAGGTTAATTAGTTAAGACGACTTAAATATCACTGGTGAGCAACAGTATGAGTCAGATTCCGGTACAAGACGTAACGCCCAAGTCCAAGAAAGGACAAACAGAAAATTTCGACCTGTATGCCAAACGTGAGCATATTTACGTTAAGAACTACACAGGCATATTCAAGAAATTCCGCCAGATCAGTAGCTTTATCATGCTACTGATGTTCTTTGGTTTCTCCTGGTTAACCTGGGATGGCCGTCAGGCGGTACTATTCGATCTACCAAACAGACAGTTCCATGTGTTTGGTATGACGTTCTGGCCTCAGGATTTCATGCTACTTTCCTGGCTTTTGATTATCCTGGCCTTCGCTCTGTTTTTCTTTACTGTTTTTGCTGGCCGCTTGTGGTGTGGTTATGCTTGCCCTCAATTCGTCTGGACCTGGATCTACATCTGGATTGAAAATCATACTGAAGGCGACCGTAATGCCCGTATGAAACTGGACAAACAGAAAGGCTGGAGCTCCGAAAAAATTCGTAAGAAAGGCCTTAAACACCTTCTGTGGATTGTATTCTCAATTGCTTCAGCAGTGGCCTTTGTCGGTTACTTCACCCCTATTCGCGAACTGATACCAAGCGTTTTTGCGGCGGAACTTGGGCCCTGGGAGTTCTGGTGGATCGGTTTTATTGCTGTAGCAACTTACGGTAATGCTGGCTGGCTACGTGAGCAGGTATGTATCTATATGTGCCCATACGCTCGCTTCCAGTCTGTAATGTTTGACCAGGATACACTGATCATCTCCTACGACGAACAACGCGGGGAGAACCGGGGTAAACGCAAGAAAGGGTCTGACTACAAAGCTCAGGGTCTTGGTGATTGCATTGATTGTAATGCCTGCGTACACGTCTGCCCTGTAGGCATCGATATCCGCGATGGTCTGCAGTATGAGTGCGTTGCCTGTGGTGCATGCGTAGATGCCTGTGACGACATGATGGAACGTGTCGGCTATCCAAAAGGTTTGGTTCTCTACACTACTGAGCATCAGCTGGATGGCAATAAAACTCACATCATGCGTCCGCGTCTGATTGGCTACTTTGCAGTTCTGTGCGCAATGTTCATAGCTTTTGCTTACACCCTGTATAGCCGCATACCTCTTGAAGTCGATATTTTGCGTGACCGCGGCCAGCTATTTTCTGAGTTACCCAACGGCAACATAGAGAATGTCTACACCCTTAAGCTGGCAAACAAAGAACAGGTTGATCATGATTACTCTATCTCCGTCTCTGGTATTGAAGGGATGGAATATAAGGGTGAAGATGTTGTTACTATCAAGTCTGGCGAGCTGCTTGACCTACCGATAAGGATCACGGTTGCACCTCGCTACCTGAGCAAAGCAAACAACACCATCCTGTTTAAAGTTGAAGCGCTGGATAAACAAAGCATATCTATCGAAGAGGAAAACCGCTTTATAGGTCCAGCTCCTAAACGTTAGGGAACCTACAAATAAGTCGTGTAAGCACTAACAGGACACGCTCGAAGATTCCCAAGAACTGACAAATATCAATAAGGGGGGAATAATACTCCCCCTTGATCTGAAATAGGTTAGAATAGCTGCCCGTCTGAAACGAACTGGTTACGGTTTCAGACTTGGCAGTTTTTTTTGGATATTATGATGACAGACAGCAACAACACTCCTGGCCCTTGGTACAAACAACCCTGGCTTTGGTTTATTCTGGCCCCAATCATCGCCGTTGTGATCTACGGTACTTTTTTCTTATACCTATCCATTGTCACTCATGATGGCATTGTAAAAAATGATCACTATAAGCATGCTCGTGGACAATTCGTCGATACCACCAAAACCGATACTGCAACAGAGATGGGGCTCACAGCTACTCTGACTCTGGACAACGTCACCGGTGACCTGATGCTGCAGTTTGTAACCACGCAAACAGAACCACCTGCTTTCCTGAACCTGAGTATTGTTCACCCCACTCACCAGCAATATGATCAGGAAATCACTCTTAAAAATGTTAACGGTAGCAGTTCATACCTGGGTAGTTTAAAAGCCTCCCTCAAAGGTAAGCGTTACTTGGTTCTGCAGGACGACACAAATAGCTGGAGTCTAAGGTCTGAAATTCTTCCGCCTTACGATCAAAACCAGATACAACTGCAACCTAAATAATGACAGCCAGTTCCACCGTGCAAGAACAGGATGATAACTGCTATCACTGCGGTTTATCTGTTCCAAAAGGTAGTGACTACCAAACCATTATCAACGGTAAATCCAGGTCAATGTGTTGCCCTGGATGCCTGGCCGTTGCCCAGACCATCGTTGATAGCGGCCTAGACAATTATTACAAACACCGCACAGACAACGCTCAGGCACCAGAAATACGCAGTGAAGATCTATCTGATGCACTGCTCTTAGAACTCTCTCTATACGATGATGATAGTGTTAAACAGGGTTTTGTCCGTCGCACCGACGAGGGAGATGAAGCCACTCTTGTCATTGAAGGCATCACCTGTGCAGCCTGCGTCTGGTTACTGGAAAATCATATAAGCGGCATACCTGGTGTTTCGAAAGCAATTGTTAATTTGACCAATCACCGAGCCCGTATCACCTGGGATTCAGATGTCACGCCACTGAGTGATCTTCTGGCTCAAATCTATCGGATTGGTTATCAGGCTCACCCATATACTCCAGACAAAGAAGAACAGTTACTTGAGCTAGAGAAAAAACGGGCAACCCGACGTTTAGGCGTTGCCGGTATCGGCATGATGCAAACCATGATGCTGGCGGTAGCATTGTATGGTGGCGCTCTTCAGGGGATTGAAAACCAATATGTAACTTTCATCCGCTGGGCCAGCATGGTCATTGCCACCCCCGTTGTACTCTACTCCGCAAAACCCTTTATTGTTGCCGCATTCAGAGATATTAAGACCCGTCATCTGACCATGGATGTTCCTGTATCCATTGCCATCTATGGTGCATATTTTGCCAGTGTGTGGGCAACCATTACCAACAGCGGTGAAGTCTATTTCGACTCGGTGACTATGTTCTCTTTCTTCCTGTTGGTCGGACGTTATCTGGAAATGATTGCCCGACACCGTACAGGCAGAGCCGGTAATGCCCTGCTCAATCTACTCCCGGCCAGCGCCGTTAAGATGATTGATGGTAATGAACAACTAATCCCGGCAAACGAGTTAAAGACAGGTGATGTAGTACTGGTCAAACCAGGCCATACAATACCCGCAGACGGTATGATAGTCTCGGGCAGCAGCTCTGTAGATGAATCCGCATTAACCGGCGAATACTTACCTATCCGCAAAGAGTGTGAAGACAAAGTTGTTGGCGGCACTATTAACGTCGAAAACCCAATACAGATTCGTATTACTGAGGTAGGTAGTGAAACACAACTATCGGCTATTGTCCGCCTACTAGAACGCGCGCAAGAAGAGAAACCTCAAGCAGCACAACTGGCCGATAAGGTTGCCAGTTACTTTGTTGCTGCGGTTCTACTTACCGCTTGCGGAGTGGGTTTCGGTTGGTGGATTGTTGAACCGGCACACGCTTTCTGGATAACGCTTTCAGTACTTGTTGTCACTTGCCCATGCGCCCTTTCGCTAGCGACACCAACGGCTCTTACCGCAGCAACAGGTACCTTACGTCAAAATGGCCTGCTCATTACCCGCGGCCATGTTCTGGAAAGCCTGGCCAATGCCACCCATGTAATCTTCGATAAAACAGGAACATTAACAGAGGGTAACCTGAGTCTGCAGGAAGTCATTCCGCTGTCCTCACTTGATCAGGACCACTGCATTCAGATTGCCGCTGCTTTAGAAAAACACAGCGAACACCCGATAGCCCGTGCCTTTCATGAGCAGTCTGCGGATAAATCAGCCATTGATATACAGGCCGAGCTTGGACAGGGCCTGCAGGGTAAAATCGATGGGACCCAGTTCCGCATTGGCAAACCCGAATATGCTGCAAAAATCAACTCTGCCACGGCACCACCACTACCCCAGGTGAGTGGACAATGGCTTCTGCTCTGCTCCGAATCCGGCCCACTTGCCTGGTTCAGACTAAATGATCAGATCAGACGTGAAGCCGCTGAAGCGATCTCTTCCCTGCAAAATCTGGGTCTGAAATGTGAGATGCTCACAGGTGATAATTCCTCTGCTGTTACTGAAGTCGCCTCCAGGTTAGGCATTTCCGATTGTGTATCCGGCGTTTCTCCGGCGGAGAAGCTAGAATACGTCAACCAGCTTCAGGAGCAAGGTGCGCAGATCATCATGGTAGGTGATGGTATTAATGATATCCCGGTCCTGGCCGGTGCCCAAACCTCTATTGCGATGGGAACAGCTACCGATCTGGCTAAAACCAACGCCGATGGAGTTTTGGTTCAACACGACTTGCTGCGTTTAGTTGATGGTGTGCTTTTAGCCAGAAAAACAAAATCGGTTATTCGTCAGAACCTGGGCTGGTCCCTGTGTTATAACCTGCTCGCACTGCCGCTAGCAGCCTTTGGTTTTATTGCACCCTATATGGCTGCCCTGGGTATGTCGGCAAGCTCATTGGTCGTTGTTGGCAACGCAATGCGCCTTAACCGCATCCCCAAAAATAAGCCAGTGACTAAACCTACAAACACTGCATCTACTGATCTGAATACTGACTCTGTCGTTTAAAATCGTATAAAATGCAGCTTTACCTAAGCTGAGTGTAACCATGGACATCATTTTCCTCCTTATTCCAATTGCCATTATTCTTGCCGGCTGTGCAATCTGGGGGTTTTTCTGGTGCGTTAACAATGGCCAGTATGAAGATCTGGAAAGCCCTGCACACAGCATTCTGTTTGAGGATGACGAAGACCTGATTCCTGACGACGCCAAGGTCACAGAAAGCGATAAGAATGACTGAAAGCCTGGCTCTCTCCACCGCTTTTTTCCTTGGTTTACTGGGAGGAACACACTGCTTAGGCATGTGTGGAGGCATTGCTGCTACGGTTGCCATGGGCAGCCCGGGAGGCAACCGAGGCGTAGGTCTGCTATTGGGATACAACGCTGGACGTATCTTTAGTTATGGCGTTGCCGGTGCAATTCTTGGTAGCCTCAGCTGGCTTATAGAAGATCCAACAATACAAATTATCATCAGATCTTTCGCAGGCCTGATGCTGGTCTTTATGGGTTTATATATTGCCCAGTGGTGGCAGATTCTGACTCAGGTAGAAAAAGCCGGCTCAATTCTCTGGAAACGCATCAGCCCCTTTGCCAGCAAATTACTCCCGGTTAAAAACGCCCACCAGGCAATTCTGTTGGGATTAGTTTGGGGATGGCTACCATGCGGATTGGTATACAGCACACTAATCTGGGCTTCAGCCGCATCAGACTGGTTAATGAGCACTCAGTTGATGATCTTCTTCGGGCTGGGTACTTTGCCAGCCATGCTGATGACCGGCATGCTGGCACAGCAGATGAAACAACTTTTACAGCACCAGATCACCAAACAGGTTTCTGGTGGCATCATTATTTTAATGGGGATATATACAATTCCCTGGCAAGGCATACTCCATTAACCCCTGTTATAATCGCGGGTTAATGCGACATTGAGGAAAGTTTTGTGGATAACAATCTGATTAAGTGGGACCTGGAGCTAATTAAACGTTATGACCTCTCCGGTCCAAGATATACATCCTATCCAACAGCAGTTCAGTTTGATCCCGAGCTTTCACCGGCTGATCTGGTAGCAACTGGCCAGACATCAGCGGACAAATCCTCTCCTCTGTCTCTCTATGTGCATATCCCGTTCTGCGAACACGTGTGCTACTACTGTGCCTGTAACAAGGTCATCACACGTAACAGAAAAAAGGCTCAGCCCTATCTGGACACTGTTTATCGAGAGATGGCTCAGTTGTCTGAGTGGTACAGTGATAATCGCCCGGTAACACAATTACACTGGGGCGGCGGTACCCCTACATTCATCAGCCACGAACAGATGATCGAGTTGATGACTGAAATGCGTAAAAATTTTAATCTTCTGGACGATGATTCTGGTGACTATTCAATCGAGATTGACCCGCGTGAAGCCTCTCTCGAAACCATTAAGGTACTCCGTGATATAGGTTTTAACCGTATCAGTCTGGGCCTTCAGGATATAGATCCAAAGGTACAGGAAGCAGTTAACCGTTTGCAGTCTGTAGAACAAACTGCCGCGATTCTGGAAGAAGCCCGTCGTCTGGGGTTCCGTTCACTTAATCTTGATTTGATCTACGGTCTGCCTTACCAGACTCTGGAAGGCTTTAATTCAACACTGGATAAAGTCATAGAGATGAATCCTGATCGCTTATCGGTATTCAACTATGCTCACCTGCCCGATCGTTTCCGTCCCCAGCGCCACATTCAGGAAGACACTCTGCCCTCCCCTGAAACTAAACTGGCGATTCTGGAATCGACCATCAACAAGTTACTCGAAGCGGGTTATGTTTATATCGGCATGGATCACTTCGCCAAGCCGGATGATGAACTGGCAGTAGCTCAGAGCACTGGTAACCTGCACAGAAACTTCCAGGGATATACCACCCATGCAGAGTGTGACCTGGTAGCTATGGGTGTTTCTGCCATTAGCCAGATCGGTTCTGTGTATTATCAAAATGAGCATGAGATGCAGGCTTATTCTGATGCTGTAACGGCTAACAGCCACGCCATTAAACGCGGTGTCAGCCTGACGCAGGACGACATCATCCGTCGTTTTGTCATTACTCAATTAATCTGTCACTTCGAATTAGATAAAACGAAAGTTGCGAAAAAGTACGGTATAGACTTTGATGAATACTTCGCAGATGCATTAAAGGAACTAGAAGCATTCGCTGAAGACGGCCTTATCAAACTTGAAACTGGACGTATTGAAGTGACTCCGGCAGGCAGGCTGTTGATTCGTAGAATCTGTATGGCGTTTGATGCATATATACCTAAAGAGCAGAGCACACAGCGCTTCTCTAGAATAATATAGTGCTTCAACGCTTTCGCCTCTGGTGGAAATATTACATAATCGGGTGAAAGCAATCCGATAGATAACTCAGGATCACACTATGACCGATCATAAGGCATCCGAAGGGAAGTTACGCAGCCTTCAGCAGGTCAGCTGCAATACATGTAGCCTCAGCCCATTGTGCTTACCTGTTTCACTCAATATGACTGAGATGGAACGACTGGACGCTATCATTGAGAAAAGCCCTCCAATGAAGAAAGGTCAGCACCTGTTCCATCAGGGCACACCTTTCACTAGCGTTTATGCTTTGCGTGCAGGCACAGTGAAAACTTATACCATCACCAATGAAGGTGAAGAACAGATCACCGGCTTTTATTTCCCGGGTGAACTGGTAGGCATGAGTGGTTTTGATAAGAGCGAATATCCTGTTTCAGCAAAGGTTCTTGAAACCACCACCGTGTGTGAAATACCATTTGAGCGTCTGGATGATCTATCGGGTCAGCTTCCGGAATTACGCCGCCAGCTTCTTCGCTCTATGAGTAAAGAGATTCGCGAAGAACAACAGATGATGTTGTTACTTTCCAAGAAAAATGCTGAAGAACGTATCGCAACCTTCCTGATCAAACTATCACAGCGCTTTAAACTACGTGGTTATTCCGAAACCAGCTTCAGGCTTTCTATGTCTCGTAACGAGATTGGTAACTACCTGGGTCTGGCCGTTGAAACCGTCAGCCGTATTTTTACCCGCTTTCAGAAATCTGGCCTTCTGGCTGTAGACGGCAAAGAAGTGCATATTGAAGATCTCATGAAGCTGTATGAGATCTCTGGTGAATGTGAAGGTCCCGAACTGACCGATCAGATCCAGACTCAGTGTTCTCAGCAACAAAGCTAAGCATAAATTAAAAAGCACCAGTGACTCGCGTCACTGGTGCTTTTAAGTTGCACAATTAAGTAGCCATCTCAATGTGTAACCCAACAGATACATTTAACTTTCTAATCCACTATAAAGCATTGAGCTAAATCAACGTGGTACTACTAAGGAGTATTCCATGTCTTATGACGAGTGTTATGTAAAGTCAGTGATCAGAACCATTCCTGACTGGCCCGAAGCAGGTGTACAGTTTCGAGACATCACTCCTCTGTTTAAAGATCCTAAAGCCCTGCGCATGGTTGCTGATGCCTTTATTCAGCGTTACATCGATAGTGAAATCACCCACATTGCCAGTATCGATGCTCGTGGCTTTCTGATAAGCTCAATCATGTCCTACCACCTCAATATCCCTCTGGTTCTGGTCCGTAAAAAAGGCAAACTGCCAGGTGAAACCATTCACCAGGAATATGCTCTGGAATACGGTACGGCTGCAGTTGAGATGCAGATCGATGCCGTAGAAGCAGGTGATAACGTACTGGTATTTGACGATCTGATAGCAACCGGTGGAACTATCCTTGCCGCTTGCAGCCTGATCAAAGAACTGGGTGCAAACATCTATGAAGCCGCTGCTCTGATCGATCTGCCTGACCTTCAGGGCTCCAGCAAGATTCAGGATGCAGGTGTGCCGGTTCACACCCTTATGGCCTACGAAGGTCTGTAAGACAAATTTACAGCCCTGTTATTTCCAATACGACTTGCATATTTCGAATTAGAATATCAATATAATCTAAATTAGAAACAAGTTGTATTGGAGTCCGCCATGCGTCGTTCCGTCCTTACCCTGCTTTTTAGCCTTAGCCTATGCTTGTCAGAGATGATTGTTGCAGAAGAGGTCACCCTTCAGCACAACAATCTGGAGCTTAATGCCAATCTGGTTCTGACTGAAGAGAGTGGATATGAAAAAATCTTCCTGATTACCCACGGAACGCTCGCACACAACGCCATGGAAATTATCTCCAGCTGGCAGGAACTTCTCTCTGACGAAGGCATAAGCAGCCTCGCTATCAATCTGAGCCTCGGTCTGCACAATCGTCATGGCATGTATGATTGCCCGGTTAGACATAACCATAAACATGCAGATGCTGCCGACGAAATCGGGCTTTGGGCTAACTGGTTAAAAGAAAAAGGCAGTAAAGAGATCATTCTTGCAGCCCACTCACGTGGCGGCAGCCAGACCGTGATGTACAGCAACCAGAACTCCATGCCAGAGGTAAAAGCTCAGATCCTCATCGCTCCTCAGGCCACAACGGAAACAGCACACATAGAGAGCTATAAAAAACGCTACAACAAAGATTTTGCCCCAATTCTGGCAAAGGCAAAAACCCTGAAAGCCGATGAGACGCTGCAAAATACCGATTTCATCTATTGTGAAAACACTTCGGTCACGGCAGCAAGCTTCATCAGTTATTACGAATACAGTTCCGATTTTAATACTCCAGTTTTACTGCAACAGACAACACTCCCCTCTCTGGTATTTATTGGCAGTGAAGACACGACGGTTGCCAGTTTGGGTCAGGAACTGGACCAGATTTCTAATGACAACCTGCAAACCATTACTATTGAAGGTGCAGACCATTTTTTCCGCGACCTGTATATGGATGAGGTGATAGAGGGAACTCTGGAATTTCTCGAAGGTCTATAATAATTACGATGCGTATACCCTCTTTGTTCCAACTGATATCTGCCACTCTGCTCTTTACCCTGAGCAGCCTTGTAAGTGCGTCTGGATTACCCATCGCATCAAATCTTCAGGCTGAGTACCGGCAGTCTGGCATCAACATAAAAGGCCAGAATAAAGTAGTTTTAATGCTGGTCTCTCAACCCAATTGCAGTTACTGCGTTCAGATCACTGAAGAGATACTACGACCGATGATCATCAGCGGTAACTATGCAGAAAACACACTGTTCAGTGAGATTGAGATCAATACGGGCAAATCCATCAAAGACTTTGCCGGGAACTCAGTTAACACAACGGAGTTTGCCCAGAGGTATGGGGCATGGGCAACCCCGACTCTGTTATTTCTTGATCAACAGGGTCAACAAGTTGCGCAAAAAATCATTGGTATAAATACCCCAGAGTTGTATGGCTTCTATGTTGATAAAGCCTTACGACAAGGTTTTACAGCTCTTAATCCCTGAGCCTTAATTATAATCCTTCCATAACCTGCAATTCTTGCTAACATGCACAGCTTTTCATCGGGCCGGAGCGGTTATGTGGTTTAAAAATCTGATCTTTTATCGATTAACTGAACAATTTCCTTACACACAGGATCAGCTTCAGGAAAAACTCCAGGAACACGCTTTTAGCCCCTGTAAAAGTCAGGAACTGAGTCGCTATGGCTGGAGCACTCCCTGCAAATACATCGAGGATGAACTCGTCCACGAGGTACAGGGTTTCTTGATGGTATCTGCGCACAAAGAGGAAAAGATTCTTCCCTCTTCTGTGATCAAAGAGATCGTCAATGAAAAGGTTGCTGAAATTGAACAGCAACAATCCCGCAAAGTTTATAAGAAAGAACGTGATCAACTGAAAGATGAAGTCACTCTGGATCTGCTACCCCGGGCTTTCAGTAAATACCAGAAAACCTTCGCTCTGATTGCGCCACAGCAGGGATGGGTAGTAGTTGATGCCTCCAGCCATAAACGCGCAGAAGAACTACTCAGTCACCTGAGAGGTTCCCTTGGCAGCTTACCGTTGACCCTTCCTGATGTGAATCAATCACCTTCCGCCGTTATGTCTCACTGGCTGGAAAAACATGAATCGATCCCAGCAGCGTTTGAAGTGCAGGATGAATGTGAACTTCGCGATAATGTTCTTGAAGGAGGAGTTATCCGGATCAAAGGCCAGCAACTGGAAGATGAAGAGTTTATTGCTCATCTGGAAGCCGGCAAAAGGGTAACTAAGCTTTCTGTTGTCTGGGATGAACAACTCAAGTTTGTTTTGAATGACGACCTTTCAATCAAGCGCCTGAAACCAACAGAACAGATGCAGGAAAAAATTGCTGATGAAGGCGCCGAAGACGAAATCACCCAGTTCGACGTCGATATGGTTCAGATGGGGCTGGAATTTACCAAACTGATCCCGGCTTTAATCGAATGTTTCGGGGGGGAGGCCCAAAGGCCCTAATAAAAAACTACAGGTTATTGTTACATTTTGAGCTATGCTAGACTTTGTAGTTACCTGACGTTGTAAACTGAGTTTTGTGTGCAAAATAATAATGATAAACAGAACATAGGACAGGCTGAGCCGTTATCCAGTAAAAGTGCTACCGCTGTATCACTTATACTGGTTGCCGGTGTCTGGGTACTTGATCCACTCATAGATTCCCTGTTCTTTAGTGATGAAGAATTTCTTGAAGAATTAATAAGCCCTGCACCTGAAGAGATCTACTTTCGCTCAGTTTTAACTCTGTTTATTTCTCTGTTTGCCTACCTGTTTAATAAACAGCTTTGGAAAATCAAAGCGCAAAACCACAAGCTGAACCATCAAAAGCAACTTATTCAAAACATCATAGATTCAGAACCTGAATGCGTTAAAACCGTCGCGAAAGACGGTACCCTAATGGATATGAACGCCGCTGGGCTTAAGATCGTTGAAGCCAATTCACTTAACGATGTTCGTTACGCATCCGTTTATGATTTGATCGCCCCTGAAGACCGTGAAGCCTATATCGAATTCAATCATCGTATCTTTAACGGTGAAAAGCTGGAGATGCAATACGATGTGGTTGGCCTTGAGGGGACACGAAAACGTGTTGATAGCCACGCAGCTCCACTTTATGACGAAAATGGTCAGATCATTGCCCATTTGGCAATAACCCGGGACATCACCGAATTTCAGAAAAACCAGGAGGAATTGGCAAAATTCTCACTCGCGGTTGAACAATGCGCAAGTATGATCATGATCACTAATCCGTTGGGAGAAATAACCTACGTCAACCCAAAATTCTGTGAAGTCACGGGCTATTCAAAAGAAGAGTTTCTTGAAAACACCCCTAACCTTTTAAGCTCAGGGAAACACTCAGAATCTTTCTATACAGAACTTTGGGAAAAAATAAATTCTGGTTCTGAATGGCGGGGACAAATTCAGAACAAATGCAAAAATGGAGCCTTATACTGGGCATCAGTAGTGATCTCCCCTATCGTTGATGAATCGGGCCAAACCAATCATTTCCTCTGTACTCAGGAAGATATTACTTCCTCTCACATGTTAACCGAAAAGCTCGAATATCAAGCCAGTCACTGCTTGTTAACAGGTCTGGTTAATCGTCATGAATTTGAGCTTCAGCTTGAGCAATTGTTAGAGCAGTCCAAAAAAGATAATTGTGAACATGCCATTGTGTTCTCCGATGTTGATCAGTTTAAGCAGATCAACGATACCTGCGGCCACGCAGCTGGAGATCAACTACTTCGTCAGATCAGCACTATTATCCAGAGCTGTGTGCGGCAAAACGATCTTGTATCCCGTTTGGGAGGAGATGAATTCGCGGTCCTGATTCGGCATTGTGATAACGAAAAATCTGGAAAAATAGTCGAGCATATTCGACAAGCTATAGAAGATTTCACATTTCTTTGGGAAAACCAGAGCTTTAAGGTAACGATTAGCATTGGTTGGCTTACGCTGGATCAGTACTCCCCTGAGTCCAGTGTTATTCTCAGTCAGGCTGATTCATCCTGTTATGTAGCCAAAGAACAAGGACGAAACAGAATACACCATCATAATGGAAACAACCTCAGTGATACGAGGAAAGGTGAATACCAGTGGGTAACTCGTATTCACGAAGGACTTGAAAACCACAATTTTGAACTATATGCACAAGAGATCAAACCACTCAAACCAAATTTACCACCTCACTATGAGGTACTGATCAGGTACATTGATGACGAGGGCAACATAATCCCCCCCGGCGCTTTTTTACCCAGTGCCGAGCGCTATGGAATTTCCCCCAAAATTGACCGCTGGGTGGTCGTGCAAACATGCCACCTGTTAACTTCCGATCTTATGGATACTGATATTTCCCTATCCATCAACCTCTCAGGCCTTTCAGTCAATGACCCAGAATTTTTAAGTTACCTGAAAGATTGTTTCCGGGAATTCTCGGTACCTTGCGAGCGGATTTGCTTCGAAATAACCGAAACCGCAACCATCACAAACCTTGCTGAAGCCGTCAACTTTATTCAGGAGTTGGAAGCATTTGGATGCAAATTTGCGCTAGATGACTTTGGTAGTGGACTCTCATCGTTTGGATACCTGAAAACTCTACCCGTAAATTATGTGAAGATTGACGGCATCTTTGTGAAAAATATGTCGAAAGACAAAATAGACCGCGCCATGGTGAAGAGTATCAATGAGATCGGGCAATTAATGGGGAAACTGACCGTTGCGGAATTTGTAGAAGATAAAGATATTGAAGATCTACTTCTGGATATGGGTGTGGACTATGCCCAAGGATACGGGATAGCCCACCCACAACCCATCACCGAACTAGTCACTAAATTCAACCAGTCCAAGTCAGGATAAATTACTCACCATCACCTACAGTGGTCAGGCCTAAACTGGTCCAGGCTTGCATGCCACCACGGTAGTATTTAATTTTCTCAGCAGGATAGCCCACTTCCAACATCGCTCTTACCAGAGTCGGAGTCTGACCACACCAGTAGCCGTTACAGAACATCGCCAGTGTTTTTGCATTGGTAAAATCAAAGCTACCGTCTTCAGCTACATCTGCCCCAAACTCTTCCATTGCATCTGCAGCAGACTCCTCTTCCTTCATGACTGTGTAAGGAACATTAATACTGCCTGGAATGGTCAAACGGTAATGCCAACCTTCAGTACGGGTATCAACGATAAGGACATTTTCATCTTTCTGAGACTGCTGCATGTAACCGACAAATTCACGCTCTGCAATAGTTTCCACGTCGTAGGGCTCGAATGGGCGAATCGGCTGAGGCATCCCTCTGAACGTGGTGCTGTACAGCTCATTAATTGTATTGGCAGGGTCCTGATTACGCATAACCTCCACCGGTTCACCTTCATGTTCCACCGTGAAGGAATACAAACCCGGAGCAATCATCGCTTTTTTGCCACCGCCTTCCGCCATCACAACTGGTGATAACACCAGTGTTGCGGCCAGAGTCAGACCTGTAACTGTACGTTTGAGCATCTCACACCTCTTTTTATTATAAATTTATGCCTGTTAGTTATAACTCAGATTTTCACATAAATCGATTTTAAGAGCCATGTTTCCGGCTTTAGACATTAGATGTAACTAATTTAAACTTTCTAAAAGGTCGATACTGAACTGAGTTGCATCCGGAGTGAGATTAAGCTGCTCACATTCAGAGAGAAATTTTGCCTCTCTTTCGACGGTTTCGTTATAACCAAATTCGTTTTTGTCCAGCAACTGCAGTTGCAGAGTTGCTTTATGATAAAACGCCAGAACGGTGGCTGCTGTCTGACTACCGTCCTGTAGTTTCTGTTCCCATTTATGACGATGATTCTGGATCTTCAGTGCCCGTTTTTTCAAATTCCATGTGTACCGGATATCATCAAAATATGGCTTTTTAAAAACCTGAGAAAAAATAGCGATAGTGATCAAAAGACCAATTAATACACCCGCAAGATTGACTATCATATTCTCGCCTTCCGCATTACCGTAGTAATGTCTTAAAAGAGCGCTGGCGCTTAAGCCCAGAATGGCGAATACGCTACACACCAGAATGGCTACTTTACGTTGCTTTTTCTGGTAAACATCTTTATCGATCTCTCTGATTTCCACAGTAATACCTTATTTAGCTGTTCAAAGTGTATACAATCACTTGCAGTTAGGGTGTACAAGTGTAGACTTAGCGCCTCGAAAAAAGCCCTTTTTCAGGGCCCGTCAATACTAATTGAAATGAACTGCCTGAGCCATGTTTTTGGCCAGTCTGGCTCAAGCACATACCATGTATTCCGTAAAAGAAATATTCTTCAGTCTTCAGGGTGAGGGCGCCCAATCCGGACGCGCTGCTATCTTCTGCCGTTTCACTGGTTGTAATCTCTGGTCAGGCAGAGAGCAGGACCGGGCTTCTGCCATCTGTGACTTCTGTGATACCGATTTTGTCGGTACTGATGGTCAGAATGGAGGTAAGTTCTCCACGGCAGACGAACTATGCAAATACCTCAGAGGTTTCTGGCCTCTCCAGACCAGCGTCAAGCCTTATATTATTTTTACGGGTGGGGAACCTGCGCTGCAACTGGATCAGGAACTGGTAGATACTTGCCACAACTCGGGTTTTGAAGTGGCTATTGAGACAAATGGTACCAAACCACTCCCTTCCGGAATCGACTGGATCTGTGTCAGCCCAAAAGCCGATGCAGAGTTGCTTATCACAAGTGGTCATGAACTGAAGCTGGTATACCCGCAATCACTGGCTCTGCCCGACAGATTTGCGGATATGCAGTTCGAACACTTTTATCTACAACCACTGGATGGTCCTGAGAGACAAAAAGCCACTCGGGCTACAGTTGAATATTGCAAGCAGCACCCACAATGGAAACTCAGTCTGCAGAATCACAAAATTCTTGGAATAGACTAAGAGACCTCTAGCAAAAGTCCCAATGCGTCAGGCCAGACTGCCCTCAGAACTCTTCTGCGGCCAGTTTCGATAGGCAATAAGGGCAAAGGCCGGGATATTCATCAAAACGCCATAGATCAAAGCACTGGCTGACATCTCAGGGTTTTGCAATATTCCCCCGGTAACCAATAAAGCGATCGCCGCATTCTGAATGCCCACTTCTATGGACAGGGTCAGACCCTGCTTGCCGGTAAGCCCGGTTTTCCTGGCTATGCCATAACCCGTCAGCATAGCCATTATGACCAGGCAGATCACCGCAGGTCCGGTCAGCAATACCAGATCAGGTAGACGCTCCCAGTTACTTTTCACAATCGCAAACACCACCAGAATTAAAAACGTGGCGGCAACTATTTTTATCGTTTTTTGAATACGTTGACAGAAATCCGGCCATTTACGATTTATCAGGATTCCAAGAATCGCCGGTAACACTGAGATCACAAGAAGTTTGATCACTGTTACTCCGACCGGAAACGCCATCGCTTGCTTCTCACCGATTAACACACTGATTGCCAGCAACGTCATAAACGGCATAGTAAAAGGTGTTATCAAGCCTGTAATACCCGTCAAGCACACGGAAAGCGCTGTATCACCACGACAGAGATAAGTGATCATATTCGAGGTAGCTCCACCTGGAGCAAAGGTCAGTACCATAATGCCAACAGCAAGTGGCGCAGGTAAACTAAACAACATAACAATAAATGCCCCGAGTAGAGGTAGCACAAATAACTGTGCCATTACCCCTATCAAAACTGCTTTTGGCTGCCGGAGTAAAAACTGGAAGTCTGCAATTTTCAGCGACATACCAACCCCGAGCATGATTAAAAAAAGTGCCAGAGGGAGAACCACTTGAGTGACCGCACTACCTTCCATCTTATTCCTTTCAGTTTTGTATGACCTTTAGATAGAGAATATAAAAAAAATCCTCCTCATAACAGTGGTTTTGCACCGCAAAAAGTTATTCAAAAACAGTAATTACAGGGCCTTAAGCCTACTACCCACACACTCTGTGGATAACTCTGTGAATTATAACTTTAAAACTGCATGAAACACCCATAAATAGTGGACTTGCATTAAACTGGCTATTTTTTAACCAATGCAGTTTTATTCCTTTAAAAACAACATGTTAATTATGTCAATATAGTAATTTATGGTTTTTTTATACGCACTATATTGATACCTATGCACTATTTTGGTTAACGGTGAAAAACTTTTCCGGCAGAGCAACTAAAACTGCTTAGAAATCATAGGAAAAAGCCTGTAAATGCTCTGCAAATCATAAAATCCTGCTTATGGTAATTAAAATTTGATTCAGAACAGCAAATTATCGATACAGATTGCGAACAAACTGAAATAAATGCCCACTTCCTGATAGGATATTCCCATCATAAATGAGTAAAGTTTCTAATGAGTAGAAGTTCAGAGCAACAACACGCTGTACAACGGGTTACCATCATTGGTGCAATTCTGGATGGTCTTCTAGGCTTTAGCAAAATTATTATCGGCCACCTATCTCATTCCGCAGGTTTGGTTGCTGATGGTATTCACTCGCTTTCCGATTTGCTCACTGACTTAATGGTCATCGTCATTCTCAAATTCTCAGGGGATGAACCTGACGAAGAACACCCCTGGGGACACGCTCATTTTGAAACACTGGGTACCGTACTGCTTGGTAGTATTCTTATCGCTATCGCCGGCGCGATGATCTATGAAAGCACCCTTTCCCTGCTGGATAGTTCAGAGCTTCTTATTCCGGAATGGCCGACTCTACTGGTAGCAGCTATATCAGTAGCCGCTAAAGAATGGATATTCAGATACACCCTGAAAGTAGGTAAAGATACCGGTTCTGATCTGCTGGTCGCTAATGCCTGGCACAGCCGGACCGACGCGCTTTCTTCAATTGTAGTGTTTGTAGGTATAGCAGGGACCATGGCCGGTATAACCTGGCTGGATGCTGTTGCTGCCATCATTGTCGCCTTTATTGTTGGTAAAATTGGCTGGGATCTTAGCTGGGACAGTATTAAGCAACTCGTTGGCACTTCCCTGCCTGAAGAGGATATAAAACGCTATCAGGATATAGTGATGTCCATTCAAGGCATCATAAGTGTTCACAGTTTCAAAAGCCGTGCAATGGGCAGTAAGAGCATTCTTGAGTTACACATTCAGGTTGGATCAGATATCAGCGCATCAGAAGGTCATCATCTTGGAGATTTAGCCTGTTACAAACTACATGAAGAATGTGATGACATCGGCCATATCATTTATCACATTGATACATACAATGATGAAAAAATAGATCCCACGCCCTCTTATGAATTACCTCTTCGCAGTGATATTTCAGGCGTAATCCTTTCTACTCTGGAAACAATTTATCCAGGTATAGAATTTTACCGCCTAACTCTGCATTACCAGCCGCAGACTATGGATATTGAAATTCTTTTATATGAAGCGGACATGCTTAACCTTCAGGCCGCCGGCCACAGTAATGAGCAACTGGTTGAACTCGTCACCACGCAACTGGAACAGCGTTTCCCGGATAAAAACTATTTCGGCTCCGTCTATCTGGCAGCAGGCTGCGCGAAGTGAAACAGTTTTTTCCTGCTCAGTCCCCTTTTAGCCACGAAATAGGAGTAAAACGCAGTCGATTCATTACCTATATAGCCCACACTCCGGATAAACAATCATCTGAGTCCTTTATAGATTCGATCCAACAGCTGCACCCAAAAGCTAATCATAATTGCTGGGCGCGTATTGCCGGCTTGAGAGATCAGCTCAATTGTCGCCAGAGTAATGATGATGGTGAACCCAAAGGTACGGCTGGTAAACCCATGCTTAATGTCCTTGAGCACAGTGACTTATGTGAAATTACCGTTGTGGTTACCCGGTATTTTGGAGGCATAAAACTAGGCGCGGGAGGTTTGGTAAGAGCATACAGCCAGGCAGTTCAGGAAGCGATTGAGATTCTACCCACAGACGAATACTTGTCCAAACACCGCTTTTCAATCCAACTGCCGTTTGAGCTCGTCAGTGACATAGAGAGGTTAGTTACAAATTCAGGTGCCGAGATCACTGACCGACATTGGGAATCTCAACTCAAGATCCAGGGCAAAGGCAGTGAGGAACAACTGGTAACCCTATCCGACAGTTTAAGTCCCATGATGCACCTGATCAGTTACTCTTCTGAAAAAACACTCTGAAAGGCCATTTCTACCGCGTTCTCTCTGGAGTCAAAAAAACAGCTCTCAGGTAATAACTTCGATATATTCATCCGATCGAACACATGCTGTACTGCGTCATCCATTCCGATAAAATAAACCTGCCGGTTTTCCTGCAATGCTTCCAGAATCATATTTTCAAACGCCATCGCGGTTGAGACATCAATCAGCGGCACCGTTGAAATATCAAACAATAAAGCATCATGATCCCCCCAATGACGAAGCTTGTTTGTCATACCTTTCACAGAAGCGTAACTGACGGGACCATCAATTTTATAAAGCAGGATTCTACCCGTTGCGGCCGTAAGCAGCTCTTTTTCACGATGGGTCAGCACGTCCAGTTCATCGGGCTGATCCGAGATCAGTCTGATGGACTCCACCTGATGGTCCGACAGGCGTTTGATGGTGATGATATTTGCCAGAAACACACCAACTAAGACAGCGGTCACCAGATCTACAAATACAGTCAGACCCAATACCAGAAGCATTAACACGACGACAAAGAGAGGGGCCCGATGTAGCCTTCTCAGGAAATCCCAATCAATAATATCGATACCGACTTTAATCAAAATTCCAGCCAAGACAGCATGGGGAATATTCTCTGCCAGCCCTCCTGCTCCCAGCACAACAATCAGTAGCACCAAAGCATGCACTACCCCGGATAAGGAGGATTCCCCCCCGGCACGGATATTCACAACCGTTCGCATGGTCGCCCCTGCTCCCGGTAATCCACCGAACAAACCTGCGACCATATTGCCCACTCCCTGACCGATCAATTCACGATCAGAGTCATGCTGCGATTTGGTCATATTATCTGCCACTAAAGAGGTAAGCAAAGAATCGATTGAACCCAGAGCAGCCAGCATAATTGCGGAAAGCAGCATATCTTTTAAAAGCTCAGGTTCAATTGTAGGAAGAATGAGCGATGGCAGACCGGTGGGTATCTCGCCAATAACCGGAACCGGCTGATTACTAAATACAAGCATCGCAATCAGCGTGCACAGAATCAAAGCCAGCAAGGGGGCTGGTATTATCCGGGAAACAACACCCGGACAGGCAAACAAAATAACCAGAGTCAGAAGCCCTAGTATTAAGGCCCCCGAGTGGAATTCGCTGAGATTATGCGGCAAGTGCTGTAAAGAACTAACAACCGATGATTCCGCAGGAAAGCCCAGTAAGGGTGAAAGCTGCAAGGCTATGATGATCACCCCTATGCCACTCATAAACCCTGAAATCACCGGAAAAGGCATCAAGGTGACATATTTTCCCAGCTTGAAAATCCCAAACAAAATCTGAAAAAAACCGCCCATCAGAACAACAGTAAATGCGACCGCTGGGCCATTGATGGGATCTACCGCTGAGAACTGGGTAAATACCGCAGCCATCACCACGGTCATAGGGCCTGTTGGGCCGGATATCTGAGACGGCGTTCCACCAAACAGAGCTGCGAATAATCCTACACAGATAGCACCATAAATCCCGGCGATGGCACCGGCTCCTGAAGAGACCCCAAAAGCCAACGCCAATGGCAGAGCAACCACCGCAGCAGTAATACCGCCAAAAAGATCCCCTCGCAGATTACGGAAATGCAAACCCTGTAGCAGCAACTGATAAGTACCTGAATGATGAAAAAATAACCGCTTGATTTTAATGGACTTTAACACGGTACAAAAAATGAACACTTATACTTAATACTAAGAGCTACACTTAAAGTCAGTGTTTGTAGACATAAAAATAGACTTTTTAATAATTGAAGATTATCTGGCAACGGCCGATAAAAGACTAACGTGTAAATAAATGTAAATTCTATAATTTTTTAGAGGTGAGTCATTCCCAAATTTAAACGATTGTTTTAAAGTTGTCGCGGTCGTGTTGTGTTTTCTAAGTTATAACTACACATAACACTGACGCAGTTGTATCGTTTTATTTGTTGACTCGACATGAGAGAAGTATGAAGTTCGCTGAAAATAACAATCAAGCTGCTGAATACCTACGTCAGGCAGTGCCCCTGATGGTAAAGCACAATATTCCACCCAATCCACTCAACTATGCGCTGTGGTATACCTATGTGAGTGACCGCGTTCCAGAACTGAATGTTCAGTTAGATAAAACGCTCACTACCTATGGTACCTGCCCTACGATGCTCAGCGAACAATTGTTCCGCGAGCATATGATCAAGGATGAAATTCAGGGTGCAGAAGATATTCAGGCTAATCTGATTAGCCTGATTAATAATCTGCACGAACATGCCGGGGATGTGGCACAGGAATCAGCAAGTTTCAGCGATGTTTTGGAAGACAGTCTGGACAGTCTCAGAGAATCCGAAGATGGTGAACCCAGCCTTCCGGTTGAGACTGTAATCACAACTCTTTCCACTCATACGAAAAAAATGAGTGAGACAACACGCTTGTTCCAGGAGCGAATGGATGAAGCTCAGGCCGAGATCCAGTCCCTGAAAGAGGAACTGACCAAAACACGTCAGGATGCCCGGGTTGATCCATTAACCAATCTCTTCAACCGTCGTACCTTTGATGCCGAACTGGAACTGCTCACTGGCAGTAACCAGCATATCACTTCATCTTTTGTGCTTGTGGACGTTGATCATTTCAAACGATTCAACGATACCTATGGGCACCTGATGGGAGATAAGGTTCTGCAGTATGTCGGGAAGCTTTTAAAAGATGCCTGCCCAGAACCAATGATCCCGGTTCGATACGGCGGCGAAGAGTTTGCCGTATTAATGCCAGGGTCTACCAAGGAAACAGCCACGAAACTGGCTGAAGAGATCCGCGCTAAGATTCAGGCGATTCGTATTAAACAGAAAAAGTCCGGAGAAGTGATCAGTTCCATAACCGCTTCCTTTGGTGTTTCACAACTCGTTGCGGGTGAAACCGCTGAGAAATTAATAGAGCGGACCGATAAGGCACTCTATCAAGCGAAAGAGTCTGGTCGAAACCGCGTTATAGTTTCGTAACATTGACTCTGACAAACAAGCCGCGAAAGCGGCTTTTTTATTGCCCTAACAAAATTACAAAATCACTCACGTCATATTTCTTTCATCGTTTTGTCTTAATCTTGTCGCGAACAATTTTGCGAGGTAGGCATGAAAGCTATTTGGGAAGTATTCTGGCGTTTTTTACTTTTAGGTTTTACCAGTTTTGGCGGACCGGCAGCCCACCTTGGTTATTTCCAGAAAACCTTCGTTGAAGAAAAAAAATGGATCGAGCAGGATGCCTATTCAAGGCTGATCGCTTTAAGTCAGTTCCTACCCGGGCCGGGTTCCAGTCAGGTTGGTTTCGCACTGGGTCTGCGCCGTGCAGGTTTGCCCGGTGGCATTGCTGCATTTGTGGGGTTTACACTCCCCTCTTTCCTGATTCTGTATCTGCTTGCAGTTTACGGTAACCATGCTGAATCTGGTTGGATGGCCGGCATTATCCACGGTCTTAAATTATTAGCTGTCATTGTGGTCGCCGACGCAACACTGAATATGCAAAGGAGCTTTTGTAAAGAACCCTCGAGTCTGGCTATCGCGGTTCTCACTGCAGCGGCCCTGCTGATCGCTCCCAGCCTTTGGATACAAATGGCGGTTTTGATACTCGCCGCTAGCGTTGGGCTGGTATTGCATAAAGGGCAAACACAAACAGATAACCTGCCGGTAAAAACCCGCAAGTTGCCGTTAATTCTCTTCCTGGGCCTTTTCCTTATTCTGCCTTTGCTTGCTTCCCAATCAGAATGGATCAGTTTGTTCTCCGGATTTTATCAGGCAGGTAGTCTTGTATTTGGCGGCGGCCATGTTGTCCTGCCACTGTTGCAACAAACGGTAGGTGATGCAGTAACAGCCGATCAGTTTATTCTCGGTTATGCTGCGGCACAGGCTATTCCAGGGCCGATGTTCACGCTAGCCACTTATCTTGGGGCTGAGATGATGCAGAACCTGCCGCTTATTGCTGCCCTGGTCGCAACTCTTGGAGTTTTCCTGCCAGGTTTTTTACTGGTTCTGGGGTTACAAGGTTCCTGGGAATCGTTGGCTCACCGACCTAAAGTGGCAGGTGCGGTCTGGGGAATTAACGCGGCTGTGGTAGGGCTTCTGCTGTCTGCACTCTATCAGCCGGTGTTTGTCAGCAGCGTCACTTCCAGCTTAGATATGGCATTGGTGCTTATCGGTTTCTTTGTTCTACGCACTTTCAAACCACCTATTCTGTTGTTAGTTGCAGGTTTTGCAGCACTGGGATGTTTGAGTTTGCTGGATTTAGGGTTATAAGGAATATAACCAATATAAAAAATGAGGCCGATCATGGAACAGATCCTGGTTTATTCCGACAGTCTGACCTGGGGCATAATTCCTAACACCCGAAAGCGCCTATCATTTGATCAACGCTGGCCGGGGGTCTGCGAGATCAAACTAAGGCAACAGGGGCATAATACCCGGATCATAGAGAACTGCCTGAACGGGCGAAGAACCACCTGGGATGATCCCTTTAAAGTGGGTCGCAATGGTTCTGAACATCTTGCTCAGGCAATGGAAATCAATTCGCCCTTGAGGCTAGTTGTTCTTATGCTAGGCACCAACGACTTCCAGTGTACCCATAACAACAACGCCTGGTTATCGGCGCAAGGAATGATGAAACTGATCAACATCATTCGTACAGCCCCGATCGAACCGGGAATGCCTTTGCCGGATATTCTGGTCATCAGCCCTCCTGTAATAACCCACCCCAAAGGCGCTATTGCCAACAAATTCGAAAATGCAGAGAACCGCAGTAAAGGTCTGGCTAAGGAACTGGCAAAGGTTTGTAGTGAGATGAGCTGTCACTTCATGGATGCCGCTGAAGTTACCGATGCCAGTTCGGTAGACGGCATTCACCTCGATACACCCCAGCATCTTATTCTGGGTGAAGCCGTCGCGGCGAAAATAACCTCTCTACTTTGAATACCTATAAAAAAAGGCCCGTCATAACGGGCCTTTTCCACTCAAAAGTAATCACATAACTGATCAGCTGGAAACCGGGTCACGCATAGTGACAAACTCTTCCGCTGCTGTCGGGTGAATGCCGATTGTGCTATCGAACACCTCTTTGGTTGCTCCCGCTTTAAGAGCAATACCAATACCCTGAATGATCTCACCCGCATCTGGTCCAACCATGTGTACACCCAGTACTTTACGGCTGTCTGCATCCACCAGCATCTTCATAAAAGTGCGCTCTTCGCTGCCGCTGATAGTATGTTTCATGGCGCGGAACTCAGACTTAAACACTTCAATGTTGTCGTATTCTTCTCTGGCCTGTTCTTCACTCAAGCCTACCGTACCAATATTAGGCTGACAGAACACCGCGGTTGGAATCAGGTTGTAATCCACCTTCTGATTCGCCCCAGCATAGAGATTACGCACCAGCGCCATACCTTCTGCCAGCGCAACGGGTGTTAACTGAACACGGTCAATAACATCTCCAACCGCATACACAGAGGGCACATTAGTCTGGAACTCATCATTGACCACAATGGCACCATTCTTAGCCTGCTCTATGCCCAGCTCCTCCAGCCCCAGACCGGCAACTTTCGGGTTACGACCTGTCGCATACATGATCAGATCAGTTTCAATGGTTGAGCCATCTGTCATTTGCGCCAGATAGCTGCCGTCCGCCTGCTTTTCAATAGACTCAATATTGTTATTGAACAACAGATCAACGCCTTTCTTAGCCACTTCCTGAGCGGTAAATTCGCGAATCTCACGGTCAAAACCACGCAGGAACATGTCGCCACGATAAGCCAGTTTAGTCTCAGCACCCAAACCTGCGAAGATACCTGCAAACTCAACCGCTATGTAGCCACCGCCGACTACCAGAGCACGCTTAGGAAACTCTTCCAGATAAAACACCTCATTCGAGCTGATGATATGTTCTTTACCTGGAATCTCCGGAATATTCGGCCAGCCACCGACAGCTACCAGAATACGTTCAGCGGTATACTGTTTGTCACCTACTGCCACAGTGTTAGGGCCAACCAAAACGGCACGACCATTGATCAGCTCACAACCGGAATTCACCAGCAGGTTCTGGTAGATACCGTTGAGGCGTTCAATCTCTTTGGTTTTGTTGTCACGCAGAGTTGGCCAGTCAAACTCCATGCCTTTATGGGTCAGACCAAAACCAGCCGCTTCCTCAAAGCTTTCTGCATAATGGGAAGCATAAACAAACAGTTTTTTCGGAACACAGCCAACATTCACACAAGTGCCGCCCAGATGACGATCTTCAGCAATACCTACCTTAACGCCCATGCCCGCAGCCATTCGTGCTGCACGTACACCACCGGACCCGGCGCCAATTACAAACAGATCAAAATCATATTCAGCCACTGTTGGCTCCTTTCTTATATTGAGAGTTGTATCGTCAGTTGTGTCTAGATTTGGGTATCAATCATACCTGAACCTCTAATATGTAGAACAATTAAGAAATTCAAAGGACTTGATAAAAAATTTCTAAAATCATCTGAGTATCAATCCGGTCAATTGTTCAATAGAATCCGATTAAATTTTATTGGTAATTACAGGGAAACCCGCAATGAAACTGATCTGTTTCAACGTTAATGGCCTGCGCTCACGCCTTCACCAACTGCAGGCAGTCATTGATAAATATCAGCCGGACATCATCGGTGTACAGGAATCCAAAGTACATGACGAAGCCTTCCCGGTCGACGATGTTGAAGCGATGGGTTACCACGTGGAGTTTCATGGTCAGAAAGGCCACTACGGAGTTTGCCTGGTTTCAAAAAAACCACTGAGCAATGTTCAGAAAGGTTTTCTGACCGATGATGACGATGCTCAGCGCCGCATGATTATGGCCGATGTTGAAACAGACAACGGCAACATCGTCCGGGTACTCAATGGTTATTTCCCTCAGGGCGAGAATATAGAACATGAGGTTAAATTCCCGGCGAAGCGTAAGTTTTATGCTGACCTGCAAAAGCATCTGGAGGAACACTGCTCTCCTGACCAGAATCTGGTTGTTATGGGTGATCTGAACATCTCTCCAGAAGATAAAGATATAGGTATTGGCGAGCCCAACCGTAAACGCTGGTTAAAAACCGGTAAAGCCAGCTTCCAACCGGAAGAACGTGAATGGTACGCAAAACTGACAGGCTGGGGACTGACTGACAGTTTCCGTCATCTGTACCCGGAAGATAACAACACCTTCAGCTGGTTCGACTACCGCTCCCGTGGATTTAATGATGAGCCAAAACGCGGCCTGCGAATTGATGGAATTCTACTGACCCAGCCACTGTTGGAAAAATGTAAAGATGCCGGGGTGGATTACGAACTGCGAGGCATGGAAAAACCCTCTGACCATGCTCCTATCTGGGCTGAACTTGACTGCTAAACCAGAAAAATAACGGAAAAGGCCGCTGTTAAGCGGCCTTTGGATCTCCTGTGCAGCAATGAGAAGGGGGGATCATTCCTCCACAGGACAGATAAACCCATCAGGTTTCACCAGCAAAACA
This sequence comes from Neptuniibacter sp., assembly GCA_050789425.1. Taxonomy (GTDB): domain Bacteria; phylum Pseudomonadota; class Gammaproteobacteria; order Pseudomonadales; family Balneatricaceae; genus Neptuniibacter. The sequence goes on from JAILXS010000006.1 coordinate 207,763, forward strand.
TCACAATCAACATGATCAACCACATGTTCTATGGTGCTACCCACCAGCAAACGGTCAAGCACACTGCGGGCAACCGCGCCCATAGTGATGATGTCGATCTCATTATGTTTAGCGTAGTTGCTGATAATAAGATCACTCTCTCCTTTCAGCATATCCACCTGATATGAATCAGTAGATAAACCATATTCTTCCAGCAGCAGGTTGCAACGGCGTAGGTGCAAGGTCTCAACCTTATCCTGCAAAGCTTCGTAATCAGTGATCAGGTGTTCATCAAAAATTGCTTCATGGGGCAGTGTGTTATAGCAGTGTAAAACTCGCAGTTCGCCCAACCCTTCCTGTGCCATTTTATAACTCTGCGCCATAATCTCCCGGTCCAGTTTGGCATGTTCATCCCCCTCATGCAGGGGATCAATACACGCAGTAATACGGGTAATTTCATTCCAGGGACGATCCTTAACAAACAACACAGGTACCGGACTTTTACGCGCGATCTGCCAGTCCACAGAAGCAAATAAATAATGGCCTAAACGGGTGTGTGGCTGAATGCCATGCATCAGCAGATCCGGTTGATGACGCAGCACCTGGCGTACAACGCCCTCACCGCGATGACGATTCCAAGCGACATCAAAACCGACTTCAAGCCCCTGTTCAATTAAAGGCAGACTGAGCTTCTCAAGCTTTTCCTCAACCTGGCGGACATAAGCATGTTCCGCTTTCAGCTCCTGCTCTTTATCGAACATATAACCATGAGTGATCGAACGGTTATAGCAACAACAGAACAACTCAAGAGCAGCACCATATTGATTTGCCATCACCGCTGCTTTCTTAAGCAAACTTGTTGGATCATGTTTCAGATCCAGATTCACAAGAATTTTGTCCATTACCAACTCCGTTTTACTTACCTGTACTTTGAGTCTGGCAGAAAAATTAATCTCCGCCAGTGAGATCAGTCAACAATTAGGCTTATAACCAGGCAAGCCCAAAGCGGATAATGAATATAAGAATTTAAACTAAACACCGCCTTTATATTAGATTAATCTTATATATAATATCCCTAATATAAAGATTCATCTCAGGAGCAATTCATGTCACTAAATGCAGCACTTCGATTGATGGCCGGTGTGGTTATTCTCGTCAGCCTTGGCCTCGGTACTTACATCAACCCTAACTGGTTCTATCTGACCGGTTTTGTCGGTCTCAACCTGTTTCAATCCGGTTTTACCAAATGGTGCCCAGCGGTATTTATCTTCCAGAAAATCGGACTTAAATCTGAAACCTGCTCTTCTGAAGGCATGAGCGTTAACCAAGGTGTGCACATTATCGCAGGCTCGGTTGTGCTTCTTACAGTGGGTTTAGTGCTGTTTGCAGGTATGACTGCAAACCTATTGATTGTGACAGCGATAGTTGGTTTAAGCCTTACCCAATCCGCCTTCACTGGCTGGTGCCCGGCAATGATGGTTGCTTCCATGCTGGGTTGTAAAAAAACCGTGACTGCATAACTCTTTTTTCCGGACTTTTCTCACCTAAATCCGCTTATTACCGGACATTCGTGTCCGGTTTTTTTTGCCTATAAAACGATATTTTTTTGTAGTTACCCGCTACAATGGTCGAATCTCACGGATTGATGGGTTCAGACTTTTGCTACTCCGAATCGCTGGTTTAGTTCTGCCTTCCTTGTTGCTCCTGCTTGGTGCGGGCTTGCTATTGCCTATGGCAGCAAAACTCTCCACCGAATATCAACATATTATTACTCTGTCCCCTTACCTTCTGGCCCTGATTGTTGGCCTGCTCGGTTACGGTTTCAGTCGCAGTCGTATTTTCTTTGCCGCTCTGAATCTGATCGCCGCATACTGGTTGATACAATCCGGGCTGCAGACCAGCCTGAATAAAGCCGACGCTTTTGTCCTTTACAGTATAATATCCATTCTGCTGCCCATTCATATGGCGTTTATATCGGTCTACAAAGAACGTGGTCTGCTCACCCCCATAGGCATCATCCGGGTTGGCGTAATCGCAATCAGCTATCTGATTATCTACCTCTTATGGCAGTACGGTTCACTGGCTCTGTACCTGCCCAACCTGCCAATGAGCATGTTGGAGATGGTGCTGCATGATTATTACCTCAGTCAGGCCGCAGCCTGGACCTTTGCCATCTGCTTTTTACCGGTTATCGCCTCATTTGCATTCCGTAAAACCTATACCGATGCAGCACTGCTGGCGGCCATCATCTCTGCCCTGATTATGCTGAGCTGGTTTAACCGCCCATTGATCTCAGCTTTGTTTGTCTCCGCCAGTCTGATTGCACTGGCTATTTCTGTGATGCAGAACTCCTACCGCATGGCCTTTATTGATGAGCTGACCGGTATACCTGCCCGTCGCGCCTTGCAGGATAAGCTCTCCACTCTGGGCAAAAAATACTGCCTCGCCATGTGCGATATTGACCACTTCAAAAAATTTAACGATACCTACGGACACGATGTCGGTGATCAGGTACTAAAAATGGTTGCAGCCAAACTCGCTAAAGTCACCGGCGGAGGTAAGGCCTATCGTTACGGTGGTGAAGAATTCACTTTGGTTTTCCCAGGTAAGGACGAGAAAGAAGCCCTCCCTTTTATCGAAGAGCTGCGCGAGACGATTGCCAACTACCCAATGCATATCCGAAACCAGGACCGTCCGGACGACAACGATCAGGGTGAACAAATGCGTAAGAAGGACCCTGGTACCGAGGTGGTAAGTGTCACGATCAGCATCGGTGTCTGTGAGAAAACAGCGGATCTAATGGACCCTCAACTGGTAATCAAGAAAGCCGACGAAGCGCTGTATACTTCCAAGAAAAATGGCCGTAACTGCACCACTGCTGTTCACCTGCAACCGCAACGTAAAACCCGTAAGAAACGTGGCGGTCACAGACACGACTACGCTTAGCCTTTTTTAAAGCGACTCATCTCATTAGCCAGGCGCTTATTCCCTTGTTTAGATAACCTTCGAATCACATTTTGCTGATCTTTAGCTGGTCGATTCTGACTAAGTTTGTATTTACCTTGTATCTCAGAAATAGAAATCTCTATTCCCAAAATGGCATCTAACATCTGTGTGGGGTACTGCATATCCCAGGGTTCAGAAAGATCGCCTTCAAACTGAGTACTCATCAGTTCAACAATATCTTTATTTCTGTCGCGGTCATTCACAACCGTTGCTGTTCCATATACTTGAACGCTCTGATAATTCCATGTCGGTACCCCACCACTTATCTCATACCATGTCGGAGAAATATAAGCGTGCGGCCCCATCAGAGATATCAGTACCTCCTGTCCATCCAGATCATCTGCTTGAGGGTTTTGCCGGGCAACGTGCGTAATCAAAGTCTGATTATCATCCGATAACACAAATGGCAATGGCGTCGAAAATAAACGCCCTTCAACTGACGAGATCAGTTGGCCAAATCCATTAATGCGAATATAGCTAAATAACTCAGATTCTTCCTGAATTTCAAAATGCTTTGGAACATACATAGTTAAACCTGACTAAACCGAGATAAAACCTTCAAGATATTTAACCGCTTTACCAGAGATCAATACCCGTTCACCTTTAACTTCACACTGTAGTTTTCCGGTACGGGCAGAGATCTGGATTGCCGAGAGTTTTGTTTTGCCCAGCCGTTCTGACCAATAAGGTGCCAGGTGTGTATAAGCAGAACCCGTTACCGGGTCTTCAGGTACACCCAACTTCGGCGCAAAAAAGCGTGCTACAAAATCGGACTTATCACCCGGAGCGGTAACAATAATTCCTCTCCGGTCCAGTTGTTCAAGTACAGGGTGATCGGGTTGAATCGCCGCCACCTCAGCTTCACTGGAGAACACCGCAACATAATCCTCATTCGCCAGACACGTATCAGGTTGTTTACCCAAACCCTGAACAAGTGCATTTGGTGCTTCGCAGAGCGTCGGTTTCTGATTCGGGAAATCCAGAGTTAATAGCTCCCCATCGCGGCTCACCGTTAATCGCCCGGACAGAGAGTCAAAACTAACCCCTGAGCCTTCATAACCCAGACAGTTAAACAGCACATAGGCAGAAGCCAGAGTTGCATGACCGCAGAGTTTCACTTCATCTTTTGGGGTGAACCAGCGAATATGGAAACCACTTTCAGTAGGAATAAAAAATGCAGTTTCAGCGAGGTTATTTTCCTCTGCGATCGCTTGCATCGTGTTGTCCGGTAACCACTTATCCAGAGGCACTACTGCGGCAGGGTTACCCTCAAAAACTTTGTCGGCAAAAGCATCAATCTGATAGATCGGCAGTTTCATAGCGGCCCCTTTCAAGCTGGTGTTTCTGTTAAGCGGCCCGTGGTGAATAGAGCAATAATTCCTTTACGTGGCACGCGGTTATCCAAAGAGTTTACCCACCATGCGGCCACAAAAAGAAGACACAGATACACGCCAATCGACAGATACAGATGCAGACCTAACTCTGCAAACCAAAGCACCAGAAACATAAACGGGTAATGGATCAGGAACAGTGGAAAGGCCAGATCACTCAACACTCTGACTGGCTGAGTAAAACGGAACTGCAACCTGAACCAGAAGGTTTTAGGTACACGCAGAGCAATATAAATACCCAGACCAAACTCAAAAACTCTGCATAAGGGGAACCAGTCCCCCGGTCTTCCCGGCATAAAACCATATTGCCGATAGGCCCAGCCCTTGAGTTCATCCAACAGGGAACCCGCGACAAAAGGAATGCCCTCCTGCCCTATATACCAGCGCGATAAAACACTCACCGCCAGCAATACAGCCAGTGTGATATGAGGTGCCCGTTTAATACAGAAGAAGAGTAATGGGAACAGTGCATACATCACCATAATCAACGCAATAAACCAGCTTGGTGAATTATAGGGACCGCCCCACATGCCTGCCCAGGAATAGAAACCTGTAATGCTCCCCAGCAGGTCTAACAGAAAACCGTTGGGAAAGAGCTCTGGCAGATCCCCTTCCATCAATAACCCGCCCAGCAGATAACCCACAATCGCAATGGGCACAGACAACAGATAGAGGGGATATATACGCAGGACCTTTTTCAGCATATACAGCAGATAACTTTCATTTTTTGAACTGCCGCCCAAACCTGCCAGAACACCTGAGAGAATGAGAAAGAGAGAAACACCCAGCCCACCAAGACTGACGTAATAGAAATTCTTAACGCCAAAAAATGACCCGGCCGAGTGATCCAGAACCTGACCGAAATGGGCTATAAAAACCAATGCAATGGCAAAGACCCGTAAAAAATCCAACAAAAGTGATCTATTCACCGAATACCCCCGTTCTAATGAGGGAACAGTTTAGACAGGTGATGCTAAGGCTTTTTTACAGAGTAAGTAGGTTTAAAAGTAATTGCAGCGGATTGGTTAACTATCAACGCCATTTGAGTTCAACGACCTTCCAGTCACCCTCTTCCACCAGCCAGATGGAATCAAAGTCATACACCCGCCCATCCTCTGGCAGAATATTGTTTAATCCCAACAGCAAAGCTTTGCCACTGACGGTCGCCTCAACGCCATCATGGACCTCAACGTCCATAGTGGTGATTACAACTTCCAACTGTTGATAGCGGAGAAAATAACCGGTCAGAAGCTTACGCAATCCCTTACGATCCAACCTGTAACTACTGCCTCCGGCCACCTCAGAACGACCGAAGAACAAAGTTGATACATGCTGCATGATATCGCCATTATTCCGCTCACTGATCGCCTGTTGTATTTCAGCGACATTGGTTCGTAACCCTTCCTCTGAAGGAGGATGACTGCAACCACTGATCAGGAACACACTCAGCAGTAACAAGTGGCAGTTACGCCAATGAATTTTCATAGACTTTAAGTTTGAGACAACAGAAAAGCGGAAAAAAGAAATCATGGGGTTCCAGTCTTGAACAGGAATAAGTTCACGGGTTCAAGTCACAACTATAGCGCATCATTTCTGGCTACAGCGACTACAAAGACTTATTCCTTATCCCTGAAACCACTCTTGCCGTTCATCGGGTGATAAGTAGCTCCAGGCAATAAAACGGCTCTATTTCTGAACCTGAGCCATTTCGAACTCTTTTACTTAGCATCGTAATGAATTCTATTAAGTCGAAAAGGGTTAACAGGAAAGAGAGATACCAAAAGGCGCTATTGATGAATAAGAAAGGAAGATGGCTCCTGAATAAAAGCCATCTTATGTTAAATCTACGGGTTTGGATTGCCTGTAAAACTTAAGCCTTGCATACCTTTAAGCGCTTCTGTTTGCTGTACCAACTCAGGATAAACTCGGTACACAATAGCTCCTAGACCAACAGACATTTTTACGTACTTCTCTTCACCGGAATGAAGTTGGAACGTCAGTTTTTTATCTACCTCAGTAGACAGCAGAACTTCGTAATCACCGGGCTTACGATCTACGAAGAAAAAACCACCGGGTTCAGACTGGCCGACCACCTCACCATTCAGTCTTACTTTAGGCTGAATCCCTGAACCAATCAGGTTGCCAGATCGGTAGAAGTAGACACGCCCTTCTTCCGAAGCAATTGTCGGGAAAGTATCAACAACTTCTGTGTATTTAGGTCCACTGGCACAACCGGCTAACAGACTGGTACAAATTAAGAATAAAAGAGCCTTTATTTTCATATGCGTTCCTTAGCTTTAATAGGCAAATTGAGTTGAGGTTCAAATTGAGAAAATGCGTTTTCCCCTGGGAAATAGAAGCCGACAAGTGTTTTATCCTGAAGCGTCAGATAAGCTTCATGTACATGCGCACCTTCTACCGTAAAAATCTGATCAATCGGTCGAAATACATTCCCTTCCTTGATAGTGCCGACAAAACGCCAATCACTTCCCTTATCAATTTGTCGCGAATAGCCGGTCGAAAGTTTGATCGTTACTTGGTCTATAAAAGTAATGGTCTGAATAGATTGTTCAGGGAGCGCCTGAGAAAGGTCTGAATGCATGCGGGAAACATCCGACGCACAGCCTGCAAGCGAAATAGAAACGATAAATAGAAGAGATCTAAGCAAGCTTTCCTCCTTGATTGCTTTTTGGCGTCAATGCCTGAATTTTATAGCGCTGATACTATCAGCTCCCCCTAACCTTTCATAGAAGCTCTACCATAAAAAACCAAGAGGGGGCTGTTAATTCCAATTACTTGTCCGAATACCAATTTTCCCTTTGATCACTCGAGAAATAACTCCAGGCAATAAACCGGCTCTGTTTCTGACCCTGAGCCATCTCAATCACTTTTACTTCACAGGCTGAAGTTTTGCGCAGAGCTTTTTGCAGAGCCTTAAGGTTCTCTTTTTTCGAAACCAGACAGGTAAACCAAAGGCACTGCTGTTTAAACGCTTCGCTCTCTTTAATCATGTTCTGAATAAACGCCAGCTCACCGCCGGGACACCAAAGCTCCGCACCCTGCCCGGCAAAGTTCAGAGTGGTTCCGTTTGAACCTTTAGCCGCTTTGACAGCCTCAGAACCTCTGCGCCCTTTGGAACGGTTCAGGTTATTAATCTTACGCTGGGTTCCCTGAGTTGCTTCATCCAGTGAGGCATGAAACGGTGGATTACACAGAGTGAAATGGAACAGGTCATTCTCACTGATCACACCCTTAAAAATCTGTTGCTCATTCTTCTGCAAACGACAACGAATCTTCTTTTTGATCGGCGCATTAAACTGCACAATCTGCTCAACCATCGAAACCGAAACCGGATTAATATCACTGCCCACAAACGACCAGCCATAAGCCTGACTACCGATAATGGGATAAACACAACTCGCCCCCATACCAATATCCAACCCCCGCACCAAACCACCCTTAGGCACCTCACCGCCATTATCAACCGCCAGCAGATCCGCCAGATAATGAATATAATCCGCCCGCCCCGGCACCGCCGGACACAACGCCCCTTCCGGAATATCCCAGAAGTCGATGCCATACACATCCTGCAACAACGCCTTATTTAAAGCCTTAACCGCCTGCGGCTGGGAGAAATCCACCGTTAAACCCCCTTTTACCGACTCCGTCAGAAAGGGTTTTAGCTCGGGGGTTGTCGCAGCGAGATGCTCAAGGTTATAAGGGGCAGAATGGGCATTCCTAGGGTGGAGCAGGGATTTTCTGGGAGCTGACATGGGTTCGTATTTTTTGGGAAAGATTAGGTTGTGATTGTAGCATTTAGGGATTTCCTTAGTACGAAAATCCAGCACGCTTCGCTACGAGTGGCTAGAACGCGCCTTCGCCGCTGCTAGGGGCTAGGAAAAGCTTAAGACCCTTGTTGGTAAGTTCCTTTTTAAAGGACTGGAATTTATGAGTGGCTGAAGTATATTGAAAGGCTCTTCAGAGCATGGATAACTTGTTGCGTAATCAAAATAGAAACCTTCCCTACAAAATTAAAGCCTTGCTCCCCTATAAATATACAAGGAAGAGTATTTATTTATGAAAGTTTTTATTAGCTGGTCAGGCCCAAAATCAAAAGAAATGTCCATAATTTTGGAAAGATGGATGTCATTGATTTTTCCACATATACAATTCTTTATTTCTGACGAAATCGAAAAAGGATCAAATTTTCTGGAGATTATTCTGAAAGAACTAAATGAAGCGTCATTAGGAATTTTTCTTTTAACAAAAGGAAATACTTCTTCTCAATGGATCCAATTTGAAGCAGGCGCTTTTGCTAGTAAAGGAGATGACTCTAAAATATTTCCTATTTGGCTAGACCCAGATATTGATATAAGTGACACAGGACCACTGAGATTCTATCAAGGATGTTTTGTAAATCAGAAAGACATAAAACTCTTGATAAAAAGCATCAATAACAGCCTCCCCGATCCAATAGCTGAAGAAACATTGATAAGATTATATGATTCGAATAAAGAAGAATTATTTTTCAACTGGCAGTTGATTGAAAACATACCTTCTGGGGAAATAGATAAACTTATAACGAACCGCGACATACTAAATTCTATATTCGCTCATGTACAGAGGATTTATGACGACACCAAATCTCTCAATAAAAACTCTCGACAAGTCGGGGGCTTTAGAAAGATAGATAATATAAAACCCTGTACTTTTTCAGATCACGTTACAAAAGTTGAAGGCATGGGGCATTACTGTGGCCGCTTACCTCGAGGTGGCCACTTTACAAGCAACGAGGCATGGTCAATTGCAATTGGGGAACAACAGTTTGAGTATAAACCTCTAACTAAATAACAGTTTGTATATTTGAGATCAAAACTGACCGCCATGATTTTTAAAGGATTTCCTAGCCACTAGCAGAGGCGAAGCCGCGTTCTAGCTCCTCGTAGCGATAGCGTGCTGCCTGAAAGGCGCCTTGATATCCCGTACGTAGTATCGTACGCTTCAGTAAGGAGGACTAATCCATGACTATTCTCAATGCCACTGAAGCTCGCTCAAAGCTCTACAGTTTGATCGACGAAACGGCGAGTACACACCAACCCATAGTGATTACAGGAAAAAGGGGTAATGCTGTGCTTGTCTCGGAAGAGGACTGGAACGCCATTTCAGAAACCCTGCACCTAATGTCAATTCCTGGAATGGGTGAATCGATTAAGGAAGGTATGGAAACCCCTGTTACCGAATGCTCTGAGGAACTGGACTGGTGAGCTGGAAGCTTGTCTACACGAAGCAGGCGCAAAAAGATGCCAGGAAACTGGCCTCTTCGGGTTTAAAGGATAAAGCCCAAACGCTGCTACAGGTTATCGAACAAAATCCCTATCAAAATCCACCACCTTACGAAAAACTTGTGGGGGATCTTTCCGGTGCTTATTCAAGGCGAATAAACATCCAGCATCGAATCGTTTATCAGGTTTTAGAAACCGAGCAACTGATAAAGGTCTTACGACTCTGGACACACTACGAGTAAAAACCAAAAAACAGTCAAACCACCGCGCTTTTAAGCTTTTCCTAGCCCCTAGCAGCGGCGAAGGCGCGTTCTAGCCACTCGTAGTGGCCCGAAGGGCCACGTGCTGTTTGAGCGCTAGTAACTGAATCTGATTCTGGCGTAGATATTAGACGCATCCTCAAACTGACCAAAAAAAGTATGCGGTTCAGAAGCACCAAAAACATTCCCCCCAACCGTCAGACTCAGTTGATCATTAAAACGATACTTTGCCGATGGGCGGTGGTAGTAGTCCTGATCCGTTGGGGAGTAGAAGCTGAACCAGCTTAGTGTCAGGTTATCCTGCATAGCGCGGTAGGTCAGGCGCATGGTCCAGAGGGAGCGGTTTTCGTCTGGACGATAGGGGCTATTGCCGTCGTTTGCAGCCAGTGCATCATAGTCTTGTATATGTTCCAGATAGTACTGCAAACCCAGAGTGAGTTTCGGGATCAGTTCCTGCTCATAACCGATCAGGAAACGTAGTTGATTGTTGGGTACCAGTGGATCGTTCCCAGCATCGTCGGCGCCGTTGTACCAGGCGAATTCTGTATGGCCTATTCCAGTAGCGACGTTGGTTCTCAGGCTTGCTCCCAGTACATTCAAGCGACTGAAGTAAGGCTGCATTGAGTTGTTGATGGCATTGGGTTGTTTCCAGAAACCCCGGTAACCATAAAGCGCCCATTCGGTACTGCTACTGCCAAACATAGAGGTGGTACCGTGCAAGCGTGCGGCAAACTCTCCGTTGGAGAAGCTTTCGCTGGGTTCTTCCGGGACTATCTTGGCGGCGGGTGCTGCAACCTGAGAAGCCGCCAAAGGTGAGAAGTAGGAGAAACGCTCCCCTTCTATAAATTCATCCGCAGTGAATACCGGAGTCCAAACCAGATCCAGATTGGCGTTATCGCCATACACCGACCACTTCACACTGGTGGAGGGTGCTTTAAGGTACTCATCGTCCCGACCGGAGAAAAACGATTGCCAACCTTTGGCGAACAGATCATTCAGGAAAACCAGATCGCCTGTGCCCCAGGTCAGTATCTGATGTCCTACCCTCATATCGATATTATCGCTGAGGCTGAAATCTGCCACCGCTTCACGCAGGTTGATTTGCAGCCCGTTGTCACCACCGTCTGCGGCATCCGTATACAGATCCACTTTACCGCTGAGGCGTGTCTCACCAAGGTAAGTCTCAGATTCCAGTCGCGCCCGGATTTCAGCCAGAGTGAGGTCATCTTCTGTTAGGGCTGGGTCAGAGGATGTACGTCCGCCGATGGCCCCTTCAATAAAGCCGTGCAGTTCCGGGCCGCTTTCTTCCTCATCGCCCCAGGCATCATCACCCCAGTCATCTTCGGCATGAGTGACGGGCGCTAGCAGAACCAAAGCCAGCAGTGAAACGGTTAAACCTGTGCGCATAATTACTTTCTCTTCAGCCATTCACGAGGAGGTTTACGCAGGGAACGTTCAGTAAAGACGCTCTGATCCATACCCAGATCGTATTTCTGGAAACGGAACTCCAGTGTTGTGGTACCACCACTGCGCAGATCGGATACCTGTGATTTGGTCACAGTCGGGTATCCCTGAATATCCAGACTTTCCAGTACCTCTACCCGACGGTACAGCTCGCCGTTTTCATCCTTATATTCGATCTTTTCCGGCAGGAAGGTCTGCTTGTTGATCCATACCTGATAACGGCTGAACTCAACACTGCTGCTGTCCAGTGGTGTATTTTCCACAACATAGTGTGTGCCGTTGGTTTCCAGCAGAACGTGGCTGTCCTCTTCGATACCACGACCGGATACATCTTCATAGAAGTAGTGTGCGCCGACAAAACTTGTGCGTTTATCCCCGGCTGAGATCCGTTTTACCAGATCCAGACCCGGTAGGTATAACCAGCGGTCATCATCTTTACCCGGTTTTTTCGCTACCAGAAATACGGTATTACGTACATCTGCCGGACGGCTGAACACCACCAGAAAATCCTGTTCTCCACCCTCTTCGCGGTCACGGCGCAGGATCGTAAACTGGCGTTTCTGTTCCCTGCCCTGAGCATCCCGAATCAGCATACGTGCTTCGGAACGACCGTCATTACCTGAGTAATAAGCGGCAAGGTTCGCTTTAGAAACAATCTCGTGGGCATCGGTCAGATCCGCCGCAGAGACCAGTGAACTGAACCCCATCAACAGGAACAGAGACAGATTAATTAACTTACGCATGTTCTTTCTCCTTCAGGTCAGTTTCTGAGTTTTTTACCGAAAACAGCGCGGTTTTGTTACTGATGCCATTCATTACCGCAGGTAGCAAGATCACCGTTACTACTGCTGACACAGCCATAATCATAGCCAGGAAAAAACCAACGGTGATGTACGGTACCAATGGCGCAAACAGCAACGGGGTAAAACCAATCGCAACCACAACCGCATTACGGCTGATCGCACGGGCCGGGCCTTGGTATACCTGAATAACCGTTTGCTCCCAGTCGCCACATTCACGATAAATTGCGCGGCAGCGTTCCAGGAAGTGGATGGCAAAATCCACCGAGAGGCCCAGCGTCAGAGCCGAGAGCACGGCGATGGGCATATCATAGTCTTTACCGATAAATCCGATCAGGCCATAAATAGCGATGATAGTGACCGACAGCGGTAGCATTGCCAGCAGACCGATTTTGATCGAGCGGAACAACAACAGCATCATCAGCAGGACCATAAAGAAGGCACTGATCAGACTGTTCAGCATGCCGCTGACCATCTGCTCCTGCCAGACCACGTTGATAAAGGTCAGACCGGCCCAGTTTAACTCCACGTTTTCCGGCAGCGGGTTGTTGGCAACATACTGGTCAACCAGATCGATTACCTTGCTCATCTCCTGATTATCACCACTCTTAAGCTGTAACCAGAGTACGCTGGAGCTGTAGTCCGGCGTTACCATATGCCAGAGATCATTAGGCCTGTGGGATGACTGGAAACTCAGAATAGTCTGCGCCGCTGCGGTAGCGTTCGCTGGTAGCTTATACTGGCTTTGCTCACCGCCCTGCAATTCGCGATACACAGTTTTCAGCAGTGTCACCAGTGAATTACTTTTACCCACCAGTTCAGAACTGTTCAGGTAATTCTGCAGGTTTTCGATATAACTCAGCGCTTCTGACTTGAGGAAATATTTGCTTTCACCCTGCGCGGCTTCTGCCCTATCCAGAAGGTTCAGCCAAAGCTGTTCGTTTTCGGCATCTTCGTAAGCGGCATCATCCAGAGCAAAGGTGAGCTTCTCGATCATTTCAGATAAAGGCAAAGCTTCCAGTGGCTCGATTATATGGCTTAGCTTGTTAGCTATCGCTGTATCCGCTGCTTCTGCCTTAAGCCCGTTGAGCAACATTACTTTAGCGGCGTTCTGGCCTTTGTAATCCAGAACCAAAAACGCATCGTAAGTGCCGGAGAAATGTTCGTTCATTACCCGGTCTGCAACTCGCAGGCGGTGGTCCTCTTTAAACCAGCGCACCGGGTTATCGTTAATCTGGATCATGCTCAGGCCGTAAACGGAAACAGCACTGATGACTACAAACAGCAGAACCAGGGATTTTGATTTCGCGATGGAGAAGCGTCCTACCGAAGCTAACAACTTACCCAGTTTTCCCGTCGCCTCTTCCTGAATTGAGTGATCTTTTAACGCAGCCAGCCTTTTAGGCGATAGAGAAACGATATACGCCGGAACCAGAATAATAGTCAGCAGGAAGGCCAGCATAATGCCAAACGCAACATGCAAACCAAAGATCTGCACCGGGGGTATCGGAGTAAATGCCAGTGATGCAAAACCTACCGCCGAAGTAATGGAGGTATAGAGCATTGGGGTAAACAGTTCTTTAAGAACCGCTTTCAGTGCAGCATGGGGTTTGTCGCCGGGTTTATAGCGATCTGAAAACTCCGACAAAATATGCACCGAATCCACTACGGCTATAGGCATAAGAAAGATCGGGATCATGGAGCTCATGATATGTACGGTATAACCCTGCCCGATCAACAAGCCCATAGTAATAATCACGGCTGCCATTGCGACCAGCATAGGCGCTGTAATTAATAACAAAGAGCGGAAGAAAACCCACATCAGTACAAAGATCATCAAGCCAGCCAGCGGCGCTGAGATCGCCATCTGAATAAACATCTCAACCCCGAATGTGTCTTCAGCAACCGGCAATCCCGCCATATGGTACTGATTCCCCGATTCAGGTGACGCCGCTTTAAGGCCATCAATTACCTCTTGGATCTCCTGTGACAAGCGGTAACTTTCTGATTTCGATTTGATGGGTATATAGATACCCGCCGCTTTACCGTCGGCAGATACCAATGTGTTGTCGAGTAGGGGCAGACGAGAGACAGCCTGCTGAATAGCATTTACCTGAGCCTGGGTCTGAGGTGCAGATTTCATCATCCACTCAAACCGAATAGTGCCCGGCTGGTCCGGTACCTGGCTGATGTTGTCTACCGTATCCAGAGACATCAGGTCCTGACGGATCACACCGTCCATAGACTGAACTTCAGAAGAAAGAGTATGCAGATCGGTAAGTGTCTGGACATTATAAATACCAGAGCTGTGTTGCTCATTCACAACACCCACAACGATCATGTCATAAAGTGAAAAGCGCTCTTTAACCTGATCATGGAAAACACGGTCTGCCTGGTCATGGGGCAGCATGTTTTCCGGATCGGTGTCGACTTTAATGCTTGGTATCTGTAACCCGGCGATCAGCACCAGAATCAGAACAAACATAAAAATCTGTTTTGGCCTCTCCAGCGAAAGGGATGTCAGCTTTTCACCCATCCTCATCTCTACCCTCTTTTATTTGGACTATAATATTAGAATGTTATTATATTAGTAATATCTAATATTTCAATATTAATTATAGTAAATTGCGGGTTTTAGACGAATTGGTTAGAATCCCAAACGTTATAAAAAAATAATTATTCATAACTATAAGGTTCAAATCGACTAAGAACCGCAAGACTTTGGGTATGACCAAACGACCTAACAAAAATAAGTAGTGAGCGATTCGGAGTAAGAAGTTGACCGATAATATGAATACAGCATCACTGGATGCTGAAACACTTGAGATGATGAAAGCTAATGCGAGTCAGGCGGCCAAGCTGATGAAAGCATTAGGAAACGAGAGTCGCTTACTGATTCTGTGTTACCTGGACGGTAAAGAGCTGTCGGTAACTGAACTGAATAACTGTCTGGATCTGAGCCAATCTGCTCTATCACAACATCTCGCTGTTTTAAGAAAAGACGGCCTGGTTAAAACCCGTCGTGAATCTCAGACAATCTTCTATTCACTGGAAGGGGATACGGCAAAACGTATCATTCACACTTTGCATGAAATGTTTTGCCCAACTATGTAGCAACCATCCAAAAAGTAGATTTCAGAACGAAAAAAGCCGTGACAAATCGCCACGGCTTTTTTATGTCTTATAACGCTCTTCAGAGACTAGCCATACTCACAACATCACCCATATGTTGTTTCACAAGTACCGACTGATTACCTCCGGAACTCTTAGCCTGATACATTGCCAGATCCGCACGTTTAACCAGCTGATCAGGTTTCTCAGTACCATTGGTCTCAGTTACACCCAGGCTCATGGATACAAAGCACTCTCGATCCTCTTCACGATCAGGGCTGTACTGACACTTTTTATTAAACAATATACGGAGTCGTTCCGCAGTTCTTACAGCATCATCAATTCCGGTATCTGGCAGGATAATCATAAACTCATCACCACCATATCGGACACCAACATCCGATAAACGCAATGTCTCACGCAGAAGCTTACCGACAGTTTTGAGAATCCGGTCACCTTCAAGATGTCCCATCTGGTCATTAACCTGTTTAAAGCGATCCAGATCAAAACAGATCAGACTTAAATCGTGTTTATAACGCTTGGCACGATTCAGCTCTCGGGCCAGCACCTTATAAAAGTGCCTTTGGTTATACAAACCAGTCAGCTCATCAGTTATCGATAATTTATGCAGCTGCTGCTCAAGGTTAAAGCGTTCTGTCAGGTCATGAAAAAAACCAATGCTGGTGCCTTTTTCATCATCAACCAGAGCCGCTGATAAGCGCACAGGAACTGTTTTTCCATCTGCTGTAACAAGGGCTGCTTCATAGCCCTCAACAGAACCAAAAGCCCCATGCAGATCAGAGTACAGCAAACGTTTAACCCGCTGTGCCGATTTAAGATCTGGATACATAGAAGTAATGCTCAGAGAACCTATTACTTCTTCAGCTGTATAACCAAGAAGTTTCTCTGCAGCAGGATTGAATATCTGAACTATCCCTTCCCCGTCAACCCCGATAACAGGGTCAGGACAGAGTGAAATCATCACTCTTTCGTTGACTTGATTCACTTAAGCGTTCCTTACTTATTTTTTTTATGAACAGACTTTGTATGAAAAACAAACAATACAGACTTGTACAATAAAGTACAAAAAACAATAGGTGATAAAGATGTTACAAAAGGTGATAACACGTAAGAAAGTATAGAAACAAAAGGTTAAAACTGGATATGAAGTGGTGGGCGTGGAGAGGCTCGAACTCCCGACATTCGCCTTGTAAGGGCGACGCTCTCCCAACTGAGCTACACGCCCACTTCAGAGTTGCCTAAATTAATACCTTTCAGGCAATTTTGAAAGGCACTACCCGTAAGGGTATAAGTGGCGGAATGGACGATTTACATCGCGACCCATTTCCTATGAAAGATGACAGGCAGGTATTCTAACCCTCGTCTTTCAAAATAATACCCATAGGGCATAAATGGCGGAATGGACGGGACTCGAACCCGCGACCCCCTGCGTGACAGGCAGGTATTCTAACCAACTGAACTACCACTCCGCAGTGGTTGAGATTCACATCTCAGGCTTAGTGGTGGGCGTGGAGAGGCTCGAACTCCCGACATTCGCCTTGTAAGGGCGACGCTCTCCCAACTGAGCTACACGCCCACTTCAGAGTTGCCTAAATTAATACCTTTCAGGCAATTTTGAAAGGCACTACCCGTAAGGGTATAAGTGGCGGAATGGACGATTTACATCGCGACCCATTTCCTATGAAAGATGACAGGCAGGTATTCTAACCCTCGTCTTTCAAAATAATACCCATAGGGCATAAATGGCGGAATGGACGGGACTCGAACCCGCGACCCCCTGCGTGACAGGCAGGTATTCTAACCAACTGAACTACCACTCCACAATCTTGAACGGGACTCAAACCCGCGACCTCTCTCTACCTTGGCAGTGACAGACCCCCATCTACAGAACATTCACTCCGCAGTGGTTGAGATTCACATCTCGGGCTTAGTGGTGGGCGTGGAGAGGCTCGAACTCCCGACATTCGCCTTGTAAGGGCGACGCTCTCCCAACTGAGCTACACGCCCACTTCAGAGTTGCCTAAATTAATACCTTTCAGGCAATTTTGAAAGGCACTACCCGTAAGGGTATAAGTGGCGGAATGGACGATTTACATCGCGACCCATTTCCTATGAAAGATGACAGGCAGGTATTCTAACCCTCGTCTTTCAAAATAATACCCATAGGGCATAAATGGCGGAATGGACGGGACTCGAACCCGCGACCCCCTGCGTGACAGGCAGGTATTCTAACCAACTGAACTACCACTCCGCTATAACACGGGATTCTAACCCGTAACCCCCACTCAATCTTCCGAGTGACAGTCCGATAATTCACCAAGGAACTATCTTTCCAAGCTGCCTGAGGCGATTAAGTGCCCCAAACGGAGTGCGAATTTTACGCGTTTTAGGGCACATGTCAAACCCCTAAACCAAAAAAATTTAAAAAGAATTTGATTGAACATTCCTTGTACAAATCAGTAGGTTATCTACTACCTAGCAGCTGTATATTTTGCAATCAATGATCTGCTTAAATCTTAAATTCGGGATAAGAAAAGTCTGTTATATCGGTTAAGATAGAAATCGCTGATTAATCTGCAAATATATAAATAATCAAGGAAAACAATGGCTAGTGATGTAGAGATTGCACTGGATGAATTTGTAAGCAAGTTAATAAAACTGCAACCAGAAGCGCCTACCCTTCCCTTTAATTCGGAATGGCCTTCAGAATGTTATGAGTCGAGTGCATCTGATGGTCAGCCTGTTAGATGGCGGCCTGTTCGCCAGAATTTAAAGACAGACTTATTTGAAAGGATCGAAAATGCTCTGGATGAGAAGGTTCATCCGGATATAGTCGATTACTACAGTCGCTACTGGTCCGACCCCCTGCCAGCCAACTGTGTTGAGGGCGATCTGAGTCTAATTCAGGTTTGGAATGAAGAAGATATGGAACGCCTGCGCGGAAACCTTATCGGGCACGCATTGTCCAAACGCCAGCAGAAAAGACCACTGACCTTCTTTTTTGCCTGTGCAGAGCCGGACGATAACTATTTTATCAGTGTGGACAATTTCAGTGGGGAGGTTCTTCTGGAACTACCTGGCAAGCCTCCTATCCGGAAACTGGCTGACAATCTGGCAGAATTTATTGGTTCTCTTACTCCGAGAGCCATCGAGAATATGGACTAACTGATTATGTTTTCAAAACTACCTAAGTATTTAACCTTTCCTCTGGTAACGCTGCTATTAAGTGTTGCCGTTACCGGCTGTCAGACATTCAATTCTCAGGTTCTGGATCTACACCCAAAGATACAGGTTCATCGAAACCTTCCGGCTGACACGCGCATAGAAATTATCACTAACGACCTACGCCCGACCGAAATTATTGGTTTTCGCCTGACCGGTGAACAGCCAAATCCGCAAATAATTTTGAAAAACACCCATGAACTCCTTGCCCACACTGCAGAACATGCCCTTGAAGATATGGGTATTCGCAGGTTCTATTCTGGAGAATTCCGGCTGGTGGTTTCGTTGGTTGATCTGAACTACAACGTGACTAAGAAAACCCTGAAACAGAAAGTCGATGTGGACATGAAAATCCGCCTGCAACTCACTAAAGGTGAAAAAAGTTACACAGGTAACTACGCCACAGATAAGCACCAGACTTTCCTGAAAACACCAACCGAGCAGGATAATCAAAAGTTGATTGGAGAAGTGGTTTCCCAAACCATGAACCGCGCATTTAACGATCCACAACTACTGGATTTCATTCAGTTCAACTGATTCCAGTCTGTTAAAAAGGCCGGGAAACCGGCCTTTTTTCTCAAGTTCAAACCCTTACCAACCTACTGTGTATGACAATAAGCGGCTGATTTGACACAGAGGCCGACCGGATTCCTGTTGCCACTGATTAAAAGCTTCCTGCACTTTGATCAGATCCCGTTTCGCTGTTGGCTTTTTCTCAACAATGCCCTGAGCTTTAAGAGCCGCCACAACATCATCGGTAAGAATAAAGGTATCTTTACCAATCATACGCAGAAAATAGGACCCGGAATTACCGCCAAGTTGATTGCCCTGTTTCTTCAGCAGTTCCCACAAGCCGATAATATTATCCGCGGGCCATTCTGCTATAAAACTGGCAAAACTGCCGTGCTCCTGAGCTTTTTCATGTACCAGCATGGCATTGATGCGTGTGGATTTAATTTTGCCCCAGTGCCTGATCAGCTTTTCATTCTGCATCAGGTTTTCCAGTTGCTCATCATTCATCAGGCTGATTTTTTCGGGATCAAAACCAAAGAAAGCTTTTTCAAACTCTGGCCATTTTGAATCCACCAGCGAATGCTTTAAACCGGCACGAAATACCCTTCTGACCATATCACTTAAGATACGGTCATCCGGTACTTGTTTCATTTCTGCAGAACTTTTGGGAACAGGCAGCAACGCCTCAATATCTTCGCCGCTTTTGTGTTGCTGAACGTGTTCGTAAATCCAATTAAAGGACTTCATTACTCACCCTTTTCAAATTCCAGAGACGCTGAATTTACACAATATCGCAGACCTGTGGGTTTAGGTCCGTCTGGAAAAACATGCCCTAAGTGAGCATCACAATTTGAGCAGGTAATTTCTGTGCGAATCATACCGTGGGTTTTATCGTGGTGTTCATCAATAACCTGTTCAGATGCAGCCTCCCAGAAACTAGGCCAACCACTGCCTGAGTCATACTTCTGTTCTGATGAAAACAGTAACTCTCCACAGCAGGCACAACGGTATTTTCCTGCTTCTTTGTTAGTGTAATACTCACCAGTAAAGGCGCGTTCAGTCCCCTTCTCACGACAGATACGATACTGTTCAGGGCTGAGTTGCTGACGCCACTCCTGTTCTGATTTTTGTAGTTTTTCTTTCTTCTCGCTCATGGGGCCTCCGAAACCGGATGATGCGGATAGTTACTAGGTTTAATACCTTAAGTAAAAAGCGTATGATTAGCCTCCATTTTCAGAGGTTTATCTAAGTTATAAATTCTCTTTGCTTTAAGACCGTATTTGTCTCAAAGAATTCCCGACAGATACATGTAGGACATAAACATGCCAGTAATCCGAAAATCAAACAAGCTGATCAATGTTTGCTATGACATTCGAGGTCCGGTTCTTCAGGAAGCTAAACGCCTGGAAGAAGAAGGCCAGCGAATCATCAAGCTAAATATTGGTAATCCTGCGCCCTGGGGTTTAAGCGCTCCGGAAGAGATCGTTCAGGATGTTATCTACAACCTGCCTGCCTCGCAGGGTTATTGTGATTCCAAAGGTTTGTTTTCGGCCCGTAAAGCGGTTATGCAGGAATGCCAGCGTCGCGGTATTCAGGATGTTGGCATTGAGGACATCTACATCGGCAACGGTGTTTCTGAGCTGATCGTAATGGCAACCCAGGGGTTGCTGAATGATACTGACGAGATGCTGATTCCTGCTCCGGATTACCCACTGTGGACGGCTGCAGTCAGTCTGAGTGGCGGCAATCCTATTCATTATCGTTGTGATGAAGAACAGGACTGGGCACCAGATATCGAAGATATCCGCAGTAAGATCACAGAACGCACTAAAGGCATTGTGGTTATCAATCCGAATAACCCAACTGGCGCTGTGTATCCCAAAGAGGTCCTGCAACAGATTATTGATCTGGCACGTGAGCACAATCTGATCATCTTCGCTGATGAGATCTATGACAAGATTCTCTACGATGAAGCTGAGCATATACCTATGGCGTCTTTATCCGATGATGTCATGTGTATCACTTTCAATGGTTTGTCTAAAACTTATCGTGCAGCGGGCTTCCGGTCCGGCTGGATGATTGTCAGCGGTCCCAAACACCATGCCCGAGATTACATAGAAGGGCTGGATATGCTCTCCAGTATGCGACTGTGCTCTAACGTACCAACCCAACATGCGATCCAGACCGCACTCGGTGGATACCAGAGCATCAATGAGCTGATTGTTGAGGGTGGGCGTTTATATGAGCAGAGAAATCTCGCATGGGAACTTCTGAATGAAATTCCTGGGGTCAGCTGTACCAAACCTAAAGGCGCTATGTACCTGTTCCCGAAACTGGACCCTGAGGTTTACCCGATCAAAAACGATGAGAAGATGGCACTTGATCTGTTGATGCAACAGAAAGTTCTGATCGTTCAGGGCAGTGGTTTTAACCTACCTGATACACAACACTTCCGTATGGTGTTTTTACCCCGGGAAGATGAATTACGTGATGCGGTTGATCGGATCGGGAAATTCCTCAAAACCTACACTCAGTAATTTTGAAAAAAGGCCGCATTTATTGCGGTCTTTTTTGTAAAGACAATGTAACCAAATCGTCTTATACTTTAGGCCACACTCATAAGCCTTTAGACCTAACGGAAGGTAGCACATGTTCATTAAGGTAAGAAAAAACTGCGGCATCCTCATGGAACACAACGGACTGGAACAACGCCACTTGGTTCCGGTTACATCCAACTTCCTGATTAACTTAAACCATGTTGCTGAAGTGTCTTTCTATACGATTAAAGAATCCAAGGTTCGCTATGACCTTGAGCACCATGAACTGACCATTCAACCACATACTCGTGTAATCCACCTGCAGATGAGCTATCTGTTTGGTTCCTATAAAGAGACGGTTGATGGCAAAACTACCCGCCTGGTTGATCGCAGTTACTACAAACTGTACTTCCTGCCCGAAGAGATGGGTCAGTACGAAAAGCTTCGTGCACACATCGAAGGACTGGTTGTTAACCAGGAATGAATATGATTCATATTTCATAAAAGCGGCTTTATGCCGCTTTTTTTGTGCATTAATAAAAAACTTCTTGCAAAAAGGCCAGAGATCTCTAAATCTCTATATAGACAATAAAAACTTCTCAGTTTTAAGAGAAGTACGCCACTGAGTGTTATCTCTAAGGAGAGTATATGGAGATTCGCGATCTTCTAGCACAAACAAATAAACTTCCAAATGTTCCTGAAGTTGTTCGTCAACTTATTCAACAACTGAACAACCCTGCTGCTGATTACGGCGAAATCGCTGAAAAAGTTGCTAAGGACCAAACCCTTTCTTTAAAAATTCTACGTCTGGTTAACTCCGCGCACTTTGGTTTAAAGCGCAAAGTATCATCCATTGATGAAGCCGTTGTCATGCTTGGCATGGTTCGTCTTAAAACCATGGTTATCGCTTCCGGTATCGCAGGTTCTGTAAAAGCAGTTGAAGGACTGGATCTGAAAAAATTCTGGGCTGAATCTTTCCGCGTCGCCGCTCTGGCGAAATGGTTTGCAGAGCGTGACACTGAGGTTGACCCGGATATCGCATTTACTGCGGGCCTTATTCATAACATCGGCCGCCTCTTGTTGCACCTTTCTCAACCCATGCGTGCTCAGGCTATCCAAACATTAATTGAAGAAAGTAACTGCAGCCGTAGTGACGCAGAGATGGAACGCCTGGGCTTTACCTCGCCTGAAGCGGGTCAGGCTCTGTTAGATATGTGGAACTTCCCGGCTGAACTGGGTATTGCCGTGCGTCAGCAAAAATCACCAACCTCATTCGAAGAACCATCAGAGTTATCAGCAGTCATTAATCTGGCATGTGTGGTCAATGCTGCGATTCGTAATGAAGATGATCTGGAAACGCTACAAGCTGCCTTCCCAGCAGATGTTGCAACTCTGGCTGGCGTATCTGCAGATACAACTGATGCCCTTGAAGAAGCTCTGACACTCGAATCCGGCCTTGATGGTCTGATCGACTGATCACTCCCTTCAGAATGAATAACGGCAGCCAATGGCTGCCGTTTTTATTTATGCTCCTGTTTCGCAGCTTGCCGCTTTAATACAGGTAATAATATCTTCCACATCCTGCAACGCTCGATGTTTTCTCGCTTGAGCTTTCGCCAGAAAACCAAATTGGATTCGCTGCTCTTTGCTCAGGACTCTGTCCAGACCTGCCATTTCAAAATTCGGTTTCATACCCGTTGCTTCGAACAGGCGGGTTAACCAGAACAGATCAAATTCACAGGCATCGCTGATCAGGATTTTATCTTTTAGTTTTTCATTCAGACGCTTGCAGGCACTGATAATATCCAGCCCTTTTTTATTAAGCTCTTCCCGCTCAATGCCGTGCATCTCTTCGGCATACTCATCCCAATATTGCCAACCTTCTGCGGTATCGGGATCAATCAGAAAGCTATCCTGCTCTCCTGTCAGATCATTTTTCCATGCTACTTCGATTGGGTAAGACTCAGCGCCCAATCCACTTGCTTCTAAATCTATACAGATCAGTTCCACTCACTGCTCCCTTACATAAAGCAACACTTTAAGACCCTTTTCAATTTCCGCTTCCGGAAAATCGGAAGGGTTATCCAAGCGCTTTTCAAACCGGAACTCCGGACACTCTTGCAACATCAGGTCTTTAAGAAAGTCCGTTCCATTTTTAGGGTCATTATGGCACGCAAGCACCTGCCCGCCCACTGTCGTTAAGTCTGATAATCTTCGCAGCACCTTTTTATAGTCCTGCTCGGCCACAAAGCTTCCCCGCTGGAAGCTTGGAGGATCAATAACGATCAGATCATAAGGCCCTCTCTGCTTAACCTTTTTCCAGGATCTAAATAGATCATAGGCCATAAAGGTCGCCTTTTCCGCAGGCAGCTCATTTAAACGATGATTATCCTTGCCTGTATTGATGGCACCACGTGACATATCAACGTTCACCACATGATCTGCCCCACCAGCAATAGCCGCTACCGAAAAAGCACAGGTATAAGAAAACAGATTAAGAACCCTTTTCCCAGCCGCGTTGTCCATTACCCATCTGCGCCCTTCTCGCATATCCAGAAACAAACCACTGTTCTGGTTACGCTGGGGTTTGACCTGATACAACAAACCAAGTTCCGTCGTATTCATCTGTTCCGGAATATCACCCCAGATGACCTGCTGAGAGGACTCCTTACCGCGACTGCGCTGCTGCACAACCAGACCTTGTATTTGTTCAATTGTTTTTAAGGAATCACAAAGCTGTTCAACCCACTCCGGTTCTACATCTTTATAGATTCGGGCCACTGCAAAGGGTGGAAACCAGTCTATTACCAGATGTTCGAAACCGGGAAAACAATGCCCACGACCATGAAAGATCCGACGGGATTCCCCTAAAGTCTGCTCTAATTGTTGCGAAACTTCTGATAAAACCTGCTGCATAAAAACTCTGTATTAAACCTGTAAAATAATCAGCTTAGATTATATGGCCCCGCAGATAGCGGAACCAGTAAAAACAGGCGCAAGAACTTGAAACTTCTCACAACAACCCATATCTAAGTGAAAGATTAATTAACAGGAACATTTATCACTATGATGCGAATTGGCCTTTTTCTACTAACCAACCTGGCAGTTCTGGTTATTGCCAGTATTACCCTGAGCCTTCTGGGTATTGATGGTTATGTTTCTGAAGCTGGACTTAATCTGGGCAGCTTACTTATTTTCTGTGCGGTTTTTGGTTTCAGTGGATCCCTGATCTCACTGTTCCTGTCCAAAAAGATGGCGAAAATGTCTACCGGCACCGAGATCATCACTCAAGCGCGCAATGCTGACGAGCAATGGCTGTTAGAGACCGTAGCTGAACTATCCAAAGAAGCGGGCATAAAAATGCCTGAAGTGGGTATTTTCCCGGCGCAACAAGCCAATGCTTTTGCAACAGGCTGGAACAAAAATGATGCCCTGGTTGCCGTAAGCCTTGGATTACTACAACGTTTCCAGAAAGAAGAGATCAAAGCCGTAATGGCACATGAGATTGGTCACGTAGCCAATGGCGATATGGTTACTCTGACCCTGATTCAGGGTGTTGTGAATACCTTTGTACTCTTCCTGACCCGTGTAATTGTTTACTTTATCGACCAGTTTACCCGTAACGAAGAGGGCGAAGGCGGTTTGGGCTTTATCGCTCAGTTTGGCCTCACCATTGTTCTGGATATGCTCTTTGGAGCGATTGCTCACGCGATCGTTGCATGGTTCTCTCGTTATCGTGAGTTCCGTGCCGATGAAGCAGGTGCAAAACTGGCATCTAGCCACGGGATGATAGGTGCTCTACAACGCCTGAGAGCCGAGTCTGAAGTACCTAATCAGATGCCAAGCACTCTGACAGCGTTTGGTATTGCTGGCGGTAAGGTTTCTGAACTATTTTCTACGCACCCTCCTCTGGAAAAACGCATCGAAGCTCTACAGAGAATGCGTTAAACGAATGAAGATAATAAAGCCCAGGCAGGCATCTGTCTGGGCTTTTTATTTATTAGCGCAGTGAGAATTTAACCGGCACTTCAACCCAAGCGGATACTGCTTTACCAGAAACAATTGCAGGCTCTATCTTCCAGTTTTTAACCGCTTCTAAAGCTGCTTCATCCAGACTTTCATATCCGCTGCTTTTATGCAGAACTATCTCTTGGTTTTGTCCATTCGCAGCCACCAGAATACGCACCCATGCCGTACCTTCCTGACGTTTTCTTAAAGCCTTTCGCGGATACTTAGGCGCAACAGGTTTGGCCCTGTATTTAGGCGAAGTAACCAGTTTATCCAACACCCCATTTGTTACGCCTTTCTGAACAGGCTCTTGCGGGGGAGTAATTACAGTTGGAGCCTGTTGTGGCTTCGGCTCTGGCTTCGGCTCTGGCTTCGGCTCTGGCTTCGGCTCTGGCTTCGGCTCTGGCTTCGGCTCTGGCTTCGGCTCTGGCTTCGGCTCTGGCTCTGGCTTCGGCTCTGGCTTCGGTTCTGGCTTCGGTTCTGGCTTCGGTTCTGGTTTCGGCTCTGGTTCTGGCTTCGGCAAAGCTGAAACCTGAATATGTACAGTTTGGGTAGCTGCAGAAGCTTTAGGTGAGCCGAACGCCATGAGCTGCTCCAGATGAACAGCATTGGTAATTATCCAGATCATCAGAACGAAATGCGCCAGCAATGAGAAGATCATTGCTGGCGTAAAGGAACTAAGCGATGTAAATGAGCGAGGCATTACAGCCCCGCCCATATACTTTTAGGGTGGTTCAGGGGCCGACCACCACAATCGCTAACAAACGAGTTAGAACTTAGCACGGATACCGATCACACCTGAACGCGGCTTACCCGGTCCGACAAAGCGGTGATCTTCGATCCCCATATCTTCAAGAACTTCTTCTGACTCACCGTATACACCGAACGTTTCATACTCTTTATCGAAGACGTTATCGATACGGCCAAACAGTTCAACACCGTTGCCAACTTTGTAAACACCGCGCAGGTTCATCAAAGCAAAACCGTCAACTTTTTCGTTTTCGTTTGCTTCGTCACCACGGTAGTACTGACTGCTCTGGTAAGTCACTTCAGCGCCCAGATCGAACTTAGAAGTAATGGCCCAGTCAGCAACAATTTTCAGATTGTGCTCAGGCAGACCCGGGATCGAATCACCCTTTTCAACCTCACGTGAATCACCCAGCGGGTTATTGTTACTTACAGAATCAAAACCTGTCTGGAACGTTGCATCCATGTAGGTGTATGACAGACCCAGCGTCAAGTCTTCGTAACGTTTAGCTGCTGCCAGCTCGATACCCATACGGCGCGTTTCACCAACGTTAGCAAAGTAACCTTCTGATGCAGCTGTTCCAGCATTCTGGAAGAGAATGTCATCGTGGTTTGTAGTATGGAAAACACCTGCAGACCAACGGTAACCCTGCTGTTGTCCACGCACACCCGCTTCAAAAGATTTCGCAACAACCTGATCCAGTGGTGGGTCCGATACAAAACCATTTGGCAGGCGACATGGGTCTTCTGGATCAGCACAGCTCAGTTCAGCAGGCGTTGGCGCACGAGAGGACTCAGAGTAACTACCGTAAACATTCGCTTCATCAGATAGCTGATATGCCAGACCTACTGCAGGATTAAAGCGTTTGAAGGTATGTTTTCCGGTCAGGTCAAGGTTCTCTTCACCAATACCCACCATGTCGATACGTGTGTAGTTGTAACGGCCAGACAGGGTCAGATCCAACTGTTCAGAAAGCGCTACTGTGTCAGTGAAGTAAAGGCCGATGTTAGTTACATCCGTTTCCAGGCGAACATCCGCTTCATAATCGTAAATACCCAGACCGGATACGCCACGGTCTTCACCGATCTCGTTACGCAGTTCCGCAAACTGTGTAGCTGATTCAAAATCGATCTCAGAGTAATCAACACTACCACCGATAGTCAGCTGGTTCTCTTTACCGTTCCAGTCATCCAGGAAAGTCACCTGAGATGCCAGGCCAAAAGATTCCATCTCGGTTTTAGAGGTGTTCAACGTACCGTCGATCAGTTCGTCTTCATCTTCTACTTCCGATGCCAGCGCAGCGTCAACGTCGGTCAACGTGTCATCGTCATCGAAACCACGGAATTCAACAGCTTCCCAGTCGTCAGCGTCAAATGGATCGTCTTCATCACCTTCAAATTCACAAAGGGATATTTTGTTACCACCAAGAGCATCGCCTTCTTCAAAACCTGAAACGACATTATTAGCGCCATCGATCAAACATGCGGCGTAATCACTGTCATCACCATTTAAGGTTTTAACTTTATTGCGGCGATAGAAAACATTACCGGCAACCTGCGTATTATCATCAAGCCAGGTATCGCCGTTTAAAGTCAGTAATGCAAGATTGGTTTCGGTCTGGTCAGGCTGAGTATAAATCGCCTCACGACCTTCCTCTTCAAGCAGCTCGATTGGTGCAGCACCATTACCAATCATGGTGTTGTTATTCGCAGCGGCTGTCAGTTCCATGTTGCCACCCTGACCACGCCAGGTCAGCGTTGCTAATGCCTGCTGAACTTCTGTAGGAGAAGCATCACGCCAGCCATCTTCCTCAAAGTAGTTTCCGATTACGTAGTAACCAAACTCACCGTCATTTCCACCAGTCTGCACTTCAACGTTGTAGCGGTCATCAGAACCAATGGAAGCTTCAATCTGGCTGCCGGGATTATCAAAGCCGTTTTTGGTTTTGATCGACAGTGCCCCACCCAGAGTGTTCTGACCAAAGATAGGATTAGAACCAGCAAACAGGTTAATTGAATCAATAGCACCTTCAGGTAACAGGTCCCAGTTTACTGTGTCGCCAAATGGCTCGTTAAAACGGATTCCGTTGACATAAACAGACAATCCCTGAGGCAAACCTAACAGAGGAGATGCGGTGAAACCACGGTACTGCACGTCTGGCTGGTATGGGTTATTAACCGCTTCGTTGATTGTGATACTGCTGAAGTTATAACGAAGATGTTCCGCAATATTCAACGACTGTGATTTCTCAATCTCTTCACTGTTAGCAGTCTGAACTGCAGCAGCAATTCTGTTTTTATCCATACCTACACCATGAATAGGTGTAGTACCAACAACCTCAACTCCCTCAAGTTGAGTAACATCCGCTGCAAGCGCAAGGCTACTGCAGCTCAAAGCACCGGCCAGCATAGGTAGCCAGTATCTGTTTTTAGTGCTCATATCAGGTTGGACCTTATTATTATTTAAATTCCTTCAGGCTATTCAGAGCAGCCTGGAATCGTAAGTGCTCAAAAACAGCCAAATATTACATTTTGATTACATCGTTATTAACTGACTATTCGGACCTGTTTACACAGGACTTTAGTACCCCCCTTTTCCCGATTTTTAACTGATAAAATCCCAACAGCTGGATAACAGTCTGCTGTATTTATGTGTTAATGAAATTAGATAAAGCCTGTTCAGCCTTTCCTTCTGGCAACTACGCCTTTCTGAGGGTCATAACCCCAAACAGCCAGTAAAAAGAACACTAGAAATGCAGCAGATACCACAGCGAATGCCTGTAGATTGAATTGGCCATACAAGGCAAACCTCACCAGTTCTACGGCATATGTGAATGGATTGTATTGCGCGATCTGAAAGACTACTTCAGCTCCGGCCTCTTCCAGTTTCCAAAGTGGATATAAAGCAGGTGAGATGAAAAACATGGGGAAAATCACAAAGTTCATCATGCCGGCAAAGTTTTCCAACTGTTTAACAGCGATGGATAACAATAATCCAAGGGAGCCCAGCATCAGAGCTGACAACAGAAAGGCTGGCAATGCAGTTAAAGTTCCCCACAGCGGGAGATCTACATCAAACAACCAACAAATCACCAGAAAACTGTATACCTGCACCAGTGAAAGCAAGGTGCCCGCCAGTAATTTACAAAACAGGATATACCAGCGAGGAAGTGGTGCTGTAAGCAGCAAACGCATCAAACCCATCTCACGGTCATAAACCATGGTCAGAGACGACTGCATGCCATTGAACAGCATCACCATACACAGCAGACCGGGAGTCAGATACACCTCATATTCAATATAAGATTCATAAGGGGGTATGACCGCAACACCAAAAACATTCTGAAAACCTGCTGCAAAAACCAGCAACCATAGTGCTGGTCTGACTAGTGCAGAAAACAGTCGGCCTTTCTGGCGCAGGAACTTCCCGGTTTCTCTGCTGGATAACGCCGTAAAAGCATTAAATGCATGGACGGCTCTCATGTCAGCCTCCCTGTCCGATGGAACACTGACTGGCTTTTACATCATCACCTAACACATCCAGGTTATTGGTTGGATGCAGAAATCCGTCGATCGGTGCCCGATCGATCACGCGGTTTAAAGATGTAAGGAAAACCGGCTGACGCAACTGATTATTCCAGCTGCGGAAATTCAACGGGTAACCTTTAGCTCCGTCTATTTTAAACGTCTCTTTGAGAAGATCATCGCGGAGTGACGAAGGGTCAAACTGATCCTGCCGCAATGCAGCCTCAGCCAATACTTTAACCGCCAACCACGCTGACCAGTCATAACCAGTCATCTGACGTTTTCCCTTTTTCCGGAAACGCTTATTCACCTGAGGGGCACCATTGCGTTCCCAGGCCCAGTGCCACCAGTCGGCGACTAAACCTGCGGATCCCACAACGGGACGAGGTTGAACTACAGAGTAAGGGACATCCACTGCAAACTCGCCTTTGGAATCTACAACATAGATCACGTCGTACTCACCTTTAGCCGTTAGCAATGCGATGTTGTTTTGATAGCGCTGGCGAGGATCATTACCCAGTTTATAAAGTCTCTGGTCGATCAGTTTCAAACCGAATTTTTTCGCGGAGATCTGAAGTGCATTCAGATAATTATTATCTGCTGTGCTATCGCCATGAAGCACTAAAACTTTGCGCCACTTTTTAGAGACCAGATACTGACCTAATGCATCGGTGAGCATTCTGCGGCTCGGTGCTATATGGATCAGACGGGCATCACAATTCTGATTGCGCAGTGAATCATCCAGTGCAGAAACATTAAAAAAGGTACTTTCAGCATTACCGGAGCCTAATGCGAGATTAATGCCTTCCGCTGGCAGATCCAGAAGAAAGTATTCAACCCCTTCATTCTGTAGAGCTTTTATTTTTTCAGGTAACTCATCCAGAGTTTCAATCTCGTGAGTATCAAGTTCAAACTTGAACCCCTTAGCTTTGGCCGTGAACTTAGACTCTTTAATAGCCAATTTTGCTGCTGCGTCGAGCCTCCCCCAGGGCTGAGCCTGATAGCGGGCATCTATAATGGCATCTTTGTAACGGGGATCGTCTTCATACTCGATCAGCGCCAACTTAAGCGGCACCAGATCCGCAGCATGAACTGCAGTGGTAGCCAGAATACTGGCTACCCACAACAGTCTGACCATCCAAAGAATGGATTTAGTCATTAGTGATCCACCACCACATCATGAGGTACACGGCCTGCAGGTACAGACTTAATCACCTTCATTTTCTTTGTATCAATAACCGCCAGGTCATCACTCTTACCATTGGTCACATAGAGTCGGCTTTCATCACTGTTCAGGCTGATACCCCAAGCGCGCTTGCCCACCAGAATGTAGTCCAGAACTTTATGAGTAGCGGTTTCCACCAGAGCAACATGGTTTGCACCACCCAGAGTGATATAGGCATATTTGCCATCTTTGGTCATTGCCATACCTACAGGAGAGATACTTTCTGGTCGCATACCTTTTGGAGCAAACTTAAGTTCGGCCTTAGGTTGATAAGTTGCCGTATCCAGAATAGTAATGGTGCCACCGACCTCATTACTTACCCATAGTTCAGACAGATCAGGCGTCAGTTCCATACGGCGTGGACGGTTACCCACCACAATGTCCTTAACGATCTCCTGTGTTTCCACATCAATCACATGAACCATGTTGGCAACTTCTGAAGTCACATAAACCAGCTTATTGTCCGGGCTTACCAGTACGCCTTCAGGTTCTTCACCCACCTCAATCTCTGCTACTTTTTCATCGGCTTCCAGAGAGTAAATCGTTACCAGACCATCATCCTCATTTGAGGCATAAAGGAATTTTTCATCCGGAGAGATATCAAAACGATCAGGATCTTCACCAATATCAATGGTCTGCTTCACTTTCATCGCAGCCAGATCAATGACATCAATTGCATCATCATCACCACAAGCCACATACAGGAGAGAGCCATCCAGACTTAATTTCATGGCACGTGGACGCTCACTGGTTTTAATCTCTGTGACTTTGTCCATGCCATCGGCATTAAACACCGTCACAACATGATCTTTCTCACTGCTGACATACACATAACCTGTTTTAGCCTGGACATTAGCAGCCATGCTCAAACTCACAGCCAACATGCCTGCTGATAACCCCTTAAAAAACTTATTCATAAACGACTCCTGTATTTTTATTAGTACCAATGAGTTGTAAAAATGCTTCAGCCAGAGAGAAAGCAGGGTTACTGCTCTCCTCTACCAGCTGTGTAGGTGTGGATTCAGCCAGGACCTGGCCTTTGTGCAATACGATTACACGATCTGCGGACTGGACCTCTTCAACAATATGGGTACTCCAGAGAACAGCCATATTGCGTTCGCGACACAAGGATCGAACATGTTCAACCAATGAGTGTCTGGACTCCGGGTCCAGCCCAACCGTCGCTTCATCCATTAACAAAACTTTGGGGCGATGCAATAAAGCCCGGATCAGCTCAACCTTGCGACGGTTACCGCCACTGAGGCTGCGTACGGCTTTATTTTTAATTTCTTCAAGGCCAAACCGCTGCAACTCGTCATCAATCCTGCTTTCCGCTTCTTTTCTGCTGAGACCATGCAGAAGGCAGTGAAACTTTAAATTTCCGTGAACGGTAAGATCCAGGTCCAGAGTTGCCTGCTGAAAAACAACGCCTATGGATGACAGGGCGGGAATAGGTTTGCGTTGAATATCATTACCACAAACTCTGATTTCACCTTCATCTGAATTAAACAGACCAGTGAGTAATTGAAACAAGGTGGTTTTACCTGCACCGTTCTGCCCTAGCAACGCTACAAATTCAGCCTTTTCAATATTGATGTTCACGGTTTTCAGGGCTTTGACCTGACCATAGTTTTTACTGACAGCATTCAGCAAAAGTGCAGAGTGATTATTCACGCGCAATCCTCCGATACATTCGATTCATTCACTAGAGAGGGTTCACGTTTCTGCAACTGCCCTTCGAGCAAGCCTGGAAAGTTTTCCAGAAGCTGTTTTTTCCAGAAAAGAAACGAACGAGTAGATTCAGCACGGGGTCTTGGAAGTTCAACCTGTTGATCCCTGATCAAAGAGCCCGGTGCTTTAGAAAGAAAAAGAACACGATCCGCGAGCCGGATCGCCTCATCCAGATCGTGTGTGACAAAAACTACAGTTGGCTTACGCTCTTTCCAGAGCTCTTCCAAAATACATTTAAGGTTTTCCGCGGTAGGCAGGTCTAAGGAAACAAAGGGTTCGTCCAGAAGCAGAAGGTCAGGTTGACTTAGAAACGCACGAGCGATACTAACCCGCTTCTGCATGCCTCCAGACAAATGCCGGGGGTAACAACTGGACTTACCTTCCAACCCGACCCTTTGCAGCATCTGTTCGATCTCATCCGAGTCACAGTCCGGAGCTGTTAACTTAAGGTTCTCTGCCACTGTTAACCAAGGCATCAGTCTCGGCTGCTGGAAGATATAACTGATATTACAATCGGGCTGTTCCTGAACAGGTTTCAGATCCAAAGTGACAGAACCCAACTGACTTTTTTCCAGACCTGCAATCATATTCAGCAATGTCGTTTTGCCAGTTCCGGATGGCCCGACTAAGGCAACAAACTGACCGCTTGGAATGCGTATTTTGATATCACCCAGAACCTGCTCAGATGTATTTGCATAGAATTTTTTATCGATAGCAAGATTAAGACTGACCATAACCACCTCGGGCGATATAACGATCAAGAGGACGCATGATGAAGCCTTCTATCAACAGGATGACAACCGCAAATGCCAGGGTATATGCAAGGATGCTGGCGATATCGAAAAAGTGAAAAAATGTACCTAATTGGAAACCAACTCCATCACTGCGCCCTAACAATTCAACAACCAGTACTATTTTCCATATGAGGGATAAGCCAGAACGGGCTGCGGCCATAATGAACGGGTACAACTGCGGGAGGTAAACACGAAAAAAATAGGCATATGGTGCGACACGATAGACCTGAGCAACCTGCAAAAGCTCACGGTCTACCACCCTTGCACCCTCACGGACCATGACAACAACCGTTGGGATTTTATTGATCGCTACGGCTGCTATAGCGGCGGCCTCAATCAAACCAAACCATATATAACAGAGTAAAATTGTGACCAATGCCGGGACATTCAGGGCAATGACAAGCAATGAATCCCCTCCCTGGTTCAGCTTAGGGAACGCACCCATAATAATGCCCAGCAACACCCCCAATAACATCGCAATGGCAAAACTGATCCCAACGCGCATTAATGTTAGCAAGAGGTGATTCAGCATTTCACCTTCCGTAAGGTGTTCAAAAAGGCTTAACAATACCGCTAAAAACCCCGGTAGATTGCTGCTGTTAAGAACCTGAGCAGTGACTTCCCAGAGCAAGAGCACCATCAACAGTGGCAGACTACTTAAGATGCAAGATTCAAATCTTTTCAAAACCGCCTCCTGCCGTTACCCTTACAACACCTGATGATGAGGGCATCCAGAAAAGCTCTTTGTCCAAACTATTTGCACCGCCGGTCAGTGTCTTACCACCCTCCTGAGCAAAGATGGTGTAAAGCTTATCCAGAGCTTTGAGATGCTCAGCAGTGAAATCATTAAGAACACCTTTACGATATTCATCTCTCAAAGAGATAAAAATATTGTCATTTTCACTGCGGGTCAGATGTTTAATGCGTAACCATTCCTGATCCGAGGTCAGAAGAATTTCGCGCGCTTCAGCGGAAGCTTTTAGGAAGTTATTCAAGGTAGCTTTGTTGGACTCAAGCCATTGTTCTGAGAAAACCCAGCCAACCAGTGGCACCTGCGTTGTAATGCCCAGACCTGTGATCAGCTCATGTACGGTGATTACAGGTGTAAAACCTTTAGCTTTAAGGCGAGCACTGTAGTGCCAGAAATTCAGAGAAGCAGATAACTTCTGGTCATACATCAGTTTGTTCAGCAACGGAGGTGCAGCAAAGACCGGCTCAACCTCGTCTTCAAGATCCATATTCAGAGTGGTCTTACTGAATGCCTGAAGCAGCAACCAGCTTTTATCAACCGATCCACCCGCAATACCTAAACGTAAATTCTTAAGGTCATTAATGCTGCTGGCATTCAAATCTGGCTGAACATAAATCCCTCCGGCTGACGCAGAGACAGGTGAGAAGCCATAGATCCTGTTATTGTGGCGCTGCCGGTTAACCCAGACCCAGTCACTGTAGATCAGATCGGCAGCACCACTTTGCAGAGCAACAGTGCTGGAATTTTTACTTCCGACCGGTGTGACCTTCAGATTGAACTGATATTTCTTATCCAGTCCATGATGGCGAATAACATCCATTTCCCAATTTAATGTACCGAACTGTAAAACAGCGACCCGTACCGTGGGTGTTTCTGAGTACGCTGAAGAGACAGCAGTACAGATAATAAGGATGAACAGTCTTACTAAACTTCTGATTGCAGGCATATCTTTTTATAGTTCTTATTAGCTTTTCGCTTTGATATAAAGAACAAAGCAAGAGGCGAACCACCAAGATATATACTTTATTTTTCAATGAGTTATGCAATATACAGATATTATAAAACATACAGCTGTAGCACCATTGCGACAGACTGTCTCAATGAAACCGAAAGTTTAGCTAACAACTGCAACAGTAGTTTTTGTGAGGATAAAAAAAGCCATGCAGATGCATGGCTTTTTATGTGGAAAGGTAAATCTAATCGAGGATGTGATCATCCAGCGCTAAGTTATACTTTTTAATTTTCCGGTGCAGAGTTGAACGGCTGATATTCAGCGCTTTTGCCGTTCTGGTAACCACCCAGCGATTTTCCTCCAGCGCCTTAATTAACTCATCTCTTTCAGACGTAGGCTGATAATCACTTTGCAAAGAAACCATTCTGGTCGGCGGAACTGCCTGCGTTTCAACCTTCACAACATCCCGGACTGGCTGCTCTACGAACACTTCCTCAGGCAGGTCATCCAGATCAATCACCGTGCCATCGCAAATACACAGGGAATACTGCAGCACATTTTTTAACTGACGAATATTACCCGGCCAGTGGTAACTGCAGAGAATTTCCATCGACGGTTCTGAAATACCCACGGTGTGCTCAAGATCATCCTCGGAACATAACTCATGCAAGACCTTGGTAATGATCTCAGGCTTGTCATGCCTTTCTCTCAGGCTTGGCAGGTTGATCTTAAAACCACTGATTCGATAGAACAGGTCTTCACGGAAGTTATCCTCTCCAACCAGCATTTTCAGATCTCTGTGGGTTGCACAGATAACATTGAGATCCACTTTAACCGGGCTCACTTCACCCAGTGGAATAATCTCACACTCAGCTAATACACGAAGCAAACGAGCCTGTAATTCAATTGGCATATCACCAATCTCATCCAGGAACAGGGTGCCGCCATCACTGGCCTGAATTTTACCGACTTTACCGGCCTTGAGTCCGCCAGTGAAAGTACCCGCACCGTAACCGAACAACTCACTCTCAATGAGTGATTCCGGAATAGCCGCACAGTTGAGCGTAACAAAAGGTTTATCCCGACGTTCACTGGAATTGTGTAAAGCCCGTGCCCAGACTTCTTTACCGGTACCCGTTTCGCCGTTAAGGAGAATACTGATGCCTTTATTGACTATTTTTTCACTGCGCTGTGCTTGTCGAATCAAATATTCGTCCGCACCTGCTGCGGTCAACAAAGGTGAGATACCAGGTTTAACCTCACCCGAGTTTTTCAGAACAGTGGCAGGCTTAGCCTTTGAGCGGGAAGCCTGACTGTTAGTAGCTGGTGAACCCGGAAGCAACATCGCATAACAAGGACGGTCAATTTTCTGAACCTGCACATGGTGCTCGACAAACAGCGATGATTCCAACTGATCAAAATTCAGATTAAAAACATCCTGAAAACGCTTACCCACAATATCAAAGCGATCCTTGCAGCCTAAACCAAACAGTAAAGGAGTCGTTGCGGCAATAATTGTGTCACTGTCATTCACTGCTATCAGTGAATTTGTAGGCGCCATCATTGGCATAAATGACATACTGATAATGCGCTGTTTTTCATAAGCTTCACGGAACAGAAGCGCTTCGACATCATCGGCAGTTTCACATACCAGACTGAGCGCTAAGCCCTGACCCAGTTTGTTACCCGCTGCGTAGGTGGAAAGATCAATAGCCCCATAAGTTGAACCATCCGGTGCAATCAGAGGCGCTGCTGAACAACTGAAATTTTTAAGGATAGAACCATAATGCTCTTCTGCATAAACGGTAACAGGCGTTTTTTCTGTGAGGCAGGTACCTAAGCCGTTGGTACCCATAATAGATTCAGACCAGAGTGTACCCTGACGTAAACCATGTGAATCCAGCTCATCAGAAACAGTGGATTCTGAGAAGGATTTAACAACAACACCTTGTGTGTCTGTAACCAGAACTGTGTAACCACTGCGTTTAGCAACAGTGCGGACTTTGTCAAAAACTCTTATGTTTTCTTGTAACAGTTTATCCATAGGTTCACGATGCTCTTTGACTTCATTATCAGTCAACGAAACCAGTTTCACATCGGATTCAGGTGATATTCTGTATTTATCTCTGCATCTTTCCCATGACTTTTTGATGTATAAATCATCATTTTTCATTTTACTTTTTGCACTCGAAAGATTCTCGCGGCTGATTGCACTTGAACTCATTGGTCAAGGCCCTCCTACTTCTCACACTAAACGCCATCCGATTCAGTGCTACTTATTATATTTATAATGTTATAGGCTTTTTTAGCTTATTGATTTACCAATAATCCAGCAATCGATTCCGTGATCAAGAAAACTAGTCCAACCTACAGTATACCGTATATTGATTAAACAGCTAGACGCCCAAATCTCACTCTTATCCGGGCTATCATCTTAGCTTCGCCTGCTCATCAGCATGATAGGATGACCGGACCAATGGCCCGCATGCAGCATTTTCGAAGCCTAGCTTAATCGCATATTCTTGCAGTTCATTAAACTCCTCTGGGGTAACGTAACGGTCAACCGGCAGGTGGAATGCACTCGGCTGCAGATACTGACCAATAGTGATCATATCCACATCGGACTCGCGCAGGTCCCTCATCACCTGGTGAACTTCTTCGATCGTTTCCCCAAGGCCAAGCATAATTCCGGATTTGGTAATGATGTTCGGGTGTTGCTGTTTAAAACGCTTAAGCAGATCCAGCGACTCCAGGTAATCAGATCCCGGGCGGATCTGCTTGTATAAACGCGGCACAGACTCAAGATTATGGTTCAGAACGTCTGGAACGGTCTGTTCAAAACGCTCCAGAGCAACATCCAATCGTCCTCTGAAATCAGGCACTAAACATTCTATTTTAGTGTTACCTGACTGCTTTCTGATCTCTTCAATACAAGAAACAAAATGCCCGGCACCACCATCACGAAGATCATCCCGATCCACTGATGTGATAACCACATAAGAAAGTCGTAGCTTTTCAACTAAAGCTGCTAACTCTACGGGTTCATTTTCATCGAGTTGATTGGGACGGCCATGAGCAACATCACAAAACGGGCAACGGCGGGTACAGATTTCACCCATAATCATGAAGGTTGCAGTTCCGTGACTGAAGCATTCATGCAGATTGGGACAACTCGCCTCTTCACATACCGATGCCATTTTATGTTCACGCAGTAACGATGTTATTTCGTTAACTCGGGCAGAATTACCCGCTCTTACGCGTAACCAATCTGGTTTTTTCAGCTTAGTTTCCGCAGTCGTCGGAATAACCTTCACCGGTATACGATCAACTTTGTCTTTACCACGCTGCTTGATACGCGCTTCTGTATTCATTTTCTTTTCTCAGCATATAAAAAAGAGCGCGTTAGACGCGCTCAAAGCTTCTATGCGTTTACATAGAATCGGAGGTGACTCGATCAACAAGCATGAACTTAAACATGTTAAATTCCGTACTTATCAAGAACCTTTTCAATGGAACCATCAGCCTTCATTTCCGCCAGAATTTGATTAAATTCTGCCTTAGACTGCTGATTGCTCCTGCGTAAACCGAGGCTATAGTCATAGTTCAGTTTTGCTTTCAGAATTTTCTCGGCATCATAAACATTGAACTGAGAACCAAAAGTTTTCTCATACCAACCGGCGCTAACCTGAGTGACAATTGCTCCATCGATGACGCCATTAGCAACAGCATCCAATCGGCTGGCTTCATCACGATGGCTAACGGCAAATTCAACACCTTTATCACGTAACGCGTGAGCAGCAATACTCCCCGCAGATAATCCGATGGTCAGACCTTTTAGGTCTTTGATGTTAGATACTGGCTTTATTCCTTTAGCGGTAACCAGCTTGAATTCTATTCTGGCGAATGGATCTGACTTCTTAACATACTTGGTATCACCATCCAGTCTTGCGACCCCTACGTACATATCGCAGCCAGTTTTTTTGGCATGGCGTTTTAGAAAGATCCAGGCAACATCCAATTCAACTTCCAGCTTATCTGCCAATACTTTGGCAACATCAATCTGGAAACCTTCTGGTCTACCGCTGTCCCAGGAGAAAGGTTTTTGCTCAGGGTTCGCACAAACCTGCAGAACCCCGGTTTCTTTAATATGATCGATGCTTTCAGCGTGTA
Organism: Neptuniibacter sp.; assembly: GCA_050789425.1. Classification (GTDB taxonomy): domain Bacteria; phylum Pseudomonadota; class Gammaproteobacteria; order Pseudomonadales; family Balneatricaceae; genus Neptuniibacter. Next base: position 247,252 of record JAILXS010000006.1, read on the forward strand.
ACAGTGGTGCTGACAGCAGCGATAAAAACATCAGTGATTTATTTATTATTTTTTTCATTATATTCACCTCTTTTCAATTCAGTTATTTCATTTCGCTGAGCGACATGATGTAGGTAACCAGCTCCCAACGCTGTTCTGCGTTAAAACTACGTTTCCATGGAGGCATAATCAGAGAACCACGTTTTTTGCCTCGGGTAATTGTTTTAAAGAGATAATCTGGATCCAGTTCACGACCTTGCAGTTTGCGCGCTTTACCGCCTGAACCCTGGTGACCATGGCAATAAACACATGTTTGATTAAAACGTTTCTCACCATTTGCGATCGAAATTTCTTCACGACTAAATACTTTAGCCTTAGCTTCAGCCACCATTTCTGGTGTTTCTTCTGCTTTCTTTTTCTTTTTGCTACCTGTATCCGCAGGCGGAGCAACAGCCATCGCTGAGCAACCGACCAAATACATAGCCAGGACTAATACTTTAACGAAGGGATTAATTAGACATCTCATAACAACGCGACCTTACTTAATTATTATATGTGGGAGGCAGTTGCTGCCTCCCGTACTGCTCAATTATTCAGACAGTGTGAATGCAACCAGAGCTGCACCACCTGGTAGACCACCTACACCTGGGAAGGCACTTGCCATAAAGCCAGGAGCGTGTGAACCGAAGCCTGTCGCAGCAACGATGTATTGCTTACCGTCAACGGCATAGCTCACGATACCGCCACGCAGACCGGAACCAGCATTGAAGCTCCATACTTCTTTACCATTCTCAGCGTTGTATGCAAAAAGCTTACCTTTAGGATCACCGTTGAATACCAGATTACCGCCTGTAGTCAGGACACTGCCCAGACCTGGAAGTGGGTAGTTAACAGACCACTTAACTTTACCTGTGATTGGATCACGAGCATCCAGACGAGCAGACGCTTTACCACCTGGAGGTGGAACAGCAACCAGCTTGCTCACACCAAGGTAAAGACCTGCAATACCCATATTTTCATGTTCCTGAGCGGCAGGTACGACGATGTTACAAACCTCCATCGCGTTGGTGTACCACAGACCAGTTCCAGGGTTATAAGCACCATGGTTCCAACTACGAGCACCCAGCAGATATGGACAGATTGTTGTCTCTTCACCTGTTGGCATAGGCAGACGTTCGCCTAGTTTGCCGTTCTTATCGATGCCATCAACAAAGTTGATGTTCTGGGCCAGAGGCCATACGTTTTCAACAGAACCTTTGTTCTTATCAAGCACGAATACAAAGCCACTCTTGTTCAGGTGTACAAGAACTTCTTTACCTTTGTAATCCAGTTCAAGCGCTTCATAAGTTGCATCGTAATCCCAAACATCGTGTGGAATTTCCTGATACGCCCATTTCAGCTTACCGGTCTTAGGCTCCAGAGCCAGAAGGCTGGCACTGTGCTTGTTGTCACCGCGACGGTCAGCACCGTAGAAGTCTGGCGCAGCGTTAGCAGTACCGATGAAGATTGTATCTGTCTCTTCATCATAAGTACCTGGCATCCATGCACCACTACCACCTACCTGACCAGAATCGCCAGGCCAGCTCTTAGGATCGTCTTTCAGCAGAACTTCAAACGTCCACATTTTCTCGCCGGTCTTAGCATTTACTGCAAAGATCTTACCCTGAGTTGGCTGATCACCACCGGTTGTACCACCGTAGAGAACATCACCGGCTAGCTGTGGAGGAGATGAGAACAGGCAGCCATAGCATTCTTCAAGATTAGTAATCTGTGTAGACCACTTCTCTTCACCTGTTTTCTGATCAAGAGCGATAAATCGACCGTCCAGAGAACCTACATAAACGTTACCGTGACCAACCGTTACACCACGGCTAGCTGCAACATAAAATACTTCTTCAACGATTGGATCCAGATCTGGCTGGTAATGCCATAGCTGCTCACCAGTAGCCGCGTTCAATGCGAATACATTGTTGTTTGGAGCGATGTAGTAAGCCACACCATCGATCACGATAGGTGTCGCCTGAAGTCCATGTTCGATATCCCCTGGCTGGTGAATCCAAGCCACTTTCAGCTTGCTGATGTTATCAACATTAATCTGATCCAGTGGGCTGTAACGCCAAGCGTTTGAAGTCCTGTGGTACTCTGGCCAATTATTCGGGTTAACTGATCCTTCATCAGCTGCAAAGGTTGCTGCAGGCACGCCCGCCAGGGCGATGCAAGATGCGACACTTGCGGATGAAATTAGCTGTTTTATTTTAATCATTATTTTCTGATCTCCATCTACCATTATGCTCAGACTTCACAACCGTATAGTCCGATATAAAGATAAAGAGCAATCTTTAGACCAGAAAACAAAAAACCACATATCCTATTGAAAATTAAGTATTTTTTTATATTAATGGCAAGAAATAATTCAAATCAATCGATTAAGGGCACAATGTGTTCCACTTAATGACACACATTGTCCATCAATAAAATCAGAATGATGATCTTAATCAAAAAAATGGAAAGTTAATGAATCAATACGATGCTTTTAAAGCGAAACAACGTACCGCTATTTAACGCATAAACTACGAATAAACTACGAATAAACTACGAATAAACTACGAATAAAGGAGAATAAAAGGAAATGAATCTGCATCATGGCACCCTTTGAAATTGATGCCATGAGAAAGGTAGGAATTAGTTAATCAGGAACGCCAACTCTTGACCCTGTAAATAACTCTGTGTATCTGCCGTTGTTAAATATGGTCAGACAATCGCTGTTCAAAAACGATCATAAAGTGGTTTAGTGCTGCGCGCCAGTTATGAATCGGCATGGTCCATTTTTTAGACGCTTCACGCGTGGCTAGATAAACCACCTTTTTAGCCGCATCATCATGGGGAAACAGCTTTCTTTTCTTGATCGCTTTACGAATGACGCTGTTCAGAGACTCGATGGCATTGGTGGTGTAAATAGCCTTTCTTATGTCTGGCGGGTAGGCAAAAAGAGTGTTGAGATTATCCCAGTTTTGACGCCATGAACGGGTGATTAAGGGGTATTTGACTCGCCACTTTTCTTCCACCTGATCAAGCTCGAGCAGGGCTTCATCTTCTGTGGCTGATTGATAGACACGCTTGAGATCGCCAGCTACTTCCTTGTAATCACGCCACGGAACGAACTTCATACTATTGCGTACCATATGAACAATGCAGAGCTGAATGTGGGTTTGTGGATAAACAGACTGTATAGCTTCCGGGAAGCCTTTAAGACCATCGACACAGGCAATCAATATATCCTCCAGACCACGGTTTTTTAGCTCGGTAAGGATGCCCAGCCAGAACTTCGCCCCTTCGTTTTCTGATAGCCACATGCCGAGGAGTTCTTTGTGGCCTTCAGCGTTAACCCCCAATGCTAAATAAACCGCCTTATTAACGACTTGTTTGTCCTGACGGACTTTCACCACAATGCAATCCAAGTAGATGATAGGGTATACCTGATCAAGCGGGCGGGCTTGCCATTCCACTACTTGCTCCATGACGGCATTAGTGACTTTAGAAATAAGGCCAGCCGATACATCAGCATCGTAAAGCTCTTTGAATGCCGTACAGATTTCGCGAGTGGTCATGCCTTGGGCGTATAGGAAAAGGATTTTATCATCCATACCGGTGAACCGGGTTTGCTGTTTTTTAACGAGCTGCGGCTCAAATGAACTATCTCGATCACGAGGTACATCAATATCAATGACGCCATCGTCTGTATACAGTGTCTTACTGGAATGGCCGTTACGGCTGTTTGAGCCGGTACTGGGTTGATGCTTGTCGTAGCCTAAGTGGTCGTCTAATTCAGCGCCTAACGCTGCCTCAACGGTGATCTTCTTAAGCATACGACTGAAGTCACTGAGGTCTTTTTCAGTCTTCATGCTTTTTGCAGCCTCTTTAGCAAAGGCTAATAATTCTTTTTGGTTCATGTTGCTTATCTCCCCTAGGGGTTAATGATAAGCAGATACACAAACTAATTCACAGTCTCCAACTCTTCGTCAGTAAATGATACGGCAACCTGTGTTCGGTTTGCCACGCCCATCTTCCTGATGATATTCGTAACATGAGCCTTAACCGTATCATCGGAAATACCCATAGCATTGGCTATAACTTTATTGCTGTAACCCTTACGTAGTTCACGGACTACTTCATATTCTCGAGGGGTAAGCTTACTTTTTTCAAAAATACTGTTCATAACCTCCTCCTTTAAATAAAAAAAGGCTGAGGCACAAATGCGCCATCAGCCATATAACATCAGAAGGCGATATTAAAACCAACATTGATTAAAGTAGTCTTTTGATCCGCAGGAGTAGGTGTTGCCACTACAGAGGTAGCAAACTGCGCATCATCTCCAACATTATCAGCATCTACATGAGCCAGCTGAGCGTAAACAGTAGTCTGGGAATCTAATTTATAATCATTGCTTAGCACAAGTGTATTAACGTCACCTTCTCCCTTGGCTTCATTATTGTAGTAAGCAACCGTTGCAGTGTTGCGAGGATCCCAACGCCAATCCAGACCAACACCCAGTGATTCCAGATCAACCAACATGCTACCATCATCATCTTTGTTCTCAGTAGCGAGATAGTTCGCTTTTACAGTGATATCACCAAAGTTATAGGCCGCACCCAGTGACCAGTTTTTAATAACTTCTTCACCAGTAACGTCATCATCCATGCTTTGGTATGAAGTAGACAGCGTTAGTGGACCATTGTTATATGCCAAACCAACAGCAACAACATCACCATCTGAGTTTTCAGCAGTACCAGCGGCTGAGTACATCAAGCCGAAGTCAAACCCATTGATACTGTTACGATATTGAATAGCATCCGAAAAGAAAATACCCACATCGTTGTTTTCATTAGCAGCATCACCAGCTCCACTAGCACCTCCTGGAATGGTGCTATACACAAGAGTGAAAACTTGCGAGAACTGCTCTTTGTATCCACGTGGCTCTGTGCCCAATTGAGCAAGCAACGCAGGACCATACTGGCGGCCCGCAATAACGGTACCCCAATCACCCGTTAGCCCTAAGTTTGCCTGACGTCTGAAAAGTTTCTCCCCACCTATAAATTCACCATTATTAAAGGCAAAGTGAGACTCTAAATTGAAAAACGCATTGGTATTACCAGGCAGTTCACGTACGCCCTTAAATCCGATAACAGAAGGCGTAAGGCCATTTGATTCTATGCCTACCGTTTCACCATTCGCAGCATCATAATGATCCTGATACAGAACACCAATATCCAAAAGCCCAAACATCGAGAGAGTTGTTGTATCAGTGCTACCAATCACAATATCAGCGGAAGCCACACTCGCTACACTCGAAAGAGCGACCGCTACAGCCGTTTGCTTCAACGATGTAATTCTATTGTGGCCATTTTTTAACTGCTTATTATTTTTCATATATATGCTCCTAGTATTTATTAGAATTTTTAAAAACCACTCTCGCGATTAATTTAAAAATCCATAGAACCCATGCTAATAAAGCAAATGTATGTGTACTAGTCAACCCCAGCCGGACACATTTTTTTGTGAATTTT
>JAILXS010000007.1:0-232230 GCA_050789425.1 Neptuniibacter sp.
ATCAAATTGTTAAAGAGCGTTGCTTGACTCATCCCACGCTGCGAAGCGTTTCGTCTCAAGCGAGGCGCGTATTATAAGCACCTCACCCTCAGAATCAACAGCTAAATTTAAAAAATATTAAAAAACTTTTTAGCCCGTAAAACCCACGCAAAAAGCCGTTCATTTTATAGACAGAAAAACACAATAAAGGCGCTTAACAGCGCCTTTATATAGTTACATCAATACCAATTAGCTAAGGCACATTGAAATGCTGTATATCCACTAACTGAATTTCTGGCAGATAGATATCTTCATCATAAAAGTTAGCTGCCACTCGGGCGAAACGTTCAGGACCATCCGTAACCAGAAATTGCACTACCCCACGATCTGACTGATGGTTTATAAGCTCATTTTCATTCAGGGATTTTTCGACCGCTTTAGCTGTAGTTTCTGCCGAATCAACCAAAGCCACTTCCTTACCCATCACATGGGATATCGCTTCTTTTAAAGCAGGAAAGTGTGTACATCCTAATACCAGCGTATCAAGTGGCTCAGCATTACCTGCCTTAAGAGGTTTAAGGCATTCCTCAACTATATTCTCAACCAGCTCGCCACTATGCCAACCCTCTTCAGCCAGGGCCACGAACAAGGAACAAGGTTGTGCTGTAACTGAAGCAGAAGGTTTCAAACTCAGAATGGCATTCTGATATGCATTATTGTTGACTGTGCTTTCAGTCGCAATTACACCTATACGCCCCGCAGCACTGACTTTGCAACTCGCTTCCGCTCCAGGACCGACAACACCCATGACTTTTAATTGTGGATATAGGTTTTGCAAAGGCTCAATTGCGACTGCAGAAGCAGTATTACAAGCAACAACCAGCAGTTTGATATTACGCTCAATTAGAGCAGCAGCTGCTTGCTCTGCATACCTGATAACAGAGACTGAGCTTTTAGTGCCATAGGGAACACGAGCGGTATCTCCCAGATAAATAAGATTTTCATGCGGCATCGCCTTACGCAATGCATTAAGAACCGTTAAGCCACCAACGCCGGAATCAAAAACCCCTATTGGCAGATCCGCATCAAGCTTGCTCATTTATTCTTAACTTTCTTTTTATGCTTTTTCAGTTGGCGTATGTGATCACGGTAACGTTCTTTTTTGGCTAACTGACGACTGGTCAGTATATTCTTTTTGCCTTCAAAAGGGTTATCCCCCGATTTGAACTCAAACCGAATCGGCGTACCCACCACACCAAGCACCTTAATAAATTTATTCTCAAGGTAGCGCTTGTATGAACCAGGCAATGATTTTGTCTGGTTACCATGAACAACAATTCTAGGCGGATTAGAACCACCCTGGTGAGCATAACGCAGCTTGATTCTACGACCATTGACCATCGGTGGCTGGTGATCAGCAACTATATCTTCCAGTAAACGGGTTAATTTACTGGTTGACCATTTCGCCATGGCAAAACCATACGCTTCCTCAACGGAATCGTACATGTTACCGACGCTGCTCCCGTGTAGAGCAGAAATAAAGTGCATACGTGCAAAATCAGCGAATTCCAGCTTGCGCTCAATTTGCTCTTTAACACTTTCTTTCTCTTCTCCGCTCATGCCATCCCACTTATTCAGTGCGATAACCAGCGAGCGGCCAGTATCTATTACAAAACTGAGCATATGCATGTCCTGCTCAGTTACACCCTCTCGCGCGTCAATCACAACCACTACTACATGTGCATCTTTAATCGCTTGCAGGGTTTTTACTATCGAGAACTTCTCCACCGCTTCTCTGATGTTTTTGCGGCGACGAATCCCGGCAGTATCAATCAATGTGTAGTTCTTATCATCCCTTTCATAGGGGATATATACGCTATCTCGGGTAGTACCTGCCTGATCGAATACCACCACACGCTCCTCTCCGAGCAAGCGATTTACTAAAGTTGACTTACCTACGTTCGGGCGGCCCACTACAGCAATCTTGATACCCTTCTCAACTTCAGCCATGGTCTCAGCAGATGCCTCTTCTATCTCAGGCAATTCTTCCAAAACCATTTCTATTAGCTGAGTAACCCCACGACCATGCGCGGCCGCGATAGGTAGCGGCTGACCTACGCCCATGGCATAAAAATCAGCCATGGCCACATCCGGGTTTAAACCATCAATTTTGTTAACAACAAGATAGTATGGTTTATCAGAACAACGCAGATGATTTGCAATCATCTCGTCCGCAGGGTTCAGCCCAGCACGAGCATCCACGATAAAGAGAACCACATCTGCTTCATCGATTGCTTGCAATGACTGCTTAGCCATCTCAAAATCGATACCGGCTTCATCACCAGTAATACCCCCGGTATCTATAACAATGTAATCACTCTCTCCAACTGCACCCTCACCATATTGGCGGTCACGGGTTAGCCCTGGTAAGTCTGCAACAAGCGCATCACGACTTCTTGTAAGCCGATTAAAAAGAGTGGATTTACCGACATTTGGCCGGCCTATAAGTGCTATTACGGGAAGCATTTTGATATCACTTCTGCAGATGCAGGTAAAAATAAAACGGCGGCTATTCACCTAAGTAAATAGCCGCCTGTGTAAACTGTCTGAATTATTTCAAACTTAACGCAGACAAACGGCCACTGTTCCCTAATACATAAAGAACATTGTCAGAAACCAGCATGTCTCCGTTCAATCCGGAGGAGTCAACTTTATATCGAGCCACAAAATGACCATCTGTTTGTGACATAAAGTGAACATAGCCTTCATAATCGCCAACTGCCACTTCAGAGCCAACCGTAACCGGTGATGTAACCCGACGATTTTCTAATGCAGCCTGACGCCAGACACTGGCACTCGTTGCCAGATCAAAAGCCTGAACAGCATCATTTGACTCACTTACATAAATATTGCCGAAACCGGAAGTCAGTGAACGATAACTGGAAACATCTTTGGACCACACAATCTGAGCACGGAAAGGATTGATTGCCACAAGGCGCCCCTGATAGCTGGTTACATACAGCATCTTATCAACAATCAGAGGTTTGCCATCAATATCCACCATCCGCTCCAATTCAGAACGACCTTGCGGCAACGCCACACGGGTTTCCCAAAGCGCGGAGCCTTTTGCATTATCGATTGCGATCAGTTTGCCATTAGAAAAACCGGCAAAAGTCACGTCACTGGATACAAAAGGAGAACTGGTTCCACGCAAAGTTAAGCGCGGGATCAAACTATCAAATGTCCACAGCCTTTTTCCTGTAGCCGCCTCAAAAGCAACGATTTTGCCATTGATCAACTGAAAGACCGCCAGATCCTGATTAAACTGAGGAATAGAGGAAACCTCGGAGCTGACCTTGGCACGCCATAGCTCACTACCGTCTTCAGATGAGAGAACCACAACCTCACCCTCTTCAGAGGCCAGCGCCACTTTGCCATAACCTGCACCTACACCTCCAACAATCGGAAGCTCCAACTCGGTTTCCCAAAGCTTCTCTCCAGATGCCAAGGCAAAACCAAAGACACTACCATTCCGGTCAGCTGCAAAAATTTTATCGTCCTCAATTGCAGGCTGGAACTGATGGTATTTGTTACCAGGGCCTGAACCTACAGAAACAGACCAAAGCAAATCAACTTCTTTCTCAGCTTCAAATGAAACCAGGGGATTAGGCTCTACTTCCTCACCACTGTCCCCCCACAGACCGCAGCCTGAAAGAACCGTAGTAAGAAGCCCAGCGGAAATCGTCCGCACCAAGCTTTTCATTTAACTTTCCTCAGCTGCCAAATCGTCAAGTTTCATCTGCAAAACAGGACGGCTGTTTGTTTCCGCTGCAGATATTGCAGCTTGATATTCACTACGAGCCATAGCCTTATCGCCTTTCGCAAGGTGGATATCACCTTTAAGCTCAGCAATTGAAACTTCGTAACCAGAAACCGGTAGCTCATTAACAATAGCCAGAGCCTGATCCAACTCCCCTTTAGCTACCAAGATACGAGCTTTACGCAAACTGGTCAGCACATACATGGATACTGTGGGTTGGTTTTCAAGCACCCAATCCAGCTCTGTCAATGCTTTGTCTAACTGATCATTATCAACGGCGACGCGAGCCATGATAGTTGCCGCAAACTTAGCATAAGCAGAAGAGTCGTAATCATTTTTCAGCTGCTCAGCCAGACTTTCTGCAATTTTATACTGCGCCTGGTCACCTTGAGGGCCCAGAGCTGAAACGGTTGCATCAAGCAAGTTCTGATACAAAACAGAGGCATTTTCTGATTCAACAGCCTGTTGCTGCTGCCAACCCTTCCATCCAAATACTGCTGCAAGAGCAACTGCAACCCCCAAAAGTAGAGATTTACCGTTTTCATCCCACCAGTTCTTAAGTACCTGGACCTGTTCTTCTTCGGTGCGTAGTTCTGCCACCTGCTACTCCCTACCTAAATTCTGATTTAGCGATTAAGATGCCAAATTTCACTAATTTTATCTTTGATTTGCACTTCAGACAGATCAAACTCCGGCTCATTTTGGTGCCAAATTGTACCGTAAAGCTGCTGATTGTCAGCCTGTTTTACGATCAACACAAGAGGGGCACCCGTTTGTTGCGCCTTTTGTCTGATATTTTTCAAACCACCGCAGTGAATTCTGACACGCAGATCCTTGAATTGATCCCGAAGCTGGTCCGCCAGCACCACGATATCAGACTGGATTCCTTTATGCTCAGCCGCCAGATACAGATCAAACGGCTGTTTAACCTCATCCGGGATAAGCTCCAATGTTTCCAGCAACAGAATCAAACGCTCCACACCCATTGCAAAACCAACTGCCGGTGTCGGGCGTCCACCTAACTGCTTAACCAAACCATCATAACGACCGCCAGCACAAACTGTACCCTGCGCACCTAACTGGTCAGTAACCCACTCAAAAACTGTTTTGCAATAATAATCCAAGCCTCTGACCAGGCGCGGATTAATTTCGTAGGTTATACCAGCAGTATCCAACATAGCCGTCAGTTCGGAGAAGTGCTGTTTAGATTCCTCATCCAGGTAATCGGAGAGAAGTGGAGCATCGGCCAACAACGCCTGTACCTCTGGATTCTTACTATCAAGAATACGCAGCGGGTTACTATCCAAGCGCCGAATACTGTCCTCATCCAGGCTTTCTTTACGCAGTTCAAGATAGTCCACTAAGGCACTTTTATAGTTTTCTCTGGCTTCATTGCTACCCAAAGAATTCAATTGCAGAGTGACGGAATCCAGCAAGCCTAACTTTTTCCACAGACGGGCACTCAACAGGATAATTTCGGCATCGATGTCGGAACCACCCATACCAAAAGTCTCAACACCAATTTGATGAAACTGACGATAACGCCCTTTTTGCGGACGCTCATAGCGGAACATTGGACCCTGATACCAAAAACGCTGCATCTGGTTAAACAGCAAACCATGCTCTTCTGCTGCTCTTAAGCAACTCGCAGTACCTTCTGGACGCAGAGTCAGACTTTCGCCGTTTCTGTCATCAAAGGTATACATCTCTTTTTCTACGATGTCGGTGACTTCACCAATCGAACGTTTAAAAAGCCCTGTCTGCTCAACTATAGGCATACGTATTTCGCTGTAACCATATGCGTCGAGAACTTCCTTTACGGCACTTTCCAGGTACTGCCAAACCGGCGTTTGCTCTGGCAGGATATCATTCATCCCGCGAATGGCTTTTATTTTGGCCAAAACTAAACCTGCTAATCTCTATCTAAACTTATTTTATTCTTCAATCGGCAAATTAATTCGCACGATATTCTTGCGGCTGTACTGAGTTATATTAAGCTCTTCGCCATTGAAACTAAAACGACCTACCGCATCTGCTGCACCAATTAATACATTCAAAGGAGGCGTACCCGAGACGCTAACAGACTGTCCTTTACCCCGAAGGTTATTAAAGAGTGTTTTACCATCCGCATCCTTGATCGACACCCAGCACTCAGAAACAAAATCTGCGCTAATCGCAGCAACATTAAGACCTACAGTCTCTTTTGGTACCTCAATCGCAACGGGCTCATCAGCAACCGATAAAGATTCAGTTTGACCTGCTTCCAGGTTTTGTTGCAATTTTTTGATCTGCTCTTCACTCAAATATTCAGGTTCAGAGTCAGAAGAGGCCTCGGTATTATCTTCCACATCAGTTTGAAACTCTGACACTTCAGCAGCCGCAACCGTCTCACCTTCCGGCTTATCATCCAGTTTCGGCAAGACAAGCTGTGCTGTGCCATTTTCCATCGTCACCACAGGCGAGGCGTCTTCAGCTTCAGACTGCGGCTCGTCATGAAAAGCGGGGAGCGCTACATCACTTCCGTATTGGGTTTGCCACCACCAAACAGAAACACCCAGAATAGCGAAGACAATTAACCAACTGGTTAATTTCATTAACGGGTGGCTCATTTTCACCTGCTGGTGTTCTTTGCCTACAGGCCGGATTTGCCCTCGGGAAGAGACCACGCCATGAAGCTGTTCATATTCAGCAATTAACTCATCACTATCCAGATGCAGCAACTTAGCGTAACTACGGATATAACCTTTTGCGAATACAACACTGGGCAAACCATCAAGTCCACCCTGCTCAAGAATATCGATATATTCAGGCGGAAGGTTCAGTTCTGACGCTACCTGATCACGGGTGAGTGCAATAGATTCGCGGGCCGCAGTTAAACGCTCTCCCCATGCTTCAACTGTCGGTTCTGAAGCAGATTCTGTGTATTCTTCGGTCAACGCGCCGACTCCTTGTACTGTTGGTATTCTACCGAGTCTGGATAAAGGTTTTTAAGAATTAGTGCGTATGCTGCTGCACGGTTATAGTTAGCTGTCTGACGGGATATTCTTATCCCCACCCATAAGCTTTTTGCGTAATGCTCTACCTTTCTGCTTTCAACAAAACCAAGAAAGCGATTATAGTTTTTTTCCGCTTCAATCAGATTGCCTTCGTTCAGGTTTATGTCGGCCAGCTCTACCAAAGAAACTGGACGCCCTGAGGATGACACCTGCAACGCCCTCTTAAAAGCATGTTTCGCAGCATCTGAACGGTTTATATTGTGGTAACAGCGCCCAAGGTTCTCAAACGCCTGAGCTCTTAGGTGGTAAAAAGGATCTTCTGTTGCTCTCGCAAGCTCCACACAAGCTTCCTGATAACGCCCCTTGGAAAACAAAAACGCTCCAAAATTGTTATGCATCATCGCAGATGAAGGCTCAAGCTTGGTGGCTTTACGGAAATAATCCTCTGCCAGCTGATCATCCCCCTCTAACTGAAATGTTAACGCCAAGCCGTTATGCGCTTCGGCATAACCAGACTTCAGTTCCAGGGAGCGATTAAAGGAAGTTTTAGCGTTAGCTGTATCACCAGCCTGAAGGTATTCAAATCCCAGACGAGAATACGCCTCGTAAGCGGATCGTTCATCAGAAGGTTTAGTGCCGTTAGGTGTACATCCAATCACCACCATAGTAAGGATGACTATGAATACCGATTTCATTCCACTTACGAACATCTAATTTGCTTCCTATCAGGATTTGCGCAACTCCTGCTCACCACTATCCTGGGTGACAGGAATATATTTTTGGCTACGTCTGGTTTTATCCGCTACACGGCCTACTAATTGACCACATGCTGCGTCTATTTCATCACCACGTGTACGCCTGACCGTAGTGACGACCCCACCATGAACGATTATCTCTTTAAATGCCACTATTCTTTCTTCTGATGGGCGTTCGTAACCAGAGTTCGGGAAGGGATTAAATGGAATCAGGTTGAGCTTCGAAGGCATCTTGCGCAATACTTTCAACAACTGCTTAGCATGCTCAGGGGAATCATTCACACCATTGATCAATGTGTATTCAACCGTAATCACACGCTTGTCATTTAGGTTATCCAAGTAACGATTACAGGCAGCAATCAACTCTTTAATCGGATATTTGCGGTTAACTGGCACCAGAATATTGCGCAGATCATCATTAGGCGCATGCAATGAAATAGCCAACGAAACATCCGTCACTTCACGCAACTTATCTATAGCTGGAACAACACCCGCTGTTGAGAGTGTTACGCGTCTTTTCGACAGACAATATGCATTGTCTTCCATCATCAGATGAATGGAATCAACCACATTATTAAAATTCATCAGGGGCTCGCCCATCCCCATCAACACGACATTGCTGACCACTCGCTGCGAAGTCGTGTTGTAGTCACCATAAGAGCGAATTGCGATACGAAGCTGACCAATAATTTCAGCCGTCGTCAGATTACTGTTAAAACCCTGTTTACCTGTGGAACAGAAACTACAATCTAAAGAACAGCCAACCTGTGAAGACACACATAGTGTTTTGCGGTCGCCATCAGGGATCAGCACTGCTTCTACACTGGAACCACTTTCCGTACGTATTACCCATTTACGGGTACCATCTTTAGAGGTTTTCTCTAACAGTACTTCTGGTTCACGAATCTCTGCCACTTCGGACAATTTCTGACGCAGCGCTTTGCTGATGTTGGTCATCTCATCAAAGCTGCAGGCACCTAATTGATGAATCCATTTCAAAACCTGAGTAGCACGAAACTTCTTCTCTCCGATCTCATCGAAGAAAGCTTCCATTTTCGCTGGCGACAACCCAAGCAGGTTAACTTTTTTTATGGACTCACTCATTAATGACAGTTACTCGTTGTGGTTTAAAGCGCCCCCACTTATGTAAATAAGCAGGGGCGAAAAAATTACTTACCGAAGAAGTAAGCAATCTCACGTTCAGCAGAAGCTGGTGAATCAGAACCGTGTACCGCATTCGCGTCGATAGACTGAGCGAAATCACGGCGAATTGTTCCTTCAGCAGCTTCCTGTGGGTTAGTTGCACCCATCAGTTCGCGGTTTAGAGCAATCGCGTTTTCACCTTCCAGAACCTGAACAACTACAGGACCAGAAGTCATGAATGTAACCAGATCGCCAAAGAAAGGACGCTCTTTATGCTCAGCGTAGAAACCTTCAGCTTCTTCCTGAGTCAGCTGTTTCAGTTGCATTTCAACGATTTTCAGGCCGTTTGATTCGAAACGAGAAACGATTTTGCCGATTACATTTTTTGCAACAGCATCTGGTTTAATGATCGAGAACGTACGTTCAAGTGCCATTATTAAAGCTCCAAATTAAAATTGATAAGAGATATTCAAAAGCCCCCTCAAACGAACACTTGAGGCCATGTGCAATTGGGCTTTCGGATGACTCCAGAAATTAAGCGCGCAATTATACGTCAGAGTGATGACAGAAAACAGAGGCAGAAATAGACACAAAACCCGGCTGAGCCGGGTTTTGTGTCTTTATCAGTAATGGTTCAGTCCAACTCTTCTATCCAGGCCATCTGGATACCTTCAAGAATTTTCTCACCACACCTGTCAGGATCATCACCAAACTCTTCCAGATCCATTACTTTCTGATATAAATCTGGAAAGCTGATTGTCATAGGATCCTGCTCTGGATACTTCTCAGACAGCTCTATTGCTATATCAAGTACATCGATCCATTTCAGACTCATAGCCACCTCCTCAGTGACGCTCCGACACCTGATTAATCGTATATTTTGGAACTTCTACAACCAAGTCCTCATCACCGACCACCGCCTGACAACTCAGGCGAGATTCAGGCTCAAGCCCCCATGCTTTGTCCAACATATCATCTTCAAGCTCATCGGACTCCTCCATGGATTCAAACCCTTCACGCACGACAACATGGCAAGTTGTACAGGCACATGATTTTTCACAAGCATGCTCAATAGAAATTCCATTTGCCAATGCGGCATCGCAAATAGTTACTCCAGACTCTGCTTCGATAACCTTACCTTCCGGACACAACTCATCATGAGGTAAAAATATAATCTGAGGCATTACCCTGCATCTCCCAATTCGTCTACGCTATGCCCCTGCAAAGCTTTTTGAATACTGTTATCCATACGGCGTGCGGCAAATTCATCTGATGCTTTTGCAAGCACTGTAATACCTTGCTCAATCGCTGACACATCACTACCACTGGACAATTCATTAAGGACCGCTATCTCTGCCAGCAGCTGCTCTCTTTCCGCAGCACTTAATAGCTTATCGCCATCCACCGCTAAAGCATCCCGTAAAGAAACGATCAACCTTTCTGCTTCGACCTGCTGCTCACGAAGAGCACGAGCCGTTTTATCTTCAGATGCATTCAGATAGGACGCCTTGAGCATTTCAGCTATCTCAGAATCTTCCAGACCATATGAAGGTTTAACCTGAATACTGCTTTCCACACCAGAGGTCAGTTCTTTTGCAGAAACTCCCAATAA
Source organism: Neptuniibacter sp. (assembly GCA_050789425.1). Classification (GTDB taxonomy): domain Bacteria; phylum Pseudomonadota; class Gammaproteobacteria; order Pseudomonadales; family Balneatricaceae; genus Neptuniibacter. Next base: position 10,306 of record JAILXS010000007.1, read on the forward strand.
GCCGTCCGCATCAACCTGGAAGGTCACTCTGATTTTAGCAGCACCTGCTGCCATTGGTGGAATCCCCCGCAATACAAAACGAGCCAGAGATCTACAATCTGATACCAACTCCCGCTCACCCTGCACAACATGAATAGCCATAGCAGTCTGACCATCCTGATAGGTTGTAAACTCCTGAGCCCGGGCAACCGGAATAGAGGTATTACGATGGATAATTTTCTCAGCAAGACCTCCCATCGTCTCCAAACCTAAAGATAATGGGATAACATCCAGCAACAACATATCACTATCTGGTTTATTACCTGCCAGAACATCCGCCTGTATCGCTGCACCAACCGCCACAACCTTATCCGGGTCGATATCAATATGAGGTTCACGGCCAAAAAAATCTTTTACCTGCTGACGTACCAATGGCACCCGGGTAGAACCACCCACCATTACAACTTCGAGTACATCTTCCGCTGTAACATCAGCATCTTTAAGCGCTCTACGACATGACCTGATAGTTTTCTTGATAAGCGCAGAAACCAGCTCATCAAATTGTTCACGAGTAATATCAAACTCATGACAACCCGAATCCATCTCCAACACTACACATGCGTGCTCTTTGTCAGACAACTGTTCTTTCACAAAACGGGCTTTTTCGAGGAGGTAGCGCGACTGAGAACTATTGATTTCGGACTGGCCAATCTGCTTAGCAAACCATTGCGCAAGCACCATATCCAGATCATCACCACCAAGAGCACTATCTCCCCCGGTCGATAAAACTTCAAATACACCTTTATTCAACCTGAGAATGGAGATATCAAAAGTACCTCCCCCCAGATCGTAAACAGCAATGACGCCCTCTTTGCCCTGATCCAAACCGTAAGCAACTGCTGCGGCGGTTGGTTCATTCAACAGCCGCAGAACCTTAATATCTGCAAGTTTTGCAGCGTCTTTGGTCGCCTGGCGCTGAGCATCATCAAAATAGGCAGGTACAGTAATGACGGCACCAACCAGTTCGCCCCCCAGAGAATCTTCAGCCCGATGAGCCAGATTTTTCAAAATTTCTGATGAAACTTCGACAGGGCTTTTATTACCCCCCGCCGTTTTAATAAATGGCATACCACTGTCGCTGGCTTGGAAGTGATAAGGTGCCTCATTGCTAAGCGATTTAACATCCTCAACACCACGTCCCATCAAACGTTTAACCGAAACGATAGTATTAAACGGATCTTCCGAGGCGAAACTTCGGGCCTCATCACCAATCTGAATATTCCCACAGGGAAGATAACGCACCACCGAGGGTAGCAGATGCTGTCCGGTCATATCCGGCAACGTAACTGCCTCACCACTTTTCACTGAGGCAACCAATGAATTAGTAGTACCCAGATCGATCCCCACAGCCAATTTATGCTGATGCGGAGCTTCGCTCTGCCCTGGTTCTGCTATTTGAAGTAATGCCATAGAGTTGTATTAATCTTCCAGCTTATCTTCGAGTCTCTCGATCTCTAGAACCAGCTTTTCTAAAAATTGCATTTTACGCACATCAGATGTAGCAGCAGACAAATCATTTGCTTCGTAATGCTCTACAAATGTAGTTCGCAACTGATCAAGCATGGACGCGACTTCTTTATTTAATTCTTCAAGCTCTTCAAAAGGCTCTGAAGCAGAGGCGACCTCTTCCAATCTCTCACGCAACTCCATCTGCTGCATCAGAAACATAGGGTCCATCGGTGTTGAAGACTCGTTTGTCGTATCAATATCCTGCAATTGCAAAAGATACTGAGCTCTTAACAGCGGAGATTTCAATGTAGCAACAGCTTCGTTCAGGTATGCCATATACTGAACGGCAACTCTCTGCTCATGATCGGAAAGGTGCGCATAACGGTCTGGATGGAGAGTTTTCTGGAGATCTCTTGATCGATCTGACAATTCAGATCGATCAAGATGATATGAAACAGGCAGACCAATGAATTCGAAGTAGTTTTTACTGATGTCCATCTAGATGCCAGGATAGGTTAAACGTTAAAGCTTTCACCACAACCACATTCACTGGATACATTCGGGTTGTTGAATTTAAAGCCCTCATTTAACCCTTCCTTAACGAAATCCAGCTCAGTACCATCAAGATAAACAAAGCTCTTAGGGTCAATGTAGATTTTCACATCCTGAGGTCCAGTAAAAATCTGGTCCTCATCCATCACCTCATCGACAAACTCCAGCACATATGCCATTCCAGAGCAGCCAGAGGTTCTAACAGCCAAACGAATACCTTCGCCCTGTCCTCGCTTCTCTATATAACGAGCGACATGATCTGCTGCCGCATCAGTCATTGTAATAGCCATATACTTCTGAATCTCCCAGAAAGTAAACTCAAGCGTTTACTTATCCTGTTTATCTTTATAGTCAGCTACCGCTGCCTTAATTGCATCTTCAGCCAAAACTGAACAGTGGATTTTCACTGGTGGCAAAGCCAACTCTTCTGCAATTTTTGTATTTTTTAACTCTTCTGCCTCATCAAGGGACATACCCTTAACCCACTCTGTAACCAGAGAACTAGAAGCAATTGCTGAACCGCATCCATACGTTTTGAATTTTGCATCTTCAATGATGCCTTCATCACTTACTTTAATCTGCAGACGCATTACGTCACCACAAGCAGGTGCACCCACCATACCTGTACCAACATTCGATTCTTTATCGTCCATTTTACCTACATTACGAGGATTCTCGTAATGATCGATAACTTTATCACTATAAGCCATAAAGACCTCCTCATACTCACTGATAAATCAGTGATGTACCCACTCAACTTTGCTCAAATCAACGCCGTCTTTATACATATCCCACAGAGGAGAAAGCTCACGTAATTTACCGACAGCGGACTGAATCTGATTTACTGCGTAATCCACTTCTTCTTCAGTTGTAAAACGACCAAAAGAGAAACGAATCGAGCTATGCGCCATCTCATCATTCAAGCCAAGCGCACGTAATACATATGATGGTTCCAGACTTGCAGATGTACAGGCTGAACCCGAAGATACTGCCAAATCTTTTAAAGACATAAGCAGCGACTCACCTTCTACGAAAGCAAAGCTAACATTTAGATTGCCTGGCACTCTTTGTTCTTCGGAGCCATTAATGTGAACTTCTTCCATATTCTGAACACCCGTCCAGAAACGATCACGCAGTGCAATAATCTTTGCAGTTTCTTCCTGCAATTCTTCTTTGCAGATACGCGCAGCTTCACCCATACCTACGATTTGATGCGTAGCAAGAGTACCGGAACGCATGCCACGCTCGTGACCACCACCATGCATCTGAGCTTCAAGGCGAATACGAGGTTTGCGGCGAACAAACAATACACCGATACCTTTAGGGCCATACATTTTATGACCAGAAATAGACATCAAATCCACTTTGCAGTCGGACAGATCGATATCAATTTTGCCCGCACTCTGAGCAGCATCAACATGAAAGATAATGCCTTTAGAACGCGTTAACTCACCAATAGCCTGAATATCAGTAATGGTGCCGATCTCATTATTCACATGCATTAATGAGACAAGAATTGTGTCTTCACGAATAGCTTCAGCCACTGCGGAGGGCTCAATCAAACCATCTGTATTCGGTGTCAGGTATGTAACCTCAAACCCTTCTCGCTCAAGCTGGCGACAGGTATCCAAAACCGCTTTATGCTCAATTTTGGAAGTAATAATGTGCTTGCCTTTCTTTTGGTAAAAATGGGCAGCACCTTTGATAGCCAGATTGTCAGATTCTGTAGCTCCAGACGTCCAAACGATTTCACGCGGATCTGCGTTAATCAGATCAGCCACCTGACGTCGAGCGTTTTCAACCGCTTCCTCAGCCTTCCATCCAAACAGATGCGAGCGAGACGCTGGATTACCAAAATTGCCTTCCATCGTAAGACAATCGATCATCTTCTCTGCAACGCGAGGATCGACTGGCGTTGTTGCAGAATAATCCAGATAAATCGGTGTTTTCATTAATTATCTCCGCACGTACTTAAACTACTGCTTTTTCATTATCTGTTACACGGGTTGATGCCAGAACACCATCCATATGCAGAATATCCTGACGCTCAGAGATATCCTGGACATCTTTCCTAGACATCAGATCCGCCAGAGAAATTCCACTCAAAAACAGATGAATCTGATCGCTAAGATCGCACCAAAGGTGGTGAGTCAGACATATATCTCCGCTCTGGCAATCACCCTGTCGATTACAGCCAGTCGCTTCAACTGACTCATTAACCGCATCAATAACCTGAGCAACATTAATCTCAGCCTGCTGACGGTTTAACTGGTAACCTCCGCCAGGACCACGAACACTCCGCACCAATTCATTACGACGAAGTTTCGCAAAAAGCTGCTCTAGATATGACAGAGATATACCCTGCCTTTCGGAAATGTCTGCCAAGCTTATGGGACCTTTACCCTCATGTAGAGCAAGATCCAGCATAGCTGTAACAGCATATCGACCTTTAGTCGTCAGTCGCATAGTTTTCACCCCAATGCGTATTAGCAATGGACTGGATTATGCAATACCCGACCAAAAAGGTCAACTAAATATCCTACCTTTATTGTAGGTCTTTATGCGGGCAGGAGTGCGAATTCTACACGAAAATTATTCAGAACCCCATCGCCTTAGATTAAAGACTAATCTTTCATCTTTTTTTGGGTTGCAGTCATAATACCGCGCAAGATATTCACTTCTACCTTATCCGGCACAGTGCGCAAATACAGTCTCCTTAAACGAGACATGAGCTGCCTTGGGTTATCCGGATCCAAAAACTCAATATCAACCAGAGTCTCCTCCATATGGGCAAACAACCTTTCCAGATCTGCACTATCAGCAAGATCGATATCCCACTCAGTTCCCCATTGCGGTTTTTGCTGCTCAACTTGCTCAGCATACAAACCCGCCATCCTTAACTCATATGTAATGACCTGAACTGCAGCAGCCAGATTCAAAGAACTGAAATCCGGGTTTGAAGGAATGTGGACATGATGGTGGCACAGATGCAACTCCTCATTAGTCAACCCTCTATCCTCTCGACCGAAAACCACCGCTATTCTTTTATCACCCGCACCCTGAACAATCGAAGACAACTCACGGGGATCCACAACAGGCCACGGTATATGTCGCCCTCGAGCACTGGTCCCTACAACAAAATGACAATCAGCAATGGCCTGCTCAAGAGTTTCATGCACAACTGCATTTTCGAGAATATCCGTTGCCCCTGATGCTCTGCTATCAGCTTCTACATGAGGAAATTTTTTCGGCGCAACCAGATGAAGCTGTGAAAACTTCATATTTTTCATTGCTCGTGCCACACCGCCAATATTTCCAGGGTGGCTGGTATTCACCAAGACAATACGTATTTCTGCAGACATTACCTTCCCCAAGACTGATAGAGCGCGCTATTCTAGCAGACAGACACGCAAAGCAACCAACCACTTATTCACAGAGAACCTGTTCCTCAGGTATAATGTGCCGATTAATTTCACGAACACGCTTCAGGTTCAGACACAATGCAACCCATGGTCAACATAGCCTTGCGCGCAGCACGCGTTGCAGGTGAGCAGATCGTTCGCGCAGTAGAGCGCTTAGATCTGGTCAAATCAGAACAATCCGACGTCGCAAAATTATTGAGCGACACTTGCCAGAAAGCCGAACTGAGCATCGTGCATACGATCCAGAAGGCCTATCCGAATCATAAATTTGTCGGCGAATATACTGGCGAACATGCTCCCATTGGTGAAGGCCCTGAGCTATGCTGGACAATCAATCCAATTGACAGCATCTCCAACTTCTCTAACGGCTTACCTGTTTTTGCGATCAGCATGGCGGGACAACAAAACGGCCGTATTGAGCATTCACTGATTCTTAACCCAATCACAGGTGAAGAGTTTACAGCCAGTCGCGGCTATGGTGCTCAACTCAATGGCAAACGCCTGCGAGTAAGCAACCATAAAACGATTGAAAATTCGCTGATAGGCACTGGATTTTTCAACCGCACCAGTGACAAGAATCACCTGGAAGCCTATCTCAACATCTTCCGCGACATCACCACTTCTGGCGGCACAATCTATAACGGCGGCTCAGCAGCACTAAACCTGGCTTATACCGCTGCCGGCAGAATAGACGGCTTTTACCAGATGGGGCTTAACCCATGGGAGATGGAAGCCGGCATTATGCTAGTTCAGGAAGCAGGCGGTCTGGTGGGTGATTTTTCGGGCGACAATAACTTCCGCACCAACGGCAACCTAATTGCTGGCAACCCCAAGATGTTTAAAGCACTTCTAAAAGGGCTTCAACCCTCACTCACAGAAGAGCTTAAATAAACGATCAAGCACAAAAAAACCGGCATAAGCCGGTTTTTTTGTGCTTCTACTTTTTATGCTTCGTAAGGGTTACGCAACACAATAGTTTCAACACGATCCGGACCTGTAGAGATAATATCCACAGGCGCTTCAATCAGCACTTCCAAACGCTTGATGTATGCAACCGCTTCAGCTGGCAGCTCTTCGATAGACTTCGCACCAACGGTGGAACCTGACCAACCCGGCATAGTTTCATAAACCGGCTTAACCGCTTCGTAGTCTTCACTTCCACTCAGGGAAGTAACAACATTACCTGCCGCATCTTCATAACCAATACAGATCTTAATCTCATCCATGCTATCAAGAACATCCAACTTAGTCAGACAGATACCAGATACTGAGTTGATCTGAATAGCATGTTTAAGCGCAACCGCATCAAACCAACCACAACGACGCGCACGACCTGTAGTTGATCCAAATTCATGACCACGCTCAGCCAGCCCCTGACCCACATCACAGTGCAGCTCAGTTGGGAACGGACCACCACCAACACGAGTTGTGTAAGCTTTAGTGATACCCAGAATATAATCCAGATACAGAGGACCAAAACCACTACCTGTAGAAGTACCACCGGCAGTCGTGTTTGAAGAAGTAACGTATGGATAAGTTCCGTGGTCAATATCCAGCAAAGAACCCTGAGCACCTTCGAACATGATGTTTTTGCCCGACTTACGCAGGTCATGCAGCATTGCAGTCACATCCGCAACCATTGGTGCAAGCTCTTCACCCATTGCCAGAGTCTCATCCAGAACCGTCTGGTAATCTACGGAGTCAGCTTTGTAGTAGTTAACAAGCTGGAAGTTATAGTATTCCATAACCTCTTTAAGCTTTTCAGCAAAACGCTCTTTGTTCAGAAGATCAGCCAGACGCAAACCGCGACGCGCCACTTTATCTTCATAAGCAGGACCGATACCACGACCTGTAGTACCAATTTTAGCCTTGCCACGCGCGACTTCACGCGCCTGATCCATAGCGACATGATACGGTAAAATCAACGGACAAGAAGGACTCAGACGCAGACGCTCACGCACTGGTACATCCGCTTCTTCCAGACCTTTAATCTCTTTCAACAAAGCTTCCGGTGACAAAACAACACCGTTACCGATCATGCATACAACATTCTCACGCAGAATACCTGACGGGATAAGGTGCAATACCGTTTTCTCACCGTCAATTACCAGAGTATGGCCTGCATTATGACCACCCTGGAAGCGTGCTACCGCTGAAGCCTGGTCTGTCAGCAGATCTACAATCTTACCTTTACCTTCATCACCCCACTGGGTACCCAGAACAACTACGTTTTTGCCCATTGTTGCCTACTTAAATTTAAGTTTACTTAGGAAATTCTTTAATAATCAGAGGCCTGTTACGACCCACTCACCATCGCGCTGCACCAACTGAGCTGCACTTTCAGAAGAAAGAACCGCATCAGGCAACGCATAAACCACGCGCCCCCCTTCTGCTCGAAGCTGTTTCACTTTAGCCAGTAAAGCAGCATCTTCAGACACAGGCGCCACTACGTGTTGAATTTCTTCCAAAATCAGGGAAGACAATTCAACCAGTGTTTTCATATCTGTACTAAATCCTGTTGCAGGCCTTGCACGCCCAAAATCACGGCCGATATCATCGTAACGTCCGCCTTTAGCTATTGCCTGCCCATAGGAAGGTGTATAAGCCGCAAACACAATACCTGTATGGTAGTTGTATCCACGGAGTTCACTGAGATCAAAATATTGATCCAGCTCTGGAAATCTTAAAGCAATACGTGCCGATACATCACGCAGATACGCTATAGCCTCTGCAACCTGTACCGGCGCCTGAGCAAACAAAGACTCAGCACGATCCAATACTTCCACACCGCCGTTCATTGTCGGTAGTTCAGCTAGGTACCGCTTAACAGAATCATCAACATCCAGTTCAGCCACAAAATCAACCAGCTCAGGCAGCGCCTTACGCTTTAAAATGTCCTGATACTGTTCCTGCTGATCAGCAGTTAAACCTGCCAATTGCATCAAGCCTGAAAAAACATCCACATGCCCAAGATCAAGGCTCAATTCCTGATCCACACCGGCATTCTGCAGAGTTTCGATCATTAACGAGATGACCTCAACGTCACTCTCAATACCAGAGTGACCGTATAACTCAGCACCTAACTGTAAAGGATTACGAGAAGCCAAAGGCTGAGTTGGTAACGCGTGAACCACAGTACCGCAGTAACAAAGGCGCGTCACACCTTCTTCTCGCAGACGATGCGCATCAATGCGAGCCACCTGAGGAGTAATATCAGCTCTTACACCCAGAGTGTGTCCACTCAGTTGATCCGTGACCTTTACAGTGCTCAGGTCCAGATCGCGGCCAACACCGGTCAGCAATGATTCAAGGTGTTCCATAACCGGTGTCATCACCAGGTCATACCCCCACTGCTCATACAGATCCAGTAACCGTCTGCGTATCACTTCAACGCGACGGGCCTGCGCTGGAAGAAGCTCCTGAATACCTTCCGGAAGCAACCAACGATCTGCCAATGCCATGTAGTACTCCGTATCTCTGCTATAACAACCCATTACTGGATTGGATAATTAATTCACTATGTAAAGTGCAACCACGCCCACCGTCATGCTCGCCAAACCAATGAGGCGAAGAGAACGATTATTTATCAGGGACAATTGCTGCACCAGATTGCGCCAGTGCTGTGGATAAAGGAACGGGATAATCCCTTCAAGGATGAGCATCAAACAGAAGCCAATTGCCAACTCATGGAGTAATTCAGAGGGCATCTTTTTTCCCGTAAAACAAAATAGCACTGCCACAAAAAAACCGGGCTTTAACCCGGTTCCGATATTCTACCACGGAATCAGAGGAATGCCTCCCCCTGATTCCGCGTTTTGTTCACTTTTACAGCAATTTTTATTCTGCTTTCGGCTGACCCAGATACTTAAAGAAATCACTATCCGGTTTCAGCACCAGAACATCACCGCTCTGCCCAAAGGATTCACGGTAAGCCTGCAAGCTTCGATGGAAAGAATAGAATTCCGGGTTCTTCGTATATGCGCCAGCATAATTATTGGCAGCAATCGCATCACCCTCACCACGAATCTGTTCTGATTCACGGTAAGCCTCTGCTTGAATTACTGTTTTCTGACGATCCGCATCTGCACGAATACCTTCAGCAAGCTCTTTACCCCGAGAACGAATCTCGCGAGCTTCACGCTCTCGCTCAGTACGCATACGATCATAAACCGATTCAGAAACCTCTTGTGGCAGGTCAATTCGTTTCACACGAACATCGACTACCTCAACACCCAGCTCCTGAATAGCAATCTCACTAAGATTCCTAGTAAGCTCGCTCATCAACTGTTCACGCTCACCAGAAACCACCTCGGTTACTGTTCGCTCACCGAACTGGTTACGAAGACCCGTATCTACACGGTCTGATAGTAACTGCGCGGCAGTGAATTCATTACCCGAAGTCGCGGTGTAGTATTTCTGAACATCTTTAACACGCCACTTAACAAAAGAGTCCACGATCAAACGCTTTTTCTCCAATGTTAGGTACGCCTGCGGACGAGCATCCAGTGTCAGAATACGCGAATCGAACTTACGCACTTTATTCATTATCGGAATTTTAAAGTGCAGCCCCGGAGACACATCAGCCTCGGAGACCTCACCAAACTTCAGCAATACCGCACGCTCAGTCTCTTTGACGATGTAAAGCGTGCTCTGACCAACCAATACGACAACCGCAAAGACAATGATCATTACCAATGATTTAGAATTCATTATCGACCCTCCCGACGGCTGCTCTGACGTTGACGCAACTGATCCACAACCTGATCCGTCACCTCTCTAAGGCTCTGAGTATCCAGCCTGACTGGATTATTCGCATCGCCTACCATTGGGCGATTCTGAACAATTTTATCCAGTGGCAGGTACATCATATTATTACCGCCTTCGACATCAACCAACACTTTAGGGTTCTGAGCCAGCACCTCTTCCATAGTATCCAGATAGAGACGCTCGCGGGTTACATCTGGTGCTTTTTCATACTCTTTCAGTAACGCCACAAAACGGTGTGCATCACCTTCGGATCGAGCAATAACCTGCTCACGATATGCACTCGCTTCTTCCAACATCCTTTGCGCTATACCACGCGCCTCTGGAACAATGCCATTTGCATAAGATTCAGCTTCGTTCTTAACTCGCTGCTCATCTTCTCGGGCTTTGATTACATCATCAAATGCATCTTGAACCTGATCAGGTGCTTTCGCTTCCTTAATATTGACCTTGGAGATCTGCAGACCCGTACCATACTCTTTCATGTAGTCCTGCAAACGACTCTGTACCTGCACAGATAACGCTTCACGCCCCTGAGTCAGAATAGAGTGCATATCGGTAGAACCTACAACATGACGTAAGGCCGACTCGGCAGCATGGGAAAGACTTGCTTCAGGATCACGAACGGTGAGCACAAAACTTTTAGCATTGGAGATGACATATTGAACTGTCATTTCAACATCTACGATGTTTTCATCCTTGGTCAACATCAGACCACGATGATCACGCGTTCTCACCGCTGTTACATTGACCGTCTCGACGATATCAACGAGTGGCGGATTCCATTGCAGACCCGGGCCAACCGTTTCACTGAATTTACCCAGACGCAGAACAACACCTTGTTCCTGTTGGTCCACGGTGTACACACCCATACCACCCCAGACAAGCACTGCAATTACGACAACAACCCAGAAGAGTCCAGCTCCAGAAGCCGAACCTGAGCCGCCTCCATTACCGCCAAATCCACCAGATGACTTCTTAGAACCACCAAAAATATTATTCAGCTTATCCTGCAGTTTGCGCAGCGCCTCATCAAGATCTGGAGGTCCCTGATCACCTCCACCTTTGCCTCCGCGGTCATTATTATTGCCACCGCCCCAAGGATCCTGATTGTCACCATTTCCACCAGGCTCATTCCAAGCCATACGTCACTCCGTATAAAAACAACAAGTTGGCTGATTAAAGCATAATTCTGCGCAAAATATTATTCGGCAGATATTACCTGTAAATTAACTATAACCGAGGTATTAGGGCTATGCCCTGTTTTTTCAACCTCTGCACTGGCATTTGTTACCAGAGGTTGACCTCAGCAGGGAAGCATCGTTCCCTGGACATACCCAGATGACTGAGTATCTGTAACATATCTTTCTTCTGCATACGCACTTCCAGAATAATAGATCCTTTTTCATCATACTGTTCTGAAACTACAGCGCCGCTCTCATACAGACGTGCGCGAAACTGCCCTTCGTCCGGCTGAAGACACAAATTATCATGAAATACGTCATCTGCAAGCAGTTCATTAACCGCTTCAAACAATAAGTCATGACCTTCGCCTGTTACCGCAGACAGCCATACACGAATTGGCTTTCCATCCTGATCACGATCAATGCGCGGTTTACGCCCATCCAGAAGGTCTATTTTGTTATAAACCTCCAGCACAGGCACTTCCTCTGCACCAATCTCACTCAACACTTTTTCCACTTCGGCAATGTGATCGTGACGATCATCATCGTGACTATCAATCACATGCAGCAGCAGAGTGGCTTCGATCGTTTCCTGTAGCGTAGCCCTGAAAGCTTCGACCAGTTTATGCGGCAGATGCCGGATAAATCCTACAGTGTCCGCCAGAATTGTTTGCCCAACATCTTCAATTTCGATACGACGCAAGGTGGGATCAAGCGTAGCAAAGAGCTGATCCGCTGCATAAACCTCAGAAGTTGTAAGCGAGTTAAACAGTGTGGATTTCCCTGCGTTGGTATACCCCACCAGAGACAAGGTTGGAATTTCTGCCCGCTTACGCGAACGTCGTCCCTGGTCACGCTGCTTGCGCACCTTATCCAAACGTTTATAGATGGACTTAATCCTGGCACGCAGCAAACGCCTGTCGGTTTCCAGCTGAGTTTCACCTGGACCACGCAGACCAATACCGCCTTTCTGGCGCTCTAAGTGAGTCCACCCTCGTACAAGACGGGTAGACATATGGTCCAGCTGAGCGAGCTCAACCTGCAACTTACCCTCATGGGTCCGCGCACGTTGAGCAAAGATATCCAGAATCAATCCAGTCCGGTCCAGAACGCGACATTGTATCTCACGCTCAATATTGCGCTCCTGCGCAGGACTCAAGGCATGATTAAAAATCACCAGCTGAGCGTCGTGCATCTGCACCAACTCTCGCAGTTCTTCCAGTTTACCCTGACCAATAAAAAACTTTGGATTCGGATGTGCTAATGATCCGGTTAAAAATTCAACCGGATCAGCACCTGCAGAAATGGCAAGCTCTTCGAGCTCTTTTGGACTTTCCTGATCGGCCTCAGCGGCCAGATTCATATGTACTAAAACGGCAAGTTCGCCGCTTTGAGGTCTTTCAAAGAACAATTATTCTTAGTCCTCGGCTTTCTCATCAGCTGCTGGCAGCTTAACAGGGCGAGCAGGCACCACTGTTGAGATAGCATGTTTATAAACCATCTGGCTTACAGTATTTTTCAGCAGAATAACAAACTGATCGAATGACTCGATCTGCCCCTGCAACTTAATACCGTTTACCAAAAATATTGATACCGGAATACGTTCCTTGCGTAGCGCATTCAGATAAGGGTCTTGTAGTGACTGCCCTTTTGACATTGCAAACTCCTTCCCGACAAAAAATCGTTCTAATTATTTCTTCGTTATTATATGCCCGCCAATTCTTCAGAAACTGCGTTGCCGCACTACACGTCAAAACTGAGAATACTTTTGGCAGACCAGCATGACATTATATAATGCCACCCCCTACCAATTTCAAGGCATTAGAGAGGAGTTTTGGGTCATGAGTGTCCATCCAGGCCAATTTTTCCCAACTTCTGAGCCATGTAACCTGTCTTTTTGCCAATTGTCTGGTCGCAACAATCCCTTTAAAGCGCATGGTTTCATAATCCCAGGTATCGGAAAAATACTCCCAAACCTGTCGATATCCGACACAACGCACCGAAGGCATCTGTAAATTCAGGTCACCTCTGTCCCATAAAGCTCTCACCTCATCCACAAAACCTTGCTCTAACATTATGTCAAAGCGTTGTTCTATACGTTGATGAAGCTCTGCCCGATCATTTGGCATTACCGCCATTGATATGATTGGGAATTCGGGCTTTTGCTGTTCCTGTTCAGCCCAAAGGTCAGTCATAGTCCGTCCCGACACTTCATACACTTCCAGCGCCCTTTGCAAACGCTGTGAATCATTTGGGTTCAGACGTTGAGCGGATTCCGGGTCCACTTTTGCAAGTTTGGCATGCATATGCGGCCACCCCATTGCATTCGCCTCATCCAGCAATCGTTGACGCACTTCAGGATCAGCTTCCGGTAATTGAGCAAGCCCATTTTTTAATGCATTGAAATACATCATGGTTCCGCCAGTCAGAAGAGGAATTTTTCCCGATTTTCTGATCTCAGAGATCTCATTTAATGCATCCCTACGGAACTCAGCGGCAGAATAAGCTTCTGCTGGGTCACAAAGATCGATCAAACGATGCGGATATTGGCGTAAAGTTTCTGAATCAGGCTTAGCCGTACCTATATCCATACCTTTATAGATCATTGCCGAATCAACACTGACGATTTCACAGGGAAGCTCATCATAGAGCTGCATCGCCAGAGCCGTTTTCCCGGAAGCCGTAGGGCCCATCAAAAAAACAACAGGTAGATTAACCAAGTGAATCTCCCTACTGACCACGCATAAAGAGTTTATCGAGATCGCCCATACTCATCTGCGTCCAGGTCGGACGACCATGATTACACTGACCACTGCGCTCGGTCTGCTCCATATCCCGCAGTAACGCATTCATTTCCGGCAGTGTCAGTTGGCGGTTGGCTCTGACTGCTCCATGACATGCCATGGTTCCCAAGAGGTCATTGATATGCTGCTGAATACGCTTACTTTCACCATAAACCAACATATCTGACAGTACATCACGAATGAGTTGTTCAATATTGCCTTTCGCTAGTGAGACAGGCACCTGTCGCACCACCAGCGTTTCCTCTCCCATTCGCGCTAATTCAAACCCCAGACGCTTAAATGTTTCCGAATGTTCCTCTGCGCAATTGGCTTCTCTCTGACTGACAGCTAAGCTCTGCGGCACAAGCAGCGGCTGAGAACGGACCACATCCTGCTCATAGGATTGTTTCATACGCTCGTAGACAATTCGTTCATGAGCCGCATGCATATCCACCACAACCAGGCCGTGCTGGTTCTCCGCCAGAATAAATACGCCGTGTATCTGAGCTACCGCGTAACCTAATGGTGGACACTCTTCCTCACCTTCAGGTTTTTGATCAAAAGATACAGCATTTCCCACCGCTCCTGCCGCAGGCCTTTGTTCTGGTTCCGGGTGAAGCGCCCCGTAACCACTGATCTGTTCACGCACCTGGTTCACAGATGCCGTCGAGTTCTGAAAACCTCCACCCGGTGATGCATAAGAAGACTGCCCCCGCGAACTTCGGAAAGCCATTCGGGACTGTTCATAGTTCTGCTCAACCGGCTGAGTTGTTGGCTGCATTCCTAACGCATTCTGACCAGCAGTCATATTTTCGCTGAGCTGATCCTCTGGACGCATATCTGCAATCAGACGGTGCAAGGTTCTGAAGAGGAAATCATGCACTAAACGGCTTTCGCGGAAACGCACCTCATGCTTGGTAGGGTGAACATTCACATCCACCAAAGATGGGGCCAGTTCTAAAAACAGCACATAAGCAGGATGCCTACCGTGATACAGAACATCAGCATAAGCCTGTCTGACCGCATGCGTGACAACTTTGTCGCGAATCATACGACCATTGACAAAAAAGTATTGCAGGTCCGCCTGACTGCGAGAGAACGTAGGCAGCCCTACCCAACCCCAGAGTCTAAGACCGGACGCTTCTGCGACCACATCCGCCTTCAGGGCATTATCAATAAACGCTGATCCGCATATGCTGGCAACCCGGCGCTCTTGCTCCATCTCACTCTCCGCCTGGCGAAGCTGATGAATAACCTTACCGTTATGACGGAGCTGGAATGCCACATCAAACCGACTGAGTGCAAGGCGTTTAACCACCTCTTCCAGATGACGATACTCAGTTTTTTCGGTTTTCAGAAACTTGCGGCGGGCCGGGGTATTAAAGAACAGATCCTTAACCTCAACCGTTGTTCCCTGAGGATGTGCAGCGGGTTCTAACTGAGCTTGCATATCCCGCCCTTCAGTCTGCACCATCCAGGCATTTTCCTGGTCGGGTTGACGTGAGGTTAACGTCAGACGCGATACGGAACTAATACTGGCTAATGCCTCTCCACGAAAGCCCAGACTGCCCACCGCTTCAAGATCTTCAAGGGCAGTAATCTTAGACGTGGCATGTCGGCTTAACGCCAGAGGCAGGTCATCTTTCTCAATACCATTACCATTATCCCGAATGCGTATAAGCTTGATGCCACCCTGCTCTACTTCAAGATCTACTTTACTGGCACCCGCGTCCAAGCTGTTTTCCAGTATTTCTTTGATGACTGAAGCCGGGCGTTCAACAACCTCGCCCGCAGCAATCTGGTTGGCAAGCCGCGGGGATAGCAGCTGAATTCGTGACATGAATGTTCCTTAGCTTTACTCTAATTCGCTCTAACTCTTAGGAATGCGTAGTACCTGACCGACCTTGATACGATCACTCTTCAGGTTATTGGCTTTACGTAGTGAGCTCAATGATACACCGTTTTGCGAAGCAATCACCGATAGTGTATCGCCGGAAACAACCTTATAGGTTTTATTATTTTCGGCCTTACGTTGAGCAATATAGGTTAAAGCCGGAGGTTTGCGGCTAAAGTGCTGAGTAATTCCTTTGAAGAGCGCGTTCGCCATTTTCTTCTGATAACTTTTAGTTTTCAGCTTAGCGGCTTCCCCCGGATTGGTGATAAAACCCGTTTCGACCAAAATTGAAGGAATATCCGGAGATTTCAGCACGGCAAAACCCGCCTGTTCCACATGTGACTTATGCATTTTCGCAAAGCGCCGGATATTTGAATGGATCTGTTTGGCAACTGAACGGCTATCCTCACGACTGGCTGTCATGGACATATCCAGCAACACACTGGCAAGGACATCGTCTTTATCTTCCAGACTGACACTGCCTACCCCACCAATAAGATCGGCACTGTTTTCTTTACGGGCCAACCAACGACCCATCTCACTACTTGCACCTCTGGATGAAAGCACCCAGACCGAAGCACCCCGGGCTCGCTTATCTTTAAAGCCATCCGCATGAATGGACACAAACAGATCGGCATTCTGTTTACGTGCCGCTTTAGTCCGACCCCGCAGGCTAATGTAGTAATCACCGGTACGGGTCAACTGCCCTTTATAACCCGGTGTGCGATCAAGCAAGCGCTTAAGCTCTTTAGCAATTGCCAGCACGACAACTTTTTCACGTACACGCCCCGGTCCTATGGCGCCCGGGTCCTCACCACCATGCCCGGCATCAATGGCAACAATAATATCTCTTCCCGCGACCGCTTTTGGCAGCGCAGACTTAACTGGCTTGGCAACTTTTTCTTTTTCATACAGATCGAGAACCAGACGGTGCCCATACTTCTGGTTAGGTTTCAGCTCAAAACTTTTCGGCCGCACAGCCCTTTTCATATCTAAAACAAGACGCAGGGTATCGCCATTTTTCCCGGAACGAATTCTCTGTACAGGGCTTTTATCCAACCCTATCTTCGAAAGATCCGCAGAGATTGTGGCTTTGTTTACATCCAGAACAATACGATCAGGGTTACTGAGGGTAAAAACCTTATGCGTGGCAGGGCCAGACATATCAAAAACCAGTCGAGCGTGATCCGGCGCTAGCCAGATCCTTACATTCTTCACATCAGAGGCATGCAGAAGCGGTCCGTTCAACAACAGACAAAACAGCACTAACCAACGACCTACACTGCGTAGCTTCTGAAACTGCATCAAAGCCTGAAACCCCTTCCTAACCTTTCATGTCTAACAGTTTATCGGCAAGTTGCCTGCCATATTCAGTTTTTGGAACCCATGAAAGTAATCGCCCCAATCCATCCAACTCAATTTGCAATATCAGATCAGGTTCAGGCAGCATTCCTCTACCCTTTTCCGGCCATTCCACCAAACATAAAGCCTGTTCATCAAAATAATCCCGGATACCCAGAAACTCTAACTCTTCAGGATCGGCCAAACGATACAGATCAAAATGGTAGATCCGCTGATCACCTACTTCATAAGGTTCGACCAGTGTATAAGTCGGACTCTTAACGGAACCTTGATGGCCACACCCTCTTAAAACCCCGCGGCTTAAGGTGGTTTTGCCCATTCCCAGATCGCCTAACAGGAAGATTACGCCCTTACCTTCAGCGGCAGCAGCAATCTTATGCCCAAATTCAACCATAGCCTGCTCATCTGGCAGACCTATTTGATAGCTATCACTCATTTCGATTATTTATAACTCTAGGCAATACTTTACATAGATCAGAAGGGATCAGACCGATCTCCCCCTGAACCGCAGTAATTTCGTCGGCTGCGGCTGCGTGAACATAAACAGCCATCCTGGCAGCAACTTCAGCACTCAACCCCTGACACATAAATGCGCCACAGATCCCGGATAATACATCGCCCATGCCACCTACCGCCATGCCTGGATTGCCTTTATCACACAGAGAAATACTCTTTCCTCCAGTAGAAAGACTACCCGCACCTTTTAAAATAACGGTACCACCGCATTTAGACTGCAATTCAAGCACTGTTTGAAACCGGTCCTGTAGTAGTTCCGGTATGGTTTTATCCAGTATTCGGGATGCCTCACCCGGATGCGGGGTAAATATCCAATTTTCTGCATCACCCGGATTCAACAATTCCTTTTCAACCATCAAGTTCAAGGCATCCGCATCCAGCACGACTTTTTTGTGCTGGGTGAGCACTTCCCTGAGCATCTGTTCTGACCACGCATTATTGCCAAGACCGGGGCCAATCACCACCACATCAGCTTTAAAAATCAAAGGCTTTAACTCAGCGACAGTTACCACAGAATGACACATAACTTCCGGACAGCGGCTGAGGGACGCAGCAACATGTTCAGCTCTGGTAGCAAGTGACACCAAACCAGCCCCACTTCTGATGCCCGCTTCTGAAGCCAGAAGAGCGGCACCTCCCATCCCCAGATTGCCACCGACAATCAAAAGATGCCCATGCTTACCTTTATGGGATGAACGGTCACGTCGTGGGAAACATCTGGCTAACTCTTTCACCGTAGTACGATGAACGGTTGTCGGCACTTGCAGGTAAACATCTGCGGGGACTTTAAGATCATCAAAAAGCAACAATCCACAATAATCGACGGCATCACCCGTTAGAAGCCCCCGGTTTAATCCGATAAAACTGATGGTAATATCCGCTTCAACAGCGACACCCAAGACCTTGCCCGAATCAGCACAGATACCTGATGGGATATCGACCGCTATCACCGGCCGCGACAATTCATTTATCTGGTTAATGGCATGTTTAAAATCGCCACGCACATTCCCGGATAAACCCGTACCCAGTAGCGCATCAACAATCAGCTCACCGCTCATTGTTATGCCGGGGACATATAATTCATGACTACCATCAATTTCAGATAAAAGCTGCCACGCCTGCTTTGCTTCACCCTGCAATTTATCCGCAAAGTTTTCCGGACCCACACAGATAAGCTGAACATCGATGCTTTTCTGTCTTGCTAACAGCGCAACTATAAAGCCATCACCACCGTTGTTGCCTGCTCCAGCCAGAATTGTGATTTTCTTTAACCCCGGAAAACGCTCCACAATTTCAGCAAACACAGCATGTCCCGCACGCTGCATTAGACGTATACCCGGAATTCCGAACTCTTCAATCGCAATTCGATCCAGTGAACGTGTCTGATCAGCAGTGTATAATGGCGCGGATAAAACAGCTCTGTTAACTGACATCTGTAAATAGCTCCATGATTTCTTTTAATTATGGTTAATAGATCCCAACCAGAGCAAGCCTGAATCCATGTCAGATTACTCACCAGAAATGCTCAGCCAATTGGCTAACGATATAAAGAACTGGGCAAAAGAGCTGGGGTTTCAGCAATGCGGCATTACCGACTGCGATC
This sequence comes from Neptuniibacter sp., assembly GCA_050789425.1. Taxonomy (GTDB): domain Bacteria; phylum Pseudomonadota; class Gammaproteobacteria; order Pseudomonadales; family Balneatricaceae; genus Neptuniibacter. Next base: position 29,874 of record JAILXS010000007.1, read on the forward strand.
TCAGTTCAGAGAAAGAACACTATACCAGCTGGCTGGAACAAAACTTTCACGGTGAAATGTCCTATCTGGAAAACCATCTGGATAAACGTTTCGAAGCCGACCTTCTGGTACCGGGCAGTCAACGAATAATCTGTGTTCGTATGGATTACCTTCCGCCATCTACGGAGGCACTGAACAACCTCTCCAATGACGAACAGGCTTATGTCTCACGCTACACCCTGGGTCGTGACTACCACAAGCTGATCCGCAAACGCCTGACCGAACTTGGTAAAAAAATTGATAAGACTATCGGCGGCAGCGTTTTCAGAGCGTTTGTTGATAGCGCCCCAATTCTGGAACGTCCTCTGGCTGAGAAAGCCGGTATTGGCTGGCGCGGCAAACACACTCTGATTCTAAACCGCAGCGCTGGCTCCATGTTCTTTCTTGGAGAATTGTTTATTGATCTGCCTCTACCCATTGATCCTCCTGAGACAGAAAATCACTGCGGCAAATGCACGGCATGTCTAGATGTTTGCCCAACCAATGCATTCCCAGAACCTAACGTTCTGGACGCACGCCGCTGCATCTCTTATCTGACTATTGAGCTTAAAGGCTCAATCCCCGAAGAACTCCGCCCGTTGATAGGTAACCGTATTTTTGGCTGTGACGACTGCCAACTGATCTGCCCCTGGAACCGTTTCTCTAACTTTACAGAGGAGCAGGATTTCCACCCCCGCCAAAAGCTGGATAAAAGCAGCCTGCTGGAACTGTTCGAATGGACAGAAGAAGAGTTTCTAAAAAGAACAGAAGGCTCGGCAATCCGTAGAACCGGTTATATCGGCTGGCTGCGCAACATTGCTGTCGCTCTGGGGAACAGTTCTGGAGGGGAATTGATTGAAGCGGCACTACAGAAAAAGTTCGAACATCCATCAGAGATTGTCCGGGAACATGCGGAATGGGCACTTGCTCAATTACATAAGACTGAAGCGCCTACTGAATTTCCTATAGAAAAGCACATTAGGCGCAATAAACTGATTTTCTGATCAGAGTTTGATGAAGTGTTCGCGGTAATGCTTCAGCTCTTCGATAGAATCACGGATATCATCCAGCGCAAGGTGGGAACCCTTTTTAACGACTCCTGCTGCCACTTCTGGTTTCCAGCGTTTTGCTAACTCTTTAAGTGTACTGACATCCAGATTACGGTAATGGAAGTACGCTTCCAGCTCCGGCATATACTTATCCAGAAAACGTCGATCCTGCCCGATACTGTTACCACATATAGGTGAAACGCCCGCTTCAACATAGGCCTTCAGGAAATCTATGGTTTGCTGTTCTGCATCAGCCACAGTGACCTTACTGTCTTTTACCCGCTGAGTAAGCCCTGATTTACCATGCTGATTAGTACACCACTCATCCATTGCATCCAACGCCTCATCCGGCTGATGAATTGCCAAAGAGGGACCTTCGGCGAGAATATTCAGATCTGCATCGGTAACAATGGTTGCGATCTCTATAATGACATCGGTTTTTGGCTCAAGACCAGTCATTTCAAGATCAATCCAGATCAAATTATTCTTATCAGTCACTTATCACCTCCAAATTTGACGCAAGCACTACTTTTTCCCTTAGAATAACGTACATTCATTTCTCTTTCTTCGATAAAGGCTGATTTTGCGATTCTAAAACAGATCGCATACTAACATTATGGCGAAGCGTAAATTAACACGTCGACAAAACTGGCGTATCCAAAAAATCCAGGAAGAACGTACCGCTCGCGCTTCTAAAAAAGATGCCTCTATCGACCAGCAGCTAGACAGCAGTGACCTTGGTCCAGAACAACATGGACTGATTATTTCTCATTTTGGTCGCACCGTTGATGTCGAAGCTTCGGATGGTGATATCCAGGGTGAAATCTTTCGCTGCCATATGAGAACCAATCTGGGCCAACTAGTAACTGGTGACCGGGTTATCTGGAGAATGGGTAAAGAGAGCGGAGTAGTGGTTGCCAAGCAGGAGCGCACTACCGAACTCCTCAGGCCTAACCCTTATGGCGAGATGAAGCCGGTCGCAGCCAATATCGATTTTATTGTAATCACCATCGCTGTAGAACCTACCCCTTTTGCCAACCTTATTGACCGATACTTAGTAGCTTCTGAACTCAGCGGCATTGAACCGGTCATCCTGTTAAATAAAACCGATCTACTGACTGAGAAAAACCGCACAGCCGTAGATGAGATATTACAGAGATACAGAGATCTGGATTATCAGGTACTGGAAGCTTCATCCTCATCTGAGCAGGGATTAAGCCAGTTGAAGGAAAAACTTAAAAACAGAATCAGCGTTTTTGTCGGGCAATCCGGTGTAGGTAAATCATCCCTAATCAATATGTTGTTACCTGGGGTGGATCTGAAAGTTGGAGAACTCTCAGCACAAACCAAAAAGGGCAAACATACAACCACAACTGCGCGTTTATTCCACTTTCCTGATGGTGGTGATTTGATTGATTCACCGGGAATCCGCGAGTTTGGTTTATGGCATATCGAGCCAGATCAGGTTATCGAAGGCTTTAAGGAATTACGCTCGGTTTCAGGCATGTGCCAGTTCAGAGACTGTAAACATGAAAAAGAACCCGGATGTGCGCTGAAAAATGCAGTAGAAGATGGCACAATCAGCAAACAACGCTGGAACAGCTACAAACATATTGTATGCTCAATAGAAGAACAGCAGAATTGAACACAGCCAGTTAAGTATAATAAGGGCAGCTAGATGTCGGAAATCCTATACGGTGTAGAAGCTTGGGTAGAATATCTAAAGGACCGGCCCCTGCCTGTACGCAACAGTGTGATTCGACGCCTGAAACGCCAACTGCAAGATGAACATATCCCCCTTCATAAGATTAATAACACTATAAAATCCGACCCTGTTCTCTGCCTGCATATAGTGCGTAAAGCATCTCAAATGCATTTACAGAAAGATTCCAAAGTCACAGGCATTGATCACGCGGTCAGCTCCCTTGGATTAACTAATATTTCTGCCGTTGCAAAAGAAACTGAAGCACTGAAAATTAATCCATCCAGTGTTGCTCAAAAGATGTATTTCCGGAATATTGCTGTCAGCCACCATGCGGCAACCCAAGCCGAGCATTGGTTACGCGCTCGCAAAGCCCCATTTATTGACGAAACATTTCTGGCGGCATTATTTTACGGTGTCGGTCATTGGATGCTCTGGCAACATGCAGCATTACATATGAGCGAGATCGAAGTTCTGGTTCGTGAGCAGGATATTGAACCGATTCGTGCCGAAACAGAAGTTCTTGGCTGTACCGTTCAGGAAATATCCAAGGGTTTGATTAGCGAATGGGAAATTTCAGATCTTGCGGTGGTAAGCCTTGAACATGAGACATCACCGAATAAAAAGACCCTGGTTCAACTTCATCAGCGTGCTCTTGGTGACCCGCGCATAACCGATGAAGATCTCCGTGAGATAAACCATCTTGTACAAGAAAAATTCTTTCCGGTAAAACTTGCCAATTGGCTGGCACTGGCTGCAAACCTAGGCTGGCAGTTAACCAAAACAATGAAAGTCATCGACATCATCAATGACTACCTTAAAGGCGAAATTGCAGACACTATTACCATGCTGCATCAACACTGCGCACATTCAGCACAGAAATATCATGTTGCCGGCACTCTGGCTCCTGCAGCTGAGATGCTGATGCTGAGTTCGGATAAGCAGATAAATTATCGCCTCTCACAAAAAGAAGAGAGTATTCTCAGTAAGACGCTTCCAGCGATCGAAAAGCCCGAAGAACCGGCAGAGATGCCAGAGCCGGAAATTGAACTGGAAGCTGAGATTGTTACCTCCGCTGTGCCGAAAAATGATTATCTGGACAAGAACATATACGACCAGATTGCCGAACGATTTTTAAAGGGCTACCACTTATACACAGAACCTAAACATATTCTGCAAGGTCTGCTGCAAGGCATGAATAATGGAATAGGTTTTGAAAGAGCTGCTTTATTTTTGATCAACCCCAAAAAGCAGCAGCTCAAAACCGGCTTACTGGTTGGCTTTGATGATAATCACCCTATCGCTCGTTTTAATTGCAACCTGAAAACACCAGGTTTACTCCAAAAACTCAGCCAAAAAACCGGCTGCATCTGGATTAAACCCGACAATCAGGAGCAGATGCTCTCCATGCTGCCCGATGCTTATACAGACTGGGCCACTCCTAATGGTTTTGCTTTAATGTCCGTTTTCTACGGCAAAACTCCCTTAGCAATTATCCATGCTGACTTTGGTAATACAGGTTCTGAAATTTCGGAGTTCCATAATGAAAGGTTGCGCTACCTCTGTTCAGCAGCCTCACTCGCACTCAAGAAAATCAAAAAATAAGCGTAAACCCTGAAATAAGCTTTCTCCTTTTTACTCCGTTGCAGCAACCAAGTATCATTTCCAGCTCTTTATGGTTTTGGAAATTTTACGATGACACTGCCACTGGTTATTGAAGCGAGCGAACTTCACCTTCAGCTTGATAATCCTGATTTATTAATCATCGACCTATCGAGTGAAGAAAATTACCTTAAGGGCCATATTCCCGGTGCAATTCATCTGCCCGCTGGTCGATTATTAAGGGGCAAACCACCGATTCCGAACAAACTACCTGATCTTGAGCAAATCCAGCAGCTTTGCCGCGACATTGGTTTAAACAGCCGCTCTCAGGTTGTTGTTTATGATGATCAATTAGGTCCTTGGGCAGGACGCTTAATCTGGACCCTGAACATACTCGGTCATGAACAGTGTTCTTTTTTAAATGGCCAACTGGCAGCATGGACCCAGGCAGGCTTCGAGCTAGAAACAACAAGCAACATAGCTGTTCAATCCGATATTTCGATCAGTATCCAAAAGGACCTGGTTGCGGATGTAGCATTCATAAACGCTCAGTCCTCATCTGCTGGTACCGCAATCTGGGATGCCCGCAGCCCTGAAGAGTACAGCGGTGAAAAGGTTATTAACGCTCAGAAAGGCGGGCATATTCCCGGAGCGATTAATTTTGAATGGACAGAATGTCTAATCAGCACTGATAACCCAAAGCTGAAACCCGCATCGGATTTACAGGCTTTGCTTGCGGATAAAGGCCTGACCCTGGAAAAATCAATTATCACCCATTGCCAGACACACAGACGTTCCGGATTAACCTATCTGGTCGCAAAACATCTTGGCTTTAACAATGTCCGATGCTACGACGGCTCATGGTTCGAGTGGGGCAACCTAGCAGACACACCGGTGGAAAAGTAATGAAACCCAGTTTTAAAGATTCCCTGTTTATCCTGTTTCAACATATAGTTCCCCAGCACCTGCTTTCCAGACTTGTAGGAACTATCGCAGACTCGAAGACCCCTTGGGTAAAGAATATGTTTATTCGCTGGTTTGCCAAGAAGTACCAGATAAACATGTCTGAAGCTCGCGATGAGATCCCTTCGAACTACCCAAGCTTCAACGCTTTTTTTACACGTGAACTAAAAGCTGATGCACGACCTATAGACCAGGCTGAACTTTCCATTATCAGTCCTGCAGACGGTGCTTTCAGCCAATTGGGCAAAATTGAACATGGCCGTATTTTCCAGGCTAAAGGTCGCGGATATAGCCTGTCGACTCTGCTTGGCGGAGACCAAACAAGAGCAGAGCAATTTATAAACGGTAGTTTCGCGACTATTTATCTCTCTCCCAGGGACTATCACAGGGTCCATATGCCAGTTACAGGCACATTGACTCATACGACCTATATCCCGGGCGATCTGTTTTCCGTTAACCAGACAACGGCTGAAGGTGTCGATCAACTATTTGCACGTAATGAACGCTTAGTCGCTTACTTCGATACTGAATATGGACCTATGGCAATGGTTCTGGTGGGAGCGATGATTGTTGCAGGCATTGAAACGGTCTGGAGTGGACAAGAAGCTCCGCGCTTGAAAAAGCCAATTCACACCCCATTTAATAATCAGTGCTCATCCCCAATAACACTGGAAAAAGGTGAGGAAATGGGCCGGTTTAAACTGGGCTCTACCGTTATTCTTCTGTTCGGTGAAGACCGTATATCCTGGGAGAGTAGCTTAGCCGCAACCAGCCCGGTTCAGTTAGGACGAGTAATCGCATCTGCGAATCAATAACCCGCAGCCATTCACGTGATCACGTGTAGATTTGGTACAAAAGGCGTACAGAATGAGTGAATTGATTGATTTTCTAAATTCAAAAGAGGTTTCCCTATCCTCTGACCAAAAGTCTGTTTTGAGCCGTAGTGAAAAATCCACTCTGGTAATTCCGCTGTTGCACCAACGCATCGTGTCTATAAAAGGGGAAGACACAGAGAAATTTCTTCAAGGCCAGCTAACTTGTGATCTTAAAGCCGTATTTAACCGCGGTAGCTCTCTGGGAGCGCATTGTAATATTAAGGGCCACATGATCAGCTTATTCAGGCTGCTTAAGATCAGTGATGACGAAATCTGGATGCGAATGAATCATGACATTTGCGACACATCACTCTCAAACCTGAAAAAGTACATCGTCTTTTCTAAAGCGGAAGCGACAGAAATCAGTGATCAGATAAGTGGTATCGGTATTTCCGGCCCCGGTTCACAGACTCTGGTAGAACGCTTGTTTGAACAATCACCTTCGGAAGACAACGGAGTTCTGAAGCTCAGCAATGGTATCGTTGTCAGGGTTCCAGGTGATCGATTCGAAATCTGGATGCAAACTTCCGATTTAGTAGATCTGATTGCCAAATTGCCTGATGAAGTCGACTTAGGATCAACCGACCAGTGGATCTTAAGTGAAATTGATGCCGGCATTCCTGATTTAAGAGAAGCGACTCAGGAAAGCTTTATCCCACAAATGACCAACTTCCAGGCTCTTGAAGGGGTCAGTTTTACTAAAGGGTGTTATACCGGGCAGGAAATTGTCACCCGGCTGCAACACCGTGGCGTACTGAAAAAACCTATGTATCTGGCAGAAGTATCTTGCGACATTGCACCGCAGCCGGGACAAAAAATTCAAACCCAGGCAAGCAGCTCAGCAGGCGAAGTGGTTTTATCAGCTCCATGCAATGAGGATTCCAGTCGTTACAGATTTTTGGCTGTAATCAACAAAAAAGCCGCCGATGAAGACACATTAGCCCTCGCTAATACCGACAGCCAAATTGAAATTCTGGAGCTTCCTTATAAACTCGATCCTGAGCTGTTTCAGCGTAAAGACAGGACTGTTTAATAAAAACCCTATAGTTGACCTAAGTATTAAATAACGTCAAACTGCCCGGATAATAAATATTTTTAAGTGTTGCAGGGATGAACGTGACAGCTCCGGGCAGTCCAAAAAAACCACTCATACTGACAGGAATTACAGCCTCCCTGTGTCTGTTCCTCGTGCTTCATATCCAGTCCACAACAAAGAACACCCTGACCAAGTACCTACCCTGGATTGATGCAGCAGCCGAGATCAAACTAGAAGCCACTATGGCCCACCTCAGACTTGAAAAACTACTCTCTGGGGATGCAAGCGCCGAAGTTTCAAAACTGATCCAACACTTAGAACAAGCAGAGCAAGCTACCATTGCCATTTTAGACGGAACCAAAACTGAAAAACGGTCACATCAGGCCCTAAAAGATCCGGTACTACGTAAACATGCCAATCAGCTTCTTTATCAGCTTATCAGCTTTAGAAACGGCACTCTGAACCTTCTTTCTGCAGCTGAACTTAATAGCTCAGAAACAACCCCTAACCAAAACTATGATAATAATTTCTGGAACCTGATCCAGAAAATTAACGATCTTGAAACTGCTATCAAAAAGCACGCAGAAATTGAAAAAGAGAGTAATGATTCATCGCTGTTTCTGCTTTTACTCGCCATTGTTGGCACCACAGGCATATCCATCTTTTCAATCGGCAGGTATACCTTTAACCGTGCAAACTATATACGTCAGCTTTCTGAAGCCAATCGCAGAATTTCCGAACAAAACACACAATTACTTAAAACTTCTCAGACCGATCAGCTAACAGGCTTACCAAACCGTCAGATGCTGGTAACCATCGCAAAACAGATGCTTGGACGAGTCCACCGACAGAACATTTGCATGAGCTTCACCTTTATTGATCTGGATTTTTTCAAACCAATCAATGATGAATTTGGGCACAGCGTGGGGGACAAAGTTCTGGTAAGCCTGACTAAAACAATTAAGGCGCACCTTCGTGACGGCGACGTACTGGCTCGCCTGGCGGGCGATGAATTCATTCTGTTGTTACAAGAAAAAAATCGTGAGCAATTAGAACAATCCCTTGAGAAAATTCTGGGACGTATAAGGATATGCTTAGAAGAACCGATTGTTCACCACCCCAAAGAGATCCATATCCGATTCAGCGCAGGTACCGCTATCGCACCCACTCACTCAATGGAATTTGATGAACTGCTGCATCTCGCAGATTTGGCCATGTATGAGAGCAAAAACCAGGGACGGGGCCAACATTACTTCTATTGTGCCGATACGATAAAGGTACCGGAATACAGCATTAAAGAGACACTTGCTCCGGAAGCTGCCACTGAATAACCCCTCGCCCACTCTGTTCCAGATACTGATTTGCCTGACTAAAGTGTGAACAACCAAGAAATCCCCTGTATGCCGATAAGGGGGATGGGTGTGGAGCCTTCAAAACCAGATGTTTGCGGGTATCAATACAGGCTCCTTTCTTTTGGGCATAACTGCCCCAGAGCATGAAAACAACATGCTCACAATGCTCGTTCACCTGCTTAATTACGGCGTCTGTAAACACCTCCCAGCCCTTACCCTGATGAGAACCGGCATTGGAATCCTCAACCGTAAGAACACTGTTGAGCAATAGCACCCCCTGCTTCGCCCAGGACTCCAGATATCCATGCGTAACCGGCTTAAATCCGATATCAGTAGCCAGTTCTTTATAGATATTAACCAAAGAGGGAGGGATTTTTACACCCGGTAGTACAGAAAAACACAAACCATGGGCCTGGTCTGGCTGGTGATACGGGTCTTGCCCAATAATCACCACTTTGACCTGATCCAAAGGAGTGACTTCCAGAGCATGAAACCAATGCTCCGAACGGGGATAAATAATTTTTTTCTGGTCTTTTTGTTCCCTGAGAAAGGATTTCAGAGCCAGCATATAAGGCTGTTCGAACTGGTCAGCAAGCACAGCATTCCAACTAGGAGCCGATTCCAAAGCCATTTGTTTACCCGCCACAATCTTTGATCTGTTGAGGGGCTAACTGTATAGGTTCTGTGATAACACGTCGATGCCAGATCGAATAATAGCGTACTCGCCCTGGAGCATGTGAAACGATGCCCGAAATAATGATAACGACAAAATAGACCCAGGCTTCAGGCTGATCAAACCACCACAACATTGTGGACAACAGAAGCAGCTTCAGAGCAATAGCGGTTCCCCGCATCTGGATTAACCAGATGCCATCACAATAGATCTCCATAGCTGCCATCACAAACCCACTGATGACCGTGGCAAACAGATACACCCACCAAACGGAATAGGGTTGATCATAAAGATAAGCGCCAGCAAGGCCGGCCACACCAATCAGGTGTATTGTCCGCAATGAAATGCTAAACCAGCGTTTTTGCGGAATAACTCTTTTTGTTTGAGGAAATAACCAATTCATCTGATCATTATATTAAAAAACGCTAATAAAAAGACACTTATCATTAGTCAAAAATAAAGCCCTCAATTGAGGGCTTTATCAGATCTAATTAACCGCGTGGTCGCATGGCCGGGAAGAGAATCACATCCCTGATGGATGGAGAGTCGGTAAACAACATCACCAGACGGTCGATACCAATACCTTCGCCCGCTGTGGGTGGCAAGCCATATTCTAGTGCGTTGATATAGTCAGCATCGTAATGCATCGCCTCATCATCACCAGCATCTTTTTCAGCTACCTGTTGTTGGAAACGCTCAGCCTGATCTTCCGAATCATTCAACTCGGAGAAGCCGTTAGCCAGCTCGCGACCACCCACGAAGAATTCGAAACGGTCTGTAATAAACGGGTTGTCATCATTGCGACGTGCCAGCGGGGAAACTTCAGCCGGATATTCAGTAATGAAGGTAGGCTGGTCCAGACGATGCTCTACGGTCTTCTCGAAGATCTCAATCTGTACCTTACCCAGGCCCCAGCTATCTTTAACATCTATATCCATACGCTGAGCAATCTGACGCGCCGCATGATCATCCGCCAGCGCTTCGGCGGTAATGTCATCGTTATAGTGCAGAATAGAATCAAAAACACTGATACGTGTGAATGGTTTAGACAGGTCGTATTCGAAGGTCTCAAGCACTTCACCTTCTTCACTACGCACTGTATTCACAATTGTGGTTGTACCCAGAACATCCTGTGCGACGGTGCGTAGCATATCTTCCGTCAGGTCCATCAAATCACGGTAATCAGCATAAGCCTGATAGAACTCGATCATGGTGAACTCAGGGTTATGACGTGTAGATAAACCTTCGTTACGGAAGTTACGGTTAATCTCAAACACGCGCTCAAAACCACCCACTACCAGACGCTTAAGGTAAAGTTCTGGCGCTATACGCAGGTACATATCGCGGTCTAGAGCATTGTGATGTGTTACAAATGGACGGGCTGTAGCACCACCTGGAATCACCTGTAACATCGGTGTTTCCGCTTCAATAAAACGACGCTCAGTCAGATAGTTACGAATACCTGACACAATTTTTGAGCGTACTTCAAAAACCTTACGGGATTCTTCATTGGTGATCAGGTCAACATAACGCTGGCGGTAACGGACCTCAGTATCCTGCAAACCTTTATGCTTATCTGGAAGCGGGCGCAGACTCTTGGTCAGCAGCTGGTATTCACCCATATCCACATACAGATCGCCCTTACCGGATTTATGCAGCTCACCAGTAATGCCAATAATATCACCCAGATCCAGGCTCTTTGCGAACTTACGCGCTTCTTTGTTCACATAAAACTGGATACGTCCGGACATATCCTGAACCACACCAAAAGCACCACGGTTCAGCATAACCCGCCCCGCAATACTCACTTTGATTCCAGCATCAGCCAGCTCTTCCTTGGATTTATCGCCATACTGCTCCTGCAGATCAGCAGCATAGCTGTCGCGGCGGAAAGAGTTCGGGTATGCGTTACCCTCTTCACGCAACGCAGTAAGTTTCTCACGGCGTTCCGCAATCAGGCGGTTATCATCTTGTTTCTGAGTATTATCAGACATCGGCTTGTTAAACCTTTAAGTTGGTAAAATTCTTTACAGGCCAGCTTTAAGGCTGGCTTCGATAAACATGTCCAGATCACCGTCCAACACTTTGTCGCAGTTGGAACTCTGAACTCCGGTACGTAAATCTTTAATACGCTGATCATCCAGCACGTAAGAACGAATCTGACTGCCCCAGCCAATATCCGCTTTCGAGTCTTCCTGTTCCTGTGCGGCTTCAGTGCGCTTAAGCATTTCCACTTCATAAAGCTTAGCTCGCAACTGCTTCATACAGGTATCTTTGTTCTGATGTTGAGAGCGCTGAGCCTGACTTTGTACCACAATACCAGAAGGTTCGTGGGTAATACGTACCGCAGATTCGGTTCTGTTGACGTGCTGACCACCCGCACCAGACGCACGGTAAACGTCGACACGCAGATCAGCAGGATTGATGTCGATCTCGATATTGTCATCGATTTCAGGAGAGACAAACACTGAAGAAAACGAGGTGTGACGACGACCACCAGAATCAAATGGAGACTTACGCACCAAACGGTGAACACCGGTCTCTGTACGCAGCCAACCAAAAGCATATTCACCCTGGAAACTGATGGTGGCTGATTTAATGCCTGCCACATCACCTGCGGAACATTCCAGCAGTTCAGTTTTAAAGCCTTTATCTTCACCCCAGCGCAGATACATACGCAGCATCATTTCAGCCCAGTCCTGAGCTTCTGTACCACCGGAGCCCGCCTGAATATCAAGGAAGGCGTTATTTCCGTCTGCCTCTCCAGAGAACATACGTCGGAATTCCAGCGCCTGGAGATCAGCCATCATCGCTGAAACATCGCTTTCTACTTCAGCAACGGTGTCTTCATCATCTTCTTCAACTGCCATATCCAACAGATCACGAGTATCAGAAACACCTGATGTCAGTGTATCAATGGTCTCAACCACCGCTTCAAGGGCGGCACGCTCTTTACCTAATTTCTGGGCATTTTCCGGGTTGTCCCAGACGGCCGGATCTTCCAGCTCACGCGTCACCTCTTCAAGACGATCCTGTTTAGTTTCGTAATCAAGAAATCCTCGCAGAGCTTCTGTACGCTCAGAGATATCTTTGAGGGCGTTGAGAATAGGATTAATTTCCATGTTAATGCTTCGTAACCGGCTGTTTGAAAAAGGGCCGCATTTTACCGAAATTCAGCGTTTAACACTACCTGTTTCAGTGTTTTTCTACTGATTCGCCCCTAGAGCGACAAGGCCTTTTAGCATTAGAATGTTCTAACAAGCTGGAACGGACAACCACTTATGTTTTTCAAAGCTATATTGTTAGCCGCCACCTTCCTGCCGACAGAACTTTGGGCGTTTAGTAACGAAGGTTCCGAGGTGTATGGCAATTTCACCACCAGTATTTTTGGCATTCTGGCACTGGTGATTTTTATCGCTGCCTACGCGGCAGTATTAAGTGAAGAACTGATACACCTGCGAAAATCCAAACCCATCATGGTTGCAGCCGGACTGATCTGGATTCTTACTGGCCTCGCTTATTCGTTGAGTGGTGATGAAGTTACAGCTGGGCTCGCAGTCCGTGGTTATATTCTTGAATACGCTGAACTGTTCCTGTTTTTACTTGCGGCAATGACTTTCATTACATCTATGGAAGAACGCCTTGTATTTGCGGCATTGCGTTCATGGCTTGTTGTCCAACGCTACTCTCTGAGAAAAATCTACTGGATCACCGGGTCTCTGGCATTTTGTTTATCCCCCATCGCAGATAACCTTTCCACAGCACTTCTTATGGGAGCAGTAGTACTGGCGGTAGGCAATCATTACCATAAATTTATAACTGTCTCTTGCATCAACATTGTTATTGCAGCAAATTCAGGTGGCGCATTCAGCCCGTTCGGCGACATAACCACCCTGATGGTATGGCAGAGTGGGCGAGTCGAGTTTGACCAATTTCTGGTACTGTTTTTCCCTGCCCTTGTGACCTGGCTCATACCTGCCCTTCTGATGAGCCACGTGATAGAAAATGGTCCGCCTTCTGGTGAAACTGTACGCCTGCATATGAAAAAGGGTGCTGTAACCATTATGTTGATTTTTCTCAGCACGATCACTCTTTCAGTACTGATCCACAGCGCTCTAAACCTACCGCCCGTTTTAGGTATGATGACAGGGCTGGGAGTTTTAAAACTCTTCGGCTTCTACCTCAGCAAACACGAACCGATTGTTCACGAACGTGGACACATAAGTCACCATCATGCAGAAAATTTCCAGACTCACGAGTCCAGCAAAGGTGATCATACAGATGTAGTTCGGCGCTTTAATATATTCAAAGTTGTCGAACGTTCCTCATGGGATACGCTGATGTTCTTCTATGGTGTGATGTTGTGTGTGGGCGGACTGGCAACACTGGGTTACCTCACCATTGCCTCAAACTGGATGTATACCGGCTTAGGGGCAACTAATGCCAATATTCTGGTGGGGCTGATATCCGCTCTGGTCGATAACATTCCAGTAATGGTATCTGTACTACACATGAACCCTGATATGCCTTTGGAGCAGTGGCTACTGGTTACTTTTACCGCAGGAGTTGGCGGCTCGATCCTATCGATTGGTTCAGCGGCCGGGATTGCGCTGATGGGACAGGCACAGGGCGTATATACTTTTATCAGCCACTTAAAATGGTCCTGGGCAATCATGCTAGGCTACTGCGCAGGCATTTTCACTCACCTGATGATCAATGGCTGATCTGCATTACCCATACGACTAGACTGGAGGGGGATCAGGAGTGGTCCATACCAAACTGAGTCAGTACTTGCTTACACCAGACATTAACCCGTTCCTGAGTTTCGCCGTGTTGACAGTCTTCATCAAGGGCCAGTCCAACGAACTGTTTACGATCAGGCGTAAGGGCTTTTGAATCTTCAAAGTCATAGCCTTCCACAGACCAGTAACCAACCATCACAGCTCCCTGCTCCTGAACCCGGTTATGCAATAAACCCATAGCATCCAGAAACCATTCGCTGTATCCAATCTGATCACCCAGACCAAACACCGCACAGGTTTTACCTTTAAGTTCAGCCTTTTCAAGAATGGTCCACATATCCGCCCAATCTTCTTGCAGCTCACCGAAGTCCCATGTGGGGATCCCCAGAATCAGATGCTCATATTCGGCAAGACTATCTAATCCATCAGCGGCAATGTCGATACGATGAATTTTATCAAACCCGATCTGCTCGGAGATTAATTCAGCGACACTCTCTGTATTGCCGGTTGTAGAGCCATAAAACAGGCCAATAGGACAACTCATATTACTACTCTAAGCTCAAAATTAAGGCACAAAAAAACAGCACCGATAGTGCTGTTTCCTGTTTATATTATTACTTGTTGAAGGCATCAAAAGCGGAACGAGCAACGTCTTCTATCTCTTCACGAGCATCTTGCAAAGCCTGCATATTCTGATCACTCGCATTTTTCAGCGTATCTTCAAGCTCTTTAGCATAACTGCGTTGCAGTTCTATCAGATCAGAAGGAGACTCACATTTCTGCAGCTCTTTAGTCTGCTGAATTGTTGCCTGGATGCACGACTTGGTGCACTCCATCTGCTGTCTGGTAAGTTCTTCCAACATTTTAGTTTGAATATTTACCAGATTTTTAAAAGGGCCCATTGAATCAGTGATTTTTTTATTCATATCTTGGAACATAGTGGTCACCTTCCTCACTCAAACACCAGATAAGACCGATATTAGTTACAATGAAAACATTCTACACTGAGAAAGGCAAAACCTTCAGACTCTAAAATGCTTAACTATAATGCTACTTTAGACAAGTAATCTCATATTTATAATCACATTTTAACAAAGTCAGGAACGAATTAATGCGCCTTCTACATACAATGCTACGTGTTACTGATCTGGAACAATCTGTTGAATTTTACACTTCCACACTTGGCATGAAGTTGCTTCGGAAAAAAGACTATCCGGATGGCCGCTTCACTCTGGCGTTTTTAGGTTATGGACCTGAATCAGAACATACCGCACTGGAGCTTACTCATAACTGGGATCAGGATCATTACGATCTGGGGGATGCCTTCGGCCATATCGCGATTGAGGTTGAGGATGTCTATGCCGCCTGCGAAGAGATCAAAAGCAAAGGCGGCACGGTGGTCAGAGAAGCCGGCCCCATGAAACATGGCAGCACTGTTCTGGCTTTTGTTAAAGATCCGGATGGATACATGATTGAGTTGTTAGGTACCAAGCGCAGCGACTAAGGCTTCATAGAGCATGATGGTTTAAGCGGCGCCTGTGACACAATTTCGGCCAGCCGCTTTTGCCTTATACAAGTTATCATCGGCCCGCTTGATTACTGCGTCCAGGTTACTATCAAACTTATTTGCAGCTGCAATACCAATACTGATAGTCAGAGAAACATCTTGCCCCAAAACCCTATAGGGCTGCTCCGCCACCAGCTTAAGCACCCTTTCCGAGATACTAGCCAATTCACTTATTCCAGTACCCGGCAGTAAGATAATAAATTCCTCACCGCCGTAACGACCAATCTCGGAATAAGCCCTTACTTCAGATAATAATTTTGCTGACACTTGCCGCAGTAACTCATCACCAACCTGATGACCGTAGTTATCATTAATTCGCTTAAAATGATCCAGATCCAGCATCATCACCCCAAAAGCATTTGTAGCGATGGGACTGCGTTGATATCTCTCCCACTCGGACGTCATTCGCCTTGTAATCTCTGCGCGATTATAAAGATTGGTAACCGTATCAATAGTCGCCAATCTACCTAGCTCTTTTTGCTGCATTAGCATGGTGACCGCAGCTTTACGCATAAACCAAAATGCAGCAACTACCACTGTGATCAGAATAACTGCCAACTCGATAAGGAAGTAAAAAACACCTTTGTTTACCTCCTCTCTGAACAAGGTCATATCCTGATAGATCTCAAAGGCACCAACAACTTCTTCTTTGTCGTTTTCCATTGCCACATAAGATTCAACAACATCCACATCAAATCGGTCTTGATGCGCGAAATCTCTGATCTGGTTCTTTGTTTGAATCACAGAACTCTGCCCACCTTTTAAGGCAGCCTCAAGGTGTTTATTTCCCAGAGAGTTTTCACCAATGATGCTTATATCATTGCTGTAAACAACAGTGCCATCCAAAGAGAACAGCTTCACTTTGACAATGCCATAAGGCCCCATAAAAGCTTTGATCAACATATCAAGCTCTTCCAACTGGACCGGGGATAATGATGGATTCAGCGCCTCTGCCAGCTTTTCCTGATGCACACTCACAATCGAAGAGGCGATATTGACTGCATTCGATTCAGCCAGACCAACCACATAGCGCTCATAAAGCTTGAAGGTAACAAAACCTGAAAGAACTAAAACCAGAACAACTGCACTCACAGCCACCCAACAGAAGCGTTTGAGAAAGACCGACGAGGACAATGAAAGAATTGTTGGGCTCATATGCGGGGTTCCGATTACCGCAGCGTCCCTACTGCTACAACTTAAAACTTCGTGCAGTGTAGCAAAATCCGATGGTGAAGGCTTATATAGCCAGCATGGATTTTAGTCTAATCACCCTTGCTAGCTGGTTACTAAAACACACTAAGAGAGAAAATTTTCAAATTCAGAGGCAGGTGTTGGCCGGCTGAACAAGTAACCCTGATAGCAATGAC
The DNA here is from genome assembly GCA_050789425.1 of Neptuniibacter sp. Classification (GTDB taxonomy): domain Bacteria; phylum Pseudomonadota; class Gammaproteobacteria; order Pseudomonadales; family Balneatricaceae; genus Neptuniibacter. Next base: position 46,820 of record JAILXS010000007.1, read on the forward strand.
ACTGTTTGCTTTTTAAAAACTCAAGCTGATCCTGAGTTTCCACACCTTCAGCCAATACTCGGATCCCGAGGTTCTGCCCCATTGCCACAATAGTCGCAGCAATGACCATATCATCTTTATCGTTTGGAATTTCATCAACAAAAGACTTGTCTATTTTCAATACGTCCAGAGGGAATTTTTTCAAATAGGCCAGCGATGAATATCCGGTGCCAAAATCATCTATGGCAATTTTCACCCCCAGATTTCTAAGTTTCTGAAGCAGCTCAATGGATTCCTGCTCACGTTCCATCAAAGCACTTTCGGTCAGTTCCAGTTCAAGATATTCTGGCTTCAACCCTGTCTCTTCCAGTACCTCAGAAACCAATTCATACATATCCGCATGCCGTATCTGAACTGGTGAGAGATTCACTGCCAGAGTAATAGGCTGACAACCTTGATCCAACCATTTCTTCAGCTGCCGACAACCACTTCTCAACACGAACTCACCAATATCCGCAACCAGCCCCGTCTGCTCTGCAAGAGGTATAAACTGCCCTGGCATTATCAACCCCCTGTCAGGGTCGTTCCAGCGTACCAAGGCTTCCGCACCGATCAACTTACCCGTATTGATTTCTAACTGCGGCTGATAATAGACCTCAAGCTCATTATGGGTCAGTGCCCGCATCAACCGGGCTTCCAACTCAAGTCGGTTTCGAGCATCAATAGTTAACTCTTCAGTGAAATAATTAAACCGACCACGACCTTCCGATTTTGCCCGATACAAAGCCGCATCCGCATGCTGCAACAAGGACGCAGCATCCAGACTGTGGGTGGGGTACAAACTGATTCCCACTGAAACACCCACAGCCACTTCACAGCCGTTACTCAAGTGCCATCTTCTGGAAAGGTGACGGATAATGTCATCAGCAACCAATCCAGCATCTTCTTCAAATTTAATATCATCCAGCAGAATAGCGAACTCATCCCCGCCCATCCGACTGATTAGATCCGCTTGTCTGAGGCGATCTCTTAAAACTCCCGCCACTTGTTGCAATAGCTCATCACCCGCCGCGTGGCCAAAACTGTCATTCACATCTTTAAAGCGGTCCAGATCCAGAAGCAATAGAGCCAGTTTTTTATCATCACGTTGCGCCACCCCGAGGGATTGCTCCAATTGAGACTGGATCATCAATCGATTAGGTAGACCTGTTAATACATCATGGTGAGCAAGATAGGAAAGCTCCTGCTCTGACTCTTTAAGGTGTGTAATATCTGCAAATACACCGACATAATGAGCAACATTTTCCTCGTCATCATAAACGGTATTGATGCTTAGCAGTTCTGGATAAGTTGTACCATCTTTGCGCCGATTCCAGATCTCCCCTTGCCAATAGCCTTGTTCAGAGATCTGTTGCCACATTGCATCATAAAAGTGCCGGTCATGCCTGCCGGACTGCAATACATTTGGATACTGACCAATCACTTCGTCTTCGCTGTAGCCGGTCAGCTTACAAAAAGCCGTATTAACCCGCTGAATCTTACCCGCAGGATCGGTGATCAATACCCCTTCTGTAGTATTGGCAAATACGGTCGCGGCCTGACGTAACTGATCTTCCCTTCTGGTCCTTTCGGTAATATCTCGAATAAAGGCGAAAATTTGTCCTTCGCCAGCTGGCCAATAGGTAGCATTCACTTCCACATCAAAAACTTCACCGCTTTTCTTTCGGTGCTTCGACACAAATAAATGCCAACCTTTATCTTTAAGAACCTCTATGTGTTCCGCAACCTTATCAGGGGATTCCATAACATCTATATCCGCAACAGACATCTGCATCAACTCATCGCGGCTGTATCCCGTCATATTTAAGAAAGATTCATTGACCTCAAGAATTTGACCTTTAGCATTTACCATCCAAAAGCCATCTCTAGCTGTTGTAATAACTCTAAAATAGGTCTCAGCACTCTCTTTTAATGCCTGCGAAGCCCTCTCCTGCTCCGTCACATCAGTAAGAATGCAATGTGTTCTTAGAACTCCTGTAATCTCATCTTTGCTGATCTGCCCGGAAACCTGGACATAACGATGCTGCCCGTCTGTCCGAACCAGTTCATACTGAGGGCCGCATACACGTTTGGTTTTTTTAAATTTTGGAAACTCGACAGACAGGGTGTCCAGAGAACGGTTACTTAAAAATTCCGCAATATTTTTCCCTATAGCCTGATCATAGTTTTCTAAACCCAGTAATTCTAACCATGCTTTATTAACAGCCAGAATATTGCCACCCATATCCAGAGACTGGTACGCCATCGGGGCATTTTCAAACAGTGACTGGAAGCGCTGCTGGCTTTCTTTTAAACGCTGAGTGGATTCGAGCCGTTCAGAAATATCCCTAGCGATTGCAACTACATAATCCTTCTGTTGATAGTTCACTAAGCGTGCTTTTACTTCCACCGGAAGAACCGTGCCATCTGAACTTTTATGACCAGAGATCAACCAGCGATCACCTCCTTCTCTGATCTGCGGCATCCACTTATTCAACCAATCATCCAGTGAAGTGTAGAGCTGGGAAATTTCCGTAATTCGCATATTAAGCAGATCATCAAGCTTATACTTCAAGCTCTTAGCTGCTTGTGAGTTCGCATCCAGAATCCGGGCATCCTCAGCATCTATGATGTAGATAGCATCACTGACCTGCTCCACCAGCTCCTGATAAAAATTCTTTTGCTCTATAGTTCTTAAACGCGATTCAGTATTTCTAAGTTCCCGACTTTTTCTATCCAATGTTTCCTGAAGGTACTCAATAAAAGAGCCCTGCAGGGATTTCGCAATATCGTGCCGCGTGAGTACGCCTTTTAAGTTGCCTGCATGATCAACGACCACCAGCCTTCTGACACGGTTTTTCTCCATTATTTGGCTGGCATGCTGCAAAGGCGTTGATGGGTAGACGGTTAACAAAGGAGAGGACATCTTGTCAGCAATGGCAAGGTGAGCATAATCCTGTTCTTCCGTGGCTATTTTGACCATATCCCTTTCGGTCAGAACACCAGCAGCCCGGCCCTGTTCTGTTGCGATAATGCAGCTGATTTTTTTGCTGCTCATCACATTCAGTGCTTCAGAAATCGGGTTTCTTTGCTCAATCGCAACCACGCTCGGGGTCATGGAATTCTGTACCGTCTTTAACTCAATCAGATATTCCATTCCCAGATGATGCAGAAAGTCTCCCTCACTAACTAAACCTACCAAGTGATTTTCATCATCGACCACTACCAGGTGCCTTACCTGATGATCACTCATTAGTTGATACGCACCGCCGTAGCCCATTGTCGATTTCACACAGAGAACCGGCTTACTCATCACCTCATTCATTTTAAGCGTTGAGATGTTTTTCGACTCAGCCATCAACCGGATGGCATCCTGCTCGGTAAAGATACCTATGGGATGTTTAGCATCATCAGTTACAACCACACTGCTTATAGAACGCTGCTTCATTTCCTGCAATGCATGACCGACAATATCCTCCTGCTCCACAGTCACCACATCAGGAGAGAGGATTGTCTTAAGTGGTACGGATTCAACTTCAATCGCATTGAGGTTCATTTAGCTACCTTCACACATAAACGTGTATGTACTTATGTCCATATAGTATGGCTAATTCAAAGATATAGGGGAAACCCCTTAGCCTGTATGTAGCTTATCCAGATTTAAGCATAATAAATATTGACCCACCGCAAGCGACTTCAACGAATAACTGGTTGTTAAACAGTTTATTGTTTTAGAATGCCCCTAAATTAGCCAATCCTTAACTAATAAATGCATCATGCGATTATGAGATATTCAAAGATCATCCATAAAGTGCATGAACATTCTTTATTTTAGTCGTTATAATTGGCCCCACTTATTCAATCCTATACAAGCAGGCATCTAGATGAAGAAACAGATTCTTTTCGCTGCAGGCCTAATACTCAGCATTAATGTTACGAATGTGCTGGCAGCAGATCTGGGTAAAGGTACCGCAGCCTTTGACAAGCAGGATTACGCAACAGCGATTAAAGAACTTAAATCGCTGGCCAAAGAGGGCAATCCAGATGCTCTGAACATGATGGGCCAGATGTATGAAAACGGCTGGGGAATCGACAAAGACGTAAAAAAAGCCAAACGTTTCTATCGTCGCGGAGCTTCTCTAGGCCATATGGGTAGCGTAAACAGCCTGCGCGCACTCAAAGATCAGGAATATAAAGTTGAACTGGAAACTGTAGTACCTGCAGCTGAATCCGGTGATGCTGCTGCGCAGAACAGACTCGGCGTCATGTCTGAGTTTGGTTATGGCATGGAGCGAAACCCTGACCTAGCATTGCAATGGTACCTTAAAGCTGCAGATCAGGGCCTGGTTGCGGCACAGCATAACATTGGTCGCTGCTATAACTTTGGAACCGGTGTTGCGCAGAACTTTACTGAAGCCGAACGCTGGTACCGTAAAGCAGCAGAGCAAGGCCATACCGATGCGATGTTCTTCCTGGGTACTCTGTATTCCAACAATCATGGCGAGCAAAAAGATAAAGACACTAACATTCTGGCCTATGCATGGATGCACAATGCAGCTGAGTTAGGCAACCTAACGGCTATCGCCATAGAAAAAAGGCTGGTAATGAAACTGAATGCTTCTCAACTGAAAGAAGCTCAGGAACTGGCGGCAGAATACAAAGAGACTTATATAAGCCAATAAGTTCACAAGTCTAATGACTTTTTTCAAGGCGACCTTTTAGGTCGCCTTTTGCTTTTTTAGACAACACTAATTTATTAAATCTTAAAACAGGATTGGTGATATAATGCACAGCTTTCCCAGATGAGTTGGCGGAGATCAACCATCCAAAGTCACAGTTTAATGCCCAGCGATCAAGATTATGAATAGCGTTCAAACGCCAACCCCGGATCTAACCCCGTCGGATGACGTAACTAAAAACACCTCCAGATTTATATCTCCTCTACTGTCATTGTTTATATTTGCCTATTGTTTATTCTGGCTTCAAAGCAATGAGTCTACGCAGCAGATGTGGCTTATGATCATCGGCGGCCTCCTTGGTGTTGCCCTCTATCACGCGTCCTTCGGCTTCACTACCGCATGGCGAAATCTGATCATTAATAAACGCGGAAGCGGGATAAGAGCGCAAATGCTTATGCTGGCGATCGCGGTTTGTTTATTTTTCCCAGCCCTCCACAACGCTGAACTTTTTGGAAATGAAGTCGGAGGTTATGTCCGCCCCTTAGGTTTCTCAGTCCTGATCGGTGCCTTTATTTTTGGCATCGGCATGCAGCTGGGTAATGGCTGCGCTTCTGGAAACTTATACCATGCCGGTGGCGGACAATTACGGGCAATCCCCAGCATGCTGGGTTTTATGGCTGGAGGTTTATGGGCCACTTCTGACTACGAATGGTGGACAGGACTACCACAGCTGGCCCCGGTATCTGTTATTGAAATGACTGGCTTATTACCTGCGCTGATCTTAAACCTTGCTGTTTTTGCCTGCATTGCTCTGTTTACCATTTGGCTGGAAAAACGAACCCATGGCAGCCTCGAAACCGATCCTCCCTTTCAGGGAATAAAGAACTGGCGCAAATATCTGCAAGGCCCATGGCCATTTGTCTGGGGAGCGCTGGCTCTGGCGCTGCTTAACTTCGCCACACTGGCGATGACAGGTCGTCCATGGGCGGTTGCAGTAGCTTATCCCTTATGGGGCGCTAAACTGGCAATGCTTCTTGAAATAGAGCTGGAACTGGATTTCTGGAGTTACTGGCTCCAACCCGGTCGCGAAGCAGCCCTGTACGAACCTCTGACCAGCGATGTAAACACGGTAATGAACGCTGGCGTTTTATTAGGGGCATTCATCGCAGCATCACTTGCAGGCAAGTTTTCATTTGAATGGCGCCTGCCTCTATTACACTGGGTCGCAGCTCTTCTTGGCGGCGTTATGCTCGGTTACGGCGCCACTATCGCATTCGGTTGTAATATTGGCGCTTACTTTGGAGGGATCGCCTCCGGAAGTTTACATGGCTGGTTATGGCTTGTAGCCGCATTTGCAGGAAGCATTCTGGGGAGTTATATTCGCCCACTGTTTAAGCTGGAAACCAAAACCACAACCCGAAGTAGCTGCTGACCCAATGAGCCGAGAATTTAAAGAGACCTACGAAGATATAAAAATAGCTCCGCCGATGAAAAGACTGGGAGCATTCGTCTACGATATGATGTTAATCGTATCCCTGCTGATGGTTTCCTCGGGCATTATGCTGACCCTTAATGATGGGGAAGCTCTGGACAAAAGCCCCTACTTCGCGCTGTACCAATCCGCCTTGTTTGTCATCGTATACTGCTTCCTGACTTATTTCTGGACTCGAAAGGGACAGACTCTGGGTATGCTGGCCTGGCGACTACGCGTTCAGACCACCGAAGGAGAGCGCTTAAGCCTGGGCAAATGCCTGGTGCGTTACCTTGTCGGCATTCTCTCTTTGGCTTGTTTTGGCGCCGGTTTTTTATGGATGTTTTTCAATAAGCAAAAACTCACATGGCATGACATTGCATCAGGCAGCCATGTGGTCGAACTACCTAAAAGAGCGAAAATTCTGGAATAGGTTAAACCAACTCAGCCAGTGACTGTACGATCAGATCAGGTTCATACCTGGCAATGTCTTCACCATGGTTATAACCATAAGGAACACAGATAACTGGACACCCGGCAGCCCTTGCCGCTCCAACATCGCTCTTTGAATCACCGACCATCAAGGTTTCTGACGGGGTCGCCGAACAACTCGCCATCGCCTCTAACAAGGGTTCAGGCGAGGGTTTTTTCTGAGGCAGGCTATCACCACCGATCACCACATCAAAATAACCATCCAGCTTAAACCCAGCCAACATTGTGCGGGTAAATTGAATCGGTTTATTTGTGACCAGCCCCATCTTGATCTGTTGGTTTTGCAAAGAAACCAGACATTCTTCTACCCCTTCGTAGAGACAGCTTTGATCCGCAGTATGTTCACCGTAAAATTTCAGAAACAGCGCATAGGCTTTCTCAAATTCATCAGGGTTACCGATCTGCGCCTCTATGCTCTCAGCCAAGGCTCGCTGCACCAACACTGAAGCGCCATTTCCCACCCAGGATCTGACGCGTTCAATACCTGCAGTTTCTTTACCCAGCTCAAGTAACATTCTGTCAATTGCATGTGCCAGATCGGGCACACTATCGACCAGCGTGCCATCCAGATCAAACAGGACCAGTTTCGGATTTTCGTCTGCAAACAGCTGTCGCATGGGTTAGCCAACCAAGGCTAATTGCTCGCGCATCTTATCGATGGTAGCTTTGTAGTCATCGGTATTAAAAATTGCAGAACCTGCAACAAATGTATCCGCACCCGCTTCGGCAATTTCACGAATGTTACCGATACCAACACCGCCATCAATTTCCAGACGGATGTCGTAACCACTGTTATCAATGATTTCTCTGGCCTGACGCAGTTTATCCAGCGTGCCCGGAATGAACTTCTGACCACCAAATCCCGGATTTACCGACATCAGCAGTATCATATCCACTTTATCCAGCACGTATTCCAAGTGACTTAAGGGAGTTGCCGGGTTAAATACCAGCCCGGATTTACAACCACCATCACGAATCATCTGCAAGGAACGATCAACATGCTCAGAACCTTCCGGATGAAAAGTGATATAGCTCGCACCGGCTTCTATGAAATCACCAATAAGACGATCCACAGGTTTAACCATCAGATGCACATCAATTGGCGCTTTGATGCCGTATTTCGTCAGCGCACTGCAGACCATCGGGCCAATTGTCAGATTCGGAACATAGTGATTGTCCATGACATCGAAATGTACAATATCTGCTCCAGCCGACAATACATTATCGACCTCCTCCCCCAGACGGGCGAAATCTGCTGACAAGATAGAAGGAGCAATTTTAAAATCTGACATGGCGCTTTAATCCGCTTAAAAATGGTTTGGGGTATTTTAACGGAGAGTGCATCTTGCTGTCAGCACGCTTCTTACCCATAATCGGGACCATGAGTCTATTCTTGAAAATTCTGTGCCTGAGTTTCATCTTTCTTTCCAGCTTCAGTGCTGCTGAAGATGAGCCTGAAAATGCTGCGCCTGTATCGCCTGCCGCGAGCGGAAGTGTTGCCAACACGCCCATGATTCCCAGAACAGAACCTGATACAGACCAGACAATCATCAGCAATCTGATAAAAATAACGCCCCCAGATTCCGAACTACTGCAATTGGATACCAGTAAAACCGGCGAAAAGATGATCGCTTTCTACCAGGCTGAAAGCAGTGGTGTAAAACAGGGTGGAATCATTATCTTCCCAGATGACCATACTCACTTTGACTGGCCTGGGGACCTCAATCACCTACGCCAGGGCCTTACCGTATACGGCTGGCACACACTTGCAGTATATTTGCCGCAGATCGAACCCGCAGACATTCCGGTACGCACACTACCGGTGTTGCAGCCGATTTCGGCCTCTGCGGCCTCTCAGGCAGAAGGGGAATCTGAAGCAACCCCGGCTGAGCCCACACCTGAGCCCCCGGAGGAAAGCCCCCCAGCAAATACTGAACCTCAGAAAGAGGCAGAAGAGCCGAAAGAAAAAACAGAGCCTTATCATGAACAGGCTATTCGCAGAGGCCAGACGGCTTTTTCCTACCTGCAAAAGCAAGAAGTCGAACGTTTTATTGTGATGGGAATTGGTACAGGTGCGGTATGGGCAGCTGAGTATGTGAAACAGTTTCAGAAATCCCAGGACCTGAGGCTGGTCATGATCGATGCTCGCATACCCCAAACAGATGCAGCACCTGACTTGCTGGAGCTTCTTCCTGAAATAGAAACAACGGTTCTCGATCTGCATCATAGTGCGAGAAAAACAACAACGGCCGCAAATCCTACCTTTGCTGAAAGAAGGCTTAGGGTTGCGCGACAGAATGAACTGACTAATTTCCGTCAGAGTCGCTTACCCGAAACCCGCGACGACTGGAAAAAAGGCAACCCCTGGTTACTGAAACATGTTCGGGGCATGCTAAATACCTATGTCATCAAGGCAGAGCAGAAAGCGTTCGAGATGAAGGCAACAGAAGATGTTAGCAGCGCGGAAATGGCTCCCGGCAATAAACCCAACTAGGGCTTATTTGCGTGCGGCCTTAATCCTTTCATAAGCGGCCTGGATTTCCTGCGACTTTTCTTTAGCCAGCTCAATCATCTCCTCCGGTAAACCTTTAGAAACCAGTTTATCCGGGTGATGCTGACTCATTTGACGTCGATATGCTTTTTTAACTTCAGCATCGCCAGCAGCTTCATCCACACCTAAGACTGCGTAAGCGTCTTTTAATAATACTTCGCTATCAACGCCCGCTTGCCCATGCTGATAGAAATCCCTTTGCGCTTTGACCCGGGCTATAACCTCTTCAACGGTGTCATGACCAAAATCCAGATAACCACAAACTTCCTCGATTACCTGCATTTCTGCGGGGCTCACTTCACCATCAGCCATGGCAGTCTGCAGCAGAATCTCTACAAACATCAACTTAACGGAAAGGCGATGCTTTAACATGATTCCTAATGGTCGGACCAGACGCGAAAGGTCCAGATCTACATCCTTACCTTCCGAGAAAAACTCGATGGCCTGACGTTTACGGCTTTCATCCAGCCGCATCTGGAGCATTACATCACGTGCGAACTGAATTTCATCTTCCGTGACCCTGCCATCCGCTTTAGCAATGCGCCCCATCACAGTAAAAGTTGCTTTGAAAAAAGCCTCCTGTGGGTTGATTGAACGCACGACTCCACGCAGGGTTCGACTGATCAGGAAACCGACGAAACCACCAAATAAAAGCCCCCAAATTCCGCCGGAAAACAGGCCCACCAGCCCCCCGATCAAAATGGAAGTAGAGTGTGATTTAATAGTGCTGCCTAATTCAGCACCTTTTCCTTCCGCATCAAAGGCCATCTATCTGACGCTCCCTAACCAATTGGTCAATTTCTTGTAACCGTTCAGGTGTTCCTACATCCAGCCAGTAGCCATCAAACAGCTCACCACTGACCGTTTCGTTTGCAATTGCGTTTCTGAGCAAAGGAGCCAGCGGCTCCGGCTGATCTGCCTTAAGCTCTGTGAACATATCCGCCGATAGTACACTGATACCACTGAATGTATATTTAACGCCATCGGCTGGCACTACTCGTGATTGCCGCAAACAAAAATCGCCCTCAGGGTTATGCTCGGGGTTATTAACAAGTACAAGGTGACAACCGCTGTTTTTACCCTGCAGTAACTTTTCAAATGGGTAATTGGTGAATATATCGCCATTGATCACCAAAAAGCGATCCTCTCCATCCTTGATCAATAGTTCCAGCGCTTTCCGGATACCACCCGCCGTTTCCAACGGTTCAGATTCTGCGGAATATTGAATCGAAGCACCAAATCGTTCTCCCGTGCCCAAACAGGCTTCGATCTGATCCCCAAGCCAGGCATGGTTTATCACTATATCCCTGATCCCAGCTCTCACCAGCCTTGTAATATGATATTCAATTAAAGGCACATCGTTAATTTTCAACAATGGTTTCGGGGTATGCAGCGTTAATGGCCGCATCCGGGTACCCAGGCCTGCGGCCAGAATCATCGCTTTCATGGTTTAAGCCATTGATCCAGCAGATCATCTGAAAAGTGTTCACTCTCATACAAAGCTGGCAGTACTTTTTGCATCAACCAATTTTCTGTCGGCTCCAGACCATATTCTTTTTTTGTAACGGCTAGAAGGTATGAGAAAGTGCGCGGAATATCATCCAGGTAACCCGCTTTGCCATCACGAATCAGCAGCCGGGAAAATATACCTATCGCTTTTAAGTGTCGCTGCGCGCCCATCAGATCAAACCAGCGTTGGAAATGACCTGAATCTGGCATCATGCTGCCATTAGTGATCAGTCTCTGTCGGTACTGTTCAACCCAATGATAGACCTGATCATCCGGCCAGGCGATATAACAATCCCTGAAGAGGGATACCAGATCATAGGTAACAGGGCCACGTACTGCGTCCTGAAAATCAATAATCCCCGGGGTAGCTCCCGCGCGATACATGATGTTTCTGGAATGGAAATCGCGATGAACAAACACGGAAGGCTGCTCAAGAGCGCAATCAATCACATAATGAAACAAACGGTCTATTTCAAAGTGATCAGTTTCTGTCAGTTCTAAACCAAGTAATTTCTCCAGAAACCATTCCCGGAACAGCTCTACTTCTCGAGACAGCAGAGGATGATCGTAGAGAGGCAGTGAACCCTGTTTTAAATCCTGACATTGCTGAATCAAAAACAGTTCATTTAATGCGTCTGTATAGAGTTTATCGGCGTTTTGCTCATTCAACTGACCCAGATACAAATCATCACCCAGATCCCCCAGAAGCATAAATCCAAGTTGCAGGTCGTATTTATGTACATCTGGAACGGTAACACCCTGATCAGCCAGGGTTTCGGCAACCGCTATAAAAGGACGACTGTCTTCTTTATCAGGTGGTGCATCAACCGCAATCCAACTCTTTGCACCAGAGATAACACGAAAGTAACGCCGAAAGCTGGCATCACCCGAAACCGGAACCAATTGCCACTCAGATGATTCAAAACCTGTGCATTCAGGCAACTGTTCATGCAACCAAATTTTCAGTTGATCTTGACGCTGATCCACCAACAATTCACTCCAAACAAAATTAATGCGGTGTATTATGACATCCGATAAAGAAAAAGATATTTCGAAAAAGCTTATTTGTCCGAACTTAATCACCGATATAAATACATACTCTGCTCTACACTCGCTGCATAGAATGATTTATCATTCAGCGTTTTAATCCATAAAATAACAGGGTTCGGTGACATACCGGATCAATGGATGCTGCAAAAACGGATTTAGTTAACTGATGCCCTTTGCGAAACGATCCACCTACACTCTGACCCTCGCTGTAAGCGCTGCTCTTTTTTCAAGCTATTCTTCGGCAGAATCGGCCTCCACTTCTCCAGAAATGGCCTGGAGTTGCTCTATGACAAAAGACGGTGAGTGGAACTGTGATGTCAACGAAGATTTCGTTGAGAATCCTGAACCGTCCACTGTGGAAACAGTTGATTCAAACCGTGTAGAAAGCTCAGTAAATCAAGAACCCGCTGTTACTGAATCCGAAACTGCGGTTATCAAACCAGCATCCAGCGCTAAACCCTATCCGATAGAAACTCCTAAAGCGGATCAGAGCACAGCAGTTTCTTCCCCAGCACAGACCGCGAATACCGCTTCTACTGCAACATCCGCTCCGCAAAAAACCAATGCGGTTATTGGAGACGAATGGCAATGTGACGCCAGTACTCAGGGTGACTGGAAATGTGAAAAAGCGAACATTTACGCAACTACGCTGCCTTTCACCTCCTCACCGCAGGATGTTCCGCCTGTACAGCAATTTATCAAAGACAATCCTTATTCACGCCTGGATTGGGTTTATTATAAAAATCAGGCTGGTCAGCAATGTGTTGGTCGCTACCTTGAGCCTGACTTCCCAAAAACCGGGGATGAGAATCTGGATGAACCACCGTTGTATCTGGAAGCAGCACAATCTTCCTCTGTCCTGGGCGGCCTGACTCAACTGCAAGGTGGAGTTACCATGAGACAAGGCTCACGCAGAGTGAGCTCTATCAGCGCAGAAGTGGATCAGGTCACCAATAAAGCTCGATTAGAAGGCGACGTGAAATATCGCGAACCCGGTTTATTGATGCTCAGTGACAACGCTCAGATCGATACTGTTACGAATGAGGCGATCTTCAGCAATGCTGAATTCGTCATGCATGAAGATAACCTTCGAGGCACCGCAGATCGTATCATCCAACTTGAAGATGAACGCATCCGACTGGAACAGGGTAATTACACATACTGCCCTCCATTCAGTGAAGCCTGGGGACTTGAAGCGGATAGCATCGTACTCGATCGCGAAGAAGGTTATGGTGTCGCTGAAGATGCCGTCCTGCGTGTAGGCGGAGTACCGGTAATCTACACCCCATACTTTAGCTTCCCAATCGATGACAGACGTAAGTCTGGCTTCCTAACGCCAAGTATTAGTTACAGCAACGATAGCGGTCTCGATCTCGCAGTCCCATATTATTTCAATATTGCGCCAAACATGGACGATACTTTAACCCCAAGATTTATGTCTGATCGAGGGTTATTACTCCAAAACGAATTCCGCTACCTGAACCAATGGTCCAGCAATACGCTGAATGCAGCATATCTACCCGATGATGATGCCTACGGAGATGATCGCTGGCTTCTGGCACTGGATCATAACGGTAAAATTGCCAGCAACTGGACGACCCGCATTGACTATACCTCAGTGAGTGATGACCAGTATTTTGAAGATCTCTCCTCTGATCTGGATGTTCAGCGCGAAGACCATCTGGACCAGATCGCCAAAACCACCTATAGAGGTGACGGTTGGAAACTTGCACTAGAAGCTCATGACTACCAGACCATTGATGGCCGAGCACCTTATCAACTGATGCCAAGAGCGACTTTAACGGGCGGACATAGCTTTGAAAACCTGATAAAAGTTAAGTATCTGGCACAATTAACTCGTTTTGATCGTGACCTCGAAGGCCTGACCGGAGCCAATCGAATAGTTGGTGACCGGGTTCACGTGAAGCCATCAGCAGAGTATCTATGGCAACGCCCATGGGGATATGTAAAGCCAAAATTGTCTCTTTGGAGCAGCAGCTACTCTCTTGATAACCAGCTGACAGGTTTGGGAAGTTCCCCAAGCATTACCGCCCCGATTGCCAGTATGGATAGCGGTTTATTCTTCGACCGCAGCCTTAAAAATGGCGGCACCCATACTCTGGAGCCCCGACTGTTTGCTCTTTACGTTCCCGAAGAAGATCACAGTGCGGTCCCGGATTTTGATACCTCCAGATATACCTTCAACTATAACTCGTTGTTCAGGGAAAACCGTTTCAGCGGTAAGGACAGACTCGGAGATGCGCAACAGTTATCACTTGGGGTGACCACCCGTTACATCACGGAAACCGGCTTTGAAAAAGCTAGCTTTAAAGCAGGGCAAGCTTATTATTTTGCTGACCGTGAAGTACAGCTGAATAACACCGCAGCTGCTGAAACAAGTAGCCAGAGCGATATAGCAACAAGAGCTACCTGGTATATTACAAGGAATACAAAAACCTATCTGGATACCATTCTGGATAGCAGTGACTTCGAAGTACAATCCTCAACATTAGGATTAAAATACAAAAGAGATTACGATCATGTAGTGAATTTCCGCTACAGGTTCACCGATTCAAGCAGAGAACAAGCAGATCTATCTTATATCTGGCCTCTATCAACCCACTGGACATCTCTGGGAAGGGTTCTTTACGACATCAGAGGCAACGAAACCGAAGAGGCTTCACTTGGTCTTGAATATGAAAGCTGCTGCTGGAAACTGAGTTTCGCCGGCAGACATTGGCTGGATGGAACTGAGTCCAATGGCAGCAACAAATACGATTACGGAATATTCCTGCAACTGACCCTTAAAGGACTCGGTTCATTTGGCACCGGAGACAAGGGCTTCCTGGATGACATCACTGGTTATGAAGAGCGTGAAGAGCACAATGAAAACTAAGCTTCACAAATTATTTTCCCTCGCAGCAATAAGCTTGCTGATCCCTTCACAGACAGTTCTGGCAGAGGCAGTTCCTCTCGACCGAATTGCGGCCGTCGTAAACGATGGCATCGTTATGCAGAGCGAATTGGATCAACGCGTAGCGATTGTGAAAGAACAACTGCAGTCTAAAAATACGCGCCTGCCTGCGGACAAGGTTTTACGTTCACAGGTTCTGAACCGACTGGTTCTTGAAAGCATCCAGAAACAGCTGGCATCCCGTCAGGGCATTCGTATTTCTGACAGTCAGCTAAACGCTGCCATCAGCAATATTGCTAAAAGCAATAATATGACACTAGAGCAGTTCCGTGATGCTCTGATTGCTGAAGGTCGTGATTACAACGCAGCTAGGGAGCAGATTCGTAATGAAATGCTTCTGCAAAGCGTGCAGCAAAATCTGGTAAACCGCCGTATCCGCGTTTCTGCACAAGAAATTGAAAACTTCATGAGCTCTGAAGATGGTCAAAGCCAGATCTCTGCCGAATACCTGCTCGGTCATATTTTGGTAGCCGTACCCTCTCAGGCGTCCCCGGAGATGATTCAGAAAGCGGAACGGGAAGCTTCTGCACTCTACAAACAGCTGACCGAAGGTGCAGACTTTACAGAGATCGCTATTGCTAACTCCGATGCTCCTAATGCGCTGAAGGGTGGCGATCTGGGCTGGAGAAAAGTTGCCGAATTACCTGAAGTAATCGGAAAATCAGTTCGTAACCTCGCCAAAGGTGAGTTCAGTAAACCGATTCGCTCTCCTAGTGGTTTCCATATTTTCCTGGCTAAGGACCAACGAGGCGGTAATGTACAGTTGGTTGAACAGCGCCTGGTAAGTCATATCCTAATTAAACCGAGCGAAATCAGAACACCTGTTCAAGCACGCAGACAGATAAACGAGATCTACAACCGCATTAAAAAAGGCGAAAGCTTCTCCGACCTGGCGCAAGAATTCAGCGACGATCCTGCCAGCGGTTCTGAAGGCGGCTCACTGGGCTGGACTCAGGACGGGCAGATGGTACCGGAGTTTGAACAGGTCATGAATGCCTTACCTATTGGCACCCTCTCACAGCCTTTCGAATCCCGCTTTGGCTGGCACATATTAACGGTTCTGGATAAGCGTACTGAAAATATGGCTGAACAGATGCAGGAGAGCCGTGCTCGTTCAGCGATTCGCAAACGCAAGTTCAATGAAGAACTCAGTACCTGGTTAAGGGAGATCCATTCCCAGGCCTATATAGAAGTTAAGGAGTAAAAGGGTTGGGGATTAACCGACTTGTCCTGACTCCCGGCGAACCCTCAGGAATTGGCCCAGACCTTTGCATCCAGATCGCTCAGCAGAGTCATGCTGATGAGCTGGTCGTAGTTGCCGACCCTTATTTAATGCGAGAAAGGGCAGCACTCTTGCAGCTGCCTTTAACGCTTGAGCAATTCGATCCAGAAGGCGCTCCAGAACCCACACCAGCAAGCTGTTTGAAAATTTTACCGGTACCTCTCGCAGCAGAGGTAATTCCCGGAGAATTAAACAGCGCAAATGCTGATTATGTCTTGCGGACCTTAACCGAAGCGACACTCGGATGTTTAAATGGTACGTTTTCGGCGCTCATTACTGCTCCTGTACACAAAGGGATCATCAATGATGCCGGTATCGCTTTCAGCGGCCATACTGAATTTCTGGAAGAACTGACTGGCACATCAAAAGTTGTGATGATGCTGGCAACCGAAGGCTTACGTGTGGCCCTGGCGACAACTCATCTACCATTGAAGGATATCCCTGAAGCGATAACAGAAGAACTCCTTACCGAGGTTATCGAGGTTCTGGATGCCGATTTGAAACATAGCTTTGGCCTGCAAAACCCTTCCATTCTGGTATCAGGTTTGAATCCACATGCTGGAGAAGGCGGACACCTGGGTAGAGAAGAAATTGAAACAATCACTCCAACCCTGACTAAACTAAAACAGAAAGGGATCAGCTTAACCGGCCCCCTGCCTGCAGACACGCTTTTCACCGAAAAGTATCTGCAATCGGCAGATGCTGTACTGGCCATGTATCATGATCAGGGCTTGCCTGTGCTGAAATATAAAGGGTTTGGCAACGCCGTAAATATTACCTTAGGCATGCCAATTATCCGTACATCCGTAGATCACGGTACCGCTTTGGATCTTGCAGGAACCGGCAAAGCCGATCCGGGCAGTCTTAAGACCGCTATTCAATATGCTGGTGAGATGGCTCACCACCGCAACCGACAAAAGAACATATGAGTAAAAAGCCTGTAGCGCATAAAGCCCGGAAACGTTTCGGACAGAACTTCCTGCATGATCACGGCATTATCCGGAGAATTATCCGCTCCATTGCCCCTCATGAATCTGATTGTATGGTCGAAATTGGCCCCGGCCTGGGAGCCTTAACCGAAGAGCTACTTGCTGAAGCCGGCGAGCTGGATGCCATTGAGCTAGACCGGGACCTTCCACCGATTCTGCGTACCAAATTTTTCAGCTACGGCGACAAATTCCGCATTCACGAAGCGGATGCAATGAAGTTTGACTATGCCCCTCTACGCAGAGACGACAAACAATTACGCGTAGTTGGCAATCTGCCCTACAACATCTCCACACAGCTTATTTTTCATTTGTTAAGCCATGCAGAGCATATTCAGGATATGCATTTCATGCTGCAAAAAGAAGTGGTTGATCGTATGGCAGCGGGGCCTGGAGAGAATAATTACGGCCGCCTGGGCATCATGGCACAGTACTATTGCCAGGTAGAATCGCTGTTTGTTGTTCCACCTGGAGCCTTTAATCCAGCCCCAAAAGTAGACTCAGCTATTATCCGGCTAACGCCATACAAAGAGCTACCTTTTGTTGCATTAGACATAAAGCAACTGGAAACCGTCGTCAGAACCGCTTTTAATATGAGAAGGAAGACGTTACGGAACAACCTAAAACCACTTCTGAGTGCAGAAGAGCTGGAACAACTCAATATTGATCCATCTTTACGCCCGGAGAAGCTTCCGATTTCAAATTTTGTAACGATCAGCAACTATCTGACAGAGAAAAAAGCGGGTAACGATGAGTAATGTAGATGACCCGAATTATGGTGATTTTGTAAAGATAGATGTAGTAACGAACTATCTGGAGAAACAATCCGACCCGGACAGTAAACGTTATGTGTTCTCGTACCACATCACAATTACTAACCACAATCCGGTACCTGTACAGCTATTGAATCGCCAATGGCTTATAACTGATGGCAATCAACATGTGCAAGAGGTAAAAGGTGAAGGCGTGGTAGGAGAACAGCCGCAAATCGAACCTGAATCCAGCTACTCATATACCAGCGGAGCTGTACTTGCCACGAGCGTTGGTAGCATGCAAGGTTATTATGAAATGGTTACAGATGAAGGTGAGCTATTTAAAGCTCCGATCCAAGCATTTACACTGGCAAGACCTAACGCACTGCATTAACTGCAAACTAAAGAGCTTGTCTGATGGCGACTTACGCAATTGGTGACATTCAAGGGTGCTTTGATGAACTCAAGCAACTACTTGAGCTGGTTTCATTCTCCGATGATGATCATCTGTTAATCGCTGGCGACCTCGTTAATCGCGGCCCAAACTCTCTTGAAACTTTACGCTACATCAAGAACCTTGGGGATCAGGCAACCGTTGTTCTTGGTAATCATGACCTGCACCTCCTGGCAGTTCACTATGGCGCTGTAGCTCCTAAACGGGCAGATACTGTGCACGACAT
The DNA here is from genome assembly GCA_050789425.1 of Neptuniibacter sp. Taxonomy (GTDB): domain Bacteria; phylum Pseudomonadota; class Gammaproteobacteria; order Pseudomonadales; family Balneatricaceae; genus Neptuniibacter. Next base: position 65,264 of record JAILXS010000007.1, read on the forward strand.
CATCGAAGCACCTGACCGTCATGAGCTAATGAACTGGCTCAGAAAACAAAAACTTATGGTTTCCTGCAAAGAGCACAACGCAGTATTAGTGCACGCAGGTATACCACCGTGCTGGACCATCAAGAAAGCCAGAAAACGTGCCAAAGAAGTCGAATCCGTACTCAAAAGTACCCTTGCCCGCGAGTTTTTCCATCATATGTACGGCAATAAACCCGACAAGTGGTCCGCAAAACAGGAAGGCTGGGACAGGTTACGCCTGATCACTAATTATTTTACTCGGATGCGTTTCTGTACTCCTGACGGGAAACTGGATTTCAGCGCCAAAGGCACACTGGATTCACAACCTCCTGGCCACCAGCCCTGGTTTACTTTACCTCGCAAAGACCCGGATGAAGAATCCATTCAAATTCTGTTCGGACACTGGGCCGCTCTGGAAGGCATTGCTGAAGCCGAGAACGTCTGCGCACTGGATACAGGCTGCGTCTGGGGCAACAAACTCACTGCGCTAAGGCTGGAAGATAAGCAATTTTTCAGCGTTCCAGCAAAAGAACCAAAATTCACTCCACCACCCACCAGCCATTACCTTTACGGAAGGTGAATAATGAACCAACTTAAATGTATCAGTTCCGTTGAAGCTGTTGATCTGATTAGCAAAGGTGCTACGGTTGTTGATATCAGGGATCCGCAAAGTTTTGCCCAGGGACACATTGTAGACTCGTTTAACCTGAGCAATGAGAACCTCCATGACTATATCAACCAGGCTGATTTTGACCTCCCTTTATTAGTCTGCTGTTACCATGGCATCAGTAGCCAATCCGCAGGTCAGTTCCTGATAGAGCAGGGTTTTGAAGAGGTCTACAGTATTAACGGCGGCTTCGAAGCCTGGCGTACTGAACAACCCGATCACTGCAAAAAATAACCATGCAGATATACCTTGTCGGCGGTGCCGTCCGTGATCAGCTTCTGAACTACCCGGTTTTTGATAAAGACTGGGTAGTTGTAGGTGCAACCGCAGAAGAGATGATCAACAAAGGGTTCCAGCCTGTGGGACAGGATTTCCCGGTCTTCATTCACCCGGATACCGGCGAAGAATATGCCCTTGCGCGTACCGAAAGAAAATCCGGAAAGGGCTACACAGGCTTCCAGTACTTTGCCAGCAAAGAAGTCTCTCTTGAGGAAGATCTGCTCCGCCGTGACCTGACCATTAATGCCATGGCCCAGGATGATGAGGGAAATATTATTGACCCCTACCACGGACGGGAAGATCTAAATAATAAAGTTTTACGCCATGTATCACCCGCATTCTCAGAAGACCCTCTTCGGGTTTTACGGGTCGCCCGCTTTGCTGCTCGGTACCACCATTTGGGGTTTAGTTTAGCCCCGGAAACTCTGCAGCTTATGCAACAGATTGCGACATCCGATGAACTGGAACACCTGACGGCAGAACGAGTATGGAAGGAACTGGAGCGCGCACTTACCGAATCCTCCCCCGCAGTTTTTTTTGAGATTCTGATTCAGAGCCAGGCCATAGACAAAGTTCTGCCAGAACTTGCCAGTTTAATTACAGGTTCATGCCTGAATGAGTTCGCCACTACATGCAAAAAAATTCAGAGCTCTGAAAGCCGTTTTGCCTGTTTTCTCACACTGTGCAATTCAAATAATGTAGAACAACTGTGCTCTCGCCTGAAAGCCCCCAACGCTTTCAGGGATCTGGCTCTACACTGCACGTCACAATTTGAAAACCTACAAAACTTCGATCACCTTCAGGCTTACTTTAAGCTGAGATCCATTCAATCTCTTGATCTGATCAGACGCCCCCAGCGGATCAAGCCTATTGTGGAATGCATAAAAGCGCTCAAACCGGATGCACAACTGGATTCTCTACTACCCATTCTGGATAGCATCAATCAAATAGACCCCAAACAGCTCATTAAAGAAGGCTTTAAAGGGGCTGAATTAGGCAAAGAGATTGAGAGAAGACGCATACAGATTTGCCAAGGCGCCAATCAGAAGGATAAGGAATGACAACCCCCAAAGTAGCCCTTATTACCGGCGCGGTTAAACGTATTGGCGCAACTATTTCCAGAACCCTGCACAAAGAGGGCTATAACCTGGTTTTGCATTACCGTCACTCATCAGAAGAAGCCTCTCAGCTTATGACTGAACTGAACCAGCAACGGCCCGGCAGTGCCATTACTGTTCAAGCAGATTTGAATGATATGGACGCACTGCAACCTCTGGTGGATTCTGCCCTGTCCGAATGGGGAGGAATTGACCTATTGATCAATAATGCGTCCTCTTTTTATCCCACCCCTTTAGACACCAGTACACAGCAACAGTGGGATGAGTTAATCAACTCAAACTTACGGGCCCCATACTTCCTGTGCAGCAAACTGGCGGAGTCTCTTAAGGAGAGAAATGGCTGCATCATTAACTTGATAGATATCCACGCCCAGCGAGGCTTACCTGGCCACCCTATCTACTCAATTGCCAAGGCCGGCCTGCAAATGATGACGTTGAGCCTGGCAAAAGAGCTCGCACCCTCTGTACGCGTCAATGGCGTTTCGCCCGGCCCGATTCTCTGGCCAGAAGCAGCCATGTCAGATGAACAGAAAGGAGCTATTCTTGAGCAAACACTGCTTGGAAAAACAGGCACCCCAGAGGATCTGGCTGGAGCCGTTCTGTATTTGAGTACAGCCCGCTTTGTCACGGGGCAGGTATTGTGTGTGGATGGCGGCAAGTCTCTCTACAGCCATTAATAATCTATTTCAGACTTCAGCAGGCAGAGAGCAACCACTCCAGGAATAATCAACAGTCCATAGTTGCTGCGATCTTTTATCATATTCAGCCCACAACTGCGCATAGTCATTACCTAAAACAGGATGATTCACCTCACCAGCAATTTCAGCCAGAGGCCACAGCACAAATGCGTTTTTAGTGATCTCTTCACGAGGTAGCTGAACCCCATCATGCTCACCGGTTAATTGGTCATATGTGAGTATATCTATATCCAGAGTTCGACCACTGAATTTGGGACCTTTACGGCAACGTCCATTCTGATCCTCAATTGCTTTCAACAGGGCCGAAAGACGCCCTACAGAAAGATCGGTATCAAAGCCTGCAACCAGATTGTAGAAGTTATCGCCTTCAAACCCTACCGCCTCGCTTTCATATACAGACGACAAGATTAAGTGACCAAAGTTTTCCCGCAACCCGGTTAATGCATTACCTATATACAGCTCGCGATTGATATTACTACCAATACTGACATACACCCTTGCCATCAGAAGCGTTCCCCACGTTCAATGATGACACCGACATCTTCAGCCTGAGGAACTGCTCCAGGTTTACCCAGCCTCAAACGCAGCCATTTAACACCAAACTCATCTCGTAAAAGCTGCGCGATCTCCTCAGCCATAGTTTCCACCAACTGAAATTCACTTTGGCTAATAAAATCAATTAAACGGTCGGACACCGTTTTATAGTTCAGCGTATTATCCACATCTTCAGTCTGGGCCGCGCCCTGAATATTAAAACCCATTTCAAGATCCAGATTTACAACCTGACGGATCTCTCTTTCCCAGTCATAGATACCTATAACCGTTTCAACCTCTAATCCGCGAATATAAACTAAGTCCATAATTGGAACCTATTTAAAAATTATTTATGCTTCTTGAATGACAGAATCTATCGCAGTGACATTCGGTTTAATCAGCCTTGCCTATTTATGGGGTTCCATCCCAACAGCGGTGATTGTCTGTCGTGTTCTTGGCCTACCAGACCCAAGACAACGAGGGTCCGGGAATCCCGGCACCACTAACGTTCTTCGTATAGGTACTCGTCAGGCTGCATTTCTGACTCTTCTGGGAGACACCAGCAAAGGCTTTATCGCTGTACTCCCCTGCATAATATTTGAACTTCCCGCCCAAACGCATTCATTCTGTGCAATTGCAGCCATTCTCGGTCACCTGTTTTCAATTTTCACCTCTTTCAGAGGCGGCAAAGGCGTCGCGACAACCCTCGGCGTCTGTCTGGCTCTATACTGGCCACTGGTTTTGTTCCAACTATGTTGCTGGGGACTGATTGCAGCAACAAGCAGAATATCTTCCCTGGCCTCTATCAGTACAGCCTTACTCAGCCCTATATTTATCTGGCATACCGCACCAGAGTATCTGATAACGCCCTGGATACTTGCTGCAATACTTGTTTTCAGCCACCGCAGCAACATTAAAAACTTACTGGATGGAAAAGAGCCCCGACTTTAAGTTCATAGAGACTCAAGGGTATCTAAAGGCCAACGCGGCTTAGTCACTATAGTAAGATCACTTTGCTGCCCCGCCATTAACCTCTGGCACCCTGCATAGGCGATCATTGCCCCGTTATCCGTGCAAAATTCAGGACGTGCATAAAATAACTCAGCACGTTCTTTGTTTACCATAACTTCAAGGCGCTCTCTTAAACGCTGATTCGCACTAACACCACCGGCAATAATCAGCTGTTTAAACCCAGTATGCTGAAGCGCTCGACGACATTTGATAGCCAGCGTATCCACTACTGCTTCCTCGAAAGCGGCAGCGATGTCACAGATAGTTTGCGGATCAAGAACCCCATCGTCATCACGATGTTGATTCGATGTATTTAGTGTGAAGGTTTTCAAACCCGAAAAACTGAAATCCATTCCGGGCCGGTCGCACATTGGTCGCGGGAACTTAAACCGGGTTCTATCCCCCTGCTGTGCATGTTTGGCTATCAAAGGACCACCAGGGTAATCCAGTCCCATCATTTTTGCGGCTTTATCAAAAGCTTCACCAGCGGCATCATCCAATGATTCACCCAGCAATTCATACTCACCAATACCATCCACTCTCACGAGCTGGGTATGACCACCAGATACCAGCAACGCAACAAACGGAAACTCTGGAGGATTATCTTCCAGCATAGGCGCCAAGAGATGGCCTTCCATATGATGTACGCCAATCGCAGGTATATCCCAGGCCAATGCTAAAGATCGCCCAGTCGAAGCGCCTACCATTAACGCTCCGATCAAACCTGGACCTGAAGTGTATGCAACCGCATCTACATCGCCTTTTTCCAAACCAGCTTTTGCAAATGTTTCATCTATGAGTGGCAATAATTTGCGCACATGGTCACGTGATGCTAATTCAGGCACTACACCGCCATATTCAGCGTGCATTTTCACCTGACTATATAAAGCATCACCCAACAACCCGTTTTCACTGTCGTAGATCGCAACCCCTGTCTCATCACAGGACGTTTCAATTCCCAATACGCGCATTACTCACTCACAAACTCTCAATTTCGCAGCATTATACCTGTCACTTAGCAAATCCGCATAGAAAATAGCGCGTTCAGACAATCTTTGCTTTACTTGAAATCGCGAAACGAATAGAATTTTGCGCCTTGCGATAATTCCGTCTGGATTATTGTGAGTTTTTAATCATATTTAACTAAACAATTTATAGGGTTTGTTCAAACATGCCAGCTGTAAAAGTTAAAGATAACGAGCCATTTGATGTAGCTCTGCGTCGTTTCAAACGTTCTTGCGAAAAAGCAGGTATCTTGGCAGAAGTTCGTCGCCGTGAATTCTACGAGAAGCCAACATCTGTTCGTAAGCGTAAAGCTGCTGCTGCGGTTAAACGCCACGCGAAAAAAGTATCTCGCGAAAACGCTCGCCGCGTTCGCCTGTACTAAGAATCGAGATTACTAGATCCCATCCGGATAATCAGAGGCCACATCATGTCAGAGCTAAAGCAGCAGATCACCAATGAGATGAAAGCTGCTATGCGTGCAAAAGCAAAAGAACGCTTAGGCACAATCCGCATGATCCTGGCTGAACTCAAGCGCATCGAAGTTGATGAGCGCATTGAGCTGGATGACACCCGAGTGCTGGCGGTGCTGGACAAAATGTCTAAGCAACGCCGCGACTCAATCTCACAATTTGAAGAAGCGGCACGCATGGATCTTGCCGATGCTGAGCGACGGGAGTTGGAGGTGATTAAAACTTTCCTGCCGCAACCGCTATCCGAAGAGGAAATTGCAGACCTCATTAAACAAGCTGCAGAACAATCCGGCGCACAGTCCATGCAAGACATGGGCAAAATCATGGGCATCCTTAAGCCTCAGGTTCAGGGTCGCGCCGACATGGGAATTATTTCCAAACTCGTCAAAGCACAACTATCCGGTTAAACTGCCGCTGAAGATAATCAGCAGCATATCCAATGGCCGGGAAAATACCACAGCACTTCATTGATGATTTACTAGCACGCATCAACATTATTGATGTGCTGGATGGCCGCGTTCAAAAATTAAAACGCACCGGCAAAAACTATTCTGGCCTCTGCCCATTTCATAAAGAGAAAACACCCTCTTTTACCGCCAATCAGGAAAAACAGTTTTATTACTGCTTTGGCTGCGGCGCTGGAGGCAACGCGCTCGGCTTTTTAATGGAGTACGAAAACCTCAATTTCCCTGAAGCCGTTGAAGAACTGGCCAAAGCTGCCGGAATGGAAGTACCCAAAGAAGACTCGCCTCAGCAAAGAGAGAAAGATCTTCAACTCAAGCGCATTTACGACCTGCTCGACCAAGCCAGCCAGTTCTATGAAGAACAACTGCGTCAGAATGAGAACCGCACTGACGCCGTCAACTACCTCAAGTCACGAGGCCTAACCGGACAAGCAGCAAAGGCATTCAATATTGGCTTCGCCCCCTCCGGCTGGGACAATCTGATCAACCTCCTCAGCGAAAACGGTAAAAATATAAAGCTGCTCGAAGAAGCAGGCATGGCTATCCATAACGAGGATCGCAACAGTCATTACGACCGCTTCCGTAATCGCATAATGTTTCCGATCAGAGATCAACGCGGCAGAGTTATCGCTTTTGGTGGCCGCGTTCTTGGTGACGATAAACCTAAGTATCTCAACTCGCCGGAAACTCCTACATTCCATAAAAGTCGTGAGCTTTACGGCCTATACGAAGCTCGCAAACACAACAACAATCTTGAACGATTGATCATAGTTGAAGGCTATATGGATGTTGTCGGGCTAGCCCAGTACGACATTCACTACGCTGTAGCAACTCTGGGAACAGCGACCACAGCTCAACACCTGGAACGCCTTTTCAAAATGGTCCCCGAAGTCATTTTCTGCTTTGACGGGGATAATGCCGGCAGGGAAGCAGCTACCCGCGCCCTGAAAACCACACTGCCTGTTATCGAAGATGGCAAGGAAGCACGCTTCCTGTTTCTGCCAGAAGGGGAAGATCCTGACAGCCTGGTACGCAAAGAGGGTAAAGAAAGCTTTTCTGAACGTCTGGATAACGCCCTCCCACTTTCTGAGTTTTTCTTCAAAAGCTACTCAGAAAGCGCAGACCTTAACAGTATGGATGGCCGCGCCCGCTTCAGCACAGAGGTGCTGCCCGCTATCAATTCCATGAAGCCCAGCCTACTGCAACAGATGATGCTGGACCGAATCTGCGATCTGACCAACCTATCTCTGGAACAGATACAAACCACGGTAAATTTCCATCAAGCAGTTTCCACGCCTAAACCTCAGACTCCGACTGAATACCCAAGCCCGGAACTACAACAACCCGATGACAGCTATGATAGTTTTTCAGGTTACGAATCCTACTCTACAGAGTATGCTTCTGGAGAATTCGAACCACCTGTAACACCTGCCACAAACAAAAAACAATGGAAACCAAACAGCGCTAAAAACGCTGAACACTCTTTTGCCGAAAAGATCACCGCGCTGCTTCTCCACTATCCGCAACTGGTAAGTGAGTTCAACATGCCTCCCGGCTTGGAACATACTCATGACCACGGAATACAATTACTACTACAACTGGTTTCATATTATAAAGATTCCCCAAAAGCGACTCTTGGTCAGCTCGCTGTAGACTGGCGGGAAGATCCGGATTTGTCCGCCACCATTCTGCAGCTTTATGAAATTTCCACATCGCTTGAGATACGCTCCGAAACAGAGGCAAGGCATTATTTAAATGATGCTCAACGCGGCCTCGAGGAAAAAGCTCTGACCTCTGAAATATCATTACTGCAGAAAAAACCACAGCTGGACACAACCGACAAATTGACACTGGTGCAAAAAATTCAAAAACTACACCAACTTAAAACCCCGGTTGAGAAATAAACCACTCAATTGCCATTGAAATACCAACCTTACACCCCATATATAAGCCTGATAGCATTTTTTCCGGCAACTCCCTGAAAAACAGTCTATTTTAATTAGTAACAAACAACTGCTTGCAGGCCCTTTATGCTAGCAAAACTATAGTTACATCGTTATAATGGCCTGCTCGAATTTTTCATTCACCTTTCATCAAGTCACAGTTCTATTCTATGTCCGATACTTCTCAGCAACAGCAGTCTCGCCTTAAAGAATTGATCGCCCGCGGTAAAGAGCAAGGTTATTTAACCTACTCTGAGGTCAACGACCACCTTCCGCAGGATATAGCCGATCCAGATCAGGTAGAAGATATCATCCGCATGATCAATGACATGGGTATCTCCGTGTCAGAAGAAGCACCGGATGCGGAAACCCTCCTGATGACCGAAGGTGATTCAGCAGAAGAAGCAGATGAAGAAGCCGTCGCAGCACTTGCGGCTGTGGAATCTGATGCGGGACGCACTACAGATCCAGTACGTATGTACATGCGCGAAATGGGTACCGTAGAACTTCTGACTCGCGAAGGCGAAATCAGCATCGCGAAACGCATTGAAGAAGGCCTGCGTGAAGTTATGTCTGCAGTGGCCTGCTTCCCTGGTACAGTAGATTCAATCCTCACCGCATACGATGTCACCCTGGAAGAAGAAGGCCGCCTGAGCGACATATTTAGTGGCTATATTGATCCAGATGATGATGACACCATCCCGACAGCTAACACAGTTGTTGCAGGTGAAACCAATGACGACGATGACGACGAAGACGAAAAAGAAAAAGGCCCGGATCCAGAAGAAGCGGCAGAACGCTTTGGACTGGTACGCGACAGACTAGATGCCTTGAACGCTGTCATTGAAAAACATGGCCGCGGCAGCAAGCAATATAGCGAAGCACAAGCCGCGTTAGGTGAAGCCTTTTCTCCAATTAAGCTTTCTCCACGCTATTATGAAGCTCTGGTTAACAATATTCGCAGCAATATCTCGCATATTCGTGAGCAGGAACGCATCATCATGCGCATCTGCACCCAACGTGCGAAAATGCCTCGCAAGACCTTCATTAAAGAATTCCCTGGCAACGAAACTAATCAGGATTGGTTTAATTCTGTTATTGCATCGGGTGCCGACTACTCCAGAGCCATCAAAACCAATTTGATTGAGCTTAAGAGAGCACAAAAGAAGCTTATTATTGCTGAGATGGAAACAGGCATCAGCCTGACAGAAATCAAAGACGTTAACCGCAGCATGTCCATTGGCGAAGCTCGCGCTCGCCGCGCTAAAAAGGAAATGGTTGAAGCCAACCTGCGCCTGGTTATCTCTATTGCAAAAAAATACACCAACCGCGGCCTACAATTCTTGGATCTGATCCAGGAAGGCAACATCGGCCTGATGAAAGCGGTGGACAAATTTGAATACCGTCGCGGGTACAAGTTCTCAACTTATGCCACTTGGTGGATTCGTCAGGCGATCACACGCTCGATTGCCGATCAGGCACGCACAATTCGCATTCCGGTTCATATGATCGAAACGATCAATAAACTGAACCGCATCTCTCGCCAGATGCTGCAGGAAATGGGACGCGAAGCCACGCCGGAAGAACTTGCTGAACGCATGGAAATGCCTGAAGACAAAGTTCGTAAAGTCCTTAAGATTGCCAAAGAGCCAATCTCTATGGAAACCCCAATCGGTGATGACGAAGACTCAAGCCTGGGCGATTTCATTGAAGACATCACCATTTCATCCCCGGTAGATTCAGCTACAGGTGAAGGCTTGCGTGAAGCAACTAAGGAAGTACTGGCTGGACTGACTGCCCGTGAATCCAAGGTTCTGCGCATGCGCTTTGGTATTGAAATGAATACCGACCATACCCTTGAAGAGGTAGGCAAGCAGTTTGATGTAACGCGTGAACGTATCCGTCAGATCGAAGCAAAAGCCCTGCGCAAACTTCGCCACCCTAGCCGCTCAGAACATCTTCGCGGCTTCCTGGACGAATAGTAAATTCTTTCAAATCAAAATCTTGTGCCTATGATGCCATCCCGGTATCATGGGCACCCTCAATTTTGGGGGCCTTTAGCTCAGTTGGTTAGAGCATCCGACTCATAATCGGCAGGTCCTGGGTTCGAGTCCCGGAAGGCCCACCATTTAGCTTTTCAAAGCCGTATATTAATACGCACTCTCTCAGACTTGCGGAGTCACTTTGGTATGGAAGCAAACAACGATAGTATAAATCCTTCTGAGCTGATTGGCATATTATGGAAGTACAGGCTATTAATCATACTTACAACTACAATTTTCACTGTTGCTGGTGCCGCATATTCATTTTTCAGCACCCCCATATTTCAAAGCACCGCTGTAATCGTACCTCCATCTACCAACAGCCTGATTGAAATACAGAAAATCCAACTATTACTAACAGAAACGGGAAACGACTATACACCCGCAACGCCAGAGATCGTTTTTAGCCAATACTTACACAACCTGAACTCCAATCGTTACAAGAACAGTTTTTTATCTCGACCGGACCTGACAAAGCATTTCCGTGCCACAGAAATGAATCAGATTCAAGCAAGGAAAGCTTTTACAAAAGCACTGAACATTCAAATTCCAAAGAAAAAGCCCTACCATCAGATAACCCTATCCCTAAACACAAATTCTCCAGAACGATCTACGCGCTGGCTTGATGAATATATCCAATATTCTTCCAATAGATTCATTACTGAACTAGAACACAGAATTAAAAGCCAAATTTCTGCTGCACAAAATAATCTTCACCTTACGATTGAATCCAAGCAAGCAAACTACCGATCCAATCTCCAAGAAGAGATTAGAAATCTCAAAGAAGCATTAGAAATAGCAAAAGAAATTAATCTAGTTGAACCACTTCAGATAGATAACACATTTCCAAATACACAAATCATTGACCAACTTAGAAGCACCTACCGCCTAGGATCTAAATCTATCGAGGCCGAAATAAAAGCTCTGGAGGCACGACTAAAGGATAGGAACAACACTCCCGGACTTTCAGACGACAAACAAAAACTTGAATTACTAGCCAGCATCGATATTCAAAAGGGCTCGATACAAGTTATGACACTGGACCTTCCAGCAGAAGCGGATTTAAAACCAATCAAGCCAAAGCGCATGATTATTACAGCACTAGCAATCTGCCTTGGCATCCTAATTGGAATACTGGCAGCAATCCTTTCTAACACCTTTAGGAGCCGAAAAGCCTCAATGTAAAGAGGCTTTTTCCCCATCCTGATGAGACAACCAGTCCATTATCGGAGAGACCGGCTTAAAACCTGCGACAAATTCCACCAACAAACCCCTCGCCAAATTACTATCCTCTAGATGAATGGATTCAGTTAGAGCATCCATAAGGGATAATAAATCTTCGCTCTTTAGAGACTCCTCCTGAGCCCTCATTATTTTTGGATGATCTGTACCAATAACGTCCTCACCAATCAGAAGCTCCTCATATAGCTTTTCTCCTGGACGCAGTCCACTAAATTCTATTTCAATCCCCTGAGATACATCCCCATTCTTAACATCAAACCCCATCAGCCTTATCATTCGCTCCGCAAGCTCAGTAATTTTTACTGGCTCCCCCATGTCCAATACAAAGACATCTCCACCTTCAGCCATTGAGCCCGCCTGAATAACAAGCAAAGCAGCCTCAGGTATAGTCATAAAAAAACGAGTGATTTCAGGGTGGGTAACCGTAACAGGTCCTCCAGCATTGATTTGCTGCCGAAACAACGGGACTACAGAACCAGAAGAACCTAAAACATTACCAAAACGGACCATTGAAAAGACTGTTTTAGATGAACGACTTGCTAAATCCTGCAATATCAATTCAGCTAAGCGTTTTGTAGCCCCCATAACATTTGTCGGGCGTACAGCCTTATCAGTGGATATCAGAACAAATCGCTCGACGCCATACTTGCAGGCGGCTTGCGCAATAACCTCGGTACCAAAGGCATTATTGCGAATACCCTCAAAAATATTATGCTCAACAATAGGTACATGTTTATAAGCCGCAGCATGATAAATTGTATCAACACGAAAACGCTTCAAAACCCTATGGACACGAGCCTCATCAAGAACATTCCCTAAAACTGGGTAGATTGAAATATTATCTGCATCTTCGTCTGCACCCAAAAGCTCACGCAATTCTTTCTCAATTGAATATAGAGCATATTCAGACATCTCATACAAAACGAGAGAGTTAGGACGATTTTTAATCACCTGTCGGCATATTTCAGAGCCTATTGAACCTCCTGCCCCACTCACTAAAACGGACTTTCCCGTAATACTCTGACCAATCAAAGCCGTAACCGGAGGAACAGTGTCACGCCCCAACAAATCCTCAGGCTCTACATCCCGAAGACTATCAACAGATTCACCTGAAATAATATCAGGCATATTGGGAACAGTTTTTACATGAACACTATAATCCGCTAGTTTTTCTAGAATCTCCCGACGCTGCGACTGCCCGATTGATGGCAAAGCCAACAAAACATAATTAATAGTCCGATCATCAATCAAACTTTGTAGCTCATCCGGATCATAAACAGGAAGACCATTTACCGTGCTCTTCCATAAAGTCTTATCATCATCTAAAAAGCCTACAGGCACATACTCCGCACCACTACCAAGAGCCGTGGCCAACTGAACTCCCGAGCCCCCAGCCCCGTATATTAGAACAGGCTCTTTTTCAATGCAGTTTCGCAACAGCCAATGATAATACGTCCTTACCAGTAGACGACTTCCACCTACATAGACAAGAGCAGCCAAGGCAAAATTAATCGGAACCGAACGAGGAAATGGCTGTATCTGCAACAGAACTGCACCAGCCCAGAGCAATATAGCAAGAGTAAAAACACCTTTACAAACTGAAAGTATTGCCTGAGCGCCCATGAACCTTACAATCGCTCGATACAACCCCAACTTCATGAAAATAACCACTCCGAAAAGCGGTATCAACACAAAAAGTTCCAAGGCTTTTTCCATGTAAGATACGGGCCACCATTCTGCAAAACGCAATGCAAAACCAGACCATAAAGCCAAAGGCAACGCGATCATATCAGCGATTACCATAATTGCTTTCTTATATTTACGCCCCAAAGTTAAAAAACGATAGTGCGCAGAGCTCGTCGATGCTCCGTAATATTCATCCATAAACGCTTGCCAGTATCTCTCTCATAAAAAACCAAAAGGCAGAATCAGTAACGCTCAACCCCAAACCCCAAGTAATTACATAAAAAACAGCTGTATTGGTAACCACAATACCCCCTACATACATAGACCCATTATCGCTCATCCACTATATAAAAGCAGCAACATCCCACCAGCAACATCAACATCAACATCAACAATGTCGCTATTTGTAATTTATACGAAAACCCTATACAGAAACACGACAGCAAATGATAAAATCATATAAAACAAACAAGCTAAGACAGTTTGCGACATGAGCGATATCTCAAAACTAGTAACGGAATACGAATCAAAAATATGGACTACTCGCTCATTTTCGAGATACCTTTGGGCTTCCGAAGAGCCTTCGGACCTAAAAAAAACTGAGAGATGGCTAGCAAAGCATCAAATAAACTTCCCAGCCATAAAACCCTCCAACCTTGTCGACGAGCATCACCGCCCTGCGAAGAGCTCTGTAATATCTAGATTAATAGAACTAGGACGCAAAAAACGCCGCACTATCCTTTTTGCTTCAATACACACAATTACCCCTGAGCAGTCTGTACTTTATGCCAATGACGGCAGAGCAGGACGTCGATGGGTTTTTATTGCTTCATCAGAACCCTCTGCAGCACAATTAGAAGAAGCCATGACATCACTGATAGCTAGTGAAGCTAAAAATATGACCTTCATACCAACAGGCCCTATTGTTAAAACATGCAGAGAAGTCGCACGTCAAAAGCAATCTAATGAATTTATTATCGGGGATAATAGCCTGAGAATAGCACTTGAAGTTTATTCACAAGGAAGGAGCGATATCTCTGCATTTGAGCACAATTCTGAGCAATTCACTTCCAAGGAATGCATGAATCATATTGATAAGCTTGAAGCTGAATCTATACATATCATTCGCGAAGTAATTGCCGAAGCCGATAATCCAGTAATGCTCTATTCTGCGGGTAAAGATTCATCGGTAATGCTGCACTTAGCCCGAAAAGCATTCTATCCGAGCCTTCCTCCATTTCCTCTGCTACATATCGACACAAAATGGAAGTTTCAGGAGACATATGACTTCCGAGACTATATGGCCGAAACCAGCGGGATGAATCTGTTAGTCCATATAAATCAAGAAGGTATTGAGAAAGATATAAACCCCCTCGATCATGGCTCAGCACTTCATACAGATATCATGAAGACACAAAGCCTGAAACAAGCACTCGAGCACTATAAGTTTGATATTGCTTTAGGAGGGTCTCGACGAGATGAAGAGAAATCTCGCGCCAAAGAGCGAATCTTTTCCTTAAGAACACACAATCACTGCTGGAATCCTAAAAACCAGCGACCCGAACTCTGGCACCAGTATAACGGGTGTGTAAGCCCTGATGAAAGTATTCGGGCATTCCCATTATCCAATTGGACTGAGCTTGATGTTTGGCAGTACATCTATCGCGAACAAATACCCATTGCCCCCTTATACTTCGCAGCCGATCGACCTGTCGTTGCGAGAGATGGCATGTTGCTGATGGTTGATGATGACCGTTTAAAACTCTATCCCGATGAGGAGGTACTGATCAAAAAAGTTCGCTTCCGTTCACTCGGTTGCTATCCGCTAACTGGAGCAATTGAATCCAATGCAGACGATCTCGCATCCATCGTACTCGAACTCCTTAGCACCAAGACAAGCGAGCGACAAGGCCGCGCAATTGACTCCGATTCAACCAGTTCAATGGAGAAGAAAAAGCAAAAGGGTTATTTTTAATGACAACTCCACATAACTCATCAGAACCAGTAAATACCTACCCTGCTCAACAAGCCAGTTTAGATACTCTGCGTTTCATTACCTGCGGAAGCATTAATGATGGCAAAAGCGCATTAATTGGACGAATGCTGCATGAAACTCAAATGGCCTTCGAAGATCAAGTAGCAGACCTCAGAAATGAATCCAGAATCATTGGCACCGAGTATGATGATATCAACTTTGCATTATTGGTAGACGGGCTTGAAGCGGAACGCGAGCAGGGAATGACAATTGACGTTGCATACCGCTTCTTTTCTACAGATCGAAGGAAATTTATTGTTGCCGATACACCGGGACACGAACAGTACACACGCAACATGGTCTCTGGCGCTTCGACAGCCGATGTTGCAGTCATTTTAATTGATGCACGCCTGGGCATTTTAACCCAAACCCGCCGTCATTCTATGATCTGTTCAGCCCTAGGGATAAAAAACGTTGTACTGGCGATAAATAAAATGGACTTGGTTGGGTATTCGCAAGAAACCTTTAATCAGATCGAAGCTAAATATCGTAGTTTTGCTAATGAACTTAACTTTGAGTCGATCACTCCAATCCCTTTGTCAGCATTAAAAGGCGACAATGTAGTAGAACGCTCCAAGCAGACCAAATGGTTCCATGGACCAACTCTGACTGGCTATTTAGAGACCGTCGATACGCAAAGCGCTAAAGCAGAAAAGCCCTTTCGCTTTCCTGTCCAGTGGGTCAATCGTCCTAACCCGGATTTCTGCGGTTTTTCTGGAACAATTGAAGCCGGAGCAATTGAGGTCGGCCAACCTGTACGAATACTACCTTCAGGTGAAACGGCTAATATCAAGAACATCCTTCTCTTCAAAAACGAGCTCGAAAGCGCACAAGCTGGACAAGCTGTGACGCTCACTCTTAACAAAGAGGTTGATGCTTCTCGCGGAGATGTCATAACAACAACGGATACCCCATGCGAAGTGTCTGATCAGTTTGTAATTGAGCTGGTCTGGATGGATCAAGAACCAGGTTTCGTCGGGCGCTCTTATCTAATGAAGCTTGGTACAGCAACAGTTAATGCCCAACTCACCGACATAAAGCACAAAGTCAACATTAACACATTCGAGAAACTATCAGCTTCGAAACTAGAACTAAACGACCTATGCGTCATTACCCTTAAAACCGACCGCCCAATTCCATTCGACCCTTATAAACTGTGTTCAGGGATGGGAGGGTTAATTCTTATCGATAGAATGAGTAATCAAACCGTTGCTGCTGGCATGATTGATTTTGCATTACGTAGAGCCAGCAATGTACACAAACACAAGCTTGATGTTGACAAAATTTCTCGCCAAAAACTGAATGGGCACGCAAGTAAAGTACTCTGGTTTACAGGACTTTCAGGCTCAGGGAAATCCACTATCGCCAATGCAGTAGAAAAAGAACTTCACTCTCAAGGAATACGAACCTATATTCTTGATGGAGATAACGTGCGTCATGGTCTAAATAAGGACCTAGGCTTCACTGATGCTGACAGAATCGAAAATATTCGTCGAATAAGTGAAGTAGCAAAACTCATGGTTGATGCTGGTGTAGTTGTCCTCACTGCATTTATTTCACCCTTTCGAGCTGAACGCCAGATGGCACGTGAAATGTTTGCCCCTGATGAATTCATAGAGATTTTCGTAAATACCTCCTTAGAAGTTGCAGAATCACGTGACCCCAAAGGGCTGTATAAAAAAGCTCGCAAAGGAGAAATCCCTAACTTCACAGGCATAAACAGCCCTTATGAAGCACCAGAAACACCTGAACTAAACCTGTTAACAGACAACGTAGATCTTGAAGAAATAGTCGACCAAGTAGTCACGTATATGGAATTACACAGATGAGCAAAGCCCAAACTCTATTCAACAACAACCAACTCTTAGAAGCTTTAAAAGCACTAATGAAAGCGGCAGATAGAGCCATTCTGGAAGTTTATAAGAGCCACAACTTTGAGATGAAAACTAAAGAGGATAGCTCACCTGTCACGAAAGCCGACTTAGCGGCGCATCATGTACTATTAGATGGCCTCTCTCAACTAACACCAGATATACCCGTGGTCAGTGAAGAAGACCCTAATTCACTAAACATCCCCAAAACGAGCCCTATTTTCTGGTTAATTGACCCACTAGACGGCACAAAAGAATTCATCAAACGTAACGGCGAATTCACCTGCAATGTAGCTCTCATAGAAAACCAAGCTACAACTCTCGGGTTTGTAAGCATTCCAGATAAAGATGAACTGTATTATGGTGGGAAAGAAATGGGGGCTTTTCTGGAGATTAAACAGTCGCAACCGGAACAAATCAGATACTCCACTGCTCCCGGCATAACGAGAGTAGTAGCGAGCAAAAGCCATCTAAACAAAGAAACACAAGATTTCATTGCCAATCAATCTGGCACTGTAGAGCTAATCCAGGCTGGCAGCAGCCTGAAATTCCTAAAAATAGCCACTGGTTTAGCCGACTTGTACCCAAGACTTGCCCCAACATGCGAATGGGATACTGCTGCTGCTCATGCTGTTCTTGAAGGTGCTGGAGGCCAAGTTACACAAGCTGATGGAAGCCCCTTAACTTATGGTAAAGATAATATTCTTAACCCTTTTTTCATAGCCTCTGCGAATTGATGATACCCCTTGAATACGCCCCCTTAGCAGGAGGGCTAGTAGGTTTCATTGTGGGACTTACAGGCGTTGGTGGCGGCGCACTTATGGCGCCTATCCTACTCTTTGGATTCGGATTTGATCTTGCTACGGTTGTTGCGACAGACCTATTATTTGCGACAATAACCAAAATATTTGCAGGCGGAATTCACTCAAAAAACAAGCTTGTAGATTGGCAAATAACAAAACGCCTTTGGATAGGCAGTATTCCTGCCTGTATTTTTATAGTTGTCCTCGCTCAGTCGGGGCTACTATTCGAAAGTCCCGACTGGCTTATTACAATTCTAGGCTCATTAATAATTTTTTCGGGATTAGCCATGTTACTGGGCAGAAGAATACAATCTCTCCAAAGAGTAAGAAGAATCTCTTCCCCAAAACATTTTTTATCCCTTCAGAAGCCAGCCACAATAGCTGGGGGCTGTATACTAGGCAGCCTAGTCACTGCAACCTCCATAGGGGCCGGAGCTTTGGGCTCTATCACATTACGCGCACTCTATCCGCTACGAATGACCGCACCTAAACTAATTGCCACCGACACAGTTCATGCTATACCAGTATCCCTGCTAGGGGGCCTTAGCTACCTGATGCTAGGCTATACAAACTTATCACTGCTTGGATTACTCATCATCGGCTCTATTCCTGCTGCCATTGTAGCTGGGCAGCTAGCCAATAAAATACCTTCACATCACATCAAAATGATTTTAGGTTCAGCACTAATTATTGCAGGACTGAAGCTGACCTTAAGTTAAAAACGAATTTATCTCTAACCATTTATTTTTAGCGGATACGGTCACCACTGCCCCTACCAAATACTGTCATGAATATATACTTAAAATAGCACCTGACAGACATAGATGAGATCATTTTGGCGTCAGTTTCAGCTAGCAATTCTGGAGTAGACATATCTATCTGATTCACCTGAGCCAACCCCGTAATTCCAGGTCGGACCCTATACACTCCATGTTTCTCTCTTGCTGCAGTTAGTTCATCTTGGTTAAATAGCCCAGGTCTTGGCCCAACCAAACTCATCTCGCCTTTTAATACATTCCAAAGCTGTGGTAATTCATCCAATTTTGTTCTTCGTAAAAAAGAACCAAAAGCTGTTACAGAAGAACTGTTTGCTAAATGAGTAGCTACAGAAGCTGCACCCTTGGCCATTGTTCTAAATTTCACTAATGTAAATGGCTTTTGCCCCTTACCAACACGAATTTGGCGAAATATTGGCGCACCCGTATCAAAATAACCCACAATCAGAAGCAGAATGAAAACGGGGAAACCCAATATAATCCCACAAAAAGAAAACACTATATCTAAACACCGAACCATAAATAACACTATTTTAATCATCTCCAATCTTCAACAAATATCACGAGTAGATTATTTCGTTGATTTTCCAATTGAACGCTTTAATCCTAACGAAAGAGATACCGGCGGAACCCAGTCAAGCATTTTGCTTGCATGGCTTATATCCACCTCCAGATCGCCAAACATTTTGTTATATAACCCTTTCTTGCCAATAAAACTAAACAAAAATAACACTATCGAAGAAGGCAGATAAAATAACCTACAGGGGCATCCTAAGGCTTTACAAATTTCCTCCATAAACTCCGCAGTGGAAATATTCTCAGCATCCGCCACGAAAAATGTCTCGCCCGCAGCAGCAGAGTGCTGTACACAAAGGACAAGGAAATCAACAAGATTGAAAACAGATATAAAAGACCTGGAATTATGGATACCCGAGAAAGGTAATGGAATTCCCGAAGCTACCATTTTAATTAGCTTGGAAAAATTACCAGGAGCACCGTCTCCATAGACGAGGGTAGGTCGGACAATCACCAATTCCAATCCAGTTTCTGCAGCCACTTCTTTTAACCGATGCTCAGCATCTTTTTTTGATTCCGAATATAAATCATGCGGTGAATCCTTCATACCAATTTTAAAAGGTGTCAAAGAAGATGAACCACATACACCAATTGAACTAAGAAATATAAAGCGGCGCACGCCCGAAGCAGCTGCCTGTCGCGCAAGCTCAACTGTAGACTCGACATTAACTTTATAAATAAGCTGCTCTTCAATATCTGTAGCCTTAACATGAGCCACAGCGGCTAGATGTATAACACTATCAACCTCAGATAATATGGAAGATAAATCAAACTCTTTAGAGAAGTCACAACAAAAATCGAAACCACCTGTTGCCCTACCTACAGGGACCACTGGTAACTTAGCTTTATCTAATGCATCAATAAGATTACTACCAATAAAGCCTGAAGCTCCTGTAACAAGCACTTTGCCTGACACGTCATCCATTACGATTTACCATTTTATTATAAATGAAGGGCAACTTTTTCTTAAAAAAAACTATTCCCAAATAGCAAACAACATTGTAAACAGCCCCAGCGATTCCGCAGCCAGCAACCTCACGTAGCACTTTCCAGTAGAAATACAAAGCATCTTTCTTACTTTCAGAAAGAGAGCCTGGCCTTACCCTATATTTACCAAGGCTTCCTGAGACACCTTGTGCAGAATTGCAAATCTTAAGGATTTGAATCCAAAGTGCAAAATCTTGACGCTTTCTAACTAAGGGCATGAAAATCTTTCCAACCTTTTCAGTGTCATACATGGCAGTCAAACAAGCAATATAATTATGTTTCAGCATTGCAGACAAGGTCACGCTTGATGGAGCTTTTATTCGATCAATAAACTCCCCTTCTTCATTAACTATCTCATAGTCACCAAAACTCAACGGCACTTCACTTTTTTCCATTGCAAATAGCTGGCGCTCAAGTTTGTCAGATACCCACATATCATCGGAATCCAAAAAAGCAATATATCGGCCTACAGCGATCTCAATTGCGCGATTTCTGGCTCCTGCTCCACCTAAATTTTTTGAGTTTTTTAAAAGCTTTATACGCTGATCACTGGCATAACGAGAAATTATCGATAGAGTATTGTCAGAAGAGCAGTCATCTACAATTAATAATTCCCAATTTTCAAAGGTCTGGGAGAGTACACTATCAATAGCATCAGAAATATAATTCTCAGCATTATATGCAGGCATAATAATAGAAACTTTAACACAACTAACCATAGTTCCCTCAAGGTGATGACGAGTGGCTTAATATTAAGAAAGGTTATCTAACATATAAAAATCGAAAGCATAGCGAGGTTTTAAATACTCCTCAAAAAAAGCAACAGCATCCAGAGGCATATTAGTACCTTTTGTAACATTAGCTCTCTTAACCAAGCTGTTATCTCCTAATATTTCAGCAAGAATACAATCAAGATCAGCCAGACCAACAAATCTATAGTTACGTTTATCTGAACAACCAAGATAATAATCTAAAGGCAGAAAGTGTTTTTCATAAAGAGCCGTTGGAAGCTTATTAATGGATTTTAAGAAAGAGAGAAAATCCATTCCTGGTCGTATTAAAGGATAATATTGAAAAAAGTAAAAAAAACCATCATCTCTCTGCCCAGATATCTTTTGTTTCCAGCACGAATACAATCTTTCAAGTGGATCTCTTAAAACCACTATAGTATCCAGATTATTGTACCTACAGAGAAAATCCCCTTTTGTGACATATGACATTGAGTGCCAAGCCTCAATCCTGTTATCGCCCATTCCTTCATATTCTAATAATGAATTACGTATTGAACGCGTACCAACTTTTGGAAACATTAAAACGTTAACATGCCCAAAATGGGCTAGCTGAAGCAGATTTATGCCTGGAATCTTCTCAACCACCCTCAACATGTTTTTTAAATAAAATGAGCTCATGAAACACCAATATCTAACACTATTTTTTGAAAACTGACTGCTACGTTTTTTTGCATGCTTTCAATCGAGTTCAAAACTGTTGCATCATATGATGCATATTTAGCTTTCCAGTCGTCCCCAAAAAAAGAATTAATTGAACCAACAGAAGGAAAATAATTCATATCTAAAAGAGGCAATATTCCATCTTCTACAAAACCATAGTAATCCACAGGCAAATCATCTAAACCTTCAACATAAAAAGTTGGAACGCCACTATGAAGCAACTCTATGGCGACACCACTACTAGGAACAAGTGCGATATCAACATTTTTTACAAATTCAGATAGGTCCTGCCCAACTGGTTGCAGCGCTACTTTTTTATGTGAATATGATAAATCTAATTTACACGCGGGATGTTGACGTAACACAACATTACCTACTTCTTCCATACCTAACAGTAAATCAATAACTGGAGCAAACCTCTTTTTTTCAGGAAACCTTCCAAGGCAGATCCCAACTGTAAATTCATTACTCAATAATTCAGGATGTTTGAAAGCTTCTTCGAAAGGAGTCATTAAGGTTATATTTGCTTCGAAACTTTGACTAAGCTTATCCGCACACCTTTTATAAATCTGTATAGTTTTTTCATCGTAAAGAATAGAAAGGTGAGTATTCAAAGGCGGAAAGTATTCCGTAACTGGAGCATGCTGAATATAACAAGTTTTATTATTTTTTTCATGAAACACAGCAACTAAAGCTTTTGCAACCGGTGAGTGATCAGAAGCAACACAAAGAACACTTACAGACTTAGCAACTGGGCAAATAGAATATAAAACATACGAAGCAGCCCCTATAATTGCTCTAACCTGTACAAGAGGATCTGAATGACAATCTTTAGAAAGAACCCTTGCAGCTTCAAAAAGATCCCCTATAGATGCAACCGCCTTTAATCGCTCACAAAACCTAGCCCCCCTATAATTCAACGAGGTATTATCAACGATATCTCTTGATAAACAATCATTGAGTTTATTAAATGCTCTAACATTATTCTTTGTAACACCATATTGAAAAATATGTTTATTATTTTGAGCATAGCGAAAAGCCCTAAAAAATAACAAAACAAAACACAAAGCAATAAAATTAAATAGAACAAATTTTTTAAAAAAACCAATTAACACAAAAGACAGCCTAATAAAAGGCTTATTTTTTGAAATACTAGATGTTAAACCAGAGTAAACACCCTGACCATAAAACCTTCGTAATTCCAAAATCAAATCATTTAAAACAACGTGATCAATCAATATTATTCCCTCTATAACCCCTAACCAACTTCAGAGAAGGGGAAAAACAAACCACTGCAAGCCAAAAAACCATATTACTAAAAAAGTTATCTGACATAGATAAAGAAGAGAGCAAAATAACAGCCAAATATAAAAAGTGCTGACTCCTTATATTAAAATTAAAAAAAACATACATAACGAAGATAGAAATAGGTATAAACCCGAATTCAACTATAGAAACAAGAATTGAATTATGGAAAGACCCAATACCTAAAACCTCATGGGAAATACTTGTTGTATAACCTAAACCTAAAGGCAATCCGTTGCTATCCCAAATCAATAGCAACAAATAGTAAAACGATAGGAGCCTACGGGAAACAGACCCTTCAGGCTTTAATTCACCTTGCTCCATTAATGACAAATAATGTGACAAAGATTCCATTGAAGCCACTAATTTATAAGGAAATAATACTGTATAATCCAGAAATCCAAATACATTAGAAACTATAAAAGAAGTTAACAAAGATACTAACAACAATAAAAAAGAAACAATCTGAACATTAACTGAACTACAACGAATGGACTTATAAAACAAAAAAGCAGAAACCAATAACATTGATACAGAAACCAATGTAACGCCAATAGAAGCAAGCGGTATTGCAATAAAAATGGACAAAGCAGATAACAATAAACTATTTCTTTGCAAACCTACGCCAAGCAAAAAAACTGGCAAATATGCAAAAGCAGAGTTGGTATTTTCTGCGGTAAGATAGTTATCAAATAAAGCAGCACTCATAGATTGCAACAAAAACAACAAATAAAACCAACCTCTACAATCCTGCCCCCCGATAACATCAAAACTTCGACCCAAAAATAAAGAAAAAGGAATTATAATCTGAACAGCTCTCAAAAAGTAAACATCATTGCCATGACCATATAATTCATTTATCAAAAAGTAAGCCAATAAAATCAAAAAAAATACGCCACATAAAAAAGCAACCTTAGCCGGGTCTTTACAAAAAGCCACAAACACAACCACAAAACTAAATAGCAAAGAACACAAAAAAACACTAGATATCAATCCGGCAAAAACAGAAAAAAATATGCCGAACAAAACTAATACATTATTTTTATTAAACTTAAAAACAGAAAAAAACCCAGACAAATCAAAACCCCTTATCTAAAAGCTTTTCTAACCTGCCAACAACTCCATCAATATAAAATTCCGAACCTACCATACTTAAATGGTTTTTATCAGAATAAACAGATTTTCTATTTATATAAAATGGACAATAACCGTTTTTACATCCCACTTCTATCAGATCTACATATTCTATTCCAATATCTAGGGCTGCCTTCTTAAGCTTAAGGTTTGTATCTAAGTCATTTTGAGTTAGCTTAATCAACGAGCAACCATCATTCTGCACTAAACAAGGCCGATGTAATTTAGGGTTAGGTATTGGCCCAAACAATACAACTGGTTTTTTGGCTTTATCTTTAATCCATTTAATCTCAGCAACAGTTAAAGGGTCGTATATACTCCACCTTGCAGCTAAAACAACAATGTCGTAATCGCCTTCATCAAGCGAACTAATCATTTTAGCTTTAACATCTAGGCATTTCTGGTCAACTATACCATTTCTAATTAATTTTCTATCAGGGAATGGTAAACATCTACCAGAGAACAACGAATAAAACTGATACTTATTTGAAATATTAGAAACTGAGAATCCATATGCAAACTGCCTAGAATGCGAATCACCTATTAATAAAACTTTATTCCCCCCCTCATTTCCAAAAGAACAAGCAGGCATAGCTAAACTTTTTTTATCTCCTAATTTACCGCATGGAATATGCCCGAAGAACACAGCCTCATAACCACCTCGTACCTCTTCAACTAAAGAGCTCATCACCTTAGGCGAAGCAGCAATAAACAAAGAAACCAATATAAATTTTATAATAACATTATTTGAAAAAGTGAGTTCTTTACGGAGAGGAACCTCTATAAATTTATATATTATAAATGCAATCATTACTGAAACTAACAATGCAATAGCAAGAGCAGCTAATGGAGGCTGCCCATAGTACGATGACTTGACAAAAACAATCACGGGCCAGTGCACAAGGTATAGCGAATAGGAGATATTTCCAACTACAACTAAGAATCTAACCGCTTTAGTATCTAGAACTTCCTTCTTGTAGTTGCAGCTTAGAACACACAATACCGCGATACAAACAATCAATGAATCAAGGCCTGGATGAGGAAAACCCGTTGGATTAAAAGAAAATAAAACTATTACAAAAACTGCTAAAAATCCGATCCAAGCTGGAAAGCTGTATTTTTTAACTGATAACACCAAGAACGAACCTAATGCAAACTCCCAAATACGAGTTGGGAGCAAGTAAAATGCGGCATCAGGGTAACTTGAAGAAAGGTATAAACTTAATAAAAAACTAGAACCACCTATAATAATATTAGCTTTATACCACAATCTGCTTGGCATTAAATAAAGAATAAAAGGCAGTATAAAGTAATATTGATATTCAACTGCAAGAGACCAAAAATGTAAAAATGGTTTTGTAAGGGCTTCGGCATCAAAATATCCTGATTGAAGCCAAAGAATTCCATTTATAGTAAATGTAACAGCACCCAATACCTGATATTTCAAGTCATTAAATTCATAATGATTAAGAAAAACCGGCGAAATGATTACTGTGATAATAATAACAACGTATGCAGCTGGCAGTAATCGTCTAGCTCGCCCAAAGTAAAACTGTTTAAAACTAAATCTATCTTCCTCGATCTGCCTCTTGATAATACTTGTGATTAAATATCCTGAAATCACAAAAAACAGATCCACTCCCAGATATCCGGCTTCAAGCCCTGGAAAATCTGCATGGTAAAAAATCACCAACAATACTGCTATACCCCGAAGCGCCTGTATATCTGCCCGGAACAAATTACCATTTGAAGAATCAGTTCTGATATTCAGCATAATACCACTAAATTTTTATTCTTAATTTAAAAATGAGATTAACGATAGAAAATATAATTTGAAGCCCCATAAACCACCAAAAGCCAAATAACAACCCACTCCGAAAAAACAATTGCAAGCACAAAAACAAAAACCACCATTATCAAAAAGTACATACCAAAAGAATAACTTCGCTCAAAGAATCTAAGCAATTTAGACCCGATCAGCATTACCAAACAAAGAGAAACAACAAATAGAAAACTCTGAAAATGGCCCATCAAGTCAATCTTAAATATTAATGCCCTATCCACCAACACAAAAGTCAAAATTTCAGCAACAAGAAGAATCAAGACTGAGAGCATTAATACAGATAATACTTCGGCCAAGATAATCGAGTTAGATTTTAAATAAAACCGCTCCATTGATCTAATTTCCTTATAGAGCACCAATTTCAAAAAACCGAATATCAACAAGCAATTTGAAAGAAGTATATCATCTAAGTCAGCACCACCTGATATCACTTCTGACCTTGCGGTATATGCCAACAATGTAGTTACAATGGCAACATTTATACCTACCCAAAAACTTTTTTCTTTAAAGGCCCACCAATCAAGATCAGATGTAAAACGATATTTAAATGTTTTGAATACCCAAAAAACTATTATTGAAGCACCCAATACTTGAGAAAAAACTCGAGTAAATTGAGCATAAAAAACTTCATTGTTAGATAAAACAAAAAAAGCAAGTATGATTACCAATGCGACTATAAATGAAATTGGCCATACTGCTCTGCGTTGCCGAAAATCATAAAAATACATTTCAACCATAAGCATAAGTATGAATGCAATAAACGAAACAACCGTATACAACACCCAAGGTAAAAGCCCTTCATTTTCAAACAAACCATTAAAATACAAAGCAGCCGAAAAGCATTGAGATGCTATTATCGTTGTCACAAGCATGTATATTGCTTTGGAAGCTGCTATTTTCTCTTCAGAAATAACTGCATATTTAAAATTATGGAAAAACCCCCCTCTAGCCAACGGGGTAAAAGATGTGACAATTGCTGTGACAGTAACCATTGCTTTAAATAACTCTGTAGAAACAAAGCTTTGGGATAGTAATAACAATAAAGAAGGTATACCTATAACAACAACTCTTTGCAATCGAACGTTCAGATCGCTTTTATCTAAAAACCTTACTATCAGCCGCATAAAAAAACTCTGGAATTTCTAACATATATTTTGACAAGTTGTATGTCCGATTTTTCTTCCCATGGAGCAAAGTAATATCGTACTCTTCTTTAAGGTAATCATGTACAGCGTCAAACGCCACAATACTTACATCTCGTGCTTCAATAATATCAGCGGCCTTATCTATATCATCAGATAGCGACGAACTCATTGTACTAATCAATTTCTCATTAAAAACTGGAAATAAATATTTATTCAACATCTCCCCAATATAAAATTGCTTATAATATGAATATGGCCGGTTCAAAAACTTACTATTCAATAATGATGAAACTATTTGATTCCTCATAGAGTTAATCCGATCTTTATGAGGTCGATGAACCATAAAAGGATCGCAACTTTGAACCTTAACTTCGTTGCTAATGAGCCAATCAAGAGCTACATGACTAGTAGTAAGAAATGGTACGCTCCCCATGTAATTTTCAAAAATATACCTCAAAGCGAAAGGTGTGTTATTACCAGGTAAGGCAATACCTTCGTGGTAAAATTTGTTGAGAAAAGCTTTATTGACACTAGTACCTGCTGCTTTAGGAACATGTACATGCACTATAGTTTTATCAACATTTTTATCTTTAACGTAAGATAAAAATTGCTCTAAAAAAGGTTCAATTTCAAACTTTGACACATCCACTAAAGGGCAGCATAATGACAACTCCAACCTTTCCCAACCACTCATTGGTTCATTTCTTATCTTTTTAATTAATTCCTGCCATACATATTCATTTTCTACACCTTCTTGCTTCATTTGACCTAAGACAAAGAAAACAAATATTTTATTAAGTGGTAGAGCAGATAAACCAGAATAATCTCGTTCTCTTAACAGCTTTTCCCACTTTAGATAGTTAACTAATCCCATTCGCAGCGATCCCAAAAGGGTTATTTTTTGCCGATACAATCAGGAATGATCAGCGCTAAGTCCACTCTTGATAAATAACTTCTTGATGCCGTCTACACTTGAAAACGTATAGAGAGAGATTGCGTAGCGAACCCCTCTTTCAATAGGTTTACCGCCATGAATACAGCGAGTATCGCAGATTAAAAGAGCCCCAGCTTCAGCATGTACCTCTTGCATATTGATTTGTAAATCATGAAAACGGCTTTCACCCAGTGGGAACTTATGACGATCACCAATCAGATTATTATTAGTACCTGGTAAATACTGAAAACACCCATTTTGGCTATTTACATCGTTTAGATACCATATACATTTTACTTGATGTGAAAATGGAGAATCCCGATGCATACCGCCACCCGAACCTAGATTATCTTTAACCGGAAGGACCTTATTCGCCATTAAGCACCAAGATTTAGTCTTCCGACCGGTATAATCATCGACAGCCTTAATCCATCGTTCAATTTCGAAGTCGCTGATTAGATCTGGAATATCTTTTTCAAATCCTAAAATTCTGCTATCTGAACCTATTTGATCTCGCCAAACGCGTGGATGCTGGTCAATGGAGAGTATTTTTTCGATTTTTTCTACACACTTTTGGCAATTTGATTCAGGTAAAAACTGAGGCTTTACCAATGCAGTTTCAGCAAGTAATGAACTTAAGTCTCCTTTACCTGCAAATAACCGCATCCATACAGAACCTATAATAACTTTAATAAAATTAATAAGCGTTTTCATATTTCCTACCCTTCAAGATCATTCCATAACAATGGTTCACCATAGGACAACTTTCTGTTTACCACCTTACCAATGACTTTTTTATGATGTTTCGGAGCTATTCCAAATCCAGGCCTTACGGATCGAATGTCATTTTCAGTAACCTTCTGTCCTGCTTCTAATTCATTGACGACATACAATGAACGGCGAAACTGTGTATTACCTTTCTCACTAGCCTTAGTTTCATAATCAACTTTTCCCAAAGCCTGCCAAGCTGTTTTACTATCGCGACAAAGTGCTGAAAGCTCTTGAGGTTCTAGTGAAAAACTATCATCAGGCCCTCCTCCCTTACGATCTAGCGTAAAGTGCTTTTCAACGATAGAAGCCCCCATGACCACACTTGCAATAGCGGTAGTATTATCCAAAGTATGATCAGACAAGCCTGTCACCAATCCAAAACGCTCCACCATATTGGGAATCGTGCGCAAATTATAATCCTCAGCTGGTGCCG
The DNA here is from genome assembly GCA_050789425.1 of Neptuniibacter sp. Lineage (GTDB taxonomy): Bacteria > Pseudomonadota > Gammaproteobacteria > Pseudomonadales > Balneatricaceae > Neptuniibacter. The sequence goes on from JAILXS010000007.1 coordinate 94,505, forward strand.
GGTAGCCACTGACACAGTGCAAAATTGCTAGCTCTGTACAACCGCCTTCTCGCGCTGCGTCAATAGCTTCCTGGATCTCTTCGGCATCAGCCATGCCAGTTGAGATTATCATTGGTTTACCAGTGCTAGCTGCATACTTGATAAGTGGTAAATCAACCGCTTCAAAAGAGGCTATTTTATAGGCTGGGGTATTTAAATCTTCAAGTAAATCGACTGCAGTAGTATCAAAAGGAGAACTAAAAATTGTTATTCCAAGTTTATTCGCATATTCGAATAGAGGCTTATGCCATTCCCATGGCATATGAGCTTCCTGATAAAGCTGGTAGAGTGTTTTACCAGCCCATAGACCAGAGTCAATTTGAAAGTCTTTTGTGTCACAATCCAATGTAATTGTATCAGCTGAATATGTTTGTAGTTTTACTGCATCAGCGCCAGCCTTTTTAGCTTCCTCGATTATTCTGATTGCTGTTTCAATCCTTCCATTGTGATTTGCTGATAGTTCAGCAATGATGTACGGCGGGACATCTGCAGCAATTCGACGACCAGCAATATTTATACTCGGAACTTCTGACATAAGCATTCGTCTCAACTATTTAGTTTCCATTCATTAGCAAAAAGGCCAAAACACACAACGTCGTGGTATTTCAATCCGTCATAATGTTGATCACGTAATACCCCCTCTTGTACAAAGCCCATTTTTTTGTGGAATATGATGGATTTTTTATTGTACTTAAGAACCTGACCACACAATTTATGTATTTTTGCTGTAGTAAAAGCATATGTTAGTACTGCCTCACCAAGCATACGTCCGGTAACTGTTGATGCTTCAGGCGCTATATAAAACCCCCAATCAGCTATCCCGCCGTCAGCTATTTCTTTAATATTACAAAAACCTCGAGGAACACCTTCATACTCAAAGATTAACAAATGAGCTCCATTACTTTTTGAAGCTTTTTCAAACCAACGAGTATGCTCTACTAATGAAATTTCATGTTTTGTATACATGTAACTTCGAACGTCAGGATGATTTCGCCAAGCCAGGACCAACTCTAGGTCAGAAGACTCCATTCGACGGACACACATTTGAGAAGACGTCATGAATCACTTTCCAAATACCGAAGAACCATACTAAGCCCATTCCCATTCGTAACCTGTGAAGCAAACCTCGTCATATCGCTTAAATCTGTGTTCGTTTTTAACAGGCCATCTAATAGGGCATTGAGTTTTACCTCAAACTCATTTGAAGTATCGAGTAAATACGCAGCTCCAGCATTCTGAAGCGCTAATGCAACTTGCTTTTGATTATCTGCTAATACCACCATGATCGTAGGCACCCCTAAACAGCAACGCTCCCACGAAGTGGCACCTGCAGCACCTATAGCCAAGTCACTTTCAGCCATTACTCGAGCCATATCACTAACCCCAACCTTTACCTGAGTACGCCAGGGCATTGTCTGAGCTAGGGCGCTTACATTTGAAAGCCAAGGAGCTGTTTCCCCCATAACAACTGTTATTTCACAGTCTTTAGGAAGGGAACTTTCACGAAGAACTTCCAGTATTTTTCCTGTGAAGTTGTCGTTGTCCACTCCACCCAATGTAATTAATATTCGACGAATAGCAGGATCATCCCTACGACCGATACTATATGCTCTTGTGGCTGCAAACTCTGGACGCAAAAGGGCATATTCCGCACCACAAAGTAGTTTGCAATTTGGCTTTACTAGTGTTCGATATTCTTCAGCGTTCCTACCATAGGTTTGATCCAATAATAAGTCACATTGATGACTTCGATCTAACAAGTCATCAATCACCATAATTTTGCTTACTCGGCCTTGTAATGCCTGTTCCCAGCGAGCATCTAGAGCATAATGATCTACTATCAACCAGTCCACGAGAAGCTTTCCAAGTGCTTCGAAGGTTTGCTGAGCATCAAATTCCCATGAAACCCCCAACCATTGAGCATGCGTATTCCACATCAACGTTTCAGCATCATACTCCAAGTTTTCATCTGTTATTAATATCTGTACATCGAATCCTTTGTTACATATCAATCCAGCCAAATGCCCATCATGATCACGGCAAATAAACAAACATCGATGCCCTTGGTTCTTTAATCCCTCTGCCAATGTGAGGCAACGCATGACATGGCCTATACCGATCTGAGTCGAAGCATCAGCCCGAAAAACATAATTCTTGACGCAACGGTTATTTACCAACACGTCCAACCGCCATCGACTACAATATTTGCACCATTAACGAACGTTGAAGAACTTGAAGCTAGGAAGAGCACAGGCCCCTTAATTTCTTCTGAATTGCCAATTCGACCCAGAGGAACTTTGCTATTTAATCTCGAAATAAATTCGGGATCTGCATCTTGTACACTTTCCGATGGAAAAGGGCCTGGAGAAACTGCGTTAACCCGTATACCTTCTTTACCAAACTCACACCCTGCATAACGGGTCCAATGCAGTAGAGCAGCCTTAGCGGCCCCATAGAAAGGGGGGTTTACTCCATCTTCGGAGTTGTATATTCGCTGGTCCGGACTAACCAATGCATACATAGAGGCCAAATTGATGACTGACGCATCACCATCTTGTTTGGTAGCAATGCGAAGGTTAGGCAGCAATGAGGTTAGTAGACGATGTGCTGATAACATGGTGACATCATAACTTGAAGAATATGCATCTTCTCGATTCAGCTTAATACTACCAGCCCCGCCAGCATAAGCATTGTTAATCAAAATATGTAATGGTCGCTTTTGAATACTACTAACGAATTGGGAAACTTCTACATCTGAAGTAATATCAAAAGCTGCACATTCTGCTTGCAACCCCTCAGCCTTTAATTTTGCAACCAGCTCTCCACTACGCACTTCTGAACGCGAATTCACCAAAACATTCGCCCCAGCCTCGGCAAGAACAAATGCCATTGCTGTGCCCAAGTATCCAGTCGCTCCTGTTATCAGAGCATTTTTTCCTTTTAAGGAAAAAATTTCTATACCCTTAGCCATTCTAATTAACTCCAACAGGTTGGATTGAGTACATTTTTATCGATGTAAGGACGACCTTCTTTAATTTTATTTAACTCATTATCCGAAAAATCGCTCTCAGAAAGGATCGAAACATTATCGATAAGCTGGTTAATCGTCTCCATACCTATGACCAAACCATCAACCCAAGCACATGATTTTACATAGTTTAAACAAAAATCCGCGACGCTAAGCTTTCCATAATTTTCTGCCTGATCTACAAGCCAGCTAATAACCTTTCCTGCCGAGGGTTCATTAGCTCTTTGCCAATGTTCAATAGAGCTAGATAACAGCAAGCCTTGCAATAAGGCACTGCGCACATGAATTGTAAGATCACGTTTTTCTTTTTCTTTGATGATTTTCGGAATAACCTCATCCCAGCGCCAATCCAACACGTTAAAGGGCATTTGAATAAAAGTTACATCGTGTGAAGTTAGAGCCAATTCAAGCTCAGAAGGTGTCTGGACAGAAAGGCCCAATTTTTTAATAAAACCCTTGTCTTTATGCTCAAGCAACCTTTTCCATGCAGCACCATCCCAATCAACCATATCTGAGGCACGATGAAGCAACAGCACATCCAAACTTTGAACTCCTAACAATGTGCTGGATTTATATAGACTTGCATCAACAAAAGCACTTATGGTTTCTGGGGAGTTATACGCACCTTCATTCAACGGAGACAGCTTTGTTACTATTTTCGTTCTGCCTTGCCACCCATTTTTCAAAGCCTGACCAACAACCTTTTCACTGTCGCCATAAGCCCTAGCTGTATCAATAAAAGTTGCGCCGTTCACAATCGCAGATTTAATCAACCGCTCCGCTGTATCAGCGTCAGGCTTACCTGTTTGATTGTTAATACCATAAAACAGCCCTAATTGAGCAGTACCTAATACAAGCTTTTTCGCCGCAGTACGGCTCATAGGTTGAAATTTTACTTTATAAAGCCGATCAACCAACGAAAATGCAGATTCATGGATAGGATCTTCAACTTCAGAAAAAACCTCTTGAATTCCCAGGTAGTCATCCAAACAGTCCACTGTGCAGCGAAAATGCCCCTTTTGAATATCCTTATAACGCTCAAAATAACTTTCACCATATTGACGCCTTACAAATGGCGTAACATGTTCTTGATCGTACGGACTACCCGTGTATCTAGAGGCATCTCGCAAATGACATAAACGAGTTAGTTCCGCACTCATACCGTAGGGTAAACCTGATTTTTCACCATTACAGCATAGGTATTCAATATTTTTCTCAGTAAACGCAGATTGCATCTCTTCCAATAAAGCGCCGTCTGGAAAAACATTATCTGCAGTTAAACGAAATACTAATGTGTCATCGCTGTAGCTTTTTAGTGCGTTAACAATTCTATCGAGGGTATTATTCAAACTACCGCGGTAAAAACGAATGTCATTTTCGACCAACGCCTGGACCAATACATCATCAGAAGCTTCTTCAGAAGTTGCCACTATGACTTCAAGCCCAGTATTACCAGCACGTTTAGCAGCCAATACTGCAAGTGGGATACCTTTCACCGGTAATAAAACCTTTGCTGGCAACCGTGCTGAATTTGTTCTAGCCTGAATAACTACAACACGTTTCAAGACAACACCTCAGTTAGCACTTCAACAACTTCATCTTGCTGTTCATTGCTCAACCCCTGAAACATGGGCAGGCTAATCGCTTCGTTATAGTAACTTTCTGCTTCAGGGTAATCATTCTGTTGGAAGCCTAACGAACGATAATACGGCTGCGTGTGAACAGGGATATAATGCAGATTAACACCAATACCCCGCCCTCGAAGTTGTTCGAATACTTGTCGGTGAGTAAGATTTAGTTTTTCCAAATGAAGGCGAATGACATATAAATGGCGACCTGAGTAACTGTCAGAGTGCTGCCAAGGAGTCGTCACAGGTAGTCCATGAAGTAAATTATCATAACGCATTGCAAGCTCATTCCGTCGAGCGACAAAACTATCCAACCTATCCATTTGACTAATTCCCAGCGCAGCTTGAAGTTCAGTCATACGATAGTTGTAACCTAATTCAACCTGTTGGTAGTACCATGGACCATCTGATTCATGAGTCATCAGCTTTTCATCGCGAGTGACCCCGTGACTACGGAAAAGGTTTACCTTTTCGGCGATCTGGTCATCATTAGTTAATGCCATCCCGCCTTCAGCCGTCGTAATAATTTTAACCGGATGAAAGCTAAAAACAGTAACATCGCTATATCGGCCGCAGCCGATATATTCACCCTGATACTTCCCACCTATTGCATGTGAGGCATCTTCAATAATTTTAAAACCAAAACGCTTTGATAAAGCATGAATTGCTTCCATTTCACATGGCTGCCCACACAAGTGCACAGCTACCAGCACCTTCGGCAACTTACCTTCAGACTCTGCTTTTAATAGTTTAACTTCCAATTTTTTTGGACAAAGGTTGTAGGTGCGCGGATCAATATCAACAAAATCAATAAGAGCGCCGCAATAAAGGCCACAATTAGCCGAAGCTACAAAAGTAATCGGCGTAGTCCAGAGCCAATCACCGTGCTCTAGGCCTAACGCCAAGCAGGCAACATGGAGACCGCTGGTAGCACTATTAACAGCAAACGCATGTTTTGAACCAACCTTATTAGCAACGACCTTTTCAAACAAAGGGGCTTTTGGTCCTTGCGTTAAAAAGTCGGACTTTAACACTTCAACAACAGCGTCAATATCAACCTGCGTAATATCCTGCCGACCATAAGGGATCATTAGATACTCCCTATTTTCTCACGGTTTGTATCGATCCAGCCCCGTAGTTCAGAATCACTCATCCACACTTGATTATTATCACTCGCATAGATAAACCCTTCAGGTACTTTTTTACCTCCCTTTATACGGTTCGCGTCCTTATCCCAATTATTTATCTGCGGTAGGATTTTATAATGCTCTTCATATTCATAAGTGAAGTAAGCATCTTCGGGGCCGATCATCTGCTCGTGCAACTTTTCTCCAGGGCGAATTCCGACTATTTCCTGTTTTGCTTCTGGCGCTATAACTTTTGCAAGTTCCGTGACCTTCATTGATGGAATTTTTTTTACGTATATTTCACCGCCAATCATATCCTCAAATGCATGCCAAACTAGCTCTACACCTTGTTCCAATGAAATCATAAAGCGTGTCATGCGTTCATCTGTGATAGGCAATACACCTTTGTCTTTGATCGACATGAAAAATGGAATAACTGAACCGCGGGATCCCATCACATTGCCATAACGAACGACTGAAAATCGCGTACCCTTACCACCAGCATAGTGATTGCCTGCCACAAAAAGTTTATCGGAGGCCAGTTTAGTTGCCCCATACAGATTAATCGGACTACTGGCTTTATCCGTAGATAGCGCCACAACACCTTTAACCTTTTTATCTATGCAAGCATCGATCAGATTCATTGCCCCATCAATATTTGTTTTCACACATTCGAATGGATTGTATTCTGCTGTCGGAACAATTTTGGTCGCAGCGGCATGGACAACATAATCAACACCATCCAATGCACGATACAGCCGGTCACGGTCACGCACATCCCCAATAAAGAAGCGCACACGGGGATCATCTTGGTACTTTTTGGCCATATCCCACTGTTTCATCTCATCGCGAGAAAAAATAATGATTTTCTTAGGATTGTATTTTTCTAGCGTCATCGGGACGAAAGTATTACCAAAAGAACCGGTACCGCCAGTTACCAGAATGGTTGAGCCGTTTAGCATTGATGTTTCCTTATACTAGCTATTACGAATTAGTGATACCAAGCAAAGCATCTCCAAAAATCCAAGAAATTATTAAAAATAAATTAATGGATAATCCAGAATACATCGTGTTATTTCGCATCGTATTAGATTCTGTCAACTTCACTTGGTAGCCAAGTTATGAATTCGTGATAATTTACAAAAAATCAAAACTTTCCTTTATGATGTCAGCACCTAAAAGATATAAGTAATTAACTCTGCTGCACGATTTTCTGTACTCTGAAAAAACGCAATCTATTATCATTTTAGTGAGAGACGATTATAGCTTGAGAGGCATAAAAGCACTACTGCAAGTACCCAGTATCTACTTTCTACTTAAAATTCAACAGCGAGCCTTGACTCAAAACAATTTTAGGCATTATTTCATCTTTGTTACACAATAGACCCCTGTCAATTACAAGAATAAATATTACATTTCTATATTCAATTTTAAGTTGAAACTTACCCACCTAGGATGATTGCCTAAGGACTTTATTTAGCCCAAAGAAAACAGCGCACATACCTTTGGTAAGACGAACATATCGAGTTTATAAATAACCATGCCCATAACTCCTGCAAATTTATCATGGAAAGACGCCGCTCCTTTATCTGACAAGTTCGAAGATATTTACTTCAATGTATGTCAAGGCGATGATGAGAGTAGGTTTGTGTTTTTAGATAGCAACCAGGTAATTCCTAGAGCTGTGAAAAATCAACTGGCAAGTATTGCAGAAACAGGTTTCGGTACAGGACTAAACTTCCTCATCACCAGTACTGAATGGCTACAGAATGCCTCTAAGGATGGTAGCCTCACATACATATCAGTAGAAAAATTCCCTCTACGTCAATCTGACTTACAGAAAGCCTTAGAGCAATGGCCTGAGTTTTCAGAACTATCTGAACAACTACTAAATCAATACCCAATCGCCTGCGAAGGCTTTCACACTCTTTCATTTGCAGAGGGGCGCATTAAGCTGATTTTGATGTTTGGTGACGCAGCGGAATGTTATTCCAAACTCCACGCAGAAGTTCATGCCTGGTATCTCGATGGTTTTGCACCGTCTAAAAACCCTGAGATGTGGAGCCCTGAATTATTTGAGCAAATAGGACGGTTGAGTAAGCCGGGCACTACTTTTTCCACCTTTACAGCAGCAGGTATAGTACGTCGCGGGCTTCAGGCTGTTGGATTTGATGTAAAAAAACAGAAAGGGTTTGGCCGCAAACGTGAAATGCTTGTGGGGACTTTTATAGAAGATAAGGGTCTTCAACCCGCAAAAGCCCCCTGGTTTAATACCCCTAATTCGTCTAGACCAGAACAAGTAGTGGTAGTCGGCGGAGGTCTGGCTGGTTGCTCTACTGCATATGCGCTTGCCAAGCGCGGAGTTAAGGTTACTTTAATCGAGAAAGAACCCGAGCTAGCGACCGCAGGTTCAGGCAATCCTCAGGGTGCGCTGTACGCAAAACTTCCCGTCAAACCGACCAAACAAGGAGAGCTTCATATAACAGGTCTGCTCCATACGCTTAATCTTTTAAAACGGGAAGATCCTGAACAAACGTTTTGGAAACAAAGTGGCGTAGCCCAGCTTGCGACTTCCGATAAAGAACAAAAACGCCAGCAATCCATGATTCAAGGTGATTACTACCCAGAATCACTGGTGGCACATAAACCAAAGGAACAACTTGCAGACATCCTTGGAACTGAAACTCAACATTCTGGGCTGTTTTTCCCGGAGGCAGGCTGGGTTTCACCAAAAGACTTCTGCCAACACCTTTGCAAGCATGAGAATATCAGCATTATTCACACTGAGCTGACTGCTCTGGAGTTTAGTGATGGCTGCTGGCAGTTGCACACCCACGATAACCAAGCGCTCAGCGCTACTCATGTTGTGATCTGTGCAGCAGAGCAAACCAAGAGTTTTACCCAAACAGCACACCTTCCAATTAAAACCATTCGTGGTCAGGTTTCGATCATCAACGCTCCAGAATCCATGCCACTGCCCAAAGCAGTTGTCTGTGGTGAAGGTTATATCTCTCCAGAAAAAGATGGCCAGCTATGCTTTGGTGCCACTTTCGACCTTAAGGGCAAAGAACGCAATGTCAGCAGCGAAGATCATCTGGAAAACATATCCAATCTTAAAGAAATTCTACCTGAACTTGGTAACACAATAGCTGCCACGCAAGACCAGCTTTCAGGACGTACCGCATTCAGATGCAGTACACCAGACTACATGCCGATAGTCGGCCCTGCACCGGTGTATGAACAGTTCACTGAAACCTTCGCCCAGCTACGTAAAGATAGAAAGTGGAACTTTGGTGAGGCTCAGCCAGAACATTTCCCGAACCTGTATGTAAATACCGGACATGGCTCCAAGGGACTTATTACCTGCCCAATTTCTGCCGAACTACTTGCTTCAATGCTCTGCTCAGAGCCTTTACCATTGCCTAAAGAGTTGATTGATATGATCAACCCATGCAGATTTATTATTAAGAACCTGATAAAACAGGCGATATAGAAGGTATAACATTGAGCATTTTTGCTTTTAGCTTGTCTTACTTAGTGAACAACTAAACTGTCGGTGAGGATTCTATGGCTCTGTATGTATACGACCACGGTTATCGAATACAAACACCTAAAGAAGCCCTGTTTAAACCAGGTGGAGTCAAGTCGCTTACTCGAAGCAGGCATACTCACAGGGCTGCAGATGTTGAAGACAAACTGCATGCAGATGGTGAAAAGTTCACAGTGCCCCGTTCACTAGAAGGGGTCGCCAATCACTCAGCTGACCCAGCATCCAAGGCCTATGCCGAATTTTCTGAAGAACCGGAATCAGATAACGAAGCAGCCTCGTTAACCGTATCAACAATCATGGTTTCCCCGGTACACACCACCACCGAATCCACCCCGGTGGTTACGGCATGGAAACGCATGGAAAGTCTTGAGATCAGCCATCTAATTGTTTCCAACGACGGTAGCAAGCCTCTCGGACTGTTATCTAAAACTGATTTAGCAGAAGCGGGACAAGATTCCATCAAAGCGATTACTGACATCTACTCCCGCAAGCTGATTGCAGCAACGCCAGAAACCCGGGTTCAGGACGTTGCAATCAGTTTTATCGAAAATGAGATCAATGCGATGCCGGTAGTAGATGATCAGGACACAATCGTAGGAATTGTATGCCGCACTGACCTGCTCCGACTGTTAGTCAGTGGCCCCCATCTGGAGCGCTGGGTGTAACCAGATTACTTAAGGCGAGTTTGCTGCCCATGGTTAGACTCATGAGCTATTTTTCCTTCATTACCAGACTTTTGTTCGTTAGGTTCTTTAGCTCCGAACAAACCAGCAATAAACCGGAAAACCTTTTTGACGCCACGCCATATTTTAGGCAGCAGCCAGATAAGTAAGAGAATAAATACCACCAAAGCCGCCAGGAACCAGATTGGGTGATTTAAAGCAGCCCACAGACCACCTAAAACCAATAAGTCTTCGCTGATCGACGCGGTCCAGTTGGTAACAGGCTCCGGGGAAGTATTGATTAACACCCGTCCACCCGCTTTTGCCGCATGGCTACCGGCAGCCAGTGAACCACCAACCAGCGCTGCTGCAACTTCAACCGCCGGAGAGATATCACCTACTGCGCTGGCAGCTAGCGCCGCTCCGGCAGGTATACGGATAAAGGTATGCAGGCCGTCCCAGCCAGTATCGACACCCGGAACTTTATCGGCAAAAAACTCTACAAAATACATAAAGCCTGCTGCCATCAGAATTAATGGATCACCGACTATCTGTAGTTCTTCAGGTAGAGTGATGTGGCCCATATTCTGAAGTACACCCAGCATCAGGACAGTAGCGTAAAGGTTGATACCACTGGCCCAACCCACCCCCATTGTAAGGGCAACTAAGCTAACTATCTGTTCCATCTGGTCCATAAATCAGTACCTCAATAAACTGCCTCCAGTTTTATCTAAGGCAGAATCACAATTTATCCTTTGGAACTATATTGCATTGGCCTGTACTCTCGCTGAACAGGATAACAGCCTCTCCTGAAATCAGCTTGGCACGAACCTCGTCGACTTTCTCTTCTAGGGTAACCTCTTCTTCACCATAGTCTGTGCCATCGCGACTGACAAACTCTTCCAGCAGTGAAGTCAGAGTTTCTGGGGCAAGCTGATCCTGAGGAATAATCATATAAAGCGCTTACCAGAACTTCAGTTTGCTGTACCAGCTTTTCTCCTGAAGCTGTAATTGGCAGTTTTTCAGTTGGTTACGCCATAGTTCGGCACGCTGAGAAAAATGCTCGGACCTCAGCACAAGCTCCGGATATTTTTCAGGTTCAAAACGGTGATATGCACCATGCCCCATACGATAAGACAAGTAGTGAGCACTTACATCACTCCAGTCCAACTGATTACGTTTTACACTTTCCAGCGTAAACCAGCCGATAAAGTCTACCGCATCATAGGGTGAACTGATTGCCGCCTCCCAGTTCTCAGAACGAAGACGGTACTCATCCCAATCAGCCGTACGAGGATTGATATGGCTTTTATCCAGATCAGATAAAGGCTGATTCAGTAAAACCAATGTCAGATAAAGAGGTGTACCGTATTTTTCCTGAGCCAGCACCAGAGGCTCTGCCCACTCATCATTTTCACGTAACTGCTCACAGATACCCGGTTCAGTTTTAACCCCTGAACCAAAGCAACCTGCCAGTGTGATCGCAAAAAGACAGTATGAGCAGACTTTAAAGATTACTGAGTTATTCATTTTATTTTTATTCCATTTTCCTGCAGGAATTGCACAAAAGCATCTTCATCCATCACTGGAATATTAAGCCTAATTGCATCATTTAATTTCGATCCCGCACCTGGTCCTGCAACAACACAGTCTGTTTTCGAAGAAACACTTCCAGAAACTTTAGCACCCAGATCTTGTAGGAAGACTTTGGCTTCACTTCGCTTTAACTGTTCGAGCGTGCCTGTGAGCACCCAGGTTTTTCCTTTTAACACCGCATCCGCAGTGTCTGAAGCACTTTTTTCACAGCTCCAGTGCATACCAAAAGTAAGCAACTGAGACTCTAAAGCTTGCAAGGTTTTACACCAGTCTGGGTCCTGAAGTTTTCCTAAAACCCCATCCTGTGCTTTCTTGGATAATTTTTCAATGCCAGCCAATTGCCACTGATCAGTGTTGAGAAAAGACTCAACATTGCCAAAATACGCCGCCAGACGTTCAGCCCCGACTTTAGCGATACCAGAAATATCCATCCGTTCAATCAGCGCCGCCATTGAGATACTACCTTGCAAGGCAGACTCAAGTTCCGCTTCATCGGTAAATACTATGCCCTGTTCCAACAGTTGATCGATGACCCTGGCATTATGCTGATCAGCAAAGAAGTGACTTATTTCAGAGGCGACCTCTCTGCCAACCTCTGGTAACCAGGTTAAGAGCTCTGGCATGGCTACACGAATATTTTTGAGATTACCCAAGGAACCGACCAAAACTCTGGCTGTTTCCTCTCCTACTTCAGGGATACCCAGACTATAAATAAACCTCGCCAGGGATACTTGTTTACTCTGAGCAATCGATTCAACAAGATTTTTAGCTGAAAGCGCCGCAAAACCTTCTAAAGGCTCGAGCTGCTCAACGGTTAATTTATACAGATCCACAGGTGACGCAAGCAATGCTTCATCCACCAGTTGCTCAACAATCTTATCGCCCAAGCCATCAATTTCCATCGCTTTACGTGATGCAAAGTGAATAATTGCCTGCTGCAATTGAGCCTTACAACTCAGTCTGCCGACACAACGGTAAACAGCACCTTCAGATTGCTGTTCACCCGATTTCGTTCTACGGGTAATCTGAACTCGTTCCACATCAGAATCACAGACAGGGCATTGGGAGGGTGCATGGATCCTCTCTGCATCTTCTGGTCTTCGATCCTGAACTACCTGGACAACTTGAGGAATCACATCCCCGGCCCTGCGAACAACAACCGTATCGCCAACCCGGACATCCAATCTGGAAATTTCATCCATGTTATGCAATGTTGCATTAGAGACTGTTACGCCTCCCACAAACACAGGTTCTAATCGAGCAACCGGGGTCACCGCACCAGTTCTACCCACCTGGAATTCAATTGCCCGAATCTGTGTCATCTCCTCCTGTGCAGGAAATTTATGCGCAATCGCCCATCTGGGAGAACGAGAAACAAAACCAAGTGATTGCTGTTGAGCAATGCTGTTAACCTTAAAAACCACGCCATCTATTTCAAAGGGCAACGAATCTCTTAACTCCCCCACTCGGGAGTAATATTCCAGGCAGCCCTCTTTACCCTCAACCACTTCAAGCAAATGATTGAGCTTAAAACCCCAGGTTTTTAATTGCCGAAGTATATCCGCATGTTTCTCAGGTAAATTACCACCTTCAACCACGCCAACACTGTAGGCGCAGAATTCCAGCGGGCGGGTAGCAGTGATTCGTGAATCCAGTTGCCGCAAACTTCCAGCCGCGGCGTTGCGCGGATTAACAAAGGTTTTCTCACCAGCAGCTATAGCCCGGGCATTGATCTGATCAAACCCCTGCTTAGGCAGATAAATTTCTCCGCGAACCTCCAAACGCTGAGGAAAACCCTCACTTTGCAGTTTCAAGGGAATGTTTCTAATTGTACGAACATTCTGGGTAATATTTTCACCCGTTGAACCATCACCTCTGGTGGCTCCCCGAACAAGGACACCATCCTCATAAAGCAGGCTGATGGCTACCCCATCCAGTTTAGGTTCACAGGCGAATTCAATGGCTGTGTCATCATTCAAGCGTTCTTTGATTCTCTTTTCGAACGCCTGCATATCTTCTGCATTGAAGGCGTTATCCAAGGACAGCATCTTCATTTCATGAGCCACGGACTCAAACTCACTCAGAGGAGCGCCACCGACTCTTTGCGTGGGTGAATCAGCAGAGGCAAATTCAGGATTTTCCTGTTCCAGTGACTGCAACTGACGAAACAAACGGTCGTACTCAGCATCAGGTACAGTAGGCTCATCCAGAACGTAATATTGATGGTTATAGAAGTTTAACTGCTCACGCAGTTTCAGAATCTGCTGTTCAATAGACACGGTGGGTCTCAATTAGAGTTCAGAAAAGAAACGCAGCGGGATTATTTGCTACGTTTTTTCAGGTTTTTCATTTCGAAATCGCGCACACGCTGGCGATAATGTTCCGCAGTTTGATTGCGCATCACCGAACGATCTTCATCCAACATCTCGCCACCCAGATTCTTGGCAACGGTTTCTGCGGTGGCAAGCATGCACTCAAAGGCTTCCATTACATCCTCAGGCTCTTCCATGGACATAAAGAACATAACGGCTTTGGTACCTAGCGTTTCTGGCTGAGCAGGATCAAAGGTGCCTGGCGGCAATGCATTCGCCATGCTGAATTGAACGGCGCCCATTTGATCTTCCTGCTCAAAGCGGTGATAGATCTCCATATCCCCGAAGCTCATGCCACAGGCATCCACTATTCTCTGGAGCATAGGACCATTAAACGTTTCCGCTTGTTTGGAAATAACGGAAATAACCAGCACATTTTCCGGATCAGGTTCTTTTTCGATCGTTTTTTTGTTTTCTGTAACGGCCTGATCAGGTTTAGATTCTGCCATAGGCGCGGAGGCAACAGGAGCCGCAGTATCATCCTCTGATTCTTCCGTGGGTTCATCTGCTTCAATCTCTGCTGAAACCACCGCCTGGTCATCATCTAAGGCTGAACCTAAAGAAAGATTTTCGTAAGGATCCTGCTTTTCTTGCTCTTCAGCTAAAATCGGGGCTTTTTCAACTTCCGGTTCTGCTTCAGGTGCACCGAAGTCAAACGGTGCTTGTGGATCTTCTTCCTTCTCCTGAGGAGTTGTATTCTCAACTCCAGCTAAATCCAACTCAGGAAAACCTTCCGGTTCATTGGACGCTTTCTGAGGGGCGGATTCAGACTCCCGAATTTCATCCACTAGTGCCGTAATAGGTTTATCAAAATCCAGATTGTCGTCTGGAATAGAGGTTTCCACTATCTCTGGTTGCCAAGCTCCCTTTTCAGCCTCATCAACAAGATCTTCCAACACCGGAATATCTTCAACGGTAAGGCTCAGCTCTGGCTCTGGCTCTGGCTCTGGCTCTGGCTCTGGCTCTGGCTCTGGCTCTGGCTCTGGCTCTGGCTCTGGCTCTGGCTCTGGCTCTGGCTCTGGCTCTGGCTCTGGCTCTGGCTCTGGCTCTGGCTCTTCAGTGGAATCCAGTTCCATATTCAGATCCATAGCCTCATCTTCAGTTTCAGTAGCTATATCGTCTGGTTCTGGTTCTGGTTCTGGTTCTGGTTCTGGTTCTGGTTCTGGTTCTACAGAATCAGTGCTGACTCTTACTTCGCCAATAATTCCCTCTTCCGCCTGCAAATCATGATCAAAGCCTGACAGTTGGCTTTTGGCAACTTCTTCCGCTTCATCCTCTGTAACTGTCTGATCATTTTGATTTGAACTCACACGTGCAGGCCCGATCACCCCATCATCAATATCTAGATGGTGATCATCCCAGTTGTGTTCAGAATCCAGAGAAATAGTTTCCGGTTGGCTTGCACTGACTATCTCAGGTTCATTGTTTTCAGGATTACTTTCGGAAAGTTCAGGCGCAGAAGGCTCTGGTGCAGCAGTGTCTGGAGATAAATTAGGTTTATGGTCTGAAAAAAGAGGGTCATCATCCAAAATGATCTTTCTGGCTCCACCATTGGGAAGCTCAGGATTGAAAGATTCTGATTTCTCTTCTGGAACATCAACAAAGTTTTTATCAATGTTCATCTTTATACGGTTGCGCCCACTTTGCATGCGGCGCCAACCATCAAAGATTATTAGCAGGATCAGAATAACCCCACCAATAATCAACCATTCACGCAGACCAATTTCCATGACCCAGTCGCGCCCCTATCCCGTTTGTGTTCTTATTAATGCCAACTATAAAAGAGCCAGTATTATTCGACAACTCTATCCATATTCAGAATCAGAGGAAGTTTGTTTCCGCGAACCTGTACTGGGGAGATTGTGGTGTAAATATCTCCTACAGCAGCTTGCGGCTGACCTGTTTTAGAAATACGGGCAGAAATCTCTACAGTAGGCACAGAAGACAGCCTGATTTCTGGGTTCATCGCTTGACTGTCGTCCAGAACAACATCTGCCGGCAGATCAGAAACTTTAAGTTTCACCGCAGCCAGTGGCATTCTACCGCCGACTTCACGCGCAAATACAAACACATCCTGGTCTGCACTTACCTGATCTTTATAAACTTCTGCCAACTGCACTCTTAATGAAACTTTTGCTTCTTCAAGTTCAGGTATTTCTGGTACGTCTTCACCAGCTTCAACAAGTTTGTCTCGTGCACGTATTACACCCGATCGTAATGATTCAGCGCTTTGACCATCCGCATTACGCAGAGCTGTTAACCAAAGATCAAGGGCTGCCCTATAGTCCTGCTTTTCAAACGCATCAACTCCCAGCAGACCCAGCGCTGTTATTTCATAAGGTTCCAAAGCCAGCGTTTTATTGATCTGAACTCTGACATCATCCGTTACCTGATTCCCATTCTGGAAGAATAACGCCTGAGCTAGCTGACCCATGACACCTGCATACTGAGGCGCATCTTCAGGCAGTATTTCAAGCACTTTTCTAAACGAGTCCGCACTTTCTACAAAGCGGCCTTGATTCAGGTAGGTGGTAGCAAGTAAGAACCAGCCTTCAGCGTTTTCAGGCTGACTTTTCAGTTCCATTTCCAACTGGGAAATGGCTTCTTCCAGTGTCGGCTGCTGACCGTTGAAAGGGTCTTTAGGTTGTTGCAGAGAAATTTCAAGGTCAGGCGCTCGACCGTAGATCGAATAAAGACCAATCGCGGATACCGGGATTAACAAAGCAAGCAATGTTACGGTTACCAAAGATTGTGCAGTGAGTTTGAGCTGTAATTTCTCCCCGCTCTTGCCTTGAACATCCGTGAGAAGGTTACGCTCCAACTCTGTTTTCAGAGTATTGTAATCCTGCTCATCCAGATTACCCGCTGACTTTTCCTGATCGAGTTCAGAGAGCCTTTCCCTGAATATCTCAATATTCTGAGTTTCCCGGTCCTCAGTTTCCTCTGCTAAAAGTGCTTTACGGGCACGCAGAATGGGTAAATATACAAACGCGATGGCGAATACAGTCAGTACAGCTATCCCAATCCAGAGTTGAATCACTTCTCAGCTTCCCCATTCAGAATTTTCTTTAAGCGCTGTGATTCCTCGTCACTCAGATGAGTTTCCAGATCTTCACCATTAGTATTTATTTTCTTTTTCTTTCGTGAAATCACTAAGACCACAATAACGCCAATTAAAACCAGCGCAGCCGGTCCGTACCACAAAACGTAAGTCATCTGATTAACAGGTGGACGGTACAGAACAAAATCACCGTAACGTGCAACCATGAAATCAACGATCTCATTATCATCATTGCCCGCCTGAAGCATTTTGTAAATTTCATTTCTCAGGTCAGAGGCTATCGGTGAGTTCGAATCCTGAAGGTTCTGGTTCTGACACTTTGGACAACGCAGCTCAAACGTTAGTTTATTGAAACGTTCGCGCGTGGCTTCATCTTCAAATTCATAGGTATCTATTGCAGCCTGTAGGCTGAGCGGCATTATCAGAAGTAACAGGCAAAGGATCTGTTTCATTGCATTACTCCCTTAGAATCCGTTTTCAACTGATCAACAATCTGCTTCAACTGTCCCCAAACACGTTCATCCACTACACCCACATGTTTGAAGCGAATGATCCCCTCAGCGTCAATTACATAGGTTTCTGGTGCACCGTAAACGCCAAGATCCAGCCCTAATGTACCCTGTTGATCAAAGACATTTTCTGCATATGGATCCAGATACTTTTGCAACCAGATCTGTGCTTTCTGGCGGTCATCTTTGTAATTAATACCAATGACTTTATAGCCTTCAGCTTTTATTCGGTTCAACTGCGCATGCTCTTCTTTACACGAAGGGCACCAGGTTGCCCACACATTAACTAACGCAGGCTCTCCCTTAAGGTCTTCCGCTGACAACACCTGTTCAGGGTTATACAACGAAGAAAGCTGAAATTCAGGAAGTGGCTTATCCAGAAGCGCTGAAGGTAGTTCAGTCGGGTCTAACTGCAAACCTCGATATAAAAAAACACCGATCCCAAAGAAGATCACTAAGGGTAAAAACAGAATAAAACGACGCATGAATAATCCCCAGATCAGGCAGCTTCCGCTGCCCGCTTAGCTTGTTTACGATAGCGTGGATCCGTAGCTGCCAACAGCCCACCAACAGTCATTAACAGACCGCCAAGCCACAACCAGCGAACAAATGGTTTATGCTGGATTCTAACCGCCCAAGCACCGCCCTCTAGAGGTTCACCAAGCGCTACATACAAATCCCGAGTCAATCCCGGATCAAGCGCAGCTTCCGTCATAACATTGCCACGGGCTGTATATAACCTTTTCTCCGGGTATAACTCTCCGTAGGGTTCACCATCTTTCAGGACTCTAAGCCGAGCCTGATCCGAGGTGTAATTCGGACCTTGAATGTGACGCGCGCCATCAAAAATAAACTCATACTGTTTAAAACTGAGTTTATCTCCAGGCGCCATACGAAGATCCCGCTCTTCGTTATATATCGACACTAAGGTTATCCCTACAATCGTCACAGCAACACCCACGTGCGCCAGGACCATCGCATAATAACTACGCGAAAGGGATTTCAAACCTTTGATTTTATCTTTGCGGGCAACAAGTTTATTCCAGATATCCTTGGCGGATACCAAAGCGATCCAGAACACCAGCACCATTCCGAAGCTCACTTTCAAATCAAATGCGCCGCCATAGACAAACGGGAAAGCAAAACCAAGAATAAGACTCCCAACAAAAGGTAATATGAGCTGTTTACTCAAAAGCTCACCTTTGGTTTTTCGCCAACGAGATACAATACCAAAGCCCATTAGACCAACAAGAGTCGCCATCAAGGGAATAAAGAGAGCATTAAAATAAGGAGGGCCAACAGAAATTTTACCCATGCCTAACGCATCAATCAGCAATGGATACAAGGTACCTAGCAGCACCATCATCGCGACAACAACTAATAAGATGTTATTCCCAAGCAGGAATGTTTCGCGGGAAACCAGTTCAAAACTGGATTCGCTTTTCACATGCGCTGCCTTGATTGCATAGAGCAACAATGAACCACCAATTGTGATCGCAAGCAGAGCAAGTATAAAGTAGCCGCGCTCCGGATCCGTAGCAAAGGCGTGAACAGAAGTTAACACACCCGATCGAACCAGGAAGGTACCCAGCAAACTTAAGGAGAATGCAAAAATCGCGAGTAATACGGTCCAGCTTTTGAAAACACCACGCTTTTCGGTCACTGCCAGACTGTGTACCAAAGCGGTTCCCACCAGCCATGGCATAAATGAGGCGTTTTCAACCGGATCCCAGAACCACCAGCCGCCCCAGCCAAGTTCATAGTATGCCCACCAACTTCCAAGCGCGATGCCTAATGTCAGGAATGCCCATGCAATCACTGTCCACGGGCGAGACCAGCGCGCCCAAGCTGCATCCAAACGACCACTAAGCAACGCAGCAATAGCAAAAGCAAATGCAACTGAGAAACCTACATAACCCATGTACAGCATTGGCGGATGCAAGATCAGACCAATATCCTGCAATAATGGATTCAGGTCGCCACCTTCTTGCGGTGAAATTGGTAAATGACGATCAAACGGACTTGAAGTCATTAAGGTGAAGAGGGTAAAACCGACACCGATAATCCCCATCACAGAGAGCACTCGGGCCACGATATCCAGAGGTAGATTGTCACTTTTAACAGCAACAGCCCAGGTCCATGCGCCTAAGATAACCACCCAAAGCAACAATGAGCCTTCATGACCACCCCAGATAGCACTCACTTTGTAATAAACCGGCAAGGCTGTATTTGAATTACTGGCAACATAAGCAACTGAGAAATCGTCAGTTACAAAGGCATAACCCAGGCAAACAAGGCTGACCATCAGAAAAGCAAACATGCCGGTTGCCAGAGGACGGGCATAACCCATCCACAGCAGGTTTTTAGTGAATGTTCCAGCTAAGGGTACAACGGCCAGAAGCGCCGACATACAAAAGGCGAGGATTAAAGAATACTGTCCTAACTCAGGAATCATTTATTATATACCTCAGCTTCTGGCTTCGGCATTTTTCCTGCTTTTTCGAGGGCATCAGCAACTTCTGGAGGCATATAGTTTTCATCATGTTTCGCTAACACTTCAGCAGCCTGAAGAACGTTGTTTTCGTCCAACTCGCCCTGAGCAACAATACCCTGACCTTCACGGAACAGATCTGGCAGGATGCCGTTGTAATGTACAGTCACCGATTTCTCATAATCGGTAATGCCAAACTCAACGTGCAGACTCTCCTGATCACGTTTCACACTGCCATCCACAACCATACCACCAGCACGAATACGGGTGCCTTGCGGCGCTTCGCCACCAGCAATCTGGGTCGGCGAGTAGAACAGGTTTATATTCTGACTGAGTGAATACATAGTCAGGCCTACAGCGGCACCAACACCAAATACAATAAATATGACAATGAACAAACGTTGTTTGCGTTTGGGATTCATGAGGTTTTTTTCTCCCTGCGCAGACGGCGGGCCAGATCAGAAAAAACTTTTTTCTTCTGCAACACCGGATTCACAATATTAATCACGATTACTACCAATGCGATGGCATAACTTAGCCAGACATATTTACCATGTCCGCCCATCGCTAAAAACTCGGAAAAACTGTCAAAGCTCACGTTTTTTCTCTCACTTCTGTTCTACCAGCTCTTTTACCCAAGTGGCTCTTCTCTCCCGATAAAGAATTTCATTCCGGGTTCTCATCATAAGAGAGACGGCAAAGAAACAATAAAAACCAATTACCATAACCAGCAATGGCACCCACATTTCGGCAGGCATCGCTGGCTTTTCGGTTAATTTGAAGGTGGCGGGCTGGTGCAGCGTATTCCACCAATCCACCGAGTATTTGATGATCGGGATGTTGACCAGGCCAACCAGCGCGAGGACAGCCGAAGATTTAGCCGCCGTAACTTCACTTTCAATCGCAGAGTGCAAAGCAATAACACCCAGATAAAGAAACAGCAGAATTAACATGGATGTTAATCGCGCATCCCACACCCACCAGGAGCCCCAGGTTGGTTTACCCCAGATAGCGCCCGTAGCGAGGGCAAGAATGGCAATGGATGCACCAATTGGGGCACAGGACTTAGCCACCATATCGGCAACTTTCATCTTCCAGATCAAGCCGATAGCACCGGCTACTGCCATCAGCATATAGCAGGATTGCGCAAGAATAGCGGAAGGGACATGGATATAAATAATACGGAAGCTATTACCCTGTTGATAATCTTCAGGCGCAAACAATAATGCCCAGATGGTTCCGGCAATTAACAGCAGAGCCGCTGCAATCGCAAACCCAGGCAGTAATTTACCCATTATGTTGTAAGACCAGCGAGGTGAAGCTAGCTGATAAAACCAACGGGGCATCCACTTTTTCTTTTCGCTCATAACTACCTTACTTCTATCCGCTCACGGAAATTCTGAGTGCAGCGCCTATTGCCAGAGGAGCCATCACCACTCCTAAAGCAAGCATTGCGCCAAGCAGGCCTAAAAAGCCGCCTAGTGGCAAACCGGTAATTGCCGCTTGCACTGCACTTGTACCAAAAATCAAAACAGGTATATACAGAGGCAAAACCAAAAGCGATATCAACACGCCGCCCTTGCGTAATCCCACTGTCAAAGCTGCACCAATTGCCCCAACCAGACTCAGAGTCGGAGTACCTAATAGCAGGCTCAGCATCAGCCCTGTCATACCTTCACCGGGTAAAAACAGCATTACCCCTAACAACGGTGCCAATAGCGTTAAAGGCAACCCGCTCATCATCCAGTGCGCTAACACCTTGGCCAGCACCACAAAAAATAAAGGCTGCGGGCTTAATAATGTTTGTTCTAAAGTCCCGTCTTCAAAATCAGACCTGAACAGGCTATCCATGGACAACAGTGTTGCCAGCAATGCTGCGACCCAAACCACTCCCGGAGCCACTTCCGCTAAAAAAGTCGGCTCTGGGCTGACACCCAAAGGAAATAGCGTGGCCACCATGAGAAAAAACACAAGCGGGTTAAACAGGTCGCTTTTCTTGCGATAAGCAAGCATCAAATCCCGTTTCAGAACAGCCCAGAACAAGCCTGACACTGTTGTTTCCAGCTCAGCAGATTCTTCTTTCGTCACTATCTGGCCCATTAAGTTCCCGCCAGCTCATCTAAATTCAAACGCCGGATCTGATCCCCTACCCCTAATTCGTGGTGGGTTGTCAGGATGACAGTTCCGCCTTGTCGTGCATGTTCGAGGATTAACTGCTCTTTTTCAGCAACCCCTTTTTTATCTATTGCGGTGAACGGCTCATCCAAAATCCATAAGCGGGCTTTACTCAGATATAGACGAGCAAGGCTTACGCGACGGTTCTGGCCAGCAGACAATGTATGGCAAGGAACATCCTCAAAACCCGCCAAGCCTACTTTCCCCAGAGCGTAAGAGATTTTATCCAGTTCAATACCAGGATGCATCGCCGCGTACCAACGCAAATTTTCTTCGGGGCTGAGAATCGCTTTCACCCCCGGATGGTGACCGAAATAGAGGAGTTCACTCAGGAATTCATCCCGAACATCATCTATGGATTCACCTTGCCAGAAGATCTCGCCTTCAAAATTGCTCGACAGGCCACTAAGGATGCGTAAGAGAGTCGTTTTACCACTACCGTTCTGCCCTTCAATCTGAATAACCTCTCCCTGCTCCAGAGAAAAGTTCAGATCTTCAAAGAGAATCCGCTCATCCCGTTCACAAAAAAGATTTTCAACTTTTAGTAGCTCAGTAGCCAAACTCAATCCCCAACAACAGCGATCAGACATCACATCCCAACGCCAACCGAACACTCACCAATTCACCTAAACTATACTTTTCAGGCAATCTGCCGATTAATAAGCGAGAGATTATATACGATTATCATGATGCACTGCACTGTTATGGATTTTAAATACATGATCATTTAGAACCCGTCCAGAAGACCCATGACCCGCATCAACTAACTGAATTTAAAAACTTTAGGGTACAACGTTTTGCTGCCACAGTTTTCAGCTATCCCTCTACAGTCAACGGAAGCCACCTCAGATTCGTCCAGAAATCTGAATCAGCTATTGCCGGTAGGAAAAAACGTGAGCGCAACGGTGGTAGCGGTTAGCCGCGACCAGGTTCAACCAGAAATATTTCGCTTAAAGCTGGAAATAAACAATCGCTTGATACAAATGGGCGTGTTTCAGGCCCTCCCTATTGGGCAAAAGATTAATGTAAACAGGCAGAGTGACGGCCAGATCCAGATAACCCCCCAAACAACTCAAAGCACCACACCTCAGTCTTCTGATAAACCAGTTAACCAACCCCTGCCAGCCAATACCCAACCTCCTGCCAACCCACAGCAAAAAGTGCAGGATGCCAATATCCGGTTACAAACAGCGATGCCGTTAAACACCAGCAAGCTTCCGGACAATGGTCGTTTACTTGCGGCAGTTATCAGCAGCCGTCCTGTTTATCCAAGCGCCGCAACAATCACTGAGTCAAATACTCAACAGCCGCCCCAAACAACACAACAAGGCTCTGCTACAAATACTCCCTTAACAACAGCGATAGCTAACAGAGGAAACCCTGTAACCACCAACACACCTTTGCAGCAAGCTGCGACGGCCGCACCAACAGTTCAAACATCTCCTGCTTCACCACCGACAAACACAGCGACCACAGAGCGCCCTGTTATAAACCCGCAAACAGTAGCTCAACCTGCGGCACAAAAGGCAAACATCTCAACTCCCTCACCCAGTAATAACACCAGCAATCAGCCACCCATCCAGCCACAAGCTGCAACTGCAACTGCAACTGCAACTGCAACTGCAAAATCAGGCGGCACGCCGCCATTGAACACTGCAAGTAATAATCCACCGCCCTCAAATATTGCTGGAACACCAAATCCACCATCTGGGACAACCCAAACGGCTTCACCAACCTCGCAACCAGCTCCTGTAAGCAATAACGCAACTGCTACCCCCAGGCCTGAAACAGCACCGACAAACCAAAATACCTCCAACAATGCAGGCCCGGCCGTAAAAGATTCAGCAGCAAATACGCAACCGCCAGGAAATACTGTCAATACAGCCAGAATTTCTGCCCCGCCCACTCACCACGCAATTACGCTGGCATTACCCGATGGCTCGAAGGTTGAGTTCAATTCCCCTCAACCTTTACCTCAAGGAGCTCAGGTGCTGCTGCAAAAAACCGGCAAGCAAGAAGCCCTGATTGTTAAAGTTCAGCTACCGAACCTCACGCCAAATTCAGCGCTTGATAAACCAGCCATCCAGGAGGTTCTGAGAAATGCTCTGCCTGTACAGATACCCACGGGTGATGTTTTTTCTCAGCTGGCACAAACTGCAGCCGTAACGGAAGGCTCTCAAGCCAGCCAGATTAGTTCTGTGGTACGCTCAATGCTTCAGCTGTTTGGTGTTAGACCCGGCAGCCATGAAGCTGCCTCGCAGATACGTCAGAATATTGAATTAGGTGGATTACACACTGAAAGATTTTTGAGTGAGGGTAAAACCCCCAATCCCCAGGATATGAAGAGCCAGTTGCAACAGCTTCAGAATCTGGCCGACCGCCTTCCTGACGAACAAAGGGAACGCTTTGAGCAACTGCTAAGGGGATTACATTCCCGTGTAACCAGCCAACAATTAAACTCTCTACAGCAGTGGCGAGAGCTACCGGACGGCGGATTTGAAAGGGTACTGCAATTTGATCTTCCGATTAAACAAGGTGATCGCTGGGAAAACCTCGAACTCCGACTCAGTAGAGAAGGCGGCAGTAATGCCGATGGCGAGATGGTCTCGGTGTGGCGTGTGCGCTTACATTTCGACCTTGAAGAACTGGGTGGCGTGGATGCAGAGATCCGGCTTTCAGACGAACATGAAATCAGCACATTATTCTGGTGCGATAAGGAAGGCACAGCAGAGAAACTCCGCTCTAAAGCAGACAACTTTGCGGAACGACTTCGCGAATGCGGCTTTAGCAATTCAGAAGTTCAATGGCACCAGGGCACGGCTCCTGAACAGAAACAAGCCATCCATAAAAAACTGGTAGACCTCCACACATGAAAATCAGCCGAGATTCCGAGCCCGATCAGCGTCAGAAAGCAATCGCACTGAAGTATGATCAGGATGCTGGAAAAGCACCTTTGATTGTCGCAAAAGGCATGGGAGAAATTGCTGAGCAGATCATCCAGTTAGCGGAAGAAAACAACATTCATATCCATGAGAGCCCAGAACTGGTGGAGGTTCTGATCAGACTTGAGCTGGGTGACGAGATACCCGAATCACTCTATCGGGCAATAGCGGAAGTGATCGCATTCGCATACAGCCTGAAGCAAGATCAGAGTGAGCTTATTCAGGAGCTGAGTGAAAAGATAAACAATTAACCGTCGTGAGAAATCGAGCGGTCAGGCGCATCCAACTCCTGATGGAGAAGAGCCATTAATTCCGCTTCAGGTCGGCCGATGCCACAATTCTTGACCAGATCATCTACATCAGCCCCCATTTCCATTAACCGCGCGGCCTGGTTATAAGCCAGCACACCCGGGTCACGGTTCTCTAATTCCACTTGTTTGTCGGCAGTCAGATTTAATTTCTGTTCAACTTCGATCAGGCGTCGTCCCATACCAATCGAACTATTGGTCATCGCCTGTATTTCATTGCGCAGCACATTAATCAAAGCCTGATGTTGCCTTTCCTGCTTCTGAACCCGTACATACAAAAAAGCACTGGCTGCAAAAGCACCTAACGCCAGAACAATGAAGAAAAAATTTAACCACACAGTCACTGCCTACCTTTTAATCTTTTAGCCATCAGAAAGCTGTATCAAACTGTCTTAACAGTTCAGGTATATCCAGAATGGCACAGCGTTCATCCATATAAGTCCCTAAGAGCCAGGGTCTTGGATTATTATTTCCAGCCCAGGCTATTTTATCTGCCGGGATACGAACCGATTTGACCAATTCATCACAAGCCAATGCCCAGTGCCTGCCCCTGAGGATAATCAGCTCATCATATTTAGCCATCTCCGGCTTATAGCGTTCTGGAATCAACCAAAGAGCGGTATCAATCACATTAGTATCCGACTGGACGCCACCGAATCGTCCTAAGCACCAATCATGCGCAGCATCCAGCGTTAGGGAAACTGAACTTAGGTGGACAGCACCCTCGATATAATCAAAAGGTATTGCCAGATTAAGCCCATGCATTCGAATTAAAACACAATTTAGCTCTTTGCTCGGAATATGCGCTGCTTTCGCGGCAACTGGCTCTGGCTCTGGCTCTTCAAGAGTATCTGTTATTTCTGTCTCAACAACAGCTGTTTCTGTAGATTCAGGATTAACTTCCTCTGCCACAGCTGAGTCATCAAGCGGTTCTACTTCTTCAACTATCGCCTGTAACTCTTTATCTGTTTCTATTCTTGCATCGGGATCAGATAAAAGCGCTTCCAGATAGTCATAGACTACTTTCTGAACACCATGTACGTCATCATTCAACTGAGGATCTTTTTTTGAATCACTCATAGAACCTCCTGACGCTGCCGTTCCAACATGGAACGTAAGATACGAGCATAGGAATGCACACCTTTACTACTGGAATCCATCACTGACGGCACAAGACCTTTAATACTGGCATTTCGGAATTTGGTATCTACAGGAATGACCGCATTGGAAATTTCATTGGGGTAGTTATGATGGAGTTCACGCAGACTACTCACGGAAGCCTGAGTTCTGCGATCATAAAAGGTTGGGATAATGGTGTAACTCAGTTTTTTACTCCGGGCGCGGTTAATCATATTGATCGTGCGCACCATACGCTCCAAACCTTTCAGAGCAAGAAACTCAGTCTGAACCGGGACAATCAAGTGATGGCATGCCGCCAGAGCGTTGACCATTAAAACACCTAAAACCGGAGGACTATCAATCAATACATAATCATAACGGTCTCGAAGGTGAACCAGTGCTTTTGCAATTTGCAACCCCATACCCTCTTCACCAACAGCTTTGCGTTCCAGAGTTGCCATTGCTGTTGAAGCGGGTACTAACTCGATACGCTCATGGCTTGATTTCAGTAACAAGCCTGTGACGTCTGCTTTAGTGATTTTGCTTTGGCCCTGAAAAAGATCATAAACACTGTTATCCAGTTCATCCGGGTCATAGCCAAAATAACTGGTCAAAGAGCCATGAGGATCGAGATCAATCAACAACACACGATAGCCCACTTCTGCAAGTAAGCCTGCCATTGTTACGACTGTTGTGGTTTTGCCCACGCCACCTTTCTGGTTGGCAACTGACCATACATGCATTTAATTATCTTCCTGTTGCGAAGGCTCTGGTTCAGGCCTTCTGAACAACACACCACCATTACCTGTTTCTACCTGCTCAATCACAGGAACGGTCTCTTTCTCTTGTTCATTCAATAACGTCGACAATGCATCCGCACTCACTTGCTGACTCCCAAAAGAGGAGACAGAACGTCTGACTTTCTCATCCCGAGAGATAACAATCAGCACCCTGCGATTTAAACGCTGCCCTTTCTCCGTACGGTTACTGTACGCTGGCTGAAATTCACCATAACCCACCGCTGCCATGCGCTTAGGATCAACTCCAAACTGAGCCAGAAGCCTGACAACTGCAGCAGCCCTAGCCGCTGATAACTCCCAATTGGAAGGAAAAGCATCCGTTGATATCTTTTGGTTATCCGTAAACCCTTCCACATGGATAGGGTTACCCTCACCCCTAAGAACATCCGCTATTTTTTCCAGCAGTATATCCGCCTGAATATTGGGAATAGCACCACCGGATGGAAACAGATAATTGGATCTCAATTCTATCGAGACCCATAGATCGTTCCCCGAAACCTGCACCTGCCCCTGGTCAATCTCGCTGGAAAAATCACTCTCCAAAGCCGTCTGCATGCGTTTCAAGGCATCAGTTTTTTTCTGGTCAGGTGGAGTGATTGTAATCTTAGGGCCATCCTCGTCAGCGACCCCTCCGGACAACAATCCAAGGCCATTTTTACCCGTACCATCCGTATGAGCAACCACTTGCCCTACACCTAAAAACACACCAGACAGAGCTTCAGAAAGGTCTTTATACTTTTCTTCATTAACGGAAGAGATGCCATACATCACTACAAAAAACGCAAACAGAAGAGTAATGAAATCCGCATAAGAAATAACCCAACGATCATTTCTTATCTGCTCTTCTGGATGCCGCCGTTTGGGCATAACTTACCTCACATATCCTTGCAATCGCTGCTGGATAGCTTTCGGGTTTTGCCCCTGCGCGATGAACATCAATCCATCAAGAATCATTTCCTGATACTGATATCTCATCAAAACCAGGCTCTTAATTTTATTGGCAACAGGTATTAAAAACAGGTTTGCTATACCAATACCATAGATGGTCGCCACAAACGCTGTTGCGATGCCTGCACCCAGGTTTTCTGGATCAGAAAGGTTACCCATCACATGAATCAAACCCAATACCGCACCAATGATTCCCATTGTAGGGGCATATCCCCCCATGCTTTCTATAACCTTAGCAGCCTGAAGATCTCTTTGCTCCAAAGTGATCATCTCTACTTCCAGCGTGCCACGTATTTCATCGGCGCTCTTACCATCCGAAAGCAGAAGCAGGCCTGTTTTCATAAAACTGTCTTTTTCTTTATCTGCCTCAGCTTCCAATGCCAGTAACCCTTTGCGGCGTGCAACAACGCATAAGCTCACCACTTGATCGATACCTTTTCCCAGATCCACTTTGTTCTGACCAAAAGCCCAGCCCAACAGTTTCAGAGACCTTCCCACATCTTTGCCTGGAGACTGAATAATCGCTGCAGCCAAAGTACCGCCAATAACAATTGCAGCCGCAGGCAAGTTAACCAACTCTTGCAGCTGACCACCTTCGAGCAAGTTACCGCCAAGGACTGCGGCCAATGCGAGTATTACACCGATTACTGCTGCTAAATCCATCAACTCGTCCTACGATTACTAAGCAAGGGGCCAAACTCAGATAAATCCAGTATCGCATCAGCCAATCCTGCATTGACCACTGCCTGAGGCATACCGTAAATAGTGCTACTTTCTTTGTTCTGGGCCCAGATTGCTGCGCCTTTCTGGCGTAGTAACTTAGCACCATCACAGCCATCAGCTCCCATGCCTGTGAGAATAATAGCCAACACATTTTTACCAAAACTCTTGGCTACAGAGGCATAAGTCACATCCACACTGGGTTTATAGGTCAGTCTTTCATCACCCGGCATGATTTTCACTTTATCCTGCCCGCGTGGATCAATAATCATCTGGTGCCCACCAGGCGCCAGCAAGGCCCTGCCAGGTAACAACTTATCACCGTCTTCCGCCTCTTTAACGGAAATATTGCATTGCTGGTCCAACCGTGATGCAAATACCGAGGTGAATGTCTTAGGCATGTGCTGGACCAATAAAATCGGATAAGGAAAATTCGCTGGGAGCTGAGTCAAAATCTGCTGCAATGCTGCAGGCCCTCCGGTTGAAGAACCAATAACCACCAGTTTACAACCCGCTGGAATACTCTTTTTACTGCCCGATGATGCAGCCTTATTTACCACAGAGCGAGGATTTGGAAAACGCTCGGGTGTAGATGTTTTACGAGACGCCAAGGGCTGACGTTCAGATTGAATTGAGCGAGAGGAAACAGTATCTTTTGCAGGGCTCTGGGGCTCAGGTCTAAACACCATCGATTTACTGCTGTCTGATGGAGAGCTACTAAAAATAGAACTGCGCTTAGCGACTCTGGAACTTCCTAATTCAACGACTTTGTCCCGCAGCTGCCTTTCCAAAGTACTGGAGTGCTCCATCCAGGCCCGCATATCTTTTGAAAGATAATCAACAGCTCCCGCTTCTAAAGCCTGAATTGTAACCTGCGCGCCTTCCTGGGTCAGTGAAGAAAGCATCAGTATGTTGGTTGGGCACTCGCGCATGATGACGCGGACCGCTTCAATACCATTCATCTGAGGCATTTCCACATCCATAGTAATCAGATCGGGACGTAAAAGTTTCGCCTGCTCAACGGCTTCACGGCCATTTTGAGCAGAGCCCACCACATTTATCCGACTGTCTCCTGAGAGAAGATCACTGATCCGATGACGAAAGAAGCCGGAATCATCAACTATCAGGACCTTAACTGGCATAGACGCTCCCTTCCCTCCTGATTAGGAAGCGTAATGTTTCAAAAGATTAGGTATATCGATAATCAATGCTATTCGACCATCACCCGTAATTGTTGCACCGGAAAGACCTGATGTACCATGCAGTATTGTGCCCAAAGGTTTAATTACAACCTCCTCCTGACCAACTAACTGATCAACCACGAAACCAACACGCTGTGTACCTACGGTTACAATAACAACATGTCCCTGCTCAGGAAGGTCAGCACCTTGCTGACCATCTATTAACCAACGCTTCAGGTGGAACAACGGGAGTGCCTGATCACGAACAATAATTACCTGCTGACCATCTACAACGTTGGTTTTCGTCAGATCCAGATTAAAGATCTCATTAACGTTCACCAATGGCAGCGCAAAGGCCTGGTCTTCAAGGATAACCATTAGAGTCGGCATAATTGCCAGAGTCAGTGGTACCTGAATGGCAATACGAGAGCCCTGACCTATAACAGAGTCGATGTTCAAGGTACCGTTAAGCTGGGTGATTTTGGTTTTAACCACATCCATACCCACGCCACGACCAGAAACATCAGAAATCTCTTTCTTGGTGGAGAATCCAGCTGCAAAGATCAGATTGAAACATTCCTGTTCTGTCAGGCGACGGGCAGCTTCTGCATCCATCATTCCTCGCTCAATCGCGAGATTTCGCAGTTTCTCAGCATCCATCCCTGCACCATCATCCTGAATTACCAACAGGATATGGTCACCCTCTTGCTCTGCTGACAGAAGCACATGACCTTCTCTAGGCTTACCTGCCGCTTCTCGAACATCCGGTGCTTCGATACCGTGGTCAACCGCATTACGAACTAAGTGAATCAAAGGATCAGCAAGTGCTTCTACAAGGTTCTTATCCAGATCCGTTTCTTCACCACGCAGCTCTAAGCGAATTTCTTTCTTAAGATTTCTGGACAGGTCTCGTATCAGTCGAGGGAAACGACCAAATACTTTCTTAACTGGCTGCATACGGGTTTTCATAACCGACATCTGCAGATCAGCAGTTACCATGTCTAAAGTACCCAGAGCTTTAGCCATCTCCTCATCTTCACGGGTAACACCCAATCGGACAAGTCGATTTCGAACCAATACCAGCTCACCCACCATATTCATGATTTTATCGAGCAAACGTGTATCTACACGCACATTACTCTCTGGCTGCGGCTTAGCTTGCTGATGAGCAGCCTTAACGGCATCGTCACTCTTACTTTTCGGCGCTTTAGAAGCAGGTGCGGTTGGCTTAGGAGCTGGTTTAGGCGCTGGCGGAGCAGGCGCTGGCTCAGGTGCTGCTGGAGTAGCCTGAACTGCTGGAGCTGCTTCAGCTGGTGCCGCTGAAAAGGCCCCTTTACCCTGAGACTGAAGCTCATCCAGAAGCGCTTCAAATTCATCTTCCGTAATCAAATCACCGCTTGGCGGTTTAGGTGAAGCCTTCGCTGCAGACGGTGGTGCAGCTGCTGCATCACCTTCAGCCCCCGGACCTTTACCCGGCCCGTGAAGCTCGTCCAGAAGGGCATCAAATTCATCCTCGGTAATGAGGTCACCGCCTGGCGCTGCAGGAGCAGGCTCTGCCACGGGTGATAAATCTGATCCTAAGTCATCCAGCAAAGAGTCAAACTCAGCGGCAGACTGATCATTAGTTACTGGGGCAACTGATTGTTGAGGTGTTGCAACGGGTTCTGGCGCAACAGGTTCAGGAGCTGGTGCGGCTTGTGGCGCGCCACCAGTGGCAAAATCGACCAGAGACTGAAGCAATTGTGGATCAGCGGTTTGTGGTTCGTCACCATTTCTTACCGCTTCGAACATCACGTTAACTGTATCTAACGCCTGCAGCACAACATCCATCAATTCCGGCGTTACTTTGATATCGCCGTTTCTTAACAGGTCAAAGAGGTTTTCGGCGTTATGGCAACAATCAACCATCGGATCAAGCTGTAAAAAACCTGCGCCACCTTTAACCGTATGGAAACCCCGGAAAATAGCATTCAACAGATCACTGTCATCCGGTCTCTGCTCAAGATCAACCAACTGCTCAGAAAGCTGCTCCAGAATTTCCCCTGCTTCAACAAGAAAGTCTTCTAGAATTTCCTGATCCACTTCCAAACTCATGCGGTGCTCCTCTTAAAAACCCAGGCTAGAGAGTAAGTCATCAACTTCATCTTGATTACTTACGACATCAGGACTGCTCTTGTTAACTTGCGGCCCTTCTGCCTGAACCTCATTCTTATTATTGTCTTTTTCCTGACTGGAAGATGGTGCAGATTCAATACCAGACAGCTTCTCGACTTTTGCAGCCATCTCCATCAAACCGATGAGATGACTTTCAACATTGGTTACCAAGCTGATTACACGTCGTATTAACTGACCTGTAATATCCTGATAACTCTGAGATACAACTATGTCTGTAAGCTCTGTTCTAAGTTTATTAATTGTCTTTTCAGACTCTTCTTTAACCGCACATGTGCGATCATAAACTCCACTGAGGCTGTCATGCTCTTTCTCTAGCTGCCCAACCAGCAGTAGCAGATCCTTAAAGCGCTCACTCTGCGAATCAAGCTTATCTACTAAGGATAGAGCATTATCAACTCTATCCATGGTTTCATGCGCATTTTTTTCAGTGACTTCAATAACATAGTTCAGACGGTCTGCAGCATCTGTATCTTTATCTGCTTCCTCATCGTCAACCTGAAGACTACTACCCAGTTCAGTGGAAAATGCTTTTAAAGCTTCATGCAGGCCGCGGGTAAGATGACCCACTTCAGAAAAGAAAACCTGATGCCTGAAATCATGGAGCTCCTGAATAATTTCCATTGCATGAGATACATTTCCATCACTAAGGACAGAAACAAGTTCCTGCGCCTTATTCTGAAGCTCAATCTCAAACTGACCTATACCCTGACCGATACCTGACATAATTCGTTTACCGACCTTCCTTAACCTAGGCGCTCAAAGATTTTATCTATCTTTTCCTTGAGAACAGCTGCGGTAAATGGCTTCACAACATAACCATTAACACCTGCTTGAGCTGCCGCAATAATCTGCTCTTTTTTAGCTTCAGCAGTTACCATCAGTACCGGCATACTTGCCAGATTAGGATCAGAACGAACCTCTTTTAAAAGATCGATACCCGTCATTCCCGGCATATTCCAATCCGTCACCAAGAAATCAATCCCTCCTTGCTTGAGGATAGGAAGCGCGGTTTGACCATCATCAGCTTCTGTGACATTGGTCATACCCAGGTCTTTTAACAGGTTTTTAATAATTCGTCTCATGGTAGAAAAATCATCCACCACAAGAATTTTCATGTCTTTATTCAAGACGAGCCTCCAACTTGAAACTGCGCAGTTTGTTGAGTCTACACGTTTTTACCACAATTACGTTGAGTATGGTCAAGCCTTTTTTATCGCCATTCACTTAGTCTGGAGCGTAAACGCAGCGCTGCCTGACTATGTATCTGACTCACTCGGGATTCACTTACCCCAAGAACCTGACCAATCTCCTTCAGATTCAGTTCTTCATCATAGTATAAAGCCAGAACAAGTTTTTCTCGTTCCGGTAAATTATTTATAGCTTCACTGAGAGCTTTTAGAAATGCTTCTCGCTCAAAATTTTGATTAGGGCCTGGGTCATCATTAGCAAAAGCCTCTCCCGGACCATCGTGCAGGGGATTCAACATATCTTCGAAGCTAAAGAGACGACTTTCCAGACTATCTTTCAGTAGAACATGGTATTCATCAACACTGATGCCCAGTTCGCGAGCTACTTCAGCATCGCCGGCATCTCTACCTGTTCTTGCCTCTACCTGCTGAATAGCCTCAGTTACCCGACGACTGTTGCGATGCACTGACCTAGGTGTCCAGTCCCCGCGACGAACCTCATCAATAATTGAACCCCGGATTCGGATACCAGCATAGGTTTCAAAGCTAGCGCCCTTCCCCGCGTCATATTTTTTCGCAGCTTCCAGCAAACCCACCATACCCGCCTGGATCAAATCATCGACAAGTATGGTCGCTGGCAACCTTGCCAGCAAATGATGAGCAATACGTTTAACGAGTGGTGCATACTGCTCAATCAACTCATCGCTGGATTGTAACTGCAGCGGGTTATACATACTGCCTCATAATTCTCAGTCCGATGAACGCGCTCCTTGAACGAGCCGTTCAACAAAAAACTCTAAATGTCCCCGGGGCACAGCTTGCACCGGCCACCCATTTACTTTATTCGCTAATTGCTTATATGCCAAGGAAACTTTGCTCTTGGGAAAAGCTTGCAAAACAGCCACTTGGCGCTGAACAGCCTTGCGAACATTTTCATCATAAGGGATTGAACCAACATATTGAAGAGTGACATCCAGAAAGCGATCCGTAACGGTAAGTAACTTACCAAACATATTACGTCCTTCCTGCTCGCTGCGCACCATATTTGCAAGCACACGAAAACGCGTCATTCTATAATCCCGGTTTAACAGTTTAATTAAAGCATATGCATCGGTAATTGACGTAGGTTCATCGCAAACTACCACCAATACCTCTTGCGCTGCTTTAATAAAACTAACAACAGAATCAGATATTCCTGCCGCAGTATCCACCACCAACACATCAACATCATCCGCTATAGAGCTAAACGCATGAATTAGCTCAGCATGCTCATGAGGCGACAGAGCAGTCATCTCCTGAGTACCTGAAGACGCCGGAACAATACGCAAGTTATCATTCACCGACAATAAAACATCTTCCAGACCACACTCACCATCCAATACATCTGCAACAGTTTTTTTAGGCCTTAAGCCAAGCAGCACATCAACATTTGCCAAACCAAGATCAGCATCCATTAGCACTGTGCGATGCCCCATCTCAGACATTGCCAACGATAAGTTGACCGAGACATTGGTTTTACCTACCCCGCCCTTACCACCGGTAACCGCGATAACCTTTACAGGCCTATGTTGATCCATAATCATTCCAACCTTTAGCCTGCTTTGTAAGCATCATCCAATGCCGCTTGCCGTTTTTCAGCTTCGATCGCTCTCTGCGCCGTAACCACCGCCCTACTGACCAGATCATGTTTCCTGGCAACAGAAATATCGTCCGGAACGCGCTGACCATCCGTAACATAGGTAACCGGCAAACCTTTCTCAATAATGAGAGAAATCGCATCGCCAAGACTGCCCGACTCATCCATCTTACTCAAAACACAACCGTGCAACCCAAGTGATCTATAGGCATTGTAAGCCTGCTCAACAACCCGCCTCTGACTACTGCATGAAACAACCAACAACTTTTTAAGGCGTAACGACACCGCTTCCAGCATTTCCAACTGTTGCTGACTGTGAGCTTCCTGGGAATTAAGGCCTGCCGTATCGATCAATACCAATCGCTTGGTTTTTAATGACTGCAGAACCTCTTCAAGAGAGTTTGTTTCGTTAACCACCCGAACAGGGACATCAAGAATACGACCAAAAGTACGCAACTGCTCATGCGCAGCAATTCGATAGGTATCAGTCGTTACCAATGCCAGACTTGAGCTACCATGTTTGAGAACATACTTCGCCGCAAGCTTGCCGATTGTTGTGGTTTTACCCACACCTGTAGGCCCAACAAACGCCACCATGCCGCCACGATCAATAAAATCATCACCTTTAACAGGGATAGAGTCTGACAGTTTACTTAAGGCATTTTTCCAGGCTTTATCTGGCGCAAGATTACTCTCAATACCGGATACGATCGTATTCGACAATGATTCGCTCAAGCCAAGCAGATCCAATTTTCTGTGGAGAGGAGATTTATGCGCCGCAGGAGCCACTGCAGCCATACGGCGACTCTGACTCAAGGCCTGCTGATTGAGAAGGTTTTTTAGCTGAGATATCTCGTCCTGCATCGAGCGAATAAGCGTTTCATCCGTATGCAGATCAGGCATACCTCCGTCCATTCCAGAATCGGGCACTAACCCTTCTAAACCATCAACACTAAACTCGTCATTAGCCTGACGGAAATTATTATGAGCAACATCAGCCTTAAGCTTCTGACGTTTTTTTAGAGACTCGAGAATCGCCTTGAGATCCTCTTCACCCTGTTCAGCCTGACGATTAACAGACCCAGGCGCTTGAAAATCCTGAGTTTTTTGCTGTCTTTCAGCCTCTGCAATTTGCAATCTGGTTTTTTGCAGCTCACCCGATAGGTTAGATGCCTGCCCTCCAGTAAGCACATCAATTTGCTCCTGGCGTTTCTGTTCTTTAGGACTTTTATCCTTCGAGAATGCCTGCTGCGCCATCTCATAATCGTTATCATGAGCTGCAACAACCTCAACCCCTCCAGCAACACGATGATTAGACACTATGACAGCATCCGGGCCTATCTCTTCTCTTACGCGGCGCATAGCCTGCCGCATATCCGGAGCAAAAAAGCGTTTAACCTTCATAGCCTTCCCTTATCAATCCGCTGAGAGTCAGATAAAAACAATTACGCACCTACCTCACCTCCAACGGTTGCCACAATAGTCACCTTTTTGTTTTCAGGTATTTCCTGGTATGAAAGCACATGAATCTGATGCTCTCCATAACGTACAAATTTCGCCATCAAAGGTCTTACCGGCGCAGCCACTAACAATACCGAAGGCCGCCCCAGCATTTCCTGCTGAGTCGCAGTCTCTGACAGTGATGCCTGAAGACGCTCAGCCATCCCCGGTTCCAGAACCAAGCCATTATCCTGCCCCTGCTGAACAGAGTTCAACAAGATCTGCTCAAGCTGCGGCGCGACAGTAATGACAGGCAATTCAGCTTCCGAACCATTAATGTTTTGCACAATCAAGCGCGCTAATGAAACCCTAACCGCAGCGGTCAAAGCCAATGGATCCTGGGTACGTGTCACCGCCTCGGCAAGCGACTCAGCCACTGTTCTGAAATCCTTCAGAGGCACATGTTCCATCAACAGGTTTTGCAGAACTTTAAGCAGAGCACTAAATGTCAGCTTCGCTGGCACTAATTCTTCTACAAGCTTAGGCGATGTTTTGCTCAACATATCCAGAAGCTGCTGCACTTCTTCGTGCCCCAGAAGCTCATGAGCATGAGTCTGTAGAAGCTGATTCATATGCGTCGCCACCACCGTTGACGCATCAACCACAGTGTAACCAAGCGACTGTGCTTGCTCTTTTTGGGATTGCTCAATCCAGATCGCATCCAGACCAAATGCAGGATCTTTGACCTCAACACCCTGCAACTTACCAAACACCTGCCCTGGATTGATCGCCAACTCACGGTCCGGGTATACCTCCGACTCGCCAACAACCACTCCCATAAGAGTGATCCTATACCCCCCCGGCAGCAGATCCAGATTATCCCGAATATGCACAGACGGAACCAGAAAACCCAAATCCTGCGACAACTTCTTCCTGACACCCTTGATACGACTCAGAAGCTGACCACCCTGCATTTTGTCTACCATAGGAATAAGCCGGTAACCCACCTCCAGACCGACCATATCCACGGGCATTACATCATCCCAATCCAACTCGCGTTTTTCGCTTTCGTCCTCTTGCGGGATAGCAGCAGCTTCCTCTTCCTGAACCTTTTCAGCCGCCTCTTTTTTCTGCTGCGTTCTATATATAAACCATGCACCACCACCAGCTGCAGCAGCAAGAGACAGGAAAGACAGATGCGGCATCCCCGGAATTATTCCCATAATAAAGATAATGGCGGCTGCAACAGCTAAAGCCTTGGGCGTGGAGAACAGCTGACTAACAACCTGCCCACCCATATCGTGAGAAACATTTTGTCGGGTCACCATAATAGCCGCCGCTGTAGACAGCAACAGAGATGGCACCTGAGCGACCAAACCATCACCAATGGTCAGCAGTGAGTAGAAACGCATAGCCGTTTCAAAGTCCAGGTCATGCTGCAACATACCAATACCCAGACCACCCAGCAGATTGATCACAAGTATCAAAATCCCGGCAACCGCATCACCTCTAACAAACTTAGACGCACCGTCCATCGAGCCGTAAAAATCTGCTTCCTGGGTAACCTCAGCACGCCTCGCGCCAGCTTCTTCCTGCCCGATAAGGCCCGCATTCAGATCGGCATCAATCGCCATCTGCTTACCCGGCATTGCATCCAGGGTAAATCGCGCACTCACTTCGGAAATACGGCCAGCGCCCTTTGTTACCACCACAAAGTTAATGATGATCAAAATCAGGAAGACCACAAAACCGACAACGTAATTACCACCGATAACCACTTCACCAAAGGCCTCGATAACCTTACCAGCGGCATCTCCACCTTCATGACCATACAGAAGCACAACTCGCGTAGAAGCGACATTTAACGCCAGCCGCATCAAGGTTGCGATCAGGATAATTGTAGGAAAAATAGCAAAATCAAGAGGACGGCCAGAATAGACACAGACCAACAGAACGACGATAGACAACGCAATATTGAATGTAAAAAGAACATCAAGAAGAAACGGCGGCACAGGCAATGTCACCATTGCCAGGACGACCAGCAGCAGCAAAGGCACACCTAGACTGCCTCTACCTAAACTGCGTACATTCTCCAGAACTACCGCTCTTTCCATTGGGGGGGCTTCAACGTCAAAAAAACATCACTATAAACACATTCCCGCCAATACAGCTCTAATTAACAGGCACACGGCCCGATAGCGCTATTTTTTTGACGGAAATATTCCTCAAGCAATTATTTTTGCAATTTTTACGCCATTACTGATCAGAATCTGCAAATTCTTCAGGGATAGGAAGTTTATCAATTTTAATATCGGAAGGCTTTTCAGCCTGTTGTTTTTTATAGCGTTTCAACTGGAAGACATATGCAAGAACCTGAGCCACAGCCATGTATAACCCTGATGGAATTTCCTCCTCAATCTCTGTGAAGTTATAGATGGCACGCGCCAGGGGCGGAGCCGAGAGAATAGGCACGTCATGCTCTTCGGCCACCTCTCGAATCTTAAACGCCACAAAATCGACACCTTTAGCCACCAGTATTGGCGCACCCCTGCCTTCACCATCATACTTCAGCGCCACCGCATAGTGGGTCGGGTTAGTGATAACAACATCCGCCTCTGGAACCGACTTCATCATCTGTCGTTGAGCGATCTCGCGCTGCAACTGCCTGATTCGACCCTTTACTTCTGGTTTACCTTCAGTATTTTTAAGCTCATCCTTAACTTCCTGAAGGGTCATTTTCATTTTTTCCGTGTACTCATAGATCTGATAAGGCACATCCACTGCCGCTATCAGGATCAAGACTGCACTCAGCGCCATAAACACCCAGACAACGATATCTATTGCCTCTTTTATTGCAGGCCGCGCCTCAAAGGTCGCCAACGCCAGAATCTCTGACCTTAGATTCCACAAAATCAAAATGGCGAAGCCACCCACTAAAGAGAACTTGGCAATAGCTTTAAAAAGCTCAACCAAAGCTTTAAGGGAAAACATACGCTTGATACCCGCCAGCGGGCTAATTCGACTACCTTTAGGCGCAAGGGACTTACTGCTGAAATTCCAACCACCCAGCGC
Source organism: Neptuniibacter sp. (assembly GCA_050789425.1). Classification (GTDB taxonomy): domain Bacteria; phylum Pseudomonadota; class Gammaproteobacteria; order Pseudomonadales; family Balneatricaceae; genus Neptuniibacter. The sequence goes on from JAILXS010000007.1 coordinate 134,271, forward strand.
AATAGGACCAACAAGAGCAGCAACCAGAATAACGGAAAAGATACCCGCAACACCCAATAAAGCATCCCAGGAGGAAGCCTCAAAATGAGCCAGCATTTTATTGGTATCAAAGATAGACTGACGATCAAGAACAAAATTACTTTCAACGATGCCCAGCATTTTGTTTGCGAGCTGCGCACCAAAGACAAAGACAGAAGCCACTGCTGTCATTAGTACCAGTGTAGTTGCCAGCTCTTTTGATCGCGGCACATCGCCTTTTTCCCGCGCTTCACGGATTCGCTTGGGCGTGGGGTCTTCTGTTTTTTCCTGACCTGATTCCTCTGCCATAACAAACCCTTACAGAAATAAGTTTTCTATATAGTCGAGAACAAACCCCGATATACGCATGTATTGATCCAGGAAACCGCCCAGATTTACCCAGTTGATAAACAAACCAAGCACCATGGTAAACGGAAAACCAACAGCCAGAATATTCAACTGCGGCGCAGCACGGGACATGATACCAAACGCCATGTTCACCACTAATAATGCCGTAACGGCAGGAAGAGCCATTAGAAAAGCTGCCGAAAACATCCAACTACCAGCCATCAGCACTTTCCAATAACTCAGTCGATCCAAGGCTTCAAAAGCAACGGGGACTACATCAAAACTTCGAACGATCACCTCGATCATAATCAGATGCCCATTCAGCGCCACAAACAGCATCATGATCAAAGTCAGGTAAAACTGACCCAGCATTACAACCGAAATACCATTAGCGGGATCAGTCATAGAAGCGAAACCCAGACCCATCTGCATAGCAATCATCTGACCACCCAAGACAAATATCTGGTAGAACACCTGAAACAAGAACCCCAACATAGCACCAATCAGTATTTGCTGACCGATTATAAGGTAGGAGTTGAAATGTAAGCCGTCAAAGTCAGGCATCTCAGGAAGTAGGGGTGATACGACAGCCGTCACCACAATGGCCAGCATTAAACGCAGCCGCATATTAAGCAACTGACTACCGATCAGAGGAACCGCCATAAAAAACGATGCCACTCTGAACAACGGCCAGAGAAAAGCCGCTATCCATTGCTCGATCTCACTGATACCGATCTCAAACAAGGGAAGCTACCCAATCACATAAGGAATATTTTTCACCAGAGTGGTGAAATGATCGGTCAATTTGGCAAGAATCCAGGGACCCGCCCACATAATAACCAGAATGGTAACCAATAAACGCGGCAGAAAGCTTAAAGTTTGTTCGTTAATCTGAGTCGCGGCCTGAAAGGTTGAAACCACCAAACCAACCAGCAGACTCGGAACAATAATCACCGATACCAACAACACTATCAGCCAGAATGCTTCACCGAACAAACCGAGTACAACTTCAGGTGTCATGCTCGCCTCCTGTTAGTGTTAAGTTTCTATATCCCAAAACTGGCAGCAAGTGTGCCAATTACCAACGCCCAACCATCAACTAAAACAAATAGCATGATTTTGAATGGCAGTGAAATAATGATCGGCGACAACATCATCATACCCATAGCCATAAGAACACTCGCTACCACCAGATCGATTACCAGAAAGGGAATAAACAACATAAAACCAATCTGAAACGCCGTTTTCAACTCACTGGTCACAAACGCAGGAACCAGAATAGTAAAGGGAATCTGATCAGCACTCTCAACCGCTGGAGTACCTGAGATCCGCATAAACAGATCAAGATCACTCTCCCGGGTCTGCAACATCATAAATTCCCGAAAGGGACCGCTTGCAACCTGCAGGGTTTCAAGCACGCTAAGCTCTTCATTGACATAAGGTTGCACTGCTTCTGCATACACCTGATCCAGAACCGGAGTCATGATAAACAATGTCAAAAACATCGCCATACCCACCATTATCTGGTTTGACGGTGTCTGCTGCAGACCGAGAGCCTGTCGCAGGATTGCAAATACAATAATAATTCGGGCAAAAGATGTCATCATCATGACCATAGCTGGCAAGAATGTCAGCATGGTCATAAGGATCAGAATCTGCAGCGTCACACTGTAATTGCTCTGCCCATCTTCACCGGTTGTTACAGTGACGGCTGGGATACCGACATCAGCTGCCCAACCCACTGAGGGAAGCACAACAAACAAACTTAACAGGAAGTAATTAACTAGTTTTTTCATCATTACCTCCTCCTTTTTGTTTTGACATCGCTTCACTTAAACGATGAGCGAATCCTTTCCCGGATTCCTCACTTTCTACCACAGGCTCATCAAATGATTGCAGATGTGAAACCCGGCCAGGAGCCACTCCCAGCAGGATTTGTTTATCCCCTACTTTCACTAAAACTGCTTTTTCACGCGTCCCAAGCGGCATTACACCCAACACCCGCATATTTTTGCTGACAGGTGCAATTCCAGAGAAACGCTTCAGCACCCAGGAAACCGTGAGAATTAACAGAACAACCAGAACCAAACCCAACAGCAATTGCATTAATGCTTCTGCTGAAAATGGCTCCTGATAGGCAGGCGCTAAAGATATTTTTGCGGTAGAGGCCGTGTCCGCTGCAGTCACAGCGGTTGATAGACTAAGAAGAATAAAAGCAGATAAGTAACGCATCCAGACTATTTCAGTCGTTTGATACGTTCTTGCGGACTAATAACATCCGTGAGGCGAATGCCATAACGATCGTTGACCACAACCACTTCACCGTGGGCAATCAGAGTACCATTCACCATAACATCCAAAGGCTCCCCAGCAACACGATCAAGCTCAATAACTGAGCCCTGATTTAGCTGCAACAAATTACTGATAGGGATGTCCGTCTGACCAACTTCCATCGAAAGCGTGACAGGAATATCAAGAATCACATCCAGCTTAGGGTCAGAAACAGGGGTACCTTCATCTTTGAGCTCATCCAGCTCAACAGAGTCTCCGGTCACACCTGTAGCAGCAAGAAGCTCATCAGGGTCAACGGCTTCGCCGTCCTCGTCACCCACCTGTTCTTCCATTGCTGAAGCCCATTCATCGGCTAAGGCTTGCTGGTCAGTATCATCACTCATTTATCAAACTCTCTGGTGTCGGCGAAAACTACTTAGGCCGAACAATCTGATCTGTTATTTTTAGTGCTAGATTACCGCGAGAAACGCCCATGGTACAGTTAAAAACCGGGACTTTATTCGCTTTCAGCTGGAATGACTCCGGCAATTCGATAGGGATAACATCTCCAGCCTCTAACTCAACCACATCCCTCAAAGTCATATCCTGCTCAGCAATGGTCATCTGCAGCGGCAGCTTAGCCATGAGAATATCTCTCTGCAATGCTATCTGCCAACGCTCATCTTTTTCATCTTCACCGCTTTGGAAACCGGAGACCAACAGATCCCGAATAGGCTCCAGCATTGAATACGGCATAGCCACATGAAACTCACCAGAACCACCCTCCAGGTCCACCTGAAAAGTACTCACCACAACAACCTCTGTTGGGTTGATAACGTTTGCCATTGCCGGGTTCATTTCATGACCCAGATGCTCAAAGTTAAGTTCTTTAACTGGCTTCCAGGCTTCTTCAAGATCCACAAAAAACTGTTCCAGCGCTTTATGAATCAGGCGAGTCTCTGTCGGCGTAAATTCACGACCTTCGATTTTGGCATGCCGACCATCCCCACCAAAGAAGTTATCTACCAGTTTAAAAACCAGTTTTGCATCCATGATAAACAGAGCTGTACCTCTCAGAGGCATAACCCGAATCAGATTCATACTAGTGGGAACATAAAGAGTGTGGATATAGTCGCCGTATTTCATCACCTGCACACCACCGACAGTTACATCAGCAGCGCGACGCAGCAGGTTAAACAAACTAATACGTGTATAACGAGCAAAACGCTCGTTGATCATTTCAAGCGTCGGCATACGTCCACGAACAATACGTTCGTGGCTCGCCAAGTCATAAGAACGGACATCCCCGTCCTCGACCTCTGTCTCTTCAGAAGTTTCTACGTCACCATCATCAACACCATGAAGTAACGCATCAATTTCATCCTGAGAAAGCAGATCTTTTACTGACATTTACACCGCTTCCTGACTAAGAATATTAATTACTGCATAACCATATTGGTAAACAGAATCGTCTCGACTCCAGGCTTACCCATTTTTTCTTGCATAATTTCACGCACGAGATCAGTCGCACCATCCCGAAGAGCTACTTTTCCTTCCATTGTTTGCAACGTCCGGAAATCCTGCGTTGTAAACAGGTTATTCAAACGCGAAACAATCAAAGGCATATGGAGTTTAAGGGCATCCGCAACAGCCTGATCACGGCTTTTTGCCTCTACATATAACTGCATATAGTGGGCACGCTTATCCTGGGACTGAAGCGTAACAACGAACATTGGTTTACCTTCCATTGTTCGCACTTTTGTATAAATCGCTTCAGCCCTTACCGGCTCAGCGGGTGCCGCCTCTTCTGTAGCAGCCTCATCACCCCCACTCAGAAGGAAAAATGTCGCCGCCGCTCCGCCGCCGCCAACTAATAACAACGCCAGCACACCAATAATGATCAGCTTCATTTTTGAAGACTTTTTACCGCCTTCCTCTTCATTTCCATTCTGTTCCGGCTCATCTGCCATTCGCATATCCTCAACTAATAACAGAAGGTTAGATTAGACTCTGAAATCAATGCGTTAATATAACACACTGATCTAAAGGCTGAAGCCAAAGATTAGAAATTTAAACCAACGCTTTACTGCATAGCTACCGATAGTTAACCCGGTTACATTAAGCGTAGTAGTCGACCAATGACATACTTCGCGCAGCACCTGAGCCCTCGATTATATCTTCCTCTACTGACTGACCAAGGTATCCACCTTCACCACCCTGACCTTCACCTGCCATCTCTTCCTTAGATGCCCCGCCGCTTTGCTGATCTGATACCGATGATTCATTGAGAGCTAAGCCTTGCTCCGCAAACATCTCCCGCAACCTCGGCAAACTCTGTTCAACCGCATCCCTGACATGGGCATGAGGGGAAGTAAAGTTAAGGCTTACCTGGTCCTGATTAATCTGCACCCTGATATTTAAACTTCCAAGCTCTGGAGGATCGAGCTGGATCTGTGCCACATTGGCATTTTGAGCAGCCACCATAACTGCACGCTCAGCCAGCGCACTGCTCCATGCAGGCGTATTCAACTTCACATTCTGCGGCATCATCAGATTATTTGCTTCAGTAACAGCTTTTTGCACCTGTGTCGGCTGACTTACAGACTGAGGCACAACGTTTGCGGAAGATGAAGCACTTTCCAAACGCGAAGAAAAAGGCGAATCACCTAGCTTTTCAGCCCCAGCTGTCGCTTTAGTCATCAGCTTTTGTGAAGCTTCCAGCATGGATTCAAATTTATCTAACGAAAAAGATGAAGCAACCGGACGGACCTGCGGATTCTCTGAAGGCTTGCTCGCGGTTTCCGACTGGGCCGTATTTGCGGCCAATTGGGGATCTACCTTTGGAGCGCTACGTTGCAATTCTCGCTCAACAGGGCGCGCATCGACATTTACCTGCTGACCGACCCGGTTCTGTTGTACCAGATCAGCATCCGCGTCAGAACCTGAAGTAGCGTTAGCCACATTGACTGCAGGAGCATTATTTCCGCTCTGGTTCTGAGAACGTGCCACCTGACTGACATATTCACCTTTATTTTTAAATGCTTCAGCATTGAAGTCCTGCCGCGCCGCTTCAGCCACCGGTGAACGTCGAGGATCGTTCGCTGCAACGACAACCACCTCTTCATCTGTTTCATTCTCCGGAGCTGCAACATCAACTTCCGGCCTCACCTGCACTGCAGGCTCTACCTCATCAGTATTGACCTGCCCATCAGAACCGACGTGCTCATCACCCTCAACAAAATCGAGACTCTGAACAACCTCATCTACAACCTCTTCTTCAACGCCAGCAACAACAAGTTCATCCGCTACTTCTTTGTCGGAGTCTTCAGTTATCAACTCCTGCTCAGGTAAAGAAACAGGCTCTTCAACGTTCTTATCTGTCAACTCAGGATCAGTCTGATCAAGAAGCTCCTCTGAAACCAGTTGCTCGACGGATAGCGCCTCAGTTACAGGTTCATCTGTAACGTCAACGACAGGAGCAACTTCCTGATCCGCTCCCTCTTCAACATCCATCAATTCCGCTGAAACGGCACGCGCCTCTTCTAGCTTTTGCCTAAGCTCATCTGGAAGTTCTGGAATTTCGCCTTCTGCAAAACTACGTAAAGCTTTGCCGAGTTCGGCCATCACTTCAGCTGACACCCTGTCACCTTCGGCTCCGGTCTCACTCTGCTGCCCCAGCATCTCTGCTAAATGCATCAGCCTTTCTTTTAACTGCTCTGAACCCAGATCCAGCTGCTGTAAAGCCTCCTGCGGCAAGCTGACACCCTGAGGCGGCAAAAATGCGCCGCCAGGAACACCATTTTCCGACACGGCGTCACTCATCATCGAACTGAATCCGGTAAAGACAGGTACCCCTCCCTCAGACGGCATAGTGCCTGTTTGCGGAAGAGTTGGCAGGTTAATGGATAACAATCCGTTACCTGCGGGAATTGATAGCTGTTGACTCATTTCAGGCTCCTCTGGATCATGCCTAAATACTAAACAGCAAAAAGAAGGCCAATATTAAATAAAGGCGGGACGGGTATTCTGTGAACGCTCATCAATCTGTTTCTGCAGAGCCTTTTCCTGCTCCTGCAACTCTTGCTTACGGACTTTGTCCGTCAATTTAGTAATACCCTGCAAACGCGCACAAGTCTCTTTCCAGTGCCGCTCTACCACCTCTAGCTCCTTACGGTTCTGCTCCATCGCTTGCTTTTGCGTATCCTGAGCATCCTGAATCTTCTGCATAAACGCTTGCTGAGCATGCAACTGCGCACCACTACACCCCTCTGCATTCACGCCCAGATAGTTAGCATGGTATTCAGACATGTACTGCTCAAGCTGCAGCATGGTTTTCTTATCCTGCTCAACACGCTGCCGACTGGCAGCAAGAAACTGATCAGCCTGCTGTTTTTTCTTTTCAGCCAGATCCAATACGATCTGTAAGCGCTTTGAACGTTTATTCATTTCTGCAATCCATTAACCGGAGGCCGTCGCAGCTGCTGAGAATTTGCATCGGAAGCCGTGGGCGGAGCTGATAAGACCATAATCATTTCCTGCATAGATTGAACCAAAGGAAATGACTCATTAATTCCCTGGCGCAGATAACCCATTAATGACGGCAGATTATCAATCACAAAATCCGTATCCGGATCACTGCCTTTGACATAAGCACCAACATTAATAAGATCTTCATTTAAGCGATATTTGGAGTATAGCTGCTTAAATTTCATAGCCATCTGCAGGTGAGTTTCATCCACAATCTGCGGCATCGCTCGGCTGATAGAAGCCTCCACATCGATGGCTGGATAATGCCCCTGCTCTGCCAATTGACGCGACAGAACAACATGCCCATCCAGAATCGCTCTGGCCGCATCGGCTACTGGGTCCTGCTGATCATCCCCTTCAGTCAGTACAGTATAAAAAGCGGTAATCGACCCGCCTCCAGCCTTACCATTACCCGCCCTTTCAACTAACTTGGGGATTTTGGCAAATACTGAAGGTGGGTAACCCTTGGTTGCAGGAGGTTCACCAACCGCAAGCGCAATCTCTCGCTGGGCTTGCGCATAACGGGTCAAAGAATCCATCAACAGCAGGACATTTTTACCTTTATCACGAAAATCCTCAGCAATACGCGTCGCCAATTGCGACGCGCGCAGACGCATCAAGGGAGAGTCATCCGCAGGCGAAGCGACTACAACAGAACGCTTCAAACCTTGCTCTCCCAGGCTATGCTCAATAAATTCTTTTACTTCCCTGCCTCGCTCACCGATGAGGCCAACCACGATTATTTCTGCCTCAGTAAAACGCGTCATCATCCCCAAGAGGACAGATTTACCAACACCACTTCCTGCAAACAAACCCATTCGCTGGCCACGGCCGACGGTAAGCAATCCGTTAATAGTTCGGATACCCACATCAAGGGTTTGTTTGATCGGCTCTCTTATTAAGGGGTTGATTATGTCACCAGAAAGATCCGTTTCTGACTCTGGCTTTAAAGGACCTTTTCCATCAATAGGCTTTCCAACACCGTCCAACACCCGCCCCAGCAGAGTTTCACCCACAGGAACTTTACCCGACTGAGAAGACGCAATGACCCGGGTTCCAGCTTGAATACCCTCAACAGGGTAAAGCGGCATCAAATAGACCCGATCACCGGAAAAACCTACAACTTCCGCTTCAACTTTCAGTGATTCAGACATTTCAATAAAGCAGCAATCACCGATTGCGGCCTTAATACCTACAGCTTCAAGGGTTAAACCGATAAGACGGGTGATTTTGCCGACAATACGAGGGGATAAAGAATCCAGATGCGGATTCTGATATTTCTGAAGACGCTTAAGAACCCTGCTCATCTTCAGCCTCCGGATTAGCCCCTGACGCTAAAAACTGTTCTGCAACATGAGCAAACCGGTCTTCAACTTCATGCTTCACCAGAGTATTCAGCGTTTCCATTTTGAACCCACCGGGGGCAATGGCGTCACTATCGACAATATCCAGGTCAGGATGCGATTCCGCAAGCGCATCCTTAATAAATTGGCGATCCGCCACATTGACCTGAAGCTTGATCGAACCAGATGACTCAGGCAGCTGCCTGAGTGCAGAAGAGATAGCATCCTGCAAAATCTCTTTATTCAGAGCCAGCTCTCTTCCAACTACCTTTTCAGAAAGATCAACCACCATAGCCAGCAGCAGTTGCTCTACATCCTCAGCAACGCTCTCAACAGGAGATTCAAGTTCTGTCAGCATCTGCTGCAGCATCCCTTGCAGACGCTTAACTTCCGCTTCACCTTGAGCAAAACCCTCTTTGTAACCCTGCTCTTTACCCTCAAGAACACCAGTTTCTTTGCCCTGCGCCTGACCTTCAGCCCTACCCTCTTCCAGACCTGCCGCTAATCCTTCCAGCCTTGCAGTTTCACGAATAGACTCCAGCTCAGAAACAGTAATCTTTTCTGCTGCAATCTCCTCTTCAATCACTTGAACAGGTACAGACTCCTTGCGCTCCAGACCCACGGTTGCCGGACTACCAACCTGTGGCAAACTCCAGCTCTCAAAACCTTCAATCTCGTCTGCACGAAGGCGCTTAAATGGCTTAGAATCCTGAGACATAATCTACCAGACCTAAACCATTGCTTCGCCGCCGCCGCCAAGGATAATTTCACCCTCATCAGCAAGGCGACGCGCGATTGTAAGAACCTCTTTCTGCGCTTCTTCAACTTCACTGACCCTAACAGGGCCTTTAGCCTCGAGGTCATCACGCAGAAGCTCTGCCGCTCGTTTAGACATATTGCGAAATACTTTTTCCTGAAGCGACACATCAGCACCCTTCAAGGCAACCACTAGCACATCCGTGGAGACCTCTCGCAGAATAGCCTGAATACCAATATCTTCAACATCCTGGAGGTTCTCGAATACAAACATCAGATCCGAGATGGTATTCGCCATATTTTCATCCGATTCTTTAATGCCGTCCATCAATTCCGCCTCAATACTGGAATCGATGAAATTCATAATATCTGCGGCAGATTTGATACCACCCAGCGTTGCGGAACTTGCGCCGCTGGCGCCAGCAAATTGACGTTCAAGAATATCGTTCAATTCCTGGAGTGCCTGAGGCTGTATACGATCAAGAGCAGCAACACGCATTAGAATATCCAAACGCTGCTTATCATCGAAGCAACCTAACACACCCGCTGCCGCGTCCGGCTCAAGGTAAGCCACAACAACCGCTTGAATCTGAGGGTGTTCATAGCGGATTATTTCCGCGATCTGGCGAGGCTCCATCCAACGAAGAGTATCCAAACCTGAGGTATTGGTACTCATAAGAATTCGATCAAGGAGTGTTTTGGCTTTTTCTTCACCCAAAGCCTGGTTAAGCATTGAACGAATATAAACATCATTATTGATGCCTATACCGGTCTGATCGCTAACCACGCCCATGAAATCGCCGACCACAGTTTCCACTTTAGACTGTGGCACATTATTCAGCTGAGCCATGGCTTCCCCGATCATCTGAACCTCTTTAGGGCCCATATGCTTAAGAATCTCTGCGGCATCAGCCTCCCCCAGGCTGATCAGCAATATGGCAGCTTTTTCAATTTCACCGAGTTCAGACTCGTCACTCATCTTCTTTAACCCACTGCTTCACAGCCTGAGCGACTTTGGCAGGATCTTCAGCAACCATGCTACGGATTGCGTTTAACTGATAATCAAAACTTTCGTTCGGGGTTGGCAACAAGCCATCATCTGAACCAAAAGAAACCGATTCAGCAGAGAAGTCCCCACTTTCAAGACCTTCCAGTTCAGCAGCCACTTCACCTGCAGCACCAAGGCCTGCAACATTACCCGCCGTTCCAGCTGTAGCAAGATTACGCAAAATTGGACGCAAGATACCAAATACCAACACCAATACAAAAATGGCAGCCATGACCTGTTTTACAAGATCCCACACCCAGTCCTGCTGCCAGATCGCAATCTCTTCAGTTACAACCGGAGCATCTACCACAAACGGCGTATTCACAACATTAACGCTATCACCCCTGTATGCTGAAAACCCAACCGCATCCTGAACAAGAATGCGCAATCTCTCCAGCTCATTTTGATCCCAGGGCGTACGTGCTGCCTCACCCGACTCTGCATTAATGCTTTGAAGATCATCAACTACCACAGCAACGGTCAACCGACGCAGACGCCCCTGTTGATGGCGGGTATAACTAATAGTCCGATCCAATTCAAAGTTTCGTGTAGCCTGCTTACGTGACGAACCGGGAGCAGAACCTCCAGATTCCAAAACCCCTGTACCAGAAACCTCTTCCGGAACACTGCTTGGGCCTGGAGGCTGATTAGACAACGCTCCAGGAACACCCACCGGAGCGCCATTACCAACCCGCGATTCATCCATAGTCTGCTCACTGCGAAGCGCTGGCAGATCAGGGTTATACAGCTCATCCGTCTGTTCTACAGAGGTGAAATCCACATCCGCTGAAACCTCTGCACGAAAACGTCCAATACCAACCACCGGCTGCAGAATACTGTTTACACGATTCAACAACGTATCTTCGATAGAGCGCGTGTACTCCAGCTGTTTCGCGGCAAGCACCACATTCACATCTTTATCACGAATATTTAACAAGCGACCTTTCTGGTCAACAACTGTGACATCCTTAACATTTAACGCAGGAATACTGGAAGCAACAAGGTTCGCAATAGAGGCCACCTGATCTCGCTCAAGCTTACGCCCGGAGAACAGTTCAAGAAAAACGGAAGCGGTAGGTTTGCGCGTATCACGAATAAAAACAGTATCTTTTGGAATAGCCAGGTGTACTCGTGCGTTCCGTACTGAAGTCATACTTGCAATAGTTCTGGCAAGCTCACCTTCAAGGCCACGACGATAACGAGCGGTTTCCATAAACTGACTGGTACCCAGGCTCTGCTCCTGATCCAGAATTTCAAAACCAACCGTTTTATCCGAGGTAAAACCTTCTGCCGCTAGCTTAAGACGCGCCTGGTGCACATATTCATCAGGAACAAGAATAGCCCGACCATCAGCATCAAATTCGTGGGGAACATTATAAAGACGCAGCTGCTCAATGATCTGATTTGCATCTGCAAAAGTAAGGTTACTAAACAAAACCCGCTGCTCAGCCTTCTGCGACCATAAAACAACAGCAAAGCCTATCGCAACACTGGCTGCAAGCCCTACCATCAGACCAATTTGACGCACAATACTAAGCTTATTAAAGCCCAGCATTGGACTTCCACTTAACGCTTCTGCATCTGCCACAAACTCACCTTAATTTTCTTCTAGTTATCAAACAGTTAAATTGGCATCTTCATTATATCTTCGTAAGCACTGACTAAGCGGTTTCTCACTTGCGTCATTGCCTGAAAGGAGACTGAAGCTTTCTCCGCTGCGATCATTACCTGAGGCAGGTCAACACCTTCAACGCCTTGCTCATAGGCCACTGCCATTTTTTTGGCGTCCGCCTGCACTTCGTTAACACCATCAACCGCATTTTTCAGAATATCGCCAAACCCAGTGCGATCGCTAGGCTGAACACCATTAATTCCAGCTGGGTTAGCAACTTGAGAAAGTTCAGATGAAGCAGTCTGGACCTGCGACTTAATCGCACGCATCTGCATCAGCACACTATTAATATCAGTCCTTTCCATCAAAACACCCTCAAAACGGCAATTATTTGACATTATAACCAGTTACGGGAAGCCATCAATGCTTTAAACAACCAAGAGTGACATTTTTTTGTCTAAAGCACTAAAACTCAAAAGCTTACAGGCATATAAAAGCAAAAAACGGGCCACAGGCCCGTTATTGTTTTGACAGTTTTAACTAAAGGTACTGAACCTCTGGCGGATCACCATATTTTAATCGCACGTACATTAGAGCCACGGTTAATGCATCACCTATAGCCGTGTGGCGCTCAAGCATCGGAATATCCAATTCTTTAGAAATAGTGTCGAAACGCAGATCAACATTACCGCCTACAGACTTCCATTTGATAATGTCATGATAAACATGAGATAGCTCTATCGCTTTATTCGGCAAACCAAAACCAAATTGTGGACGAATAAATTTATCCAGCATACGAATATCATAGTTAACGTAATACCCTAATATCGGGCGATTACCTACAAACTCAAGAACCTGCTCAAGCGCATCTTCAATATCGATACCCTCTGAAAGATCTGCTTCCCGAATTTTGTGAATCTTAATCGAATCCCCGGTAAGGGACTTTGGCGGTTTTAGCTTGATGTCGAGGCGATCACTACTGAGCACCTTCTTACCTTTGATCTTTACCGCGCCAATAGAAACAATTTCACCCTGTTTTACATCCAGACTGGTAGTTTCACAGTCCAGGGAAACCACCTCATCTCCATCATAAGGCACAAACAGTGAAGCATAAGGCCCAGATCTGTGGTCGTATTTTTCTTTTATTCTTCTGACCGCTCTAGGTATGATCATTTATCAACCTCCGAGGTGATACCTGAGTTCAAGATGCTTTTTAAAACCTTTAACTATATGTAAAGCATCTCTTAAAAGATCCCTTTCTAATTTATCAAGAGAGCTCAATTCTATAATGTTCGGCGTACTATCAAGCCCATCTTCACTGCATTCAATTCGCTTAACTTGCTGACGCAACCGCAGACTGATAAACAGACTTAAAGCCTCTGTCATTTCTTTACCATGCTTCTCTTTAAGCTCGCCATCAGCAACCAACACTTCAATTCGCTCAAAAGTATTTGTTGCCTTGATCCGTTTCTCAAGAGCAATAGTCCGAACGCCATGAACAATAGGAAAAATCCCACCCTTCTTAATATCCAATTCACCTTTATCTTTAAGATTACCGAAGAAAGTTAGTGGCGTATCAAACTCAAGTGAGGCTTTTGCAAAGTGCGAGAAGAAAACATCATTATTTCTCAAATGGCGGTTAAACCAGTTACGAGCAGCTTTAAATATAGCTGGATTCCCTGCCACCGGCTTAGCATCCACTGCAATCGCAAGATTCATCTGCGCGTCACCTTCACAAGATGCCGCCCAATCGCTCAGCATTTTTGTCCACTGACCCAGGGATTTCACCCAGTTAGGATTGGATACCATTATGTTACCCGGACATGGAGGAAAGCCAAATTCGATCAAAGTCTGACTAAACTTATTCAGAGTTTCCTGCATTTCTGGCCAAACCAAACCATCACGATAAACGATAGCATTATCCTGGTCGGTCTTCATGATCTGCTCACCACGCCCCTCAGAACCCATAACCAGAAGACAAACGTGCGGCTGCATGTCTGAAGGAATAATAATATTGAAAAGTTTGGCGATAATCCGGCCATTCATGGCCGCCAGAAGATCCATTACAAACCGCGTCTTAACCCCATTTGAAACCAAAGCCCTGATAAGATCTTCCAGCCCCTGCTCAGCCTCTTTAAGATCTTCAATGGTTTGAGCCCTTTCAATTTTCAACCCAATTACATGAGAATGGCTTGAGAAATAGCTCAAAACATCTGTAAGCTCAACGATGCCGGTCATCTCAGCACCTCGCATAACCACAACACGTTCTATATGCTGCTGAGTCATGATGATCAGAGCATTAAACAGATAATCATCAGGCTTAACGGTGATCAGCCTGTAGCTAGCTATCTCTGCAAGGTCGCTGTCTAACGAAAGACCGTTCACAATAACTGCATCCAGAAGGTCAGTACCCGTCACCATCCCGAAACGACTACCTCTTTTGACCAGAATACAGTCCGCCTTTTCCCTTCTCATCATAAGAGTGGCATCTTTAATAGACGTACCCTCGTTGATAACCAGAGGATCGCGAACCAAACCATCCGAGACCTTCGCAAGCATAAACTCAGCCATATCCTGATCTTTGCTTTGCTGCTGAACAATCTCAGTTTTTGCCGACAGGTTTTGCTGAAAATAATCCGCAAAAGTACCGTTGGTAGCCATCAGATCCAGCAAGGTCTTAGTTGGCAGAAGGTGACAAATCGTTTCCTCTTCCGCTATAAAGTTATGAATGGCCTTACCACGAATAGCTGACCAAGCACCGAAATAATCCTCATTGGTGTAATGAACGAATACGTGGTCTGCTATATCCTCTTCATTTTCTGTCGCTTCACTCTCACCAACCTTTCCTTTAAAAATGACATACACACCTTCTGGCTCCGTGTTCGCCGCCAGAATAACCTCCCCCTTCTGGTAGTAAGCTATATCCAGGCTCGACTTTAAAAGAGTCTGCTCCTTTTCATCTAATAAGCTGAATGGGAGGTTTGTCATTTTGAAAGAATCAGGCATTTCCTAAACTCCATATTAGAAATAAAAAGGGCGCACCAACATTACGCTGGGCGCCCTCCTAAGATATTACTCAGATCTTAATGATCGTGAGCTTCACCAGCGCCACGCGGGATACGAAGATCCGCAACGATGTCCTGGATTTCCTGCGGTGGTTCTGCAGTCATTTTAGAGACTACGAAGCCAACAATAATGTGCAGGATTGCACCCAGAGTACCAAAGCCACCTGGAGAGATGCCCATGATGTACTGATCTGGAGTACCACCACCGAATGCGAAGTAGTACATGTAACACATAGTAGATACCAGACCTACCAGCATACCTGCGATCGCACCCTGAGAAGTGTGACGAGTCCAGAAGATACCCATGATGATAGCTGGGAATACGGACGCAGCTGCCAGACCAAACGCCAGAGCTACTACCTGGGCCACAAAGCCTGGCGGGTTTATACCGAAGTAACCTGCGATACAGATTGCTACGACAGCCGCCATACGAGCGTACATCAGCTCCTGTTTATCAGTGATATCAGGATTGATTGTCTTCTTCATCAAGTCATGCGAGATCGCTGTAGAGATTACCAACAGCAGACCTGCTGCAGTTGATAGTGCCGCTGCAACCGCACCAGCCGCTACCAGAGCGATTACCCAGTTTGGAAGCTGAGCAATATCCGGGTTAGCCAGTACCATGATGTCACGATCTACATATACTTCGTTAGCGAAAGGTTTTTTGCCTGCAGCAACTGCTGGATCTTCAGAAGTGATCGCATTGCTTGTCAGACGCTGACCGTATTCGCCACGCTCATCGATGAACTTAGGCTTACCTTTACCAGCATCGAACGCCGCACCAGCAGAGTACTGTACTTTGCCGTCGCCGTTACGATCCTGCCAAGCCAGCAGACCTGTGTTTTCCCAGTTTTTGAACCATTCAGGCATTGCAGCGTACTCAGTACCCGCATTATCTGGACCGTTCAAAGTCTGAATCAGGTTTACACGACCGAAACCAGCTACACCAGGAACCGCAGTGTACAGCAGCGCGATGAAGATCAGCGCGTAACCTGCAGACAGACGAGCGTCTTTTACACGAGGTACAGTGAAGAAACGTACGATTACGTGAGGCAGACCCGCAGTACCACACATCAGAGCTACAGTCAGGAAGAAGAGATCAATAGTTGATTTCTTACCGTCAGTATACTGATGGAAGCCCAGATCAACAGACAGCTGATCCAGTGTTGCCAGTACAGACATACCACTCTCAAGAGTTGCACCCAGACCAATCTGAGGCAGGATATGACCTGTTACCTGAGCAGACAGGAAGAATGCCGGAACAGTGAACGCAAGGATCAGTACGCAGTACTGAGCTACCTGAGTATATGTAATACCTTTCATTCCACCCAGTACAGCGTAGAAGAATACGATCGCCATACCGATGACTACACCAGTATTGATGTCAACGTGCAGGTAACGAGAGAATACGATACCAACACCACGCATCTGACCAGCTACGTATGTGAAAGAGATTACGATTGTACAAACTACTGCAATTGTACGCGCAGTACTTGAGTAGTATCGATCACCGATAAAGTCAGGCACTGTGAACTTACCAAACTTACGCAGGTAAGGAGCCAGCAGAAGCGCCAGCAGTACGTAACCACCAGTCCAGCCCATTAGATAAGCTGAACCGTCACGACCAACGAAGGAAACCAAGCCGGCCAGGGAGATAAACGAAGCCGCAGACATCCAGTCAGCTGCAGTCGCCATACCGTTTGCAATTGGTGGTACACCACCGCCTGCAACGTAGAATTCTTTAGTAGATCCCGCACGTGCCCATATCGCGATACCGATATATAGCAGGAAGGAGCCACCTACAAATAGAAATGTTAATGCGTCGAGACTCATAGCAATGCCGTCCTAAACTAAAAATTATTATTGTTATTCGTGAACGTCATACTTCTCGTCAAGCTTGTTCATGCTGAACACGTATGTCCAGATCAAGATGACGAATACGAAGATTGACCCCTGCTGGCCGAACCAGAAACCTAATGGGAAACCAAAGAATGGAATCTCGTTAAGCTGTTCTACAAACAGGATCGCGCAGCCGTAGGAAACTACGAACCAAACCGCGAGGTGAGTCATAATGATGCGCAAATTTTCGCGCCAGTAGGCTTGCGCCTGCTCATTACTGATTGACATAGCACCATCCTTATTTTTGTTATTTCAAATTGGCTAAAACTTTCAGAGAGGTAGAGACTATCAGACAGCGCAGTCAAACAAAGCTCAACTTTAGTCGACACGCCCAGCCTATAAAGCACTCTACACCGCTACAATCAACCTCTCAGGCTGAATACCCCCTAAGATAAAAAAAGCCAATAACAACAACAAGCTATACAAAGGTCTTACCAGCAGCTGCACAATGGATTTCAGCGCACTGAATCACTATTATTTGAGTCCATTAGTAAAAATATAAGTACACTAATGTCTAACAAAACTGAGAAGAAGTCGTGTAGGCTCTAACAGAACTGTTTCAAAGATTCCTAAGCAAAAATCATAACCAAGTTTCCGGGTCACAGAGATATGTTGTCAGGCTGGTCAATCATTCTTATCTCGCTGGGCTACCTCAGCCTTCTTTTTGCAATTGCTTACTATGGCGACAAATCCGCCGAAAGAAATAAGCACCTTATCAGCCGACCGATTATCTATTCCCTCTCGCTGGCAGTGTACTGTTCCTCCTGGACCTTTTATGGCGCTGTAGGACGAGCTACGACAAGTGGATGGGAGTTTCTAGCCACTTACCTCGGGCCTGTCATCGTTTTCATCTTCGCCTGGCGCATGATTGAAAAAATGATTCTGGTCAGTAAGCAACAAAATATCACCACCATTTCAGACTTCATCTCCTCCCGCTATGGCAAGAGCCAGGCACTTGCCGTTTTAATCACCATCATCGCAGTTACTGGAACCATGCCGTATATTGCGATGCAGCTTAAAGCAGTTGCAATAAGTTACAACGCCATCGCCGCCGGTGGGGATGAGCTTCTGAATAAAGGTAGTGACACAGCGCTCTTTGTGGCCATCGTCATGGCAATATTTTCCATTTTATTCGGCACCCGGCACATCGACGCTACTGAACACCATGAAGGACTTGTACTGGCTGTTGCTTTTGAATCGATCATCAAACTCGCCGCTTTTATCGCTGTTGGCTTATTTGTCACCTTTGAGATATTTGATAGTTTCGATGACATGGCCTATAACATTGCCGTCCAACTGCAAAACAACAGCAACTACAATTCGCTGTTACAGGACAGCTTTATAACGGAAACCCTGCTGGCCTGCGCCGCAGTTATCTGTCTACCACGTCAATTTCACGTCACCATTGTGGAAAACACAAACCCTGGGCACCTCAAATTAGCCCGCTGGCTTTTTCCGTTATACCTGATTTTACTGGCAGCTTTTGTCATGCCTATTGCCACAGCAGGTATGGTTCATTTCCACGACAGCAATATTGATCCCGATACAATTGTACTCATGCTCCCACTGCTTGAGGGACATAAAGATCTGGCAACCTTTGCCTTTATTGGCGGCCTTTCAGCCTCCACCAGCATGGTAATTGTGGCAAGCATCACACTGGCAACCATGGTCTGTAACGACATTGTTATGCCACTGCTCTTCCGTATCTCCTGGCTCAACCTTTCCAGCAATCAGGATGTTGGGGCGCTCTTATTACGCGTTAGACGCATCACCATTATGTGTCTGATGATACTGGCTTATTTCTACTACCGAATTCTTGGAGAACAATCGACTCTTGCCTCTTTCGGGTTATTAGCATTTGTTGCAGCCACACAGTTTTTACCGGCAATTTTAGGCGGGATCTACTGGAAAAGAGGCTCCAGACACGGCGTTTTAGCAGGCCTGATTGGCGGCTTCCTGCTATGGCTCTATACCCTTGTACTGCCTTCATTCAGTGAAGCCGGGCTAGTTGGACCGGAATATCTGAATAGCGGCATATTTGGCATTGAACTGCTCAATCCAACCGCTTTATTTGGCATCACCGCTCTAGATCCACTGACCCACGGGGTTTTCTGGAGTGTAGCCGTTAATACATGCCTCTACATCCTTGTATCTCTGTACACTCCAATCCGCATGGTAGACCGCATCCAGGCAAGCGCCTTTGTCGATGTCTACAGCAAAGATCTGACGGAAACCTCTCGCCATTATGGTCAAGTGACCGTAGGCGACCTACAAATGCTGACAGAGAGATTTCTTGGCATCAGCAGAACCCAGCACGCGTTCACCGGCTTTGCACTGCAAAAAAGTGAGGAGATGCCTCTAGCCGGAGATAAAGCCACACCGGAATTGATTCAATTTACTGAACGCCTGCTATCAGGTGTTATTGGAGCCTCATCTGCACGCATTGTCCTCGCCTCTACTCTGAGAGGTCGGGATATGCACATCGGCGATGTTGTTACTATCGTTGATGAAGCCTCCCAGGCGCTCAGATTTAATCGCTCCTTACTGCAATCAACCATTGAAAACATCAGCCTGGGTATCAGCGTAGTGGATCAGCAGATGCGACTCGTGGCGTGGAACCGCGTGTATATTGAGATGTTTGATTACCCGGAAGGGCTTATATGCGTTGGCCGCCCGATAGAAGAGGTGTTCCGCTTCAACGCAATGAAAGGTGAATACGGCCCAACGGAGCCAGATACGGAGGTTTCCAAACGCCTGAAAATCCTTCAGTCCGGTAAGCGCCACAGCTACGAGCGTTTTCGCCCGGATGGAACCGTGCTTGAGGTTCGAGGCAACCCGATGCCAAACGGCGGTTATGTTAATACCTATATGGATATAACCAACCACAAACACATTGAAGAAGCCTTACGTGAAAGCGAGCAGAACATTCGCATCTACACCGACAATGTCCCTGTTCTTATTGCCTATTTAGATCCGGAGAGGCGCTACCTCTTTGTCAACAAAGCCTACGCAGACACCTTCGGCTTTGATCGTAAGACTATCAGCGGACAACCCTGCTATACAGTCATGCCTTCGGAAGCTTACGAAATACGTCGACCTTACATTACAGGCGTTCTGACCGGTAAACAGCAACAATTCATTACCACACTGCCCAGCCAGAACAATGAAGTCCGCTACGCTGAAGTTAAGTACATCCCTCATATCGGGGAATATGGCGACATACTTGGATATTTCTCCCTTTATCAAGACATAACCGAAAGGAAAAAGGCCGAACAAGCCCTGAAGGAAACCAATGAGACACTGGAGCAAAGGGTCCGGGAACGAACCCACGCCCTCTCAGTTGTAAACAAGGAACTGCGAAAAGAAAACACCATTCGCTCACTCATGGAAGACGAACTCAGGCAGGCAAAATCAGATGCTGATGAAGCCAATCTGGGTAAAACCCGCTTCCTGGCATCGGCAAGTCACGACCTGCTGCAACCCCTGAATGCCGCCAGACTCTTCACCTCAGCACTGGCACAGCAAAGTCACACCGATGATACCCGCACACTTGTGGAGAACCTTAACGGCTCTCTTACCGCAGCTGAAGAGCTTATTACGGCCATTCTGGATATATCCAAGCTTGATGCTGGCGCTCTGGAGCCCTCAATCACTGATTTCTCTCTTGAGGATATGTTCTCCACCCTAGGGACTGATTACACTGCAGTCGCAGAGAAAAAAGAACTTAACTTCAGATACCAGTCATGCAAACAAGTGGTTCGCTCAGACCAGCAACTATTGAGACGAATCATTCAAAACTTCATATCCAATGCCATCCGTTACACTCAGGAAGGCAAAGTTTTACTGGGCTGCCGCCGCAGAAAAAATATGCTGCGCATAGAAGTATGGGATACCGGTGTCGGCATTCCTGAGGATAAACTCAAAGAGGTCTTCGAAGAATTTCGCCGTATCGATAATCCCAGACACTCTCAGGTACAGGGGCTTGGATTGGGCTTAGCAATTACCGAACGTATCGCCAAAATGCTCAACCACAGACTTCAGGTACGTTCATGGCCAACGAAAGGCACTGTCTTCAGCATAGAAGTTCCATTAGGCGATAAGAGCAAAGCAATAAAACCAAAACCTGAAAAACGCGGTTGGATTCGCAGTAAAGGCCTTAATGGGATCAGTGTACTGGTCATCGATAATGAACCTAAAATTCTTGAAGGCATGTCTGCTCTTCTTAACGGCTGGGGCTGTATATGCCAAACAGCCATCTCCTCTGAAGCAGCGGTTGCTCTGGTTAAATCTGAACCCTTCCAGCCCGAGTTGATTCTGGCCGACTATCATCTGTCTGAAACCCTTACCGGGATCATGGCACTTAAGGAACTAGAACCACTACTGAAAAAAACCGTACCTGCTATCGTGATCACAGCAGATCGTACAGATGAAGTTAAAGTGGAAGTAGAAGAATACGGCGCACAGCTACTGACAAAACCAATCCGACCTGCGGCACTCCGGGCCATGATCAACAAAACCATTGCCACTTCGCGCGCTGGCGACACCAGCTAATCCGAGCTACCGCTGAAACACAAAAAAAGGCGCTATTAAGCGCCTTTTTAACTTTAAGCTTTGATTACTCTAGGTCAGTCTTCGGTGGTTCAACACCCAGTCTTTGCGCTGCAATTACTGCCTGAGTACGGCTATGAACACCGAGCTTACGCAAAATTGCTGTTACATGAGCCTTGATGGTCGCTTCAGAAACGCTCAACTCATACGCAATCTGCTTATTTAACAACCCTTCTGTCAGCATCGTCAGTACTCTGAACTGCTGTGGTGTTAGTGCTGCAAGAGCAGCAGCAAATTTCTGATCATCTTCACTAACATCACCCAGATTGTCGGCTACTTCCTGAGGCAACCATTCCTCCCCTTGAAGCACCGCGACAATAGCTTCACCAATGGTATCCAGAGGTGCAGACTTAGGAATAAAACCAGATGCGCCGTAATCAATGGCGCGCTTCATGACATTCGGCTGTTCACTACCGGAAACGACCACAACCGGAATACCCGGATTCTGACCGCGTAGGAAAACTAAACCAGAAAAACCATTTGTACCAGGCATATGGATATCCAGCAGCACTAAATCCGCATCCGAGTGCTGATCTACTGCTCCTTGAACCGCCTGTAAAGAATCCGCTTCAATTGTCTCAACGCCAGGCAACGCTTGCGCAACCGCCTGTTTTAACGCAGCTCGAAACAAAGGATGGTCGTCTGCGATTATAATTTTTTGTGCTAACTGCATGCGTTCAGTTCCCCCTTAAGAAATCCTGATAGAACGCTGACCTGAAGAAATGGCTTTCCCTCGGCGCAAATACACTATAAAACAAAAAACTCCCGCAAGACTAGGTATTTCCTAGCCCGGCAGGAGTTTTTGTTACTAATGACTAATAAATTAGTCTTTACTTGCGGTTCATACGGTTGTCGATCAGGTCATCAACAACTGATGGATCAGCCAGGGTAGAAGTATCACCCAATGCACTGAAATCATCTTCTGCAATCTTACGCAGGATACGGCGCATGATCTTACCAGAACGAGTCTTAGGCATGCCTGGCGCAAACTGGATCAAATCAGGTGATGCAATTGGACCAATCTCTTTACGTACATGCAGGCGCAGCTCTTTCAGCAGCTCATCAGACTGTTCGAAGCCAGACTGCAGAGTTACGTATACGTAGATACCCTGACCCTTAACTTCGTGTGGGTAACCTACTACAGCCGCTTCAGCAACCGCTTCGTGAGCTACCAGAGCAGATTCTACTTCAGCAGTACCCATACGGTGACCAGATACGTTGATTACGTCATCTACACGGCCTGTGATCCAGTAGTAACCATCTTCATCACGACGCGCACCATCACCTGTAGTGTAAACGCCTTTGTAAGTACTGAAGTAAGTCTGAGTAAAGCGCTCGTGATCACCCCAGATAGAACGTGCCTGTGATGGCCAAGAATCAGTAATAACCAGATTACCGTCAGTTGCACCTTCCAGTGTTTTACCATCTGCATCAAGCAGTGCTGGCTGAACACCGAAGAATGGGCGAGAAGCAGCACCTGGCTTAGCGTCACATGCACCTGGCAGAGGCAGAATCATCATGCCGCCAGTTTCAGTCTGCCACCAAGTATCAACGATTGGGCAACGGCCCTGGCCGATGATGCGGTGGTACCAATCCCATGCTTCTGGGTTGATAGGCTCACCAACTGAACCCAGAATACGCAATGTAGACAGGTCAGAATCACCCAGTACATCTTCACCCTGCTGCATCAATGCACGGATAGCAGTAGGCGCTGTGTAGAACTGGTTAACTTTATGTTTTTCGATAACACGGCCGAAACGGCTGTTATCCGGATAGCTAGGTACACCTTCAAACATCAGAGAAGTTGCGCCGTTCGCCAGAGGTCCGTAAACGATGTAGCTGTGACCTGTTACCCAACCAACGTCGGCAGTACACCAGTAGATGTCGCCTTCTTTGTAGTCAAATGCGTACTCATGAGTCATAGACGCATATACCAGGTAACCACCTGTAGTATGCTTCAGACCTTTTGGAGCACCTGTAGAACCAGATGTGTACAGAATGAACATTGGATCTTCTGCATTCAGCTCTTCAGCTGGGCAGTCTGCAGATGCTGCAGCAACCAGTTCTTCGTACCAAACATCAACGCTGTCATTCCAAGCAACATCCTGGTCAACACGGTTAACAACAATAACGCTTTCTACAGCAGCTTTAGCAGCATCATGCTCTAGTGCTTTATCAACGTTCGCTTTCAAAGGAACGGACTTACCTGCACGCAGAGAGTAGTTAGACGTTACAACAACTTTAGAGTTAGCACCTTCAATACGAGCTGCCAGTGCTTCCGGAGAGAAACCACCGAATACGATTGAGTGAACAGCACCAATACGTGTACAAGCCAGCATTGCAACAGCAGCTTCAGGAATCATTGGAAGGTAAAGAGTTACAACATCACCCTTCTCAACGCCCTGAGCTTTCAGTGCGTTTGCAAACTTACATACGCGCTCATGCAGATCACGGTAAGTAATATTTTCAGATTCACTTGGGTCATCACCTTCCCAGATAATAGCAACCTGGTCGCCGCGCGTTTCAAGATGACGGTCAAGACAGTTATGAGATACGTTCAGAGTTCCGTCTTCGTACCAACGGATATCAACATTATGCGGATCAAAAGAAGTGTTTTTAACTTTTGTGTATGGTTTGAACCAATCTAGGCGCTTACCTGCTTCGCCCCAGAATGTATCCGGATCATTTACCGACTGCTCGTACATTGCCTGATATTTTTCGTTATCAATGTGCGCGTTAGCTGCGATTTCCGGACTTACTGGATATACCTTTTCACTCATCGTGATGCCCTTAGCTTGATTATTATTTATCGTGGATAGCCATCACAAGCATTTGTACATTCTTATTCTCAGCCAGCGAGGTCCCATCGGGACTTAGATTTATACAGAAGTGATGACAACACCCTGAATTAGACATTGGTATATCCAAGATAAGACCTTAGTCTCTATGAGTGCTATCAGATTCTACTCTACCTAACTGAAAACTCTTTTTGTTATATATACTTGTTATTGTTATTCCGCGTTGTGAAGGCACAATCTGACAATTCGCAATTCGCACGCTATGAACTGCGTATTACCGGTCTTATCTATAACATGATGAAAGTCGGCTCGACAATTGTTCTTGTCAATCACAGCCATTTTTTCGTGTTTTTTTTAATTTAAGGCTGTTTTTACGCCTCTAGCGGCCCAGCAATTTATCCAAATCCAGTCCAATTTCACGCATTTTTGCCAGTTTATAGCGTAGCGTTCGAGGACTAATCCCCAATTTTTCCGACGCTTCTTTACGGCTGCCATTGGTTGTTTTTAAAGCATCAATTATCAACTGAAATTCATGCTGGCGCATATCTTCGCCAAGCTGACCCGCCAGATCATCCTCTACGCTACTTTCCTGTTCAGCAAACTGAGCTTGTGGAAGATCTTCTGGATTAAGCATCAGATCAGAGACGCCAATCTCTGTTCCTGATTGAAGGATCAATGCCCGTTGCACAACATTATCTAATTCACGCACATTACCCGGCCAGGAATATTCAGTCAGAGTCTGTTTCACCTCATTCGAAACAGATACCGGAGATCGGTGCATTTTCTGGCAGTATTTTCTAAATAGTTTTTCAGCCAGCGGCGCTATATCCAATCGACGTTCACGCAATGGCTTCCATTGCAAAGGGAAAACATTAAGACGATAAAACAGATCTTCCCTGAACTTACCCTCCTTAACGTAGGCTTCCAGCTTCCTGTTTGTGGTTGCAAGGACACGAACATCAAGGGTGATCACTTTTCTGCCGCCAATGCGCTCAACTTCCTGCTCCTGAAGCACTCGGAGCAACTTAGCTTGCAGCCCCAGATCCATTTCAGAAATCTCATCCAGCAGGATCGTTCCGCCATTGGCTTGCTCAAACTTTCCGGGCGCACTGGCATAAGCCCCCGTAAATGCACCTTTTTCATGCCCAAACAGAGTCGCTTCAAGCATATTTTCAGGGATCGCCGCGCAGTTGATAGCTATAAAAGGCTTACCCGCGCGGCTGGAGTGATTGTGTATATACTGGGCCAGAACCTCTTTACCTGTCCCGGATTCACCTGAAATCAATACCGTAGAGTCAGAAGAAGCGACTCTGCGGGCAAGTTGCAGTAACTGTTTGCTGGAGACTTCCTCGGCAATAGGCTGTTCCACTTCCTGACTGGTCGTTTCCCCAACTGCAAAACGCCGAACGGCAGAGATCAGCGCATCGGAATCAAAAGGTTTCATCAGGTAATCAACTGCACCCGCCTTGATTGCCTCCACTGCCTTATTAACCTGACCAAAAGCAGTAATCAGCATCACAGGCAGCGCCGGGTAACCCGCTCTGATTTTTTCCAGCAGCTCATGGCCATCCATACCGGGCATATTGACATCGCTGACCACCATATCAACCTGGTTCTCCTGAAGTAGCGCCAACGCCCTTTCAGCATCTTCCGCCGCCAGAAAATCAAATCCGGCTAATTCCAGCGTGTCGCACAACGCTTCTCTTAGTTCATTATCATCTTCAACGATCAGGATTTTATTACTCATAAAGATTTCCGTAAGAGCCGGTTACACAGTTAGCTTATAGCGTTATGCATGGAATAAAGATTGAGGCTGTTGTCCCAACACTTTTTGATGAGCTGAGTTTGAAAGAGCCTTGATGAGCATGAGCCACCACTTGAGCAACAGCCAACCCTAAACCCGTGCCGTGAGATTTGGTGGTGTAAAAAGGCTGTAGCGCATTATTAATCTCTTCATCACTCATACCCGGTCCCTGATCGCATATATCCAGCCTCAGCATGCCATCTTCTGCAGAGAAGCGAATTTGCAGCTCACTACCCTTACCGCTGGCCTGAAGAGCGTTTTCTACTAGGTTCATGCAAACACCTAACAGTGCTTCTTTGTTGCATTGAATGTTCAGATCAGGCGCCAGGTTTTCACAATCACAATCTGCGTCGTAGTTGACCAATGGCAGATCCAGCAGGTCTTCCAGTGCCGACATAAGCTCAGTAGATGAGACAGTATCATCCAGCCTCATCTCACCCCGGGCAAAGATCAGCATATCCCGAACCTGCTGCTCAAGATTGGTCAAGCGCGACTTCACCTTTCCGGCAAACTTCTGGCGCTGCTCAATCTGTAAGTCAGGTCTTGTTAAGTGATCCACATACAGCAAAGCTGCTGATAAAGGCGTTCTTATCTGATGGGCCAGTGATGCCATCATTCGTCCCATCTCAGAAAGCCTTTGATAGTGCGACAGTCGACTTTGTAACAGACGGGTTTCTGTCTGGTCCGTCAGCAAGAGTAGCTGACCCGGCTCAACATCCATCGCCCGAGTCATGATACTGACCTTACGCCCATCCTTCAGCGATACTTCATGACCATCATCACTTTGCGGAGCAAAGCTACGGTTGATCACTTCAAACCAGGGCCGTCCTTTTAACGGCGTTCCCAGCAACCCTTCCGCTGCAGAATTGGCATCGGAAACGACTCCCGAACCATCAATGAGTACAACACCTGCAGGTAGAAGCTGCAGCAGATGTTTAAAGCGGTCATGTAACCCCGCATGTTTATCATCTTCGGCCTGCCGCTGCTCTGACTCATGCGAGAGCTGTGTTTCAGTAGCTGCTAGTTTTGCTTCTAATTCCGCAATGCGCTTCTGACAAAATTCCAGATCATTAAGGTCAGACATATTATTTCCGCTGTATCCCAAACTTACGCATTTTCTCAACCAAGGTTGTCCTTCGGATCTGTAAAGTCTCAGCGGCTCTGGCAACTACACCAGAATTCCGGCTCAGCGCCTGCTCGATCAGTGATTTTTCTATCAGCTCCAGATGCTCTTTTAGATCAACACCTCCTTCCGGTAACAGATCCAGCGAGGGCGCCGAAGACAACACATCAACATTATTTGCTTGGCTCTTCTCAGTTACCTTATATCTTTCGGGATCAGGCTCGTCTATGTACTGAAATTTCGCGGGCAATTCAGACACCCCCACTACCCCATCAGGGTATACAATAGCGAGTCTTTCCAACAGATTTGAAAGTTCACGGACATTGCCCGGCCACGAATGCTTTTGCAGCGAAGCAATCGCACTGGAGTGAAGCTTTACAGAATCAAGCCCCTGCTCTTTTAGTCTTCCCAGTAACTCTTCCAGCAAAAGAGGTAAGTCTTCAATTCGTTGGCGGAGTGGAGGCATCTCGATAGGAAAGACATTCAAGCGATAATACAAATCTTCCCTGAATTCCCCGGAAACGATCATCTCCTCCAGGTTCTTATGCGTGGCAGCAATCACCCGGACATCAGCCTCAAGCGTTTTACTTCCGCCGATCCTTTCATACTTACGCTCCTGAAGAACCCGCAAAAGTTTGACCTGCATCGGCAGAGGCATATCGCCAATTTCGTCCAGGAACAAAGTACCTCCCTGCGCCAACTCAAATCGACCTGGCCGGCTACTCACTGCTCCGGTAAAAGCGCCTTTTTCATGACCAAAGAGCTCACTTTCAAGCAGATCTGCAGGTATAGCCCCACAGTTGATGGGAACAAATGGACCATTCTTTCGCACTGAGTGATCATGAAGGTTACGCGCAACCACTTCTTTACCCGTGCCAGACTCACCTGTGATCATGACATTCACATCCCGCCCAGCAACTTTCTGCATAGAGGAACGAACCTGAATCATCGACTCACTATTACCCACCAAAGAGGCGAAGAGTTCTGCTGAATCACTGACAGATGATTTTGAAGTCAGTGAACCACGGTAGATTTGTGCTTTATGGAAACAATCCAAAACCTGCTGGTAGTTGAGAGGCAACTGCAATTGCCCAACCAAACGAGCTCCGATTTCAGCTGGAAGGCTCGCCGCTTCATTCCATTCACCGATCGTTATAATTGCAGAGGTAGGGTACTGATCAGCAAGATCACCAATGATTTTTTCGAGCGACAAAGGCAATTGACTCTGCCCCAGCAAAATCAGCTTAATCGATGGAACATTCTCTTTATCCTGAACCGATTGCAGCCAATCCACAAAGCTGAAAAATCTGCATTTCTGGTCCAGAAACACAAGGGAAGCTTCTAATACATCGCGCCGGGTTAGGTCATCATCAATGATGAGAACTTGAGGCGAATCTGACATCAATCACGTCTCACTTAACTTTTTGGTTATAGTGGCTTTAGAATGCCAAAAAGTCAATTTAATGACGCCAATTAAATCCTGCCTCAAACACGACTTTTTTTTGGCACTGGAATCAATACGCCTTACGCATATACAACGTATCACCAGACACGAACGCCTCATCAAAGCGACCGGTTCTAAGTAAATTATCCCCCGCCTTCTTAGGCCCATCCCCGAAAGCCCAAAGGTAATCATCGATTGCAAGCCAACCACCCTTACAGACGTAAGGCTCCCAAAGAGCAATATCTTTAGTTACTTCATCAAAATGATGATTACCATCTATATGAAGGAATGCGATCTGATGAGATACATCTAAACGCTTACCATCAAAGTCAGAATCCAAATACCTCTCAACACCTTCTTCAGAAAGGGCTTTCAAATACGTAATATTAGGTTGTAGAGCTATTGCAGATTTAAAAATCTGGAAAATTTTTTCACTATCAATAGATTTAATCTGACTATCCAGCACAGCAGCTTTGTTTTGCTGCGGTTTAACTCTTAAAGAATCCCAGGGATCAATACAAATGAGAGGTGATCCCAGAAAATGATTGGCCAGCCAACCTAAGGCAAATGAAGACCTCCCATATAATGAGCCAATTTCAACCCAATCACCTGAAGGTACTCGTGGAGCCAAATTCACCAAAGCCTCTAGCTTAGCAGCATCAGATTGGCCCGGAATTTGGTGATATTGAGAGAAGAGCCCACTCAAGTGTGCTTCGCTCAAACTGCTATTCTTCTCATTGACGGACATTCTTCCACTTACATTTCTTGCCCATTTCTGAGCAACCTGGAAACGGTTCCAAGTGACATCGAACGGAAAATCCGATGATAAATTGACAGGAAAAGCTCGCCCCTCCCCCTGTATGTTACTTGAAATAAGTGCCCATACACCTGCATGGGAAGTATATATATGCGAGATATTTTCTTGGATTAGCAAGGCTTCCAAAGAATCTAAAAATGAAGAATCCGTAATATAAGGCAGATAAACTGTCTCCTCTCCTAAAAAGGAGCTATGCAAAACAGAACTTGCACCAACGACTTCCCCACCCACTCTTTTAACTAACTCAAAAGACTCAAAATCACTTTCACAATCTGCAGGAAATACTAATAATTTCATATTATTATATTAAGGCTTATAACTTTCGACTGGAAAATAAACACTCAAAATCAGCGGGTGTCAGTCGCGCCCTTTCACAGAAGGGCTGGTTAGCAGAAATTCCGGCTGCTACTTTGGACAACACATGGCTATCAATTTCAGAATGTTCAGATTGATGGGTTATCAAATTGATTAACTGCTTTTTCTGCTCAAGCAACTTCTCACCCTTTAGACACATCCTATTAGCGAGAAGCTGAAACCTCTGATCATATCTTTCATTTTGTGCGAGGTAGCACAACCACCGTGGAAGAAACCTTCTCAAACTAGAACCATGGGATATATTTTCTCTAATAGAAAGCTCATGTGCGCAATGGTGGAGTACCCAATTAACATGCTTCCCCATTGAGAACAGGTATGACATGGCAAAACTGGAGGCCAACATGAGATTCGAACGATCAAAATAGTTGCTTTTCAGGCTTGTTAACCCATCGCGTTCTTTTAGTAAATAAGCAATCGACGCAACCAACAATTGATCTATATAGCCAATTTCATCCTCAGAAAAATACTGTTCTAGCAGATGAGATAATATATCTGTGTAATTATCTTCTAAAACATTGATGGGCAGTGAATAGGTAACTGAAGGATCACAACATGCAAATCTAGGCCTAGTGGTTAAGTCAGAAAACGCAAAGTTTTCACTCGTGTTCTCATTTTGTATTACAAAGCCCCCATTCACCTCAGATCCTGTGCCTGTCGTTGTCAGAACAACACCTATAGGTAAGGCCGGAACCAAGGGTTTTACCGCCTTGGACTTATACTGCCAAATGTCATCTGTATCATTCGCTAACGCCAAAGCAATTGCTTTAGACGCATCAATAACAGACCCCCCGCCAACAGCGAGTATAAAATCCACTCCCGAGTTTTGAAGTCGACGTACGCTGTCTGTTATAAACCCAGCGCTGGGGCTTTGAGGGCAACCATCCAGGATTTCAGCTGGCAACTGCAGCGCTGAAGCAATTTCATCAAATATTCCATGTTCCCTAGCACTGCCCTGCCCCATAACTACAGCTACTTTGGTGCCAGAGTTTTCCTCAATCTTGGTCTGAAGAAAACTCAGGCAATTTTCACCAAAGATTAGCTGTGTCGGTAACGAATATTGAAAATTCCTCAATGTCATTAAAACTTAAACCGCATATAAGACTGTCTCAATCGCACTAATACACGAATGATGTTTCACATAAAGTTTATAATCCTCTCCATACTGTTCCTTTATCTGGATTGGAATATTTATATAGTCATCTAAGGAATGGTATAAACACACAGTCAGCCTTGGCCTATCCCGCTCAATCGTTTTAGCTGCCCCACGCAAGACTTTTTGCTCAGACCCTTCAACATCCAAGACTATTTGTGTAACTCGACCTGTCAAATAGTCGTCAATGGGGATCCCCTCAATATGCGAACTACCACTCCCAACATGCGCATCCAAACCACCATTACCTTCATCCTCATCAAAGCTCAAAGTATCATAGCTTTCCCAAAGGACTTTATTATGAATGGTAATTTTTTCCTGAGCGGAAAATTTATCCTTAAGATAATTGGACCAATATGAACTCGGCTCAAACGCATCAACTTCTACTGCTGAATTACTTAACAGCATCCTATCGATATGC
Organism: Neptuniibacter sp.; assembly: GCA_050789425.1. Taxonomy (GTDB): domain Bacteria; phylum Pseudomonadota; class Gammaproteobacteria; order Pseudomonadales; family Balneatricaceae; genus Neptuniibacter. The sequence goes on from JAILXS010000007.1 coordinate 165,698, forward strand.
TTCCCATTGAAGCCCCCAGCAAACACAAGGCGATCATCACTACTAAGCTTGCCAATTACATCATTATCAAAATATGGAGATGGTGAGTAGAGAGACTGATTCCAAAGCCCCCCTTTTAAAATTGACTCGAGACAAGAACGATAAACGCCTCTGGAGAAATCATCTTCAAGATAAGAACAAGCAAGTTCATATCTATCTCTATGCTCCTGAAGATAAAAATATGCTTCAAATGAACGGCAATGAAAAATAGGAAAATAATACAGCTCTGAACGAACAACCTGAGCAGGCAGATCAATTAAACCTGCGGTGATAACGATGATGGTATCAGCAGGTTTCATTTGCTTAACACTCTCAAATGAAATCACCGGAACATTACAAATTTCCTCCTGCGTTATTTCACGAGTACTGTCACAAATATAATCCGGAAAGGGCAGCCTACCTTCTACACAATACTGTTCAATAAAACTGCTTACACGCCTACCAGCCCCCCAGAAAACAACTTTCTTTTCGCTCATCATCTGGATTGCATGTGCTAAATATTCCATAGGGGTTCCTTCAATTCATCCGTTCAGTTTTGACAGGACTGAGATCATTTTCTTTTCAAAATAGTCCAGGTCATCATCACTAATTAAGTAATTGGGTAACAATCTTATTGTTCGGCCAAAGTTACAATGCTGCAACATCACTCCTTCTTGCAAAGCCATATCACAAAACTTTTCACCTAAATTTTTAGATTCCGTCTCCGTTAGCCCCATCAACTCCCCAAGGTCAAAAGCACACATCAAACCTTTACCTCTGGGATTAGAAACTATTGGAAAGCGATCACACAATTTGTTCAGCCTATCTAGCAACTTATCACCAAAAACTCTATTCCTTTCTAAAAGACCTTCCTGTTCAATTCGATGAATTCCATAATGTATCAATTCACCAGAGAATGGTTCATTTTGATGAGAACTGAAGTGCTGCATCACAAACTGTTCATTCTGTATTGTGTTTCCGTTAGCAATGACGCATGAAACAGGATACCCCAACCCCAATGATTTAGCGCAAACAACAAAATCGGGAATACAATCCAACTGCTGAAAATAAAACCATGTTCCAGTTCTCCCCATGCAAGTCTGACACTCATCAAATATCAAGTAGATGTCATACTCATCGCATAAAGCTCTTACCCCCTGAAAAAAAGCCTTTGGCGGAAAATAGAAACCGCCGCCTGAAATAATAGGCTCAAAAATAGCTGCTGCTATATGAGAACCATTTTCTTTCAATAAAGCCTCAAAGCTCGCCAAACATTCCTCCACACTCGGTGTGTCATCGTGGTATGGACATGGTGCTGGAATAGAGTATGAATTCTGAAGAGGGGGTCGAATACGGTCTCTGGACATCGAATATCCTGCCGTGCCATGACTTAAGCCGTGATAGCCCAAATCAAATGAAACAATACCTGGACGCTCTTTTAGGTGCTTCGCATACTTTAAACAGCATTCATTTGCTTCAGCCCCGGTTGACAAGAACAGGACCCTGCCATTCATCTCCCCGGAAATGTCATGCACGTACTTTGCTGCTTTAAGAACAGGGACTGAAAGTGTAGATGTATCTGTATCCTGGATTGTTTGAGTAATATTACTTATACAAGACGCCAGCCCTTCATCCGAATGACCAAAAATGGCACAGTATTGTCCACTATTGAGGTCTAAGTACTTCTGTCCCAAGGTATCCCAAACATAACTTCCTTTGCCTTTGACCAAAACACAATCACGATAACTTAGAACAGGAAGCATGTATTTTTTATATTCACCTTCGTCGAACTGAGCCACTCTTACCATCCTTTAGAATCAATAGGTTAGATTAAAGCAATATCTTCCTATCTATGAAAAAATGCCAAATATACATACGCCCATAAGGCTTCGGAATAATAATTCCAGGAACCTGGGCACAACATTAATGCACCTATCAGAATACCTGGTACACACTTCTTTGCAGAAAATCGTTATAGATTAGCTGTTGATCCACCGTATTATCACACTTAATAAAACCTATACCTACACGATCCACAGCGCTTTCATTCAGCATTTCTCCGGTAGCAACCAAAGGGATCCATTTTTCCATCTGCAAGGCAGAAGAGAATGTCACTCCGGTGAAAGTTTGCTTTCCAACCGAAGAAAATGTGTGCCTAATTATTAAGCGCCGCGGGCTTTTTGTCGTAGGGAGTTGAAGCTTTAACCCAAGAAAAGGCCTTACATAATTTTCCACATATGGAAAACCTGTCTGCAGCTCTATTAGCTGACTATATAAGTCGCCAGGGCAACGCCTTGTCATTTCTATTAGGTAGAACGTTGTCCCTGTGTATATGAATTGGGTATGGAGCAACCCATCTTTAAGATTTAACTCTTCAGCTAACAACTCTATGGATGCTTTTAACCTAGCTAAATCAACGTCGCAGACATCATCACTAATAGTACTAAGGTCAACTGCAAATGGATTAGCCGTCGAGTTCTCCTGAACAATAAAGTCGGCAACTATTTTAGTGTTTTCGATAAATGCCGAATGACTATACAACTGACCATCGACAAATTGCTCAATAACGATTTCATTTGTCGCTGAAATCCCTTTGGCATACTCAATCGCCCCCAGCAAATCTTTTTCATTTTCAACAACCCTAATCCCCTGCCCACTATAGGAATCTACCGGTTTGACGATAACCGGATAATCAAGACGATCCTGTTTATAAATATAAGTTTTGGGCACGCTGACATTAAGTCGTTGCGCTAAATGACGGAATTCGTTTTTACGGTTAATGATTGAATCATTTTCTGGAGGTTCGAGCCCTGGAAAAAAACCATTGCTGATTGTTGAACATGACAAATAAGACAGATCTGTACAACCAGGCACTATATAACGATAGCCTTCTTTTTTGATCAAATCTGCTAGTTTGCTGGTATCGGAATAATCTAAACACCAATACTTCTCAGCCGATTTTGCCAATGCATCATCCGGCCGACCACCCACAACATGTGCTTCATAACCCAGATTCAGTATTGATTCGTATATAGGCTTCGCTGAAAAACCAGTATCAACTAAAAGTACCTTATTCCTCATAATCAATACTCGACTTCTTCCAGCGAGCCGCTTTCCGCTGCTTTTTTAATGGCTTCCACTACAGCCAGATTTCGATAACCATCGTCAATGGTTACTGTAGGTTCAGCCTTACCTTTCATTAACTCCACAAACTCTGCAATCTGATTTTCTAATGGATCAACCCGATCTAAAGCAGACTTAGCTTCAGTAAAGGGTGCCATCCATGAAGCCTCTTTATCGGAAGGGTAAGATTTAATCACCATAGATGGAATTTCCAGCATGCCTCTTGTACCGGATATCACATAACAATATTCATTTGGGCAAAATGGGTAATTCGGATTTTCACCCGATGTCATCTCCCAGCTTTTGGAAGAGACTGCACAATCCGACAAAACAAATGATCCCAAAGCTCCAGACGAAAAACGCAGATTAATAACCGCTGTATCTTCAACCTCAGAACACCTTACTTCTGAGGAAGCAATCACCTGCACAGATTGTATCTCCCCTAACAATGTTCGTAGATTACTGATTTCATGGATCATATTTAGAAGAATAGGACCTCCACCCAGCTTACTCCGCCAAGGTCCTTGTATAAAATAATCCTGAGGTTTAAAGAACTGCGCACTTCCTTGGATCGTAACTAATCGCCCTAAAATGTTACTTTTGATCAAATCTTCTGATTTTTTGATTATCGAACCATGTGAACGATGATGCCCAACCATTGCTCGATCCTGAAAGTCAGCTTTATTTACCAGCTTCAGTAACTCGCGCCCTTCACACAGGTTTATCGCTAAAGGCTTCTCCACCAGAAACGGAATTTTGTTTTCCACGCAGACCTGAGCCTGGTTAACATGAAATTCATTTGGGCTGGAAATAATGATGCCGGACGGCTGAATCTGGTCAATACAAACTTGCAGATCTGAAAAGAAAGGCACGCCGAGTGCTTCTGCATAATTCATATTTTTATCGGAAGCAGGGGCAACAATGCCAGACAATGTAGCGTCATTAGTCGACGCAAGAAGTTCAATGTGTTGACGGCCCATTAGCCCGGGTCCAACCACCACTACCTTTAGCATTGAATGTATACCACCCACTTCTCTATTAGCACGAAAATCAGTTACGGCCAGCCTGCAATTTCCTCAAGGAAAAAAAACAGGCCTTAAATAAATCTATGAACGAGCACAGCTCACTGGCTTTTCTGATCTAATATTGGCGAGATTAAACTGCAAACGATCACATATATAAGTTATATCGGCAGAAGTCAGCTCAGGATAAAGAGGAAGGCATAAAACGCGTTTATTAAAGCACTGGGAGTTAGGAAGGACCTTGTGACTGCCTTCAAACAATTCTGTTGTAGATTGCAGGGAATCAAAATAGTTTCTTGTTTCAATACCATCTTGCAACATACTTACCTGTACACGTTCCCGCTCGTAAGCACTTTCGACGACAATGGGCATATAACTTGGAGAACACAGATCTGTACCCTCTTGAATCACGGTTGTAGAAACCTCTGTGCTTTCGAGAATTGAACGATACTGATCTGTAATAGCGCGACGCCTTTCAATAATTACATCTAAGTCATCCAACACTACCAATCCTACTGCAGCATGGAGCTCACTCATTTTGGCATTAATGCCGACCTCTTCGATCTCATTCTGGCTATTAAAACCAAAGTTGATCATTTTCTGAGCTCGAGCTAGATCATCCTCATTAGAAAACACCACACCACCGCCTTCAACTGTGTGGTATAGCTTGGTTGCGTGAAAACTAACTGTCGATGCATCACCAAGACTAAGAATACTCTGCCCCTGGAAGCGGGTCGCAAAGGCATGTGAGGCATCATAAATAATCTTACACTGGGTTTCATTTTTTAAATGATCAAACGCATTAATATCACAGGGATTACCATATAAATGCGTTGCAACAACCGTATCTTTCTCTGATAGTGCCGCAAGCCGACGTACTGAATCCGGATCAAGATTCAGCGTTCGATTATCAATATCAGCATAATGAATTTCATTGCCTAACCAGCCGAACGCACTTGAGCTTGCGATAAAACTCAATGGTGTTGTATAAATTCTGCCTGAGCGCTGAAGTGCTTTATAAGCCACTTGAAGCGCAACTGTTCCACTCGACACCAATAATAGATTCTTTACATCAAGGTATTCTTCAAGCCTTGAGGTCAGCAGACGGACCAGCGGACCGTTATTCGTGTACCATCTTCTACTATTAATTTCATCGAAGTACTTTGCAAAACTAGCGGCATTAATACTTTCAGGTCTATAGAATGGATATTTCATTCAACATGGCACCATATGTGAAACTTATTACTAGGGAGTAACAAAAGCTTAACCTAAGTGTTTATCCTTGCAGGCATAAGTTCAATTACTTTTTTCCAGAAAAAGTTTCCACATCTCCCGAAAAACGGTCTGTAGTTCATTCGCCATTTTATCCCCATCAAACAGTCCTGACTTAAGAGCCTTATCACGTAAGTCTTCACGTATCTGCCCCAGATGTTCAATATCTTTGGCTAAACAGACAGCCTTATCAACGTATTCATTCAAGGTATCTGCTGTCAGGTCACCCAAATCCACTTGAGTCAGATTTGAGTAGCCAATACGTGACAATATCCGATCACCTTTGAGGGATACATACGGAACACCCATCAAGAGACTGTGATAACCCACGGTTCCCGAGTTATAAGGAAAAGGATCTAAACCAATATCAATAGAACGGAACGACTTAAAATATTCATCTATAGGTGAGGAGCCTTCCATTTCAATCCTATCGGCTTCAACACCAAAACCAGCACATTTTTCAAGCAATCGTTCTCTAAAGCCAGAATCGATGAGTTCTTTACATTTAAAAAACAATTTTGAGCCAGGAAGCTCCAATAAAATGCGACACCAAGTTTGTATTACTTGATCAGATATTTTTGCCAGGCTGTGGAAACTGCCAAACGTAACATGACCATTCCGTTGAGCCGGTAATTCATTTACTTCAGCTATATGCTCTGGAACCGCCAGACATGCTGCAGAGCTTATAATCCAAGGCGTTTCAACATAATGAGCGTCATACTCGGGTGGCGAAAGAGCGGTATTGGGTAGCAGATAATCGATTTCTTGCAGCCCTGTACTTGCGAAAAACCCTATCCAACTGACCTGAATGGGTGCAGCTTTCCAGGCAAACAATGGCAAACGGTTACCTGCTGTATGACCTGACAAATCAATTAAAATATCAATCTGGTTTTTATATACCAGCTCAGCAGCAGCCTGATCTGTCAACGACTCAATTACAAACCAATCTTGAAAATATTGTTTCAACATTTGACTGGTTTCATCCTCTTTTGACGTCGTCGAAAAAGCGACCAAGTCAATTAAAGAAGAATCAAATTTACCTATAAAGCTTTTAATAAATTCGGCTGCTGGGTGCTGCCTTAGATCCCCAGAAACAAAACCTATTTTTAGTTTTTTTGTTTCACTCTTATTGAGTTCAGGCCAGCTTTGATAAGGAGTAGCCGTTGCTCTAGCATGCTCACCAAAAGAGATAGCTTCCTTCAGATACTCACTGGGATCAATTTTCTCACTGGAAGCCATGCACATGAGTAAATTACTTCGAATATCAAGTCTTTCCGGATCGAGGTTCACCGCAGCACGATAGCTCTCAATCGCGTCATGAAGACATCCTTTTTTTCGATAGACAGTGCCCAAATTATTATGAGCTTTAATCAAACCAGCATTATATTTAAGCGCCGATTGATACGACTGTATCGCCTCTTCATACCTTCCGATTTGTGATAAAACATCGGCCTGCCCCAAATATGCGGCAGCCAGAGTGGGCTTATTTTTGAGAGCTTTGGCAAAGAAGTAGAGCGCCTTTTCAACGTCATTGAGCCCTTTCAAGGTCAAGGCCAAATGATGGTTAGCATCACCATCATCCGGCCTAAGAACAACTGCATTTTTTAAGAAGGGAAGTGCGCTGGAGAATTGTTCAGCCCGAAGCCTCAAAATCCCTAGGAAGTGATGTGCATCGAAGCTTTTGGGTTCTATCTGTAATACTTTTTGAAATAAGATCTCTGCATTAGCAAAGTCTGAGCGTTGATAGCAATCGAAACCTAACTTAAGCGCTTTCTTCGCTAATAAAAGATTATTATCCACTATAAGAAGCTTAATTATTTGATGTCATTGAAGCAAAGTATACGCTCAATTATCCTGGATATCTGGAGGAATTTCTGACCAGCCCTGCTTTATTTCCAGAACCAAACTCATTACTTCCTGCACTTTTTCAGCGTCACTATTTCTATTAGCCCCATAGATCGTTCTAATCATGTAGTCATATAGATTGTCCAAGCTAGCAGCCACTTCGCCACCCTTTTCTAAATCTAAAGAACCTTTTAGACCAACAATAACTTCCGCCGCTTTATTCAGATGAGTTGTCCGCTCTTCAACACTCTCACGCTCAATAGCGCCTTTTGCCTTGGCTAATGACGCTAATGCGCCATCCAGCAGCATTGAAATGAGCTTATGAGGCGATGCGGTTTCAATTGTTGCCCGCAAATCCACACTCTGATATTGCTTTAAAGCGTTAAGGTTAGCGCTCATGTTTTACACCCTATCTAAAACTAACTGTTTGTTGCCGTAAATGGTAAACGTTCAAGAATGCCATCAAGCTGATTACCAACACTCTGAAAACTACTAATGATATTTTCCATCGCAATGTACTGAGCCGTTAGGCGCAGCTCAAGCTTTTCCATTTTACGATCTAACTCTTCTCTTTCTTCGGTAATGTCTTCCAAGGCATCACCAATGTTTTCTTCTCTCAGTTCAATGCTACCGGTACTGGATAGGAAACTGTCTATTAAATTAGATAGCTCTCCACCTATACCTCGCGTAAAGGTCGTTGTTACGGTACCGGCTGCTACTGCATTCTCACCTATAGTAAAGTTCAAACCATAAGCATCAGAATCAATTGGCGGCAGAAGAACATTACCAGAACCGAAACCGGTCTCTCCACCAATGGTACCAGCGACATCCACTCCAGTGTCACTGAGATCAGTAAAGCCTAATTCAGCAATATCTGCACCGAAATCAGCCGAATCAAATGAAACATTTGAACTTGAGCCATAACTTCTGGAAGTGAATACAAATTGTTCTGTATCTGAATCGAAGGCAACGTCCACTGCAACATTAGCTCCACTTATATTTGTGTCGCCATTTATTAAAGACTGCAGATCAGCCCGGACCTCTTCAATTGTAGCGTAGGTACCGGTGAGCGTAACTGTGTCAGATTCAGTACCATCCACAGTAATTTTGAATGAGAAATCAAAAGCGCTGGCGTCAAATGCAACCGTGTCAGGAGATGTATAGTTTATATTCCCGCCTGCAGCTAAAGCATCGCCAGTTACGGAAGCTTTCTCCGGATCGGTAGTGATAATTACGTCATAATCACCAGCGACAGTTTCAGAGGCATAACTACCAATCGAAACAGACACCTGATCATCCGTTGCAGTTGTTTGCGGGGCAAAAAGAGCCTCTACCAGATCAAAGTTATCATCTAACGCTGACGAGAAATCGTCTTCATCTATGGATAAAGTACCATCCAGTTCTGTCCGAATACCAAGATTGGTAAGGGCAGTAAACCCTTCACTCAAGCCAGTAACCTCAGAACCTACCATGGTACGCAAGCGATTGATTAACGTTTTTGCAGTACCGTCGGTTGCTAAATCGCCTCGAACTGTCTGGTTAGTTTCCTCATCCTGAGTATACCCAGTCAAATTATCAGAGGTTTCATAAAAGAGGTTGTACGCTTCAACAAAATTACGGATAACATCTTCAGCAACTGCAGTATCGGCCTCTACGGTAAACGTTACGCTATTACCAGGGTCTGCTTTATTGATCGAGAAGTTAAACCCCTGAATGACGTCATCTATCTCATTGGTTTCACGATAGACTGTCAGGCCATTGATGGTTAATTCGGCATCCTGAGCCTGCTGGGTTTCTGTAACTTGTGAAAACTCATTTTCATTAAATTCAAAAACACTTAAGCCTTCGGTATCACCTGTTGTCGCATCATCACTGGTGATTCGTAAAGCATTATTTGCACCTGAAGGAGCTGTCATCAACAGCTGATATTGACCATCAACCAGAAGTACTGAAGCCTGGATACCTGAGTCTTCCGCATTAATTTTCTCTGCCAGGTCTTCTAGTGAGTCACCTGTTTCAACTGTGATATTGAGGGCTGAACGCTCATCATTAACGGAAAATGAGTATGGGTCATCAACTGTATCAACATCAGCCCCAGGATCTCCATTGGTCGCGTCTTCATCGTAGACCCAAGTACCAAAAGAAATTGTAAGGGTACCAGACTCACCTAAAGCCGCTTCTTTATCAGCATATGCACCAGTAGCAATGGACTGAGCCTGAGCGACATCCACAACTTCAATCTGGTATGTACCTGTCTGGGCACCGGCATCTACTGAATTAGGAGTTAGGACATCTGTATCAGGAAATGAAACTGCACGCGCGTTGTAGGTATCGTTATCAGATAAGGTTCCAAGCGCGGAGTTGAACTCAGAGAGACTGCTTTTTAAAACGCCATAGGCTGAAATCTGAGCCTCTAAACTTTCCTGCTTTGAGTCTAAGCTGGATTGCTTCGGCGCTCTTTCGAGTTCTACTAATTGAGAAACAAGACTGGTGGTATCGATACCAGAACCGGCTCCCAGTGACCGAATAATACTATCACTCATCGCCAATACCTCTGGTTAATTATGGGGGGTTAAACAAGAGGTCTAAAGTTTCAGACCTCTTGATCAAATAGCATGCCAAGCATGCGATCTAAAGATTCTGCAAACTTAAGCGCTTCTTCAGTTGGTATCTGCCGAATAACCTGATCCGTAGTAAAGTCACGGACTTGTACTACAACTTTATCCGATCCTTTATCAACAGAATAACTTAAAGACCGCTGGCTATTTTGCATCATCTCATTTAAGCGATCAATTGCAGCATCCAGCTTTTCCATAGATACTTCTTGTATCTCTTGTGCCTGCTTTTGGAAACGCTCATTGCTTGGTGCTTCCACGACGGGCTGACGTACTACTGGCTGCTGAGCTTGCTGAGGCTGCTGTGACGTAGGAGTAACGACTGAAGCCGCAACACTCATTGAATCTGCCATAACATATCCCTCTCTTTATCTTTTATGACAATCCCCCATCGCTCGACGGCTCAGGGGGACTATTCATCTATCAGTAAAGTATAGCTCTAAACTTACTGAAGCAGTGACAGTACTTGCTGTGGTGCAGCGTTAGCCTGAGCCAACATTGCAGTACCTGCCTGCTGTAGTACCTGAGCACGTGACAGTGCAGCAGATTCAGCAGCGAAGTCAGCATCTTCGATTCGTGAACGGGCAGCCGCTACGTTCTCTGATACGTTTGACAAGTTGTTTACAGTAAAGTCTAGACGATTACTTACCGCACCCAAATCACCTCGAGTCGCGTTAATCTGCTCCAGTGCCGCGTCGATTGTATCAATCGCTTCTTGTGCTCCACGAGCCGTTGAGATATCGATGCTCGCTACGCTTCCGCCTGCACCTTCTGCAGCATTGGTCTCATTCAAACCAAAGATTGTCTCCATAGCGGCTTCATCACCGTCTTTATAGGATATGGAGATATCACCACCGTCCACAGAGGATAGTTTCAATGCATCTGTTACGCCATTCGAACTATCCAGAGATGCCGTTACACCAGTTTCTTGCGTGTAAGAGTTCAACCAAGCTACCAAGTCACTCTCTTCGCCGGCAGTACTGTTACCATCATAGTCAACGGTAGTGTCATAGCTACCCAGCTCAACACCGTTTAAGGTTACCTGCCCAGCGTCCACATCTGCTTCAGCCTGAGCCTGGTAGCCTGTAACAGAACCCGCTTCAAGGCGAGTATCAAGGCCAAGGACGTTCGCGTGGGCTGCATCGTTATATTCAACTGTAATGCCATCCACATCAGAATCAGTAGTCAGAGTTAGTGCTGCCTCAAGAGTACCTACGTTAGCAATGGTACCTACTGCATCAGCCAGTGTTGCACCAGAAGCCGTAATTGCCAGGTTGTCTGCACCTTCAATGGCAACATTTAAATATCCATCATCATTAACTGAAGCTTTAACTAGACCGTCCGACAATTCGGTAACTTTCGCAGCTAACTCCTCTAGGGAACCAGTCTGTGAAATCTGGAATGTCTGCACTTCTGCATTTGCCATAGTTACTGCGAACTGTATGTACTCTCCCTGGTCAACGATACCGTCACCAGCTGTAGTTGCAGTAGCTTCAACCAATGTACCAACAGTTACGCCAGTGATGTTTCCATTGATTGTATCAAGCGCTTCTGAAAGAACCGTTTCGCCTGACAAGTCACCAATATCAATACCATTTATTGACATGGTTTCAGTACCGTCAAAAGTCTGCAAATCAGCCAACAGGTCACTGTTATCGTTCGTAGCACCAATCACATTTGCTCCAGAACCACTACCCAAAGAGTTAGTGTCTGTAGCACCAATATTCAAAGAAATAGTTTCGTATGCATCTGCACCCGCCTGCAGATCAACTTTACCCAGAGTACCATCAAGGATGTTCAAACCGTTGAACTTAGTAGTTTCAGAGATACGGTCGATCTCAGAAACCAGCTGCTGAACCTCTGCATCCAGAGTTGCACGGTTGCCATCATCGTAAGTACCGTTGGCAGACTGGATAGACAGTTCACGCATACGCTGCAGGATGTTTGTTGTTTCATCCAGTGCACCCTCTGCAGTTTGAATCAGAGAGATACCGTCGTTAGCGTTTCGAATTGCCTGGTCCAGACCACGAACCTGTGAGGTCATACGGTTAGAGATTGCCAGACCCGCTGCATCATCAGCTGCAGAGTTGATACGCTTACCGCTGGACAAACGCTCCATCGCCTGGTTCTGATCGCCCTGGGAGATCATCAGGTTACGCTGAGCGTTCAGCGACATAATGTTTGAATTAATTACCATTGCCATGAGTTGTTCTCCTCATTATCAGCCGAGTCTGACCGGCTTTTAGAAATTTTTGCTATCTGCCTTCCACTTTTCAATTTACAGAGAAGACAAGCTTGAGCAGGTTATCGACCAGAGACGGCAACGCTTTAGAAAAAAAGTTAAATTTTTTCTGAATGCATAAATAACCTCGTTGCATTTTGTTATCGGCACACTCACACTGATCCTTAGTAAAAATTATTCGGTACATTCAAATGAGCGTTTTAGAGTTAGCCCAGCAAGTACTATCTCAAGCTAAAGAGATAAACAGCGCAGCCAAAGAAAATGATTGGGCCGCCATTGAGAAACTACAAGGGAGCTACGCTGAGACAGTAAATCGAATCGCCATAGCTGAAGTTGCCGAAGCGGAAGCGACTACTATTCGCAATCTTCTTATTGAGGCAAGAAAGCTAAGCCGTGACGCAGAACAACTCGCTGATCAATTTAAAACATCACTGGTAAAAGAGAAGCAAACCCTCTCCAAAGCTAACAAAATGCAAAAAGCGCTTGATGCTCTTAAATAGAAAACATGAATTCCTTACGACAACTGATCCAACAGGATAGCAATCATAACCTTCTCGATCTGCTCAACAGCTTTTGTAAATGCGCCATAGCAATAGATGAACAGTGCAAGGTTATTTGGATCAGTGATGCCTATCGCAGCTTAATTGAACTTCCTGATGATAATGATCCTATAGGTAAACCTATAGAAGACCTCCTTCCCAGCACTCAGATGCCTAGAGTTGTCAAAAGCGGAAAACCTTTATTCATAGACCTGATGCTCATCAACAACCGCTGGTGCGTTGTGACTCGTCTACCTGTTCGCAATCCAGAGCAGAAGGTTATCGGTGCAATTGGCTTTGTCTTCTACGACGATCTCGACAGTCTCCAACCATTGTTTGATAAATTTGCCCGCCTGAAGCACAAATTTGAAGATGAGAAGATCATCCGCCCCAGTCGCTATGAATTGGACGATATGATCGGCAGTTCGGAAACAACCCAACAGCTTCGCAGAAAAGCGCTGAGAGCTGCGCAATTAGACACCACTCTCCTTCTATTAGGTGAAACAGGTACCGGTAAAGAATTACTTGCTCAAGGTATTCATCATGCATCTCATCGCAGGAGCGGCCCCTTTGTTGGCATTAACATGGGCGCTCTTCCTGAATCATTAGCGGAAGCAGAGTTATTTGGTACGGCACCCGGCGCTTATACGGGAGCAGACCGAAAAGGCCGTATTGGGAAAGTACAGCTAGCCGATGGTGGCACCCTATTTTTAGATGAAATAGCAGAAATGCCACTACCGATGCAGGCAAAACTACTGCGGGTACTTCAGGAACGCGAAGTTGAGGCTCTAGGCTCCAACCGTCTTGAGAAAGTAGATGTCAGAATTATTGCCGCAACCTCCAAAGACCTAATAAAGCAGATCCAGGCAGGAGAGTTTCGCGAAGACTTATACTACCGCTTAAATGTTTTACCCATCAGGTTGCCACCATTACGCCAGCGCATTGAAGATATCACTGAGCTTGCGCAACACCTGCTGGTTAAGATCCAAACACAGTCACAACTACCAGAGCTAAAACTCTCCGATGACGCTATAAAATGGCTTTCAGCATACAAATGGCCTGGCAATATCCGTGAGCTTCGCAACAGGTTAGAGCGAGGCTGCGTAATGGCCGAAGGCGAAATGATCCATGCTGAAGATCTCGGAGCTAATGATGTACCTCCAGAAATGTGCTCCCCTGAACAGCCTGCCGACCTTAAAAGCATTAAAAGGGATACATCTATAAGGTCGATCCAGGAAGCTATTCAAAAGTGCAACGGCAATAAAACAGAAGCCGCCAAATTACTAGGCATCTCACGTGCCAGTCTCTATCAACAGCTAAGCAAGCCAAGCTAAACTGTCTATTATAAAAGACGTGCGGCTACAGGATTGTCCAACAAAATAGACATACTGACTTCATCTCAAACCCTGAAAACCTGCTTACCTATTGTTTAATATAGATTTTTAAAAACTGGAAGCACTATTGCTTAGTTAAGAATCACTAAAAATAATAAGTGATACAGCCATGAAACAAAGCAAAGTTATCTCTGCAGAACAAGCAGCCTCGCTGGTAAAATCAAACGACACTATAGTCACAGGCGGTTTTATTGGTATCGGTTTTGCCGAATCACTCTCCAAAGCCATTGAGGAACGTTTTCTTAACTCCGGGCAACCCAACAATCTTTGCCTCTTCTATGCAGCCGGTCAGGGCGATGCATGCAACCGTGGTCTAAATCACTTCGGCCACGAAGGCATGGTCAGAAGAGTAGTCGGAGGTCACTGGGGGCTGGCTCCCTCACTTGGCAAACTGGCTATTGAGAACAAAATAGAAGGCTACAACCTACCACAAGGGGTTATCTGCCATATGTTCCGCGACATTGCGGCGGGCAAACCCGGTACTTTTTCAAAAGTTGGCCTACATACCTTTGTTGACCCCCGCGTTGAAGGCGGCAAGGTCAACAATCTGAGCAAAGAAGATCTGGTTCAGCTTTTCGACATCAACGGCGAAGAAGCTCTACTCTATAAACACATACCGGTGAACGTTGCTTTGCTTCGCGGCACTACAGCCGATGAGAAAGGTAATATCTCTATGGAAAGGGAAGCCCTCCCCCTTGAGGCCCTTTCCATAGCACAAGCCGTAAAAAACAGCGGCGGATTGGTGCTTGTTCAGGTTGAGCAGATAACCGCTCAACATAAGCTAACACCGGATCGCATCCGAATCCCCGGCATCTTAGTGGACCATGTTGTAGTCGCCTCCCCTGAAGATCACCCGCAAACATTTGCTGAAAACTTTAACCCTTCCTACACCGGAGATATAAGACTCGCCAGTAGCAAAACCGAACCCATGCTAATGAATGTCCGCAAAATCATCGCCCGCCGCGCGCTGATGGAGCTTGGGAAAAATTCGATTGTAAACTTAGGTATCGGAATGCCTGAAGCCATTACCGATGTCGCTGCAGAAGAGAATAAAATTGATGATTTCACTTTGACCGTCGAGCCCGGCGGCATTGGAGGCCAGCCCGCCAGCGGCTTGAGCTTTGGCGCTGTCAGCAATGCGGACTGCATAGTCGATCAACCCGCCCAATTTGATTTCTATGACGGTGGCGGACTGGATCAGGCATTTTTAGGCTTAGCTGAAACCTGCATGGAAGGGCATGTAAACGTCAGCAAGTTCGGCCCTAAACTTGCTGGCTGCGGCGGCTTTATCAACATTACTCAAAACACCCAAGATGTTTATTTTCTTGGCACTTTTACGTCAGGAAAACAGGAAATAGAAATCTCTGATCAAGGGCTAAAAATCATTAAGAACGGCCCATTAAGAAAATTCAAAAAGTCAGTTGAGCAGATAACATTCAACGGCGAATATGCCATGAGTTGCCAACAAAATGTGATGTTTATTACTGAAAGAGCTGTATTTAAGCTGACTCCTGCAGGCATAAAACTGACTGAAATTGCACCAGGGATCGACCTGCAAAAAGACATTCTGGACCAAATGGATTTCAGACCCCTTATTGATGATGACCTTCAGCCAATGGACCACCGCATCTTCCGCGACAGCCCAATGCGACTGGATCACCCCGGCAGCAGACCTATGGCCTAAATGCGCTCACTGATGAAAAAAGTCCTGCAACACAACGAACAAGAAGCGCCACTTTCTGAGTTACCTACAGTTTCAGCGGGTTAAGGATAACCCTTTTTCATCCGGGGGTGTTTTCAAGGAATCAAGCCATAAGCGCTGTGCGGCGTTATTGTTTATAGGCTTGTAAGAAAAAACACCCCACCGAGAGCCTGCAGATCAATTACAGCGCGGAGAATCCGCCTATTATTCGCCAAAGCTGAATGCTTTTTTGAAGGGGGATCTGCACGCTCTCTGGATGCTTTTTCATTTTATCGCCATAAGATTGAATTAAGATTCGCTATTCAGGCAAACGCCCTCAATACTTGAATTACATCTTCCAAAGAATGGATTTACACCATGAAACATCTCACCCTCGTTCGACATGCTAAATCCAGCTGGAAAGATCCAGACCTGACTGATTTCGATCGACCACTCAACAAACGCGGAAAAAACGATTTACCCGAGATGGCTGAACGCCTGAACCTTCAGCAAATTATTCCTGACCTAATCATAACCAGCGGCGCGAGAAGAGCCCTCACCACTGCCACCGCAATACAAAAACGCCTGAAAATATCTGAAGACAACTTTGTAATACAGCCTGAAGTTTACGAGTCCTGTAGTGAAACCCTACTGTACCTGTTGCAAAATTGCCCCGACCACACCCGGCATCTAATGCTGGTAGGTCACAATCCGGGGCTGGAAACACTGGGTTTCTATCTCTGCCAACAACATGTAGCAAAGTTCCCTACCGCTGCAGTTATGCATATCCACCTGAGCATCAAAAACTGGCAAGAGCTGGCTGAGGGCTGTGGTACAATTGAGCTGTTTGATTACCCCAAAAAACACCAAACATTCCCAGCATAAGCAGCAACAGAATACGCTGTAACATCACCCTTTTGCAGGATCAAGCGTGGATCTATACCTTCAGTCTTTAATCTTCACAGCAGATATTGTCGCCCCAATCTTTTTTATAGTTTTTCTTGGCTATCTGCTTAAACGCATCCACCTTATTGATGACGCGTTTATTAATACCGCATCAAAGCTGGTTTTCATGATTACACTACCAGCACTGGTATTCATGTCGATTTCGCGTACAGATTTTCACGCTGTTTTTAACCCCCACCAACTCAGTTTTGTTATTGGCGGAACCCTACTCAGCTTCGTCGGCCTTTGGCTGTCGGCCAAGCACTGGATTAAGAAGCCTGAAGACCTTGGTGTTTTCATACAAGGAGCCTTCAGAAGTAACTATGGGATTATCGGCCTCGCGGTTAGTTTCAACCTATTTTCCGACTCCGGCCTAGCGCAAGCCTCAATTCTTCTGGCTCTGGTAATCCCTCTGTTTAACGTGCTCTCAATCGTCGCCTTGACCATACCTGCGCATCGCAGTGGATCATCCAGCTTATCCAGTACGGTCTTAGAAATACTGAAAAACCCGCTTATCATCGCTGTATTGCTGGCTTTGCCGTTCTCTTATTTTGGTTTTCAGCTCCCTGAACTGGCACAAAAAACCGGACGTTATTTTGCCAACCTTACCCTCCCCCTAGCACTGTTGGCGATAGGTGGGTCGCTCAACCTTGCCAGTTTGCGCAACACTTCAGCTCCAGCAACATGGGCAACTCTCGCAAAGTTAATCATTTTGCCTTTAACCCTTACAATTGCGGCGTGGCTGTATGGCTTCCGTGGGCAGGACCTGACCATGTTAATGATATTGTTCGGCTGTCCAACGGCAGCGGCCAGCTTTGTCATGGCTAAAGCGATGGGTGGTAATGCAGAACTGGCAGCCAATATTATTCTGATGACAACCCTTGGCTCTGTTCTTACACTCAGTGGCGGCATCTATATAATGAGAGTGTTAGGAATTATCTAGCTTATAAGCAAGAGATGGACTGAACGAAAACATGCTGAACTTATTTAAATCCGACCGACTCGCCAAAGCCTGTAAAGCAATCGAGTCTGATAACCTTGAACAGCTAAGTAAATTGCTGAAGAAGCTCGGTACGGACGAAATAAACCAGCCGGTTTCAGAAACCCTCCCCAAACTGACAGAGTTCTGCATACTGAAGCAGTCCGCAAAAGCGTTAAAACTGGTTCTACAACATGGCGGTTCTCCGGATCAACAATCCAAGAACCATCCAGATTTGAGCTTATACGAGCTGGCACTTCAAAGCGAAAACAGTCTCACCTTACTGACACCGCTATTGGAAAACGGGCAGAATCACGATTGTCAGGCATTGCTCAAAGAGAGCTTCAACCAATGCGAGTCAAATCAGCTGATGCTTCACATTTCTCTGTTACTTCAACATGGAGCTGAGATCACGGACGACACCGTTCACAGCGCCCTGAGTAGCGGCGAACTCCCTTTGATCAACTTCCTGTTCAATTCGGGTGCAAATTTGCCTGAAGATATTAACAGTAGAGGTTATAAGGAAGAGATCATCAGATACGCAGAGAAGTGTGTTGAAGATCTGAAAATTCGCCAGATGTTTTTAACCTGACATAGCTAAACAACTCAGCTATCAGAAGCGCTCGAACAAACCGGACACTTAGGATCTTTGCGCAGCTTTAACGTCCGCCACTCCATGGTTTTCGCATCCAGCAGCATTAACCGACCTGCCAGCGTTTTACCTACCGAGGCCAGAACCTTCAACGCCTCAAGTGCCTGAATAGATCCAATAACGCCCACCACAGGCGATAAAACACCGGATTCTGAACAGGTCAGATCCTCATCTTCACCTTCTTTATAAAGGCATTGATAACAAGGAGACTCAGGATTTACAGGATCATAAACCGCTATCTGGCCTTCCATACGAATAGCCGCACCAGAGACCAGAGGTTTTTTATGTTTGAAACAGGCCCTATTGATCGCAAAACGGGTTGAGAAGTTATCCGTACAATCAACCACCAGATCAACGGTCGCCACCAGACTGGTTAACTCTTCTTCGCTGAGCCGAGAAAACAGGGTTCTGACTTTCACATCCGGATTTAGAGCAGCAATCGTGTTCCTTGCGGAATCAACTTTCGGTTGCCCAATACGTTTGCTGTGATGGGCAATCTGTCGCTGTAGATTCGAAAGCTCTACCTCGTCATCATCCACCAGCACCAATTCACCGATACCCGCCGCTGCCAAGTACATCGCCACAGGACTGCCGAGTCCGCCCAGACCTAATACCAGAACACTGGAATTCAACCAGGTTTCCTGACCATTAATTTCAACATCAGGCAACATAATCTGACGGCTGTAGCGTAGTAGCTGCTCATCACTCAGCATTTCATCCTCCTTCACTGTTGCGGGCACCAGCAACCAAAAGTCACCCGCTCATTCTGCCCATAGTCACGACAGGTATCCACTTGTTTGTAACCCAGCTTCTGCAATAACTGTCTGCTTTTATCACCCTGATCATAGCCATGTTCAAATAAAAGCCAGCCGCCAGGAGATAAGAAACTTCTCGCCTGATCACTGATCAGCTCGATATCCGCCATACCTTTATTTTCAGCCACAAGCGCGCTGATCGGCTCATAACGAACATCTCCCTGTTGCAAATGCTGATCTTCAGGGTCTATATATGGTGGATTACTGACGATCAGGTCATACAGACCTGAATGAGGCTCAAACCAACTGCCCTGCACAACCTTTACATTGTTCAGATGCAATCTCTGGCAGTTACGCTCTGCCAGCTCAGCCGCCGCTTGCACATAGTCTGAAGCGACTAGCTGCCAAGCCGGATGCTCTTTCGCCAAAGCCAGGGCAATAGCTCCCGTCCCGGTGCCAAGATCCGCAACCCGTGCATTTTCAACGACACAAAGCTCTAGAGCCTTTTCAACCAGAACCTCTGTATCCGGGCGAGGTATCAAGGTATGGGGAGAGACTTCCAGGTCAAAGCTCCAGAAACCACGATGACCGATAATATGAGCCACAGGCTCGCCCTGCTCTCGGCGCTCTAACATCTTCAACAATGAATCTGTCAGATCCGGATCAAGCTGTTTTTCCGGCCAGGTATATAAGTAACTAGAAGGACGCTCCAACAAGTGACAAAGCATCAACTCAAGATCAAGTTGCGGTGACTCACTGACTGTTTCCAGTCGCTGACTGAGCTTTAATATATCTTGAATCTGCATAATAAAAAGGGCCATTAAAGGCCCTGAATCTGATATTTAACTTTCTTCAGACAAAGCACCTAGCTGCTCTGCCTGGTACTCATTAAGAAGTGGTTCGATGATATGCTGCAACTCACCTGCAACAACCTCTTGCAGCTTATATAGAGTCAGGTTGATACGATGATCGGTCACTCGTCCCTGTGGGTAGTTATAGGTCCGAATCCTTTCTGATCGATCCCCACTACCGACAAGACTCTTACGCGTGTTAGCCATATCAGCCGCCTGACGTTCCTGCTCTGCAGCCTGAAGCCTGGAAGCCAGAAGCGACATAGCTTTGGCACGGTTTTTATGCTGCGAACGTTCTTCCTGACACTCAACGACCACTCCTGTCGGGATATGGGTCAGTCGAATTGCCGAGTCTGTTTTGTTGACGTGCTGACCACCCGCGCCCGATGCCCGGAAGGTATCTACACGCAGATCAGCTTTGTTAATTTCAATTTCTGCAGACTCATCCATCTCAGCCATAATTGCCACAGTACAGGCCGATGTATGGATACGCCCCTGAGATTCGGTTTCCGGAACCCGCTGTACCCGGTGCGCGCCAGATTCAAACTTCAACTGGGAATACACATTGGTTCCGACAATTCTGGAAATAACTTCTTTATAGCCGCCGTGTTCGCCTTCATTAGCACTGACAACCTCAACACGCCACCCCTGAGTTTCCGCGTAACGGGAATACATACGAAACAGATCACCAGCAAAGATTGCAGCCTCGTCACCACCAGTACCGGCACGAACTTCCAGAAAGACATTACGTGAATCATTCGGATCTTTAGGTAATAGCTGGATCTGGAGATCGGCCTCCAACTCTTCTATCCGGCTTTTTACAGCAGGATATTCTTCTTTAGCCATCTCACGCATATCCGGATCACTGTCAGCCATCATCATCTCGACTTCTTCCAGATCTTCCTGTGCCTGCTGAAATGCAGCAAAAGATTGCACTACCGGCTCCAGCTCAGAATATTCCATCGAATAATCACGGAATTTATTCTGATCAGATATTACTTCAGCATCCGACAGCAAAGCGGCAAGCTCTTCATAACGATCACTGAGCTTTTCCAGCTTATTTAAAATTGATTCTTTCATTTCTTCTCATTTTTGGAAAATTCGCTCAACTGATACAGTTCCTGCACCAGCTCTAGCAGATCACCGCGGCCATCTGCACTCGCTTTACGCATCTGAATCGTCGGGTGATGGAGCATTTTATTGGTCAAACCCCGTGCCAGCATCGCTATGACTTCTTCGGCAGGCTTGCCATTTTCAAGTTGTTTCAGTGCTTTATCCAGCTCCTGATCCCTGAGCGCTTCAGCCTGCCCACGGAACAAGGTAAGAACATCAACTGCATCCAGTGAGCGCAACTGACGCATAAAGTCATGCGCACCACTTTCGATTATCTCTTCCGCTTGTTGTGCCGCTGTCTCACGAGTACGTTGATTTTCTTCAATAACTTCTTTGAGATCATCAACGGTATAAAGATAGACATCATCCAGCTCACCAACCTCGGCTTCGATATCGCGGGGTACCGCAATATCCACCATAAAGATCGGACGGTGTTTACGTTTTTTCAACGCCGACTCAACCGCGCCTTTACCCAGAATCGGTAATTGACTGGCGGTAGAGGCGATAACAATATCCGCATCCGCTAGAGCTTCAGGTATATCCCCCAGCAGAATAGCTTTACCGGAAAAATCCTCTGCCAGTGTCAGCGCTCTGTTCAATGTCCGGTTAGCGACGGTAATCTCTTTAACCCCCGCTTGCGACAGATGTCTGGCAACCAGTTCTATAGTTTCTCCCGCGCCGATCAGTAACGCTTTACTGCTGCTCATTTCCGCAAAGATATGCTGAGCAAGACTGACTGCGGCATAGGCTACAGAAACCGGGTTTTCTCCAATCGCCGTATCAGTTCTTACCTGTTTGGCAACTGAAAAGGTCTGCTGAAACAAACGCCCAAGTTCAGCGCCAACATGACCATTTTCCTGAGAAACGCTGTAGGCTGATTTTAATTGCCCCAGAATCTGAGGCTCACCTAACACAAGAGAATCCAGGCCACTGGCTACACGCATCATATGGCGAGCAGCATCCTCATCCCAGAATGCATAGGAACAACCCTGCAACTGAGCCGGATCAAGACCATGATATTCACCGAGCCATTCTAATAAAGCCCGCGAGCCTTCAAGTTTTGAAGAGCAATACAATTCTGTACGGTTACAGGTAGACAGGATGGCGATCTCTTTAAGATCAGCAGACACTTTAGCCGCATGCATAGCTTCAGCCATCGACTCAGGTGCAAACGCAACCCGTTCGCGCACATCAACCGGAGCTGTTTTGTGATTTATGCCAAGTGCCAATAACGCCATTACTACCGCCAAACCATGAGAGCTTTCGAAGCCCATAACCAAATTAGCGCGCTATGATACAACGCTTTGCCTCAAAGGTTAAAAAACTCAGGCTAAATCCTGGAACTTAATTCAATATATGGTTGCCATATATAAAGGTAAACTACCCATATGTACTGACAAGCGCCACTTTATTCATCTATAGTGACCCAAACAGCAGGGATGTCAGAGTAAAATTGCAGGTTTTCATGAAAAATAAACTTCTACTCATAAGTTGCTTCCTTTTGATACTGCAAGGATGCACGAGTAATTCCAGCAAGGTGGTTGAAAAACCAGTTGAGCCTGCCACTTATATAACTGGCGAATTCAATCAGGAATCTTTATACGATCTACTGCTTGCCGAAATCGCAGGGCAACGCAGGCAGTTCCCCATCGCGTTCGACAACTACCTGACCCAAGCTGAAAAAACCCGCGATCCTGCCGTTGCAGAAAGAGCCACCCGCATTGCCCAATACTTGCGCGATGCTGAAAAAATCAGAGCTGCAGCCAGCGTATGGAAAGATGTCGATACGGAAAACCCTGAGCCATACCAGATCGAAGCCAGTATCCTTCTGCACCAGAACAAATATGAAGAAGCGCTGCCTTTAATAGAGAAGGCTCTGGGATACAATGATGCCCGCACCCTGGCTTTAATTCGCTCGCAAAGCAACAACATCTCAGAGCAAGTGATTACCGCCTTGATCAAAATGCTCAATGAGCACGCCGAAACAAACAAGCCCAATGCAGATCTGGAATTAACTCTGGCTCTTTTATACAGAGCGCAGGGTGAACTTAATAATGCTTTAAGGGCCTTTGACAGCACTCTGCTTCTGAATCCAAAAAACATCGAAGCAGTTATGCGAAAAGCCGAACTGCTTAGAGAGATGGACAGACTCAATGAAGCAACTGCATTGGTGCAATCAGCCTTTGAACACAACCCCGATGACCGTCAGCTTCACCTGCTTTATTCCCAACTGCTGTTTCAGACTGAAAAACCAGTCTCTGCAACAGAACAAGCTGAAGCACTGCTCGCCAACCATCCAAACGACCATCAACTTGCCTACTATCTTGCTTTATTGATGCTCGAAAATGAGCAACTTGATAGCGCAGAAAAGATTCTTAAAAGCCTGTTTACTCTGAAACCAGAGGACAGCTCCCCTAACTATTATCTGGGACATATCGAACAAGCTCGCGGCAACATCAATAAAGCCGTAGATCATTACAGCAAGGTCCGGCATGGCGGCAACGTGCTTCAATCCATCTCACGTGCTACCGGATTATTAAACCGACCAGAAGACAAAAACAAAGTACAACTAATCCTCAAAGATGCACGTGCGTCTGTGCCATCTCAGGCACCAAGATTTTTTGCGTTAGAAACTGAATGGCTCAACCTGCATAACTTCGAAGAGGAAGCGCTCACCGTACTCGAAGACGCCCTGCTCATTCATACGGACAACACAACGCTGCTTTATTCTCGAGCGATGCTGATTGAAGATTCAGATTTTTCCAAAGCGGAGCAAGACTTCAAACGCATTCTGGAAAGAGAGCCAGACAACGCAACCGTCAAAAATGCTCTCGGTTATACCCTGCTATTACATACTGAACGATATGAAGAAGCCTACGACCTGATCAAATCCGCACTGGATAAAGAACCTGACGACCCAGCTATTCTGGATTCTATGGGCTGGGCTTTATTCAAGCTGGAACGCTATCAGGAAGCCATACCCTACCTGGAGAAAGCACACTCCATGTTTGCTGACCCAGAAGTTTCCAGCCATTTGATTCAGACATACTGGGCTACGGGTCAGGAAGGAAAAGCCAGAGAACTGCTGGAAAAAAGCAAAAAAACCAATCCTGAAAACCCATACCTTCAGGAAGCAGAGCAGGCGATAAGGCCCCACTAAGCTTATGTTAAAAAAACTCGCCATTATCGCGTTCAGCCTACTCTTAGCTGCATGTAGCTCTCTCGATACCCAGACACCGTCCCCCATCTCTGATAGCTGGGAAGAGCACCAGTCCGCCCTGAAAGCCCTCAAAAACTGGGACATCAGCGGCAAAATTGGAATCATTACCCCAGATAGCAGCAACTCTGCCAGCCTTAAATGGCTACAGGAACAACAGAAATACCAGATAGATATCCATGGTCCTTTGGGTCAGGGAGGCGCATCTATACAAGGCGCTCCGGGACAGGTAACTGTGGACATATCAGGTGAAGGCATTTTTGTAGGGCCTGATCCGGAATACATTCTTTACCAACAGCTCGGATGGGACATTCCTATCAGTGACATTTACTGGTGGATAAGAGGCCTCCCCTCACCGGACAGCCAGTTTCAGCACAGCCTCGAATCCAACCGCCTAAAGACTTTGCAACAAAACGGCTGGACGATCCAATACCTCAGATATAACAGCCTGGAACCCGCCCTGCCGCGGAAGATCAAACTGTTTCGAAATGGTCTGAAAATCACTCTGGTTGTACACAGCTGGATCACCCTCTGACAACTGTCATATATCCAAGATTTCTGGTTTGACTTTGCAAAATCAATCCGGGATAATCTGCGCCTCTTTCAACGGGAGGCCGGTCCTCCAAGAGGAAATGTTGGGGTATCGCCAAGCGGTAAGGCACTGGTTTCTGATACCAGTATGCGGAGGTTCGAATCCTCCTACCCCAGCCAAAAACCTATGAACGGTTCCCGATCTACAGATTCCGAACAACTTACAATCGAAAAGGTGCACGCCGTGTCAAAGATGATGGTCTTCACCGGCAACGCTAACCCGGATCTAGCGCGAAGAGTAGTCGATCGCCTTGATATCCCTATGGGTAAAGCAAATGTTGGTCGTTTTAGCGATGGCGAAGTCAGCGTTGAAATTCAGGAGAACGTACGTGGTAAAGACGTTTTCATTATTCAACCAACCTGCGCACCAACAAACGACAACCTGATGGAGTTGATTGTGCTTGCTGACGCATTGCGTCGTGCATCTGCTTCTCGTATCACAGCGGTTGTTCCTTACTTTGGTTATGCCCGTCAGGATCGTCGTCCACGCTCTGCTCGTGTAGCAATCACAGCTAAAGTTGTTGCAGATATGATGGACGCAATTGGTATTGACCGCGTTCTGACTGTTGATCTGCACGCCGACCAGATTCAGGGTTTCTTCAGTGTTCCTGTAGATAACGTATACGGCTCTCCGGTACTGCTGGATGATATCGCCGATCAGGAATATGAAGACATGCTGATCGTATCACCAGATGTAGGCGGCGTTGTGCGTGCACGCGCAGTTGCCAAGATTCTGGATTGTGATCTGGCAATTATCGACAAACGTCGTGAACGTGCGAACGAATCCGATGTAATGAATATTATTGGTGACGTTGAAGGCCGTACCTGCGTACTGGTTGACGACATGTGTGACACTGCAGGCACTCTGTGCAAAGCAGCTAAAGCACTTAAAGCTAAAGGCGCGAAACGTGTAATTGCTTATGCAACACACGCAGTACTGTCTGGACCTGCTATTTCCAACGTTACCAACTCTGAACTGGATGAACTGGTCGTTACTGACACCATTCCTCTTTCAGACGCAGCTCAAAGCTGTGAAAAAATTCGTCAGTTAACTCTGGCACCTATGCTGGCTGAAGCAGTTCGCCGCGTATGTAACGAAGAATCCATCAGCGCGATGTTCCGCTAGGAATATCTCCTGATAACGCATCTTGCTGACCATTCAGCAAGATTAATACCCGCAAGGGTTTAATATCTGCAAAATCTGGTCGCAAGATTTTGCAGATTATTTATTTAAAGGTATGAAAAATGTCTAACTTTGTAGTTAATGCTGTAGCACGTAACGATGAGGGGAAAGGTGCGAGCCGCCGCCTGCGTCGTGAAGGCCTGGTTCCAGGTATCGTATTTGGTGGTGATAAGCGTAAGAAGCCATCTTCTATCTCTGTTGCTAACAACGAATTGATTAAGATGCTTGAAGATGATGCATTCTTCTCGTCTATTCTGACTCTGTCTCTGGACGGCAAAGAAGAACAGGTAATCATCAAAGACCTGCAGCGTCACCCAGCTAAACCTGTTGTACTGCACGCTGATTTCCAGCGCGTTACTAAATCCGGCAAGATCAAAATCACTGTTCCTGTTACATTTGCTAACTTTGAAAAATCTCCAGCATCTAAAGCTGCATGCAAGTTTGCTGCTGAGAAAAACACTGTTGAAATCATGTGTTTACCAGGCGATCTGCCAGAGAGCCTGACAGTTGACCTGCTTGAGTGTGATTCTGATCAGGTTCTTCACCTGTCTGACATCACTCTGCCAGAAGGCGTTGAAATCGTTTCTCTGCGTCGCGGCGGTGACCACGATCAGGGTATCGGTTACGTTTACGCTCCTCGCGGCAACTAGTAATTAATCGATACGATTAATCGGTAAGCGCACCGACATGAAAGACAAGATCCAGCTTATTGTTGGCCTGGGAAACCCAGGCACTAAATACGCCCACACTCGTCACAATGCCGGTGCAGAGTTTGTCGAGCAGCTTGCTGCTCGACATCTCTCCCCCCTAAAGCCCGAAAAGAAATACCACGGGTTATATTCCAAAGTTCAGATTGATGGCCAGGTTATTCACCTGCTGGTTCCAACCACATTCATGAATCTGAGCGGTCAGTCAGTCTCTGCACTGGCAAATTTTTACAAAATTCCACCTCAAGAAATTCTGGTC
This sequence comes from Neptuniibacter sp., assembly GCA_050789425.1. Taxonomy (GTDB): domain Bacteria; phylum Pseudomonadota; class Gammaproteobacteria; order Pseudomonadales; family Balneatricaceae; genus Neptuniibacter. The sequence continues at coordinate 192,701 of JAILXS010000007.1, forward strand.
GCTCATGATGAGCTGGACCTTCCTCCCGGCATTGCTAAATTTAAACTCGGTGGAGGACACGGTGGTCACAATGGTTTGCGAGACATCATCAGCAAACTCGGCAACAACAAGAATTTCTACCGCTTACGCTTAGGCATTGGCCATCCGGGCCACAGCAGTCAGGTAAGCGGTTTTGTATTAAATAAGGCTCCCGCAAAAGAACGCGAAGCCACTCTGGCAGCTATAGATGAAGCCGAACGCTATCTTGAGCTAGCCATTTCCGGCGACTGGGGCAAAGCCATGAACCAGTTACACAGTTTCTCAGCCAGCTAGTCTATTCACAGGAATCAATCATGGGTTTTAAATGCGGAATTGTTGGTCTACCAAACGTAGGTAAATCCACCTTATTTAACGCACTGACTAAAAACGGCATTGCGGCGGAAAACTTCCCTTTCTGCACCATTGAGCCTAATGCTGGCACCGTACCAATGCCGGACCCCCGTCTGGACAAGCTGACAGAGATTGTAAGCCCGGAAAGAGTTGTACCTACGGCTATGGAATTTGTCGACATTGCCGGCTTGGTAGCAGGCGCGTCCAAAGGGGAAGGTCTGGGTAATAAATTCCTGGCAAACATCCGCGAAACAGATGCCATTGCACACGTGGTTCGCTGTTTTGAAGACGACAATGTCATCCACGTAGCCAACAAAATTGAGCCTCTGGCTGATATTGAGACCATTAATCTGGAACTGGCTCTGGCTGACCTGGATTCTGCAGAGAAACAACTTCAGCGTATTCAGAAACTGGCAAAAGGCGGCGATAAAGAAGCCGTGGCACAGAAAGCCATGCTGGAGCGCATCATCCCATTCCTGGAAGAAGGTAAGCCCGTTCGTGGCATGAACCTGAATGAAGATGAAATGCAGGTTGTTAAGGCTTTCCACCTGCTGACAGTCAAACCCACCATGTACATCGCAAACGTTGATGAAGATGGCTTTGAAGACAACCCTTACCTGGATCAGGTAAGCGAACTTGCAGCGTCTGAAAACGCCGGTGTGGTTGTGGTATGCAACAAACTGGAAGCAGAAATTGCAGAACTGGATGATGAAGAACGCCTTGAGTTCCTTGCGGATCTCGGCATGGAAGAACCCGGTTTAGATCGTGTAATTCGCGCTGGCTACGATCTTCTGGGACTTCACACCTATTTCACAGCAGGCGTTAAAGAAGTACGCGCATGGACAGTTAAAGTTGGCGCAACCGCTCCACAGGCGGCTGGCGTTATCCATACCGACTTTGAAAAAGGCTTTATCCGCGCAGAAGTTGTCAGCTACGATGATTTCGTGGAATACAACGGCGAAAATGGCGCTAAAGACGCTGGTCGCTGGAGACTGGAAGGCAAGGATTACATCGTAAAAGATGGTGATGTTGTGCACTTCCGCTTCAACGTTTAAGCCCAATTCTGTTTACAAAATAACCGGCTGTTAATGGCCGGTTTTTTTATGCCTTTTTTCGCTTTTTTTCGCCTTCAATCTATTGACAGACAAACACAAAAAGAGAATAATTCGCGCCTCTAAAGCACGGCAATATAGCTCAGTTGGTTAGAGCATCGCATTCATAATGCGAGGGTCGCAGGTTCGAGTCCCGCTATTGCCACCATGCTTTAGACAATGCTGGGGTATCGCCAAGCGGTAAGGCAACGGGTTTTGATCTCGTCATGCGGAGGTTCGAATCCTCCTACCCCAGCCACTATCTTCTACCCGTTTTACTTTCCTGAAAATATATTACCTCCAAGCAAACACCTAGAACCTCCAGGTTCGACAAATTGCCTATGCAATTTGAGACGAGAAGCTATGCTTCGAAGCCCGAAGGGGACTTAGCGCAAAGCGATAAGTATCAATCCTCCTCTCTACCTTGAGCCCAGCCACTATCTTCTACCCGTTTTACTTTCCTGAAAATATATTACTTCCAAGCAAACACTTAGAACCTCCAGGTTCGACAAATTGCTATGCAATTTGAGACGAGAAGCTATGCTTCGAAGCCCGCAGGGAACTTAGCGCAAAGCGATAAGTATCATCCTCCTCTCTACCTTGAGCCCAGCCACTATCTTCTACCCGTTTTACTTTCCTGAAAACATAATACCTCCAAGCAAACACTTAGAACCTTCAGGTTCGAAAAATTCCGCTCGCAGACTGCAAAGATAAGCACCGCTTCGAAGCCCACTAGTGATTTTATCCTGGCAGTTCGATCAATTGCTTATAGCCCTACCGGTAAATACGCTGGAAAAACCTGACAGAGGAAATTAAAGCCGATAAAATTATAGGCATATGAATAGAACGCTCAGGTCTATTTTCCAGCTTCGCTGAGTAACCTTACAGAGACAGGCCGCAATGTCGCAACCAGAAACACTCGATAGCTCAACACTGGATAATGACACAAAAGGTGCCAGCCAACAGCGTTCGAGAAAACACGTTCACCTATTGTTTATAGGCCTCAGTGCCGAAGACATAGCCCCTCTTCTGGCATTACTCAGAACACCCAGAATTTCTGCCCGCGGTCGCCAGATAAAAACCGAAAAGCAGTTTCTGAATTCACTCAGCCAACGCTCATGGGATATGGTCATCTGCTCGCCTAAAGAGGGTAAATTTAATGCAGTTGATGCTATTGAACATATCAAACGACTTGATAAAGACCTGCCTGTCATTCAACTGATACCAGAGGCGGATAGCCAGAAACAGTTACAAGCTTTAAAAAACCACATTACTGCCATTGTGCCATTGGATGAGAAAGAACTTCTGCTTCTTCAGGTCAGGAAAGAACTGGCCAATCTGGAGCACCGACGCCAACTTCGTAAAGCCAGAGCAGCCCTGGCAAAAACTGAAAAACGAAACTTTCAACTCATGGAAAGCTCTAAGCATGCCATCGCCTGCTGCCAAGACAATAAAGTGATTTACGCCAATGAGAGCTTTCTCGATCTGTTTGGCGAATTCGAAGAAAGCCTGGCTCTAAATAAGGACATAACCGAACGTTTCATAGAGCAACACCGCGGGGAAATACAAAGCCATTTAACTGAGCTCAACCAATACAGCTATGGCGAACATACTCTTCAGGTAACCGGACTAAGAACCGACCAATCTGAATTCAATGCCAATCTGGAATTAGCAACCACCCAATTCCAGGGTAAAAAAGCAATCCGTATCGCCTTAAAGGTCGATGATCATCTAATCGGCAAATCCCTGAATGAAGACCTCAATCTGGTTTCAGGCCTTCTCAATAAAGACTTTTTATTCCGTCAACTGGACCTGATTATACAGCGCTCGTTATCTGGCGGTAACGATTGCAGCCTACTCTATATCGTTCTGGATAATTACGACGATATCTGCGCCAACACCTCCCAGGAACACAGAGAACGCTATATCGGAGAAATTGGCACTCACCTCAACAAAACGATTAAACATCCACACCTGTTAACTCATATTGAAAACAATATCTTTGCTGTCATCTTCCTTGATCCAAGCCCGGAGAAAGCGCATAAATTTGCGGAAAAGATTCGGGAGCACGTTTCCAAACTGGAAGTGAAAATAGCAGATGAAACCCTGCAAAGCACATGCTCAATCGGTATCGCCTTGATTAACGACAACTCTCCACCGCCGGTTGAGCTCCTCGCTCACGCAACATCTGCTGTGGGTGAAATTAAGACCACTGAAAGTGAAAACAACGGAGTTCAGCTATATTCTTCAGCCAGTTCTTTTGAACTGGATGACAATGAGATGAAGCAGGTCAGTAAGGCGGTGGATTCGCAACAGCTCAAATTGCTATTCCAGCCCGTGGTAAACCTGACGGCAGCTAAGATCGAAGCCCACTACGAAGTACTCCTGCGTATGCTGGGAGAGGAAGAGAAAGAAATATCCCCTAACGAGTTTCGGAACGCCATGAGCGACCCTGAAACTGCAATTAAGGTAGACCGCTGGGTCATAGAAAACTGCTTATCAAAACTGAAAGCTGCTTCAGACAATGGCCAGAAAAACACTCTTATCATCAATCTCTCGGTGCACTGCCTGGGGAATGAAGAGTTACTAACCTGGCTAGCAAGCTCACTTAAGGAAAGCCAGCTCCAACCGGAACAATTGGTGTTTCAGCTGAGCAATAGCGACATAGCAATCGCTCCGAAAAAAGCCCGTTTATTTGCCAAGCTCATTCATGAGCTCAATTGCCGGATCTGTATCAAACATTTTGGTAGCGCCCCATACGATAAGGAGGTGCTTAAAAAAGTCGACGCAGACTACATTAAGCTCGATGGTCTGTACATTCAGGAACTGGGTAAAGATAAGAACCAGGACCGCCAGTTCTTTACTCTGGTTAAGAACCTATCCGATATGAACAAAGTCACCATTGCCCCTCTGGTCGAAGACAGCAAAGCGATGGTGACGTTATGGAAAGCTGGGGTCAGTTATGTGCAGGGCTATTACCTGCAACAACCCCGTCACGAAATGGACTACGACTTCTTCGCAGAATAGTTAGATCAGAGTATCCCGATCCCGGAAGCCAATCAGATAGAGAATACCGTCCAGACCCAGAGTGGAAATAGCCTGTTTAGCACTCTGACGTACGAGTGGCTTCGCCCGGAAAGCGATACCTAAACCGGCAATAGATAGCATTGGCAGGTCGTTCGCACCATCACCTACCGCAATGGTTTGCTCAAGGCGTATGCCTTCTTTGTCAGCGATCTCACGCAGCAGCTCAGCTTTACGGTCACCGTTTACGATCGTACCTTTAACTTCGCCCGTAACCTTGCCATCGCTATCAATATCCAGGTCATTGGCATAAACGTAATCAAAGCCAAGTTTCTGTTGCAGGCGTGATGCAAAGTAATTGAAACCGCCCGACAGAATTGCTGTTTTGAAGCCCAAAGCCTTTAAGTTGGAAACCAGCTCTTCAGCTCCTTCGGTCATCGGTATACGCTCAGCTATAGCATCCAGCACCGATGTATCCATACCTTTAAGCAGCGCCATACGTCGACGGAAACTTTCGTTAAAATCGATCTCACCGCGCATAGCAGCCTCAGTGATCTCAGCCACTTGCTCTCCAACACCCGCCTCTTTAGCCAACTCATCGATGACTTCTGCTTCTATGAGGGTGGAATCCATATCAAACACAACCAGACGGCGATTACGGCGGTAGATATCATCCTTCTGGAAGGCAATATCCACATCCAGATCACTGGCCGCTTTCAAAAATTCAGCACGCAATGCGGAAGTATCTTCAGGCGCGCCACGGACAGAAAACTCCACACAGGCTTTGGTTTTTTCCTGTGCTTCGCTAAGACTAACTCGCCCGGATAAACGATTGATATTATCGATATTAAGCCCATGATCCGCTGCGATACGTGTTACTACAGCAATATGTTCTGAACTTAGCTTACGGGATAACAGAGTGATGATATGACGTGATTTGCCCTGACCATCCACCCAGTGTTCATAGTTACCTTCTTCAACTGGCTGGAAGCGGATATTCATGTTCAGCTCATGCGCCTTGAACAAAATATCCCGCAGCAAAGGGGACGATTCCGCAGCTTTAGGCACCTCGATCAGGATTCCCAAAGACAATGTGTCATGAATCACCGCCTGACCGATATCCAGAATATTAATCTGATATTCGGCAAGGATTGAAGTTATGGCTGAAGTAACTCCCGGTTTATCTTCACCGGAAAGATTGAGCAGAATAATCTCTTTCATGGAGAGCAGTTCATATCTGGCTTTAAATGGGCGGATTATAACAAAGGCAAAGCAGCATGGGCATGAAATTCCCATGCTTTAGAAATCAGTGTTTAGGTTTTTTCACCTTCAAACCTTTTTGCTTCCCTTTTAACTTAGGCTTTGCCGTCACTTTGCGTTTTTTCGCCTTTTTACTTTTGCCACTGGCTCCGCCGGTAAACTCCATCAACTCCTGCTCAGCCGCAGACAGTTGATGTTTGGCTGAAGGAGCGGCTTTAGGCTCGACGATACGTTTTTTCGGCCCATCCTTTTTGAGTACATCTTTTTTCTTGGCAGAGCGCATCAGAGCTTCACGCTGCGAACCTTTACGAGGGTTAACCTTATCGCCTTTGTTACGACCAGGCTTATGCCCCCACTCGCTGCGACTGCCCATGGTTTTACCGCCAGAAGAGCCCTCACCGCCTAACTTACCTTCAGCAAGAAGTTCACGGGTCGATTTCTTTTTTCTGACCTGTTTTCTCTGCTCTACCAACTCGAAATCAATTTTTCGCTCATCCAGATCAACCCGGACAACTTTAACCAGAAGACGATCCCCCAGGCGGAAGTTCTTGCGAGTCCGCTCACCTACCAGTCGCTGCTTGGCCTGATCATAAACGTAATAGTCACTTGGTAGAGCCGTTATATGGATCAACCCTTCTACAAACAGATTATCCAACTCCACAAACACACCAAAGTTGGTCACTGCCGCGATAACACCTTCATACTCATCACCGACGTGGTCCTGCATATATTCACACTTCAGCCAGGCAACAACGTCACGAGTCGCTTCGTCCGATCTGCGTTCCGTCATGGAACAATGTTCACCCAACTGCAGTAATTGCTCCATGCTGTACTTCCAGTTAAACGCCGGATTTGAAACAAACCCTTCCGGCCGCGTAACAGCAGCATCTTTTTTCTCGGAATGAATCGCAGCACGAATCAACCTGTGAACAAGCAGATCAGGGTAACGACGGATAGGTGATGTGAAATGCGTATAGGCAGGATAAGCCAGACCAAAATGCCCCTGATTATCCGGACTGTAAACCGCCTGCTGCATGGAACGCAGCATCATCGTCTGGATCAGATGTTTATCCGGACGCTCTTCGATTCTTTCTGCCAGCTCCTGGTAGTGTTTGGGTTCTGGTGATTCAACGCCACCCAGATGTAAACCCAACTCTCCCAGATAGGAGCGGAGGTTTTCCAGCTTCTGCTCTTTCGGGCCTTCATGCACTCGGTAGATCGCAGGGATATTCAGTTTTTTAAGGAAGCGTGCAGTTGCCACATTGGCGCAGAGCATACACTCTTCAATCAGTTTGTGAGCATCATTACGATGCACCGGAATAATCTCTTCGATCTTTCGGTCTTCACCAAACACCATACGGGTTTCGGTGGTTTCAAAATCAATTGCACCCCTTACTTCGCGTGCCTTACGTAGTGCAAAGTACAAGCTGTAGAGATCTTCCAGATGCGGCACCACCTCAGCATATTCTGCTCGCAGCTCTCTGGATTCATTCTCCTCCGGCTGCATCAGCATTTTGCCCACATTGGTGTAGGTCAGACGAGCGTGGGAACGGATCACAGCTTCGTAAAACTTATATCCAGAAAGACTGCCAGACTCACTTACGGTCATCTCACAGACCATTGCAAGACGGTCTACATTAGGGTTCAGTGAGCACAATCCGTTGGAGAGCAGCTCCGGCAACATAGGAACTACAAACTCCGGGAAATAGGTGGAATTAGAGCGTTTAAAAGCCTCTATATCCAATTGCGAATCCGGTTGTACGTACCAGGAGACATCCGCTATTGCGACCCAAAGACGCCAGCCGCCAGAACTTTTCTTCTCGGCATAAACCGCATCATCGAAGTCTTTCGCGTCTTCACCATCAATGGTCACCAGCTGCAGATCACGCAGATCAACCCGGTTAGACTTCGCGCTTTCCTCAACTTCAGCAGCCAGCTCGCCAATTTCCTGTCTTACTTCATCCGGCCATTCATGAGGAATATCATAATTGTGAATAGCCACCGTGATCTCCATGCCCGGCGCCATATGATCGCCAAGCACTTCAGTGACTTTTGCTTGCGGCAGTTTCTTTTTGCCCGGCTGATTCATCAGCTCAGCAACAACTAGCTGTCCGTCTTTATACTTCAGGGGATTTTCCGGATCAGGAACAACAATTATTTCCTGCGTGATGCGCTGGTTTTCCGGTCGCAGATATCCAAAACCGTCCTTACCACTGAAACGCCCCACCAGCTTCGCTGTGTTTCGCTCAACAACTTCAATAATCTTGCCTTCGCGACGCCCTTTGAAATCAACATTGATTTCCTGAACCAGTACCCTATCGCCATCAAACACCTGACGCATCTGACGCGGGCTTAGTTTGAGATCATCACTGCCATCTTCGGGTTTAACAAAACCAAAACCATCACGGTGACCAATCACCCGCCCTTTTATAAAGGACATCTTATCCATCAGAGCATATTCATCGCGACGATTACTCATCAACTGCCCATCGCGGCACATTGCCCGCAGCCGGAACAGTAGAGCATCACGACTCTCGGCCTCCCAAACACCCATCTCTTCGCACAGCTGTGGATGGCCCACAGGGCGGCCCCACTCCTGCATAAACTGCAGGATATATTCGCGGCTCGGAACAGGGTTTTCGTATTTGGCAGCTTCCGCTGCTGCTTCAGGATCTTTCTTGGTCCAGTCGTTGCTCATAGAAAATTCTCAAAGGGAGCTAAAGTCAGCTTTTATATTGCTGCTATATAGAGTGCAGCATACTACGGGGAAGGAAACAATCAACAGGAACAAAAAAGCCGGCATTCGCCGGCTCTTTTTTTAAAGCAGATTAAGGAAGCTCATCGACCTCTTCTTCCTTCTCTTCCGGAGGCATCAGATCTTCTTTACAGATGCCCATGGCAATCAGCACGTTAGCGGCCACATAGATGGATGAGTAAGTACCCACCATCACACCAACCAGCAACGCAATGGCGAAGCCATGAATCATCTCGCCGCCAAATACCGCCAGTGCAACCAGTACCAACAATGTGGTTAAGGAAGTCACCAAAGTACGACCCAGTGTCTGAGTCAGCGAGTTATTCATGATCTCGATCGGTGTACCTTTACGCATTTTACGGAAGTTCTCACGAATACGGTCAGACACAACAATGGTGTCGTTCAGCGAGTAACCGATTACCGCAAGAATTGCTGCAAGCACCGTAAGATCAAAATCCAACCGGAACAAAGCAAAGAAGCCCAGTACAATCAGAACATCATGCGCCAATGCTGCTACAGCACCGACAGAGAACTTGATCTGGAAGCGGAATGCCACGTAAACCATGATCATGAACAATGCTAACAGCATGCCCATACCACCTTGCTCACGCAGCTCTTCACCGACCTGTGCGCCTACAAACTCATTTCGGCGCAGGCTTAGTTCCTGGTCTTCACCACCCTGTAGAGCGGAAAGAACTTTATCACCCAACTCGGGGTCATGATCCTGCCCAAGGCGAATCAGGATGTCCGTTGGCGAGCCAAAGGTCTGAACAACAGCATCGTCATAACCAGCACCTTTAAGCTGATCACGAATTTTATTCAGATCTGCTGGCTGTTCATAACCGATCTCCACCAGACTACCGCCTGTAAAGTCGAGACCAAACTTAAGACCATTAACCGCAAGAGAGCCAATAGAAACTACCAGAAGTACAACAGAGCAAACCGCTGCAATTTTGCGGAAGCCCATGAAGTTGATTACATTTTGAAAATTCATCATAGCCTCCTTAAATTGATAGTTTCTTAATTTGACGACCACCGTAGGTCAGGTTAACCAACGCTCGAGTTACCAGAATTGCAGTAAACATAGAGGTCAGAATACCCACCGAAAGGGTCACAGCGAAGCCTTTAACCGGCCCCGTTCCCATTGCAAAAAGAATCACCGCAGCCAACAGCGTGGTGATATTGGCATCAAAGATGGTTGTTGTCGCACCTTTAAAACCAGCATTGATAGCAGACTGAGCCGGCAGACCATTCTTCAACTCCTCCCTTATTCGGGAGAAGATCAGCACGTTCGCATCCACGGCCATACCGACGGTCAGTACAATACCTGCAATACCCGGCAGTGTAAGCGTAGCCGAAAGCATCGACATCACCGCCACCAGCAACATCAGGTTCAACGTCAGTGCAACGTTCGCCAGGATGCCGAATGTGCGGTAGTAAACCAGCATAAACAGCAGCACCAGAGCAAAACCGATCTGTACCGAAGTCACACCTGTTTCAATGTTCTGAGCACCCAGGCTAGGTCCGACTGTACGCTCTTCCACAAAGTAGATTGGCGCAGCCAGGGCTCCGGCACGTAACAACAGCGCAAGTTCTGAAGACTCACCTGCTCCGTCAAGACCGGTAATACGGAACTGATTCCCCAATACGGCCTGAATGGTTGCCAGAGAGATAATACCTTTTTCCTGATAACGAACTTTCTCTGCTACCTGCTCACCATCAACGGTTTTGTATACGGTACGCTCTTTGTCTTCGACAAAGATAACCGCCATACGACGACCTACAGCATCCTTAGTGGTACGAGCCATCAGCTCACCACCTTTAGAATCCAGATTGATATTTACCTGTGGCTGACCATTCTCATCAAATGAAGCCTGAGCATTGGAAACGTTATCACCCTTGATGATGATATCTTTTTCCAGAGTCGCTTTACGGCCAGGCTGGCTACGGAACTCGTAGACTTCGGTACGTGCAGAACTGGAAGTAGATTTCGCTTCTAAACGAAATTCCAGAGTAGCCGTTTTACCGATGATTCGCTTAGCAGCTGCGGTATCCTGAATACCCGGCAGTTGCACAACAATACGGTTACGTCCCTGACGTTGAACCAATGGTTCCGCCACACCCAGTTCGTTTACACGATTTCGCAGGGTAGTCAGGTTCTGTTTAATCGCATAAGTTTCAATATCACGTGCAGCCTGTTCGGTCAGCGTCACAATAGTGTAGAAACCATCTTCACGATCATCCGCCGTAACCAGAAACTCCTGATACTCTTTTCTCAGCAGACTAACCGACTGATCACGCGCTTCAACTTTCGGGAATTTAATCGCCAACGCACCGCTTTCTTCGATATCCAGCTTACGGTAACGCAGCTTCTCTTCACGCAAGCGGCCTTTAATCTCAGAAGCGTAGTTTTCCAGCTTCTGGCCTACCGCTTTCGGCAGATCCACTTCCAGCAGGAAATGCACACCACCGCGCAGGTCAAGACCTAACTTCATTGGGCCAGCCCCAATGGAACTCAGCCAGTCTGGGGTCGTCGGTGCAAGGTTCAAGGCAACAATATAATCGTCACCTACAACCTTGCTGACAATATCTTTTGCTTGCAGCTGGGATTCACCGTCAGAAAAACGAATCAAACCCGCGTTTTTGTTGATCTCAACCGCTTTGGTTGGGATCCCTTCACGCTCAAGAGATGCGGTTACACGATCGATCAAAGGCTGATCAACCTCAAATACATCCCGGCTACCGGTCAGCTGAATAGCATAGTCATCTGGATAGAGGTTAGGTGCAGCATAAATACCGCCCAATACCAGCACGAATAAAATTAGGAGATTTTTCCAGAGGGGGTAACGATTGAGCATGGCGCCCTATTCCCTGATAGAAACAAAAGCGCCGCATAACTGCAGCGCTTTATTAGATTAGCTTAGATGCTCTTGATAGTGCCTTTTGGCAGAGCAGCAGAAACGTGTGTTTTCTGGAACGTAAGTTCAGTACCTTCACTTACTTCCAGAACGATGTAGTCATCGTTCAGGTTTACAACCTTACCCAGGATGCCGCCTGCAGTGATCACTTCATCACCTTTGCTCAAGCCACCCAGCAACTCTTTATGCTCTTTCGCACGTTTCGCTTGTGGACGCCACATAAAGAAGTAAAAGATCAAACCAAAACCAACCAAAAACAGTATGTTAAACATACCAGAATCCATTGGCGCACCCGCCGCACCTTCAGCATACGCTGGAGAGATAAAGAAGCTCATTAGCTACTCCCGAAAATTAAATAAATAATTCTTGTCGTTATTAAAACGGTTTAAAGCTATATGGAGTCAAGTGGCGGCGTTTCAAGCCCCCGCTTGTGATAAAACTCATCCACAAAGTCGCTCAATTTACCTTGTTCAATAGCCTGACGCAATCCAGCCATAAGTACCTGATAGTAGTGCAGGTTATGGATGGTGTTCAGCTGCGCTCCCAGAATCTCTTTACATTTATCCAGATGATGCAGATATGCACGGCTAAAGTTCTGACAGGTATAACACTCACATGTTTCATCTAATGGACGAGTATCCGTTTTATTTGCCGCATTACGGATTTTAACCACCCCAACACTGGTAAACAGGAAGCCATTACGGGCATTACGGGTGGGCATTACACAATCAAACATATCCACACCACGGCGCACCGCTTCTACAATATCTTCCGGTTTGCCGACACCCATCAGATAACGGGGTTTGTCAGTCGGCATCTTGTAGGCAAGATGATCCAGAACCTTAACCATCTCTTCCTTAGGCTCACCTACAGACAAGCCACCAATGGCATAACCATCAAAACCGATCTCTTCCAGCCCCTGCATCGACTCATCACGCAGATGCGGATACATACCGCCCTGAACAATACCAAACAGAGCCGCAGGGTTGTCGCCATGGGCATCTTTAGAACGCTTTGCCCAACGCATGGACAAACGCATGGAATCCGCTGCTTCCACCTCAGTAGCCGGGTACGGAGTACACTCGTCAAAGATCATGACAATATCCGAACCCAGATCACGCTGAACCTGCATCGACTCTTCCGGGCCCATAAACACTTTGTCGCCATTCACCGGAGACTGAAAGGTCACACCCTCTTCGGTAATCTTGCGCATTTTGCCAAGACTGAATACCTGAAAACCACCAGAGTCGGTCAGAATAGGGCCTTTCCACTGCATAAAGTCATGCAGATCACCGTGCTGTTTCACGATCTCAGTACCCGGACGCAGCATCAGATGAAAGGTATTGCCGAGAATGATCTGCGCACTGGTCGCTTCAATCTCACGCGGAGTCATACCTTTTACCGTGCCGTAGGTACCCACTGGCATAAAGGCCGGAGTTTCAACCGTACCACGAGGAAATTGCAGCCGTGCACGACGCGCCATGCCATCTTCTGCAATCTTGTCGAACTGCATAAAACACTGTCTAGTCATTACTTACTCTACTTCTGTAAATCAGATTGCTGTTCGGTTTGCTTAGTCAAAAACATTGCATCACCGTAGCTGAAGAAGCGGTACTTCTGCTCAACCGCTTCCTGATAAGCCTTCTTAATATGATCAAACCCGGAAAACGCACTTACCAACATCAACAAAGTGGATTCCGGCAGATGGAAATTCGTGATCATCGCATCCACCGATTTGAACTCATAACCGGGGAAGATAAAGATATCACTGTCACCAAAGAACGGCTCAATCTCTCCCTTCTGGCTGGCACTCTCAAGACTGCGCACACTGGTAGTACCCACCGCAATCACACGATTCCCCTGAGCACGAGTCTGCTTCACCAGCTCACAAACCTCTTCGCTAACCTCGATATACTCCGAGTGCATCACATGTTCGTCGATACTATCGACTTTAACGGGCTGAAAAGTACCAGCACCCACATGCAGCGTTACAAACGCACGCTTAACACCTTTTTCATCCAGTTTCGCCAACAAGGCATCATCAAAATGCAGCCCCGCCGTTGGCGCTGCCACCGCACCCGGCTTCTTGTTATAAACCGTTTGATAACGCTCACGGTCGGATAACTGATCCTCACGGTTCATATAAGGCGGCAGAGGCATATGTCCAAACTGCTCCAGCGCCTCAACCAGATTGCCCACAATATCAAAACGCAGCTCAAACAGGTTTTCGTGACGAGCCACCATTTCGGCCTCAATACCACCTTCGAGAATCAGCTTAGCCCCGGCTTTCGGCGAACGACTGGAACGCACATGAGTAAGCGCCCGCTTATCGTCCAGAACGCGCTCCACCAGCACCTCAACCTTACCGCCAGACTCTTTCTGACCAAACAAACGCGCCGGAATCACACGGGTATCATTAAAGATCATCAGATCACCCGGATTGATCTTATCCAACACATCGGTAAATACCCCATGCGTCAGCTCACCCGAATTGCCATCCACAGACAACAAACGACTGGCACTGCGCTGCTCCAGAGGAAAACTGGCGATCAACTCTTCCGGAAGATCAAAATGAAAATCTTTAACCTGCATTGCGGACTATCTTCAACTCGTCACTAAATAAAACAAAGGGCGCGCATTGTAACGAAAAGCTGACTTTTTTTCAGTTTTTTGACATGACAGATTGACGGCAGCGTACATCTTTCTATAATACGCCCTCTCTTTAGTGCCAGCGTGATGAAATTGGTAGACATGAGGGATTCAAAATCCCTTGCTCGCAAGAGCGTGCCGGTTCGAGTCCGGCCGCTGGTACCATCAGATTCAAAAAGAAAAGGCCCGCTCTTCGAGTGGGCCTTTTCTTTTTGTCTGGTCGCATCGCGACCCGGTCGGGCGAGAACCGGAGGTTCGACAAATTGCGCCCACAGAAGCAATTTGAGACAAGGCGTAAGCCGCAGCCCCTCTTTTGAGAGGGGGCGTAATTTTCCATAAGGAAATTACGATCCGTCCGGTTGCGGACAGGCAGTTAAGTTATATGACTCTGATCCAATTATCCTAAGCCGCTTGCAAACAATATTTACAAAGGGATAAATTAGCATAACAATAATTCACGTAATAATGACGGTAAAAAAAGCCAAATAACAAGCGACTTGAGTTCGTTAAAATAAGCCCAGAACTAGAACAAATCACAGAAGACTTATATAAAACAGGAACGGATACTTCGCCACACAAAGGATCATGGGCAGATGGTATCCGCACTAGGGGTATGAAAACTCAATGGAATAGAAAGGAATCACCTATGGAAGCATTAAAACTTGAAGATGAGCATAAGGTAAAAGTTCTACTACAAGAAGAAGCTCACGCTGTTCTCCAAATGGAGAATTTAAAAAAAGAAGAGATGTCCTGGTTAAAGGTATTCTTGCTTTTCTATGGTGCAGTCATGGCATGGGCTGTATCACGGTGGCTAATCTCCCCTATGTCCTCTCCACTTCCAACAGAACAACTTGAAAGTGAATTTGGCATCATATCTACAACTTTATGCTTCACTTGGGTTGCTACTTGCTTGTTTGCATTCCTATTCTTCCAAGCAAGGCAATCCTATTACGGAGTTCGAAAGCGCGTAGAACGCATCCAAGCTGCATTATTTTTGGATAAAGAAGGGATTTATGGCGACGAAGCTATATTTGGTGGTATGAAAGTTGAGAGTGTAGACGACTACCAAAGCTGGAAAGATATAACAAAGCCCACAAGCAGCTTTATGACCCGAATGGTATACATTATTGGGTCAAATCTAGCTGTAATAATTATCGCCTATCTCTCACTCTACAAGATGCAATACCCTGTAACATTATCTTTTGCAGGGCTGTTTATAGCCATGACAATATTCATCTTCATTTTTGCTTGGTTCATTGATTACCACTCGTTCACAAAGAAGAAAAAGTAAGCGCGCTCTTTGTGAAAGCAAAATCAGCATTAGTTA
Source organism: Neptuniibacter sp. (assembly GCA_050789425.1). Classification (GTDB taxonomy): domain Bacteria; phylum Pseudomonadota; class Gammaproteobacteria; order Pseudomonadales; family Balneatricaceae; genus Neptuniibacter. The sequence goes on from JAILXS010000007.1 coordinate 208,094, forward strand.
CGCTGAAGCAAAAGGGATTCTGGTAGCAAAAAGCCAATCGATGTAGCACTCTGAGAAGAGTGATGTAATTAGAGAGATTGACTAAATATGTCTTTTATTAATTCTGATAAAAAATTAATCCTCATAAAGAGAGCCAAGCACAACAACACCTACAAACATTGGTTTTGGCACAATGGAGCAGGAGGTATTGCAGGTCGACAAGGTACAAGTAAACCCTTTCAAACTGAATCTGCAACTATTCCCCATTATGATGATGACGTAAGAAACAAACAAAGAGGTTTACAAGTCGGCGACACCGTTTTCCTCCCCTTCAAAAAAAAATTCGGAACGATTGTAGAAGACAATAACGACAGTTTTGTAGTCAAAAGCCATGACGGTGATTGCTACAAATATAAAAAAAACTCACTAAACCTACTCTTTGTTTCAGCCACTATTGCCCAGTTTAAAAAACTGCAGTGGGCTGATTCCAATATCTATGGTGCAGAACAGCAAGAAGAGCTTGATTTCATTGAAAAATACATGGCCTATAGAAGTCTTTTTAAAATAATGAAGACCCTTCCTTACTGGAAGATTGGAGAAAAAGCCATGCTTTCTATACATCATGATATTTTTGCAGAAATATATGAATGGGGAGGTTGCTATAGAAAACCAAATGAAGAATTAATTGTTGGGAAATATAGCGCTCCAACACTTGAGGCATCGAAAGTAAAAGGTGCAGTAAAAGGTTTTTTTAAAAAACTAAATATCCACTTAAGCCAAGCATCAAAAAGTAAAGAACATCTCATAAAAACTCTGGTTATTCTCAATAAAGAATTATGCTGGATCCACCCCTTCACAGATGGAAACGGTAGAACAATACGTCAATTGTCCGAAATACTAGCTATGGAATGGGGATACTTAATAGAGTGGGGGATACTTGAAAGCCGAAAACAAAAACGTGTGTATCATAATGCGATCAGGAAATCTCTTGCTGAGAACAATGCTACTGACCGACCTCTAGAACGTTTCTTTACTAAGCGCCTGAAGAAAATACAAAAAAAAGAAGAAACTACCCAGGATTAAGCTGCTGAGCCTGAAAGGTCACGCACGGCCATAAGCGTAAACATCTCCAACTCACTATCATTGAACTCAATACCTTCAGCAATGAAGGATGACTGTAAGTTACGAATTGCTTGCTCAGCCCATACTGCTGTATCAATTGTCACACTACCTCTAGTGGAAGGTGAGACCATAAGCTCGTCTTTACCTACGTATTCAACGAAAGCAGAGATTACTTGAGGATCAATAGCAGACACAGGCATACCCACACATAAGTTAGTTTAAGCGACCATTTGTAGTCTATACTAAAGGGCAAAACATAGCCAGGCGACAGGGTAATCCTAGAAACAGTGCTCTATCCTATCCCTCTTGGAAAACCCAATAGCGGTAAAGACAAGAGCTTTAAGTATTACTGACCTAAGATCAGGCTTCGCCCTTACCCCAATAAAAGCAACACTGACCTCATAACCCTAGACACATCAGTGGTTAGCATAAAAGCTTGTATTTATTTGAATTACACCAACACTCAATATCACCTAGTGACTAGAAATCACCTTCTGCCACCTGAAAGCAGGTTAGGCCTAAAGACCTCCACATCTGAACGACTTTATCGCGATCATCTATTACAAAAGAAACACTTTTTATGTAGTCAGGGTAATAGGTTCTTAGCCAGCTTTCCTTCAATAATTCATCAGGCTCATAGCACCCAATTTCCCGCATAGTTAACTTGTCATAAGAAACAGCAAACCTATTGAGCCATTCAAGAGTCTGATCAAAAGCAATTTTACCCCGTGCAGAAAAAATATGGATAAAATACCCTCTAGCAGACAGAGCATTCACAGTTTCAATAACTGGGGAATTTGGTAAATCATCCACACAAGCAAGAAAAAAAGCTTCCCAATCTGCTTTCCTTCCGCCCTTCTTGTCAATCAGATGATATCGATGCTGGTTGAGTGCGACTGTTCCATCCAAATCAACAATAACTACCCCAGTCTGATTCAAAGCTGATCAACCTTATGTTTCAAATCGATGAGGCTTTTTCTCAACCGTTCGAATTCTGCAATGTCATAGTCTCTTGACTCACCCTTCGGATTGGTTAGGCGAAGAGAGCCATCTTCATTAAGGCTTTGTTTATTATGCGCCAAAAGGTTCCTTTCTCCTTGCATCTGTTGCACTTGGCTGTCTTCACCAAAAAAGCTGTGCTCTTTATGCAATGAGTGGAGACTTCTTCTAATAATTGAAAAATCACATCTCATCGAATCAGAAATGACATCATAAACATCTGGTGCATTTTGCAACTTTTTCAGCCTTTCTGATGTTTGCTTGACAAGCCTACGGAGAATAGATTTTTCTGCACTCAACCGGGTTTCATCATCCAAACCACGCACTTTATTTATTAGAAAATCTCGCAAATCCAGTTCAATTTCACTCCACTCGGACATCAGCATTCCTCGTGCACCATTTAAACTTGATATTCGCTTAATATGATCTTCCACAAGCGGAGATATACTGTTATAGAGATCAGGTTTATGAATAACAAACACTCCCTGAATCCTATTTTCAAAAACTATTTGATCTATTTCATCAGGTTTTTTACCTGAATAAAAAACCATATCTGTATATATATTGGCTCTCAATGCCCGAGCTATTTCAATACCATCAGGGGAACCTGATCCCATATCAAAATCAAATATGATAATGTCGTAAGGGTTATGTTTCTCCAGCCTCTCCCCCAGTCGATATATTTCGTCAACCGTTATCGAAGTTCTTTCTTCAATATTAGGTATCAGCCCTTTTGAAGTTATGAATCTAGATAATCTAGTAATACTAGGTCGCAACGCACTGAATTGATCCTCAAACCATAGAATATCGTAAGTTAACTTCATTTTTTCATCCTTATTAAGAACCTAGTTCCCCTTGAAGGTTGTTCGCTAGCCAAGACGATTTCCCCCCCCATGTCTTCTAACCTTTGCCGAGCATTATATAGCCCCAGCCCTGAGCCATCTGTTGTTGTATAGCCTTTTTCAAAAATTCTATCTGGATCAGTAATTGAAGACGACAGCCCCCGACCGTTGTCCTCAACCTCTACAACTAAAACGTCTTTCATATCTAGCTTCATTTTAATTGTAACTGTGGGAGCATTAGCTTTTTGAGCATTAGCAACAAGATTATCTAAAACCAAACCAATCTCTATAGGTGAAAACCTAGTTATAAATGACTCTTCAAAATCAGCACAAACAACTCTAATTTTACGATTGTATGAGGTAATTATCTTTGTCGCATACTCTTTAATATATAAAACGAGATCATCTTCAATCTGAGCTGAATCAAGCATAAAATCAGCGGTAGTAGCAAATCTGGAAGTTGTAATTATTCTTTCATTATTTTCAAGGACTTCTGACAAAACGTCCAAAACTCGCTGTTTATCAACATTCCCATCCTCAGCAGATAGCATAAAAATCTCATCATGAAGGAGGTCCTTAGTTGCAGCGGCATAAATAATTAATTGATGAATAAAGCTCTCTAATTGGTCTTTATCACGACTTTCACTAATTGTTAGGAAGAGGTTCCGTTTCTTTTCTTTCTCAAGCTCTTCCTTATATTGCTCTGTATAAGCTTCAGCTTCTTCCCTTTTAGCCTCTTCCTCACGAGCTCTTGCTTCTGCAGCCCTTCGGGCCTCAAGCTCTGCATCTGCCTGTTTACGTGCCTCTTCGGAACGCTTCTTCTCAACTTCAAAACGCTCCTGAGCGTCTTTTACCAAGCCTATCAGTTGCTTGTTATTTGAAGATTCTGCGAAATCAGCTAACTTAGTGATCGTAGTTTCAAAGTGCTTAGACTTCTCATTTAAAACACTCACTAAATTAGTATTATATTCGAGGAGCTCAATGTCTTTTGAACCGGCTAATTTCGAAACCAAAGCAATAATTCTGGCTCTATTATCGTCCAAATACATCCGCTCGGTATTCTCATAATCTTTATCAAGAGCATCAGCCCATGTAACACCTACAACATAAGCTTCAAGTCGCCGAATAACCTTGGATAGTAATACCTCTTTTAACTCTTCAGAAGCTGGTGTTTTAACAAGGCCTAAGTCTCGACTTGATGCCTCTTTAAATTTTGTTTCAGGGCCTTGAATGTCAACTCGCCCTAAAACATCCCTTCCACCTAGATAACGACTAGTACCCTGTTGTTTCCTGAAATTAAGCCCCCAGTAATCATCACCCTGCTCACCTACCGGGTATACTCGAAAGCCATTCCTAAACAGAAAGATAGAGCCAAACCTGACAGAAGGGGTTCCCATTCTGATAGAAAAAGTCTGCTTCGATGAGCGATTAAGAAAGTACACCTTTGCAGCAAATGAAGTATCATTTAAGTGGCTGAATTCTTGGTTTTTTTCACGAATCCGATAAATCAGCTCGCCCCTATCTATCAAAGAGCTGCAAAAAAAACCTTTTTCAAGTTTTACTTCAAGTGTTGTAGTTTTTGTATTGAGTAAGTCGAGGATTGGGTTATCTATCGCCCCATTTACAATTTGTGAACGGTTAATATCACCATCCTCAAGGGTTGCAAGCACCTTTGTATCTTGGGACTTTTCACTAGCTGCATGTATGTTAATTTTTATTTTTGAATTTGAGTCACCAAAGGGGTCTACAAGCTTTGCAAGGCTGCGCTTGAGGGATATGAGCTTATTTCTGTCCCATGAATCAGGAGCTCTTAACTCTGAAACTTCTATAATTGTTCCATGTTCAAGCCTGAGGATATCAGTAGGAAGTTTAAACTCTGTTTGTTGCCTATAAAGTATATTTATATCGGAAAACCAATCCTTACTATTTTCCTCAAATTTACCCCAATCGACTTCTAGGCTTTCAACTAAAAGCCCGTCATTTCTCTTCGTTTGAATATTTAGCGATGAACCCAGCCTATCACAGGAAAAACGGCCAATACCCTTATTACCTGCATAAACTTTTTCAGCATGATCCTCCGAACCATCTTGCTTAGCTGAATAAGCAACAAATAGCCATTTTTCTTCGATATCATACCGGGACATTCCTTTCCCATTATCTACTATGTAGATTTTTCCTCGATTAGGTGAAGGTTCATATATAACATCAATCTGAGTTGCTCCAGCATCAGCAGAATTCTTAACCAACTCAAAAATCGCAACGAAGTCATCAGTAATCAGATCCCTACCAATAACTGACTTAAGGCCCGAGCTTACTTTGAACTGCAACTTTTCGGGTTCTGTTATGGCTACATCATTCATTATCCTTAATCCTGTATATCATCGAACCTAGAGCTTCTGCTAACAACGGTGGTACTGCGTTACCAACTTGTGTGTATTTAGGGCAAGTACTCTTTCGTTGAGCACCCCCAGTTGTGTATGGCCCCATAAATTCATAATGGTCGGGAAAAGACTGCAACCGAGCCATTTCTCTTACTGTAAGTATCCTAGGCTCGTCATAATGCAAGATATCATCAGGTAAAGTAGTTACCGTAGCAGATGGCTTATCCGGATCTAAAGGCGTCAATGCATGCTTTTTACTTCCGAAACGAGCCCTATGCTCCTTAGATAGGGTAATCCCTTTAGGGCACTCTTCCAGAATACGCTTAAAGCGATTTTTAACTCTTTCCGAATGCCTTGGGATTCTCAATCCCCCAGGACTATGCAAAGCCTCTACAGTTTCCCTCATTATCTTCTGATAATTCCCAAGGGAATTTGGCTCTTTATAACGAATTTGTTTATATCCTTTAATCGGAGAATCAAAGGAATCTATAAGCTCACAGCCTTTCTGCTCTAGATCTGAAATCGCATCTTTAACCGAAACTGGTGAATATGGGTCTAACCCCTTGGAATGCAAAAACGATTTCCTGGAGGCCTGAAATACTTCAAATGGCGATATAGGATTGGACTCATAACAATCCTTCCTGATCGCAATGAGAATGAATCTAGGTCTATTTTGAGGAACCCCCCACTCAGAGCTTTTTACAACCTGATAGGAAACAACATACCCTTCATGCTCCATTCTCTCTTTGACTATTTGAGAGTATCTAACCGGCTCTTTTCCCCCTCTCTTTTCAAATGGGGAATCAAAGCCTCGAACATTTTCAAGAAGAAGGTATTTTGGTTTTACGAGCTTAACGACCTCGATGTAATGCTCTGCCATCTTATTTCGAGGATCATTAGGATCACGTCTACCTGCAGGTGAAAAGCCTTGGCAAGGAGGACCGCCAGCAATCAAGTCCACCTTCCCTTCTAAAGAAGAAAGGTTCGCACGGTACTTTTCTAATAGGACTTCAATTGCATGAGAAGTTTGAGGTAGCCAGTTAGGCCATTCAAAATGACCACTGTTAATCAGATTATGCTGTAGAGTAGCAAAGGCATCTGGGCTCTTTTCAATAGCAAAAAGACCTTTCCAACCGGCTTTAGACAGCCCGAGAGATAAGCCGCCACATCCAGCAAATAGGTCTATGTACAATCCTTGTTTACCATTCATCACGGTTAGAACTTCCCTCGAATGCTATCATAACAAACAATTTACACTAGATGTCCTGAATACTCCAGGACTATTGATAGCAAAAGTATTTTCCCTCTTTAAAGCTTTAATAGCCAGGAAAAGCGACATCGCACTTTATGGTTACTTATTCGGCTAAACTAGGCTTTCTTTCATAAATAAAAAATCAGCAATCAACTCACCCTACCCAGGCACCAACCCAACCAACCGATTTTCTTTCCCAGCCCTCACTTCCGGCTGAAACCCTTCCACCAATTGGAATAACTCTTTACCGTTCCACTGCCCGGGCTCTGCTGAATAGCAGCAACGATTCAATTCAGTAATGGCTTCTCTGAGTTCTGGAGACACCTTACTCAAAACAGCATTAAGCTGCCTGGCTTCAGGAAAACAATGTTGTGCCCAGGCAGTCAAAGCCTCGCGAGCAGCTAAAGCATCATTTTTCTGACAGGCGGTTTTCAGGTCTGATTTGGAAAATGTTTTGGTGACAGGGGCCATTTCTGGCTCTGTTTTAGTCGTTGGATTCTTACGCGATAGATAAAAAGTCGCCACACCACCCAACACTGCACCAATTAGCAGTGCCAAGCCAACGATGAGCCAGGCCGCTTTATCCCAAACATCGGGTTCAATTTTTGCCTGGTCAACGCCAGTATCCATCTGTGGGGGGGTCGTTTTGGCATCTATTGGCTGACTTACCACCGGGGTGGGTATTGCTGCCGGGTTATTAGTAGCAGCCTGTATGTTTTGTTGAATAACAGGTGCATCGCCCTGAGCCACATTAAAGCTTTGCTCTGGCAGAACGGCGACCTCTTCCTGATTGGTTTCGGTATTCCACCAGGGCAAACGAATCTCTGGCAGGGTGACTTCCCCTGCAAGGTTAGGGATAAGGGTCACTTCCAGTGTCATCTGCAAACGTACAGCACCCTCCTGAAAATCCTGCTCATACACAGGCTTGGTAGGGTATTGTTTCAGGCCCTTAACATCCGGCAGTTCTAACTCGGTAATTTGCTCCTGCGTGGTGCCAATGGCATTAAGAGTGATAGTTTGGGTGACGGGCTCTCCCACCTTCCAATCATCACTACTCAGATCTGTTTTTAAAGTGAGCTCGCTGGCGGTGATCCAACTGGCCCCGGAAAAAGCTGCGGGAATAGGTTCAACGTCGAGAAGATAGTTGTCTGCTGAGAGAAAGAGCCGCTGCATCGACCTGGGATTGCTGGAACCAGGAAAACGCGTTTGCTGCTTTTGAATGGAAGTACTCAGTTTTGCACTCTCGATCTCCAGCACTCCACTTTGCTGCGGTGTAACGACCCAGGACTGCTCAACCACTAGGATATCTCTCCCCTGAAGCTGCTGGCGGTATTGGCGCTGTTCACCCAGGGGCTGGATTAACGCCTTACCCTGCTTGACCTTAGGCTCCACAAATTCGGCATTAAAGATACGTTGCCCCAGTACAATATTGACCTGATAGATCAATGGTTGCTGCACCAGCGGGGTTTTGTCCGAAAGGCTGGAAAGTAGCTCAACGCCACCATCCACAGCGGAGGCAAGCTGTACCGGGGATACGTTGATCGTTATAGGCTGGGACTGCTCCCCGGCAACGGTTAATGCGGGTACCTCAAGAGTACCTGAAGCTTTTGGGGCCAGAGTGATCAGAAGTTTGGTTGAGCGTTTTATATCGCCGTTGATGATGGAAGTGTTGGAGCGATGGTTACGACCCAGTACTTCAAAGTCTTCTTCGAGTGGAGACAGGTCTATAGAGCTGGCATCAGAGCCGGTGATATTCAGCACCAGAAGGAAGGTTTCCCCCTGTTGCAGGCTCTTTCTGTCAACCTGACTGGTGACGACCGCATAGGTTTGTGCGCTGAGTATTAAGAGCGCTAAAAAGGAGAAAACTCTTACTAAAATCACCACTGTTTATCCTCTGCTGCTTGTCCACCGGCTTGCTGGCGATACTGGTAGATAAATTTACGTCGCCATAAGCCTGAAGGGTCATCCTCTATGCGGTTTAATAGTTGTTCCCTTGCCGCGTTTTGCTCATCAATGGGGTGCTGAATTTTTGTGCCTGATTCCGTTTTGCCTTTAGCGGATTGCTGCTGTTTTTCCGCAGACTGCTCTGTTTGCGCACTGTTCTGTGCTTTTTGTTCGGAAAGCTGCTGATCAATGCTGTCTTTCAATTGTTGTTGCATCTCTTCCCTGTCTTGCGGTGAGTCTTGTTGCTCACTGTCACTCTCAGGAGTGTCATCACCTGCTGAAGCCTGATTACCTGAACCATTACTGCGTGCACGCTGCTCAGCCGTTTCTGACTGATCATCAAAGCCTCTGTTATCTGCCATACCGTTCTGAGATGAGCCCGCTTCCGCTCCCTCTCCAGAGGAATCCTGATCGGGTGAATTACTACCCTGAGCACTTTGTGGAGATGGGTCCCTTACTTCTTCACCTTGTGAAGGATCTCTGGATTGCCCGCCTTTGTGCTCATCTGACTGCCGCCCCTGTTCGCCGGATTCTTTTTGCTGTCGTTTCAGCATCTCTTCGAGTAGCTGGCGGTTGTATGTAGCATCCTCAAATTCAGGTTGCAGCTTCAACGCCTCATCATAGGCTTCAATCGCTTGGTTCAGATCACCCAACCGCGCCAGTGCATTACCACGGTTATACCAATCGGCGGGGGTTTGCGGTTGTTCCAAGGTAGAGAGCGCTTTCTCATACTCACCATTTTGATAGTGAGTCAGTTGCTTCCAACGTGGATCGTTAAAGCGTTCGGCAGCCTTGCCAGCTTCACCCTGTTGATAGAGTTGGTAGGCTTGTTGGTCCTCAGTTTTCCAGAGGTTTCGCCAGTTTTGTTTTAGTATATCGGTGGATTCTGTCTCAGCTTCTGGATTTGCATAGAGATCGGTCGGATAAACCATACCCATGCCCAGACAAACAGGAAGGATAAGATTGAGAATGCCCTTACGAAACAGCGGCAACAGCAGCGGCAGAGCCAGTAATACGAACCACGGCCCTTCGGCTATCCAGCGGTTAAGTTGCTGCGTTGACTCCGCAGGAAGTTGATCATTTTCCTGAAAACCACCCGCCAGATAAGCAACATCCCGGTCATCCAGCGTAATCATAACGGCGGAACCTCCGCCTAATCCTGCGGACTCCTGCATTTCTGACAATCGGGTTTTGGCGACGACCACATTACCTTGTCGGTCTGTAAGCAGTGCACCGTTTCGCGGAATGGGTGCTCCCTGTTCGGTACCAACTGCGAGAATCGACAACTGACGACCATTGATCTTAAGGCGCGAGGCCGTTGCTGCGATCTGGGCAGGTAATACTTCATCACTGACCAGAACAATATTGCCTTTAGCTACGCCTGCCTGAGTGAGTAACTGATCAGCTTTTTGTAATGCCCGATCCGCCCGACTCCCCTGTACCGGCATGATTTCAGGACTCATGACTGGCAGTTGATCCAGGATGGTATCGTTATCTTCCGTTAGTGGGGTTACGGTAAAAGCATCTGCAGCGTAAACGATCAGAGCGACCTGGGCATCGGGTATACGTGCCAGCAGATCTTTAATTTTAAACCGCGCCCTTTGTAAACGGCTGGGTTTCAGATCAGTCGCATTCATGGATGCCGAAAGGTCCAGCGCAATCACCACGGCATCATTTTTCTGGAACACTGGTTGTGGCATCTGCTTCCACACCGGTTGCGCCGCCGCAATGACCAACAGAACTGTGGCTATCAGGGCAATGACCGGAAGGCCTACGCTTTTTTTAGCACTGCCCTGCTGCTCCAGAAATGGCAGCAGTTCAGGGTCACACACTTTCGACCAGTGTGAGCGATTGAGGCTGTGACGTTTGGTCAATACAACCAGCGCCACCAGCACGGGTAATAACAATAACCAGTAGGGTTGAAGAAAGTGGAAATGATCAAACACAGGTCAGCTCCCCATTCCAATAACACGTCGGTTAAGCACTAACAAAACCATGCTCATCAGCAAACCCAGCAGCAGAGGCCACTGAAAAAGAGGTTCTATAGGACGGTAGAATTCTGAATCCTGTTCAACCGGTTCCAGCTCATCCAGCGCCGCATAGATACCTGCCAGCTGTTGCAGATCTCCGGCGCTAAAGTATTGGCCTCCGGTCGTCTGCGCAATGGCCTGAAGTGTTTTCTCATCTATTGAGCTTTGTGGTGTGGCATTCAGGTAGTCATTCAGTAACGCCTGCTCACCTCCTATAGGCCCGGCCAGTTGCCCACCTCCAGCCACACCGATGGTGTACACTTTTACACCAAAATCTTTCGCCAGTTGTGCGGCAGACATCGGGTCAAGCACCCCGGCGTTGTTGGTACCATCGGTAAGTAAAATCAGTATGCGTTGTTTGCTTTCCAGTTCTTTAAAACGCTTTATCGCCAAACCAATCGCATCCCCAATAGCGGTGGACTTACCCGCCAGCCCGGCCTGCGCTTCATCCAGAAAGGTCTTTACGGTTTTACGATCATGGGTGAGTGGCGCCTGATAGTAGGCCTGACCGGCAAACAGGATCAGTCCGATACGGTCACCTTCACGACGCTCAATAAAATCGCCAGTAACAATTTTGGTCGCAACTAAACGGTTTATAAGCTGCCCCTGAAACCTGAAATCTTTCTCCAGCATACTTTCCGACAGGTCTACCGCTAGCACCAGATCCCGCCCTTCCAGCTGCTGCGCGATAGGGTCGCCCAGCCATTGCGGTTTAGCCGCTGAAGCAACAAACAGAGTCCAGATCAGCAAAGCAAAAATCAACTTACCCTGTGCCGATGACTTGCTGGTTCCAGCATGTTTTCCAACGGCTCGTTCCATCTGGCCTATAAAGGGCACTTTCAAGGCATTACTGGTACCTAAAGCAGTAGCAGGTGCCAAGATCCTGACCAGAACAGGCAAAGGCAGTAAGATCCATACCCAGGGCCAGGCAAACTCAAACATCAGCCACACCTCGCACCTGTTTAATCCACTGTCGACAGCTTTGAATCAATTCATCACTGCTCAACTCAACTGAAGTTTGGTAGGGACCCTGAGCCAATATTTCCAATTGGCTGATATCCAGTTTCTCGCTGCTATCTCGCAAAAACGCCAGCCATCGCTGCCCAGACAAAGCCGCCACCTGATGGCGTGGATAAAGAGTTAGGGCTAAACGTTTCATCAGAGTGTTACATTCCACCAACAGCAACTGTTTATCCTGATGCTCGCTATAACGACGTTGAATGCTGCGCAGCTCCTGTATGGCTGCACGCCTTGGGTCGTTAAGCTTTTTCCGGATGAAATAAACCAGAGCAACAAGAATAATGGCAAGCAGACACAACAACAGCCACCAACCTGGTGCAAGCGGCCACCAGCCTATGGCTTCCGGTACCTGCATATCCCGCAGCGGCAATTTGCTAAAATCCATCGTCTGCCCCCGGTTGTGAAAACAAAGGATGGGCATGACTCTGCCAGTGAGCGAACTCGACCCCACGAATATTGTGTAACTGTTCTAACAAGGTGATCCGCTTCTGGAATTCACTGCGGTAGCGAATTTGCTGATTTTGATCGGCATCCACCATTAACTCACGTCCGTCACCGGTAAAACAGTATAAATTCCCCATAGGTAGTTGGGATTCCAGCGGATCTGAGATCAAAACCAGTTTAAGTTCACAACGCTGTGATAAGCGCATCAGGTGCTGTTCCAGGAGTGGGTCAGCGTCATGAAAATCACTGAACAGATAAAGAATCGTACCGCTGCTCAGAGAAGCTTCCACCTCTATGAGTTTATCTGCCAAAGAGCCCGCATCAACAGAGCTACTGCTTGCTTCTGCATTGTGATCAAAACTGTCTGAAAGCGATGCGATCATCTGCATCGCTTGCTGGCGGTTATTAGAGGGTTTAAATAAATTCGTGGCGGTGGAGGTTAAAACCTGACCTCCTACCCGGTCTCCGGTGGAGAGGGTGGTCCAGATCACCATCGCTGAGGCATAAGCGGCCAACACCGATTTAAAATGGCCCTGAGTTGCAAAGTGCATAGACGCACGAAGGTCTGTAATAACAAATACCGGGCGCTCCCGTTCCTCACGGAACAGTTTGGTATGGGCTTCTCCGGTTCGGGCCATCAGACGCCAATCAAGGTGACGAATATCATCACCAGGCTGATACTCGCGCACATCATCATACTCCATACCTCGGGCACGGACGTTACTGAGATGATGACCTTCGCGGATCGCCATGCGTTCACGTTTTTGCCCTCGGGCAGGCGGCCAGAATCGCAGGCTGACAAGCTCATCCAGAGATATAAGATTACGCGCCGCAGGAACAGGCCTTGGGCTGCTTTCACCAATAAACATAGTTGCTATCCCCTAAGGTACAGCGACGCGTTTAATCAGTTCAGCAATTAACTGATCTTTATCCATGCCTTTGGCTTCAGCCACATAACTGAGGCCGATACGGTGACGCAGTACGCTTGGAGCCATCTCCTGAATATCATCAGGCGTGACAAAGTCTCGTCCAGACAACCATGCCTTAGCTCTGACTGCACGGTCCAGGGCGATAGTTGCACGAGGGCTGGCACCAAAGACCAGGCTACCTTTCAGGTCATCACCGTAGAGTTCCGGTTGACGAGTAGAGAGGACCAGGGCGATAAGATAATCTTCAAGGTTCGGCGCCATGTAAGTCTTCATGATGTCTGCTCGGGCACTGAACAGGTCTGCTTCAGAAAGCACATGTTCAATAGCAGATTCACCCGCGCCAAGGCTTTCCGTATGTTCATTGCGCACCAGACGGAGAATCTCTTTCTCCTGTTCATGCTGCGGATAATCTACACGGATATGCAGCATAAAACGGTCCAACTGGGCTTCTGGAAGTGGATAGGTACCTTCCTGCTCCAGTGGATTCTGGGTAGCCATGACCATGAAAAAACGGGCTAATGGATAGGTTTTCCCCGCCACTGTAACCTGGCGCTCTGCCATGGCTTCCAGCAGAGCTGACTGTACTTTTGCCGGGGCACGATTAATCTCATCGGCCAGTAGCAAATTACAAAACAGGGGACCCGGGCGAAAGGTGAACTCACTTTTCTGTGTGTTGTAGATCTCTGTACCGGTGATATCACTCGGTAAAAGATCGGGGGTGAACTGGGCACGGTGAAACTCACCTTCCAGCAGATCACTTAAGGCATGTACCGTACGGGTTTTTGCCAAACCCGGAGGACCTTCCAACAATACATGGCCATCAGTTAACAAGGCTATGAGCAAATATTCAATCAGCTCATCCTGAGCAACTACACGTTTTTTAAGCTCGCTCGAAAGACCCACAAAACGGGTCTGTACCGCTGATTGATCAGCAGCATCTGCAGTTTTTTCAACTGTCATTTTATTATTCCCAAACTTCACTACACTAAAGCAATTGATTTAAGCTCAACTGTCTTTCTCAAGATCTTACTGCATATATCTATGTGTGCAAACAGGCAAAAAACCCGAATTATTCTTCTAACCCTTAGGTTTCGCCCAGGAAACCACCGGTTTGATGCTCCCATAGTTGAGCATAGATCCCTTTCTGATCTAAAAGTTCCGCATGAGTTCCCTGCTCGGCAATATCACCATCATCAAGCACAATCAGACGATCCAATGCAGCAATGGTTGAGAGGCGATGCGCGATGGCAATAACGGTTTTACCTTCCATCAACTTGTACAAACTGGCTTGAATAGCAGCTTCAACCTCTGAGTCCAGCGCTGAGGTGGCTTCATCCAGTATCAGAATAGGAGCGTCTTTTAAAAGAACACGCGCAATAGCAACACGCTGGCGCTGACCTCCTGATAGTTTCACACCTCGCTCTCCCACATGGGCGTCATAACCGGTTCGGCCTTTTGGATCGGTCAACCCAAGAATAAACTCATGTGCTTCCGCTTTTTTTGCCGCATCAATCATCTCTTCTTCCGTTGCATCCGGCCTGCCGTACAGAAGGTTTTCTCGCACAGAGCGATGCAACAAAGCGGTATCCTGTGTGACCATACCAATTTGAGCACGTAGCGAATCCTGCTTAACGTCACGCAAATTCTGGCCATCTATGGTTATCTGGCCACTCTCCACATCATGAAAACGCATCAACAGATTTACTACGGTGGATTTACCCGCACCGGAGCGACCAACGATACCCACCTTTTCTCCCGGCTTAATGGTCAGCGAGAGGTTTTCAAGTACACGCTTCTCTTCACCATAGTGAAAACCAACATGATCAAATTTGATTTGCCCGGCTGTGACGTTGAGATCAACTGCCTGCTCTTTATCCTGAATCAATAGCGGTTGTGAGAGCGTTTCCATACCGTCCGCGACGGTGCCGATATTCTCAAACAAAGCACTGATCTCCCACATAATCCAGTGCGCCATACCATTAAGGCGGAGAGCCAGGGCGATCGCTATAGCAATTGCGCCGACCGAAATTGAGTCCTGCAACCAGAGCCAGATGGAAAGTGCGGCTACTGAAAAAGACAACAAGTGGTTAATAACCTGAACACTGATATTTAAGCCTGTGCCTAAACGCATCTGCTTATGAACTGTATCCATAAACGCATCCATCCCTTCACGGGCATATTCAGACTCACGCTGTGTATGGGAGAACAGTTTTACGGTGGAGATATTGGAATAGGAATCCACTATACGGCCAGTCATCATGGCTCTGGCCTCGGCCTGATCTGTGGAAACCTTCTTAAGGCGCGGCACAAAATAAGACTGAATAAGAATATAGAAGCAGAGCCAAATCGCCATAGGTATAGTTAAGCGCCAGTCTGATTGCGCCACCAAAACCAACATAGCAAAGAAGTACACGGTGACAAACATCATCACATCGAGCAGTTTCATCACAGCTTCACGTACCGAAAGCGCTGTTTGCATAACCTTTGTCGCAATTCGGCCAGCAAAATCATTGGCGTAAAAGGAGACGCTTTGACGTAATAGATAACGGTGGGCTAACCAACGAATCGACATTGGATAATTGCCCAATAATGCTTGATGTGTAATCAAAGAATGCAGCACTCCGGCAAGCGGCAATGCCACCAAAGGTACAAGCCCCATCAACATCAAAGTACCGGATTCTTCTTCCCAGAAGGTAGCCCTATCCTTGGAAGATAACCAATCAACCAACTGCCCCATAAAACCAAACAGAACGACCTCAAGC
Organism: Neptuniibacter sp.; assembly: GCA_050789425.1. Lineage (GTDB taxonomy): Bacteria > Pseudomonadota > Gammaproteobacteria > Pseudomonadales > Balneatricaceae > Neptuniibacter. Next base: position 223,798 of record JAILXS010000007.1, read on the forward strand.
ACAGCAACAGTTGCCGTAAGGATGCTCATAATCACCAGAGGCCATTCAGCCCCTCGCGTATAATGTCGACAGAAAGCAAATAAACCACGGGGTGGTTGAGCAGGCTCTTCCGGGGGGAATGCCGCTACCAGCCTTTCGAAAAATGAATACATAGGATCGCTGTAAAAAACAGAGTCAGTTTGCAGCTTATAGCAGTTGCCTCAACAGAGACAACCGGAGAAATCGAATGAGTGAATGATGTAAAAGAACAATCATTATCTTAATTGCTCTTTTACATAGCTGGAGATAAGGAGAGCTTCCTTTCTGGACATACTTTCAAACACAGGCATGCCGGGTTTGTCTTTCTTCCCCTTTCTAATCAGCAACATAATATCAGAAGCCGACATTTCTGAGGCTGCATTAGCTGGAATACCTTTTATGAAATTACCACCACCATCTTTCTCATGGCATGAAGAGCAATAGTGAACAAAAAGCTCTTTGCCATTGGCATTTTCCGGCAGTTTTTCTTCTCCGCAGCCCAATAGAGCAATCGGTAAAAAAACTGTCATGAGAATTCTGGCCAGCATAAAAGCAGTCCTGTAAAAGATAATAAAAGTGTTACAACATATTGTTTTATAAAATAGATTATAGCAAAAGCATTATTTTTTCAGTTTCAAAATAGGCCTGTTACTCTTTTTTGGTTTGGTTTGTACCTGTGTTGCTCTGACCTGCTCTTTTTTTGATGCCCCTGAAGCATAATCCAGCCCCTCACGAATTAATAATGCTAATTGAGGAGCCGACAATCCATTGTCGCCGCGAACAGACAGATTCATTGGGTTTGCAAACGTGCCATCCACCACCTCAATTGACAACCCTGAAGCGTGAACAACCTGTTTCCCTTGAACTGACCACATAGATTTACCCTACATTAGGAATGGATTAAGCAGAAATGATACATAGATACCCTTACTTTTTCATTTATCTGAATCAAACTTCAGATCAAAGTATGATCTCTCTATCAGGCCATCAATACTGACAAACCTTATGTATTAAGCGCATAGCATTATTCATTTGGTGTCTGATAACCGTTATGATTAATGCTAATTTGTCTTTTGAAGTAGTGGTCAATGAATTGGATTCTGGAAAATAATGGTTTCATTCTGGAAGCAATCGTAATGGCAGCAATCATCATCTACATCGGAAGAAAGATTTAAGATTGGGAATAAACGAATAGTCGTTACTTTGTATCCGGAATCATTATGGCCATAACACTAATAACTAATAAAAAACCTAAAACCTGCGCATTCGGTCTGGCTACTCTGCTCTCGACCTCATTTTATGTGCACGGAAATGAACTTCCGGACTTCACTGAAGAAGACATCTTCATTGATATCCCCACCGTGGTTTCTGCGACTAGACAGCCACAAAAACTGACGGAAACGCCCGTTGCGATCAGCATCATTGATCAACAGTTAATAAGAGCATCTGGAGCACAGAAAATAACAGAGCTTTTTCAGTTAGTGCCAGGGATGCAGAGTTACAGCTCTTCCCCGAATATTGGTGGTGTCAGTTATCACGCGGTGAGCGATGATCATCCAAGGCGAATGGAAGTGATGCTAAACGGTCACTCTGTATATTTGCCACTGCTTAGTACAGTTGCCTGGGAAACACTGGGTATCTCTATTAATGATATTGATTATATTGAAGTTATCCGCGGCTCTAATGTACCAGCATACGGTTCCAATGCTTTTTTGGGCGCGATTAATATCGTTACTAAAAACCCGCTGACATCAAATGAATCCACTTTCGAGGCCACCCATGGCTCGCTCGATACAAAAAAATATTACGCTGCCTTTCAAAGTGGCATCGGCAATGTCGAATACATTCTGTCTGCCAACTATGAAGAAAACGAAGGCTATCACCTATTTGATGACGGTATTTTAAACCGTTCGGTAAACCTGACGGGCACAGCAACCCCATCACTCACTGACACAATAACCTTCAACTTAGGGGCCAGCGATGGCACAGTGAATATCGGTCAGGCGGATGCGCTGGATAACTATTTTTCTCCAAGAGAACATTTAACTCATTATCAACACTTCAGCTGGACTCACATTCTCGATGAAAGTAGTGAAGTTAAAGTAAATTTCACCCATAACTATGTAGACCTGGATGCGGAGAAAGCCCCGGTTGCTGAAGTACTGGCTATAGAATTGGGTGTTGATCAGGCTTTGGCTGAGTTTGCGTTGCAGTTTGATCCAACCTTTATTCCATTGGCAGGCACTGAGCAATACATAGGTACCGAGCATGGGGTCACTGAACTTTACGATATTGAAGTTCAACACACGATTGATAACAGCTCAAAAGTGAAATCCGTTTGGGGAGTAGGTTACCGTTCGGAATCCGCTGAAAGTGAAGTGCTCCTTTCCGGACTCGGTGAAGTAAGAGCCGACAAATGGCGCGTGTTTGGTAATACACAGTGGCAACCGAACTCTAAACTAACATTCAACCTCGGCGGTATGTTCGAGAAAAGCAACCTGGCAAATACACGTTTCTCGCCTCGCGTAGCTGCCAACTATGCTCTGACGAATTCATTGTCCGTGCGGTCTGCCGTAATCCAGGCTTATAGAACCCCATCTCTTCTGGAACGAAACAGCAACTCTATCTTCTTTGACAACACGCAAACCCCTTGGGATATTGTTACTGTGCCGGATCCTGCTCTGGAACCTGAAAAACTTACCTCCTATGAACTGGGTTTATTCAAACTATGGCCTGAAAGCAAAAGCCATCTTGATATCAGGATATTCAATGAGCAGATAACTGGGGCCATAGATGATCGCTTCGTAGAAGGGATTAGCGATATTGATGACAGAGCCCGTACGCTTTCAAATACTGCTTACTGGCGGAACGTTGGTGCTGAACTGCAAGCAGCCTTCCGACCCTCGCAAAACTCTTTAATTCTTTTCAACTATGGTTATAACAATGTCAAAGGGGAACGGGACCGCGGCACAAGAGGGATAGACAGTTTAGAAGCTGCGGGCGATCCGCCATCGGCAAGGAGCCCATTACATACAGCATCACTTTTGTTGAGCACGGAGTTGGATCAGGAGTTTTCAGCCAGCCTCGGGCAGTACTTTATGAGCTCAGTTAATTGGTTGGAAGGTGGCTATAGGCCCACATTCCAAAGAACAGACTTTGTTCTCTCTAAAGAATTTCAACTGAACTACAGCTCCTCACTTGAGGCTAAACTTGTTGTTCAGAACCTTTTTGATAATGAATACGAAGATTTTTATCCATATAACATCTTTGACCGGAGAACTTTTCTTCAACTAAAACTCTCATATTAGAGTAAACCAACCTGCAATGGATTGTAGATGTGTGTAAAAACCGGCAGATAAGACAACAGAGACATACAAGGAGACTCCCCCAAATTCTGGGGTGGATTTTGTTGTGCCTGGCAAGTTGGGTTAAGGCAGATACGCTGGTCGTTTTGAGCAGTGATCTGCCAGCTTACCGGGAAGTAGCATCAGCAATATCATCTAACAGCAATACACCAATCAAAAAGATTCTCCTGCAGGAATATTCGTCTCAAAGCTCAGATGAAGAGTTCCAATCAGTCGTCGCTATAGGCTCAAAAGCAGCTCTTGAACTGCTAGAGAAAGCCCCTGAACAACAAAAATTGTATGCGACCTTCCTGCCTCGGCAAACCTATCAGACGCTTCTGGAAAGAAATAAACAACACCCCCGCATCAAACATGGAGCAATTACAGCTGTATATCTTGATCAACCCTATACACGCCAATTGTCCCTGGCTCGATTGATTGCGCCCGATGCAAAAAAAATTGCCACAGCCTTAGGACCAAATTCACAAAAGGACCTAGGCTTGCTGACCGAAGCCGCGAAGCAATTTAAATTCTCATTGCTATATGAAACTCTGGGAGATTCTGACAGCCCTATTCAAAAGTTACAGCCACTCATCCGCGATGCAGATGCATTTTTGACGCTTCCAGATAAGTCAGTGTTCAACAGAACTACCGCTAAATGGATTTTATATATTTCTTTCCGGCAGAAAATACCACTGATCGGTTTCTCCAAAAAATACGTTGACGCGGGGGCACTTGCAGCAGTTTTTTCTACACCTGAGCAAATAGGCAGGCAAACAGCTGAATTAATTGAAAGTACAACCTTAGATAAGCGCTTACCTAAGGCTGAGCACCCAAGGTATTTTTCTGTAGCAACCAATCCTAAAGCCGCTAAAGCATTACGAATTAAACTACCCGCAGGTGATGTATTAGCTCAACAATTACAGGGGTTAGAACCTTGAAGTTGTTGACACTGGGCATCAGGCAGCGCGTATTGATAATAACGCTCCTTCCTTTAATGATGATCACATTTATTTTAGGTGGTTATTTTATTAAAACTCGCCTGGATGACGCTCATTCATCACTTCTGGAAAAAGGCCATACCATGAGCAGAATGATGGCTTCATCAGCTGAATTCGGTATGTTGATAGGCAACACTGAGATTCTAAATGGCATCATCAGATCGGCTATCCGAGCGGACGATGAAGTAGTTGATGTTATTTTCCTGAGCCCATCATTCGACACAATAACCAGAGGCGAAAAGGGTGCCCCTAATTTAGAAAAGGACGCAGGCTACCCTCTGGTAAAAGATAAGAAAATTCACTTCTTGAACCCTGTACTGGCAACGGGTGTTGATTTTACTGACAGCCCAGATTTACAGAGCGAGGAGGCTGAGCCCGAGTTTTTAGGCTGGGTCGTCATTATTCTCTCCCAAGAACCTACACAACAAAGGCAATTGGAGATTTTCAATAGGGGAATCATCCTGGCATTACTTGGGTTGATTATTACATTCCTTTTTGCCAGCCGCTTTGGCAAGCGTATTACTAACCCGATATTGGGTTTAACTCATGTAGTTGAGATGCTTCAGGAAGGGCACCTTGAAACACGTGCCAGCACAACAAGCACAGGTGAACTCAAATCACTGGCACAAGGGATCAACAAACTCGCTCAGCGAGTACATGAATCCAACCAAACACTGGAAAGTCGTGTAGAAAAAGCCACGCTGCGCTTACGCTCAACATTGGTTCATCTTGAGAAACAAAATCAGGCGCTGGACCGGGCCAAGAAACGTGCAGACCTGGCCAATATCGCTAAAGATGAATTCCTTGCCAGGATGAGTCATGAGTTAAGAACCCCTCTCACCTCTGTTTCAGGCTTTAGCCGCCTTCTTGATCAAACTGAATTAAAAAATGAGCAGAAGGAATATACCCGGATCATCAACCTCACCTCTGATCTGTTACTGTCGATCATTGATGACATTCTCGACTTCTCGAAACTGGAGTCGAACGCTATAGAGCTGGAATCAATCCCTTTCCAACTTGAAAGTGCCGTGATAGATGTTCTGGAAATGCAAACCGCCACTTCTTTGGCTAAAGGTCTTGAGTTAATACCTGTCATTGCTCCTGACGCGCCTATGCATCTTTTGGGAGACCCTGTTCGCGTAAAACAGATACTGACCAATCTGGTGAGCAATGCAGTTAAATTTACCGACTCAGGGTATGTAGCTGTCCACGTTAAGCAAATAGACATTAAAGAAGACACATGCGAACTTCAGATAACGGTTACAGATACGGGCACCGGCATCCCGCAAGAAAGAATTGATAACCTATTTAAAGCCTTTGGTCAGGCGGATACCTCCATCACTCGTAAATATGGTGGTTCCGGCTTAGGCCTGGTTATCGCGAAGAAGCTGACTGAACTCATGCGCGGGAAAATTGAACTCAGAAGCGAGGAAGGCAAAGGAACAGACGTTATTCTAAAAATACCTTTTGCTCTTAATACAACAGCCGAAAGAGCTGTTGCACACCAATCAAACGAAGTTATTCTCTACGATGAGCAAGCTCTCTCCAGTGAAGGCCTTAACGCTCAACTTACAAACCTGGCAAATAACGTCATTGTTACCAGGAGCAAACATGGTCTGTTCCAGACCGTACAAAGCAATCAAATCACCCCTGTGATTTGGGGGCTTGGACCGGATGATGCTACACCTGAAACCATATCCTCAATTCGACAGCTTATTAACATAACCAAGGCACCGGTTATTGTCCTGAGCGCGAAACCACTGCCATTATTCAATACCGAACGCTTAGTCCAGTTACGCAAACCGACCAGAACCAGACTATTACGTAATGCGTTAACACTTGAATCACACACGCTACCAGAGAAGATTGCAGCAGATGATCTACATATTGATTCTGATATAAAAGTACTGGTTGCGGAGGATAACGACTTCAATCGACTTCTGATTACAAGAATCCTGGAACGAGCTGGCTGTCAGGTTTACGAAGCGACCACCGGCGAAGAGGCTGTACAGCAGTCACTCCATATCAAGCCCGACATTATTCTCATGGATGTCCACATGCCAGTAATGGATGGTATAGAAGCAACTAAAGCAATCCGCTTATCCCAACAAAACACCCCGATCCTTGCTCTAACGGCCAATGTGATTGCAAGCGAACATCAACGCTTGGTCACCGCTGGGGTTAATCGCGTGTTACTTAAGCCGATCAATGACCGCGAACTCTGTTACTCCATCAATGAATATACATCCAATAAACCTTTGGATGCACCAGAACAGAATCAACCAACTCAGAATCAACTCGAAAAATACGACATTCAGGAATCGGCACTCAATGATGAGTTGATTAAACAATTAACGGGAATAACTGAAGGTTTTGATGAGCAGGATTTTAATAAAATGCGACATCACTGCCATCAACTCAACGGACTAACCGGGTTATACGACATACCTGAAATTGAAGCGAGCGGTTATAACCTGCACGAAGCACTGATTAATGAGGATCCAAAACTGGTCTGGAAAGCCTTATGGCAACTAAAACGCCTGATCTACAATGAAACCGGTGCGTCAGAAGATTTTGGAGACGGGCTCAGCTTTAATTAGGAGAGTTAACCTGTTCAGGACTTCCTGTATTCTTGAATTACCGCGTCGATCAAAAATACCACCATCAATCCCCTCACCCGAAGGGCGGCTATTTTCATCACCGTAAGCAATAATAAGACACTGCTCTCTAATTTCTTCCAATTCCGGGTCATGGTTTATTGGCAGTGAAAGAAACATTTCCCAACGTTCCGTTGAAGCTTTCTTATCAATCACATCCAGTAATAATTGCGCGATTTCTTTTCTCGATGGTCGGTACGTAGGGGGGCGGCCCAATGCAAAAGCGATAGCCACAGCTGATAAGATAAAAAAACTTATAACAAAAACAAGAATGAACTCCATACTCTCAATGTAGCATCATATCAAAGTCATACTCAGCTAAACGTTGAGCAGCCTTGTCGACTTCATCTGCAAATTCTTTCTCGACCTTAGCCATCTCTTTTCTATAGGCCCATTGCTTTTGCTTTGACAGCTTTTTCCAACCCTTTTTAATTGGGATATGTTCGGTTCTTTTATACACCTCATAAATGACAGAGAAGTCTGCATGCTGGAGCAGATTAGGGGCTAAGGACTCTAACAATGCTGTAAGCCTCATACATGCTTCTGTGTAGGTTAACTTTTCATCTTTTCCTACCGCTCGGGAAATCACATGAATACTTTCTATCAGATAGTCACGCTGTTCATCATAACGCTTCTGGGCCTTCTCAATTTGCTCTTTTTGCGCATTGCGTGTGTCTCTGATCAGTTTTGAATGTCGTTGAATATAAAAAATCGCAACGGCAATGACCACCAAACACAGAGCAATGAAAAAATAGATAAGTTCCTGAGACATACTGATAATTACCCGATAACCTTATACAACAACAATAGACAATACAGATTTATGAAAATTCTAAATGGGCCGCCAAGTGTAGGCGAAATGATTAAGGAATTATACCTGTTACCCACAGGTGTCAGTACAGAAGATGCTGCAAGCTTATGCCAGATAGATCTCGAAACCTTTAATCGTATTCTAAGTTGCGAAGAAGAGATCGGATATGAACTTGCCTACAAACTGGCAAAAGGCTTCAACACCACTCACAATTTCTGGCTAAATATTCAGCAGGACTATCTAGCCGCTCAAGGTAATTAATTTAAGCCTGGAGCGCCTTATTCGACTGGATCTCCCTGATACACACAGACATAAAAAAGGCCCATCCGTTAGGATGAGCCTTCTTCGTAATTAGTTGTTCTAAGTGCCCTCGGGGTACGAGGGATGACCTACAATGATCGCAAGCACGCTAGCGCCCCTTCGGGTGCTGTTGTGAACAACAGTCTCCAACACTCGTTCCTTTGGAACAGAGCGCTGTCACATGCTCCCTGTGTAGTAAAAGAAGATCATCGGTTCAATAACGAAAAAACCCCAACCGCGTATGCAGTTGGGGTTCTTCGTAATTAAATGCTTGGCGATGACCTACTCTCACATGGGGAAAC
>JAILXS010000008.1:0-222278 GCA_050789425.1 Neptuniibacter sp.
GACGGTGCGAAAGAAGCGGACGACTGCCGTGCATGTAACCCATACGGTCCGTTTACTGCTTACGGTGCAGCGTCTGAACACGGAGCAGGTCTGACAGCCGGTTCTGCAGGTCTGGGTGGTTTTGAGCCAACCGGTCGATTCCGCAGCGGTATCCTGGGCATGGCTCAGGAAGAGGACGAGTACCAGCTGACTGTTCAGTACCGTTTCTGATTACTAATAATAAATCGGGCTGATGTTCGCATCAGCCCAGCATAAAGAGACTATGAAGGTAAATGCGATGAAGAAGACATTATTAACCTTAGCAATCGGCTCGGTTATGGCAGCAGGTGTACAGGCTGCCCCGATTGCAGAAGAGATTATTCAGGAATCGTTCTACCCGTATGAAAAAGGTGTCCCAACTGTGGATGCTGTTAAACCGGGTATGGTGATTAATGCGGGCAATGTGGACTCGGTTAAAGAGCACCTTGACCCTGCGATGTACCAGTTCATTAAGAACGGTGACTACGAGATGAAAGTGGGTGAAACCACGGACTTCCGTCTGCACCAGTCTTATGTAGATGCAACACGTAAATACTCGGGTGATAGTGCTCTGGGTGAAAAAGTCGGTGAAATCAGTGGTTCCGTTGCTGGCCGTCCATTCCCACAAGAGCCGTCTATGGATGATCCACGTGCCGGTGAAAAACTGGCGTGGAACTACAAGTACGGTTACAACTGGGGCGACTCCGCTGCGATCTATCCGTTCTACTGGAAGTATCGCGACATGAACAGCGGTAAGGTTGAGCGTACCGTTAAGTTTAACTTCCACTTCCTGAACTACACTCACCGTACCCAGGAAGAGCCGTTCCCGGAAATTACACCAAATCCATCTAACCTGTTCCGTGCTATTTATGTACAGGTATTGCAGCCGTATGACGTGAAAAACACGCAGCTGCTGATCCAGCGTTACGAAGATGACCTGAAGCGTGATAATGCGTATCTGTACCTAGGATTCCAGCGTCGTGTACGTCGTCTGTCTACTGGCCAGACAACGGATGCGTTCCTGGGCTCTGACATCATGATCGAGGATTTTGAGGGTTATAACGGTCGTATCAGTGATATGAACTGGACCTATAAAGGTACCAAGTACATCCTGTCACCTATGTATAACCACAATGACATGGATCTGGATACCGAAACGCATAAAGATGATGAAGGTTATCAGGTTGTTAAGTTCGGTGGTAAAGGCGGTTGTTTCCCTGAAATTACCTGGCAGCTGCGTAAGACATATGTAGTTGAATCTGATCCTGTGGATCCGAACCACCCGATCAGCAAGCGTGTTCACTATATGGATGCTCAGACATTCATTATCCCACGTAACATCACATACGATCGTAAAGGTGATATGTGGAAGAGCTGGACAATCGGTCAGGCTCACCCGGATCATCACCTGCCAGTTAACAAAGGCAAAGGTGTAGCGGTGGATGACTCGTTCTCTATGATTGATATCCAGGCTAACCACTGTACTACAGGTCAGTTTAAAGGAATCGTGGACGGTTCTCTGACACCGCCAAGCAAGATGACAGTACAGAATCTGCGTGCATCAGGTCGTTAAGAGGATCACTCCTCTGTTTCATACTAAGTGAACTTTTCCCGGGCCCTGGCCCGGGTTTTTCATTTATGGAGAGATTGAAAAGATGAAAATAGTCATTTGGGGCGCTGGCGGAATAGGTTGCTATTACGGCGCACGATTACAACTGGCGGGGCACGATATTACTTACGTTGCCCGTGGCGAACATCTCAATGCTATGCAGACTAGCGGGCTTAGTGTCGAGCATGAGTCCCTTAAATTCAGAGGTTCTGTTGCTGCGGTTGATCAAGCTACCTTAATGTCAGAACACGCTTGCGATGATTTCGATCTTATTATTCTCACAGTCAAAGCGAATGCGAGCCGGGCAATACTCAACGATGCTGCTCAATGGCTGTTGCAGGGAAGTGTGCCGGTTTTGTCGTTACAGAACGGTGTGGAAAATGAGCAGATCATTGCCGAAACAATTGGTGAAAACCGAACCCTGGGCGGTCTTGCTGTTCGTATAGGTGGTCATATTCAGAAACCCGGTGTGGTTGAGGCCCGGGGTGTTGCTCAAATAGTGTTAGGTTGTTGGCCCAATTTACTTAATGGAAGTGAGTTGCTGCATTTTGCAGAAACCCTTGTTGATGCGTTCAATCAGGCTGATATCCCCAGTACTTTGTCGGACAATATCCAAAAAGAACTTTGGCGTAAGCTTCTGATCAATAATGGTGTTAATCCCCTGTCCGCTCTCACAGAAATGGATACCAAAACACTGACACATGATCCGGTGTATAAAAATGTAGTCTACAAAATGATGCAAGAAACGGCGGTCGCAGCAAGAAACCACGGAGTTGAAATTGATCAACATGATGTTGATGAAATGTTCAAACTGATCAGCGATTTTGATGCGATCAAAACTTCAATGCTGGTTGATAAGGAGAAAGGCAGGCCGCTTGAACTGGACGGTATCTGTGGGCCTGTTTTACGCAACACTAAGATAGATGAGTCTTTGATTACGGCATTAGTGAATCAATTATTGTCTTCAGTCGTCGTTTCATGATTGGAAGTAGGGTCAGTTGGATCAGCTGCTTTCTTCTTTTGTAATACGCCCTGATGGTGAGAGAAGTTGTCGCCTTTGGCTAAACGGTCGTAAAGCACTACATTCACCGTAGCTGCCAGATTCATACAGCCATCCGTTGGGATATAGACAACGTCTTCACAAAAGTCGGTGATCTCTTTTTTCAAGGTGCCATCTTCAGGGCCAAAAATGTAGAAGGCCCGGGCAGGGTGCTTGTAGGTGGTGAGCGGTTTAGCTCCGGAAATCAGCTCAACGGCTACGGGGACACATCCCAGAGGAATGATATCTTGTAATTCATCAACACCGATAAGAGGCAGAGTCTGGTGAATTTTTTTTGTGTCGGTATAGAAGGGCTGGGCGTAATCGTAACGCTTACCTGTGTAAAACACTGATTTCACCCCATAGCAGCCCGCTGCGCGCAGTACGGAGCCGACATTCTCTGGTGATTTGGGGTTAAACAGGCCTATACAAGCATAATTATTTTTCATAGGTAGCATTCATTACTGTCAGTTTGATTTGGTGTTGGTTGGTCGTGCTATGAAGCAGTAATAGGAGCTAGGAATACTGCGCTGGTCAGGAATTGGACTCATTATAAAGCTATAAACATGCCTTTCAATAAGCTTTAACTTGCCTTTAATAAACTCGAAAGTCGGCTTATCAAATAGTGCCTAACGTCATTTTATTATTCATTCGATTTAAACGCTGTGCCATTTTCAGAATGATCTGGTCTTTAACTTTTTCTCTTAGCTCAACTGGCATCTCTTCCAACAATTCCTGATCAATCACCAGTGCCGCTGTTTTTGTGGTTGCTACCACGCTGGCTGTTCTGGGTTCATTGGTCAGGAATGATATTTCACCAATGATCTCACCAGCCTTTAATTGGGTGATGATCTGTTTCTGTATGCCTTTGATGATATTGACCTGGCCACTCAGTAGCACAAAGAAACGTTTATCCAGAGAACCTTCGTCAGTCAGGTAATCGTGGTTCTCATAGACGATAAAGCACCAGTGAAATTCTGCCAGTACCTTTTTCTCTGCAGTAGTAAGGTCATCAAAAAAGGAAACCTTGTCGAGAATGTCGAGAGCTTTTTCTTTGCTGAGAAATTTATTAATCGCCATGGATTTAGGGTTCTGAGCTATTAGGTTTATTTAGGAATAGTCCGTTCCAGACAATGCAGCAAGTTATTTACTTTACTGAAGGTTTCTTCATATTCGTTCTGGACATCTGAATCAGCAACAATGCCTCCGCCAGCCCAGCAATATATCTGGCCTTCTTCACAGAGCAGGGTCCGGATGGTGATGCTGGTATCCATTCTGCCACAAAAGCTGATGTAACCGATTGAACCACAGTAGATAGAACGTCGGTGTGGTTCCAGCTCTTCGATAATCTGCATCGCTCTGATCTTGGGAGCGCCAGTAATTGAGCCTCCGGGGAAACAATGCTGGAGCAGACCTACAGGAGAGCAGTCTGTTGCTAGAGTTCCGGTAACAGTACTTACCTTATGATGAACATTGGCATAGCTTTCAATATTGAATAGCTTTGGCACTTTAACGCTGTTCAGTTCACAGACCTTACTCAGGTCATTACGTAACAGGTCAACGATCATCAGATTTTCGGCACGGTCTTTTTCAGAATCGGCAAGCTCTTGCTTCAATGCGGCATCCTGTACCGGATCGTCTGATCTTGGACGGGTGCCTTTAATCGGCTTAGTGGTGACCTGTTGCTGTTTTGATTCCAGAAACTGTTCTGGAGAGAGCGAAAGAATCTGTTGTTCCGGCGCATCTAAAAAAGCTGAATAGGGCGTGGGTGCCACTTTCCTCAGTTGCTTATATGCCTGCCAGGTATCACCGGAATAGCTGCTTTTAAAGCGTTGCGTGAAGTTAACCTGATAACAGTCACCGGCATGGATATAGTCATCAACCTGCATCAACTTATGTTTGTACTCTTCAGAGGTCAGGTTGGCCTCAAAGTTCTTATGCAGAGAAAAGGCGGGCGCATCCGCTTCGATTTCAGCAAGTAGCAGGGATTCCAGCAAGGACAGTTGTTGAGGATCTACTTGTGGTGTTGAAACCAGCGTTGCGGTTTCTTTGTGATGGTCAACAATAATGGCCCATAGATAAAGGCCCGCTCTCATATCCGGAAGTTGGGAATATCTGGCTGCAAGCTGTGGAAGCGCTTCTGTAGATCGGCCCAGATCGTAGGCAAAATGGCCGATGATGCCTCCCTGAAAAGGCAGCTCAGGGTTTTCGGATACCGAGATCTGATACTTTGCATAGAGTTTTTGCAATGTATCAAAAGGGTTTTCAGGACCCTCTGCATTCAGTTCCAGAAGTTCAACTGGCTGCGCGCTGATAATATCAAAGCGACCCCAGGGACATTTAGGTCTGCCGCTGTCCAGGAAAACCGCGTGGCCCAGATGACGAATACATTCAAAATAGGGTTCGCTGTTAGGCAGGTAGGGTAAAGCGCGCTGGTTGATCAAGAGTTGAAGTTCTTCTGAGTTTTACAGTGTAGAGGGCATTGTATTTACTGTGTTCAAGGCTGTCTATCTAAACCCTGAAAAATAAGACACGACTAAAGATTGTCGACACTTCGGCATTATTAAGCATTAAAATAGGCTAAGATTATTCATTCAAAGGAAGTTTGAGAACATTGTCTGCAATAATGAATCATCCATTTACGGTAGAAAAGCGCGAGTTTCATCTACCAGATCAACATATTACATATCGAATTTACAGAAACCCTGAAATTACCACTCAGCGGCGCCTTGTGTTGTTACACGGTGCCGGAGTCGCCGGAGTTGATACCTGGGACGCCATTGTTGCTTTTATATCCCAGTGGTCTGAGGTGTTGGTCCCGGACCAGCGGGGCATGGGTGATACCCATTACCCTGACCGCAAAGAGCATCCGTTTACCGCGCAGGAGCTGGTAGCAGATATCAATGCCTTGGTTGATCATCTCGGATGGTGGCAGTTTGATATGGGTGGATATTCCATGGGGGGGCTGGTTTCCCTGTTGTTTAAGCAGCAGCATTCTGACCGTGTCGGCAAACAGTTTCTTTTAGAGTCTGCCGTATTAGACAGGCCTTGTTGGGAAACAACGATTGATCTCAGAGAAAAATTCTCATCCGCTTCATTACATCTAAGACAGAACATGGATATTGCCAAGGGAGTGACCAACTTCCTGGACGCCATTGCACCTAATCGAAAGGTTTCCCCGCAGGAGGAAGAGGTCACCATAAACCGCTTGGCTTATAGACCCGAAGGCTTTGCCAACGCCCTTGATTGTGTAACCCGCGAGATTAAACAGATAGACAGGGAACAATTGGTGGCTGCGCAGGGGGATGTAACCAGCTTCATTGGTGGTCACAGTGTTGATCTGATGCACCAGTATCAGCGTGAGCTGGCAGAACGTTTACCTAACTGGCACTACTTTATGGTTGCGGGTACTGATCACTCATTACCATTTCAAAAGCCGCGCCAAATCGGAAAAATTATGAACGCAGAGATGCTGCGTTTTCTAAATAAAAATTGAACAGAATGTTTTAAGGTATTTTCCTTAAACTTTTGTATTGTGTTGACAATTTATTGCTATTTTCGTGTTGACTGCACTATTTAGCAGGAGTATCTTGGCTCCAGTCCTAGATTGTCGACAATCTTGAGGTTTAGGTTGTTATGACAGAGATTACAGATAATAAAGTGTTGCAATCTGAAACACGTACCCTGGCAGATCAGGTCTGCGAGCAGATCGTAACGGCAATAGTGGTGGGAGATATCCCTCCGGGCCAGAAGATCAGCGAACCAGAACTGGCGCGTACCTACGGCATTAGTCGAGGCCCTTTAAGGGAAGCAATGCGCCGCCTGGAAGCACTGCGTTTGGTTGAAAGAAAACCACATGTTGGTGCCAGGGTAGTCAAACTGTCGGCAAAAGAGTTGGTTGAAATTTACCGTGTTCGAGAAGCTCTTGAAGGTATGGCGTGCCGTTTAGCGGCAGAGTTTATGCCTCAGGAGGAGATAGACAGCCTTCGGGAACTGTTACATGAACACGAACAGAGTATCGCCCAACTTGATGGACGTTCGTACTTTCAAAAAGAAGGTGATCTTGATTTCCATTACCGGATTGTTCGAGGCTGCAGAAACTCTAAGCTTCTTGAATTCCTCGGTGGTGACCTTTATCACCTGGTACGTATGTACAGATACCAATTCAGTGTCTCAAGTTCGCGACCAAAGCGGGCGTTGAAAGAGCACCACCAGATTGTCGACGCGATTGAAGCGCGTGACCCAGAACTGGCGGAGATGCTCATGCGACGTCACATTGGAGCAGCGCGAAAAAATATAGAAGAGAAACTGAATACGGCAACCGAAACCAGAGGTGAATAACATGTCCAACAACCTGTCTGCCGGTGCGCGTTTTCGTAAAGCACTTGTTGAAACTCAGCCACTCCAAATCGTCGGTACTACTAATGCTTATCACGCAATGATGGCTGAGCGTGTAGGCCATCAGGCAATCTACTTATCCGGTGGTGGTGTTGCGAACCATTCTTACGGTCTGCCTGATCTGGGTATGACTTCTATGAACGATGTACTGGAAGATGTACGCCGTATCTCAAGTGCAGTTGAAACACCATTACTGGTTGATATCGATACCGGTTGGGGTGGTGCATTCAATATTGCACGTGCAATTAAAGAGATGACTAAGGCTGGTGCAGCCGCTGTTCATTTGGAAGATCAGGTTGCTCAGAAACGTTGCGGTCATCGTCCAAACAAAGAGATCGTATCTCTGGAAGAGATGGTTGATCGTGTTAAAGCTGCAGCAGACGCTAAAACTGATGATGATTTCTTCATTATTGCGCGTACCGATGCATTCCAGATGGAAGGTTTAAATGCAGCAGTAGATCGTGCCCAGGCATGTCTGGAAGCGGGTGCTGATGGCATTTTCGCAGAAGCGGTTCATACCCTGGAAGATTACAAAGCCTTTGCAGATGGCATTAATGGTGCGCACCTGCTGGCTAACATTACCGAATTCGGTGCAACGCCACTGTTTAACAAAGCAGAACTGGCAGAAAACGGCGCAACAATGGTGCTGTATCCACTGTCAGCGTTCCGTGCTGCTAACAAAGCTGCATTGAACGTATATGAACATATTTTGAAAGATGGGGACCAGAAGGCGGTAATCGATACCATGCAGACTCGTATGGAACTGTATGATTTCCTCAATTACCACGACTTCGAACAGAAGCTGGATGCACTGTTTGCTGAAGGCAAAAATAAATAAGTCGGCGGAGTTCGACGGTTAGAAAGTTAAACATTAATAAACAAGTGGGCCGTTTTTTTAAATAAGAGCCCACATGAATATACAAAACAGGAGCACATTATGGTCGACAAGAAACTGAGTGGAGCTGGTCTACGTGGTCAGTCTGCAGGTGAAACGGCATTGTGCACCGTAGGTAAAACCGGCGCTGGTCTGACCTACCGTGGCTACGATATTAAAGAGCTGGCTGATAAAGCTCAGTTTGAAGAAGTTGCTTATCTGCTGCTTTACGGAAAGCTGCCAAATCAGGCAGAGCTGGATGCTTACAAGGCCAAACTTAAGGGTATGCGTGCTCTGCCAGACGCGCTGAAAGCTGTACTGGAACAGATTCCAGCTGACGCACATCCAATGGATGTTATGCGTACAGGTTGTTCAATGCTGGGCAATCTGGAAGAAGAGAAAGATTTCTCTGAACAGCACGATCACATCGATCGTATGCTGTCGATCTTCCCAGGCATGATCAACTACTGGTACAACTTCAGCCACAATGGCACTCGTATCGATGTAGAAACCGATGCTGATTCCATCGGCGAGCAGTTCTTGTGGACGCTGCACAATAAGAAACCGGAACCTCTGCATGTTGAAGTTATGCATGCTTCTTTGATTCTGTACGCAGAGCATGAGTTTAATGCTTCTACGTTCTCTGCCCGTGTTTGTGCGTCAACGCTGTCTGATATTCACAGTTGTGTTACCG
Organism: Neptuniibacter sp.; assembly: GCA_050789425.1. Taxonomy (GTDB): domain Bacteria; phylum Pseudomonadota; class Gammaproteobacteria; order Pseudomonadales; family Balneatricaceae; genus Neptuniibacter. The sequence goes on from JAILXS010000008.1 coordinate 8,633, forward strand.
GTGCTATAGGCACTCTGCGTGGTCCTCTGCATGGTGGTGCAAATGAAGCTGCGATGGACATGATCGAAAACTGGCGTTCACCTGATGAAGCGGAAGCTGAAATCATGGGCATGCTGGAGCGTAAAGACAAGATCATGGGTTTCGGTCATGCGATCTACCGCGAATCTGACCCGCGTAATGCGATTATCAAAGAGTGGTCTAAGAAACTGTCAGAACAGGTTGGTGATGAATCCCTGTACGCGGTTTCTGAGCGTGTTGAAGCAGTTATGTGGCGTGAGAAGAAACTGTTCTGTAATGCGGACTTCTTCCATGCATCTGCCTACAACTTCATGGGTATCCCTACGAAGCTGTTTACACCTATCTTTGTATGCTCTCGTGCTGCAGGTTGGACTGCACACATTATGGAGCAGCGCGCAAATAACCGAATCATCCGTCCATCTGCTGACTACACAGGTCCAGAAACGGCTGATTGGGTAGCTATTGAAGATCGTCCTTAAGACGACGAATGGCAGCGGCCTTAGGGTCGTTGCCCTGTTTTGAATAACTAAAAGGTAGAGAGATCTGCTTTTAAGCTCCTCTCTGCCCGAACAAACCTGACAGGTTGTGCCATGAACACACTATACCGTAAGCGTTTACCGGGTACTGAACTGGATTACTACGATACACGTGAAGCTATCGAAGCGATTCAGCCAGGTTCCTATGCCAAGCTGCCTTATACATCCCGCGTATTAGCGGAGCAGCTGGTTCGTCGTTGTGAGCCAGACGCGCTGACCGACTCTCTGAAACAACTGATCGAAACCAAGCGCACGCTTGATTTCCCATGGTACCCAGCACGTGTTGTATGTCATGACATTCTGGGCCAGACCGCACTGGTAGACCTTGCAGGTCTGCGTGACGCAATTGCTGACCAGGGCGGCGATCCAGCTAAAGTTAATCCTGTTGTACCAACACAGCTGATCGTTGACCACTCTCTGGCGGTTGAAGCACCGGGTTTTGATCCGGATGCGTTTGAGAAAAACCGTGCGATTGAAGACCGTCGTAACGAAGACCGTTTCCACTTTATCGAATGGTGTAAAACTGCGTTTGATAATGTTGATGTGATTCCAGCCGGTAACGGCATCATGCACCAGATCAACCTGGAGAAGATGTCTCCGGTGATCCAGAACCGTGATGGAGTAGCTTACCCGGATACCTGTGTAGGTACTGACTCCCACACGCCGCACGTTGATGCACTGGGTGTTATCGCGATTGGTGTTGGTGGTCTGGAAGCAGAAACAGTTATGCTGGGTCTGCCATCCATGATGCGCCTACCGGATATCGTAGGTGTGAAGATTGTTGGTGAACGCCAGCCGGGAATCACTGCGACTGATATTGCTCTGGCGATGACAGAGTTCCTGCGTAACGAGAAAGTTGTTTCTTCTTACCTGGAATTCTTCGGCCCGGGTGCTTCGACACTGTCTATCGGTGACCGTGCAACCCTGTCTAACATGACGCCTGAGTACGGCGCATCTGCGGGTATGTTCTACATCGATGAGCAGACTATTGATTACCTGAAACTGACTGGTCGTGAGCCAGAACAGGTTGCTCTGGTTGAGCAGTATGCGAAAGAAACCGGCCTGTGGGCGGATGATCTGGTAGAAGCTCAATACGAGCGTGTACTGGAGTTTGATCTGTCTACGGTTGTTCGTAACATGGCTGGTCCTTCTAACCCGCACCGTCGTCTGCCAACATCTGCGTTGAATGAGCGTGGTATTGCGAGTGATGAGATGCTGTCTGCTGCGCAAGCAGAAGAAGCGGAAGGCCTGATGCCGGATGGCGCAGTTATCATTGCTGCAATCACATCCTGTACTAACACCTCTAACCCTCGCAACGTTGTAGCAGCTGGTCTGGTGGCTAAGAAAGCCAACGAACTGGGTCTGATCCGTAAGCCTTGGGTTAAGTCCTCTTTTGCTCCGGGTTCTAAAGTTGCGAAACTGTATCTGGAAGAAGCGGGCCTGCTGCCAGAGCTGGAAAAACTGGGCTTCGGTATTGTTGCATACGCATGTACGACTTGTAATGGTATGTCTGGCGCACTTGATCCAGTGATCGAAAAAGAAGTGGTTGATCGTGACCTGTACGCAACTGCCGTACTGTCTGGTAACCGTAACTTCGATGGTCGTATCCATCCGCATGCGAAACAAGCATTCCTGGCTTCACCGCCACTGGTCGTTGCTTACGCAATTGCAGGTACAGTACGTTTTGATATCGAGAAAGATGTACTGGGCAAAGATCAGAACGGTAATCCGGTAACGCTGAAAGATATCTGGCCAAGCGATGAAGAGATCGATGCGCTGGTTGCTAAGAGCGTTAAGCCAGAACAGTTCAACCAGATCTACATCCCAATGTTTGATCTGGGCGACGTAGAGCGTGCCGATAGCCCGCTGTACGACTGGCGTGAAATGTCTACTTACATCCGTCGTCCTCCATACTGGGAAGGTGCATTGGCGGGCGAGCGTACTATGAAAGGTATGCGTCCTCTGGCGGTTCTGGGTGACAACATCACTACAGACCATCTGTCTCCATCCAACGCAATTCAGGCGTCCAGTGCGGCGGGTGAATACTGCGCGAAAATGGGTCTGCCGGAAGAAGATTTCAACTCTTACGCAACTCATCGTGGTGACCACCTGACAGCACAGCGTGCAACCTTCGCTAACCCGAAACTGTTGAACGAAATGTGTCGTGATGACAACGGCGAAATTAAACAGGGCTCTCTGGCACGTATCGAGCCGGAAGGTACTGAAAGCCGTATGTGGGAAGCGATTGAGACCTACATGGAGCGTAAGCAGAACCTGATCATCGTTGCCGGTGCTGACTACGGTCAGGGTTCATCCCGTGACTGGGCAGCTAAAGGTGTTCGTCTGGCAGGTGTTGAAACCATCGTTGCAGAAGGTTTTGAACGTATCCACCGTACTAACCTGGTCGGTATGGGTGTACTGCCTGTTCAGTTTAAAGAGGGTGACACTCGTAATACTTACGCGATCGACGGTACAGAGACATTCGACATCGAAGGTGAGATCTCACCACGTAGTGATCTGACTCTGATCATCAACCGTGCTAACGGCGAGAAGGTTGAAGTCCCTGTAACCTGTCGTCTGGATACTGCTGCTGAAGTACATGTGTACAAAGCGGGCGGTGTTCTACAGCGTTTTGCTAAGGACTTCCTGGAAGGAAGTTAATAGCTGGCTGAACCGATAGGCGTTGCTTGCAATCCGTTACCCCGCAAAGGCTCACTGCGGGGTAACACCCACCTAAAAAGTCGAGCAGGCAGCGCCCATCACTTTATGAAAATTTTTACTAATAATTACTGCCAGAGTAGAGACTCCCAAGAGAGTACCAGTGGTTGTTACTAAGAGTTTTCTGAATCGCGGTAAGTGTTAACCACCGCTAATAAAGAAAGGATAGATAAATGGCTCATGTACCTCAGATCAAAATCCCTGCGACCTATATCCGCGGCGGAACCAGTAAAGGTGTTTTCTTCCGTCGTCAGGATCTTCCTGAAGCAGCTCAGGAGCCGGGCGAAGCGCGCGACAAAATTTTACTGCGTGTGATCGGCAGTCCAGACCCTTATGGTCAACAGATCGATGGCATGGGTGGTGCGACCTCAAGTACGTCGAAGACGGTTATCTTAGACAAGAGCTCAGAGCCAGATCATGACGTGGACTATCTGTTTGGTCAGGTGGCAATCAACAAAGCATTTGTAGACTGGTCCGGTAACTGCGGCAATCTGACTGCTGCTGTAGGTGCATTTGCGATCAGTGGTGGTTTGGTTGATCCTGAGCGCATCCCTGAAAACGGCATCTGCACTGTGCGTATCTGGCAGAAAAATATTAAGAAAACCATTATTGCTCATGTACCGATCACAAATGGTGAAGTACAGGAAACTGGTGACTTCGAGCTGGACGGTGTGACATTCCCGGCAGCTGAAGTGGTTATTGAATTTATGGACCCAGCCGACGGCGAAGGCTCCATGTTCCCAACCGGCAATCTGGTTGATGACATGGAAGTACCGGGAATTGGTACCTTTAAGGCCACCTTTATCAATGCCGGTATCCCAACCATCTTCGTCAATGCTGATGAAATTGGTTACAAAGGAACCGAGCTTCAGAAAGACATTAACGGTAAAGCTGAGGCACTGGAACGCTTTGAAACCATGCGTGCCTACGGAGCAGTGCAGATGGGATTGATCAGTGATATCTCAGAAGCCGTAGCACGTCAGCATACCCCGAAAATCGCTTTTGTTACCCCGGCAACCTCCTATGAGGCTTCCAGCGGTAAACAAATTTCAGCAGATGATATTGATGTCTGCGTACGTGCTTTGTCTATGGGCAAACTGCACCACGCAATGATGGGTACAGCCTCTGTTGCTATCGCTACAGCTGCTGCGGTACCGGGTACACTGGTTAACCTCGCGGCAGGTGGCGGCGAGCGTGACGCGGTAACTTTCGGGCATCCATCCGGTACGTTGCGAGTTGGTGCAGCTGCTGAAGAAATTAATGGTGACTGGACTGCGAAAAAAGCAGTGATGAGTCGAAGTGCGCGTGTCGTTATGGAAGGTAATGTGCGCATTCCAGGAGATACTTTTTGATGCCTCGTCCAACATTGTTGGACATCTAAGAGTTGGAGGACAATGGCTGTGAGAGTCTACCTATCAGGATAATCACACTGTTCTTCTTTGGGGCCCACGCTTGCGTGGGTTTTTTTTCGCCAGTATTTTTGTATTGAGTCAGTAATCCAACTGTCTATTTCCAGTGCTATGATCACCTATATCTTTGATCATTTAGTGTGTAATCGATATTGTGATGTTTGCGTGAGAACAGGAGGTAATCATGAGTCAGGATAAGACCGTAGCAGTAAACTCTAATCAGGAATCACTACCAACCACTGAAAAAGAAGACAGTTTGCCAGCAGCCTCAGCATTCAATCCTATGCTTCCCTGGTTGAATATGATGCCAAATATTCATATAGAGTATCGGCAGATTGAAATACGCCTGCAAGGAGAGGGGGCTAAGGTCTCCGGTAGAAGAGCAAGTTACCGAGATGGCGTTATAAATGAGGAAAGCATTAATATCCAGGGCCCAGCGCAATTGTATTTTGATACGGCTCAGCAGTTTCAGCAACAGATGCAAAATATGATGAGTATGATGCTAATGCCATGGACAGGAGCGATGCTGCAAAAGAAAGAGCAGAGTAATAAGCAGCAATAGAGGCAGGTTTTTCTTCTGTGCGCTGAACGTCACAGTGTTTTAACCAACAGCTCCCAATCACCGCCATGAATACAGTTTGGGTACTCAACTGCGGATTGTACTGTATTCAGTTGATAGCTTTTATTTAGGTAGTTTTATTTTCTTTTAAAGTCCTTAAATAGGGACTTTGTTTGATTGAATGGCTTTTAATGTCCTTAAAGGTGCTCTTAATTTTTGAATAATGCATTTTGTGTGCTTAAATAGTTACTTAATGGGTGTTTGTTTATATTAAGTGCATTTTTGGGGATATTATGACTGGCTTTAATTCAGAATCTGCTGCCGGTATTGCGCATGAATTAGGCGAGCGTTTGAAATCCATGCGTTTAAATAAAGATATGACTCAGCAAGAGGTCGCTGATCAAGCGGGGGTGTCGCGTAAAACGGTTTTAAATGCTGAAAAAGGTAAGGTGCAGCTAGAAAATTTGGTTGCCATTATGCAAGCACTGCAGCTGACAGCACAGCTGGATCGCTTTTTACCACTACCCGGATTATCCCCAATGCAGCTTGCAAAACTGCAAGGAAAGCAGCGCCAGAGAGCTTCGGGGCAAGGGCGTACAGAGGATAGCGAGTCAGAGAGGGAAGCTGAATGGTAATGGAAGCCTTAAATGTCAGTTATCAAAATCAGCCGGTAGGTGCTGTCAGTTTTGATACGGATACCGGGCAGGGAGCTTTTGAATACGATCCCGGTTTTATACAGTCTGGTATCGAGCTATCCCCTCTGAAAATGCCTTTGGCAAACCGTATTTATACTTTTCCCGAACTAAATGAACATACCTTTAAAGGGTTGCCAGGTTTAGTCGCAGATTCACTCCCGGATGATTTTGGTAATGCGGTACTTAATGCTTGGATGGCTGGACGCGGTGAATCACCTCAGAACATAACGCCATTGCAGCGTCTGCAGTACACCGGAAAACGTGGGATGGGGGCGTTGGAGTATACCCCTGCTACGCGGATTAAAAGCTTAAATGCTTCGCAGCAGGTGGCTATAGAATCGTTGGTTGTTATTGCTCAGGAAGTACTGGATCAGCGGGCTAATTTTCAGGTGCAATTAAACAGTGGCAGTCGTGATGACCATGAGGCTATGTTGGCGCTGTTGTCAGTGGGAACCAGTGCTGGTGGAGCTAGACCCAAGGCTGTTTTAGCGTTCAACGAAGATTTTACACAGGTTCGTTCAGGCCAAACCAATGTGCCAGTAGGTTTTAAGCATTACCTGATGAAATTTGATGGAGTCAGTGAGCATAATAAAAACTCAGAAACATTCGGTGACCCTATGGGCTTTGGGGCGATGGAATATGTCTATCACCTGATGGCAATTGATAGCGGTATTAATATGATGCCCTGCCATCTGCTGGAAGAGGGGAGCCGTCGTCATTTTATTACCCAGCGCTTTGATCGTGTGGAGAACGATAAAAAGCATATCCAAACCTTAAACGGTTTAGCTCATGTGGACTACAAGCAGCCGGGGCAGTTTTCATACGCTGAGTTATTTGCTACAGCACGTCAGTTGAAATTATCAGCAGTAGATGCAGAGCAGCTAGCACGCCGGATGATTTTTAATATCGTCGCACGTAACCATGATGACCATTCCAAGAATGTTGCATTTATGCTGGATCAAAACCACCAGTGGCAATTGGCGCCTGCGTATGACCTGGCATATAGCTACAAACCGGGTAGCCCCTGGGTGAGCAGTCATTGGATGACGCTAAATGGTAAGCGTGATCACTTCACCCGTGACGATTTATATTCACTTGAGCCGTTAAGCCCTTTGTTTAAACGCAGAAAAATAGATCAATGGGTGGATGAAATTACCGCTTCGGTCTCCTGCTGGAGACAGCTGGCAAAAGAGCATGAAGTACCATCCAGTTTAATATCAGAAGTCGAACAAAACCTGAGGTTAGCAATTTAAAGAGTGATAGAACAAATACAGTATCCAGTACTAGCCAAATGCGGGTTTAAAACGTAAATTAAACCTACATTGCTATATGGATATAAGCTGTATTATGGATGATTTGCCTGCATCAGATCTTAAAACGATTCTCCATTCCAAACGTGCCAACCTTTATTATCTGCAATACTGCCGAGTCCTTGTTAATGGTGGGCGTGTCGAATATGTCACCGACGAAGGCGCCAGTTCACTGCCGTACAGGCAGTCTAGATATAGAAGGGGGAGTAATTGCTTTTAAGAATTTCACGAATAAATCATTGTGTGGAGGCCTATCTACAGCTAATAAACCTTAGAGCTTCTTTGTAAGCAGCTCCCAATCACCGCCATGAATACAGTTTGGGTATTCAACCACGGCTCGAGATGTTTGCAGCTGATAACCTTGGTTTAAATAAAGCTTTTTGGCGGAAGGGTTTTCTGAAGCGACGATGATGCTCATGCTGGATACACCTTGTGCGCGAGCCTGTTGTTCGGCGTCTTGTAACAGTGTTGAGGCTATTCCCAGGCCTCTGTGTTGTTCAGAGGTGGCGATGGCGTTGATATACCAGCTTCCTGGGGCTTGAGCTTCGAGTTCTATAAGTGGACGGACAACGTCGGGATACTCAGATAGTTCTCCTGTTTCGTAAGGATCGTCCAGTTGGTATGAGATGATCATACCTGCAACTTTGCCTTCCTGACGGATTACCTTGGCATTTCGGTAGCTGAACCCTCCTTCCTCTCTGGCGGCACGCTTTGCGCCTACCTCAAGCGGTGATTCCGTATCTTCAATCATTCCTTGCCACAGAAATTCAGGTATACCTTCCCCTGCCAGATTAATCAGATAAGCGAGTTGAGCGGCATCTTCACGGGTTGCGTTTGCTATTTCCATGTCAATCTCCTTATTAGCGACTAGTCTATATAACTGATGGCTTTTTCTGAGGTTCTTTTTACCGGACATACGGTCGGTAAGGCGTTATAATCCCTCTAAATTATATGGTTTATAGTAAAGCTGTATAGGAAGTCAAAGGTAGCATATAAAGGACACTTATCTTTGGATCAACTGACTATCTCAACTGAAAACCCTGATTTACTCGATCGACTCCAGGCTGTTTTGTCGGAAGAATTTCAGGTCGTAACATCTGATAATCCTCTTTTGCCCGCGATTGAGCAGGCAAACGTTATTGATATGGAGCTGCTGGAAAGAATGCAGCCGACACATATTCAAGAAGTCTTATCCGCGGATGAACCGACATTTCTCACCTGGAATGATGGGAATAGAGATTATCGACAATATGCTTTTGATCAGGGCTTCGACGATTTTCTGGCCCCGCCTTTTTTTCATGATGTGATCAGCAGCAAGATACGAATTCATCAGAGCCTTAGAAATCTGAAGCAATCAGAAGATTTCATAAGTCTTGAAAGGAAAATATCAAAACACAGTTACGAATGTGAGCATGACCACGACTATCAGGTTATTCAGGATGCTGCGATTCTGAGTCTGGCTACCATTGCACGTATCCGGGATCATTCAACCGGCAACCACATTCTGCGTACCCAGCATTACGTTAAAGCCCTGGCTGAATATCTTAAAAACAAAGAGCCTTATAAAACTGTACTGGATAGCAACACAATAGAGTTGTTCTACAAAACAGCTGCACTGCATGATATTGGCAAGGTGGGTATTCCTGACCGTATTTTACAGAAACCCTGTGCCCTTAATGATGAAGAATATGAGCTGATGAAGCAGCATACTATTCTGGGATATAAGGCGATTCAGTCTGCAGAGTTACTGGTTCAGCGTGAGGTGACAGGGCAATCAGCGAAGTTTTTAACCATTGCTAAACAAGTAACCTTAAGTCATCACGAGCGCTGGGATGGTAATGGTTACCCACAAGGCCTTAAAGCCGATGACATACCCGTTGTGGCCAGGCTGATGGCCGTAGCTGATGTTTATGATGCCATGATCTCCAGGCGTCCTTATAAAGGGGAGTTGGATCACGAGCATGCTGCAGAAGCGATCATTCATGGTTCGGGTACACATTTTGATCCGGGCGTGGTGGATGCATTTATGGCTTTGCAGGAGACCTTCAAACATATCTCAGTCAAACTGGAAGATCATTTTCCATCGGAAGCGGATCTGAGCCTGCATTCGATGGCTGATTTAATCAGGGATCTGGACGAAAAAGATATCTGAGTATGACTGCAACTGTTTTCTAAGCAGAGTATGACAGACACAAAAAAGCCCGGTGATTTCTCACCGGGCTTTTTCTTAAGACTGAAAACTAAGCGTATTACTTAGCTTCTTTCTTAGCTTTTACTTCAGCGATTACTTCTTCAGCTACGTTTGTTGGACATGGTGCGTAGTGAGAGAACTCCATAGAGAACTGACCACGACCGGATGTCATTGTACGTAGGTGACCGATGTAACCGAACATTTCAGACAGTGGAACGTCTGCTTTGATACGTACACCAGAACCTGCTGAATCCTGACCGGAGATCATGCCACGACGACGGTTCAGGTCACCGATAACATCACCTACGTGATCTTCAGGAGTGAACACGTCAACCTTCATGATTGGTTCAAGAAGCTGTGCGCCTGCTTTAGGGATAGACTGACGGAACGCGCCTTTTGCAGCGATTTCGAATGCTACTGCAGAGGAGTCAACCGCGTGGAAACCACCGTCGAACAGTTCGATTTCAACGTCCAGTACAGGGAAGCCAGCCAGTACACCTTCTTCCATCATGCCAGCGAAGCCTTTCTCGATCGCTGGGAAGAATTCTTTAGGTACGTTACCGCCTACAACTGTAGAAGAGAATGTGAAACCAGAGTTTGGTTCACCTGGCTTGATACGGTAGTCGATCTTACCGAACTGACCAGAACCACCAGACTGTTTCTTATGCGTGTAAGAATCTTCAACTTCTTTAGTGATTGTTTCACGGTAAGCTACTTGAGGCTCACCAACAATCAGATCTACGCCGTAAGTACGCTTCAGGATGTCTACTTTGATATCCAGGTGAAGCTCACCCATACCACGCAGGATAGTCTGGCCGCTGTCTTCGTCAGTGTGAACCAGGAAAGTAGGATCTTCTGCAACCATCTTACCGATAGCCAGACCCATTTTCTCAGCACCGCCCTTATCTTTAGGCTCTACTGCGATAGAGATTACTGGCTCAGGGAATACCATCGCTTCCAGCGTACATTCGTGCTTAGGATCACAAAGAGTGTGACCTGTCTGTACGTTTTTCATACCTACGATAGCGATGATGTCACCCGCTTGAGCGGAGTCTAACTCGTTACGCTCATCGGCTTCCATTTCACACATACGACCTACACGTTCAGTTTTACCTGTGAACGAGTTAAGAATCGTGTCGCCTTTCTTCAGTGTACCTGAGTAGATACGAACGAATGTAAGCGCGCCGAAACGGTCATCCATGATTTTGAATGCCAGAGCACGGAATGGCTCGTCAACAGATACTGTTGCAACTTCACCTGTTGGCTCACCTTTTTCGTCAGTAAGATCCTGAGCAGCTACTTCTGTTGGTGATGGCAAGTAGTCTACAACCGCATCAAGAATCAGCTGAATACCTTTGTTCTTGAATGCAGAACCACAGTATGTAGGGAAGAAAGCCAGTTCCAGTGTACCTTTACGGATGCAACGCTTGATCTCTTCCATAGTAGGCTGTTCACCTTCCATGTAAGCCATCATCAGGTCGTCATCTTGCTCAACAGCTGTTTCGATCAGCTGTTCGTGGTACATGTCAACGTCGTCTACCATGTCAGCAGGAACGTCTTTAATCTCGAAGCGTTCTGGAAGACCAGAATCATCCCATACGTATGCTTTCTTAGTCAGGATGTCTACAACACCAACGAAGTCATCTTCACGGCCAATTGGCAGAGTCATAACAAGTGGCTTAGCTGCCAGAACGTTTTCGATCTGGTCAACAACTTTCAGGAAGTCTGCGCCCAGACGGTCTAGCTTGTTTACGAAGATGATACGGGATACGCCGGATTCATCTGCATAACGCCAGTTAGTTTCTGATTGAGGTTCAACGCCACCAGAACCACAGAATACGCCGATACCGCCATCAAGTACTTTCAAGGAACGGTAAACTTCAACTGTGAAGTCAACGTGTCCCGGAGTATCGATCACGTTCATACGGTGATCGTCCCAGAAAGTTGTGATAGCTGCGGATTGGATAGTAATGCCGCGCTCTGCTTCCTGATCCATGAAATCAGTAGTAGATTCGCCGTCATGTACCTCACCAGTCTTATGGATTTTACCCGTAAGCTTTAGGATACGTTCTGTGGTAGTGGTCTTACCCGCATCTACGTGCGCGAAAATACCAATGTTTCTGTATTTGGATAAATCTGTCATTGCTTTACTCGACTAAGTGAGGTCCTAAAATTGCGCGACATTATACAGGCTTTTTTGTGACATTTAGAAGATAAATTACAAGGAAATTACGCTTTTTTTTGGGTTTTCCATTGTTTGCTGTGTTTGCGAGTTCTTTTAGCTGGCTTAGTGGATTGGCAGGCTGCTTCAAGAGTGGGGGGGGGATGTAAAAAAACATTTTAAATTAATTGGTTACAGGGCTTAAAAAAATCAGTAGTAAAATTACAGTGCTCCTATTAAAAATAATCATGTCTAAATTAAGTCGTTGAGGATGATTTAGTAAATGGACCTTTTCTCCAGCGAAACTCTGATCACTTTTATTATCGCAACGGTGTTGCTGGGTTTTACCCCAGGTCCAGATAATATTTTTGTTCTTATTCAATCTGCTCTTTATGGCCGCAAGGCTGGGGTTATCGTAACGCTGGGATTATGCACCGGATTGGTCGGGCATACACTTGCGGTTACTCTGGGACTGGCGGCTGTATTTGAAGTCAGCGTTATGGCTTTTACAGTCTTAAAAGTGCTTGGAGCGGGTTATTTAATCTATCTGGCCTGGCGAGCATTTACTGCTTCTAGTGAAACTATTGATGGCGGGGGCAGCCCCATGCTTTCTCATTGGCAGCTGTATAAACGCGGTGTGTTGATGAGTTCGACTAATCCTAAGCTGGCAATATTCTTTCTGGCATTTTTGCCTCAGTTTGCTGATCCGGGTCGAGGTTCACTTAGCTTGCAGTTAATGTCTTTAGGCGGGATTTTTATTTTCTTCAGCTTCTGGGTTATGGCTTTTATCGCCATTATGTCGGGCAGTATCAGTGAGCGGATTAAACGCTCAGACAGCACCCAAAAGTGGATAAACAGACTTGCAGGCACAGTGTTTGTTGCCCTGGCTTTACGCCTTCTTACAACCGGTCAATCGGATTAAGCCAATTCATTGATGCAGGACGGGTGCAAGGCCAAAGGAGGGCGGCTATAATGCCGCCTCTTTTTCAGTAGCAAGTAGTAGCGGGTCTTCATTTAATGGATGCATTGGTAGAGATTAAACAATTCTTAGCATGTGAAACGCCGGATTCCTGGATTCAGGCAGCACTGCAGAATCAGGCTATTCTTCTGATTGATCATGCCCATTGTGAAAAGAAGGCCGCCTCAACCGCGATGCGTCTGATGTTTAGGTACGTTGATCGTATCGATCTGTTGAATAAAATGTCTCGTTTAGCGCGTGAAGAGTTGATTCATTTTGAGCAGGTGCTGGCTATTATGCAGGACAGAGGTGTGGTTTATGATCATATGTCCCCAGCACGTTATGCGGGTGGTATGCGTAAGCATATTCGTACATCTGAGCCGGGGCATCTGATTGATTTGTTGATTGTAGGTGCCTTTATTGAAGCGCGTTCCTGTGAGCGCTTTGCAAAGCTGGCTCCTTTTCTGGATGACGAGTTAGCGAAGTTCTATCGTTCGCTGCTGAAATCTGAAGGTCGCCACTATCAGGATTACCTGGGATTAGCGGAAGAATATGCGGGTCAACCGATCGATGATCGAGTGGAGCTTTTCAGGGAAGTTGAACGTGAATTGATCGAATCCCCTGATGACGAGTTCCGCTTTCACAGTGGCGCACCAACATTCGTTGCCGCTTAATCTCTATAGATAACTTTGCCTGTTCAGGCGTATGACTCAATAGGAAAGTTGATAAGATCGTAGCCGTGGTCATCAATTTTCAGATACCAACCGAGGGTATCCCAGTCACCTAATACTATCCGTGTGACCGACTTGTTTTCGATCTCATGCTGGTGAATACAGGGTCTGTGAGTATGACCATGAATCATCAGAGACACGCCGCTGGTTTTGAAAAGTTCAGCCACAGCATCCGGATTTACATCGGTAATGTATTCTGATTTTTCAGCAGTGCGTTCTTTACTGGCATCCCGGAGTTGCCTGGCGATTGCCAGTCTCTCTTGCAGTGGTTTACCAAGAAACTCTGCCTGCCATTGCGGATTACGTACCATGGTTCTGAACTGCATATATTCTGCATCATCAGTACACAACTGATCGCCGTGCGAGATCACAGCTTTACCGACGGGCAGCTCAACAGTTAGTTCTTCGGGAAGCAGCGTCGCATTAATGCTTTGGGCAAACTGTTCTCCCACCAGAAAATCACGATTTCCATGCTGGAAATATATCTTACAACCTTTATCGCTGAGCTGTTTTAAGGCTTCAAATACTGGGTCCAGCGTTGGGGTGGGGGTGTCGTCACCAATCCAGGCCTCAAAAATATCACCCAGCAGGAATAACTCAGAGGCATTCTGGAATGTGGTATTGATAAGACGTGAAAACGCCCGGGTAAGATCCGGGCGTTCGGGTTTCAGATGTAGATCTGAGACAAAAAATACAGTCATTAACTTAATTATTCGTCGTTGCTTTCTGTTTCCGTATCATCTTCGACGATCTCTGCAGACTCTATGATCACATCTTCTGCTGGTACGTCCTGATGGCCGGCGCGCATAGTAGTCGAAACGCCTTTGATTTTGTTGACCACATCCTTACCGTCAACCACTTTACCAAAGACTGCATAACCCCAGCCTTCTGTGGTTTTAGCCGTGTGATCCAGGAAAGTGTTTTCAGATACGTTAATAAAAAACTGAGCTGAGGCACTATGTGGGTCCATGGTTCTGGCCATAGCGACCGTGCATGTTGAATTGGAAAGACCGTTATCCGCTTCATTTTCGATCGGATCACGTGTTTCCTTTTGAACCATACCGGGCTCAAAACCACCGCCCTGAATCATAAAGCCATTGATGACGCGGTGAAAAATTACGCCATCGTAAAAGCCTTCTTTTACATATTGTTCGAAATTTGCAGCTGTAACAGGGGCTTTTTCAAAATCCAGCTCAATAGAAATATCACCGAAATTCGTATGGAGAATAATCATTGTTGTAATGTCCATTTCTTCGCCTTTGACCGCGACATTATACTCAAGTCTTAGCGAAACGCATCCCCCCAGATACGACTTAAGGTGTGAGATTATTAATCGAAGTATTTACTTCTTATCAGGATGATTTCCAATGATGTTAAGGGAGCTCATAATTTTTGTTACTGGGAAGGTGTAAAAACTGACATTTCTTTATTGCATCCGTTTATAATGTCGCCAGATTTTTTTATGTACCCTGCCGGATTGATAAGACGTTTTATATGAGTAACCCAGAGAGCAGCAAGCCAACGAACTTTATTCATCAGATCATTGAACAGGATCTGGAGAGCGGAATTAATGAGGGTAAAGTGGTTACCCGTTTCCCACCAGAGCCGAACGGTTATCTGCATATAGGTCACGCTAAGTCGATCTGTCTTAACTTTGGCACTGCTGAAAAATACAACGGCGAGTGCAACCTGCGTTTCGATGACACAAACCCATCGAAAGAGGAGCAGGAGTACGTGGATGCGATCAAAGAAGACGTTGAATGGTTAGGGTTCAAATGGGCAGGTGATGTGAAATATGCATCTGACTATTTTGATACCTTCTACGAATGGGCGCAGCACCTTATTCGTAATGGCAACGCTTACGTTTGTGATCTTAGCCCTGAAGAAGCAAAAGAGTACCGTGGTTGGGCTACAGAACCAGGCAAAGACAGCCCGTACCGGGATCGTTCTGCTGAAGAGAACCTGGACCTTCTGGAGCGCATGAAAAACGGTGAGTTCGATGAAGGCAGTCGCGTGTTACGTGCCAAGATCGATATGTCGTCTCCAAACATGAACCTTCGCGATCCGATTCTTTATCGTATTCGCAAGGAATCCCATCACCAGACCGGTGATAAATGGTGTATCTACCCAAGCTATGATTTTGCACATGGTCAGGAAGATGCAATTGAAGGTGTGACTTACTCTATCTGTACTCTGGAGTTTGCAGACCATCGCCCACTGTATGAATGGTTTATTGAGAACCTGCCAGTACCTTCTAAACCACGTCAGTATGAGTTTGGCCGTCTCAACCTTAATTACACAATCACCAGTAAGCGTAAGCTGAAGCAGCTGGTGGATGAAAATCATGTGCATGGCTGGAATGATCCGCGTATGCCAACGATCTCTGGTCTGCGTCGTCGTGGATACACGCCACAAGCGGTGCGTAACTTCTGCGACAGTCTGGCGGTATCGAAAACTGATGGCACAGTTGATATGGCTCAGTTTGAATTCTTTGTTCGAGAAGATCTGGATAAAAACGCTCCTCGTGCTATGTGTGTTGTTCGCCCATTGAAGGTGACCATCACCAATTACGAGGAAGGTAAAGAAGAGTGGTTTGAGCTGCCTAAGCATCCTAAGGATGAAACTATGGGCACGCGTAAAGTACCATTCACTAAGAACATTCTGATTGAACAGGATGATTTTGCTGAAGTGCCTCCGCGTAAGTGGAAACGTCTGACTCAGGGTGTTGCAGTTCGTCTGCGTGGCTCCTACGTAATCACCTGTGATGAAGTGATTAAGGATGATGCGGGCAATGTGGTTGAGCTGAAATGTTCATATGACCCTGCGACTAACGGTGCTAACCCTGAAGGTTATAAAGCCAAAGGTGTAGTGCATTGGGTATCAGCTGATAACTCTGTTCCATGTGAAGTGCGTGAATACGATCGTTTGTTCACAGAAGCAAACCCGGACGGCGATAAAGAACGCGATTTCCTTGAGTTTATTAATCCGGAATCATTGGTTGTACAAACAGAAAGCCGCTGCGAAGTTGGACTGGCAGAGGCTGATGTACAAAGTGGTTATCAGTTTGAACGTACTGGTTATTTCTGTATTGATTCAGACTCAAGCGCAGAGAAACTAGTATTCAACCGTACTGTGACATTGCGTGATTCCTGGGGTAAATAATCTCCCGGTTTAGATTCAAAAACGGCCTCAATTGAGGCCGTTTTTTTATGGCTTATGGCTCTCAAACAATCAGTAGATTCAGAAATAATCCACCGACAAGTAAAAGCACAAAGAGGCTAAGCGCCATAATAATAGGGCGAATACCTGCTTCTTTGATCAGGGCTAACCGGGTTTGGATTCCCAGAGCCGCCATGGCCAGAGCCAGCAGGTACTGACTCAGGTAAGACGCGATTTGCAATAAAAATTCCGGAAGCGCGAACACAGAATTTAACCCCGCCATCAATATAAAACCAACAATAAACCACGGCATTACTGCTATGAGATTTACCTTCTCATCGGATTCACTCTGCCTGGCCATATAAGCACACAGAATAAGAATAAACGGCGCTAGCAACATAACCCGGATCAGTTTGGTAACAACCGCATTATTCAGAGCTTGTGCACTGATCGATTCACCCGCCGCCACGGCTTGCGCTACTTCGTGTACGGTACTGCCAATATAGATGCCAAAGGCTTGCTCTGACATCAGACTGTGGGGAAAGATCACCGGGTAGGCGAACATCGCCAGAGTGCCAAAAAGCACCACGGTGGCAACCGCAATCGTGACTTGTTGTTGGCGGGCTTTGATCGCTGAGTCTGTTGCGAGTATGGCTGCAGCGCCACATATAGCGCTACCTGCGGAAATAAGAATGGCGGTATCGACTGGCAGTTTCAGAATACGGATACCCAGCCAGAGCCCGCTGCCAATAACAGCGCAGATGACGATGATATTCAGTAATAATGTTTCCAGTCCCACCCCGGCGATCTGTTGAAAACTCAGATTGAGGCCAAACAGAATAATCCCAATGCGCAGGCAGTTTTTCTGACAGAAGCGGGTTACGGCATGATCCAGATCGGTTTTATCTGCGGTGAATAGATGTCCAGCCAGCATGCCCAGGATAATTGCCAGGGGAAGAGCGCTGAGGCCCAGGCTGGCGAGCGAGTCAAATTGAGAAAGAAGGACAGCAGATAGCGCGATCAGAGGTAGAAGGAGTAACCGAGACATATCTTTTGCCCTGCAGTGTTAAAGAGTGCGGGCATTGTCTATATAAACTAATGATAAGTATAATGGATATAATCAATGATTATTATTAGGAAAACCGAACAGGAAAAAGATGAGCTTATCCATCCGCCAATTAAAGATCTTTGAATCTACGGCTCGCCTGGAAAGGCTGACCCTGGCAGCAGAAGAGCAGGCGCTGAGTCAGTCCGCCGCTAGTCAGGCACTTAAAGAGCTGGAGCAGAGCATAGGTTGTTCACTCTTTACCCGTGTTGGCAGAGAGTTGCAGATCACTGATTATGGTTTGGATCTCCTACCCAAAGTGCGGCAGATCATTCTCCTGCTCGATGAAATACAGCACCCAGTAATAGGGGATGGTGAGCTAAAGGGGACATTGCGGATCGCAGCCAGTGTCACTATTGCCTGTTATCTTCTTCCTCAGCTCACTGCAAAGTTTACCGCCAGCCACCCGGCGATAACCCCTGATATTTTGATTGGAAACACCGGAGAAGTGATTACCCGGCTTGAAAAAGGCCAGGCGCAGATCGGGCTTATTGAAGGACCGGCTTCACCTGCAAAACTTAAGCTGACTCCCTGGCTGAAAGATGATCTCGCACTGTTCTGTAGTCCGGATCATCCCTTAGCTAAACAAGGTTCCATCTCTTTGGAGGAGCTGCCAGAATATCGCTGGATTCTCAGGGAGTCCGGTTCGGGAACCCGGAATGTTTTTGATCAGTCGGTGCAAAAGGCGGGTGGATATATAGAAAATTCCATGGCTTTGAATCGACAGGAAGCGATCAAGCAATCCGTTAAATCTGATTTGGGGATAGGCTGCTTGTCGCGATTATGTATTTGGGAAGATATACAAGCCGGGCAGTTGGTTGAACTTAAATCGCCATTGGATTTAAGCAGGCGTTTCTCCATTGTTTCACACAGCACAAACACGCCTTTGGTGGAGGTATTTTTAGCTCAGTTACTCAACCAGAGTAGTGCCTCCTGATCGTGTGTGGCAGTATGAGTTTTATGTCAGCACAGCATCCTTGCAAGAGCTTAGAAGCTTCTCGGCATACTCCTCATCATTAATCGCTCTGGATATAGCTACAGCACCAATCATTAAAACCGCTTTCTGCATGGCCTCTTTTTCACTTGAAAGAGCTTTTTCATCAGCCTGATTAATACTGTTAATGAAACCTTTAAGTACCTGGGTGTATGTGCTGCGAACCTGCTCATCACGTTGATTAATGTCTGTTGTGAGAAATGCCAGGGGGCAGCGAAACTCTTCGCCTTTACGGTGAGTGAGACTCAGATATTGCTCGATCAAATGACTGAAACCGATATCTGCACTGCTTTTTATTCGCTGTTTAGAGTCAATTGCCGCAGCCATAATTGCTTCAGCATAGAGTTCACCTTTTGAGGAAAAGTGGTTATAGAATGCACCTCGCGTCATCCCCGCATGCTGCATAACATCATCAATTCCGACGTTATCAAATCCATCACGAGTAAAAAGTTCCGCTGCACTGCTGAGGATATTTGCACGCGATTTCTGCTTCTGTTCAGAAGACCATCCCATTGGGCACCTTTAAATAAGTAGAATATGTTCTTGAACATATTGTGGTGGAGGCTAAGTTAAAAGCAACCTTTAAATCATGATGGGATAGCAAAATGGATGCTCAGTTAAAAATCTTAGGGCCAGAGTTCAGTACCTTTGTCCGCAGTGTGATGATCGCCTGTGAAGAGAAAGGCCTTAGCTACCGCTACGGTATGAAGATTAATGATCAGCAAGTGAAACTGGCTGACGAGACCCACCTCAAATATCACCCCTATGGAAAGATCCCGGTGCTTATTCTTGAAGATGGCCGTTCCATATGTGAAACCACCGCAATTGTCAGGTTCATTGATAATGAATATCCGGGGTATGAACTTTTCCCTAAGGAATTATTTGCTCGTGCTCAGGTCGATCAGTGGGCAAATCTCATTGCGGTATATGTAGATCAGGCGTTTGTGCGTAAGTTTTTATTGGAATTTCTCTTCCCTAAAGGGGAAGACGGCTCTGTGAGAATGGATAAGGTAGAGGCCGCTATACCTGAGGTAAACAGAGCGATAGATACACTGACCAAACAGCTGGATGGGCAGGATTATCTATGTGGTGATCAGTTTAGTGCTGCGGATATCATGCTGGCACCTATGCTGGATTATCTGGCAAAACATCCCAAAGGAGCCGAGTTGTTAGCAGGGGAGGTGAAATTGCTGGCATATCTTGAGCGAGTACGCCAGCGTCCTTCATGTCAGAAAGTACTTATCTGAGCAGTAAATACTTTACTCAGAACAACAGGGCTCGGAGATGATCTCAACCTTATCTTCTTTAACCGCATGGAAGAAACAGTTGGGGCGTTCAGTATGACACGCCGGGCCCAGTTGGTTGACTAAACAGAGCAGAGTATCGCCATCACAGTCGATACGCATTTCAACGAGTTTCTGAACATGACCAGAGCTTTCACCTTTGCGCCAGTAGGTTTGGCGTGAACGGGACCAGTAACAAACCTGGCCTGTTTTCAGAGTCTCTTCTATTGAGGCACGGTTCATCCATGCCATCATCAGAACTTCGCCTGTATCTTTCTGCTGCGCAATGGCTGGAATCAAACCATCATCGTTAAATCTTAAGTTATCCAGTGCAGCACTCAGCTCAATGCTGGAGCCTTTAGCGGCGGATTCGAGATCGTAGTAAAAGTTGTTTTTCATCAGAATATTCGGTCCAGAAGAATCTGCGGCATCATATCACGGCGGTCAGTGGAAAATCATTTTGAATTTTTCAGCGTATTCCTAATCCAACATACAGTTGATGCATTGAGGAAACTGCTGTGATTTCACGTGTAAGCTGGCTGGCTTTTTTTATAACCGTCTTGGTGACAATTCTCTGTCTGAAAAGCTGTAGTTTGTTCGCTGGCCCGGACAATGGTTTTGATCTGTCCAACGCTACAATTCCAAAACAGTTGATCCTGCCGGGTGGTCCTGCGAGGGATGGTATTCCTGCGATAGATTCACCCAGTTTCGAAAACGCTGCTGCGGTTGACTGGTTAGAAGATGAAGATCAGGTTCTGAGTATTTCGATTAATAATGTACACCGCGCATACCCAATACCCATTTTGAACTGGCATGAGATCGTGAATGATCGAATAGGGACCAAATCTGTTCTCATAAGCTATTGCCCGTTGTGTGGTACGGGCATGGCGTTTAATTCACAAGTACAAGGGGAAGTACTGGATTTTGGTGTTTCCGGTTTGCTCTATAACAGTGATGTTTTACTCTATGATCGCCAATCAGAATCTCTCTGGTCGCAGTTGAAGCAGGAAGCGGTAAGTGGCCCAAGGGTTGGAGCAAAGCTGGAACATCTCCCGATGACACAGTTGACCTGGGCAGAATGGCAGCAGCGTTACCCCGCAGGCCAAGTACTCAGTCGGGATACTGGTTTTGTACGTGACTACAGTCGCAGTCCTTACGGTGATTACAATCAAAGCCTTGCTCTATACTTTCCAGTTGAATTTCTCAGTAAACGTTATCACCCCAAAGAAAAGGTTTTGGGTGTTGAAGTGGAAGGGCAGTTCAAGGCCTATCCATTTACAGAGCTAGCCAAGACCGATGTTGGAGTTATCGAAGATCAGTTAAATGGTGTGAACCTACAGGTTAAGTACAACGCTAAATCTCGTACTGGAGAGGTGTTTAATTCGGAAACCGGGCAGTTATGGCCAACAGTGAATGCCTACTGGTTTGCTTGGTATACCTTCCATCCAGAAACCTCTGTATATGAAACCCAAACGCTCTCTAAAGATATGTAAATCGGTTTGGAAAGCGTTTTATGCATGGTTAAACTAGCTATATTTATCACGTATTACAGTAGCATTGACGATGACGTCCACAGATTCATTGCCTTTTATTATTGCCGGCCCAATTCTCCGCAGGGTGTTACCAGATCAGATGGTTATCTGGCTGGTGACCTCAGCTCCACTTTACGCTGAATTAAGTATCTACGAAGGTCAGGAGACTCTGATTCAGGCAGATTGTGCTGACTATCTGGAAACAGTACAGGTGGGTACACATGCCTATGTGAATCTGATTAATTTCAGACCCGGGCAAAACTTACCCGTAGATACCTGGCTGAATTATGAACTCAGTTTTAACGTTGATGGGCAGAAACAAAACCTTCAGCAGTTGCTGCCACATCTGATCTACTCAGGAGAAGAGCGTCCGGGTTTTGTGATCAAAACCCAGATTGATCAAATCCTGCATGGCTCCTGCCGTAAACCACATCATGCAGGGCCGGATGCTCTGCTGCAGGTAGACAAGGTTCTTGCAGACAGTTGCAATCAACCGCAATCTCGCCCAGCCCTTTTAATGATGACCGGGGATCAGATTTATGCAGATGACGTAGCAGGGCCAATGCTTTCTACTATCCATCAGGTGGTTAAGCTTTTGGGGTTAACGTCGGAACAGCTGGAAGGCGCTACAGTGTGCGATTGTGAAACACTGTATCAACATTCCCACTGCTATTATCAACGTGAAAATCTGCTGCCTCAGACCGAAGATAATCGCGAATTACGCGACCGTTTCTTCGCCGGCGCACGCAAGCCGATTTTTACTGCCGATACTGCCCATAATCATTTGATTACCTTTGCTGAAGTCATGGCTATGTATCTGCTGGTCTGGTCTCCAAAGCTTTGGTCTTTTATACGCCTGGGTATTCAGGATGTGGATGATGAACATGCGGATCTTTACCTGGAAGAACAGAAACAGATCGAATCTTTTGCCAAAGGGCTGGATAAAGTTCAACGCAGTCTGGCGCATATCCCGGTGTACATGATCTTTGATGATCACGATGTTACTGATGACTGGAATCTGACCCGGGGTTGGGAAGAGGCGGCTTATAGTCATCCATTCTCACGTCGTATCATTGGTAATGCTTTGATGGGTTACTGGCTGTGCCAGGGCTGGGGCAATGCTCCCGAGCGTTTTCCCGTTGAGTGGCAGAAACGACTGAAAGCGTTTTATCCTGAGTTTGATCTGCAAGAGCATGACGAGATGATCACTGCTCTGCTTGAGTTTGAGCACTGGCACTACAGTTTGCCGACGCAACCAAAGATGGTCGTTCTGGATACACGAACCCAGCGCTGGTGGTCTGAAAGCAGTGGTGCAAAACCTTCGGGCCTGATGGATTGGGAAGTACTTTCGGATCTGCAAACTGAGCTGATGGGGGAGCCAGCGGTGATTATGGTTTCACCGGCGCCAATTTTTGGTATGAAGCTGATAGAAACCGTGCAAAGAGTTTTCACTTTCTTCGGTCATGCTTTAACAGTTGATGCAGAGAACTGGATGGCACATAAAGGTTCGGCTAATGTAATCCTGAATATATTCCGGCATCGAAAAACACCTCAGAACTTTGTGATTCTTTCTGGCGATGTGCACTTTTCATTTGCCTATGCAGTAAAACTGCGTTTCAGGAAAAACAGCCCGGATATCTGGCAGATTACCTGCAGTGGTTTTAAAAATGAGTTTCCGGAAAAGTTACTGAGTTTATTTGATCGTTTAAATCGTTGGTTATATGGGGTGAAGTCCCCACTGAACTTCTTAACCAAACGCCGTAGCATGAAGATCATTCCCCGAATTCCCGAAGGATTTGAAGAGCAGCGTTCTCTTAACAACAGTGGTGTTGGCAGGGTGTTGCTTGATGAGAATGGTAAACCGGAAAAAGTCAGCGTCTTGACTGCTCAGGGACAAGAGATTGAATTCCCTGAAAGAACAGATCTCTGAAAGCAACAAAAAACCCGAAGTCAGAGCTTCGGGTTTTAAGAAGGGGAATAACTCTGGATCTGTTTTAAGCGGCAACCTGCTGGTCTTTATGCTCAGGATGCGTAGCAATAAAGTGTTTCAGTACTTTCTCCAGTACTTCTGCATGAGCATAATTACGATCCCGTTGGGCTTTCTCTATATCTTCCATAATGATTTTTCGGATCTTCTGATCACCATCGTGAGTCAGAATATAGTGGCCTAAAGCCATCGCAATCATTGGGTCCATATGTTCATGTTCCGCAATTGCATCAACTTCATCTGCTGTCAGATCACTCAGCTCTAAACATTCTTCGTAGGTTAGCATCTCTCTTCCTCGCGCCTCATTCTGTGCGTTTTTTATTATTACGGGTTGTCGTCACTCAGATACCCCGGCAATTTCCTAACCGGTAAAACTGAGTGTAGAAGAGATAATTTAGATTCTCTAATACCTTTGTAGGATAAATATTCACCTAAATATCAAGGCTTATGAATTTTATTCTTGCTGCATGTGCGAAATATGATTTTGATTCATGATTATGTTTGGCTTCTACTCCTTATATCAGCTTCTAATCGCTACCAGCTAAAGCTGTAGAACCGGGAGAATCTTCTTTAAGTATATGTAAGGGGCTGGTTGACAAGGCTTTTGCTATCTCTGTATTTTGCGATCCAGGTTTCCAATAAGGGATTATTGTTGATTATAGGAAAATTTATGACTAGTCTGAATTTAGACTTCTAGTTGGGTGAGCAAAAAACCTATTAGCTTTCGGATATTAATTAACAGGCAGTAGTCACAGTTATATGTAGTGATGTAACAGCAAATAATAAGAAATAGAGAGCCAGATGAATTATCTATTGGCTCCTCAAAGCTGTGGAGATGGTGGGATGCCTTTAAGTATTTTTGATCTTTTTAAAGTTGGTATAGGTCCTTCAAGTTCGCACACCGTTGGGCCAATGGTTGCTGCAAATCGCTTTCTATCTGAGCTGGAAAAGCACGAACTCATAAATAAAGTTTCCTCTGTAAATATCGGCTTATTTGGTTCCCTCGCTATGACAGGTAAAGGTCACGCAACCGATGTTGCCGTAATGATCGGCCTTATGGGTGAAAAGCCTGATCAGGTGGATGCCGACAAAGTCCCTGAATATATAGAGTCCATCAAAAGCAGCGGTCATATTCAACTGGTAGGTAGATACGTTATTCCATTCAATCCGGAGAAAGATCTGCCATTTCATTTCGGACAATCCCTGCCTAAACACCCTAACGGTATGCATTTCAAAGCTTATGATGAGGCTGGAATTATTCTGCATGACAACATTTATTACTCAGTAGGTGGCGGGTTTGTATTGAGTGATGCAGAAACAGGTCAGGATGCAGCGGCTAACGAGCCTGAGTTTAGTCTGCCATTCAACTTTAATAATGCTGCCGAGTTACTCGCCATCTGTGAAAAAGAAAACAAATCCATAGCCCAAATCGTATTGGCTAATGAGCTGACCTGGCTAGAAAAGGATCTGCTTGAAGAGAAGCTTTGGAGTCTCTGGCAGGTCATGGACAACAGTATTAAGCGTGGTTGCCGTGAGGAGGGAGAACTTCCAGGAGGGCTGCACATTAAACGCCGGGCCCATGAACTATATGAAGAGCTGAGGTCCAGCCCTGAAGCCGCCATGAAAGACCAGCTAACGGTAATGGATTGGATCAACCTTTTTGCCATTGCAGTGAATGAAGAGAATGCAGCGGGTGGGCGTGTAGTAACAGCACCTACTAACGGTGCTGCGGGTGTGATTCCAGCAGTACTGGCTTATTACGACCGCTTTGTACCTGGCTCCAATAAACAAGGCGTTTTTGATTTCCTTGCAACCTCTGCCGCGATCGGAATGTTATACAAAAAAAATGCATCAATATCTGCAGCTGAAGTGGGCTGCCAGGGTGAAATCGGAGTTGCTTGCTCCATGGCAGCGGGTGCTCTTTGTGCAGTATTGGGCGGGACAAATCAGCAGATTGAAAATGCAGCAGAGATTGGCATGGAGCATAACCTGGGGCTGACCTGTGACCCGATAGGCGGTCTGGTTCAGGTGCCATGCATTGAACGAAATACCATGGGAGCCGTGAAGGCCATCAACGCCGCGCGACTGGCTTTGCGCGGTGACGGTGAACATCACGTATCTCTGGATTCTGTAATTGAGACCATGCATCAGACCGGACTCGATATGCAGGACAAATATAAAGAAACCTCTCAGGGTGGATTGGCTGTAAACGTCGTTGCATGTTAGCCGCAAACCACTGAATCTTCGTAATGACCAGCACGAAAGTAATTAAACGTTGGTTGCTTTATTAATCGTATTTGTTTAAAAATATTTGTAAATCAAATAGATGGCAGGTTGATGTGGGTGGATACTAGGTTCCCAGCATTCTTTAACCTAGGCGTATGCGTAAAGGTCTATACTTTTTAATTTAAAGGCTTCTCGTTTAAGGGAACCACTTCAGGGATCAGCACTTTTAAGGCAGGGATATATGAAAGATTCAACATCACGTCGTAAATTTTCAAAATTACTTTTCTCACTTCCTTTTATCCCGGTCTTTGGGATATCCGGATGTGATGGCAAAGGGCTATCGGACAGTGGAAGTGCTAATCATGGTTCTATGGCTAAAGAGGGAACTGTGTCAGGTTCCGGAAAATGGGCATCTGGTGGCACGGATCTAATCTCAGTTGATTATCCTGATGATGGGCTTTTCCAGTCAACAAACCCCTGCCGTTTATCTTTGACTCGCGAAACTACTCTAGGCCCTTGCTATTTTGAGGACGACACCGGCGAAGATATCTCTCTTGGTTACGAGGGGTTGCCCATGCAATTATGCTTACGCCTGATAGATAACGAATGTCGACCGCTGGATAATTATGAAATAGAAGTTTGGCATTGTGATACCCAGGGTGTTTATTCAGGCGATACGTCGAATAGTGTTGATGCTGGAGGTTTTGCGGGTGATTTCTGTACAGGAGGGGATGACGCAGCGCAGAAAAGCTCTTGGTATCGTGGCAAACTTACGACTGATAGCAGTGGCCGGGTTAATTTTAAAACCTGCTTCCCGGGCTGGTATCGCGGCCGCACAATCCATATCCATTTTGCGATCAGGGATCATTCTGGCGCTTTTGGGCTTATCTCACAATTCTGCTTTACAGATGAGTTAGCCAAAGAAATTTGTACAACTCACAACTTCTATCGCAGTCGTGGTGAACAGGATACTCCCCTTGCTGGTGGCAGAGATTCGGTTTTCCCAGCTGCTGGTTACGAAGACTTTTTACTTAAAACAAAACAAAACGTAGATGGTTCACTGCTGGCTTACCAAACCATACAAATTGCTTAAGGTTCACTGGAATTTACTGTGTATCAGGTTCAATAGAAACTTTGAGAATAAACGGCTCCCAATCTTTGGGGCATCGTATCGATTAGAAATTATTCAGGAAATATCATGTTAAAAACCATAGCCTCCAGTCCCTATCTCAATTTATTCAGTGGAGTTGTTTTGATAGTCACCGCTGGATCTGAGGTGTTTAACACTTTTAATGAAGGGGGGCTTGGAGCTCATCATGGAGTGTTTCTTTTCGGGCTGATCCAGATCGTTAAAACATTTCC
The DNA here is from genome assembly GCA_050789425.1 of Neptuniibacter sp. Taxonomy (GTDB): domain Bacteria; phylum Pseudomonadota; class Gammaproteobacteria; order Pseudomonadales; family Balneatricaceae; genus Neptuniibacter. The sequence continues at coordinate 35,567 of JAILXS010000008.1, forward strand.
TGAGTTTTTTCACGCGATCGAAGAATTTGAAGAAGCAGAAGAGTCCATTGCAAAGGTTAAATAGTCCGATATCCAGTCTATGCTTATAGCCATTGCTATCGAGGAGCGGAATGATGCAGATCTACTCTGGAACGGTCGAGGGGCTTTATATAGGGAAACCTAAACCAATCGGGCCTGATGATGCACCAACAGGTATCTTCAAAGAGCCGGTTCAGTCCTGTTTACTGACGGAGATGGGATTGGAAGGTGATACTCAGGTGGATCGTAGAGTTCATGGCGGTCTCGAAAAAGCGTTATATCATTTTCCCGCGCAAAACTATGAAGTACTGAAACAGGCGCTGAGTCATCTTGAAAGCAGTTTTGTACCCGGCAGTATCGGTGAGAACCTTTCATCCAGTGCTGTGGATGATCAGACAGTGCATATTGGTGATACGATCAAAATAGGTGAGGCTCTGGTACAGGTATCACAACCGCGCAGGCCTTGCTGGAAGGTGAATCACAAATACAGTAACGGCCATATGGCGCCCTTACTGATGTCCCAGGCGATTTCTGGCTGGTATTACCGGGTGTTGGAAAACGGCATTATCTCAGTGGGTGATTCCTTCGAGCTGGTGGATCGTCTTGAAAACAGTGTTCCGGTGGCTGAGGTATGGAAGGTCTTTCTGGAAAAGCTGCAATCGAGAATGCCACCAGAGGCATTTAATACCGACATTGTTGGTCTCTCACCCGAATGGAAGTTCGACTGATTTAGAGTTGTATGCGAACAAGTTCGATCTGAACCAGTTAAATCGCTATAGTAGCGCGGCATAGGCGTTCAGTAGAGACAGATATTTTAGTGATTGCAGAAGCTCATAAACAGTTACCGATTGCGCAATTTCTTGCGCAAATTTCCCAATCTCTTTCTAAGCAGAATAATCTGGTCCTGCAGGCTGAACCCGGTGCGGGTAAGTCAACCGCGCTGCCTCTGAGCCTGATCGAATCTGAATGGCTGGATGGCAGAAAAATCATCATGCTGGAGCCGCGCCGAGTGGCGGCTAAGTCGATTGCCCACTATCTGGCTGGTTTGCTGGGTGAAAGGGTCGGGCAGCGGATCGGTTATCAGATTAAAAACGACCGAAAAATTTCCGGTGAAACAGTACTGGAGATTGTTACGGAAGGGATTCTGACCCGCCGTTTGCAAAACGATCCTGAGCTTGAAGATGTAGCACTGATCATATTTGATGAGTTTCATGAGCGCTCATTGCATGGTGATCTATCGTTGTTGCTGTCACTGGAAGTACAGCAAACGATTCGCGAAGACCTGAAGCTACTGGTGATGTCTGCCACCATCGATACTCGTATGATCTCAAACTACCTGGGCGGAGCGGAAATAATCGAATGCCCGGGGCGTACTTTTCCTGTTGATATCTCCTATCGTGCAGCAAGTCAGCAACGGCTGAGCGATCAGGTAACTCAGGCTCTACGCGGAGTTATTAATCAATCTGCAACCGGTGATGTTTTGGTATTTCTGCCGGGTCAGGCAGACATTAAGCGTTGTATTGAAGCTGCTCAATCCATCCTCAATGATCAAAACTGGCTGCTGTTACCACTCTACGGTGGCTTGTCTTTAGCCCAACAGGAGCAGGCGCTGGTACCCGACCCTGCGGGAAAACGTCGGGTTGTATTTACTACCAATATTGCCGAGACCAGTCTTACCATTGAAGGTGTGACCACAGTGATCGATAGCGGTTTAGAAAAAGAACTTCTGTATGATCCTGCCAGTGGTATGACCCGGCTGGAAACGGTCTATATATCCAAAGCTTCAGCTGAGCAAAGAGCCGGGCGCGCAGGGCGTACCCAGGCGGGTGAATGTATCCGCCTCTGGGGCGAGGATAAACAACGTTCTTTACGAGAGTTTCAGACGGAAGAAATTCTCTCTGCGGATCTGACCGGACTGCTTCTGGAACTATGCCAGTGGGGTTCCACAGAGTTTTCTGAGATCAACTGGCTGACACCTCCTCCTCGTCCACACTACGACTCTGCCAAAGCCATGCTTACCTCTCTGGGGATGCTGGAAGAGGGTGGGCTTACCGAACTTGGTAATCAAGCAGTATCTATAGGCTTATCGCCAAGACTTGCCGCTATGCTGTTGCAGGCAAAAGGTGTTCTGGAACAAAGCATCGCCTGTGACCTGGCAGCACTCTTGGCAGATCGGGATATTTTTCAGCATTCCTCTCAGCAAAGGTCCGGTGTAGATATTACAGAACGCCTGCTCGCGGTTCAGGATTACCGTAGCGACAGAAAGGCGGCCCTTAAAAGCTACCCAATTAAACGGGCGGCTATGGAGCAGCTTCTGGTCAGTGCGAAAGCATATCGTCGAACACTCAGGTTGGATAAAGAGCAAGCAGGGTGCTCCTTAAGTGATCTTCAAAGTTCAGTAGGTAAGCTACTGCTTTTTGCCTATCCAGACCGCCTTGCCCAACAAAGAGCCAACACAGAAGGTCGTTACCAGCTTGCCAATGGTCGTGGCGTTTTTCTGTTTGATGATGACCCTCTGTGGGGGAGAGAGCGGTTAGTCGTAGCGGACTGTGATGCACAGAAGAAGGAAGGGCGTATCTATAATGCAGCGGAGATCAGTTTCGATATCATTGAGTCGGCTCTTAAAGACCGTATTCACTTCGAAGAAAGCTACAGCTTTGACAAAGACAAACAGAAAATCCGTGGCAGCCGCTCACTTAAATATGCCGCATTGGTGCTGAAGAGCACGGTGCTTACCGATGTGCCTAAAGAGCAGTTTCAGGCATGCCTCAAACAAGTGCTTAAGCAAACCGGGCTGAGTCTTCTGAAATGGACAGATAAATGTGAAGCGCTAATCTCCCGTGTTCAGTGGTTGGGTGAGCATATGGAGAGTTTTCCAGATATATCAAAATCCAGCCTCGCGGACACAGTTGATGAATGGTTATTGCCTTATCTCAATGGTGTGAACTCCATTGCCGAGCTTAAACGGGTAAATATTTATGACCTGTTACTGGGAATGTTGTCCTGGGATGAGCAGCAACTACTCGAAAAAGAAGCGCCAACCCACTACAAGGCGCCCAGTGGTAAATCCGTTTCAATAACCTACGACCCGCAACAGGGACCGATTGTCTCTTTGCAACTACAGGAACTGTTCGGTGAGATTGATACCCCAATGATTGCCGGGGGCAGGGTGGCTATTCGTTTTGAATTGCTTTCACCTGCACGAAGACCAATCCAGACCACCAGTGATCTGGGCAACTTCTGGAAAACCTCCTATTTTGAAGTCGCCAAAGAGATGCGTGGCAGATATCCAAAACACCGCTGGCCGGAAGAACCACTGTTAGAGAAAGCGGGTCGTTCCATAAAACGTAAGTGAAGTATCAGAGAGCCATTAAGGCTCTCCGGTTCCTGCTTTAACCATCTAACGGCTGTTCAGTCGCAACCTCAATATAACGATCAAGATCCCTCTGTGTCAGGTAATCCGGATAGCGGTAGGCCTGGCAGTTAAATTGGTAGCTACCCTGATTATCCCGGTATTCCGAATAGACGAAAATACAGCGTTCTATGACCTTATCCGCAGCTTTACGTTTGCCTTCAACAAACCAGATAGAAAGCGGCTTAAGGGTGGTTTTGTGAGTACGGTTAAACCGTTTGCAGGGCAATAAGGTTTGCTCTGTAAAGAGTTCAGATGAATTTAGTGAATGTGCTTCAAACATGAGTTGCTCCCATAGTTTCATGAGAGCTGACGTTTGCGGGTATACCTGATTTGTTGTCGGTATCGACCACATCGCTGGTTTCAGCAACCACCTTGCCCAGGTTGGCAGGTTGGTGAGGACGTCAGCCCTACTCTTGATGTTGATTTTGAGTGGTTAAGTTAGCGGATGTTGGTTTTGATTTCAATTGTTTGTTATCGGGAGTTGTTATTAGGTCTACTTTTCACCTTTTTATTGGCGAGATAAGGAGGCGTTTTTCTTGGCTACGTTAGTGGTTCTAAGTCAGCCTTTCGCCCTGACGGCGAGTCAGGGTATTTGTTTCGGCAAATACCCTAACAACCCAAAGCCGACCCCGCCGCTTGGTTGGCTACGCTAACTGCCCTGTGCGTTTCAATTTCCCGTGAGGGTGAAAAAACTCGTCGCTTTGCTCCTCAGACAGCTTTCACCCTTTAATCACGGAAAATCTCCAATACCCAAAGGGCACAAGTGCTCGGCTGCGCAGAAGGGGGGGATATGTGCCAAAGTTTTTGCTTCTGATATGGTTGTTTTTATCAGAGGGTTGTATCAGAACAATATGGGTTTTTATAAGGACAATAGTTATGGAAATAACTGCCATTTTGAATGAAATTAAAGGGAAAGTATTGGATGCGACTCATTTTGAGTTGCTTAAACATGCCTACGATCTGCAAAACCAAAATATTCACCAGCTAAAAAAAATAATGAAGCGTTGCGTGAAAGTAACGAACTACTTAAATCTAAATTGATTGAAACTCAGAGTGAGGTTGAGAGTCTTAGAGGGGATTTATCAAGTTTAGAAAACAAAGTAATTCAGTATGAGAATTCTAGAAATGTAACAGGTTTATCAGGTGTAGCTATGGATATTTTGAAGCTATATCACGATGCTGACCAAACTGACTTCTATGAAGAAGATATAATTCGCTGTCTTGAACATAAAAAAATTGCTGTTAAAAGCGGACTTGAAGAATTGTTAGAACAGGAGTTGGTTGATTTTTCTTTAGAGCCGATGGGGTTGGGCACTAACTATACTCTTACTGCCAAGGGTAAAAGATTTATTCTTGAACAATAAGTTCATTTGATAAGTCTCTATAACCCCATGTTGCCGTTTGAACTATGGCACCATATTTCCCTTCTGTGCAGCCGAGTATCGCAGCTTGGGCCAGATTAAAGAGCTTGTTTGTTTGAGGTAGCGAAGCTGCCGAGTTTACAAGCTCGCTGGGCCAAGTGAGAAACGCAGGGGAGTTGGCGTAGCCAACCAAACAGCAGGGTCGGCTTTGGATTGTTAAGGTGTTTGCCGAAACAAACACCTTGACTCGCCAAAAAGGCGAAATGAGGAATAGAAAGCAATGATAATCCGTGAATCCAAAAACTCCGAAAAAGAACAGCTAAGAAAACTCCACCTAGAAACCTTCGGCCAAGAAGAAGGAGATTCCGTCTCAACCCTAACAATTAAACTTCTGGAAGACCCAACAGCCCAACCATATCTCTCCCTAATTGCAGAAGAAAATAACCAGATCATCGGTCATGTCCTCTTTACCCCAGTAAAAATCGAAAATTCAAAAGAACAAAACGGTTATATCCTCGCGCCACTGGCTGTAAGCACTAGCCTTCAACGCGCTGGCATTGGTAAGCAGTTAATAAAAACCGGATTGGATATGCTAAAAGAGCAGGGCGTAGAGTACGTTCTGGTGCTGGGTGATCCGGCTTATTACTCTCTCTCAGGTTTCAATACCGATCACCAGATTAAACCTCCTTACGATTTACCATACCCAGAAGCCTGGATGGCTCAGGAGTTAAAACCGGGGGCGCTGCAAAACATCAAAGGAACTGTCGTTTGTGCAGATGCGTTAAATGAGCGCGAATACTGGTAAAAATGATCCGATCTCCTGCAATCTATGCGCAACTTTAATTTTTTTCAGGTTTGTTACAGTGAACCTTGTCTAAACTACCTTGTATGAAAAATGATCTATTTTTCTTTGGCTGCGTAACAGCTAGTGATGGAGAAAACTGACTACTTGCAAAATAACAAGCCTGAGAGGTATTCATTATGTTGCTGAGTCATGTACCCGGAATGTTTACCCATCCTGATACAGAATGGGAACTGATCAAAAAAGAACACGCAGAGCCAGGTCGTATTTATATGACCTATATATGTATCCTCGCCCTGATTGGGCCGGTATGCGCTTTCATCTCTACCACCCAGTTTGGTTGGAGAGTAGGTGACGGCGAATTGATCAAACTGACAACCATGAGCTCAATACAATTGAATGTGCTGACTTACGTTGCCATTCTGGTAGGGGTTTTTGGTCTTGGCTGGATGATCGACTGGATGTCTAAAACTTACGGTAGTGGTCATGATGAGCATGCCGCCAATGGTATTGCCTTGGCAGCTTATGCCTGTACACCACTGTTCCTGGTAGGTTTTGTATCCCTTTATCCAGTACCTTGGGTCAACATGCTGGCTTATCTGGCTGCAGCGGCATACACAGGTTATCTAATCTATGATGGATTGCCTCATGTGCTGGGTATCACCAAAGAACGTGCCTTTATGTTCTGCGGTGCAATCCTTGCTGTCGGGCTGGTTTATCTGGTCATCACACGCGTGGGTACGGTTATTATCTGGAGTTTAGGTTTCGCACCTGTATTTGTTTCCGGCTGATAACTAACATAAAAAAGTTATATCGCTTACACGATAATATCCGATCAACATCGGAATGAGGCCTGAGCAGAGCTCGGGCCTTTTTAATGGCTGTAAGTCTGAACCGTTACTCAGTGGTGCGGAAAGGCAGGTAGGTTTTTAAATGTTCTATCTGCTGGTCCATGGCTTCAGATTCTTCATCAATAAAGCGTTGAAGCGCTTGATTAAACCCGACCTCTTTAACCCAATGGGCTGACCATGTAGGGACCGGCTCAAAACCGCGCTGGATTTTATGCTCTCCCTGCGCGCCGGAATCAAAGCGTTCCAATTGGTGTTCAATGCAGTAATCAATGCCTTGGTAATAACAGGTTTCAAAATGGAGGCTGTCGAACTCTTCCAGACATCCCCAGTATCTACCATAGAGCGTTGTAGAGTCTTTCAGGGAGAGGGCACCTGCCACTGCTTGATCATCACTGTAAGCCATAACCAGTAGGATATTTTCTGGCATCAACTCTCTTAGCAGATAGAAAAATTGTTTGGTGAGATAGGCTTCCCGGCCCCGTTTAAGGTAGGTAATGCGATAGAAATCGTAAAAGGTTTCCAGTTCCTGATCAGTTATATCCGGGCCTTCGATTATTCGATGGCAGATGCCGTGATCAATGACTTTCTGTCGTTCCTTACGAACGTTTTTTCGTTTTCTGGAGGTGAACTGCTGCAGGAAATGTGCAAAGTCGTTGTATTCGCGGTTAAACCATTGGTACTGACACCCTTTTCTGATCATTAACTCCGGGTGTTTTATGCTGGCGATCTCTTTATCTTCCGGGAAAAGGAAGTGCCATGAGTTGGCTTTTACCTGATTACAAAGTTGCGGCAGCATCTGTTGAATCATGTTGAGCAATGGAGCCGGGTCTTGCTGCGTAAGCAGGCGTTGACCCATTACAGGGGAGTAGGGAATAGCGCTTACCAGCTTAGGGTAATATTCTAAACCATGGCGGTGATAAGCATCTGCCCATGCCCAGTCAAATACGTACTCGCCATAGGAGTGATTCTTCAGATAAAGGGGCATATAGCCTAGCGTGTTTTTTTCATCTCTCAGTTCCAGATGGAGAGGTTGCCAGCCGGTGTCAGCTGTAACACTGCCAGATTCTTCCATGGCATAAAGAAATTCGTAGCGACTGAATGGATAGTCATTCGCGCGTTGGCTGTTCCATTTTTCAGCCCCTATTTCTTTGATTTCATGGAAAAGTTTTATCTCTGGCATGTCGCAGGAAATCTCTTGAACTGCTATGTTGTAAGTAAATATGAGTGTTAATGTAACCTGTTTTCATGGGTTGCTGAAGTTGTGTGTACGTACAGGAGTAGGGAAATGGATGAGTTGGAGCTGGAATTTGAACTTCACCCTCAACTGGCCGCTGACTGCATTGTTTTAGGTGATTTTCCGGTGTGTCGGTTATTACTGATGAATGATACAAATTACCCTTGGTTTATTCTTGTGCCTCGTCGGGCCGGGGCGACTGAAATTTATCATCTGTCAGAACAAGATCAGTGTGCGGTGATTAAAGAATCTTCATATTTGTCCTCAAATCTTGCAGATACTTTTGCCGCGAGAAAAATGAACGTGGCTTCTCTGGGTAATATGGTGCCACAACTGCATATCCATCATATTGTTCGTTATGAAAATGATCCTGCCTGGCCTGGGCCAATCTGGGGTAAGGTGCCGGCTGTTCCGTTCACGCAGGAACAGATTCACGATGTGCGCCATAAGCTTGAAGCATTGATGTCTGGTGAAGTGGATTTTATCCCTGAACCATGAATTGAAACCCCTATTTAGAGCCGGGTTTCCGACAAAATTACCAAGATAAAAATCTTTCAGGCTCCAAAGCTCTTTGGAGCCTGTTCTCATGTGATAATTCAGGTATAATTCGCCGCTTTAATTTAGCGACATTCGAGTAGTTTTCGCATGCCTATCTTCGATTTTCAGTGTCAAAGCTGCGGTCACGAGTTTGAAAAGCTTGTGCTTAAGAGTGACGCACCTGCTCCAGCGTGTGTTTCATGCTCAAGTGAAGATGTGACTAAACAAATATCTGCACCGGGTTTTCGCTTATCCGGCTCAGGTTGGTACGAAACAGATTTTAAAACCGGCAAGAAGAAAAATCTGGCTGGTGAGTCCGGATCATCCTCAACCGATTGAGTGTTAAACCGGAACCTTTGATAAATATTCAATGACCGTCTGGTATTGCCAGACAGAGACAGTAAACAGGAACAGTAAATTATGCGCAGTCATTATTGCGGCGATCTCAGAAAAGAGCATATTGGCGAAGACATTACCCTGTGTGGTTGGGTACATCGTCGTCGTGACCACGGTGGTGTTATCTTCCTGGATGTGCGTGACCGTGAAGGTCTGGCACAGGTTGTATTTGATCCGGATCGTGAAGAGAGCTTCGCGCTGGCGGACAGCTGCCGTAATGAGTTCGTTATTGAGATTAAGGGTACTGTGCGTAGCCGTCCGGAAGGTACGATCAATCCTGAAATGCCAACAGGTGAGATTGAAGTTCTGGGTAAAGAGCTGGTTATTCTGAATAAATCAGAAACACCTCCGTTCCAGTTGGATGAGCACCAGAGCGTAGGCGAAGATGTGCGTTTGCGTAACCGTTTCATCGATCTGCGCCGTCCAGAAATGCAGGACAAGCTGCGTTTCCGTTCTAAAGTGTCTAATGCGATCCGTAACTATCTGGATGACAACGGCTTCCTGGATATCGAAACACCTATCCTGAACCGCGCAACGCCTGAAGGCGCGCGTGACTATCTGGTACCAAGCCGTGTACATGAAGGTCAGTTCTTCGCACTGCCTCAGTCTCCACAGCTGTTCAAGCAGCTGCTGATGGTTTCCGGTTTCGACCGTTACTACCAGATCGCTAAATGTTTCCGTGACGAAGATCTGCGTGCAGACCGTCAGCCTGAATTTACTCAGATCGATATCGAAACTTCGTTTATGGACGAAGAAGGCATCATGGGTCTGACTGAAGATATGATCCGTAAGCTGTTCCTGGAACTTAAAGGTATCGACCTGGGTGACTTCCCACGTATGCCATACTCCGAAGCGATGCAGCGTTACGGTTCTGATAAGCCGGATCTGCGCTACCCAATGGAGCTGGTAGACGTTGCTGATCTGATGGCTGATATCGAATTTAAAGTATTTGCTGGCCCTGCTAACGATCCTAAGTGCCGTGTTACTGCACTGAAAGTTCCTGGCGGCGCTAAGCTGACCCGTAAGAACATCGATGATTACACTAAGTACGTTAGCATCTACGGTGCTAAAGGTCTGGCGTGGATCAAGGTTAACGAGATCGAAAACGGCGTTAACGGCCTACAGTCTCCAATCATCAAGTTCCTGGGTGAAGAAGTGACTATGGCGATCATGGATCGTCTGGGTGTTGAAAACGGTGACATCGTATTCTTCGGTGCTGATAAAGCTAAGATCGTTTCTGAAGCTCTGGGCGCGCTGCGTATCAAAGTGGGCGAAGATCTGGAGATGTCTCAGGCTGAGTGGGCTCCGCTTTGGGTTGTTGATTTCCCAATGTTCGAAGAAACTGACAGCGGCCTGACTGCTCTGCACCACCCATTTACTGCACCAAGCTGTTCTGCAGAAGCGCTGAAAGCTGATCCGGTAAACTGCCTGTCCCGTGCATACGACATGGTATTGAACGGTTGTGAGCTGGGCGGTGGTTCTGTTCGTATCCACGATCAGGAAATGCAGTCTGTTGTACTGGAAATTCTGGGTATCTCTGAAGAGGAAGCTCAGGATAAGTTTGGCTTCCTGTTGAACGCTCTGCAGTACGGTGCGCCTCCACACGGTGGTCTGGCATTTGGTCTGGACCGTCTGATCATGTTGATGACTGGCACAGATTCTATCCGTGAAGTTATTGCTTTCCCGAAAACTCAGAGTGCATCTTGTATGATGACTGAAGCACCGGGTGAAGTAAGCGCTGCACAGCTGCGTGAACTGAACATCAAACTGCGTAAGACTCCTTAATCACTTAAGGAAAACTTATCTTGTTGTAAAAAGCTGCCTTAGGGCGGCTTTTTTGTTTATATAAGCTAATAAAAACAATTAAGGAGTTTTTCTATGGCTGGCCATTCTAAGTTTGCGAATATCAAACACCGTAAAGCGGCACAGGATGCTAAGCGTGGGAAAATTTTCACCAAGCTGATCCGTGAGCTGGTAGTGGCGGCGAAGGAAGGCGGTGGGAACCCGGATGATAATCCTCGCCTCCGTGCTGCTGTAGATAAAAGCCTCGGCGCTAACATGAAGCGCGATACGATTGAAAAAGCAATACAGCGTGGTGCGGGTGGCGCAGAAGGTGAGCATTATGATGAGCTGACCTACGAAGGTTATGGCTCAAATGGTGTGGCAATTCTGGTTGAGTGTATGACGGATAACGTCAACCGAACCGTTGCAGCTGTTCGAGCGGCCTTCAATAAATACAATGGTAATTTGGGTACCAGCGGTTCGGTTGCCTATCTGTTCGATAAAAAAGGCCAGATCAATTTTACAGATATTGATGAAGAAACCATTATGGATGCGGCATTGGAAGCAGGAGCGGATGATGTTGTGGCCAATGAAGATGGTTCTGTTGATGTCTTTACGGATTGGCATGACTTTCTGGATGTTAAACAGGGTTTAGCTGATGCAGGCCTGGAACCGGTTCATGCTGAGATTGCCATGATTCCATCGACTACGGTTGAGCTGGATGTGGAAACCGGTCGAAAAATTATGAAATTGATCGATGTGCTGGATGATCTGGATGACTCTCAGAACGTTTACCATAATGCCATTATTCCTGAAGAGGCGATGGAAGGCTGATTGAGTTTAAATTAATAGTAAGAGCCGAGCCATAATCCTCGGCTTTCTTATTTCTTGCCCGGAAATTATGTTCTATACCATTGCCGTGCTGGCTGGAATCTACTTTATTCCAGCAGCAATAATTTCGTTTATAAATACTTTTTAATCGTTAATGACTACTGTATGCTTGCCTGTATAAATAAACAGTAATTTGTGTTGGTTGAATGCTGATATTAGGAATTGACCCTGGCTCTCGTGTAACCGGTTACGGCGTAATTAATTGCGTTGGGAGTAAGAACGAATACATTGCCAGTGGTTGTATCCGCATCAAAGGCCAGGAGCTTCCAGAGCGCTTGCAACAAGTATATGCCGGTGTGACAGAGGTTATTGAACGTTACTGTCCCCAAGAGTTTGCCATTGAACAGGTGTTTATGGCTCGAAATGCCGATTCTGCACTGAAACTTGGACAGGCGCGGGGTGTGGCTATTGTTGCAGGTACTAATGCTGATCTGCCCGTGTATGAATATGCTGCCCGTAAAGTAAAGCAGTCGGTGGTGGGTAAAGGCTCAGCAAATAAAAGCCAGGTTCAACACATGGTTGCTCATATTCTTAAATTACCAGGATTGCCACAGGCGGATGCCGCTGATGCGTTGGCGATTGCTCTCTGTCATGCCCATACCCGCAATAGTTTAATCAAAACGGCCGGATCAATGTCTTCCCGTAACGCAACCTGGAGGGGGCAGAAATTACCATGACTGATATGAGTTATGCGGACTTCATCTACATTGCCGAGCTGGTCGGCGTTGCTGTATTTGCTACAGCAGGAGCCTTGGCCGCAGAAGGTAAACGCCTCGATATCCTGGGTGTGGTGGTGCTTGCGATTGTAACCTCTCTGGGAGGGGGAACCATTCGTGATATCACATTGGATATCCATCCGGTGGTATGGATAGCCGATACCGCATTTTTATGGACGGCAATTGTGTTTGCAGTAGTCACTTTTTTTGTCAGTCGATATATCCAGTATCCACGAAGGTTGCTGTTAGTTCTTGATGCTATGGGGTTAGCGCTGTTTGCCATTCTTGGTGGAGAAAAAGCGATGTCTTTGGGTTTGCCGCCTTTGATTGTTGTAATGATGGCCGTTATCACTGGTTGTGCGGGTGGCATGATTCGTGACCTTTTCACAGGTCAGATACCGCTCATTTTACAGCGAAACGCAGAGTTATACGCTACATGTGCTTTGGTTGGTGCGGTTTTTTATCTGCTTTTCGAGCCTTATATGCCGGGGCAGATTCTGGCTCTGGTTTCGATGTTGATAATTTTTTTACTGAGAATGGCAGCGATGTTTGCTGATCTCCGATTACCGGAATTTATAGTGGCCGGACATAAACTGGAAAAAATTAATAAGGAAAATGATAAGTGATTGGTCGATTAAAAGGCGAACTCATTGAGAAGCAACCACCCCAGTTGGTCATTGATGTAAATGGTGTCGGATACGAGGTTGAAGCCTCGATGAATACCTTTTATCGACTGCCAGAAACAGGTCAACAAATAACACTGTTTACCCATTTTGTAGTTCGTGAAGATGCCCAGCTGCTTTATGGATTTTATGACCGTGAGGAGCGTTCACTGTTTCGCACTCTGATCAAAGCCAACGGAGTAGGGCCTAAACTAGCCATCACTATATTGTCTGGTATTTCTACTGCGGAATTTGTTCGTTGCGTAAATGATGGTGATACTGCGACTCTGGTGAAGCTGCCGGGAGTAGGTAAGAAAACCGCCGAGCGTCTGATTGTTGAGATGAAAGATAAAATCAAGGCATTGGGGCTTGAGCCTGCATCGGATTTCAACCTTTCTGCTGCCGATGGGCCGGATATGGCTTCTATGGAGCCAGCAGTTGATAATCGTGCAGAAGCTGAAAGTGCGCTAGTTGCACTGGGTTATAAACCGGTTCAGGCAACAAAAGCGATCGCTCAGGCGCATAAAACAGCCGGTTCTGATGCAAGTAGCGAAGAATTGATCCGTGTAGCCTTGCGGTCGATGGTTGGGTAAACAGAATGATTGAAGCAGATCGATTTATAAGTCCACAAAGCAGTCCGGTTGAAGAAGCGCAGGATAGAGCAATCCGTCCGAAATCACTGGATGATTATGTGGGGCAGCCGGTTGTTCGTGAGCAGATGGAGATATTCATTCAGGCTGCAAAAATGCGTACTGAAGCCCTCGATCATACGCTGATATTTGGTCCACCTGGTTTAGGTAAAACTACATTGGCAAACATTATTGCCAATGAGATGGGGTCGGAGATTAAAACTACATCCGGTCCAGTGCTGGAGAAGGCGGGTGACCTGGCAGCTTTGCTTACCAATCTTGAGCCCAATGATGTTCTGTTTATTGATGAGATCCATCGTCTGAGCCCTAATGTGGAAGAGGTGCTTTATCCGGCAATGGAAGACTATCAGCTGGATATTATGATCGGTGAAGGACCTGCCGCACGGTCAATCAAGCTGGAACTGCCGCCTTTTACTCTGGTGGGTGCAACGACCCGTGCCGGTCTGCTGACTTCACCTTTACGTGACCGTTTCGGCATTGTTCAACGTCTTGAGTTTTATAATGTTGATGACCTGACCTCAATTGTTTCCCGTTCTGCAAACCTGTCCGGTACACAAATTGATGAACATGGTGCTCGAGAGGTTGCCAAGCGTTCCCGGGGAACTCCGCGTATTGCTAATCGTCTTTTACGCCGGGCCCGTGATTATGCAGAAGTTAAAGGTGACGGCATGATCAATGATGATATTGCTGATCTTGCCTTGAATATGCTGAATGTTGATCATCACGGTTTTGATCACCTGGACCGACGCATGTTGTTAACAATGATTGAAAAATTTGGTGGTGGACCTGTAGGGGTGGAGAGTCTGGCTGCTGCGATTAGTGAGGAAAGGGATACCATTGAGGATGTTCTGGAACCGTATCTGATACAGCAAGGTTATGTTATGCGTACCCCGCGTGGCAGGGTAGTCACAGATCATGCCTATCGCCACTTTGGTATTGAGAAACCTGACCCAGAACAATAAACCATAAAAATAATAGGTTTTTTTCCGCTTACTGATCCTGATCAAAACAAAAATCCAGATTTACTGTCTAATATGCCCGTAACTCAGAAAATAAAATAACGGGTAAACCCATGACGGCGAGTTTAAGCCTTACTGAAGTGTCAGCTTTTAAAGTTGAGCTGCAACGCCTCCTAGAACAGTTACAGGAAGAGGTTGCTGAAGACATTTCAAATAAATATAAATCTGATGATGAGGGAGTGCATGTTCACGATGTAGGTGATGATGCAGAGGCTTCTGTGGAGCTTATGATGAATATGGGCACTCTGGCCCATCATAGTGAAGAATTAGCGGAGTGTATCTCTGCGCTTAAGCGCATTGAAACAGGCGATTTTGGGTTTTGCACCGAGTGTGGAGAAGAGATCGAACTTAGTCGTTTAAAAGCCTGCCCAACAGCCGCACGTTGTATCCGCTGCCAGTCTGTTCATGAATCAGGTATGCAGCAAAGCGCCTGATTAGATTTTCCTTCCTTTCCAGGGAATTTTTCACCGGCCTCAATGGCCGGTTTTTTCTTGTATTAATCCTCTCGACTGTTATTGTTGACGCTTATTTTTTATGTGAATTTGATCTGAACTTTTTGGCAATTTTCGGATCACATTCCTGTTAAATTTTCTAAAGATGAGCTGAGGATTGTTTCTGTGGCAGAAAAAATGTCGATCTGGAGTTTGGTTGCCAACGCCAGTCTTGTAGTACAGCTGGTAATGGTATTGTTACTCCTGGCTTCTGTACTCTCTTGGATTATGATTTTTCAGCGCCATTTTGTTTTAACCAAAGCACGCAAGAGCCTCAGAAAATTTGAAGATCGTTTCTGGTCCGGTGTGGATCTTGGGCAGTTGTTCAGGGATATCAATCACACACCCAATGAAGATTGTGGCGCTGAAAATATATTCAGAGCAGGGATTAAAGAATACTCACGAATGACACAGCAGTCGGGCTATGACCCGGATGCAGTAATGGAAGCTATACAGCGTAGTATGCGTGTTGCCCTTGCTCGTGAAGAAGACAAACTTGAAACCCATCTGCCATTTCTCGCTACCGTGGGATCTACCAGTCCGTATATCGGACTATTCGGTACGGTGTGGGGCATTATGAACTCTTTCCGTGGCCTAGCGAACGTTCATCAGGCTACTCTTGCATCGGTTGCACCGGGTATCTCAGAAGCTCTGATTGCAACGGCTATAGGGTTGTTTGCCGCTATTCCGGCGGTAATCGCTTATAACCGCTATTCCGCAAAAGTTGAATATCTGCTGGGCAACTATGAAACCTTTGCAGATGAATTCTCATCGATTCTGCATCGCCGTATGCATTCAGCATCTCACTGATCCTGAGGTGATTATCTGATGATCAGGCGACATAAAAAGAAACGTAAACTCAATGCGGATATCAATGTTGTTCCATACATTGATGTCATGATGGTTCTGTTGGTCATCTTTATGATTACTGCGCCAATGTTAACTCAGGGTGTAAACGTTGAGTTACCCAAGGCATCGGCAGAACCTGTTGATGATAAAGACAGTGAGCCGGTGATTGTTACGGTTGATGCAGAAGGGCAGTATTATATCGACGTAGGCGGTGATCCCGAAACCCCGATTACGGCCGAAGTTGTAGGGGAACGCATCGGAAAAATACTCGCAGCAAACCCGGATAAGATGCTTCTGGTTCGTGGCGATAAAAATGTAAATTATGACAAAGTTGTCCACCTTATGGTGTTACTGCAACAAGCAGGAGCTCCTAGTGTGGGGCTGGTTACAGAGTAGGTCCGGGTGTTGCGTTCAGGGAGTTATATTGTACCTACTCTGCTTGCTGTTTTTTTGCATGTAGTCGTTGTCGCATTACTGGCGAACAGTTGGTTTGAGCATGAAGATGCCAGTAAAAAAGTGCCAAGGCATGTTCAGGCTCGTATAGTGGATCTGACTTCGCAGAAGGCTCTGAAAAAAGAAGCTGCTGATGCTAAGGCAAGACAAAAAGCTGAGCAGCGTCGAAAAGCAGAAGCTGAAAAGAAACGTATTGCTGATAAAAAACGTAAAGCGGCTGAAGAAAAGCGTAAGGCAGCCGAAAAGAAACGACAACAAGATATCGCTAAGAAAAAAGCAGCGGATAAAAAACGCCAGCAGGATGTAGCCAAAAAGAAAAAAGCAGAAGCTGATAAAAAGCGTCAGGCTGAAATTAAAAAGCAGAAAGAAATTGCACGAAAAAAAGCTGCAGCCGAGAAACAACGAAAAGCAGAAGCAGATAAGAAACGTAAGGCAGAAGGTGAAAAGGCTAAACGCCTTGCTGAAGCAAAACGGCGTTTAGAAGCTGAGAAGCAGGCAAAAGCTCAGGCTGAAGCAGAACAGGCAAGAAATGCCGCGCTGGCTCAAGCTATAGCGGAAGAGGAAGCGGCATTACGTTCCGAGCAAGAGCGTGCAGCAGCCATGGGTTATGAAGATTATATTATCGATCTTATTACTCGTAACTGGAGACGTTCGCCATCTGCTCGTAATGGAATGTTGGTAGAAGTAACAATTTACCTGCTGCCATCTGGTAGAGTGAATGACCGGCAGGTAACTAAATCCAGTGGCGATGCCCGTTTTGATAATGATGCACTCAGGGCAATTGATCGTGTTGGTGTGTTTGAAAAACTTCAGGAAATGGATCCGGTAGTGTTTGATCGCTACTTCCGTAAGCGAATTTTAAGATTCAGACCTGAAGATTTAAGAAATTAAAATGCTCTGGTTACCTCAGGGTGGAGAAGTATTGTGAGTAAGTTTGTACAGTTTTTATGTTTTTTTCTGATCAGCAGTGTGTCAGTTGCTACCTGGTCTGCAGAAAGTGACCTTGCCATTGAGATCACTCAAGGGATTGATGAGCCTACTCCGGTAGCGGTTGTTCCTTTTGCCTGGGGTGGAAGCGCTGCATTAAGTGAAGACATTGCAGCCGTTGTATCTGCAGATCTTGGGCGAACGGGTATTTTTTCCATGATGGATCGAAAAAACATGCTCAGTTTTCCAACTCAGGAAAACCAGGTGTTTTATCGTGACTGGAGAGCGAGTAAGCAGGATTACCTCCTGATTGGTCGTCAGATTCCCCTTCAGGGAAACCAGATAAAAGTCGAGTTTGAACTGTACGATGTAGTGAGAGCCACAAAACTGTTAAACGGTAATGCGGTTGGCAGTATGGATAAAATGCGTAGCATCGCGCACTACATTGCTGATGAAGTTTATGAAAAACTGACCGGTATTCGCGGCGCCTTCTCTACAAAAATTGTTTATGTAACAGCGAAACAGCAGGGTAATGGTAAAGGCACCTTCCGATTGAAGATGGCTGATTCCGATGGTTATAACCCCATTACGATCTTAGAAAGGAAAGAGCCGATCATGTCTCCTTCCTGGTCAAAAGATGCATCAAAACTTGCGTATGTGTCCTTTGAAAGTGGTAAGCCAGCTATCTACATTCAGCACCTGGCAACCGGTAAGCGTCAGCGCTTGCAGTCTTTCCGTGGTTTGAATGGCGCGCCAACCTGGTCGCCGGATGGTAATCGTCTGGCTTTGGTATTATCTAAAGATGGTAATCCCGAAGTTTATGTACTGGATTTACGTTCTTATAATTTAACCCGTATTACTCACCATTATGGTATCGATACTGAGCCAAGCTGGTCCCCTGACGGCCAGTCCCTGGTCTTTACATCTGACCGCGGTGGGCAGCCTCAGATTTATAAGATCCATCTTCCGACCCGTAAACTGGAGCGTGTAACCTATGAAGGCAATTACAATGCCCGGGCACGTATGACGCAGGATGGCCGCTTTCTGGCTATGGTCCACAGAGGCTCAGATAATATTTTCCATATAGCTGTACAGGATCTTAAAACCGGT
This sequence comes from Neptuniibacter sp., assembly GCA_050789425.1. Taxonomy (GTDB): domain Bacteria; phylum Pseudomonadota; class Gammaproteobacteria; order Pseudomonadales; family Balneatricaceae; genus Neptuniibacter. The sequence continues at coordinate 53,731 of JAILXS010000008.1, forward strand.
CGTCTCGATATTCTTACCGATACGTTTCTGGATGAGTCTCCAACCATTGCGCCTAATGGTAGTATGATCCTCTATGCTACTCAGAAAGGTGTACGTGGTGTGCTGGGTGGAGTAACACTGGATGGTAATGTCAGATTCATTTTACCATCGGCAAGTGGGGATGTAAGGGAGCCTGCGTGGAGCCCCTACTTGAAATAAAAGCTTATAAACATTAACTTATGTTCAGTTTTGGGCATGGCGGCTTAAACTAAATAAAAATTTGCCGGAAATCCGGTAATTACAGGAGTGATCAATGAGAGCTTACAATGTAACGAAAGCAGTAGCACTGGCTCTGTCAGTAGCATGGGTGGCTGGTTGTAGTACATCAGGTTCATCTACTGATACAAGTTCAACAGCAACTGAAACGGATAGCAGTGCAGCTCAGGCTGTAAGCGTTGATTCCGGTGTTTCCGTATCTTATGAAGATGTAGCTAATCTGCAGACTGTGTTCTACTTCGACTTTGATAAAGCCGTTGTTAAATCACAAGGTTTTGCTGACCTTGAGAAACATGCTCAGTACCTTGCTACAAACCCAACTGCTCAGGTAGTTCTGGAAGGTCACGCTGATGAGCGTGGTACCCGTGAATACAACATGGCGCTGGGTGAGCGTCGTGCAAAAGCTGTTTCCCGTTTCCTACAGGTAAATGGTGTTTCTGCTGCTCAGGTTGAGACTGTTAGCTTCGGTGAAGAGAAGCCAGCAATGCTGGGTCACAGCGAATCCAGCTGGAGCCAAAACCGTCGCGTTGAGCTGAAATACGTAGCTCGTTAATCAGTGATGGCTTTGCATAGTAAAATTGCAGTTACAACGCTGGTACTTGCGATAAGTACCAGTGCTGTAGCTGAAGATGTTCCTGTGATTGAGTTGGGCGTAAACAGTGATAACACTGCAGCTGCCCCTGCTCGTATTCAATACAATAATGCTTCTTCCAACAGCAGTGAGCTGTTGATGATTGTGCAGCAGCTTCAGGATGAAGTGCGTTCATTGCGCGGCCAGTTAGAGCAGCAGAGTTATAAACTCAAGCAGATGGAGCGTCAGCAACTGGATCGATACAGGGATCTTGATCGCAGGATTAATGGTCTTTCCAGTAGTGCGGCTGTTGCTAATACTGCGGCTGACCCGCAGCCAACTCCTTCAGTGAATTCTGTTTCCAAAACAGAAACGCCAGCAATGGTTCAGCCCGATTCCGTTCCAAGCGATTCTAAAGCTTATCGCGAGGCGTTTGGTCTGGTTCTGCAAAGGAACTATCCTGAGGCGACTGAAGCATTCAAATCTTTTATTAGTACCTATCCCCAAAGTGCTCGTTTACCTAACGCCTACTACTGGCTGGGTGAAATTTATCTGGCAGAACAAAAGCCAGAACAGGCTCGTGAACCGTTCGTAAATGTACTGACGAAATTCCCTAAACACAGCAAAGCACCTGATGCTGCATACAAATTAGGGGTTGTTTACGATCAGTTGGGTGATCAGGCTAAGTCCAGAGAATATCTGGATATGGTGATAAATAAGTACCCTGACTCTGCCGCTGTTAAGTTAGCAACAGAGTTCAAACGCGCACAGTAAATTTTGGAAAAATCATGTCTGCCCCTGCTGTAAAAAAAGCCGTGGTGTTGCTTTCTGGTGGTCTGGATTCAGCAACCGCATTGGCAATCGCTCTTGATCAAGGTTATCAGTGTTTTGTTCTGAGTTTTGATTACGGGCAACGTTCTCTGACTGAGTTAAATGCTGCAAAACAAATTGCGCAAAACATGGGTGTAGCGGAACACCGGGTGATCCGATTACATTTGGAAGATTTTGGTGGTTCGGCACTGACAGACCACAGTATTGATGTGCCGGAAGAGGAAACCGAGGATATTCCGGTAACCTACGTTCCTGCCCGCAATACGGTTTTCATGTCTTTGGCACTCGGCTGGGCGGAAGTACTGGAAGCAGATTCGATTTTTATCGGAGTTAATGCTGTAGATTATTCGGGCTACCCGGATTGTCGACCAGAATATATTGCTGCATTTGAAAATATGGCCAACCTCGCTACGAAGCGGGGCGTTCAGGGCCAGCCGATTAGCATTGAAACGCCATTAATTGCGTTGACTAAAGAGCAGATTATTCAAACCGGTAATGAGTTAGATGTTGATTACAGTCTGACTGTCTCTTGTTATCAGGCCGATGATCAGGGGCGCGCTTGCGGGCATTGTGACAGTTGCCGTCTTAGAACTCAGGGTTTTGTGGACGCAGGTATAGCAGATCCGACCCGATATCAGTAAAGGTGGCAGTTTTTGCTCTAAAGCAAAGAAATGCCACCCTATCTTACCGCGCTGCAACACTATGGTATAATCCCCACCCTTCAATTTTGATTATTCAGAGATCTTTTTTTGCTGGCTAATGGTGAGATGTCAGCAGAAATACTGAGTTAACGAGATAAACATTACATGTTGAGCAAACAGGATATTTCAGATCGCATCCTAATTCAGGAGCACTTTGCGAAAGAACATCTTCCTCTGGATATGACCATAGAACAGGTTGCAGATTACAGAGAGAGAATTAAGCGCCTTTTAAAAGAAAAGGATGCCTGTCTTGTCGCCCACTACTACACTTCTGCTGTGCTACAGCAGTTGGCAGATGAAACCGGTGGCTGTGTTTCTGATTCACTGGAAATGGCTCGCTTTGGTAATGCTCATCCTGCCAGTACATTGATTGTTGCCGGTGTTAAATTCATGGGTGAGACGGCAAAAATTCTTACGCCTGAGAAACGCGTTTTAATGCCAACAATTGAAGCGACTTGTTCTCTTGATATTGGTTGTCCGATAGATGAATTTTCTGCATTCTGTGATGCACATCCAGATCATGAAGTAGTTGTATATGCCAATACCTCTGCTGCGGTTAAAGCCAGGGCGGATTGGGTTGTAACTTCAAGTATTGCTCTTCAGGTTGCTGAGCATCTGGCAGAGCAGGGTAAGAAAATCATTTGGGCACCGGATAAACATCTGGGTGATTACGTTAGACGTGAAACGGGTGTAGAGATGCTGATGTGGGATGGTTCCTGCATCGTGCATGAAGAGTTCAAGGCAAAAGGTATTCTGGATCTGAAGAAGGTCTACCCGGACGCAGCTGTGTTAGTGCACCCTGAATCACCTGAGTCTGTAGTTGAGTTAGCCGATTCTGTTGGTTCTACCACACAGATTATTAAAGCGGCTCAGGAACTGCCCAACAAACAGTTTATCGTGGCTACGGATAAAGCCATATTCTACAAAATGCAGCTGGCAGCACCTGGGAAAGAGTTTATAGAGGCGCCTACAGGTGGCTCTGGAGCAACTTGCAGAAGCTGTGCACACTGCCCCTGGATGGCCATGAATGGTCTTGAGAGTGTTCTGCATGCCCTTGAAACGGGCAAGGATGAAATTCATGTGGATGATGCGTTGATCGCAGATGCTCGCAAGCCATTGCAAAGAATGCTGGATTTTTCGGCCAGTCTGAAATCCTGATTTAAACAGCCCGCTGATGCGGGCTGTTTTGTTTTTAACCTTAAGTCAGTATCTCAAATCCAGTGATTTTCGAATCTTGACCGCATCTTTTTTACGTTGCTGTAAACGAGCCTTGTTATTATCACTAAGTCCTGGCTCTTTCAGAGCGTAATCAATCTGTTTGATTGCTCTATCAACATTTGCGGTAAGTAAAAAATATTCAATTCGTGCTTCATGCACGCCAATAATGTTTCCTTCCAGACCATAAGATTCTGCCAGGAGATACCAGGCACGACTGTCGTTAGGCTGGTTTTGAACAATCTTTTTATAGATTTCAGATGCTTTTTCAGGGCGGTTGGAATGTAAGTACACATCTGCAATCAAATAGCTGATGGCATGGTTACCTGGATAAAGAGAGTGCAAAGTCTTTAGCTGCTGTAACGCATCTGCATGGTTTTCTTCAGCCGTTGCTAGCTCTGCTTTTAACAGACGAGCGCTCAATCGGTTAGAAAATGCATCTGAGAAGCTATTTATTTCATTTCTGGCTAACTCAAACTTGTCTAATTTAATGGCGGTATAAGCAATTGAGTAGAGAAGATCATCAGTGATTGCTTCATCTTTGAAGGCTTGGAAGCGTTTGAGTAACTGACCTTTATCTTTAGCGTAATTAGCCTGAACCCGAGCGCGAATCAGATTGAAATCAAAAGTGTTCTTTAAGGTTGCCACCCCGGAAAATTGCTCTGCACGGTTCAGAGCGTCAGATATACGGGCTTGTGTGACCGGGTGGGTTAAGAGAAATTCAGGGGGGACGCGGCTGAACCGGGCGGATTCTTGCAAGCGTGTGAACATCTCCGACATAGCGAAAGGTGAATATCCGGCAGAAGTTAAGGTTTGCATACCAATATAATCGGCTTCGCGTTCGTTCTGGCGGCTGAAAGACAATTTAGATGAAATTGAAGCAGCCATTGATGACTGAATGGCTGCCACACCCGCTTCTGGATCAGCTGCTGCGATCAGAAGGCTGCCGAGCATGGATGCCAGGAAAAAAGGGCGGTTACGTCGTTGCTCTTCCAACTGGGCAGCAAAATGACGTTGGCTCAGGTGGGCAAGTTCATGAGCCATTACCGATGCCAGTTGTCCTTCCGATTGAGCCGTTAGAATCAAACCTGTATGCACCCCGATTATGCCTCCCGGTGCGGCGAAGGCATTTACGGTAGGGTTGTCGAGAACAACGATCTCAAGTCTGCGGTCCTGTAACTGACTATGAGAAACCAGACTCCAGGTCAGGTCTTCCACATACTGACTGACTAAAGCATCGTCATAAATCCGGGCCTGACCGCGGAGTAATCGAGCCCATGCCCTACCAAGAGTGTATTCCTGTTGTAATGTAATAATGCTATACCCACTACCCCCGAGGTCAGGGAGCTCTGACTCCGCTCTTAGAGTAGGTGCAGAGAGAAATAGCGTGAGCAATATACAAATGACAGATCTTGTGTGTTGCATGTTTGTTTCCGAAAAAGCCCGTGCTAAAGCAAAGAGTTATGTTATATAGTGCTGAACATTAGCAATAACAGCAATTAAAGAATCAGTTAAGTTACGTAAATGCCCGAAAATAACTACGATGATCTGCTTGATGCCTCAGGCCTGAACTGTCCTTTGCCATTGCTTAAAGCAAAGCAGGCATTAAATAAGATGCAAGTTGGAGCGGTACTTAAAGTCATCGCAACAGACAGTGGTTCGATTCGTGATTTTAAAGCATACACAGAGCAGTCTGACCATGAATTATTACAATCGTTCACTGATCAGGAGCCATATGTCTATCTCATCAGACGTGGCTAAGTAAGGGAAAAAAATGCGCAAAATTTTCAGCAAGTGGATTGATCGTTACTTCTCTGATGAAGAGGCGTTGTTGCTGTTTTTCCTGTTAGCAGGTTCATTGGTCATTATCCTTACACTGGGCAAAGCTCTGGCGCCGGTCTTTGCAGGCATTATCCTGGCTTTTTTGATGCAGGGCGGGGTGAATCGTTTGAGACAGATTAATATTCCGCACCTCCTGTCAGTTATTTTGGTATTCCTAGCATTTGTCGGTGGGCTCGCCTCGTTGATTCTGATTGTAATGCCTTTGGCCTGGAAGCAGAGTGTTAATCTGTTTAATGAGCTGCCGGGTATCATGTCAGAAATTCAGTCGGTACTCCTATTGTTACCGCAGCAATATCCAGAGCTGATTTCGGAAGAACGTGTTCTGGAACTCATCGATCTTGCTGCTACTGAACTGTCTAAAATGGGGCAGTTGATTGTCACCTTTTCCCTAAATTCAATCACCAGTGTATTGGCACTTCTGATTTATCTGGTTCTGGTACCTATTTTAGTGTTCTTTTTCCTAAAAGATGGTTCATCTATCACGCGTTGGTGGGTTTCATTTCTGCCAGAAAAGCGGGATATGATGAGTCAGGTCTGGAATGAGATGGATGACCAGATAGCGAATTATATCCGCGGTAAGGCTATCGAAATCATTGTGGTCGGTGTTGTGACCTACATTACCTTTTTCTTCCTGGGCATTAATTATGCCGCTTTATTAGGTATTCTGGTTGGTTTATCTGTGTTGATTCCCTATATAGGAGCGGCACTTGTTACTTTGCCAGTGGCTTTGATCGGATTTTTTCAATGGGGTTGGGGCAATGAGTTTATGTACCTGATGATCGCCTATGCGATTATTCAGGCATTGGATGGCAATGTACTGGTACCGTTGTTATTTTCTGAAGCTGTAAACTTGCACCCGGTGGCAATCATTGTGGCGGTATTGGTTTTTGGTGGGATTTGGGGGTTCTGGGGTGTTTTCTTCGCGATTCCTCTGGCTACCTTGTTTAAAGCTATAGTCAGTGCTTGGCCGAAAGCGAAGCAGGTTGTTCAGGAAGAGAGCAGCGTATAGCTGCTCTCTATATAATTTATAAAGTTTGAGCGGCTTCCAGTACTTCTTCAACGTGGCCTTTAACCTTAACTCCGCGCCATTCTTTTCTTAAGATACCTTCAGCATCAATCAAAAAAGTAGAGCGCTCAATACCCATATATTCGCGGCCATAGTTTTTCTTCAATTTAATAACATCAAAAAGCTTACACAGTTCCTCTTCGGGATCACTGATCAGTTCAAATGGAAATGATTGTTTAGCTTTGAAGTTTTCATGAGCACGCAGGCTATCTCTGGAAACGCCAAAAATAACAGTATTCGCGGCTTCAAATTCAGAGATGGAATCGCGAAAATTCTGTCCTTCTGTTGTGCAACCAGGGGTGCTGTCTTTAGGGTAGAAATAGATTACAACATTTTTTCCAGCCAGCTCTGCAGATGAAACTGTGAGTTCAGTGGTGGCCTGAGCTGTGAAAGAAGGCACTTTTTTGTCAATTGTTACGCTGCTCATAGTAATTCCTTAGTGATGAAGCTACTCAACAAAGTGGAAAATCGTATAGAATAAGATCCCTTTATACGATACCAGATATCGTTCAGATTATAAGGTCAGCTTGTTAAGGCTGATATTGATGTTTTACCCGGGTTTTCAGTTAAATAAAGATTGAAACCTTATACATATCTTCACGGAGAAAAAGATGATTACTGGCAGCAGCGTTGCTCTTGTTACACCAATGCATTCTAACGGCGAAGTCGATTGGGAAAACCTCGACAAACTGGTAGAGATGCATCTGGATAAGGGCACGGATTCTATCGTCGCTGTGGGCACTACAGGTGAGTCTGCGACACTTAACTGTGAGGAACATTGTCAGGTCATCAAACGTGTTGTTGACAAAGTGGCGGGTAAAATTCCAGTTATTGCTGGAACGGGCGCAAATTCTACTACGGAAGCTATCGAGCTGACCGCTGAAGCAAAATCAGTCGGTGCAGATGCCTGCCTGCTGGTAACGCCTTATTACAACAAGCCTACTCAGGAAGGTTTATATCAACACTATAAAGCCGTAGCAGAGGCTGTTGATATTCCACAGATTCTTTATAACGTACCTGGACGTACCGCTTGTGACATGCAACCGGAAACGACCTTGAGACTCGCTGAAGTCCCTAACATTGTGGGTATTAAAGAAGCGACTGGTGATATCGAACGTGCGAAAGAGTTGATTGCTAAAGCTCCTGAGGGTTTTGCGATTTATTCCGGTGATGATGAAACGGCTGTTGAGCTTATGCTGGCTGGCGGTCACGGTAATATTTCGGTTACTGCCAATATTGCACCGGCGGAGATGGCACAGCTGTGTTCCTTAGCTATGAATGGCGAAGCAGACAAAGCCCGAGACCTGAACCAAAGCCTGATGCAGTTACACAACAGCATGTTTGTAGAGGCCAACCCAATTCCCGTTAAATGGGCAATGGCAGAGATGGGCTGGATGGGTTATGGTATTCGCCTTCCACTGACAGTGTTGGCAGATGAGTATCATGCGACTGTACGTGAAGCCATGAAAAGCTGTGAATTGATCTAAGCGACCTTTAATAATGAAAAAAGTTTTTTGTCTACCGGTTTTGGCTGGGCTATTAGTATCCGGTTGTAGTGTCCTTGAAGATAACCCTATTTATGGTGAAGAAGGGGTCATCAGGGACAGGAGTCAGGATTACGAACTGGCTGAAAAAAGTGAACGCTTGAAAATCCCTGAACACCTGAATGCTAAAAATACTCAGGATAGTCTCACTGTTCCAGAAGTGGGGCAGGTAGCGACGGCACGCACAGGCGAGTTTGTTGTTCCAAGGCCTGAATTTTTCTACGCTGAAGCGGGTAGTGAGTCAGTCAGCCTGAAACGTCAGAACGGTGAAAAACTGATTATCGTTGATGAAGGCATTGCGAGTGTCTGGGTCAAGTTGCAGGAGTTCTGGCAGTTTAATGGAATCAGCCTGAGTAAGTCCGATCCGCAGATTGCTAAAATGGAAACTCAGTGGATTGTGCAAGAGGCCAAAGAATTCAGTTTCATCGATACCTGGGTTAAACGTCTGACGTTCCAGGATATCCCCGGCGATACTAAGGATAAGCTGCAGGTTAGCCTGCGACCTGTTGATGGCGACAGTGGCAGAACGACTATCGCTATGAAACATGTGAGGTTTGCGGCTGACGAAGAGGTATCCCAGATCAATTGGGGAACTCAGGCTCGTGATGTTAGTTATAAATCTGACATGATGTTCGAGATGTTACGTTATCTGGGTAAAGCAACGGGTGAGCGTGACGCTCAAACCCTGTTGGCATTCAAGGATAAGCAACGTTCAGGTACTCAACTTGGTCGGGATTCTCGTGGCAACCCGGTGTTAAAACTGGATACCGATGTTGATACGGCCTGGGCAGAAGTCAGCAATGCATTAGATCGCGCAGATATGGATGTGGGTACTCGTGCGCAGTCCACCGGTTATTTCTATATGACCTACACAACATCAACACCATTTGAAGATGCTGAAGAGATGGGCTTCTTCGAATGGCTGCACTCTGATCGTGGTGATATAAAAATTGATACAAGCGCCATCTCCGAGGCCCTGGGCTTCGCTGAAGGGGAAACCGGTGGTATTAGCTATACTTCTGGCAAAACCGCTGAGAAGTTTGCTCTGAAAGGCAGTGACGCAGATGGTGATCTGAGTGACGCCACTGATAAGGCGAACACTAAAGGTTATAAAATCTGGTTTGGTGGTAAGCCAATTTATGTCTTTGGCGGCGATAGTGAAGGTATCTTCAATGCCAACACGGGTAAATTTGAGCACACAGGCCAGTATCAGTTGAAACTGATCCGGACTCGTTTAGGTGTCTTCCTAAGTGTCTTAACCAATGAAGGAGCTTCTGCACCAGCGATTGTAGCGGAAGAAATTCTTTGGGAGATCAAAGAGCACCTGCCGAATACCTAATATTTATTCAAAATACAAAAGGGCCGAAAGGCCCTTTTTTGTTATGGAACCAAGCTAATGCGAGCAGTGATACTGGACCTTGAAGGACTTGAATCTTTTTGCCTGAACCCTATCAGAGATCAACTTGATGAACTTGTCACCTATGACCTGACGCAACCAGAACAGGTTGCTGAACGCATTAACGGCTTTGATATTGTCATCACTAATAAAACACCCCTGAGCAGAGGAAGTATTCTTGGCGCCGATAAGCTTAAATACATTTGCGTCGTTGCTACAGGTACCAACGTGGTTGATAAGAAAGCGGCTAAAGAAGCAGGAATCCCTGTTTCAAATTGTGTGGCGTATGGAGTGAACTCAGTTGTGCAGCATGTGTGGTCATTAATTCTGATGCTGCATACAAATCTTCTGGCGTACCACAATGATGTACAAAACGGTCGTTGGCAAAAGTCGGGTCAGTTTTGTTTTTTGGATTATCCGATTACTGAACTTAGTGGGCGTAAACTCGGCATCATTGGTTATGGTAATCTGGGACAAGGAGTAGCCAGGATTGCCGAGTCATTTGGAATGAATGTACTGGTTTGCCAGCGTATTGGAAGCGAACCTTCTCCGGATCGATTGCCCTTTGATGATTTTATACAACAAGCGGATGTTATCAGTCTTCACTGTCCATTGACTGACGAAACATCGGATTTGTTTACCTTTGAAACCTTCAAAAAAATGCAACCTCATGCCTTTCTCATTAATGCAGCCAGAGGTGGGGTAGTGAATGAATCCGATCTGGCGAAGGCGCTTAGGGAGGGTGAAATCGCCGGGGCTGCAACTGATGTTCTCACAAATGAGCCACCCAGGGAGGGGAATGTTTTATTAGATCCTACGATTCCAAATTTGATAGTAACCCCACATATTGCCTGGGGCAGTGTGGAGGCTCGTCAGAGAATTATTGATCAGACTGCAGAAAACATCTCTGAATTCAGGGCTGGAAAGTTAATCAGAACGGTTTGATTGGCTAATCAGAAAGGGCAGGGCGCATAAAAATCGACCCACTCGGTTGTCATCGGGTGAGGAAATCCAAGGTGCTCGGCATGCAGTAGCAAACGATCTGAAGCTGCAACCTGTTCAGGTTCAGCATAAAACCGATCCCCTATGATTGGGTGACCCATAGACTGCATATGTACTCTGAGCTGATGAGACCTGCCTGTAATCGGAGTCAGTTCTAACCGGGTTCCAAGAGCCAGCGTTTCAATTTTACGCCAGTGGGTAAGCGCTGCTTTACCTTGTTCGAAATCGACAATTTGCAAGGGGCGATTTTCCCAGTCGCAGCGCAAAGGAAGTTCAACGCTGCCTTTGTTTTCCTTAAGCTCACCCGCAACAATTGCCTGATAACGTTTGCTGGTATCACGGTTTTGAAAAGCGATACTTAGTGCCCGTTGTGTTTCCAGATTGAGCGCCAAGACCATTAATCCAGAAGTGGCGTAATCAAGGCGGTGGACAATGCGTGCAGTGGGATACTGTTGTTGAACTCTTCTCCATACACAATCCTGTTTCTCAGGACCTTTACCCGGTACGGATAACATATCAGCTGGTTTATTGACGATGACCAGTGAGTCATCTGCATAAATAATTTCAGGCATCTTATTTAACAAACAGCATCATTGATTCGACATGGGAAGTGTGGGGGAACATGTCCATCACACAGAAGCGTTCAGCTTTGTAACCCTGTTTTACTAATTCAGCGCCATCACGAGCCAGAGCAGCAGGGTTGCACGAAATATACAGAATCATCTCAGGCTGATGGAGATCAAGCTGCTTGATGATTTCCAATGCGCCAGTGCGAGGTGGATCCAGAATGATTTTGTTGAAGCCCTGCTTATACCAGGGCAGGGCCGTTAGATCTTTACTTAGGTCGGCGCGATAAAACTGACAATTCTTAAGCTGATTATTTTCGGCATTCAGGGTGGCCCTTGAAACCATCTCTTCAACACCTTCAACGCCGACTATAGAGTCAACATATTGAGCCACGGGTAAAGTAAAGTTACCAATGCCGCAGAACAGATCTAATACACGGTCATTAGCGTCCAAATTAAGCCACTCAATGGAACGCTCAATCATCTTCTCATTGACGACAGCATTCACCTGAATAAAGTCACCCGGTTCGAAGCGAATATCCGTATTCGTACAGGCAACGTTGTAACTTAATTCTGGATTATCTGAACAGCATTCGAGTGAACTGCCATTATCCAAAAAAAAACTGAAATTGTGTTTTTTTGCCAATAGCTTAAGGGATTGCTGCAGTTCTTCACTTAATGCTTTTTTGATACGGATGGTCAATGCGCCTTGATTGTCAGCAAGGCTTAATTCCGCATGGGTAATCGTTTTGAAATTATCTTCCCTCTCCAGAATGGAGGGTAATTCACCGATAATATTATTTAATTGTTCAGCCAGAACCGGGCAATGTTTTATTGCTGTTAACTTATTACTTCCGCGTCGACGAAATCCAACAATAGCGCTGCCATCGCGAGACAATTGGTTGATACCAATTCGACAGCTGCGGCGATATTGCCAGGCAGGGCTGGTCAGTGGCTCAGTAATGCTTTCAGGTTCCACACCGCCCAATCGTTTAAGTTGATCAAGAACCAGATGCTGTTTGGTTTCGATCTGGCGATCATGATTCAGGTGTTGAAGGTCGCACCCTCCACACTGGCCGTAATGTTTGCACTGAGGCTCTGCTCTGTCGGGTGAGGCGGTTATTATCTCAGTACAGATTGCTTCATCGTAACGACGATGCTGCTCGGTGATGGAAAAGCTAACCTTTTCTCCCGGTAAGGCCCCTTCAATAAAAAGGGTTTTACCATCGACCTTAGCAATTCCACGCCCCTCATGGCTTAACCTATCAATTGATATTGATTCTGGATAATCCTTGGAGCTTTTCTTTGCGGACTTTGCTTTAGGCCTTTGCGAAAACAGGCTGTTTTTTCTTTTCATTGCTACACCATTAAATAAGTGGTGCGAGTTTAGCAGAAAACAGATCCTTTCTTGCTGGAAATTTTAATTATAAGTAGCTGTAGAGCATATGAATTCATTAAACTGTAGGCATAGGTATTTGGGTAGGGTTAACCACCCGTAAGTAACAGCGAAGGTAATAGCATCAGATGATTAAAGAGCACGATTTTGCCCCTTTTGTGCGAATCCTGGGTAAAGGTAAAAGTGGCACCCGGTCTCTGACACGGGAAGAAGCTGAAACTGCTATGGGCATGATATTGGATGACAAAGTGAGGCCTGAACAACTGGGTGCCTTCCTGATGTTATTGCGTGTGAAAGAGGAAGCTCCAGAAGAGCTGGCAGGTTTTGCGGATGCCGTGAGACAGCGTTATGACTCGGATCTAAAACTCCATGTTGACCTCGACTGGTCTACTTATGCCGGGAAAAAACGCAGACATACCTGGTATCTGTTAGTTGCTTTCTGTCTGGCTTCCCATGGTTATAAAATCTTCATGCATGGCTCCCGGGGTCATACTCCCGGGCGTATTTATGTTGAAGATATGCTCGAAATGTTTTGTTTGCAGGCGGCTGAATCATGGCAGAAAACTGCAGATGAACTTCAACGCTGCGGATTTGCATACATGTCCGTTGATCAATTCTGCCCGCCTTTAGGTGAGATTATTCAGTTGCGCCCGATTCTGGGGTTGCGCTCACCGGTACACACGCTCTGCCGCATGCTTAATCCGGCACATGCGCCTGCAAGCATCGATGGGGTGTTCCACCCTCCCTATGGGCCAATGCATCAGAAAGCAGCCAAATTGTTAGGTATAGAGAGAAACCTGACTATGAAAGGTGACGGCGGTGAAGCGGAAATCAGACCGGATTCAGAGTGTATGCTGCAATGGGTCATTGATGGTGAACTGTCCGAATATGAATGGCCGCGAGTGGTCGAGAAACGGTTTGTTAAGGAAGAGGAACTACCTGCTGAAGCATTGTTGAAATTGTGGCAGGGGGAAACTCATCATGAGTATGGTTACCAGGCAATTGTTTCAACGCTGGCAGTCACGCTCAGATTGATGGGCGATACTGGAGATAACCAGGAGTTACTCAATAAAGCTGAGAAACTCTGGAGTTCCAGAAAGATCGATGCGTTTGGTTAACTAATCCCTGCGCAGCTCGTCTGATACAGCAATAGGTGATGGGAAATTAAAGATCACTACATAGCTGGACAACAAGAAGGTGAGGATAGCCGTGGCCTGGATCACATGAGAAGCTTCCTCACCAATCATCGCTGCGCCCGCAGCAATATAGGCAATCAGCAGAGAGAACTCACTGATCTGACCTAATCTGAAACCAACCTCCCAGCCTAGCTTTGGCGATTCACTGATTCTGCTGAGTAAAAAACGGAAAATAACAGGTTTTAGACCCAGTACCAGAAGTGCAAGAATGATTGCTGGCACTGCGATTAAACCTACGAGTGACAAATTGAAGCTTGCTCCAATTGAGAAGAAAAACAGGATTAGGAAAAAATCCCTCAGGGGTTTAAGGCTGGTTGCAATGTACTGAGATATTGGGCTGGTAGCGACGGAAACCCCTGCCACAAACGCACCAATTTCAGCAGACAATCCTGCAAGGCTGGCTATCTCAGCCAGACCCAGGCACCAGCCGATAGCAAGCAGGAAAATATACTCATGGAACCGATCAAATTTCTGGATCAGTTTTAGCAGTACATATTTTACAAAGACAAATGCGCCAACAATGATCAGCGGTAGAGCCACAAGTGTAGTGGCAAACTGGGCCATTGCATCACTGCTTGTTCCTGTCTGGTTTGCGCCACTGTACAAGAACAGAAGCACCAGAATCGCAATAACGTCCTGCAAAAGTAACAAGCCCACTACCAGTTCCCCCGTATGGCGGTGGTGGAGCACTGTAGTAGGCAGAAGCTTAATGCCAATAATCGTACTGGAGAACATTACAGCGATGCCGATGATCATGTTTTCTGTTTGGGTGTAGCCGAACAGATAACCCACTGCATACCCAATCATAAAGAATAAAATCGAGCTGGCTATGGCGACTAAGGTGGCTTTTTTCAGCATATGCAAAAGGTGGGACGGTTGCATATCAAGCCCAAGCAGGAAGAGCAGAAAAATGATGCCGATATGTGAAATGTCAGAAAGCAATTCGGTATCTGACACCATGCTCATACCGTAAGGTCCAAGAATTGCGCCCAGAACAATGTATGCCACCAACAGCGGTTGCCGGGTGTACAGAGCTACTGAAGCAAAGGCGGCTGCACCAGTAAATATAAGAAAAAAAGAGAAAACCAGTGATTGTTCCAAGTGACCTGTTCCCAGTATTTATACTCATTACAAAATACCAAGAAGATCATCGTCATTCTAGAAGGGATATCAGATTTCTAATCTTAACCAGCTTCTTTGCTTCCAAATGGTAATAAAAACTACCGAAGAAAGAGTTCGATGGATCAGTTGAACAATCCATATACCAAGTATGCCAAAACCCAGGTAGGGGCCAATAAACCAAGCAAGAGGAAGATAAAATAACCACTGGCTGGTACCGGTAATGATTAATACATTGCGGCTGTCGCCAACGCCCAGTAACGATTGTGCTAAAACAATGGCTGCGGCGTCCAGAATAATAGCTATAGCTGTAAGTTGTAGAGGAAGGGTGGCACTGGCAATTACCTGTTCGGATTGCAGGAAAATACTCAGAATAAGATCTGGTGTAATCAGTAAAGGAATACTTAATATTGAAATTGAGAACATCGCAACAGCAATCACATCCCAACCGTACTGTGACGCAACCTCGGGTTTTCTCTCACCTAGTGCATGACTTACCAGAGTGGTAGAAGCAACACCAAAGCCAACGGCTGGCAGAATTAAGAATAATGAAAGGTTGATAAGCACATGAGCGACGGCCTGATCTGCGGTGCCTATCTGGCTGATAATCCACATCAGCACACATATGGCGAGTGAAAACAAAACCTGCTGTAAAGAGTTTGGTACGGCCAGGCGCAGCAAAGCGTTTAGCGGGAGTAGTTTGAGACTCCATAGGTGTAGATCTTTCTCCCGGGCATCTTTGTAAACTAACCAGCCATTCAGAAATGCACCGGCAAACAGGGCAATGGCTGTACCCAGACCAGCTCCTGGAGCTCCCAGGCGAGGTAAACCCAGATGGCCGAAGATCAAACAGTAGCTGACGGCGATATTCAGTAAGTGAGTAAAGAGCAAAACCTTAAAATAGGTCGCTGGTCTTTGTGTCCCATTCCACCAACCTCTAAAAGAAAGATTAAGTGCAATGGCGAGCATCGCTGCAGTCCGGTAATCAAAATATCCCACGGCGATGTTTTGAACGGAGTCATTACTGGTCATTGTTGTGACAATGACTTCAGAAAAGTGGATAAATACGCAGCTGATTGGCAGCGCGAAAACAAAAGCAATGATGATACCGAGGGAAACCGGTTGTAAGCTGTCGCTACCAAGTCCTTCGCCCTGACGTCGGGCAACCAGAGTCTGGACCGCTGAAGAAAGGCCTAATATCAGGCTTATGGCAACAAAATTGGCATAGCTGCCAACTCCTACGCCAGCAAGAGAGGCTTCACCCAGTTGTCCCACTAATGCTGCATCTATCAGATTAAGAACACTTTGCGATAGCATGCCGCCGATAATTGGCAGACCTAAGGCAAAAATGGTTCTGTATCTGTGCAGTAACGGCATTGGGATCGCTCAGAAAAATTGAACGCGAATTCTAGCAGAACTTTGATATCTTGGTGAGTAAGGAAAAGGTGGAGGTTTAGTTTGTGAGTTCAGAATTTTATGACCTGACAGAAATCTCCAGATCAATTGCCATTGTTTAATAACTGAGCAATTTACTCGGGATTTGAACGAGTGTATCCTATAGCCTTAAGAACGAGTTTGCATACAGGGCATCGTATGAACATTACTGTTACAGAAACAGCAGAAGATTATCTATTAGAACTTTTAGAAAAACAGGAAGTGGAGGGTATGGCGGTTCGCATGTTTGTGACCCAGCCGGGAACTTCTTACGCGGAAACCTGCCTTGCATATTGCCGCCCGGACGAAGTAATTGAGGATGATGTCATCCTTACGCTTACTAAGCTGCGCTTTTATATAGAGAAGAACAGCGTTCCATATCTTGAAGAAGCACATGTGGATTTTGCCAAAGACCGTATGGGTGGCCAGCTCACAATTAAAGCACCGAACTCTAAAGTGCCAAAAGTCTCTGCTGACAGTCCTATGGATGAGCAGATTAATTACATCCTTTATTCTGAAATCAACCCTGGTCTGGCTTCGCACGGCGGTGAAGTTAAACTGGTTGAGTTGGTAGAAGAAGATGAAGGCTATGTAGCAGTATTGCAGTTTGGTGGTGGTTGTCAGGGCTGCAGTGCTGTAGATATGACTCTTAAAGATGGCGTTGAAGCAACTTTGGTCGAAAAAGTTCAGGGACTTGCAGGCGTTAAGGATGTCACTGACCATACCGTCAGGGAAAACGCGTACTTTAAATAGTATTATTTAAAAAAGAGGGGGGAATCCCCCTTTTCGATTGTCTGAATTTCCAGATACTGCTATAAGCTAAAAGTACGCGGATATTTCATTCCTCAGAAAACGTGGCTTTTCTTTTAAGCTATTGGTTGCAATTGAATTATTCATCCCCATGTAATCAGAATCGCGTTTTTAATATTTACCCGCAGGACACCGCGGATCTGCTTTACGAGGCTTATGCATCATGACTCAATATGACGAATCTCAAATTCAGAAATTTGAGCTGCCAGTTCTACCTCTCAGGGATGTGGTGGTTTACCCGCATATGGTTATCCCCTTGTTTGTGGGTAGAGAGAAATCTATTGAGGCGCTTGAAGCAGCAATGGCTGGCGACAAAGAGATTTTACTTGTCGCACAAAAAAACGCTTCTGATGATGAGCCTAATGCGAATGATCTGTTTCCTGTAGGTACAGTTGCCAGCGTTTTGCAGATGCTCAAACTCCCAGACGGCACTGTTAAAGTGCTGGTTGAAGGAGACTACAGAGCAACGATTCATGAACTGAGTGAAGAGGACGGTTTCTTCACTGCTGAAGCGTCAGTTTTAATGATTGAAGAACTGACTGATGCCGAAAATGAATTGTATAAGAGAACGGTTCTGGAACAGTTTGAACGTTTCGTTCAGGTAAATAAAAAAATACCTTCTGAAGTCCTTTCCTCACTACAGAATATCGATGATGTGGGTCGCCTTGCAGATACTATTGCAGCCCATATGTCACTCAAGCTTGAAGAGAAACAACAGATACTGGAGATGCTTAGCAACAAAGAGCGTCTTGAACATCTGATGGCTCTGATGGAGTCTGAAATAGACCTGGTTGAAGTTGAAAAACGCATCCGTGGCCGGGTTAAAAAACAGATGGAAAAGAGCCAGCGTGAGTATTATCTGAACGAACAGATGAAAGCGATCCAAAAAGAATTGGGTGACCTGGATGAGTCCGGCACCAATGATATGGATGAGCTGAAAAAACGCATTGCTGACGCGAAAATGCCTCAGGAAGCGTTTGATAAAACCATGGCGGAATACAACAAACTTAAGATGATGTCGCCAATGTCAGCTGAAGCAACCGTTGTACGTGGTTATATCGACTGGATGCTGCAGATCCCTTGGTCTAAACGCTCTAAAGTACGTCATGACATGAAACGTGCTGAAAAAGTTTTGAATCAGGATCATTTCGGTCTGGAAGAGGTTAAAGATCGTATCCTCGAGTATCTGGCTGTCCAGAAACGAGTTAAGAAACTTAAAGGTCCTATTCTTTGTTTGGTCGGTCCTCCAGGTGTAGGTAAAACTTCACTGGGGCGCTCTATCGCTCGTGCAACCAATCGTGAATATGTCCGCATGGCTTTAGGTGGAGTTCGTGACGAAGCGGAAATTCGCGGTCATCGCCGAACTTACATCGGTTCTATGCCGGGCAAACTGTTGCAGAAAATGGCTAAAGCCGGCGTGAAAAACCCACTGTTCCTGCTGGATGAAATTGACAAAATGGGTATGGATCAGCGTGGCGATCCAGCTTCTGCACTCCTTGAAGTGCTGGACCCGGAACAGAACAACAGTTTCAACGATCATTATCTGGAAGTGGATTATGACCTTTCAGATGTAATGTTTGTTTGTACTTCAAATTCAATGAACATTCCTGGTCCACTTCTGGACCGTATGGAAATCATCCGTATTCCAGGTTATACCGAAGACGAAAAGCTCAACATCGCTCGTAATTATCTGGTTGAAAAACAGTTCAAAAACAATGGACTGAAGAAAAACGAAGTTACAATTAGCGATGATGCCATTGTCGGCCTGGTGCGTTATTACACCCGTGAAGCAGGTGTACGTGGTCTGGAAAGAGAGATCGCTAAACTGTGCCGTAAAGTGGTTAAAGAACTGGCTCTGCAAGCTGATATCGAGAAACCGGTGGTTATTGATGAGACGAAGCTGGAGCATTACAGCGGTGTGCGTAAGCATAACTTCGGAATTGCGGAAGAACAGGATCAGATCGGCCTGGTAACAGGACTTGCCTGGACTCAGGTGGGCGGCGATATTCTCAGTATTGAGACTGCTGTAGTGCCGGGTAAAGGACGTCAGGTTACAACGGGTAGCCTTGGCGATGTCATGAAAGAATCGATTCAGGCGGCGCTAACAGTCGTTCGGAATCGTTCAGAAGCTTTGGGTATCCCTAGTAATTTTCATGAGAAGCAGGATATTCATATTCACGTACCTGAGGGCGCGACACCTAAAGATGGGCCAAGTGCCGGTATAGGTATGTGTACTGCTTTAGTATCGGTTTTGACGAGTATTCCAGTAAAAGCAGATGTCGCAATGACCGGTGAAATCACCCTCCGCGGACAAGTTTTACCAATCGGTGGATTGAAAGAAAAACTGCTTGCAGCGCACCGTGGTGGCATTAAAACGGTAATTATCCCTCAGGAAAATGAGCGCGATTTAAAAGAAATTCCAGACAATATCAAAGCAGATCTCGATATTAAGGCGGTTAAATGGATAGATGAGGTGTTGGACATTGCACTCAAGTATCCACCCAAGCCACTGGAGAAAGACGGTGAAGAGGTTGTGTCATCAAAAGAAAAAGCCTCAAAAACTGAGCAAGAGCAAATAAAGCCACATTAGAATTCATCAGGGGTAGAAAGGTGTTGATGTTGTCTTGACACCCCTTTCTACCACTTGGTATAAATGCCTGACCATCTTGCTGGGCATGGATAACGGAACAACTTAATAATTTCAAAAATAATGATCTATTAAAGGGGAACAACGTGAATAAGTCTGAACTGATCGACGCTATCGCAGCTTCAGCCGACATTCCTAAAGCAGCCGCAGGTCGCGCGCTTGATGCTACTCTGGAAGCGGTAACTGGTGCTCTACAGAATGGAGATTCTGTGGCACTTGTAGGTTTCGGTACATTTTCTGTAAAAGAGCGTGCAGCTCGTACAGGTCGTAACCCGCAGACTGGCAAACCAATTGAGATTGCCGCTGCAACACTGCCTACATTCAAGCCTGGTAAGGCTCTGAAAGACGCAGTAAATAAGTAAGATCTGATCGCGTCACGATCTTGCTTTACGGGAGTGGTAGTTCTTTGAACTACCCGACTGTCTATAGGGGGAAAGGCAGTCACGGGTTCGAGTCCCGCATGGAGCGGTAGTTCAGTTGGTTAGAATACCTGCCTGTCACGCAGGGGGTCGCGGGTTCGAGTCCCGTCCGTTCCGCCAAATTAAGAAGTATTTGCTCCAATAACAGGTAAAAGACTTCGAAGTTATGTAAAGGCGCATTCTTAGGAGAATGCGCCTTTTTTGTGTGTAAAAAAGGCCAGGGGTCAAGAGGCATAATGCTACAGTCCATTCGTGATAACTCACAAGGTATCGTCGCTAAAATCATTGTTGGTTTGATTGCAATTACCTTTGCATTATTTGGTGTTGAATCGCTTGTAAGTTTAACGGCCAGCAGTAATGCACCGGCGACAGTCAATGGCACAGAAATTTCTCAGCAGGAGTTGCAGCAAGCAGTTCAACTTCAGCGCAGACAGATGCTGAATCAGATGGGGGACAATGCAGACCCATCACTATTGGATGATAATCTGATCAGCAATATGGTTGTAGATAGCCTGATTGAACAACACATTCTGGTTCAATCGGCAGAAGAGCAGGGTCTGGTATTTTCTGACAATATGATTGATCAGATGATACTGGCTACTAAAGAATTCCAGCAAGACGGCACATTCAGCCGTGAGCAGTTTGAAATAACTCTACGTAATGCCGGCATGACTCCTCTGTCATTCCGTAATCTGATACGTAAAGAGAAGCTTGCTGAACAGGAACGCATCGCTTATATGTTGTCCGCGTTCACGCTTACTAATGAACTACAGGCAATTGCAGGTCTGGATAGTCAAAAACGTGATATCCGCTATTTCACTATCGATGCAGCACCTGTTCGTAACAGCATTACAGTATCTGATCAGGAACTCGACGATTACTACCAGAACAACAGCAGCCAGTTCATGACTGAAGAACAGGTAGCTATTGAATATCTGTTACTGGATCGTGTTGCGCTGGAAAAAAATATCGAAGTAACTGTTGATGAACTTGAAACAGCCTACCAGACAATGGCTGATAACTATCAAGCTCAGGAACAGAGACATGCTGCACACATTCTGATTGAAATCAGCGAAGAGCAGGATGATGCAGCGGCAAAATCTAAAATCGAAGAAATTGCTGCAAAAATAGCCGCAGGTGATAGCTTTGAATCTCTGGCTCAGGCTGAATCAAATGATCCATTATCTGCGGAGATGGGTGGTGATTTAGGCGTTAACGAAAAAGGTGTGTTCTCACCAGAGTTTGAAGATAGTCTCTACGCTCTTGAGAAAGGTGCCGTTTCCGGTCCGGTTAAGACTGAGTTCGGATATCACCTGATCAAACTGATCGATATCGTTGATAGCAAAGTTCCTTCTTTTGCAGAAGTTAAAGAAGAGTTACGTGCCGATATTCTTAAGCAGAAGTCTGAAGAAGAATATGTTGTGCAGCTTGAGCAATTGGCGGATATCTCTTTTTCTTCCGGTGACCTGGCTGAACCTTCAGAAGTGCTGGATATGGAAATTCAGAAAACGGATCTGTTCAGCCGCTCAGGAAACGAAGATTTTGTAACTTCTAATCCTAAGGTTTTGGCTGTTGCCTTCGATGCTGAGCTGATTAATGAAGGTTTGAATAGCACACCGGTAGAACTGGATTCTGGTCGTTCACTGGTACTGCGTGTTGTAAATCACCAGTTACCAAGAGAAAAAACTCGTGATGAGGTAGCAGAAGAGATCACAGCAATTTTGCTGGAAACTTCTGTGGTTGATCAGCTGGCTACGGTTGCTTCCGAAGCTCTTAGTGAATTGAAGCAGGGTGCAACTCTTGACTCTGTGACCGCAGGAGCAGAGATTGTCACTGTAGAAGCTTTAGCGCGCCGTTCATCAACAACACCAAAAGAAATTATCGAAGCCGCATTTAAAATGCCAAAACCAGAATCTGGTTCAAGCTTTGAGGCTGTGAGTCTGTTAGATGGCAGCATGGCAATCATTGCGCTGGATAAAGTAATTGCGGAAACACCTGAATTGGCGGCAGAAGAACAGCAGATGATGAAAATGGTTCTGGGTAATCGCCAAGGGCAAAATGATTATCAGGCCCATCTCAATCAACTTCGGAATAAAGCCGAGATTGAAAAGCTATAAATTAAAAAAACCACCTTCGGGTGGTTTTTTTTGGTTTATACAGCGGCTGTTATTTCCTCACTATGTATTACTTTCTTAGCCTCGACCGTCGAGAACACCTCACTTAGCTTTGGGTCTGTTAATTGGCTTGATGGGGTAATTGTTCTTCGCTTCCATGGGATAAACCCGAAATACCAACAGCGCCAGAAATTCACACTGGCCTGTGGGTTTTCGTCGAGAAGCTGTTCAAAAGTCTGTACTTTCCCGATCTCAACACCTAAAGCCTCTTTGAAAGTCAGATAGACAAACTTTGAACAAAACTGTCGATTCGAATCGAAATTAAAACCCAGGTGATAAAAACGTCCCATGCGTTTTGCCGCTTTTTGTTTAAGCTGTTGAATTTGCACTGGCTCAAGTGATTGATTCAAGCGCTTGATGCATACCTGTGAATTCATTGTCCTTGCCAGAAACTTCCGAAGCGGGCAACGCTTTACGGTAGGCACTGCGCTTTCAAAAACAAACCATTGTTCCTCTTCTTTGATAATGAAACCTACATGGGAAGTCCAGCTACCAGACCCTTGTGCTACTTGTCTGTATAAAGGGCTGTTAATTGAAATAAAAATAATGTCGCCTTCTTTAAGGTCTCGAGTGACTTTTGCCTCTAGCTGATCAAGTTCGAGC
The DNA here is from genome assembly GCA_050789425.1 of Neptuniibacter sp. Taxonomy (GTDB): domain Bacteria; phylum Pseudomonadota; class Gammaproteobacteria; order Pseudomonadales; family Balneatricaceae; genus Neptuniibacter. The sequence goes on from JAILXS010000008.1 coordinate 76,518, forward strand.
TTATTCATAATATCTCCGCCTCATAGGTTATGTTGTTGCTAGAAAGTATTAAGTAAAAATATCGCCAGACACATCTGGCTCAGTAAAGTTGAATTATTTAATACTTTCGGGAGAGGAATTTGTTTATTTAGGCAGATTACGAATCCTGCGTAATTCTTGGGGCAGCTATTTCTGTTGTGCCTGTATAAATAATTCTGGTCACTCCTGGCATTGATCTTTCTCAAGAACTCTAAATAGCCTTTAGGTATACTGACTACTTTGAGATTAGCCTTAAGACATTAAAGATGAATACTCGCTACGATATTGTGATTGTCGGTGGTGGCATGGTTGGTGCCGCTGTTGCTTGCGCTTTGGGGGGCAGTCAGCTCTCTGTTGCTATTCTGGAAAATAGCTACCCTGCAGAGTTTGAACCGGATCAACCTAATGATCTGCGTGTATCTGCTATTAGTGTAGCTTCTCAGAATATTCTACAAATGGTTGGAGCCTGGGAAGGCATTCAAAGTCGACGGAGCTGCCCTTACCGCCGCATGAAGGTCTGGGAGTCCAGCGAAGAGCGAGCAGTTACTGAATTTGTTTCCGATAATATAGGCCATGAATATCTAGGGCATATCATTGAAAACAGAATTGTACAGTTGTCTCTTCTGGAGAGGTTAAAGGCCTTCGATAATATTGATTTGATTTGCCCGGCTAATATCACTGATATCGACTATTCTCCTGGCAGTAGCATTCTGAAATTGGATGACGGCAAAGAGGTTATCGCCCGATTGCTGATTGCAGCAGACGGTGGTGAGTCAAAGGTCAGGCAGGCAGCGGGGATCGGGGTTCATAAATGGGATTATGAGCAACATGCATTGGTTGCCTCAGTCACCACAGCCTACCCACAACAGGATATAACCTGGCAGCAATTTACACCGACAGGGCCTTTGGCTTTCTTGCCTCTGTGTGGCAATAACGCATCGCTAGTTTGGTACAACACTCCTGATAACGTTAATCGATTGATGTCCTTGGATGATGATACCTTCATGCATGAGTTGGTAGAAACATTCCCTGAGTGCCTGGGTAATATTGAGGCGCTACTGACGCGAGGTTCGTTCCCATTAAGAAGGCAACATGCACAAAATTATGTTGCCGAAGGCGTTGCATTAGCCGGTGATTCTGCACATATGATCCATCCATTAGCGGGGCAGGGTGTGAATATAGGCTTACTCGATGCCGCAGCATTAGCTGAAGTGATTTTGTCGGCAGAAAGAGAAGGGCGGGATTACGTTTCTCTATCTGTTCTTAAAGATTATGAAAAACAGCGACGTATGCATAACCTGTTGATGATGCAGACTATGGATGCTTTCTATCGTGTTTTCAGTAACGAAAACCTCCCACTTAAGCTGGCTCGTAATATTGGACTTGGCCTGGCGGGTAAATTTAAACCTGCACAAAATAAAGTAATGCAGTTTGCTATGGGGCTGGAAGGGCCTTTGCCTTCTCTGGCTAAATTACAAGCAATCTGATTATCTGAGTTGTTGATATTGTAACGGGCATAAAAAAGCCGGTCTGGGAGACCGGCAAAAGGATAAGGCTTGGTGTTTAAACCAGCCAGAGTAGAGAAGCTGGATCGTATACAAACCTATACGAAATTCGTTTTACTTAGCAGCAGCGGCAGTTTTAGCAGCAGGCTTACGTTTTGCTGGTGCTTTTTTCGCTGGTGCTTTCTTAGCTGGAGCCGCTGCTTTAGGAGCTTCTGCTTCAACAGTTGGAACAACTGCTGCAGTCGCTTCTGCAGTTTCTGTCAGAAATTTGTTGAAGTCAGCTACGTATGGCATTTCGCCGATCTCTGACAAGCTTTTTTCAACGATTCCAGAAATTTCAACTTTTGCATCGTTCAGAGCTGCCATTTCTTTTTCAGCAACTTCAGTCATTTTACCTTCAAGGTCTTTGAAGAATTTAACTTGAAGTTCAACGGCTTCTTTTGGCTCTTTAACTTCAGACAGCGCTTTCAGTTGAGCTACGCTAGAGTCAACGAAATCTGTTACATATTCAGACTGAAGAGCAAAAAGGGTTTCCAGAGCTTTTTTGTTGATTTCTGCAACATCGATTGCTGGCTGGATTTTTTCCTGAACGTCTTTCATCAGATCTTCGTACATTTGGTAATACCTCTGAGAATCTTAAAGTTTTTGTGCGATGCAACATTTTCCTTAAATATAGTGGTTAATAATTGACCTGTCAATATTTTTTTTGTGCATCGCACAAAAATGTTGTCAGATATTCTTCAATATATAAATATCTATATAAATCAGTATATTAAGGATGTATGCCGGTTTTTGCTTTTTAAGTCCGAAGATTAATAATTCAAGCAATTTATACCCTGGACGACGGTTGCCCGCAGGCCGTCTGTATATAAGCGGAATTAAAACTCCGGGAACGTTGGTCATCCTATCTAATAGTTATTACAATCGAGTTCTTTCACGCAACTGCTAGACACAGGAAAATCCAGATCCATGACTGAAGCTGCCATTGCTGCACATCCCTCTTTTGATTTCGTCAGGACGGAGAAAATCGATTCTCTGGGTATAGAGGTTTCTGAGTATCGACACAAGAAAACGGAACTTACCCATTACCATATCGCGTCAGATCACAGCGAGAATGTATTTTTAGTTGGTCTGCGAACCGTACCTGAGGATTCAAAAGGGGTAGCACATATCCTTGAGCATACAGCTCTATGTGGTAGCGAGCGTTTTCCTGTACGTGATCCATTCTTCATGATGACAAGGCGCTCCCTGAATACCTTCATGAACGCGATGACCAGCAGTGACTGGACCTCATATCCTTTTGCCAGTCAGAACCGTAAAGATTTTTTTAATCTGCTGAATGTCTATCTGGATGCGGTCTTTTTCAGCCGCCTTGACCAGTTAGACTTTGAGCAGGAAGGTCACAGAATTGAGTTCTCCGAGCCGGAAAATCCAGAGTCTGATCTTGAATATAAAGGAGTTGTATTCAATGAGATGAAAGGGGCTATGAGTTCACCTGTGTCGCGCTTATGGCAAACGGTCACTAAGTATCTCTTCCCAACCACTACCTACCATCACAATAGCGGTGGTGAACCCGAGTCAATTCCTGATCTGAGTTATGATGAATTGCTGGAGTTTTACCGCACTCATTATCACCCTTCAAATGCGGTCATTATGACCTTTGGTGATATTCCCGCTGAAGAATTGCAGACCTATTTTGAAGAGAAAGCCCTTTCGCGTTTTGAGAAACTTGACGAGTCCATCGAGATTCATGATGAAAAACGTTATTTCTCACCACTGCGTATAGAAGAGGGTTATGACCTGGATCAGGACGACTTATCCGGGAAAACGCATCATGTACTGGCATGGCTACTGGGCCACTCCAGTAACCTTGAAGAGCAACTTAAAGCACATCTCATCTCACGTGTGTTACTGGACAACAGTGCATCGCCTTTACGTCATGCGCTTGAATCGACCGAACTGGGTAGTGCTCCTTCACCTTTATGTGGCCTGGAAGATTCAAATCGTGAAATGAGCTTCATGTGTGGCATTGAAGGTAGTGAGCCTGAATCTGCCGATGCTTTTGAACAGCTGGTTCTGGATGTATTAGAAAAAGTCGCATCTGAAGGCGTGCCGCAATCCATGCTGGAAGCACAGTTACATCAACTTGAACTACAGCAGCGCGAGATTAATGGCGATGGCTATCCGTATGGGTTAAGTCTCATCATGTCCTCTCTGGGCGCAGCTGTTAATGATGGTGACCCGATTGCTTTGCTGAACCTTGATCCGGTTTTGGACAAATTGCGTGAAGAGATTAAACAGCCGGATTTTGTACAAAAAATGGTACGGGAGCTGTTAGATAACAATCACCGTGTCAGAGTGACTTTGCGCCCGGATGGTGAGTTAGCTGAGCGGAGAGATGCCGCAGAGAAAGAGCAACTAGCACAAATTAAGGCGTCCCTTAATGATCAGGAAAAGCAGCAGGTCATTGATCGTGCTGTCGCTCTTCAGGAGCGCCAGAATCAGGAAGATGATGAATCTATCCTTCCAAAAGTGACCCTTCAGGACGTGCCTGAAGATATGAATATTCCAGAGCCTTTAGAATCGGAATCTTCATTACCTTTCACGCGTTATGATCGTGGTACTAATGGTCTCGTGTATCAGCAAGTGATTATGGATCTACCTGCACTTACTGAGCAGGAAAGCCATCTGATGCCTTTGTACAGCAGTTTATTAACTGAACTGGGCTGTGGTGAACGTACCTATCAGGAAAATCAGCAATACCAGACCGAAGTTACCGGTGGTATTCATGCCTTTTCCAGCGTTCGTGGTGCCCCGGAAGATGAACAGTCAGTGAAAGGCTTTTTCACTCTTTCGGGTAAAGCACTGGTTTCTAAACAGCAGGAACTAACAGCCCTATTGAAGGATACTGTTGAGAAAGTTCGGTTTGATGAAACTGCAAGAATCAAAGAAGTTGTTTCCCAGATCCGTACTCGTAAAGAACAGAGTATTACCGGTTCAGGGCATGCGTTGGCGATGATGGCTGCGGCTGCAAAAATGAGCCCGTCTGCCGCTTTAACGCAGTCAACAAAAGGTCTGGAATCGATTAAGTTCTTCAAAGAGTTGGATGATAATCTGGCTTCAGACTCTGCACTTCAGGAGCTTTCAGATCAGCTTGTTGCTTTACATGAAAAAATTAAGCAGGCCCCTCGTCAGTTCCTGATGGTTGCTGAAGAAGAGCATCAGGCAGCTCTACAATCAGAGCTGGAAAGTACCTGGAAGCCGGCAGAGAGCAATACAGAGCTTTTCTCACTGCCATCTTTGCGTGGGCATGTAAAACAAGCCTGGACTACCAGTACACAGGTTAACTTCTGTGCCAAAGTTTTCCCAACGGTTCCTGTTGAGCATCCAGACTCTGCTGCGCTGACAATCCTTGGTGATTTCCTGAGAAATGGTTATTTACACCGTGCCATTCGTGAGAGAGGAGGAGCTTACGGCTCAGGAGCGGGTCAGGACTCAGCAGATGCTGCGTTCAGGTTCTTCTCTTACCGTGATCCTCGTCTTGAGGAAACTCTTGAAGATTTTGATGCTTCAGTGAAATGGCTATTGGACAACGACCATGATGACCAAAAACTAGAAGAAGCGATTCTTGGGGTTGTCAGTTCCATTGATAAGCCAGGCTCCCCTGCGGGTGAAGCAAAACAGGCCTTCCATAGTATCTTGTTTGGACGTACTCCAGAACAACGTAAAGCGTTCCGTTCCAGAGTGTTGCAGGTCTCCATTGATGACCTGAAGCGAGTTGCTGAAACCTATCTTCTTAACAAAGAATCCAGTATTGCTGTTGTGACCAGTCAGGCTCAGGCTCAAACTCTGAATTCTGACTATGAAATCATAGAAATATAAACCCCACACTACTTAAGAGCCCCGAGAGGGGCTTTTTTATTTCAGGCATATGAACAGCAACCTATATCAAGCTGCACTATTTATCGTCCTTTCAGAACTGTTTCTGGTGTGTTCCGGCATGGTTGTAAAACAGATTACGGGGCAATTACCCACCGAGGTCATCGTTTTCGCCCGTAACTTGTTCGGCCTTGCTTTGTTACTGCCGTGGCTGCTTCGTAATGGTTTTTCAGCCATTAAAACCGACTATCTTCGATATCACATCATGCGTGCAGTAGTAGGAGTGACAGCGATGATGTGCCTCTATTATTCATGGGGGCATCTGCCGCTGGCTGAAGCTGCAATGATTAAACAAACGGCACCGTTCTTTATACCGCTTTTTGCTTTTTTGTGGTTGGGAGAGAAAGTCGGTTTTGCGGTTAAGCTAGCCATCGTCACGGGCTTTTGTGGTGTACTTTTAATTCTTAACCCGACCCAGGGTGAACTGAACTTTTCTGTCATTATTGCATTGTTTGGGGCTATGTTGGGTGCATTGGCGAAAGTTGTGATTCGACGGATGAGTGGTACAGAATCACCTCAACGAATTGTGTTTTATTTTGCATTGATCAGCGCCTGTTTGTCGTTTATCCCGGCTGCCCTTAACTGGGTTACACCGAATCTGGAGCAACTGCTTTGGCTAGTGTTAATGGCAATTACATCTACTGTTGCACAACTGCTTTTAAGTCGCGGTTATGGCATGGCACCGGCCGGGCAACTTGGCCCATACACCTACGCTTCTGTTGCGTTTGCTGCGCTCTTTGGCTGGATTATCTGGGAAGAAGTTCTGGGATTAAACAGCTGGTTAGGTTTGATATTGATCTTTGGAGCGGGGGTGATGTCACTCTCTGGAAAGAAAAAACATTCGGACTGATCCCCACCACTATAACAGCTTTTGTATGAGCTGAAAGAGCAAAAACCGGGGAGTTCGTCTGAAATCATCTTTTATTTCAAATTTGAAAGAAAATCCTTGAAATCCAGCCACGGAGTGGTACTACTGTAGATGTAAGGAAAGTAAATAAGAGTAATAAAACCACTTTCCAAATTATGATCCCTACGCATTAAGGATTTGCCATGAACATCAAAATCACTCACCGTAATGCAAAAGTTTCCGATAGTGTTAAAGACAAAGTAGAAGGCTGGTTAAACGCAAGCCAGGAACGCTATGAAGTAATCACTAGTGCTAATATAATTCTTGAGAGTACTGACCGGCAAAATATGGCTGAGGCTTCAATTCATATAGCAGGTAAAGATATTTTCGCAAAAGCAGAAGCCGATAATTTATATGCTGCGCTGGATGCCCTGGCCGATAAAATTGATCGCCAGCTGGATAAAATCCATCAGAAACATATTAGTAAGAAGGGCACACAACGTCTTGTAGTAGAAGAACCAGTAGTAGACGATCCTGAACTCAGCCCAGCCTGAGAGATAATTCCACAAAAGCCCGGTTTTTTAGCCGGGTTTTTTCGTGCCAGAAAATATCTGACTTACTAATGCTTTAGTTCTAAAGTATGGGGGGAATAGTAGTATTTTTACTTTTTCTCCTTTAATACATCTACTTGAGTGGCTTTAATTAGATATAAAGTCTATATCTAAATAAAAACAGGAATCCCCTTTGTTCAAAGCATCTACCCAGATATGGGTGATGGCAGTATTCCTAGGGCAAAAGGTAAATGATGTATGCCGTGGTTTAAACGCAAAAATAATAATAAAGCTAATACAGTTGACGAACAGCCGATCAAGGTTCAGTCAATAAGCAGTCGTGAAATTAGTCAGGAGAAACTTTCTTATCTGACCTTCGCTAATGCTTCAATTTCCCTGGTCGTTGTTTTTGTATCTCCTCATCTGGAATTTGAAAGCACTCTTCGTCAGATCAAGTCAGCGCTTCCTGAAGCAGATAAAGTGATTGGCGTGATGACAGCAGGGGAACTCAGCTCCTGTGATGGTGGGTTATACCACCAGGCAGGTGATCACTGGGATCATATTGTTATTCAAAGCTACAGTAGTGAGGTATTTGCTCAGGTTTCAGTGAGTACAATCCCGCTCTTTTGTGAAGATATCCGCTCCGGCAACGTTACCTTAAGCCGAAAACAGCGTGTCGAAAAATTCAGCGCAGAATTTAAACGCTTAACACCCCCTTTCAACGTGAACTATCAGGATACGTTGGCCCTGACATTTTTTGATGGTTTGTCTGCCAGTGAAAACTTCTTTATGCAGGGGCTGTATGAAAGTGGCCGTTTCCCCTGTTATTTCATCGGTGGTTCGGCAGGCGGTAAGCTGGATTTCCAGCAGGCGTTGGTTTACGACGGCGATAAAGTCGCGCACAACCAGGCCGTGGTGATCTTTATAAAACTGGCTAAAGATATTCAGTACGGAATTTTCAAAGCTCATAACTTTGAGAAAACCAATGCTTCCTTTGTCATTGCTGAGTCTGATGTCCATACCCGTGTTGTTAAATCTGCATTCAAAACCGGCAGCCATGAACTCATGACACTGGTTGACCTGTTGTGTGAACACTTCCGATGTCCGGCTTCTGGGTTGGGAGATGCATTGGTGGGATATTCATTTGCAGTGGAGATCGGTAATGAAATGTTTATTCGTTCCATCGCGGGCATTAATGAAGAAGACGGAAGTATAGGGTTTTTCTGTGATTTAGAGTTTGGCGATAAACTCCACCTTGTTAAAGCTAAGGACTTTGCTCAGAGCACCAGCCAGTCTTTCCGTGAGTTTCTTCAGGGCAAACCATCGAAACCGATTGCTATGCTGGCTAATGACTGTGTACTGCGTCGTTTAAATAACGCAACAAACCTTTCCCAAGTGCATGATTTTACTGACATGGCTGTAGCAGGTTATTCCACATTTGGTGAGCTGCTGGGTGTGCATATGAACCAGACACTGACCGCTTTGTTTCTGTTTAAATCTGCCGAAGGTGAATCCTTCTCAGATGAATACGCAGATAACTTCCCAATGCACTACAGTGATTTCCGGCAGTATTTCCTGAATTCCCGTATCAACAGTCTCGAACAGATGAACCAGTTACAGACTCACCTTGTGGATTGTATGGGAGCGTATCGTCCATTACTTCGCAAGATGGTGGAAAGTTTTGGTTTAGTGGCTGACTATGCTCAGACCACAGGCACGGTCTTAAACGATATACAGGATAGCTTCCTCGGCTTCACTCAGGATATTGAGAATCAGAGTGGTGAACGTCAGGCTTTGCATAGTAAGGTTGAAGACCTGAAGCAGAATTCCGAAGAGGTCCTTTCAATCCTGAATGTGATTTCAGGTATTGCTGACCAGACCAACTTACTTGCGCTGAATGCTGCAATTGAAGCGGCCAGAGCGGGTGAAGCAGGTCGGGGCTTTGCCGTGGTAGCAGATGAGGTTAGGCAGCTCTCTTACAATACCCAGCAAAGTCTGGATCAGACCGGTGAAACGGTTCACGCTGTAACGGGTTCGATTAAATCCATACGTGAAACAATTACTTCAACCGAATCATTTATGACTAAAATTTCCGAGAATTCGGTGACTCTTAGCCAGGAGATGCAAAGTCTGGTTGAATCATCCAGTCAGGCCTCTGATCAGGTTCAGGAAAGTATCAGCTATATAGCGGATGTAGAATCTGAAATGGGCAACATCGATCGCGAAGTAGAAGCTATTGAGCGGTTACGTGTATTGGATACTTCACGGTAATCGTGTCAGCGCTTCGCCCCAGATATTTTAGGCAGATGAAGTAAATGGAGAGAAGCGTAATGCCTCAGCCTGTGACAATCAGTGAAGCTCTGATCGAGGATAAACAGCAGATTCTTAAAATGTGGGAGGCTCTGACAATGGAGCTTCCTGAACATCATTTCAAACCCTTCGGGGAACCGGTCTTATCTGAAAGATCTCAAATGCTGTCAGACATGTTTAATAACTCGTTGGGCGCAGCTTCAGCCGTTGTATTAAAAATTGGCAGTGAGCGTTGTCTGGGGACGATCTCAGCAGTGCTAAACCAACAATCTGGTTTTGTTCAGGCAAACAGCGGGGTGATATTTAATCTCTGGATTGAACCCGATTACAGGCGATTGGGCTATGCCACTGAACTGGTTTTGCAGTCTAAAAAATGGTTAAAAGAGCAGGGAGCAACCACTGCTCAGGTTGGCTGGCATCCTGAAAATGAAGTTGCAGACAGGTTCTGGAAAAAGCAGGGTTTTCGTAATTATGAAGTGATCGCTGCAACCTCTCTCTAACCCGCATGAATCCAGGGCGATATACATTCGATTTACAAACAATATCGTCTGTATATTAGAAAGTGCTGTCAGATCAAATATTTCATATTTATTTCAAAAAAATGACAAAAAAGCACTGTTTCCGTACTTACTCTTTGTCATAAATCATTCATAATTCGCGCGCCTGAACACCTCGTGTTCAACAAAACCTCATTTCCGAAAGGTGCGTTGTATGGTTTCAACTGGTAATCCATTTTTGCAGATGTTTGCCCGATCTCCGTTCAAACCGATGCAGGAACATATCGCTAAGGCACAGGACTGTGCGGTCGAACTCATTCCTTTTTTTGATGCTGTTATTACAGAAGACTGGGAAAAAGCTGCAACTGTTCAGAACAGAATAGCCGTCCTCGAAGGCCAAGCTGACTCTATGAAAAAAGAGATCAGGCAGAACCTTCCCAAGAGTATTTTCCTCCCTGTACCGAGAACAGATCTTCTTGAAGTCGTGCGCATGCAAGACAAAATTGCTAACCGCGCTAAAGACATTGCAGGTCTGATGCTGGGTCGTGAAATGCAGATTCCGGCCGTGATTCAAACGCCGCTTCAGGAATTGCTTCGTGCGGCGCTTAAAACATCGGAACAGGCCCTTACCGCTTTAAATGAGCTCGATGAACTGGTGAACAGTGGTTTCGGTGGTCGTGAGATTGATGTCATTGAAAAGATGCTGACTGAACTGGATAAGCTTGAACACTCGACTGATGAGTATGAGCGTGAAATCCGTTCGGAACTGTTCGTGATTGAGAAAGAACTGCATCCAGTGGATGTGATGTTCCTCTATCAGGTGATCAGTCTGATTGGTGATCTTGCTAACCGTGCACAACAGGTGGGAAGTCGCCTGCAGTTGCTTGTTGCTCGTTAATTTTTCTCGGGATTAGTTTTATGGAAATTATTGCTCAATACGGCAGCATTATTATCATCCTCGCCTGTGTATTTGGTTTCTTTATGGCATGGGGTGTAGGTGCAAATGATGTTGCAAACGCCATGGGTACCTCTGTTGGTTCTAAGGCACTGACACTGAAACAGGCGATCATGATCGCCATCATCTTTGAATTTATGGGTGCTTATCTGGCTGGTGGGGCTGTAACCTCGACTATCCGTAAAGGCATCATCGATCCTGCGTTGCTAAGTGGTACGCCTGAACTGCTGGTATTCGGCATGATGTCCGCTTTGTTGGCCGCAGGTATCTGGTTGTTGGTCGCGACTCATTTTGGCTGGCCGGTATCAACTACGCACTCCATCGTTGGTGCGATTGTTGGTTTCGCCGCCGTAGGTATTTCAGTTGATGCTGTCAATTGGGCTAAGGTCAGCAAGATTGTAGCAAGTTGGGTAGTCTCGCCCGTTACGGCAGGGTTAATCGCCTTCTTCCTCTTCAGGAGTGTCCAGAAACTTATACTGGATACAGAGAACCCTTTTGAAAACGCTAAAAAATATATCCCAGGCTACATCTTTTTGGTGGGCTTTATTATCTCGATGGTAACGTTTACCAAAGGTTTAAAGCATATCGGTCTGGATATGAGCTGGGGTGAAAGCGCAATAGCCTCTGTGGCATTTGGCGTCGCGACCATGCTCATTGGTATGCAGATGCAAAAGCGTATAAAAATAGACCCAGTAGCTGACCGAGAGCATCACTTCACTAGTGTTGAAAAGCTATTTGGTATCTTGATGATGTTTACAGCCTGTGCAATGGCTTTTGCCCATGGTTCCAATGATGTAGCAAATGCGGTTGGTCCTTTGGCCGCTGTTGTTGGTGTGGTAAGCGCTGGTGGTGAGGTTGCACAGAAAACTGCAATGCCTGCATGGATCTTGCTACTGGGTGGCGGAGGTATAGTTGCTGGTCTGATCATGTATGGTCATAAAGTTATCGCGACTGTGGGCACAAACATTACTGAGTTGACTCCAAGCCGTGGTTTTGCTGCGACACTTGCAGCGGCAACAACCGTTGTTATTGCGTCAGGTACAGGTTTGCCAATCTCAACTACCCATACACTGGTTGGTGCTGTTCTTGGGGTAGGTATTGCCCGCGGAATGGCGGCATTAAATATGCGCATGGTTGGAACCATTTTTGTTTCCTGGGTGGTGACTTTACCTGCAGGCGCAGGTTTAGCTATCATCTTCTTCTTCATGTTTAAAAGCATATTTTCCTAATACATAATCTCCTGATAGAAAAAGCCCCTGAAGTGATTCAGGGGCTTTTTTGTGGATACTCGAATGTGTGGAGCTTACCTGAGCTGATTCGCTTTGCGATATTGTCCGTGATAATCAAAAATACGTTCCTGAACTTGCCAGTAATGTTTCTGCTTTCTGGCGACTACAAAGTCAGGGCAGGGCAGCATTGCTTGCAGCTTGATTACTTCCTCTACCGAATTGAAAACGGTGGGGGCTTGCCCAGCCCCGGCTCTACGACCGAAGAGCTGATTAAACACTTTACGCTGAGCTGGTTTAGCGAAATTGAAGGACTCTTTTAATTCCTCGCCGTCTTCGCTGTGGTAACAGATCTGAAGTTTGTGTCCATTGCTCTGTAGAGTGATACCGGCACAGCGAATTACCATCGCATCTTTTAGTTTTAAGGCGTTTCTTAACTGATCATCAGGATCAATGATGGCTTGTTGGCACTTATGACAGTTGCGGGCCGCTATATCATTTTCAGCGTTACAGTGCGGACATTCTTTAAAGCGGAAGCGGTAATCACACTGTTCAGTACTGTTCTCACCCGTATCATCTTCCAATAAGCCCTGGCAGCGCCTGCCGTAGTGTTCAGTTACATTTCCTTCGCCATCTGTTTTCCCCCAGAAAATATTGGCAAAACCACAGCTTGGGCAAAATACCTGAACCGGTTCCGAATCAGGGTTGGGTTTTTTTTCACCGACTTCCGGGTGATGCAGATTAAAACTGTTGCCAGCGTAATCAATAACCAGACAGTTCTCTTTACCTTCAGACAATCTCAGGCCGCGCCCTACAATCTGCTGATACAAACTAACAGACTGAGTGGGCCGTAAAATTGCTATGAAATCGACGTGGGGAGCATCAAACCCAGTAGTGAGAACGGAAACATTAACCAGATATTTGATCTCACCGGCTTTAAAATCTGTTATTAATTGATCACGTTCAGCTTGTTTGGTATCACCTGTGACCAGTGCCGTTTCGGTTTGTGGCAAATACTCAAAGATCTCTCTGGCGTGTTTAACCGTAGCGGCAAAGATCATCACGGCTTTGCGATCCAAGGCAAGTTGTTCTACCTGTTCGATAATGGAGCGGGTAACACGGCTATGACGACTTAAAAGCTGGTTGACCTCTTTTTCAGAATACTCACCAAATCGATTTTCCTTCAACACAGAAAAATCATATTGATCGATGGCAGCATCCACCAGATCAGGTTTGGTCAGGTAACCCCGGTTAATCATAAAACTCAAAGGCAGTTCATAAATGCAGTACTTAAACGGTTTATCCTGCTCACTGCGGACAAATCCACGATAGTGGTATCGATAGATCCAGCCCATAGCTAAACGGTAAGGGGTGGCTGTCAGGCCCAGTACTTTAAGGTTCTGATTCTGCTCACGTAAAAGCTGAATAATCTTCTGATACTGACCATCATCACTGTCATTAACCCGATGACATTCATCGATGATCAGCAGGGAATACTGATCTTTGAATTGTTCTAAGTTGGCAGCAACCGACTGTACGCTGGCAAAGGTGACCTGGTGTTGAGTCTCTTTGCGTTTTAAGCCCGCCGCAAAGATCCCGCCGCTTAATCCATAACTTTTATACTTAGCATGGTTCTGCTCTACCAACTCTTTTACATGAGCCAGCACCAGAATTTTTCTTCGAGCCAGGCTCGCCAGTTCTGCAATAACCAGACTTTTTCCCGCTCCGGTTGGAAGTACAATGACAGCCGCATCGTCAGATTTACGGAAATGCCGCAAAGTCGCGTCAACGGCTTCTTGTTGGTAAGGGCGAAGAGAGTATGGAGAAGGCATTACATCTGTGATGACAGTTATCAGAAGGCGTAATTGTAAGCTGTTTGGAGAGAAGTTGTCTTCTCAAAACGCCATAGGGTTTAGTAAGCTAATCTCTCCCTATGACTCAGGTTGCATCTTATGACTGTTTATAGAACTGCCACTGCTGCAGATATTCCAATAATGTGTGATCTTCTGGCAGAACTCTTTGCACAGGAAGTGGAGTTTTCTCCAGATGCATCTAAACAAGCATCAGCATTGCAACAGATTCTGGATAATCCGAATGTCGGTTGTTTATTTGTGGCTGAGAAAGATGACCGGATAGTGGCGATGGTGAATATACTTTTCACGGTTTCTACTGCGTTAGGTGCGATGGTTGCCATTCTCGAAGATGTTGTTGTGGCTGAAGGGCACAGGGGCGATAACATAGGTTCAGATTTGCTCAGCTATGTATTCAAGGTACTGAAAGAGCAGGGCATCCAGCGGGTCAGTTTACTGACGGACTCAGATAACCTAAAAGCACAAAATTTCTATCAACAACTGGGTTTTGAAATTTCTACAATGAAAACCCTGCGCAAATTTCTATGAAACTTATCTCGCCGAACTTTGTACATCCCTTGGGGAATCACCAAAAAAGCGTTTAAATTCGCGGCTGAACTGCGAGGGACTGTTATAACCCACCTGATAAGAGGCTTCACTTGCGGGGTTACCACTCAGCAGCAGCGAATGAGCCTTGTGTAAACGCAGGGATTTAACAAACTGCATAGGTGACATGGAGGTGATCTGTTTAAAGCGGTCGTGCAGAGTAGAAGGACTCATACCGGCAAATTTGGCAATGGTTTCTACATCCAGGGGTTTATGAAAGTTCTCTTCAATGAACTGGATAACCGGAGCAATCTTATTAGAGCCCGCATGGTTAGCAACACAGTTTCTCAGAATATCGCCATTAGGCCCTTTCAGAACCTCGTAAAAAATCTCACGTTTTAAGGTCGGTGCCAGAACCTTGCGGTCCATTTCATTTTCCAGACAATCCAGTAAACGGATCAGGCAATTATTCAGATGTTCTGTGACTTGTGTTGATACCGCGACCTCATTGTTTGCATCATTCACAGCAAAAGCCTGGTCCATATCGATCAGTAACTGGCCGATAAGGTAGCTATCAATCTGCAGGCTAAGGCCAAGATAGGGTGCGTCATCTGAGGCGTCCAGAACCTCAGCTTCAACCGGAATAGTTAAAGAGTTGATCAGATAGTTATCCGGGTCGTAGCTGCAGGTCACATCACCGTAGTGCATATTCTTTTGGCCCTGTGCAACCAGACAAATCGCCGGATGGTAGACCACAGGGCGACGATTAATGCAGATTTCAGAGCGATATAACTTTAAGCCCGGAATGCTGGTTTCGGTGATGCCATCTTCATGACAATTACTATCAATCGCTTTTGCCAGACTGGATTTATGGGACACAGCAGATCACCTCCATCAAAAAATACTCATAGGATTATGGCACTGAATTCAGGATTTTCGCCACTTAAAGCAAAGGTTCCGTAGTTTTGTGCAAGTAGTTCGTAGAATCGCATTAACGTTAATTCCTTTAGAGCACCATAGTTATATAACTTTTGCACAGAAGCCTGGAAAGGGCCCGGAGGAAAGAGCCATGTCAGTTACCCTCAACGTCAATGGAGAGGACTTTATCGTCGATGCGGAACCAGATACCCCTTTGTTATGGGCGTTAAGGGACCACATCGAACTTACAGGTACAAAGTTTGGTTGCGGAATATCTATGTGTGGTGCCTGTACTGTCCATGTAAATAACAGCCCGATCCGTTCCTGCTCTACCCCTATTTCTGCGGTTGCGGGTAAACAAATTACCACCATCGAAGGCATCCAATCCAAAGCTGCAAAAGCGGTGCAGGATGCCTGGACCGACCTTCAGGTGCCGCAGTGCGGATACTGTCAGTCCGGACAAATTATGTCGGCAACCGCTTTGCTGGAGTCAAATTCCAACCCAAGTGATGCAGATATTGACGCTGCCATGAAAGGGAATGTCTGCCGTTGCGCAACTTATGTTCGTATCCGTTCAGCCATTAAATCAGCTGCTAAATCTTTAGGGTGATCAGAATGTTTAACAGATTAAATAAACAGCGTGGTGTAGCAGCGACCAGCCGCAGAACATTCCTTAAACTGCTGGCGGGCTCCGGTGCAGGTTTAACACTGGGTGTCAGTATTCCGGTTATCGCTGTAGAAAAAACACCAGATTCAATTAATCCCGAAGGCCAGTTCCAGCCCAATGCTTTTGTGAAAATAGACAGCGAAGGCAAAGTTCACGTGGTGATGAAACACCTCGAAATGGGGCAGGGTACTTACACCGGTTTAGCCACTCTGGTGGCTGAAGAGCTGGACGCAAACTGGGACGATGTTTTCGCAGAAGGCGCCCCTGCTAATGCGGCCAAGTATAAAAACCTGTTCTGGGGCGCACAGGGCACGGGCGGCAGTTCTGCCATTGCCAACTCCTTTGAACAGATGCGCATAGCCGGAGCTACCGCAAAAGCGATGCTGATCGCAGCCGCTGCCCAAAGCTGGAAACTACCCGCTGCTGAGATCCGGGTGGAAAACGGAATTGTCAGCCATGCATCGGGTAGAAAAGCCGGTTTTGGACAACTGGCAGAGCTTGCCGCCAAGCAACCCCTGCCTGCCTTTGAGGAACTGGAGCTGAAAAACCCTAAGGATTTTCGTTTAATCGGTCGAAAGGTTTCCCGTAAGGATGTTGGTAAAACCGATGGCAGTGCGATCTTCACTCAGGATATTAAACTGGATGGCATGCTCACCGCTGTGGTAGCTCATGCACCACGCTTTGGCGCTAAGCTGGATTCATTTGATGCCTCTATAGCTAAACAGGTAAAAGGGGTAGTCGATGTGATCGCTATCCCGACCGGTGTCGCAGTACTGGCAACAGATTTCTGGAGCGCCAAGAAAGGTCGTGATCAGTTACAGGTTAACTGGGATGAGTCTGCTGCATTGATGAAAAACAGTGCAGACCTTATGGCTGATTTTAAAGAACTGGCAAAAACTCCGGGCCTGCCCGCCAGGAACGATGGTGACAGCTCAAAGGCTATTGCTGAAGCGGAAACAGTACTTGAAGCCGGGTTTGAATTTCCCTATCTGGCACACGCCACAATGGAACCGATGAACTGTGTTGCACAGATCACCGACGAGGGCTGTGAGCTGTGGAACGGTGAACAGTTACATACGGGTGATCAGCACGCGGTTGCCGGATTGCTTGGGCTGAAGCCGGAACAGGTAAAAATCAATATGCTCTTCGCTGGTGGCAGTTTCGGCCGCCGGGCCAATCCACATTCAGATTACGTTCTGGAAACCGTGCATATCGCCAAAGCAAAACCGGGAGTACCGGTGAAACTGGTCTGGTCCCGTGAGGATGATACACAGGTGGGTTACTACCGCCCGATGTACTTCCACAAAGTGCGGGCAGCGCTGGATAAAGAGGGCAATCTGACAGCCTGGGAGCAGCGGATTGTCGGTCAGTCCATTGCGGGTGGTACAGCATTTGAAGGATTTCTGGTTAAGGATGGCGTCGATAAAACCTCAGTAGAGGGTGCTTCAACATTGCCATATCAGATACCCAATATGCATGTGGATCTGCATACGGTGAAACTACCGGTCACGGTGCAATGGTGGCGTTCAGTAGGGCATACACATACTGCATTTTCCACCGAAGTGTTTTTTGATCGACTAGCCAAAACCGCTGGCAAAGATCCGGTTGCATGGCGGTTACAGTTACTCAAAGATCATCCTCGTCATGCCGGTGTTCTTAAACTCGCTGCAGAAAAATCCGGCTGGGGCAAAGAGCTGCCCAAAGGCCCATGCCATGGGAGTCGCTGTGCATGAATCCTTTAACAGCTATGTGGCTGAAGTGGCCGAAGTCTCATTACAAGCGGATGGATACAAAGTCGAGAAAGTCGTCTGCGCTGTGGACTGTGGCATCGCCGTGAACCCCGACATTATCAAAGCTCAGATGGAAAGCTGCATAGGTTATGGTCTGTCACCGGTCATGATGAGCGAAATTACGCTGGATAAAGGTAAGGTTGTGCAATCCAACTTCCATGATTATCAGGTGTTGCGGATTGACCAGATGCCGGAGATTGAGGTGCATATTATGCCTTCCGCAGAAGCGCCAACCGGGGTGGGAGAACCGGGTACACCGCCCATCGCTCCAGCAGTGGCAAACGCGCTCTATGCCTTAACCGGGCAGGAGTTCAATAAACTGCCTCTGCAAGTAGATAAAGGCTAAACGGAAATCAAAGGGCCCGGGTTCCGGGCTCTGATTCCTCCGAACAGGAGAAGATTATGGCTAATCAACTATCTGCTTTACTGGAACAATGGTACCCGCAACGGGACAGCTGCGAGTGGGTATTGGGCACGGTGTATAAAACAGAAGGCCCCTGTTACCGCAAAGCCGGTGCGATGATGCTGTTCAACAGTCTGGGACAACAGTTTGGCATGCTCAGTGGCGGCTGTCTGGAATCAGATATCCAGACCCACGCCCGTAAAGTAATGCAAACCGGGCAGCCCACTTCACTCTGCTACGACGGCAGTGATGAAGATGATCTGGCGTTTCATCTGGGCATTGGTTGTGGTGGCACCGTACACATCATGCTACACCCGGTTCATGCCGATAATAACTATCAGCAACTCAAGCTACTCAGGAAGGCATTAGCTGACAGAAAAACCGCACGTTTCTCACAGCTGATACCGGACAGCTCTAACCTAAGCTGCGGTCCAAACACTCAAGCCCGATTTGATCTATTAAACCCGGCAGCAAAAAAAGCCCACGCGGTTTCAAAAAATTCTGTTCATGCCGTGAACAGTTGGTTTGAAACGGTGGTTGAACCCGAACCTCATCTGTTGATTGCAGGTGGCGGAGTGGATGCGCGCCCGGTTACCGCCATAGCAAAACAGTTGGGCTGGACGGTGAGTGTCTGGGACCCAAGACCAGCCAATGCCCGGCGTGAATTCTTTTTGGAGGCGGAGCACCTGCTCAAGGATACAGCCGAACAGTTATCCGCTTTTGTAGAAACAGAGAAGGTCAATATGGCTGTGGTGATGAGCCATAACATTGAGCTGGATGCTGCGGCTGTAAAAGCTTTAAACGGTTCGGGTATTCACTTTATGGCTTTGTTAGGTCCAGTGAACCGAAAAGAAAAAGTACTGAATCATGCCGGCTTATCAGAAGCAGAGCTGGTGCAGCCGCTTGCCGGTCCTGCGGGTCTGGATATTGGTGGCGAGCTGCCAGAGAGTATTGCGCTTTCGATCCTCTCCCAGTGCCAGCTGATGCACTCCCAGCAACAGGCAGAGCATAACAGTCTAAAAGGCCTTACAGAGCAGGAGCAAGCCGCCTGATGCTGAGTATTGTGGTTATGGCAGCCGGTGCCAGTCAGCGCTTTGGTGGCTGTAAGTTATTGGCTAAGGTTAATGGTCAACCACTGCTGGAGCACAGCATTGGTAAAGCCAAACGTCTGGTAACAGAGCCGGGTACTCTCCAGATCATAACCGGTTCCTGGCATCCACAAATAGAAACCGCTATGCAAAATGGGGAACTGACCCAAACGCCCTTGTTGTTTAATTCCGATTGGGAACAGGGACTGGGTAACTCAATTGCGTTTGCTATACGGCATCTGCCTGAGTCGACAGAAAAGGTACTGATCCTGTTGGCAGATCAAATAGCGATACAAACAGAAGAGCTACAACAACTGATCAATGCATCCCAAAACAGTGATATCACTTGTGCACACTATGCCGGAAAACGCGGGGTGCCTGCCATTTTCAGTAGAAGCCAGTTTGCAAAGCTGGTGGAGTTAAACGGCGAGCAGGGCGCAAAGGCGCTTTTGTATGGACCTGATCTCAGGGTTAAAACCGTGATTATGGAAAGCGCCGGATTGGATATAGATACACAACAACAGTTAGAAATGTTTAAACAGCATCAAACTTCTGCCTGACAAGACAGAAGCCTGATAACTTCAAAGTGGGTTTGCGGGTTCTATATGTGAACCTTCAATAAAACCCTATGCGAACTCTTCAATCAAACCTTGTGCGGCATCTTTAATCGCCCCAACATTCCCAGAAGCAATAGATGCCGCCAGAGTCACCGTTTTAGTAGCGATATTAATGGCACTGCTAACAGAATTAATATTACCCAGGGCCTCATCCAGCGCAGCAGTAGCCCCTTCAATCTGAGCCACCGGCTCAGTTAGATTGTTAGTCGCTATCTCGATCGCTGAGGCGGTCATATCGGAGGAGTAGTTAAGCAGGGTCCACTCAAGGCTTTCGATTCTTGCTCGTTCTTCTTCGTTTAACTGATCCCAGTTTTCGAACCTGAAATCACCCAACTCGGATGATAGTTTACGCAGAGCTTTAGCAATGGCTCTGGCTTGTTCAGCTGTTAATGCACTCATCACAAAATCCCTATGTTATTGGTAAGCATCTTTAATCAGTTCGATCACGGGTTTACTGTCTTTAACAAAACCTTTGACCAGTTCAATCACTTCATCGGAATCCAGCTCATCGGATTTAACGGTTAACTGATGGTGGCCCTGCTGAACTTTGCTTAACAACATAGTCAGAGGTTTAATGGCTTTGACTTTTTCCTGTAAGGCCGCGAGTTTTTCTTCCCGCTCCTGCATTTTAATCATGACCGCCAGAGGTTCTGTTTTACCGTACTTGGCCTCAATACCTCGGTAATATTTGATAGCAGCAGACTTTTCCAGCTCCAGTAAATCGTCATAATCCCGCTGGATAATTTCAGTTAGCGTATCCGTAATGGTTTTGACCTGAGCATCATTCTCTTTCAGCGTGGTTTTAACGACATTGCGTCGGTAACCGTCTGTTGCCAGTTTGGAAAGGTATTTAGCAACGGTGGAAACCGCTGCAACCTGCTCAGAATCCAGTTTATCCAGCCCTTTTATCTCTTTCTCCAGGGCATCAATATCTTTAGAGAACGTGACCTTATCGTCATCCGCTAACTGACCCAGGCTTTTAACATAGCTTTGCAGTACAGAAACGACCTCTTTAAGCGGCTTTTCAGTGTCCTGCAAACGGGAGCAATCCGGCTGGTGTTTTTCCGGGTAGTATTCTGCCCGCCGCTCACAGGAACCGGAAAAATCTTTAAATACACTGGGCACCTGAGCCAGAGAACTGTTGGCTGTTTCCGAATACTGTTTAACGGAGGCGAGATTGGTACAGCCCGATAGGGCGAAAGCGAAAATTAGCGGGTAGGTGAGTTGGGTGATTTTCATTTATACCTCCGTGTATTGGGATTAATCGTTCCGGCGATTAATTGGGGATCTATGTAGATTAGTTGAAGTTGTTGAATAAATTAACTCTTACTGATAAATCTTATTTCGCTTTTAAAGTGAGTTAAGGCCTTTGTTTAACAATCCAAAGCCGACCCCGCTTCTTGCTGGTCTACGACCAGTACCCTGCGTTTCTCGCTTCACCCGGATATGACATGAAATGTCCGGGTCCAACTAGAGAGCTTGTAAACTCGGCAGATTCGCTACCTCAGACAAACAAGCTCTTAACTCTGGTTCAAGCTGCGATACTCGGCTGCGAAGAAGGGCAGATGATCCGCTGCCATATTTTGAATTTGTATGGGAAATGGGAGACTTGACCCCATCGTATTTTCGCAGGGCGGCTTTTGATGTTCTTGTTATACGTTTTATCCATTGTTTAAAAACCCATCCTTAGCAATATAAAAACTCCAATAAGTACTAACGAGGAAATAGTTAGTTTCTTGGCAACTTTACTTGCAGCTGGGTACAGGAGATTCATTTCACTAGTAAACATCCAAAATTGAAATGATGTTGGTACCTTTCCTTCGCTCTTCTGATAATCGTGAAGTACATAGGCTGAAATCAACAGCACCACTGCCCCTAAATGGAAGCCAATTATTGCTATGAGGTTTGACCAAAATTCCATCTTCAATCTACATATAACGCCCACAGCAGGCGCATTTATGTAGGTGATTGTTTTGTGCCAGGCTTTTTTCTGGCACAAAACGAGCGCCGGAATAAATGTCGCACTGGCTGTGCTTGTTAGAAGTCGTTATCGGCATGAACCAACCGGGTAAGGAACCGCAGGGCTAAAAACTTGATTTTGAAAATTTACGCAATATTGAGAACCTGATATTCCGAATATCATAAAGGAACAACCGGGCATTGAAGCAGGACCTCGTCTTGCGACGATTATTCTGGTAGCACTGTTGTACAAGTTATTATCTGAGCCAATAAGTGCATGTTCACCATTTACTACACATTCGCCTACAAACTGAATTTGGGGGATAGTTGATGTAGGTAGCTTTTGTGGTTTTGGTTGTTCCACTGGCTTCACAGGCTGCGGGGCTGGATCTGTCTTATCTTGCCTCGCACGTTTCCAGCCTTTCTCTATTGCTGAAAGCCGATCTCTAGCGGCTGGATGAGTAGACGATCCGGGTGCATTTGGATTGCTACTCCAAATACTTTTAGCTTGCCTAAGTGACGCTCCTAGTTTTCCAAGTGCCCAGCCTGACCATTCATCCGCCTCTAGTTCAATCGGTGGCCTACTGCCTCCAGGTTTTATCGTATGCCCCTGAAGATGATGACCAATTTCATGTGCCATAACAGCATATACTGACCAATTGGTACCTGAATTAACCTTCGCCTGAGCCAAAAACTGAGGGTTGTACCTGATAAAACGTTCACCACCTCGAACTTCGGCGGACGCATTTGGTACATTTGCGGGAGTAACTAAAAAATTTGGAACCAACCCAGAAATATCTAATAACTCTCGCACTATTGCAGAGGCGTCATTCGACTCGGAAAAATTATTTAACTCCTCATCTGTTAAAAGAACTGGATGTGCATGCTCCCCATCGTAATTACAGAACCATTCGACATGATTGGAGGCTTTTTTCGCATCTCTCTCGATAAGAATTTTCTCTCTCTCTGAACTGCATTCGCTTTCTGACAACAGCCCTTCTTCACAGATTTCTTTCAATTCACGAAGTTCTTGTTTCCAATCAGCAAACACGCTCCCCGCTACAAATAGCGAACATAAAGTGAATACTCTAATCTTTAAGTTATTCATACTGTTCTCCTTTTTGGTGGCTCATGAACTTCTAACGCCTACGATAACGGGCCGGAAAACTGCGTAGCAGTTTGGAGGTCCGAGCCCGAAGGGCGATCGTTAATTGTTTTGTTAAATACCATTTTATCGCCTAGTCACCTAAAACCGATACCAAAATGAAGCCCGCAGCCACTGAAACCACAGCACCAAACAGGATGCGTGATCTAGCTGTGCGAAGAGGAAGCACACAACCGACTAATGCGATAGCGAAAGCCAGTATTGAAAAAACAAACACCGGCTGGCTATAGAGGTGTTGCGGTACTGTTTCAAAGCTCCAGTACATAACACCCAGCCAAACGGCATATAGAGTCAGGGCCGACGCAATAAAAACAGTTAGCAGCTTAACCGCTATGGCCTTGGGGTTTCGCACTGTGCTTTGGTTATGTGGCATTGTGTATTTAACAGCTAAATATATGACAGATTGACGCAATTAATTACGACAAATTGTCATATATCTCTTAACTGAAATTTCTACTTATCTTTGTAACTACTTAGTTATTAGGAGAAATTCTAGGTGCAATAAATCTAGCTTGTGAAAAAGCGACAAACTGTCGTGTTTCTGCAGCCGATTCCGAACTTCCTTTCGTGCGGTTACCTTTGATCTCCCTGGTCAGGTTAATAGTTGCACAGTTGTTGTGTGTTTTGAACCCTCTGTTTTGGTAGATGCTGTCTCTACATAGCCACGTTTTTATAGAATTAAACCGGATGATCGTTCGGTAAAATTGATCCAGGTCATTGTCTATACTAAGTTAGACGCATTGCCTGGGTGCAATGTTGTCACTTGCCTATACTGAAAAAATTAAAATAAAAAACGGTGTACCTCATGGCGGATTACGACGTTACCCAGATGAGGAAGTTTGTTAGTCCGGAGATTATTTTCGGTGTAGGTGCTCGTCTGTCGGTTGCTAACTATGCGAAGACATTCGGGGCTAAAAAAGTACTGATTGTTTCGGATTCGGGTGTAAAAGATGCGGGTTGGCTGGGTGAGGTTGAAAACCTGCTTAGTGAAAACGAGATCGATTGGGTTTCGTTTACGGATGTATCTCCCAATCCACGGGTAGAAGAGGTGATGAAAGGCGCTGAATTCTACCTGGCTGAAAAGTGCAATATGATTGTTGCTGTTGGCGGCGGTAGCCCGATGGATTGTGCCAAGGGTATCGGCATAGTAGCGACCAATGGTAAGAGTATTCGTGATTTTCAGGGGGTCGATATGATTGGTGCCCCCATACCTCCTTTGATTTTTATTCCGACCACTTCGGGCACGTCTGCTGATGTTTCTCAGTTTGCGATTATTTCTGATCAGCGTGAACGTTTTAAGTTTTCCATTATCTCTAAGGCGATCGTTCCAGATGTTGCCTTGGTTGATCCTAAAACCGCTTCCTCTATGGACCCTTATCTCACCGCTTGCACAGGGTTGGATGCGCTGGTACATGCCATTGAGGCGTTTGTATCAACCGGGGCTGGGCCTCTTACAGATATGTATGCGCTGGATGCGATTAAACTGATCTACAGAAACCTGCCACTGCTGATTTCTGAACCTGATGATATGCAACTTCGGGAACAGGTGATGTTGGGTTCTATGAAAGCGGGGTTGGCCTTTTCTAATGCAATATTGGGGGCGGTTCATGCCATGTCTCATTCTCTGGGGGGCTATCTGGACCTGCCTCACGGACTATGCAACGCCATGCTCTTGGAGCATGTAATTGCCTATAACTTCCCTAACGCAGAAGATCGCTTCAAGATAATTGCTCAGGAGATGAATATTGATATTCGCGGGTTGAGTTCGAAACAGGTTATGCACCGGTTAGTACAGCAGGTTACTCTGCTTAAGCAACAGGTTGGAATTATCCAGACATTGTCGGTGAATGGTGTCACGCTAACAGATATACCTGTTTTGTCGGAAAAAGCGTTAATTGATCCTTGTTTAATCACTAACCCCAGACCTTCCAATAAGAGGGATCTGGAGACCGTTTATGAAGAAGCCCTCTAAACAAAATAACGCAAACCTCACCGGTCTTTTGGGTTTAAGCGACCATTCTTCCCGTAAGAGCTATTACGCTGAGCTGGAAAAAAAACTAGCAGAGCTTGAACAGGAAAAAAACCGTTACAAGGGACTGTTTGACCACTCTTTACACGGAATTTTTCAGGCCGACCCACAGGGGAATCTGTTGAATGCTAACCGTGCGATGGCGCGTATTTGTGGGTATTCAGAGAACGGAGATCTCCTTTCACGTGTTCGTTCATTAAAAGAGCTGTTTTGTGAGCGTTCGGCCTACAGTTATTTCGAAGAACAGTTATTTCAAAAGGGCCAGATTAAAGATTATGAAACCGCTTTCCAATTAGGTGGTGGATGCAGTGAGCTGATTTATGTATCTATTACTGCAGTTATGAAAACAGAGCCTTCCTATATTATTGAAGGTTTTGTTCAGGACATCACGGTCCAGAAACAGGCTGCCCGCGAATTACTGGTTGCTGCCACGGCTTTTGATTCACAGGAAGGTATGATCATTACTGATCAGAACCGGGTCATCATCAGAGTTAATAAAGCCTTTACTGAAGTAACCGGTTACCAGCCTGAAGAGGTGGTTGGCAAAACACCTGCGGTGCTTCAGTCCGGTCGGCATGACCAGCGTTTTTATAAACAGATGGATAATAGCCTTAAGCGCCAAAAGTACTGGCAGGGGGAGATCTGGAATAAGCGTAAAAACGGTGAGATTTTCCCCGAATATCTGACCATTACTGCCGTTGAGTCAGAAGAGGGGGAGGTGACTAATTATGTGGCAGCCTTTACCGATATCACCTGTATTAAAGAGAGCGAAGAGAGCATACATAAGCTGGCTTACTTTGATTCCCTTACCGGTCTGGCTAATCGTCAGTATCTTATGGAGAGTCTGGGTAAAGCGTTAAAGAGATCCAGACGTACCAAACTTTATGGTGCAATTTTATATATAGATCTGGATAACTTTAAGAATGTTAACGATACCCAGGGCCATTCTGTGGGTGATGCGTTACTGAAAGAAGTCGCTGAGCGACTCCGTTCCTGTATCCGGGATACGGATATTGCAGCGCGCCTGGGCGGAGATGAATTTGTTATTTTACTGGAGCACCTGGGTACGGAAGAAAGGGATGTACAGCTTGGGGTCAACAATGTTCTGGAAAAGATGACGAGCTGCATCAACCAAGGCATCCGTCTGAATACGTTTGAATACCACGCCTCCTGTAGCATTGGGGTAACCCCTTTTAACGGTACTGAAACCTCTGATGAGGTCATGAAGCGGGCTGATATGGCAATGTATCAGGCAAAATGGTCTGGTAAAAACACCTGTCGTTACTACGATCCAGACGATTTGATTCCTCAGTTTCAGCTGGCTGAACTCGAAGTGGATCTGCGTAATGCATTATCCAAACAGCAACTGAGACTGTTTTATCAGCCACAATTTGATTCACAGAAAATAACCGGCGCGGAAGCTTTGGTGCGCTGGGCTCATCCGGATAAAGGGTTGATCCCTCCTGTTGAGTTTATACCGCTGGCTGAAGAGACCGGTCTTATCGTTCCGATCGGTTGGTGGATTCTGAAAACAGCCTGTTTGCAGTTGAAGGAGTGGTCTGGTGTAGAAGGCAGTAAACATCTACAAATTGCGGTGAATGTCAGTGCAAGACAGTTCAGCCAGATTAATTTTGTCGAGGGTGTTATTAAGATCATTGAAGAAACCGGTGCGGACCCAAATCTGTTGAAGCTGGAATTAACAGAAAGCCTGCTGGTGACTGATATCGAGGACACTATCCATAAAATGAACCTGCTAAGAAAGCAGGGTATTCGCTTCTCTCTGGATGATTTTGGTACGGGTTATTCCTCGCTTAGCCATTTGAAAAAGCTGCCTCTTGAGCAACTGAAGATTGATGCGTCTTTTGTACGTGACATCGTAACCGACGAAGATGACGCAGAAATTGTACAAACCATCATAGCAATGGCTTATAACCTGGGTCTGAACGTGATTGCTGAAGGTGTAGAAACCCTTGAGCAAAAAGAGTTTCTGGAACTGTCTAAATGCCATGATTTTCAGGGGTATCTGTTCGGTAAACCACAGCCTGTTGCTGATTTTACTGCGAACTATCTGAAAAGCTGCATTTGTGCCTGACTAACTTCGTAATCCTCCATCCTTAATCATGAAATAAAAAAAACCGGCCATAAGGGCCGGTTTTAAGTACTCGCAGATGATTAAGAAGGGGGGTTAATCATCTGCGTCGTCCTGATCAAACTGGGGGGCGGAGTCTGTTAAAAAGCTAATGTTGTCCTCCAGTTTGTTTCGGGATTCATCGTCAGAATCTTTGTAACGAATATCCTGACGGATGAGGCTAGCCAGTAATTTATCACCAAAAGAAACAATGCCTTCAAAAGGCTCTAATGAATGATGTCCGGTAAAGCGGTCCATATTATTCATCAGTTGTCCCAAATGGTGTCCGTTGTTACCTAAGGGGTTATCCATTTGCTGAACTTCTTCGTAAGCGGTCACAGCGGAGTAGCTCACTGACTGACTCATATTTACATTCAAGTTCATCAATTGGGATTTGTCCATTTCTAATTCAGTTGCTTGTTCAAAAGCTTCTTGAACATCGCCACTGTAAAAGTCATCTGCGATCAGGCTGATATCCTGAACCAGGGTCTGGAGGGCTTCCAGTTCATCTTCATTCAAATCGCCTTTAACACTGAATTGATAGTTACTGCTGTCTGTACGATCAACCCCAAAAGAGATAGCAGAGGCATCATCGTCACTGTAATAACCCAGAGACGTTGTCTCAGTAGCTGAGCTATCAAATTTAATCGTGACTTTGTCGCCTTCCTTAGTCATCACCTTAAGGGAGAATGATTCGGACTGAGAGAATCGCTCAGCAGCAGAGAGGGAGACCTGTCTGGACGGCGCTGTTTCATTACTACCAGGCGCAAGGCCAGCCAGCGCTTCGAACGTCAGGTCTTTGGTTTGCTCGATTGTTGAAGCGGTTTCTTCGCTCAGCATACCCAGTTCATCAAGAATCTCGGTGGCTTCTTTGAAACCCTTCTCTATCCCGGAGACTGCAGCCTGGTACATCTGATCCAGACGTTCATCGGAAGCGCCGCGCGCGCGAGCATTTTCCAGGCCTTGTGCAACAAAGTCGGAGATGCGCAAGGCAACTTTTTCGGGGGAATAGTCATTGGCATCAAGCTCTTTCATTTCTGAAACGCTCATGCCGGGAATATTTTCTGCTAATTTGGTTACTAACTGATCTGTCGCAGATGCTGATTTACCGCTGCTATCCTTGCCGTCAGCAAAACCACCACTTACCAGAGTCTCCTGGCGAATATAGTTGTATGCTGTTTGGCTGCTGTATATAACCTGCACGGTGTCCTCCACAGACAATTTATTAGTTACGTCCTCTTTTTATCGCCCGAACTGGTTAATTCTTTACCAGGTTTTTAGCTGTATGAGCTTCTTTCATCTTAGTTACTGAAATAATTTTTCGTTAATATTATTTTTCAATAGGTTAGGGCTGTTTATTAATTTGAATAAACACAATGCTGCTTGAATTAGAGTACAGAAAGTGACCAGCAGTCACTTTCCTGAAGTCAGAATTGCTTCGCCTATATCGATCTTATCGGAAGGTCCCTGAAGGATGACAATGTCACCATCCAGCAGCGTAGTGCTTTGATCGGGTTCATGGATAGAGTGATCCTGCCTGCGGATCATGGCGACACTCATTGAGTATTTAGATAGAGGGAGTTCACCGAGGTCACGGCCACAGCCATAACAGGTTTCATTCAGAGGCACCGGGTGCAGGACCTCTTTCATCCGGCCGCTGGCATCGATTTTGTCGGAATGCTGACCGTGATAATAACCATGCAGCATGCTGTAACGTTCTGACCTTACCTGATTGATTTTCTTTTCGATCTCATTATGAGGTACTCCCAAAAGAGACAGTACGTGGGAAACCAGCATCAGGCTGCCTTCAAGTGATTCTGGTATGACTTCAGTGGCACCGGCTTGCTGGAACAGCTCCAGAGATGAGTCATCCCGGGTTCTGACCAGAATGGGAAGATCCGGAAATTTTGTTTTCAGATGTTTCAGCGCTTTCAGCGAATTTTCTACATTGGGATAGCTGAGAATCAACATACGAGCGCGCTTGCCACCCAGAGCAGAAATGACATCGGCACGTTTGGCATCGCCAAAGCAGATGTTCTCTCCCGCTGTGGAAGCCTCCATAACGCGTACAGGGTCGTTATCCAGAACGATGTAAGGAATGTTCATCGGTTCAAGAAAACGTGTAATAACCTGCCCTACGCGGCCAAAACCACAGATGATGACATGTTGATTGAGTGAATTGCTGGCCATCTCCATTGCTTCAGGCAAAAGAGTCTCTTCCTGATGGTCGGAAGATCGATGCAACCAGCGGCTTAAACGGTCAGTGTGGTTCATCAGGATTGGGGTAATGATCATGCTGGTGATGATGGTCGTAACCGCAATGGCGTTAACATCCGGTGCGATGAGTTGATTACCCAGCGCCAGTGCCAGAAGTGCGAAACCAAATTCACCTCCCTGACTGAGACTCAGACCCGCGCGTAATGAGTTTGCCGGGTCCTTATGCAGCAGAGTGCCGAGAAATGTAATCAGTAGCGTCTTTATGACAATCAACAAAGCGGTAAAGATGATGACCCAATACCAGTTATCCATTAGCGCCTGAAGATCCAGTTGCATGCCGACGGAGACAAAGAACAGACCTAACAGAACATCCCGGAAAGGTCGGATATCCGCTTCAAGCTGATATCGGTAATGGCTTTCACCCAGCATCATGCCTGCCAGGAAACCACCCAGCGCCATAGACAGACCAGCGGCGTGTGTGAGCCAGGCGGCAAGCAGAGCGGCCACTAATGTGGTTAATACAAAAACCTCGCTGGAACCGCTATGCGCAGACTCATGAAACAGCATCGGCATGATGATACGACCGACCAGTAACAGAATGATCAGCAGCGTTGCACCTTCCAACAGCATTAGGGCGACTTCTGCGCTATCAATATCCTGATTCTGACCGCCCAGTGCGGGAATCAGGATCAGAAAGAATACGGCTGCCAGATCCTGAAAAATCAGCGTGCCTACTGACAGTTGTCCATGGGGTGTGTCCAGTTCATTTCTCTGGATCAGTTCTTTACTGACGATGGCGGTAGAGGAAAGGGACAGGGCACCGGCGATGACCAGTGCTGTGGTAATCGTCTGATCCAGCAGCAGGCAGATACCAATCAGTATCAGTGAAGTAAAGGTGACTTGCAGAGTCCCCAGCCCGAACACAGCTTTGCGCATGGCAAACATACGCGAAACAGAAAACTCCAGCCCGAGCATAAATAGCAGGAAAACAACGCCCAGCTCACTGAGCAGTTCTATGCTGTGGTTGTCTTCAACCAGACCAAAACTATAGGGGCCGAGTAATGCGCCAACACTGAGATAGGCGAGCAGAGGCGGCAGGCCAATGCGCCTGAACAGGGTAATGGCAATTACTGCACAGCAGAGTATTGCCAGAAACTGCTCAAAGAATCCCAGTGTCATTGTTTGCTGTCCTTTTCTTCAGATGGGCATTACCACATCAGATCATCAGGGATTTTGTAATCTGCGTATGGATCATCTTCATCCGGTTCTTCTTCCGGCTGAATGCGGATGACATATTCCGGAAGGCGCTGCTCGATTTTTTCAGCGAACTTGTCGGGGATCAGGTAAAACTTCTCATCCAGAACTGCAATCGAAACCTGACCGCGAATCAATTGCCCCTGAAGCTCTTCGGTAACATAGAGCGTTTTGACTTTTTTATCGTAGGCAAAGTTGTAGGAGACTTCGGCATCATCAGGCCATGTCAGTTGCTGTTGAGTAATCATCTGACGGCATTGAGCTTCAATCTCTTTATTACGACGTTCCTCTTCGCGCTGAAGATTCAGCTCGCGGTCCCGTTGTTGTTTCTCCAGACGCTGCTTTTCCAGCTCTTGTTGTTTCTGAGCTTGCTCATCAACGACAGATTGTCCGGACTTACGAGCCTTCTTGGCTTTTTTGCTCTGTTTGCGTTTTTCCGTATCTGCCTGTTTTGCTTTCTTCTGGTCAACCAGGCCGATATTTAATAATTGGTCTTTCAGTGAACCTGCCATAACGTACTCTTACTGACTAAACTACTGTTTTGGAGACTATAACAAAACTCTTGGATTCAAGGTGTTATATCAGAAAGTTTTTATGACTTGGATCTTTGTATAGGGTAGGTTAGGCAGTCTTTTGCAAACACTGATGCTAACGGGAACGGTTTTATATGTCTGAGCATGACTCTGAACATCCATTTGAGCGCCTTGATCCTTCGTTTCTGATGGATGCTATCGAAACTAAAGGCTATTGGTGTGATGGCAGAACCTTTCCTTTGAACAGTTATGAAAACCGTGTTTATCAGGTCGGCATTGAGGAAGAGCAGCCCCTCATCGCCAAGTTTTACCGCCCTGATCGCTGGAGCAGGGAACAGATACTGGAAGAGCACGAGTTCAGTTTTGAGCTGGCGGAACAGGAGTTGCCTGTGGTCACTCCAATCCGTGATGATTCTGGTGAAAGCCTGTATGAGTACCAGGGATTTATGTTCTCGTTGTTTCCCCGTAAAGGGGGGCATGCCCCTGAGCTCGATAACCCCGACAATCTGTTTATTCTGGGACGATTGTTAGGCCGGATGCACAGTATTGGCAGTGTTAAGAGTTTTCAGCATCGTCCGGAAATTAACAGCCAGAATTTTGGTCATGACAGTGCGGCTTTTATCAGTGAGCATTTTATCCCCGCTGAACTGAAGACTGCATACGATTCTTTATGCCGGGATTTGCTCCAGGCAATCGATGAAATATTGGCTCGTACCGGAGATGTTAAAAAAATCCGGGTCCACGGCGACTGTCATTCCGGGAATATGCTGTGGCGTGATGATGCGCCCCATTTTGTCGATTTTGATGATTCCAGAATGGCCCCGGCCATGCAGGATATCTGGATGCTGCTTTCGGGGGATCGTTTTGAACAAACCGCTCAGCTTTCCGAAATTGTGGATGGTTATAATGAATTCTATGATTTCCAAAGCCGTGAACTGCAGTTGATTGAAGTCCTGAGAACCCTGCGTATCATGCATTACAGTGCCTGGTTGGCTCGGCGTTGGAATGATCCTGCTTTCCCGCATAGCTTCAGTTGGTTTAATACTGTCAGATACTGGAGTGAACATGTTCTTGAGTTGCGCGAACAGATGGCTCTGCTTCAGGAACCTCCGCTTACGTTGATGTAATTTAGCTATTGAGAGAGATACTGTTTTTATATACAGTAACCGGATCAATTAACAGGTCCGGATATGATTCTCTATATCGCTGAAAAACCCAGCCTTGGAAGGGCGATTGCTGATGTGCTGCCCAAACCTCATAAAAAAGAAGACGGTTGCATTCGTGCCGCCAATGGCGATGTGGTCAGTTGGTGTTTCGGTCATCTTTTAGAGCTGGCACAGCCGGATGAGTATGATGCCATCTACAAGACCTGGCGTATGGAACATCTGCCAATCATCCCTGACGAATGGCTGCTGAAACCGAAAAGTAAAACCCGGAAACAGATAGCTCTATTACGCCGCTTAACCAAAGAAGCAGATCAGATCGTGCATGCGGGAGATCCTGACCGAGAAGGTCAGTTGCTGGTGGATGAGATCATCTCCTATCTCAAGGTGCCTAACTATAAGCGCGATGCTATGAAGCGTTGCCTGATCAGCGACCTGAACCCCGGTGCCGTGAAAAAATCCCTGGCACAACTGCGTGAAAACCGTGAGTTTATTCCTCTTTCCACTTCCGCTTTAGCCCGCAGTCGAGCCGACTGGATTTATGGTATCAATCTGACTCGTGCTTATACCCTACAGGGGCGCAGGGCCGGATACAGAGGTGTTTTATCCGTAGGTAGAGTGCAGACACCGGTGCTTGGGTTGGTGGTAAGACGTGATCTGGCAATCGACGAGTTTGTAGCAAAACCTTTTTACGAGGTTCTAGCTCATCTTAAGACAGAGCAGGGAGAAAGTTTTACGGCTAAATGGCAACCCAGTGAAGCCTGCCAGCAGTGGCAGGATGAGGAAGGGCGGGTGCTGTCAAAGGCTCTGGCAGAAAATGTAGTGAGCCGCATTGAACAGCAAGCAGCCGTTGTCACTGAGTTGGAAAAGAAACCCAAACGAAACGCTCCGCCGCTGCCTTATAACCTGTCGACCCTGCAGATTGATGCCAACAAACGTTATGGCTTAAGTGCGCAGGAGGTTCTGGATACCTGTCAGGCTCTTTATGAACGCCATAAGTTAATAACCTATCCTCGATCAGATTGTCGTTACCTCCCTGAAGATCATTTACATGAAGCGGGTGCTGTTGTATCTGCACTCAGCTCCCATTGTCATGAGTTGGGAAACAGATTTGATCAGGTTGATCTGACCAGAAAAGGAAAGGCCTGGAACGATAAAAAGGTTGAAGCCCATCACGCGATCATCCCAACAGCAAAGAAAACGGACTTTTCCCGATTAAACCAGTATGAAAAAAACATATACGAGCTGGTAGCCAGACAATACCTTGCTCAGTTCATGCCGGATCATCGTTATAACGAAACCAAAGTCAGTGTTGATGTCGCTGGAGGTGTATTTAAAACATCCTCAAAGCAGCTGATTGAGCAGGGCTGGAAACAACTTTACCAAACGACCCAGAAAGATGATCAGGAACCCGAAAGCCTTTTACCTGATTTAGCTGTGGGGAGTGATCTGTTTTGCATAAAGGGTGGGCTGTTGGAGAAGATGACGCAGCCGCCAAAGTACTTTACCGATGCAACTCTACTTGCCGCCATGACGGGTATCTCCAGGTATGTTGAAGATACAGAGGTGAAAAAGGTTCTGAAGGAAACCGATGGTTTAGGCACCGAAGCGACTCGCGCGGGCATTATCGAACTGCTATTTAAACGTGGTTTCCTGATCCGTAAGGGCAAGAGTATTCATAGCACCGAAGCGGGTAGAGCGCTTATTGCCAGCTTACCGGATGCCAGTACAAAACCGGATATGACCGCACAATGGGAAGTGACTTTAGATGAGATCAGCCAGAAACAGAATACCTACAATTGTTTTATAGATGAGCTAACAGGCAGGTTAAAGAATCTGGTGGATTACGCAGCAACAATGGATACCACGCCATTGAAAGCGTTACCTGAAGTGCCAGCAAAAACCGGTAAACGCAAAACCTATCGCAAAAAGAAAACCTCGACAGGGAAGGCTCGAAGTACTAAACCCCACAGTACGAAGTCCAAAAAAACAACGGGGCCCCAAAGCACCAGGAAAACACAAAATGCCTGAAGCGCTAAAACACGCCTATAACCAGAAGTATCTGCAGCAGGTGGCGGATGAGATCAGCCGTCATTGCCAAGGTTTTGATAAGGCTGGGTTTCTTGCATTGGTGTTTGATGATGAATGGCAAGGCGACTACATACATACCAAACAGCCGCATACCGACCTCTTTATTCTTTGCTTTTTCCAATCTAAACGTATTAGCTTAGCTAAAAGGTGTTAGATATAGTGATGAGAAGTAAATATCATGGATTCCTTATAGTAAGACTTTAAACTAAGGCGGCATTAGGAATAATTATGCTCCAAAGCCATGTAGAACAAATCAGGAGTAATATTGCTAACGACATATTACTTTTTTTGTCGATTTTAGCCGTTCCTGCTGCTGGTATTGGGTTTTTACGACTCAATGACCTTGGTGATATTCAATTTTTTTATATCGCATGCATAGGAATAACCTTCTTATGGGCTATAACCCTGTTTAAGGGAAAAATTCCTTATAGAATCAAAGCCATTCTTCTCGTATCTTCGTTTTCACTATTTCCATGCTTTGCAATCATGAATTTTGGTTTAGCGGCAGGTGCTATAACTCTTTTGGCACTTGCCGTAGTTCTTGCCTACCTCTTTTTCGGTCTGAAAACTTCTTTACTACTAACATTTCTCAACATGTTATCTATCTTGTCGGTTGGTTACTTCACTGACTGGGGACGACAAAGCACTGTTGATCTTCAAAGTTATCAGTTTCTATCAAGTGCCTGGCATAGCTACGCGGCGGCTATTGGACTAGTTTGTTGTCTATTAATTTCAATACAACGAATAATCATCACTGATATTACCAAGTTAACCAATGACCTAAATGAATCCAATTTGGCTCTTAAAACAAGAGAAGCCCACCTTGAAGAAATGGTAAGTGATAGAACAGAGGCATTGAAACAACAAAAAGATGAAGCTATATCTCTCGCGGCCAAACTTCAAAAAGCGATGGTTGCGGTTGAAGAACTCGCTATAACCGATGAGTTGACAGGTTTATATAACCGGAGAGTTTTAACCGAGTTTGTTGAACGCAAAATTCGTAGTGCAGAGAGGGAGCATGTCTCAATAGCGCTGTGCATCTTAGATGTTGATCACTTTAAAAAGTTTAATGATTGTTATGGTCATCAAAAAGGGGATGATGCTCTAAGAATTGTGGGTTCTGTACTTAAGGATGCAGCAAGGCGTCCCAATGATTTTGCAATAAGGATCGGCGGTGAAGAATTTTGCCTATTTTTATATGGAGCGGAATTAAGTGATGTTAAAAGAATTGCTCAAGATATTATAAATCGTATAGAAAAACATAAAATACCACATTGTAATAATTCAGTTTCCTCTTGGCTAACTGCCTCTTTAGGTGCCGTTTTTGTCGATGGACAAAATACGCAACCACTTGAATATCTATATAAATATGCTGACGAAGCTTTATATGATGCAAAAGGAAATGGTAGGAACTGCTTGAAGCTAATTTCACCAGACCCAAAACTTAAGACAACCTGATTTATCTGTTTATAAACACCTAGAAATTTAGATAATATTAATAATATTGTCAGCTATAACGTGGCGCAAACCACAAAGATGAAGCACTCCTTTTTAATTTCATTAACTCTGACATTTTAGCCAATGTTTGGCTGTATAGTGTTTACGTGTTGTCACGGGTTAAAAATTAAAGTTAACGGTGTGGAAAAGCAGTCTTTGAGTTTTATGCTAAGAGATAGTTAGCTTTTCTAAGATCCGGGCATTAAAAAGGGAAGCAAATAGCTTCCCTTTTTAGTTTCTAGTGGGTATTCGTTAAGAGGACTGTTTTGCGATTGCTCTCTTTCTCCGATGCATGCCAACCAGGCCTAGAAGTGCTGAGCCAAATAACCAAACTGCTGCTGGAACTGGTACTGGAGAAACAGACTTCATTGCTACGATAATGTCATCGTAATCACCATCACCCAGGCTCAGGCCGTTGTCATTGAAGCCGACAATGATAGTTCCGGCTTCTAGTGTCAGGGCGTTACTACCCAGATAAGCCAGAAGATTGGAATCTGAGGTTAACTGAAATACTTTAAAGTAAGCGCTGTTGGATGGTGAAAATGGGTCCAGTTCTACATTGTAAGGACCGTTAGAATCTTCAAAGTACAGCTTGTCAGAATCAAAATCGATATCTTTCCATGCACCAAAGTTGCCGTGAGAAGCTGTGCTGAATGTAGTGCTGTCTGGAGCACCTGTTGTCATGGAAACTGTATTGATATTACCTGATTCATACGCAAGGGCTGTGTACTGCCAATCTCCAGAAAAATCCTGAGAAGTAAGCTCAGTATAACCATTGAAGTAGGTTGCATCATTCAGATAAGTGTAGATGTTGGCAATGTTGCTTCCAGGGAATGTAGCTGCAGATGCCATAGGGATTTGAACTAATGCTATCAAGGCTGCACTTAGAAGTTTTGCTAACGTCTTCATATCAAGGCTCCGAAAAATAAGTTATCTAAAATACCGTCATAAACATTAGAGGTATTTTTAATGCTTTAATTAATACAAGGCAGGACTAATGCCAATATTTAAATATTCATATAAATCAATAAGTTGTATTTTATGATTTTGTTTTATTCAAACGCGGTGTAAAAATCACCGACAATTCTGCGGTTTTTTATAATTAATCCGGCACGTGGCTTAGGTTAGAGGCAATCTTGTTCACCCAGTTAGATGTAATATTTTCTGAAGAAACGCTTAAGAATATTTCAATCAAGATCTAGTTCGTCTGTAGGCAAGTAATTATAAGGGGTTCGGGCTAATGGGTGTTTCAAAATACAGGAAGCCCCTATTACTTGTAGGTAAGTTGGAAGTGTTTTTTTACTTGTTAAATAGGAGATCACTGCATGGTACAGGGCTGCCCTATGTCGAAAAATTTAACAGGGAGGGCCAGGGGGCAGGTGCTATAAAACGCTCAGAGCACTATAGGGTGATCTCAGTTCTCTGGGTTTTGTGTAACAGGGTAATTATTACAGCACCCAGCAGAACCATGCCCGCAGCAATCCAGAGCCCAAGGTTATAGTTTCCTAACGCACCGGCCAACATCCCTGTTATAGCTGGTCCAATAATTTGCGCAACACCATAACTCAGGGTCATTTTGCCCATCAGTTTTGCCGGTTTAGTTGGATAAAAACGTCCGGCCATCGTCAGTACCAGGCTTACAATCCCTATAAAGGTAACGCCAAAGAGAATGGAACTGATAATTACAACGGCGAGGTTGTCACTGAGGGCAGGTAGTAGAATGCCGATAATCTGAACCAGATAAGCGTAAAGAAGGGCGAGCAAAACACCGGTTTTGCGAGCAATTCTATCCCATACGAAACATGCCGGAGCTGCGGATAATCCCAGAATCATAAACGCAAGTGCCCCTTTTCCTTCTAAGGCGGGTTGCTGTTCCACTATATCCACGATGAAGGTTGCACTGATAACGTAACCGTATCCTGCGCAGAAATAGGCAAACATCATCAGATACATAAAGGTATTGCCAGGAGGCTTGTCAACCAGCGTAGAGCCAGCAGTCGTTTGTGTGGTGCTATCTGGGCGTGGCAGCCAGACCAGTGCTGGAATCGCTAACAGGCAGGCAAAAATGGTTAGTAACCACCACTGTTCACTCCAGTTAAAATGCGTATAAGCCAATTCAACTACTATGGCACCGAAAGCAATACCTAGGCCCACGCCGGAGAAGTGTATGCCCAGTTCACTACGATAGTTATGTCGCATCAGCCAGTTCAAAACCAGTCCTGACCCGATTAGTAAACCTGCTGCACTGGTGAGGCCTGCTAAGAAACGGAAAAGGGCCCATAGGTAGAAATTCTCGGTCACCGCCATACCTGCGGTAGTTACAATGGCGACAAAGATGCCGATTCTATAAAGGCGATCTTTCAGATGAAGGTCACTGAGTTGAGAAGCGATCAGAGCGCCGAGAAGGTATCCAATGTAGTTGATTGCTGCCAGCCAGCCACCAGTTACATCGTTTAGTTCAGTTTGCGCCTGCATCACTGGTAACAGCGGAGTGTAGGCAAATCGTGCGACACCCATAGTCAGAATCAGGCTGAATATGCCTGCGCTTAAAACTTTAATTCTCTGAAATTCTGCGGACATCAAAAATAACCCATTGGGACGCTGGTAATGTGAAGACTAACCGGCTTTAATTATCACAACAAGCGAATTATAAAGATCAAATCGTTCATTAATATTGAACTATTGGTTGTGCTAGAACAGATAGCGAGCATCAATTATGGAATTACTGTCGTTAAAAACATTTAAAGCGGTTGTTGATCATGGTGGGGTACAGGCCGCGTCAAAGGCTTTGCATACTGTCCAGTCAAATGTAACCGCTCGGATTAAGCGCCTTGAAGAGGAGTTGGGTTCACCTCTGTTCTATCGTAAAGGACGGGGGTTAGAGCTTACTCCTGCGGGTAATACGTTGCTTGAATACGCAGCTCAGCTGTTGCAGCTGGAGCAGCAGGCTGGCATGGCAGTGAAACAGGTAGGTGAAGCTACCGGTGAAATCCGTATTGGTAGTATGGAATCCTTCGCAGCGGCAAGGTTACCAGGGTTGTTGCAGGCTCTGAGGAAGTCTCATCCAAACCTGATGCCTAAAGTCACAACTGAAACCAGTGGCGCGCTGGTACAAAAAGTACTCGACTATAAACTGGATTGTGCTTTTGTTGGCGGCCCGGTTGAGCACCCTGATTTGATTTGTAAAGAGGTGTTGATGGAAGAGCTGGTGCTGGCTTCTGCCAAGAATATCGAGGTGCCCGATACTTTAATTATGTTCCGTTCTGGATGTGCTTATCGTGATATTGCTTTGTCATGGTTAAGGGATGCGGGCAGAGTGGATACTCAGGTTCTCGATATGGGGACACAGGAGGGCATTCTCGGCTGTGTTGCTGTCGGTTTGGGGTTTACCCTGTTACCACGAAAAGTTGCTGAAGATTCTCGTTATGTGAACGACCTGAATCTAGAACTTCTAAGTGACCAATATAGTAAGGTGCCTACCCTTATGATTACGCATAAAGGCGCCATGGTAATGGCAGGTCTGGAAACTTTACTAGATCTGTTTACGCAGAAGTTACCTGAGTGGGAGTCTGCGGCTTAGGTTAACCAGGGATGGTCTTGCAGGCTGTTCAGCATATGATCCAGGAACAGGCGTACTTTGGCGTTTAGGTGTCGCCTGCTTGGGTAGAGTGCATGGATCTCAACCAGAGGTGTGGTAAAGTCCGTAAGGATCTCCTTAACTGTGCCTGCTTCTATCTGCTCCTGACAGAATGATTCCGGAAGTCTGACAATACCCAGATCTTTCAGCATCATCTCTTTACAAAAACTCAGGCTGTTTGCCCTGAGACGGAAGTCCAGAGCTACTGGTTGCCCATCGTTCCAGTTGCTGAAAGGCCAGCCCTGTGTGTTCAGAAGTGTACCTATGCATTGATGCTGCTTAAGATCTTCCGGTGTCTTGGGTATTTCTGCAGTTTTCAGATAATTCGAGCTGGCAAACAGTTTTAACCTTACTTCGGCAATTCTTCTACCGATCAGACTGGAGTCGCTGAGTGCGCCGACCCTGAGAGCCAGATCTATCCCTTCTTCGACCAGATCCACCACCCGTGGGCTTAGCTCTATATCCACTTGTATCAGCGGGTATTTTTCCACAAAAGAGGCGACAACATCGTTCATGATGAACAACCCCATCTCCGGTGGCATGGTGATGCGTAGGCGACCCTTTGGTTCAGACTGCTTTGATGTTACATGGTCGGTTGCATTGGTCAGTTCATCGAGAAGAGGCTGGCAGCGCTCGAAGAGGTCCTGGCCTTCATCTGTGAGACTCAGTTTACGGGTGGTTCTTTGGATCAGGCGAACGCCTAGGTCATCTTCCAGTTGTGAGATACGTCTGCTGATGGTGGATTTTTGAATGCCGAGCTTATCTGCTGCTGCGGTAAAACTATTATGTTCAACGACTTGAATAAACAGGCTGACATCATTCAGGTTCATACCGCACCGGGGAATTAGGAAGAATAGAGTGTTTTAAAGGGCAGTAGAAACTACCCCTTAATTTTGAGTGAGGTTCTTACTGACAAGTACCCTGGGTTCTTAGAACCACAGATGGCGTCGTTGTTTTAACGTTCTCAAAGCTCATGTCGCTTTTGTTGATGGTTAAAACGGTTGTGTCCATGCCGCCCATAATCGGATCTTTAGCGGTACGGCTCAGTTTCACCATAGTGTCGGACTGTTCCACTGAGAAGCCAGACACGCCATTAATCATTGCACTAGAGCCAGTTATGGTTACTGTGTAGCTACAGCGGCCTTCAGGGCAGTTACGTGTGCTGATTTCTTTTTCAAATGGGGCTGTATAGCTTGCCTGTGTGTAACCACAGGTGTAACTGGTTGTTTCAGCCAGAGCAATGTTGGGTAAACCAGCTAAAGCACTAAAACCAATAAGAGCTAATGTACTGCGGAATTTCTTATTCATAATCCTTCCCCGTATATTCCTGAATCAAGTCTAGGGCAAACTGTGTGTGCTTTCTAGGGCTGTTATCACAAAGTTAGATCCCGCAGCCGCCACTCGGGCATCCACCGCCACTCATGCAGGGTGGAGCTTCAGGATTTTTTAATGTTCCACTTTTAACTACGCCAGCCGCGGAAATTACTTTTGTAACGGATGAATCTTCAGGAATCTCCTGTGGATCCAGGTTACAGAGCATACAGAGTTCTCCCCAGTTCTGTGGAGTCATCGCCATCGTATGTTTTACTTCGATGACATCGCCTGTCGCTTCAATTCTGTAATCGTAGGTAGGCATGATCAGTCCAGATTTGGTTCGTGCCAGTTAATCGATTTCAGGAATTTATGTGCCGGGTAGAATTTTCCATCTTTCCCTTCCTGATCCTTGGAAGACTTAATGTACGCTTCAGGAAGTTCTCCGCCCGCATACACATCGAGTCCCTTCTCATTCTGGTAGAAACTCAGAGTTTGATCAATTTCTTCCTGTGTTTTACACAGTTTAGAAAGGTTGCTGGCCTGTACTGCTGCCATATCTTTGTCGGCATCAATGCCCATGATATGTGCCATGCCATATGTCACGACTAAAATATCTGCAACCGCATCACGAATTTCAGAAATGTCATGGTTGTCGATACCTTCAACCAGCTCAGCCAGTTCTTCCTTGATTAAATGCAGCTGTTTGCCTGCTTTTTCCCAATTCGGGTTTTCTAAATCGCCCTGTTCGTTACCAAACACGTTGTTGAGATAGGATACGTCAGTGAAGTTGCTCATTGTTTCTCCAGTGATCAGGCAGATTCAGACTGCCTGGCAATCTTATATATTTTTTCTACAACCGCTTTAAGGCCATTGCCGCGAGATGGACTAAGATGTTTTTCCAGCTCCAACTCGGTAAATAGTTTTTCTATATCCTGCGCAAGGATTTGATCAGGTGTCTTATTGTTAAAAATCTCCAGCAGTAATGCCAGCAATCCGCGGATAATTCTCGCATCGGAATCAACTTTGAATGCCAGATTACCTGAACCGTCACTTTCATAAAAAAGCCAGGTGTTACTTTCACAGCCATTAACCAGATTTTCTTCGACTTTTAACGATTGCGGCATAGAAGGAAGTGCCTTACCTGCCAGCATGATCTCTCGGTAACGTTCATTCCAGCCGCGTGATTGCTGCAGTCGTTGCAGTAGCCCAGTGTGAATCGAATCTGGAGTATTGAACTGCTCAGGTTTGTTCAGTTCATCAAGTGCGGTGACAAACTGTTCTACTTCATCAAGGGTATTGTAAAAGGCGAATGAAGCTCGTGTTGTTCCAGCAAGTCCCAGATGCTTCATCAGAGGCATAGCGCAATGGTGACCAGTGCGGACAGCAATGCCTCTTTTATCCAGCATTAGGCCGATGTCTTGCTGGTGTAAACCCTCCAGAGTAAAGGATAAAAGGCTGACACTTTGCTGCGGCGAACCGATGCGACTGAAGCCCTTAATCTGGCTGCAACCATCCAGGGCTTTATCGAACAGAGCCTGCTCATGTTCGTGCAAAAGATTTTGATCCAGTGTTGATAGCCAGTTGATGGCTTCCCCCAGACCAATGACGCCCGCAATATTCGGGGTGCCAGCTTCAAATTTGAATGGCAATTGGTTATAGGTTGTTTTCTCAAAGCTGACTGTTTTAATCATCTCACCACCACCTTGCCAGGGTGGCATGCTTTCTAATAAGTGTTGCTTACCGTACAGAACACCAACGCCTGTTGGGGCGTAAAGTTTATGTCCGGAAAAAACATAAAAATCTGCATCCAGGTCTTTAACGTCCACTCTGAAATGGGGTAGTGCCTGAGCACCGTCAACCAGAACCAGTGCACCAGCATCATGGGCTGTACGGATAATCTCTTTAACCGGGTTGATGGTACCCAATGCATTGGATACATGGGTTATGGCAACTAAACGGGTTTTTTCAGTGAGAAGTTTGCTAAAAGCCTGTGGATCAAGATCGCCGGATTCCGAAAGCGGGATCACTTTAATGCTGAGTTTTTTTCGCTCTGCGAGCATCTGCCAGGGAACAATATTAGCGTGGTGCTCCATGGTGCTGATTAAAATCTCATCCCCTTCAGTAAAACGTTCACCCAGGGCGTTTGCGACCAGATTAATCGATTCGGTTGTACCTTTGGTCCAGATAATCTCTTGAGCTGAGGCTGCATTTATAAAACGGGCAGTCTGCTCACGAGCTGCTTCAAATCTTGAAGTGGCATCAGCACTCAGAGCGTGGCTGGCCCTGTGTACATTGGAGTTATGATAACGATAGAACGAATCCACCGCCTGAATCACTGATTCTGGCTTATGCGTGGTTGCTGCATTATCCAGATAGATCAACTGGGCGTTATTCACTTGCTGTAACAGGGTGGGCATCTGCGCTCGGATATGATCAAGCGCAAGCGTTCTGTCACTCATTTACGGTCGGCTCTGCTTTTGATTCCGCTGTGCCCGCTTGGTTTTCCCAGTGAGCCAGTTGTTTGTTGTAGCGAGCTTTCCAGCGTGTGTACATCATTGCGCTGACAAATAGAGTGCTACACAACAGTGTGTAACCGATCCCATACAACCAGGTATTTGGGTTTGATGCCGCTAAAACAGCCTGAATAAACAGGAGCAGTAAAACAAAACATAACCAGGCGTGGCCGCGCGGTTTGCCCGTGTAAATGACGTGGGCAAACGCCAATAGTGGCGCAAGGTGGATCAACCATATTACCCATGGGTTAGCTGTAGGTGCAGGCATCAGGAACAGATGCCATAAAGTAAACCAGCCAATCAGGCCCAGATAGCTGCTGACACAGATAATGCGTCCAATCTGGGATTT
This sequence comes from Neptuniibacter sp., assembly GCA_050789425.1. Classification (GTDB taxonomy): domain Bacteria; phylum Pseudomonadota; class Gammaproteobacteria; order Pseudomonadales; family Balneatricaceae; genus Neptuniibacter. Next base: position 120,094 of record JAILXS010000008.1, read on the forward strand.
GGTTTTGTAGTCGTGGTCATCTGGGACGTATGCTTTCACAGTGTGGTCTTTCCGTAATATCAGGCTTGAAGTTGTAAGGCCAGTTTGCCCAGTCTTTTACCCTGGGCAATACATAAATTTATCTCTGTCTCATCCAAAGCACGTGAGCCTTGTCCGGCAACATGAGTCGCGCCATAGGGTGTGCCACCGGTCGTGGTGCTGAGTAGTTCCGACTCGCTGTAGGGTAAACCCGCCAGAACCATACCGTGATGTAACAGGGGTAGCATCATTGAGAGTAGGGTGGTTTCCTGCCCGCCATGGAGGCTAGAGCTTGAGCTGAATACAGCAGCCGGTTTATCGATCAATGTGCCCGACAGCCAAAGACTACTGGTACCGTCGATAAAATATTTCAGCGGGGCTGCCATATTACCAAAGCGGGTTGGGCTACCTAAAGCCAGACCTGCGCATTCGGCCAGGTCTGCTTCGGTGCAATACAGTGCCCCTTGTTCTGGAATGGCAGGCTCTGTTGTTTCACAGTTTGCAGAAACGGCTGGAACGGTGCGGACTCTGGCTTCGATTCCGGACTGTTCAACGCCGCGGGCTATGTATTTGGCCATATCCCGCGTAGCGCCGTGACGGCTGTAGTAGAGCACCAGAACGTAGGGCTTGCTCATATCAGATGATTTCCAGTACGGATTCTGGTGGGCGACCAATGCGAGCCTGATCCCCTTTGATAACGATCGGGCGTTCAATCAGTTTAGGTACTTCAGTCATAACCTTAATGATCTGCTCGTCAGACAGTGAACTATCATTCAGACCATTTTCTTTGTACTCAGCTTCTTTAGTTCGTAGTAATTCACGTGCAGAAATACCCAGTTGCGACAGAACCAATTTAAGTTCTTCCGCAGAAGGAGCGTCGTCCAGATATTTACGAACTTCAGGTGTAATGCCGTTTTCTTGCAGCAGGGCCAGTGTCTGACGTGACTTGGAACAACGAGGATTATGATAAATAGTAACTTCACTCATGTGGCTATACCGTACTCAGAGTTCATCTATACAGAGATGATCAGTTTTTAATGTTGGGTTATGCTGCGCTATTGTATATGGCTTAAAGCTATATTTCATTTCATGAGAGTGATCTATTTACACTCAAATAACACCACTAGTGACCCGGAGATAGAATGGAAAAGCTGCTGAATATTCGGTTTTTACAATTTATTGGATATCTCTTTAAACAGTTCCTCTCAAATCAGGGTATTTTGAATGCGGCAGCACTGACCTATACAACCCTGTTTGCAGTTGTTCCTTTGATGACGGTTTCTTACGCAATGCTGGCAGCCGTACCATCGTTTCAGGGGGTAGGACAGGAGCTGCAGGGCTGGGTATTTGATAATTTCGTGCCTGCAACAGGTCAGGTCGTTCAGGAATATCTGAATAACTTCTCATCCCAGGCTCGTAAGCTGACTGCGGTCGGTGTGGCTTTACTGGCAATCACTGCGATCATGATGATGAAAAATATTGAAGCGGCCTTAAACCGCATATGGCGAGTGAATGAACCCCGTAAAGGGTTGTCCAGCTTTATGCTGTACTGGGCTATTCTAAGTCTTGGGCCTATTCTGATTGGTCTTGGTTTAGTGCTTACCTCTTATATAGCTTCTTTACCTTTTATTTCCACAGCGACAGAAGCCGTTGGCAGAGGCAGATTGCTGAGCATGTTGCCGACTGTACTATCAGCAACCGCATTTACACTGATGTATGTGGCAGTTCCAAATTGCCGGGTGCCCTTTAAGAGTGCCCTGATTGGCGGAATTGTTGTGGCGCTGTTGTTTGAAACCGCGAAACGTGGCTTCACCGCTTTTGTAACTCAGTTCCCTTCCTATGAACTGATCTATGGTGCTTTTGCAGCGGTACCTTTATTCCTGCTTTGGATCTTTATCAGTTGGGTAATCATCCTGATGGGGGCCGAACTTACTCGTTCGTTAACGGTTTACAGGACCAGAGACCAGCAGGCAAAGGTACATCACTTCTACATAGTTTTAGGTGTGTTATATCGATTATGGCAGGCCCAATCTCAGGGTAAATCTGTCAGTGACAGGATATTGCTGCAAGAAGTGGATCATCTGGATCAGGGCCGATGGGACACTTATCTGAAGATATTACTTGAAGGTGGCATTGTTAAACGCAGCGATCAGGGCGAATATCTATTAAGTATGGATCTGGGTGCAATGAACCTGCTTCAGTTACAAAAACTTCTACCCTGGCCATTGCCGGAGCCTGAGCAAGTTAGTTCTACGGTGCCCTGGCAGCGGGATGTTAACTCAAGACTGGAGCAGATCTCTGTTACCAAACAGGCTGAATTTGAGATCAGCATTGAACAGCTGTTTAACAGCGAAACAAAGCCAGCGTTGGCTGAAACAGAACAAAATATTCAACAATAAATTCATAAGGGGTGCAGATGGCGGTTATCACACTTCATGCTTTTGTTAGTGGTCGGGTCCAGGGAGTCTGGTTTCGGCAATCAACTAAGGAGCAGGCAGGATCGCTGGGCTTAAATGGCTGGGTTCGAAATCTTGTAGACGGACGTGTTGAAGTGATGGCATCAGGAGAGGATAAGGCCGTACGCCATCTTGAAGCCTGGCTGGCAAAGGGTCCTGAACTCGCAAATGTAGCAGAGGTTGTTAGTGAATTCTCCGAAGGCGGTGATTTTGACTCTGGCTTCGATGTGAAATGAATCCTGTGATAAGTTCGTATATAAGGGTTAATTTATATACTCTTAACTAAATACAATTTACTTCCGCTAATGGCTAAGGGTTAACGATGTTTTCATTTTTGAAAGAGCTCTTTTCAGGTAAAAAGAAAGTCAAACCCGCTCAGGCTTCAGCGCAAAAGTCTTCTGCTGAACCCGAATCAGCAAAACAGGATAGCTTTACAGGCAAATCCAATCAGGAATATGGCAGCCAAAGCCTTGAGCATGCACGTGAGCTTAACCTGGCATTTATCAGCAGTTTGCTAGGAGTTCGTGCCCTGGAAACCGAGGAATCTAAACGCCAGGAAATAGAATTGCGTGCTGCACTGGACTCCGAAATGTCGGGAATGACAGAGCGTTCTATCCCAAAACTTTCTAAAAGTGCGACTTCCCTGATGCATGACTTAATGTCGGCAGATGTTGATCAGAAAAAACTGGTTGATGCGGTTAACGAAGATCCTGGCCTGGCAGGCCGTGTATTGTCTATAGCCAATTCTCCAGTGTATGTTGCTCCGGGCGTCAAAATTAAGGGTATTGAGCATGCTTTGGCGATGCTTGGGCATTTACGCTTACGACAGGTCGTGATGACATCTTTGATGGCGAATAAATTCAAAGTTGATTCTTATTACTTCGAAACCTTCGGCAAATCGCTTTGGGAACACTCAACGGAAGTGGCGGCTAATGCGCGTGATATCTGTGATAAAAAGGGCGGCGATCCGGGGTTGGCTTATTTTGCAGGTCTTGTTCATGATATCGGTAAGTTAATCATCTTCAAAAAGCTGGTTGAATTGCATAAAAAAGATAAGCAACAACCACACCCACAGGTATTTAGTAACCTCCTGAATGATTATTCAGATGCTCTTACCCGCCGTGCTTGTGAAATCTGGAATCTACCTGAATATTGGTACAAACCAGTGATTGAATGCCAGATGGCATCACCGGGTGATCTCAAGTCCACAGAATCGGTTGCTTTGTTTTTGGCAAACTCATTAGCTGAGCTGCATACGTTGTATTCGGCAGGAGAGATTACCCAGTTTGAGCTTGTGTGGCGGTTGCAAGAGGCAGGTTCAGATATAGATGAGTTTATGACTTTATATCCGGACGCTGCCAGTGAAGAGCAGGAAGAGGCTGCTGCATCGTAGTTCTGGATTGTATCTCCAGCGTTAAAGGTTTGTGAGATCAGTCGGGACTAAATTTTAGACATAAAAAAACGGGCTATAGAGCCCGTTTTTTTATTCAGGTATCTGTTACAGGTACATATTCAAAGATATGTAAGCAACGATACTCATCACGATAGTGTATGGCAATGCCATAAGAACCATTCGTCCGTAAGACAGGCGAATCAGCGGTGCCAGTGCAGAAGTTAACAGGAACAGGAATGCAGCCTGACCGTTAGGTGTTGCGACACTTGGAATGTTTGTACCAGTGTTGATCGCAATCGCCAGTGAATCAAAATGCTCACGAGTAATAGCACCAGAATTCAGGGCTGCAGTAACTTCATTGATGTAAACCGTAGCTACGAATACGTTATCACTGATCGCAGAGAGCACACCGTTCGCAAGGAAGAATACCCCTGGTTGTGTGTCCAGATCCATGGCAAGAACAGATTCAATGATCGGCTGGAACAGGTGCTGCTCATGAATGACCGAAACGATTGAGAAGAACACAACTAACAGTGCTGTGAAGGGCAGGGCCTCTTCAAAGGCTTTACCGATCTGGTGCTCTTCTACAATGCCATTACACGCAGTCAGAAGGATAATGATAGTCAGACCAATCAAGCCTACAGCAGCGATGTGCAGCGCCAGAGCGAATACCAGGAAGATCGCAACAAGGCCCTGTATCAGCAGCATTGCGTTATCACGGTTGGTACGCTTAGCATCTTGCTCGCCATCGTAATCAATCAGTACGTTACGGACGTTCTCTGGCAGGGTTGAGCCGTAACCAAAGATTTTAGTTTTTTCCAGGAAGGCACAAGTAACCAGACCAGCAACTAAGGTTGGCATAGTGATCGGTGCCATCAGCACGAAGAACTGAATGAAGTCCCAGCCCGCTTTTTCTGCAATCAGAAGGTTCTGAGGCTCACCAACCAGCGTACATACACCACCAAGAGCTGTACCTACAGCACCGTGCATCAGCAGGCTGCGAAGGAACTTACGGAACTCTTCTAGATCTTCGTGGTGATGATCATGTACAGCTTTATCGTCTGCGTGGTCATGATCGGGGTGATGGTAAGTCTTACCGGATGCCACCTTGTGGTATACCGAGTAGAAACCTACACCAACACTGATCAGTACAGCGGTTACGGTAAGTGCATCAAGGAATGCCGAAAGCACAGCCGCAAACAAGGAGAACATCAGTGAGAGCAGCATTTTAGATTGTACTTTAAGAAGTATTTTGGTGAATACCCAAAGTAGCATGCTCTTCATGAAGTAGATGCCTGCAACCATGAACATCAAGAGCAGGATTACTTCCAGATTGGCTTCAATTTCATGAGAAACCGTATCTGGACTGGCAAGGCCGATAATGATTGCCTCTATGGCCAGTAGACCACCTGGTTGTAATGGATAACACTTAAGTGCTAACGCCAGGGTGAAGATGAATTCAAAAATCAGTAACCAGCCGGTTACTACAGGACCAAGTGTAAACAGAATAATAGGGTTCAAAATCAAGAATCCTATAATTGCCTGTTTATACCACACTGGCGAATTTCCAAGGAAATTCTTAACTAGTGCTTGTGATAAGGTTGTACTCATTGATTTATTATCCCTATGCCAGAACAGCCAGTTCGTTGAAATATTTAGCTTTTATATAGTTGGTTTGCGCTAATAAACGTTAGACTATCAGCTGACAAATAAAAGCTGAAGACTAATTGCCGTCTTTATCTATGATTTAATTGATTTTGCTAAGCTATTTAAACAATTTTGCGTAATTTTCCGTATATCTGAATAGAAAACATTAGCCACAGTCGAGATTTAAGGCCCTATAACGATGAGTGAACTGTACTTTATAGCTTCTGGTGAGCGTTTATTAGGCACGGCTGAAGGCCCGGTTGTTCTCTCCGGCCCTGAAATGAGCAAACTTAATCCAGAGGCAGTTCTGGAAGTGGATGAGGTCGATTCTAAAAACTACTTTGTGGCAGTTTTGTCCGATGAAGAAACGCCCAAAGGTCTCTTCCATTCAGACTTAGTTGGTTTGCGCACTCTGCTTGCCCTGGTGCAAAGTGAAGATGAATATTGCCTGTTGTCTACGGCCTCTCAGTTAGTCACCTGGTTTCACTCATTTAAATACTGTCCGCGCTGTGCCACACCTCTTGAACTGCATAAGGATGAAAGAGCTAAGGTTTGTCACCAGTGCGGTCACCATCAATACCCAAGAATATCACCCTGCATAATCGTACTGGTTCGAAAAGGTGAACAATGCCTTTTAGCTCATGCCGCTAAATTTGCTTCCGGAAGGTACAGTACTTTGGCCGGTTTTATTGAAGCGGGAGAAAGTGCTGAACAGGCTGTGCATAGAGAGATTATGGAAGAGGTGGGAATCAGAGTAAAAAATGTACGTTACTGCTTCAGCCAGTCATGGCCTTTTCCTCATTCATTTATGCTTGGCTTTATGGCTGAGTATGATGAGGGTGAAATTACACCTGATGGTCTCGAAATACTTGATGCTGATTGGTTTGATCCTGACAAAATGCCAGTGCTTCCGCCACGTTTTACTATTGCCAGAAGATTGATTAATCAGTTTCTTGAAGAGATTGGCAGAGAGATTGAGCCGGATTCAGACCTGTTTTTCACGGCTGAATAATTTACCGAGCTTAGTGGCAAGCATAACATTGCCTTCGGCTCGGAGTTTTCCTGTCATAAATGCACTCATACCATCGGTTTCGCCATTAATAATTCTTACCATGGTTGCTGCTGAAGTAATAAGCGTAACATTAGGATCTGGGTGCTCCCCAGCATGAACTTCGCAGCTCTCTTCATTGATATCAATATAAAAATCTGAATCATCGTCGAGCAGCAGTTGAAATACTGCGCATAAGTCAGTTGCGTTTTCTTTTACAAAACGTTCAGGGAGTTTCTGGATGACTTTTGCTGCGGTTATCTCTTGATTCATGTAAGGCGGGCTCAGTTTTAACTGGATATTCGGTGTCAGGAATTGAAAGATTTATGATACATTAGCACTCCCTCTTCTTATAGCTAATTTTGGAGTTTCTCTGTGACAGAGTTCCTGAGTGAATACGGATTGTTTGTAGCTAAATCCGTAACTATTGTTATTGCTGTTCTTGCCGTGGTCGTTGGAATTATTGCGGCTTCAGCACGTGGTAAAAAGGATTCCAGACACGGGGATATTCAGGTAGAGCATTTCAATGATGAGCTTCATGAAATGAAGGAAGTACTCGAAGATTCTATTCTGGACAAAGATGAGCTGAAAGCTATCCATAAAGCAGAAAAGAAAAAGGAAAAAGAGGAGAAAAAGGCCCGTAAAAATAATCCTCCGAAAGATGAAGAGCGCAATAAGCGTATTTTTGTACTGGATTTTGATGGCGATATCAAAGCCAGTGAAGTAGAACCATTCAGACAGGAAATCTCAGCCATATTAATGATGGCTGATTCAGCTAAAGATGAAGTGGTTATCCGTTTGGAAAGCCCGGGTGGAATGGTTCACGAGTACGGTTTGGCATCTTCTCAGATTGAGCGAATTAAACGTAAAAATATTCCTCTGACTATCTGTGTTGATCGTGTGGCTGCCAGTGGTGGTTATATGATGGCTTGCCTTGCAGACAAACTGCTAGCAGCGCCGTTCGCCATTGTTGGGTCTATTGGCGTGATTGCTCAGTTACCTAATTTTCACCGTCTGCTTAAGAAAAATGATGTCGATTATGAAGTTCTTACGGCCGGGGAGTATAAACGTACTCTGACAATGTTCGGTGAAAATACAGATAAAGGTCGTGAAAAGTTTGTTGAAGAACTTGAAGAAACTCATGTGCTATTCAAAAACTTTGTCAAAGAATATCGCGATCAGGTAGACATCGAGAAAGTTGCTACAGGTGAAATCTGGTTTGGTAAACAGGCGCTGGAGGTTAATCTGGTAGACGAGCTTGTAACTTCCGATGAATACCTGATGGAAGCAGCTGAGAATGCAGACATCTACGTTGTACGGTATGAAGAGAAAAAATCGCTACAGGATAAATTATCAGAATTCACAGTGGATTCCAGCGATAAGGTTTTGACTCGTTGGTGGAGCCGCTTAACTCAGCCAAAGACCTGGTCGAGATAAAAAGTTATTTTGTTCTTCAATAAGTTACGTGTGAAAATTTAATTTTTGTGGTTATAATCTGCTAAAAATTAGAGTCCAGTTTGGGTTGGCTTTCCATGAGCAGTAAAGGAACACCTTCAAGTATTGTTGATGCAGCGGAAGAACTGTTTGCTGAACAGGGTTTCGCTGAGACAACTGTGCGGCAAATTACCAGCCGTGCAAATGTTAACCTTGCTGCAATTAACTACCATTTTGGCTCTAAAAAAGGCTTGATACAGGCTGTAGCTGAGAAGTTTATAACGCCTCTGATTAATGAACTCAGTAATCAGATGGATTGTTATGTAGATACAGACGTAAAGCCTGCTTTGGATGACTTGTTAGAAATTTTGATGCGGGCATTGTTAATTGTCCGCAGTGAAAACAAGAATACCCTCCCTGTATTCATGCGCCTGCTTGAACTGGCTTACATGAATAATCAGGAAGAGTTAAGAGACTTTCTGATAGGACGTTATAAGAGCCGCCTGGAACATTTTTTACATTGTATTCGTGCTGATTCAGCACCAATGGAAGACGATGAGTTTTTCTGGCGTCTTCACTTTATGCTCGGTTCTATGACATTTACACTTTCCAATTTCCAAACACTTCATAATCTGGAAAAGAGCAGATTTTCTTCCAAGCGTGCTGAAACTGAAGTGGAACAAATTCTTCACCGTATGATTCCGGTTTTGTCTGCTGGCATGCAGGCCCGAGGTGAAAAACTTTATTTCAGTAAAATCTGAGCCAATGGATATGTTTCAGATCCAGATATCAATTACTGATCAGACTCTGAAACTCATGCAAGGTGAACAGCTGCACAGTGAATTTCTGGTTTCTACAGCCTTAAACGGCGTTGGAGAAACTAAAAATAGCGGTTGCACCCCCCGTGGTGATCATTATATTCGCGCAATGATAGGTGAGGGTTTACCGCTCAATGCGGTTTTTGTCGGCAGGCGATTTACCGGCGAAATATATAACCCTAAACTTGCAGAAACATTCCCTGAAAGAGATTGGATCCTCACTCGAATCATGTGGCTGTGTGGAACTGAAATTGGCAAAAACCGTTTGGGCCATGTTGATTCCATGCAGCGTTATATCTATATCCACGGCACACCTGATTCAGAGCCTATGGGTGTTGCAAAATCCCATGGCTGCATCCGTATGCGAAATTCTGATTTGGTTTCATTATTTGAGCTGGTGACAACCGGAACTCCTGTTTCTATAGAGGAATGATTAATTAAGATGGATTCGGCAACCCTGTTTTTGGATCTTGACGGCACTGAGCTAACTGACGAGGAAGCTCAGCTGTTAAGGGACCCTTTGATCGGCGGTGTGATCTTATTTGGCCGTAATACCCAATCGGCAGGACAGGTTGCAGATCTGGTCCAGTCAATCCGGGCAGTCCATCCCGACTCTATCATCAGTATTGATCAGGAAGGCGGGCGTGTTCAGCGTCTAAAAGAAGGTGTCTGCAGATTACCTCCGGTGCAATCATTAAATAAGATTTATTTGGATGATCCAGAAAAAGGATTGCAAGCAGCAGGGGAACTCGGTTATCTAATGGCCGCAGAAATGCGCAATCTGGATATTGATTTGAGCTTTGCCCCGGTTCTCGATATCGATTACGGACATAATGATGTCATTGGTAATCGTGCTTTCTCTAATACTGTGGATGGGGTGATAGCACTATCCAGCGCATATATTCAGGGTATGTCAGATGCGGGAATGTCAGCTACGGGTAAACACTTTCCGGGACATGGCTGGGTAAATTCTGACACTCACCTCGAAGGTGCTGTGGATGAGCGCAGTTTTGAAATGCTTTGGAATGCTGATCTGAAACCCTTCAGGGTGGCTATTGAAAACAAAATAGAAGCCATGATGCTGGCGCATGTTGTGTACCCTGAATGTGATGACCAGCCTGCAGGTTTTTCTGGTTATTGGTTGCGTCAGGTATTAGTAGAAAAGCTTGGCTTTGAAGGGGTTGTTTTCAGTGATGACCTGTCCATGAAGGCAGCCCAGGCGGCGGGAAGCTACCAGGAACGTGTCATAGCTTCATTAGCAGCGGGTTGTCAGGCGATACTCTGTTGTAATGAAAGGCAGGGTACACTTGAAATTCTTGAATATATGCATTCGGTCAATTGCAGCCCACTGGATAGCTTAGCTCGCCTTAAGGGCAGGGCATGGAATGTAGATGAAAAACGATTACAATTTGCGCGTTTGTTAGCCAAACGGCTTTTGGCGCTGTAAGTTAATTTATAATTTTAGGGAGTGAAGTGATGGTTGAACTGCTGAGCCAGCTTTTATCTCAGTATTATCCTGACTATGAAAAGTCCGCATGGATTATTCTGTCTGTACTTGTTGGTTTGATTGCTGTTGTCGCTGATCTGGTTATCAGATCTTTGCTGACTAAGCTTCAGTTACAGGCAGAAAAAACCCACACCTTGTGGGATGACGCCTTTCTTACAGCTGTTACCCGGCCTTTACTTTTCCTTGTCTGGATGGCTGCGGGTTATTGGCTGATTCAAATTGCAGAACAGCATTTTGATATCACCGTCTTTAGCGGTGACAACCCTCTGCCGAAATTGGTTCTTATCATACTGGTTGCCTGGTCCTGCTTGCGTTTTCTTAAGCGTCTTGAGCAGATTCTTGTCATGCCTGATCGCATGAAAAAACCTATGGATCCAACCACTGTAGGGGCGTTATCTCGCCTTGCTCGGCTGATTGTTGCGGTAATTCTGGTTTTGATTGTGATGCAGAGCTACGGCTACAGTATCTCCGGCATTCTGGCATTTGGTGGTATTGGTGGTATTGCGGTTGGTTTTGCAGCAAAGGATTTGTTGGCAAATTTCTTTGGTGGTCTGATGATCTATCTGGATCGGCCCTTCAAGGTCGGAGACTGGATACGCTCACCGGATAAACAAATTGAGGGTACGGTTGAAGACATCGGCTGGCGTCAGACCCGGATCAGAACGTTTGATAAACGTCCGCTGTATGTACCTAACTCAACCTTCGCAAGTATCTCAGTAGAAAACCCGTCTCGTATGACGAACCGTCGTATCTATGAGTATATAGGTGTGCGTTATGATGATGCTGCGCAGGTTACAGCGATTGTTGATTCCGTAAAAAGGATGTTGGCAGAGCATTCTGAAATTGATCACAACAACACTTTGATCGTGAACCTTGATCGCTTTGGGCCTTCGTCGCTGGATTTCTTTATCTATACATTCACAAAAACGACTGACTGGATTCGTTTTCATGAGATTAAACAGGATGTAATGATGAAGATTATTCAGATCATTGAAGAGCAGGGCGCTGAATTTGCATTCCCGACTACAACGGTGCATCTGGCAAATGAAGCCCCCGAGGGTTTGTTGCAAAACTGATTTTTGACCTATGAAAAAGCCCTGATGATCAGGGCTTTTCTCTTACTGCAAAGATGCCTGGGGCATTGCGCCAATAACCTTTGTAATCCATTCCATATCCGAAGACATAGCGGTCTTCTATCTCAAACCCGACATAATCAAGTTTGAGTTCAGGATGGCTCTTACGCTTATGGTTTTTATTCAGTAACACTGCAACTATTACCCTGGCTGCTCCTGCTTCATTCAAGTAGTTCACGACAGAAGCCAGGGTATGGCCTTCGTCATAAATATCATCAACAACAATTATTGTACGGCCCTGAATTGGTTGGTTTGGATAGGTTTTCCACTCCAGTTCATTGCCAGACGTTGTATTTCTATAACGTGTGGCATGCAGGTAATCCACCTCTAGTGGAAATTCCAGTTTCGTGAGCAAGTGGCCTGAAATAACTAATCCGCCATTCATGACTGGCATAATGATCGGATTGGAATCACTCAGATCTGCAGTAATCTCAAAAGCCATGCGTCTAAGGGCTTGTTCTACTTCGCTTTCATCAAAGAGCAGGTCTGCTTTAATATAAACGTCACGAATTTCTTTTGAAGACACTTGATCAGTCATTATTCAACCGGTTTTATCTCAACCAGAACGCCGAAAAGAGGGTGATCAATGAAATGAAGTTCTTTGGAGCGCATCCGGCGAGCCTGATTAAGGTTCACTGTCAGTGTTTCTGGAATAAACAGTTCTAGTGGTCGTACGGCAGTTGTATTAACCGCAGTGCTGGCTGAAGGTTGCTGTGCAGACTCTATGGTTTCCATAGGGGGTTCTGTTGAGTTTGTTTTCAGTAACAGATTTGATTCAGCGGCTGACAGGCTGCGGCTGAAAAACAGGTCTGGTCGGAAGTGGAGGTAGCGGCCTTTACCAATACCAATGTAGCCATCTAACTCGAACATGCCGTTATCCAGGATGTTTTCGCCCTGAATTCGAATGGGTTTCGGGTTCTGGGTTTCGGCTACCGGTTGCATCCATCCAGAGTGATACAGAACTCTGTAGTTACTGGAACGTTTTAACTGGGCAAGTTCTTGGTTCAGACTGAGTAAGCTTTTTGGTAATTGCTGAAAGGCAGCAAGATCTTCATCAGACTTTGATGGGGGAGCTAGAGTGATTGAGCTACGCACAGGTAGATCGGGTATTTCTGGCCAGTATTCATCATCCAGAGCTTCATTGCCGTTATTAGCAAAAATAATCACCTCGACGGTATACCAGTCTTCTGCCTGAACGTTCCAGGTTAAAGAGAGACAAAAAATCAGAAGTGCTGTTTGAGTCCGTTTCATCATGATGTTTTTACCGCTAAATCGCCTAACAGGGATTCTATCGCACTGAAGCGTTTTTCGGTGCTCTCCATGTTGAGGCTGAATCGCAGTTTGTCTGCGCCTTCGAGTTTATATTTTTGTGGCTGGTTCTGGACTAATTTGACCAGTGTAAATGGATCGACCTTAGCATCGGTCGCAAATTCTATCCGCCCCAGCGCTTCACCGGCATCAATCTTAACAATATTCATGCTTTCTGCCCGCAATTTTATCGCAGTTATACGGAACAGATTCTTAACCTGATCAGGAAGCAGGCCAAAGCGGTCAATCATTTCAACCTGTAACTCTTTAAGTGCTTTGCTTGAAGAGGCGTTGGCAATGCGTTTGTACATGATCAGTCGGCTATGTACATCCGGAAGGTAATCGTCAGGTATCAACGCAGAAAGATGTAGATTGACTTCAGGACCATGTTTAAGTGGTTGATCCATGTTCGGGGTTTTACCCTCTTTAATGGATTCAATTGCCTGCTCCAGCATCTCCATAAACAGTGAGAATCCGACCGTTTGCATCTGGCCGCTTTGTTCTTCACCCAGTAGCTCACCAGCACCTCGTATCTCGAGATCATGGGTAGCCAGAGTGAAACCGGCACCTAAGTCATGGGCTGTTTCAATCGCCTCAAGGCGCTTGATGGCATCCTTGGTCATGGATTTTTTATGTGGTGTTAGCAGGTAAGCATAAGCCTGGTGGTGTGAGCGTCCCACACGACCACGAAGTTGATGGAGTTGCGCTAAACCAAACTTGTCTGCACGGTCGATAATGATTGTATTGGCATTTGGGATGTCGATGCCTGTTTCAATGATCGTGGTACATAGCAGGATGTTGTAGCGTTTGTGGTAGAAATCGGACATGACCTGTTCCAGTTCCCGTTCACGCAGTTGTCCGTGCCCAATACCAATCCGTGCTTCGGGTACCAGTTCGCTGAGTTCTTCCGCTGTTTTTTCAATACTCTTAACTTCGTTATGCAGGTAATAAACCTGACCGCCACGTAAAAGTTCACGCAGAATAGCTTCTTTAACGAGCGTGGTGTCGCGGTAGCGAACGAATGTCTTAACGGAAAGGCGTTTTGCTGGCGGTGTAGCAATAATGGATAGATCACGTATGCCGGACATCGCCATATTAAGTGTTCGTGGTATCGGGGTCGCGGTCAGAGTCAGAATATCCACTTCTGAGCGAAGAGATTTAAGACGTTCTTTTTGTTGCACCCCAAAGCGGTGTTCCTCGTCGATGATAACCAGTCCCAGGTTTTTGAAGTTCATATCACCTGAAAGTAACTTGTGTGTGCCGACAAGGATATCCACGCCGCCTTGTTTAATCTTTTCAACAATAGCGTTTTGTTGTTTGCCGGTTTTAAAGCGTGAGATCAGCTCAATGTTCACCGGCCAGTCGGCAAAACGGTCCTGAAAGTTCTGGTGATGTTGTTGTGCCAGTAGGGTGGTTGGAACAAGGATTGCAACCTGTTTTCCGCCCTGGACAGCAATAAAGGCTGCGCGCATTGCAACTTCTGTTTTACCAAAACCTACATCGCCACAAACCAGTCGATCCATTGGTTGCGGAGATGTCATGTCACGGATTACATTGCCAATCGCTGCAGACTGATCAGGGGTTTCTTCAAATGGAAAGGTAGACGCAAACTGTAGATATTGTTCATCAGGATCACTGAACTGGAAGCCTTCTCTGGATGCGCGTCTTGCATAGATATCCAACAACTCTGCTGCGGCATCGCGGGCTTTCTCTGCGGCTTTACGTTTTGCTTTACTCCACTGTTCAGTGCCTAGTCGATGCAAGGGCGCGTGCTCATCTCCAGCGCCGGTATAACGACTGATCAGGTGTAAAGATGATACCGGGACATAGAGTTTGGCTCCCTCGGCATATTCAAGGGTAAGAAACTCATTGGTTTCGCCTTCCAGAGAGATGGTTTGTAATCCCAGGTAACGACCCACACCGTGGTCCAAATGGACGACCGGGGAGCCGGTGTTCAACTCGGAAAGGTTTTTAATGACCTGGTCGTTTTGTTCCTGCTCTTTTGAACGACGACGACGTTGGAATACCTGGTTACCAAACAGCTGAGTCTCTGTAATCAGGTGGATCTGACCTGGGACCGATAAGCCTCTTTCTAGTGGGAATTCAGTAATCGCCAAATCAAGATCAGAATCCTGAAAAGCATTCCAGCTATCAACTAGAGGTGGTTTGATATTTATGCGGTTAAATAATTCAAGTAATGCTTCGCGGCGGCCTGCAGATTCAGCACAAAACAAAACCGGGCCGTCCCGTTCGGAAAGGAAGTTCAGTAATGCAGTTAGCGGCTCTTTCAGCTGTGAATCAATTGTGAGCGTAGGGGGCTGTGTACATGCCAGGTTGAATCTACCGGCTTTTTTATCGACGGCTTCTTCGCTCAGTGTTATGCGACCGCTGTGTTTAATGGCACTGAAGAGCTCGCTGGTGGAAAGGAACAGTTCATTGGGTGACAAAACAGGGTTAGTGATGTCGTGGCGGCGTTGCTCGTAGCGTTCATTAACTTCTGTAGCGAATTGCTCAGCTGCTTGTTCTAAAGAGTTTTCGATGAAAATTTGAGTGTTATCTGGCAGGGCATCGAAAAGAGAGCTGCATTCATCAAAGAACAGCGGTAAATAGTATTCTATGCCGGGGGAGGCCAGACCATCGGTGATGTTTTTGTATACCGGACACTGGCGATAATCAACATCGAAGCGTTCGCGCCAGCGGGATTTAAAACCGCTTATGGCTCTGCTGTCGAAAGGAAATTCCTTCGCTGGAAGAAGTTTTATCTGGTCTATCTGTTCTATCGACCTCTGGCTTTCTGGATCAAATGTGCGAAGGGTTTCTATTTCATCGTCAAATAATTCGATTCTGAATGGATGGTCACTGCCGGTAGGGAACAGATCAATTATCGCGCCTCTGATGGCATATTCACCATGCTCTAAAACAGTTTCAACTGCATGGTAACCGGCATCTGTGAGTTGTTTGCGCAATTTATCCGGATTGATTGTTTCGCCTATTTTTAAGTCAAAGCAGTTTGCGGCAATGAAATCGGCAGGGGCTGTCCGGTGCATTAATGTGCTCAGGGGAACAATTAATACGCCTTTATTCAAACCAGGTAGTTTGTTAAGTGTGGATATTCGTTCAGAGATAATATCCTGATGAGGTGAGAACGAATCGTAGGGTAGGGTTTCCCAATCCGGAAAGGATAGGATATTCAGACCTTCAGAATTGAAAAAACTTACCTCATCATGGAGACGGTTAGCCTGGTTGGTATCGTTACAGATGACCAGCGTAAAGCCGTTAAATTGTTGCGCAGCGTCAGTAATGATGAACCCTGGGGCACACCCATGGGCCTGTCCGATAAGTTTACGGTCACCGGGCCCTTTTGGTAATTGATATTCAAACTGCAGCACTTACTTAACTCCGATACTCTCAAATATTCTCAAGGCCGCATAGTTTAACGCCTGCACGCCTAAAAGATAGTTTTGTTGCTGAATAGAATAGTCATTCTGAATTGTTTCAGATCAGTAATATGGTGCGAAAGTATATTGTGCTGCATTTGCTCAATGGTCGTGAAAAGAGGATAATGCGCGCACCAAAATTTTAGGGTCCGTCAGACAGGCAATGTAAATATTGTTTCTCTTTGGCGGTGACCAGCGAGATTACACAACTTTTTGGAGTTTCAAGTGAGCCAAGATCAAGTATTCGCAGACTGGAAAGAGCGCGAAGCGCTAGCAGAAAAAATGGTACCACTGGTAGGTGGTTTATACCGTGATCAGAACATCGAATCTTCCGTATTCGGTCGTCTTATCATCAAGCGTTCAGTAATCGATATCCTGAAAGCACACCGTTTCGTGCGTCAGGTTGAAGATAAGGAGCTGACCGTTGTTGATACATACCCAGTTCTGGAAGCTGTAAAAAACCTGAACGTACGTAATGCCCATATCGATGCAGGTAAACTGGCAGTTAAATACCGTAACGAAGGCAATGGTCAGGATCTGGAAACATTCCTGAAAGCTGAGCTTTCTGAAGCGATCGATTCAGATGAGCGTGAAGCAACTGATGTTGTTCTGTACGGTTTTGGTCGCATTGGTCGTTTGCTGGCGCGTCTGATGATTGAACGTACTGGCGGTGGCCGTGCATTGCGTCTGCGCGCAATCGTTGTTCGTAAAGGTGCAGCTAAGAAAGATCTGGAAAAACGTGCAAGCTTGTTGCGTCGTGACTCTGTTCACGGTTCATTCAAAGGCACAATCACTGTTGATGAAGAAGCGAATACAATCACTGCTAACGGTAACGTTATCCAGGTGATCTTTGCTAACTCTCCAGATGAAATTGATTACACTGAATACGGTATCAATAATGCGATGATTATTGATAACACGGGTAAGTGGCGTGATAAAGAAGGTCTGTCTTTGCACCTGCAATCTAAAGGTGCTTCCCGTGCAGTACTGACCGCTCCAGGTAAAGGCGTTAAGAACATCGTAATGGGTGTCAATGATGCTGATATCTCTCCAGAAGACACTATTCTTTCTGCTGCATCTTGTACTACTAACGCAATTTCACCTGTTCTGAAAACTGTATACGACAAGTTCGGTATCGAAAACGGTCATGTTGAAACAGTTCACGCTTACACTAACGACCAGAACCTGATCGATAACTACCATAAAGGTGATCGTCGTGGTCGTGCGGCTGGTTTAAACATGGTTATTACTGAGACGGGTGCTGCTAAAGCTGTATCTAAAGCGCTTCCAGCAATGGAAGGTAAGCTGACAGGTAATGCTATCCGTGTTCCTACGCCAAACGTGTCTATGGCTATCCTGAATCTGAACCTTGAAAGTGAAACAGATAAAGAAGAGCTGAACGCTGTTCTTCGTGAAGCTGCACTGCATGGTCCAATGCAGAAACAGATTGATTACAGCAACTCTCCTGAAGCTGTATCAACTGACTTTGTTGGTTCACGTGCAGCGGGTGTTGTTGATGCTCTGGCAACGATTGCTGGTGGCAAGCGTTGTGTATTGTATGTTTGGTACGATAACGAGTTTGGCTATAGCTGCCAGGTTATCCGTATGATGCAAAAAATGGCTCAGTGCACACTGCCTGCTTTCCCAAAGCAGATCTAACTGCCTGATTAGTCAGATTGTTTAAAAAGCCACCAATTAGGTGGCTTTTTTGTGTCTTAAGTCTATATATCTCAAATAAGAATATATATATTCCTAATAGTTCTAGGCATATATACCTACTTTAGTTGTTGTAATAGCACCTTAACGAAGCCTCTTTGTAGAAAAATGATGCGCCGCTCAGGTATACTTAGTCGGATTTTTGGGTGGGGTAATTCCATTTTCGAATAACTAAATTAATGTCAGCTGTGGTGTTCGGGGACAGGTCACCGTAACTGACTGAAAAACGAAGATGGGATCCTGAAAAAGTTAACGTATTTGGGTGAGGCGTATGATCAAGATCAACAAGGGTCTGGATCTACCGATCACGGGCGCTCCTGAGCAATCAATTTCTGATGGCCCAGCAGTAAGCTCCGTCGCCATTGTCGGCTTTGACTATGTGGGTATGAAACCTACCATGGCCGTCAAGGTGGGGGATCGAGTTAAACTCGGTCAAGTGATCTTTTCCGATAAAAAAACAGAAGGCGTTAAATACACAGCACCGGGTGCTGGTGTAGTTAAGGCTATCAACCGTGGTGACCGTCGTGCACTACAGTCAGTCGTTATTGAGCTAGATGGCGATGATGCGGTTGAATTCAATAAATACAGTGCTTCAGAACTTTCCTCTCTTACTCGCGAGCAAGTGCAGGAAAATCTGATTGAATCCGGCCTTTGGACTGCATTAAGAACACGTCCGTTTAGCCGTGTTCCTCAGCCAGGTTCTGCACCGAACTCTATCTTTGTTACAGCAATGGATACCAATCCACTGGCAGCAGATCCTGCTGTAATTATTGCTGAACAAAAAGAAGCCTTTTCTCAGGGCCTTGAGATTCTTACCAAACTTTCTGAAACAACTGTTTACCTGTGTAAGGCTCCTGGGGCAGATGTTCCTTCAGCTGACGGCGTTACAGTTGAAGAGTTTGAAGGTTTGCACCCTGCAGGTAATGCGGGTACTCATATCCATTTCCTGGATCCGGTTTCGCAAAAGAAAACGGTATGGACAATTGGTTATCAGGACGTAATTGCTTTCGGTAAGCTGTTTACAGAGGGTAAGCTGCCAACTGATCGTGTGGTTGCAGTAGGTGGACCTAAAGCTACGAAACGCAGTCTGCTTCGTACCCGTTTAGGTGCTGACCTGAACGAGTTACTGGCTGGTGCTCAAGATGGTGATCATAACCGCGTAATCAGTGGTTCTGTATGGAGCGGTCGTGCTGCTTCTGGACCATTTGCTTATCTGAGCCGTTATGCGAATCAGCTTACTATCCTAGAAGAGGGTGATGAACGTGAATTTATTGGCTGGTTATTACCAGGTAGCAATAAATTCTCTGTTTTGAATATATTTACCTCATTCTTGAGTCGTTCGACGAAAAAATTCGACTTCACAACAACTACGAATGGTTCCGAACGTGCCATGGTACCTGTAGGCCAGTTTGAACAACTGATGCCTATGGATATATTGCCTACACAGCTGCTTCGTGCGCTAGTAACGGGTGATATCGTGCATGCAATGGAACTGGGTTGTCTTGAGCTTGATGAAGAAGATCTCGCGCTGTGCACATTTGCCTGCCCAGGTAAGTATGAGTACGGCCCAATCCTTCGCGACAATCTGACGCGTATTGAGAAAGAGGCCTGATCATGAGCTTGAGAAATATTCTAGACAAAATGGAGCCGCACTTTCACAAGGGTGGCAAGTATGAAAATTGGTATGCGCTTTACGAAGCTGCAGACACAATTTTCTACACTCCGGGCTATGTGACTAAAACAGCAGCACACGTACGCGATGCAGTCGATCTGAAGCGTATGATGATTCTGGTGTGGATGTGTACTTTCCCGGCTATCTTTTTCGGTATGTGGAACGTAGGTCTGCAGGCTAATACTGCAATGATCGATTTGGGCATTACCGAACCTTCGACCTGGCAGGGCGCTATTGCTGGTATGTTCTCCAGCTTCGACCCTAACAGTCTTTGGGATAACATAATCCACGGTGCTGCCTATTGGTTACCTATTTATATTGTAACCTTTGTTGTAGGTGGTTTCTGGGAAGTACTGTTTGCGATGAAGCGTGGACATGAAGTAAACGAAGGTTTCTTTGTAACTTCTATCCTGTTCTGCCTTATTCTGCCGCCATCTATTCCTTTATGGCAGGTAGCACTGGGCATCAGCTTCGGTGTTGTGATCGGTAAAGAGGTGTTTGGTGGTACAGGTAAAAACTTCCTGAACCCTGCGCTGACTGGTCGTGCATTCCTGTTTTTTGCTTATCCAGCACAAATGTCTGGTGATGCAGTTTGGACAGCAGTTGATGGTTTCTCTGGAGCAACGCCATTAAGCCTTGCGGCTTCTGGTGGTGTTGATGCGATCCTGGCTCAGAACATTACTTGGTTTGATGCCTTTATTGGCAGCATCCAGGGCTCAGTTGGTGAGGTTTCCACTTTGGCTATTGCTTTGGGCGGAACTGTATTGCTGATTGCCAAAGTTGCTGCTTGGCGAATCGTAGCCGGTGTATTCCTTGGCATGGTCGCTACTTCAACGTTGTTTAATTTAATCGGTTCAGATACCAACCCAATGTTCTCATTGCCGTTCTACTGGCATTTGGTTCTGGGTGGCTTTGCCTTTGGTATGTTCTTCATGGCAACAGACCCTGTGTCTGCTTCAATGACGAATAAAGGTAAGTGGTATTTTGGTGCTCTGATCGGTGTGATGGTTGTTCTCATTCGTGTGGTTAACCCAGCTTTCCCTGAGGGAATGATGCTGGCGATCCTGTTTGCTAACTTGTTTGCACCGCTGATCGATAACTTTGTCGTTCAGGCCAACATTAAACGGAGGAAGGCTCGCGATGTCAGCTAATAATGACACTATCGGTAAGACGATTACTGTGACCGTTCTGCTATGTGTGGTCTGTTCGGTAATCGTATCGGCAGCTGCAGTACTGCTGAAGCCTAAACAGATTGCTAACAAAGACCTGGACCGTAAAAGCAATATCCTTGCTGCTGCGGGTATCAGTGATGCCAGCAAATCTGTAGATGAACTGTTTGCTCAGATCACGACTAAGTACGTTGATCTTGAAACAGGCAAATTCACAACAGACGTTCCTGCAAAGTATGACGCTAAGAAAGCGGCTAAAGATCCTAACCTGGGTAAAGCACTTTCTAAAGATGTAGATATTGCTTCTATCAAGTATCAGGCGAAAGTAATGCCTGTATATATGGTGGAAGCGGATGGCAAAATCGAAAAACTGATTCTGCCAGTTCACGGTTATGGTCTGTGGTCTACACTATACGGCTTCCTTGCTGTTGAGGGCGATCTGAATACAGTAGTTGGTTTTGGTTTCTACTCACACGCTGAGACTCCTGGTCTGGGTGGTGAGGTAGATAACCCTAATTGGAAAGCGCTGTGGCCAGGTAAGGAAATCTACCCGGCAGGTTCTATGGAACCGGCATTGGGCTTGATCAAAGGTTCTGTTGATACATCTAATCCAAATGCTAAGCATCAGGTAGATGGTCTGGCAGGCGCAACCTTGACAGCCAATGGTGTGACCAACCTTGTACAATTCTGGATGGGCGCGAACGGTTATGCACCGTTCCTGGCTAACCTGAAAGCAGGAGGGGCGTAAGCGATGTCGCAAAGTAAAGAAGTACTGAGTAATCCAGTCTTTAAGAACAACCCAATCGGTTTACAGGTTTTGGGTGTATGTTCTGCGCTGGCGGTTACCTCTAACCTGAATACGGCGATGGTTATGACCATGGCGGTAATCGCGGTAACGGCTTTCTCAAACTTGTTTGTATCCATTATTCGTAATCATATTCCCAGCAGTGTGCGTATCATCTGTCAGATGACCATTATCGCTTCATTGGTAATCGTGGTTGACCAGATTCTGAAAGCTTTTGCTTATGACGTGTCTAAGCAGCTTTCGGTATTTGTAGGTCTGATCATTACCAACTGTATCGTAATGGGCCGTGCGGAAGCGTTTGCTATGAAGAACCCTCCAGGGATCTCTTTCATGGACGGTATTGGTAACGGTCTTGGTTACGGCGTAGTTCTGATTTTCGTTGGTTTCCTTCGTGAACTCTTCGGAGCTGGTAAGCTGTTTGGCTACGAAGTTCTGCCACTGGTTAATGATGGCGGTTGGTATTTAGGTAACGGTATGATGCTGCTACCACCAAGTGCTTTCTTCATCATTGGTATGTTCATCTGGTTGGTTCGTACCTTCTATAAAGATCAGGTAGAAGCACCGGAATTTGAACTGTCTAAAAACACTAAGAAGGAGGCTGTGTAATGGAACAGTACATCAGCCTTGCCGTTAAGGCGATTTTCGTCGAAAACATGGCGTTGGCATTCTTCCTGGGTATGTGTACTTTCCTGGCTATTTCCAAGAAAGTTCAAACATCTCTGGGCCTGGGTATTGCCGTAATCGTTGTGTTGGCAATTACCACTCCTGTAAATAACTTGATCTTTAACTTGCTTCTGCGTGAAGGTGCGTTGGCTTGGGCTGGCTATCCAGAAGTAGATCTGAGTTTCTTAGGTTATATCTCTTATATTGGTGTAATCGCAGCAATGGTACAGATCCTGGAAATGTTCCTGGATAAATATGTACCAGCTCTGTACAACTCTCTCGGCGTATTCCTGCCTCTGATCACAGTAAACTGTGCAATCATGGGTGCTGCGCTGTTTATGGTTGAGCGTGATTACAACTTTGGAGAGTCTGTAGTTTACGGTATCAGTGCAGGTATCGGTTGGGCGCTGGCTATTACAGCCCTGGCAGGTATCCGTGAAAAATTGAAATACAGCGACGTACCGGAAGGATTACGTGGCCTGGGTATCACCTTCATTACTGTAGGTTTGATGTCTCTGGGCTTCATGTCTTTTTCTGGTGTTTCTCTTTAATGCCGACATGGCCAACAAAAGGAAGGATTAGCCAATGAATGCTGAAATCGTTCTCGGTGTTGTCATGTTTACTGCAGTGGTGCTTGCACTGGTTGCAGTAATTTTGGCAGCGCGTTCAAAATTAGTAAGTTCTGGTAACGTTACGATTAACATCAATAACGATCCAGAAAAGTCCATCACAGTGGCTGCAGGCGGTAAGCTGTTGCAGACTCTGGCTGACCAGGGAATCTTTATCCCATCAGCTTGTGGTGGCGGTGGTACTTGTGCGCAGTGTAAATGTGAAGTTCACTCCGGCGGTGGTTCTATGCTGCCAACTGAGGAATCTCACTTTACTATGCGTGAAGCCAAAGAAGGCTGGCGTTTGTCGTGTCAGGTTGCAGTTAAACAGGATATGGAAGTCGAACTCGAAGAGGAAATCTTCGGTGTTCAGAAATGGGAATGTACTGTTGACTCTAACCCGAACGTTGCGACTTTCATCAAAGAGTTGACTCTACGTCTGCCTGAAGGTGAAAACGTTGACTTCCGTGCCGGTGGTTACGTTCAGCTTGAATGTCCGCCACACGTGGTTCACTACAAAGACTTCGAGATCCAGGATGAGTACCGTGAAGACTGGGATAAGTTTAATATGTGGCAGTACACTTCTACTGTTACAGAGCCAACTATCCGAGCTTATTCTATGGCGAACTACCCTGAAGAAAAGGGTATCGTTAAGTTCAACATCCGTATCGCTTCACCGCCTCCGGGTACTGATTTCCCACCGGGGATCATGTCTTCTTATGTCTTCAATCTGAAAGAAGGCGATAAGATTACAGTATACGGACCGTTCGGTGAGTTCTTTGCACAAGATACCGATAATGAGATGTGCTTTATCGGTGGTGGTGCAGGTATGGCACCTATGCGTTCCCATATCTTCGATATTCTGAAGCGAGTTAAAACTGATCGTAAGATTACGTTCTGGTACGGTGCGCGTTCACTTCGCGAATCGTTCTATAACGAAGAGTATGATCTGCTTCAGGAAGAGAATGATAATTTCCAATGGCACTTGGCTCTTTCGGACCCAATGCCAGAAGATAACTGGGATGGTATGACTGGGTTTATCCACAACGTACTGTATGAAAACTATCTTAAGGACCATGAAGCTCCTGAAGATTGTGAGTACTACATGTGTGGACCTCCAATGATGAACTCTGCTGTAATTCAGATGCTTCTGGATCTGGGTGTTGAGCGTGAGAACATCTTCTTGGATGACTTTGGTGGTTAACACCTGATGTTCATCTCTCAGAAGAGAAACCAGTGGCCAGCAGTTAATTTGCTGGCCGCTTTGTTTCTGGCAATTACGTTTTCTGTTATTTCTGGCTGTCAGTCAGAGAAAAAGCAGATCTATTCTTATACTGGCCTCACTATGGGTACCACGTTCTCCGTAAAGTGGGTCGCCAGTAATGATAAAGACAAGCCAAGAATTTCTGCTTTGATTGACGATGAGTTATTGAAAGTTAATCAGAGTATGTCCACATACATTCCTGATTCTGAGCTTTCTTTGTTCAATCAGTTACCTGCCGGTAGTCAGAAAAATGTATCTGAGCGTCTGGCCTTTCTGTTATCGCTTGCGCTGAGTATTAGTGACGAATCTGAAGGTGCATTTGATGTGACTGTAGGCCCAATGGTAAATCTATGGGGTTTTGGGCCGGATGGCAGAGTGGTTAAGTCCCCTTCAGCAGGGCAATTGCAAACTGTTATGGAGCAAGTCGGCTATACCAGTGTTCATCTAAAAGGGCAGCGCCTTCATAAAGAAAAAAACAGTTATATAGATCTATCTGCCATCGCTAAAGGCTATGGGGTAGATGTCATTGCTGATCTGTTAGAGGCAGAAGGTGTTTCAAGTTATTTAGTCGAGATTGGTGGTGAGCTGCGTGCTAAGGGTTTAAAGCCTGATGGTATGAACTGGCGCATTGCCATTGAATCTCCGCTGGCATCGTTAGATCGCCAAATTCATAAAGTAATCTCTGTAAAAGATGTTGGTATTGCGACATCAGGAGATTATCGTAACTATTTTGAAGAGAACGGTGTGCGTTTTTCGCATACAATAGATCCTCATACTGCCCGACCTATCAGTCATAAACTTGCTTCTGTAACTGTATTGGCTAAAACCTGTGCTGAAGCGGATGCTTATGCGACGGCCATTATGGTGATGGGTCCTGACCAAGCAATAGAATTTTCTGAGAAGCAGGGAATTCAATCTTATATGCTGGTCAAAACAGATCAGGGTTTTAAAGAATTAATGACACCAGGTTTTGTAAATTATCTGGTGCAGTGAGGTGTAAAATGGCTACTGTAATTTTTGCTTTCTTGTTTCTACTGATAGTGGTTGTTGCCATGTCTGTTGGCGTGATTATGGGGCGAAAACCAATCTCTGGCTCCTGCGGTGGTTTGGCTAATGTTGGTATTGAAGGTAAATGTAGTATCTGTGGTGACGATCCACAAAAATGTGAAGAAGAGCAGGAGCGCCAGGCTAGCAGCGCAACAGATGCCGATTTAGGGTATGAAGTTAAACAGTCAAAAAATAACACCTCTGACCTGAAATAGAACACTTTGACCTCTTATTTGACGAGATCATTTATTGAATAGCATTGTCGTAGCAGATATTTTAATTGCTTCAATCTAAAGGATTATGAACCAGTAATTCTTTATCCTTGATAAGCTGATATCATCAAGAAAATGCTAGCGAAACAATAAGATAATTATAATTGATAGGGGATAGTGATGGCGGTTTATGACTATGATGTCATTGTAATAGGTTCTGGCCCTGCAGGTGAAGGCGCTGCGATGAATGCAGCGAAAAAGGGGCGTAAGGTTGCAGTTATCGAAGAGCAGGAATCGGTAGGTGGTAACTGTACCCATAAAGGTACTATTCCTTCAAAAGCTCTACGTCACTCTGTAAAGCAGATCATCGAGTTCAACACTAACCCAATGTTCCGTGATATCGGAGAGCCGCGCTGGTTTTCATTTCCTAAGGTGCTTAAGCGTGCCGAGAAGGTAATTTCCAGTCAGGTTATGTTGCGTACAAACTTTTATGCGCGTAATCGTATTGATGTGTTCTTCGGTGCCGCTGAGTTTGAAGATAAAAACACTATCTTAGTCAAAGGCGTGGCGACGGGCGATGAGACCCTGAAAGCTAAAAATATTGTTATCGCTACTGGTTCACGTCCATATAAACCGGCTGATATCGATTTTAACCATCCGCGAATTTACAACTCAGATACAGTTCTTAAGCTTGAGCATACCCCGCGTACCCTGATTATTTATGGTGCTGGAGTTATCGGTTCTGAGTATGCCTCTATTTTCAGTGGGCTCGGGGTTAAAGTTGATCTTGTGGATGCTCAGAGTCGCCTTCTGTCCTTCCTTGATGCAGAAATTTCAGATTCCTTGAGTTATCACCTGCGAAATAACGCGGTTAAGATTCGTCATAACGAAACTTATGAGAGTGTTGTAGCAGATGAGCGTGGTGTAACACTGACGCTGCAATCCGGTAAGAAGATCCGTGCAGATGCTTTCTTGTGGTGTAACGGGCGTAGCGGTAATACGGATCAGCTGAAGTTGGAAAACATCGGCCTTACAGCAAACAGTCGTGGTCAGCTTGAAGTTGATGAACATTACCGTACAGGTTGTGAAGGTATTTATGCTGCCGGTGATGTTGTGGGCTGGCCTAGCCTTGCTTCTGCTGCTTTGGACCAGGGACGAGCTGCAGCAGCGGATATGCTGTCTGCTGAGGATTTCCGTTATATCAATGAAGTGCCAACAGGGATCTATACGATTCCTGAGATCAGTTCTGTAGGTAAAACGGAAGAGGAGCTGACTAAGGAATGTGTACCTTACGAAGTAGGGCAGGCATTCTTTAAGGATACCGCTCGTGCACAGATCTATGGTCAGCCAGTAGGTATGCTTAAGATTCTGTTTAATCGTGAAACGCTGGCAATTCTGGGTATTCATTGCTTTGGTGAGCATGCGTCAGAGATTGTCCATATCGGGCAGGCGATTATGGCTCAGGAAGGTGAAGCTAATACGTTGAAGTATTTTATAAATACCACTTTCAACTATCCGACCATGGCAGAGGCTTATCGCGTAGCTGCAATCTCTGGCTTAAACAGAATTGCGAATCTGTAATTTGGTTGTTAATTAAAAAAAGCCCGCAATTGCGGGCTTTTTTGTTGGATTATCGGCATAAAAAAGCCCGGTTGAAACCGGGCTTTTATTTGTTAGCTGAAACTAATTATTTAGCAGAAGTGAGTGTGGCGTTAAGCGTGGCGCTTGGACGCATGACCTTCTTAACAGTTTCACGTTTAGCGTGGTAATAACCATCCAGAGCAGCTGGTGTGCCTTGGCATTCAGCAAGTTCAGAAATGATCTTATCTTTATTGCTGGATAGTGCTTCGGAAAGTGCTTTGAACTCAGCAGCCAGTTCTGGATCTTCACTCTGGTTTGCAACTTCCTCAGCCCAATACATACCCAGGTAGAAGTGGCTACCACGGTTGTCCAGTTCGCCAGTTTTACGAGATGGAGACTTATTGTTCTCCAGCAGGCGACCAGTTGCTGCATCCAGAGTCTTAGCCAGAACGGCAGCACGCTTGTTATCCTGTTTAATGCCTAGGTCTTCCAGAGATACTGCCAGTGCCAGGAATTCACCCAGTGAGTCCCAACGCAGGTGGTTTTCTTCTTCAACCTGTTGTACGTGCTTAGGTGCAGAACCGCCTGCGCCTGTTTCGTACATGCCGCCGCCTTTCAGCATTGGAACGATAGACAGCGTCTTAGCAGACGTACCCAGTTCGATGATTGGGAACAGGTCAGTCAGGTAATCACGCAGAACGTTACCTGTTACTGAGATAGTATCTTTGCCGCGAATCATGCGGTCCATGGTGAATCGGATCGCCTGGCTGTAAGACTTAACGTAGATCTCAAGACCTTCAGTATCATGCTCTTTCAGGTACTCGTTAACTTTCTTGGTTAGTTCCAGGTCGTGAGCACGTTCCTGGTCCAGCCAGAAGATTGCAGGTGTGTCAGACTGACGAGCACGTGTTACTGCAAGTTTAACCCAGTCACGTACAGGCTCATCTTTAGTTTGGCATGCACGCCAGATGTCACCCGCTTCAACTTGGTGACGCATCAGGACAGTACCGTCTGCTTTAACTACACGCATTAAACCAGCTTTCTCGATTTCGAAAGTCTTGTCGTGAGAACCGTACTCTTCTGCTTTTTTCGCCATCAGGCCGACATTTGGTACCGTACCGATGGTAGTTGGATCAAATGCACCGTTAGTTTTACAGAAGTTGATCATATCCTGATAGATACGAGCGTAAGTGGATTCTGGCATTACCGCTTTAGTGTCAGCAGTCTGGCCGTTTGCATCCCACATTTTACCGCCGTTACGGATCATTGCCGGCATAGAAGCATCAACGATTACGTCAGAAGGTACGTGCAGGTTAGTGATGCCTTTAGAAGAATCTACCATCGCCAGCTTAGGACGAGTTTCATAGCACTTATAGATCGCTTCTTCTATCTCTTCACGCTTGGAGCGGGGCAGGGATGCGATTTTATCGTAGACGCTGCCGATACCGTTATTTGGGTTAACGCCAAGCTCTTTAAATAGATCGCCATACTGTTCGAAAAGATCTTTGTAGAATACAGTTACCGCGTGACCAAATACGATTGGGTGAGAAACTTTCATCATGGTCGCTTTAACGTGCAGTGACCACATTACGCCTGTATCTTTAGCGTCCTGTAGAGATTCTTCGAAAAATTCGCGAAGAGCCTTGCAGCTCATGCGCATAGAATCGAGAACTTCTCCTTTTTCCAGAGATAGTTCTTTCTTAACTTCTACTGCACCATTCGGATTCACGAACTCAATACGAACATCACCGGCTTCAGCCATAGTTACAGACTGTTCGGATGAGAAGAAGTCGCCTTTACGCATGTAGTCAGCATGAGTCTGAGATGCTTTGCTCCACTTACCCATTGAATGAGGGAACTTACGCGCAAATGCTTTTACCGCTCCTGGTGCACGACGATCAGAATTACCTTCACGTAGTACAGGGTTTACTGCAGAACCCAGAATTTTGGAGTAACGGGCTTTGATATCTTCCTCTTTTCCATTCTGCGGATCTTCAGGGAAATCAGGAATATCGTAACCTTGTTCTTGCAACTCAGCGATACAGGCTTTCAGCTGTGGATTTGAAGCACTGATGTTAGGCAGCTTAATGATGTTTGCGCTTGGATCTTGAGTTAGTTGACCCAAAAACTTCAGGCCATCCTCAACACGTTGTTCGTCAGTCAGATTTTCGGGGAATGCAGACAAAACGCGCCCAGCGAGTGAAATATCAGATATTTGAACATCAATACCTGCTGCAGAAGTGAAAGCGCGTACGATTGGCAGTAGTGAACATGTAGCCAGAGATGGAGCTTCGTCGGTAAGAGTCCAGTAAATCGTTTGATTCGTTGTAGTCATTGTAATCCCCAAATGTTTTATGGCAGTGCAGCCAAGGGTTTAACTAAAGGTGGCTTGTGGCCGCCTTTCTTCTCTATTGTTAACCCGATGGTTGTAATTTCGCGACAGATTATACTGAATCAAGGCTGTTAATCCTACGTCTGACCCATGTACTTATGGCTAATATGTTGTGTTTTTACAACTATTTGATTATGCGTTTTTTCGCGTTGCGATAAGAAAATGCGTTCACATTGAGTTTAGTCTTTAAGGTCGGGACTGTAAGTTTGTTTTTTCATTTAAGCTTGAGTCGTTAATCGTTAAGATGGTGTGATACCAAATGGGGTGCCGTATGAGTGATATTCTCGAGAAGCCGAAGCCGCCTGGTGAGTATGAATGCTGTGAAAACGGGTGCTCTCCCTGTGTCTGGGATTTTTATTATGAAAAGCTGGATGAATGGAAACGGCAGCGGGGAGAGTTAAAGGTAAAGACAGAAGAGGGGGTTGTCTCTGATGAGCGATAATGTTGTTGATATCTCTAGTAGGCAGGAAGACAAAAAGCATAAGCGTAAAGAGGAAAAGTTTGATGCTTTACAAAAGCGCTTTGAAAAAGCTCTGCCAATCGATGAGGCTGATCCTAAGAAAAAGTTATTGAAGATCTTTAAGAAAAAGAAATAAGAATTTAAAAGTTGCTAACAAAAAAAGGGGCCTATATGGCCCCCTTTTAATTAGTTGCTTTCTTCTGTTTGAGCTTCCTGGCGCTTTTTAACTTCGCGAGGATCGTTAGGTGCTCTTCGAGTTCTTCTTTTGCGAACAGGCGGTTGAGGAGGGGTATCCTCAGTGGCTGTTTCCGCATTAGCTTCTGGTTCTGAAGTTTTCTCAATAGAGATTGCTTTCGCTTCAGGTTCAGAAGGTGAGCTTTCTTGAGCCGTTTCTTCCGCAGTCACTGTGTTTTCAGTAATTGCTTCAGAAGGCTCTTCGCTCTTAACTTCTTCTTGCTCAGGCTTCTCTGAGCTAGTAGAGGCCTCAGTGCTTTCCTTGTTTTCTGGAGTGCTGTCAGTTTGTTCTGAAGTTTCTGATTCAGCCTGAGCTGTAGTCTCTTCATTGGCCTCATCATTGGAACCTTCTGGCTGTTCAGGGACCACTGCAGCTGGCTTTTCATCTGATGTAGATGCTGGAGAATCAACAGATTCAGTCTGAGGTGGTTCAGCATTAGTGTTGCTTTCTGGCGTTTCTGCAGCCTGATCAACCGGTGTCTGCTCTTCTGCTGAGGCGGTTGCTTCAGCTGTAGAAGTAGAGGCTAGAGATGGTGCCGTTTCATTTGTTGGCGTTTCCTTAGCTTGTACAGTCTCTGCAGTATTTACTGATTCAACAGTTGCTTTAGAGGCTTCTGCAGGTTGTTGAGCAGATGTTTGTTCCGCAGTTTGCGCTGCATTGTTTCCAGAATTAGCAGTTCTTTCAGCTGTTCTTTCTCCGTTGCGACGGCGGCGACCGCGGCGGCGAGGGTTGCGTGGAGCTGCATCCTGCTCTTCGTTGCTAGACTCGTTGCCTTTTTGGTCCTGAACCTTGTCAGTAGCTTTATCGCTTTCGTTCTTGCGTCTGCGACGCTGGCGCTTAGGCTTCTCATCGGAAGATGTAGGCGGCTGATCGGGTTCCGGCTTAACGGTTATGATCTCGTCTTTATCTTTACGCGGTTTGTTGCGGTCGTTATCGCGACGACGGCGCTTGCGACCTGAATCGTTACGATCGTTACGATCATTGCGGTCTTTGCGCTTGCGTTTAGGTTTCTTCGGAGCTTCTTTCTCTTCTTTAACCTCTGGCGCTTTTGTTTCTTCAGTTGTGCCGAAGATGCCTTTAAACAAGCCAAGTACTTTACTGCCAATTGATGCAGGTTCTTTGGTGGCCTCAGGTGCCACTTTTGCTTTTGCTTTTGCTTTTGCTTTTGCTGTTGTTTCTGTTTCTTTAGTAGCTTCAGGCGCAGGAGTAGATGGTGCTACGCTTCGTACGGCAGCAACTTCTCGTGGGCTTACTTGCGTTGGAGCTGGGGTTGCTTCCAGAATGTCGTCATCTTCTGCTTCTGGTTGCATGTTGTAGCTAACGTCATTGGTCGTAGCAACAGTATGGTCATCGCGTAGGCGAACAACCTCGTAATGAGGTGTTTCCATGTTTGGATTAGGAACAATGACAACTCTTACATTCTGGCGCAACTCAATATCATGTACCGGATGACGTTTCTCGTTAAGGAGGTACGTGGCTACAGTAACCGGCAGGATAGCGCGGATTTGTGCGGTACGGTCTTTGCCAGATTCTTCTTCAATAAGACGAAGAATTGATAGGGCGAGAGATTCTGTGTCTCGAATGGTTCCCTGACCACTACAGCGAGGGCAAACAACGCCACGTGATTCTGCCAGCGAAGGGCGAAGACGTTGGCGAGACATTTCCAGCAGACCAAAACGGGAGATTCGACCCATTTGGACGCGCGCGCGGTCAAGTTTAAGAGCGTCACGTAAACGATTTTCAACTTCGCGCTGGTTTTTGATTGGCGTCATGTCGATAAAATCGATAACGACCAGTCCACCAATATCCCGGAGGCGAAGCTGGCGAGCAATCTCATCAGCGGCTTCAAGGTTGGTGTGTAATGCAGTTTCTTCAATATCACCACCGCGTGTTGCACGTGCGGAGTTAATATCGATGGAAACCAGTGCTTCTGTCGGATCAATAACAATTGAACCGCCAGAAGGCAGAGTTACTTCACGCTGGAAAGCGGTTTCGATCTGAGTTTCGATCTGGAAGCGATTAAACAGAGGGATCTGCTCTGAATACAACTTAATCTTGTTTTCATAGGCAGGCATTACCTGCGTAACAAAGTTCTTAGCGTCTTCGAAAACTTTCGGATCATCAATCAGTACTTCACCGATATCGGAGCGAAGGTAATCGCGTACCGCGCGAATAACCACATTGCTTTCCTGGTAGATCAGGAACGGAGCAGGTTTTTCTTCTGAAGCTTGTTTGATGGAGGTCCAGAGGGTCTGCAGGTATTCGAAATCCCATTGCAGCTCTTCGCTGCTACGGCCTACACCAGCAGTACGAACAATGATGCCCATCTGTTTCGGAATATTGACACCAGAGAGTGCTTCTTTGAGCTGGGACCTTTCTTCACCTTCGATCCTGCGGGAAATGCCGCCGGCTCTTGGGTTGTTTGGCATCAGTACCAGGTAGCGACCTGCAAGACTAATGAAGGTCGTTAAAGCTGCACCCTTGTTTCCACGTTCCTCTTTGTCGACCTGAACAATGACTTCAGTGCCTTCTCGAAGCACTTCTTTAATGTTCGGACGTGAACCGCGAGTAGGTGGTTTAGTGAAATACTCTCGGGAGATCTCTTTAAGCGGAAGGAAACCGTGTCTTTCTGAGCCGTAATCTACAAAAGCAGCTTCTAGACTGGGTTCAATTCGGGTGATCTTTCCTTTGTAGATATTGGCTTTCTTTTGCTCTCTTGAGCCTGACTCAATATCCAGATCATATAGGCGTTGCCCATCAACAAGGGCAACTCGCAACTCTTCCGGTTGAGTTGCGTTTATTAGCATTCTTTTCATAGCGTTCTCTGTATAGAACGCTTTTCACGCAGCGGCTAGACGGGATAAACCTGTCTTCCGGACTCTTTTTGTACAATAAACATACAGTCATCTAATCTTGAATTAGAAAAATAAAGAACTTTGTCATCCCGCTAACTTCAGGGGAGCACTCAATTAAGTATTCTTGTATGTTCTTTGCGACAATCTCATTAATACGCAATCGGCGTATTAACCGTCCACGGTAGAGGAAACATCAGCCTATGTTTTTCTTCTATCTAATTGTTACTGTTTCAATGAAACAGGTTCCTGGCTGATTGTGCGTCTCTACCTCCAACCGATTTTCAGTCCGGCTGGGTGAAAAGCTTTCATCAATAATGTTCTGTTATTACCGTGGTGCATCAGAAGAATCTGTAAGTGAACTTTGCACTTAGCACTCCGCTGTCTTCAGGCATTTGAAAAAAGATAAAGCCAACAGCTTACGGCAGCGCTAGAATATAGCAGTTATCACTATCAGCATCAATTCGCTAATCGGGTTTTCATTCAATATATGACACATCAAAACGGCCCTGCACCAGCTAAGGTCCAATTCCTGGAGATTTCCGACGGAAACGAAGGTCAAAGGATAGATAATTTCTTGATGACCAAGTTAAAGGGAGTTCCTAAAACTCTGATATATAAAATTCTTCGTAAGGGAGAGGTGCGCGTTAATAAAAAGCGTATAAAGCCAGATTACCGGCTGCAGTTAGGAGATATGGTTCGTGTCCCGCCAGTTCGGGTCGCTGAGAGAAAAGAACCTGCTCGAATTGGTGAAAAGCTACTCGAAGAACTGGAAGCAGCTGTCTTGTATGAAGATGACGACTTAATCGTGGTGAATAAGCCGTCAGGCATTGCTGTCCATGGCGGTAGTGGTATTAGCCTGGGTCTGATCGAAAGCTTCAGACAGATGCGTCCTCGCAGTAATTTCCTTGAACTTGTGCACCGTCTGGACTGGGATACTTCCGGGTGTATTCTTCTGGCTAAGAAAAGAAGTGCATTAAAATTAATGCATGAATCTTTGCAGAAAAGCACAATTACCAAAATTTATCATGCTCTTGTTATTGGTCGCTGGTCGGAAAGAACCAAAAGGGTGGATGCTCCACTGAGAAAGAATGAGCTGAAATCTGGCGAGCGTATGGTTAAGGTCATGGCTGATGGCAAGAAGTCTCTGACTGAATACAGAGTTATTGAGCGTTATGGTCATGAGGCGACACTGGTTGAAGCCAGACCCATTACCGGGCGTACCCATCAAATACGCGTTCATTGCCAGTTTTCGGGTCACCCTATTGTAGGTGATAAAAAATATGGTAAAGATGACGATAACCTGGCCATGAAAAATAAGGGATTTAATCGATTGATGCTGCATGCTGCGGAATTACGATTCCCGCTTCCTTCAGGTGGGCGAAAGGTCGTAGTTGCACCGCTGGACCTGTCTCTTCAAAAATCTTTGCAGCAGTTAAAACGGAAAGTTAAATAGGCTTAGTAATAAATGAGCAACAATGTAACAGAAACAAATGTCTTTGATACCGCGGATCGTCTCCTGATGGCGGGTGTGAAACCGACCTCAGAACTTATATCTCAATCTCTGGGCGGGAACGCAGAAGAAACAGAGCAGTTACTAAATGACTGGTGGGCTCGTGTTCCTGAAAGGCTGTCTCTTACCGTCAAGGAATTCTCCATTCCTGATATCCCCGATCCTTTAGCAAAATCATTTTCGGTGATATGGCAGCAGGCCGTCCAGGAAGCAAACAGTTTTCATCTGCAGGAGCGGAAAACTCAAGCAGTTGGCGTTGACGAAGTTAAGCGTGAAGCCGATGAAAATATACAGCAGTCTAAAGGTCGTCTGATTGAGCTTGAAGATCGTTTGCGGAAGCAACAGCAAATTCATGAAGATGTGCTTTCGCAGGTAAAGGGTCTTGAGGCGGAGGTGAAGGTTCTAAAAACAAGTCTGGCTGGAGAAACGTCTCAGCGTAAAACTGAAGAGCAGGCGCGTTTAAATGTTGAACAGGAGTTGACCCTGTTGCGTAAAACTCATGACGACAATAAGCGGGTCTTTGATCAAAGAATCAAAGATGAGCAGCGCCGAGGGCTGGATGAGGTCAGTAAAGCTGATGCTGATGTCCGGTATTATCGTGGAGCGCTGGAGAAGCTACGAGATGAAGTGGGTAAAAAAGAATCGGCACTGACTAAAACTATTCACGACCTGCAGGCTGAAGTCGCTCGTAAAGATGCCAAGCTTGAAGCTCAGAAAACACAGACCAAAAGTTTGGAAACTGAGTTGAAAGAATTGAAATTAAACTCAAGCGGGCAGAATAGGGTTCTTTCAAAAATCAATAATCAGTTATTATCAGAAGCAAATAAAAACAAAAGGTTAGAAGATAAGGTTAAAGACCTTGAAGAAGAGCTAAAGCGTGCTCGGTTAAAGCAGGTTTCGGTTTCTACTGAGCAATCCAGACGAGAAGCAGGTATACGAGCAAAATACCAGGATAAGGAAGAAGAGTTGGTTAGAGCGCTGGCTAAGGTATCTGGTTTGGAGAAAAAAATAGTCACTCAGGACGAGGAAATCAGGCGGCTCAACTCGCGAATCTGAGTTATGTTTTATTTGTGATAAAGTTTGGTTATTATTCTTAGTTGTTATAATGATCTGATAATTTATTACAAGAGCGATATAAGCTCGAATAGCATTGGAGCTTGAGATGAAACTGCAGCAATTGCGCTATATCTGGGAAGTGGCACGTCATGATTTGAATGTGTCAGCTACTGCGCAAAGCTTATACACTTCTCAACCTGGTATTAGTAAGCAGATCAGATTGTTAGAAGATGAGTTGGGGGTTGAAGTCTTCTCCAGAAGCGGGAAACACCTGACTCGAGTGACTCCTGCTGGTCAGGCAATTTTGTCGATAGCCGGTGAAATACTCCAGAAAGTCGAGAGTATAAAGCAGGTTGCTCAGGAATTTAGTGATGAGCGTAAAGGTAGTCTTGATGTGGCAACAACGCATACACAGGCGCGTTATGCTCTACCTCCTACAATTACAAGCTTTATGAAGCAGTACCCTGATGTGTCTTTGCATATGCATCAGGGCACACCTATGCAGATCTCTGAGATGGCAGCAAATGGCACCGTAGACTTTGCGATAGCGACAGAAGCGATGTCGCATTTCTCAGATTTGATCATGATGCCATGTTACCGCTGGAATCGATCAGTTGTGGTACCTAAAGATCACCCACTGACTCAGGTTTCAAAGTTATCTTTGGAAGATCTTGCAGCGCAGCCAATTGTTACTTACGTATTTGGTTTTACTGGCAGGTCTAAGCTGGATGAGGCCTTTGTTAATGCAGGGCTTGAGCCAAAGGTGGTGTTCACTGCGGTGGATTCTGATGTTATCAAAACCTACGTCCGACTGGGCTTGGGTGTTGGTATTATTGCGACCATGGCTTTTGATGAACAGCAGGATACGGATCTTGTGGCGCTTGATGCCAGTCATCTATTTGAACCTAGTACAACTAAAATTGGCTTCCGTAAAGGGACTTTCCTGAGAGGATACATGTACGACTTCATTCAGCGTTTTGCACCGCATCTGACACCTGATGTAGTACGTGAAGTTCAGGCGTGCAGTAACCGAAATGAAATTGATGAGATTTTTGCCAATCAGGAATTGCCCGATCTCTGATGTAGCCGGACTTTTTCAAGAAGCTCTGATTTTTCAGGGCTTTTTTTATGTCTTTAATAAAGATCTACACTTTAGAAAACGTGGAGTGAATTATGAAGCTGCAACTGCATTTGGGAAATACTATTAGTGGTGATTGCTCCCTGAAGTCATTAAATCTTATGCTGGTGTTTCAGGTGAACTGTCCCGGTTGTCTCTCCAGAGCATTGCCTGAGCTTAATGAATTGTCACTGCAATTCCCAGGTGTCAACGCCTTTGCTGTGTCTACGGCATTTGAGGATTTCAATCTGAATACTGAAGTAAATACGCGGGCTTTGGTTGGATGCGGGGAATTGACTCTGGCCAGCAAACGGTATTTCGCAAGACTAGGCTGTAATTCGTTGCCATATCAGATCCAGGTACCTGTGGTAATGGATGTTTTCCTAGAGGAGGATAAGCTGTCCGGCTTAAAGGATGGGGTGCTTAGTCAGATTGATAGCGATTCCTTATCGCCTGCTGTAAGGGGGAGGTTGTGCGATATTTTGGATCAACGCTTTGTCCCTTTGGTCAGGACTGGGCGTACTTTTATAAACAATGATCTAAAGGGCACACCAAGCTGGTTTATATTTGATGATCAGTTAAATATATTGGATAGCTGGTTCGGTCACAAAGAAGAAAAGTGGGTTCAGAGTGTTATTAAGAGTCATTTAGCCTGATTAATGAATTGATACCCAAAAAATAATTCCACAATAAGATTTTTGCTTACCTGTAGCGCCTAGTGTAAACAGAGTGTTAGGCGTTTAAGCTTCTACAGTTGAGATGCAAGTAGTCGTACTGTCCTTATAGCTCTGATCTGGGTGAAATTCATTTAGTGGTATGCCTCATCTGACATTGGTATCGGCATAGGTATGCCGCTGGTATATCGTCTGCGAAACTAAGTGATAAATGATGCTTGATACATGAATTTTATCGATAATCGGATTTGAAGATCTGTTTATCATAAATTTATGTACTATTACTTTCTGATAAAACTGATAGTTCTATTTTCTTTCGGCTATCTTTATTGTAATGATCAGGCTGATGCTTCGGTTTTCTCGAAAGATGCACTACTCGTTATTTAGATCTAAATAGGTTTGAATCACAGCGTATGTTATGTTTTATATAGTTAAACTCTTGTTTGATCCGCTTGAGATCATTTTGGGTTAGTTGCTGGGAGGCAAAGTGAATTCTCAAAAAAGAGACTCATCATCGGTGTGGGACTTACATACCGAATTTGACAGCACCAATACTGCGCGGATTCAGGCTGCTTTTGATGCGCAACATCCTCGTTACCTTATATACAGAGGCAAACAAGGTAAAAGAATTCTTTATCATTTTACTCGTATGGTTGCAGCACACCCCGATGAGCTGAAACTACACACCAAGCGTATTTATCTCTCTATTGCCTGTTATGACTGCGAAGCCCTGGAAGGCGCTTTTGTGGATTTCCTATTAGTGTTGGGTAACAATGGCTTAACGCTTAGAAAACGTTTATTAGCTCAGGCCAGTTCGGTTCTTAAGCCTGAAGTGAAAAAAATCATTCAGGATGTAATTGAGAGTGGGGATTTAGACCAGCTTAAGCAGCTTTCAACTAAGTATTCAGTTTTAATCAATGGCCGTTTCCAGCCATTGAGTCTGCATTAAATAGTCTCATAGGAAGAGGTCAGCGGAATAATGGGGTCACGAAATAAGAATAATAAAACCGACCAGATCATAAATGTGGCTCTGGAGGGTTTTACTGGTCCTAATCTGGCAATGTTGGAATATTGCCTCATCGGTGCTGGTGAATTCGAATTAGTAGAACCTTCCTATGCTGACGTTGTTGTTATTAATGGCGATCAGCCTCTTTCTTTGCAAGAACTAGAAGCGTCCCTGACTAAAAAATACAGTGATAAGGCCAGAATTCTTATCAGTATTCGAGATCTTGATTGGGACGGGTTCTACGTTCTTAAAAAACCTCATAATTCTGAAGAGTTGTTGGCTTTAATTACCACCGCTTATGATGAGTTTGAGCATGCTGAAGGAACCCAGAAGCCAGTTAATGAGGTTTCCGAAGATCGTTTATTAATCAACTTAGATAATCTGGATTTTTACCAAAGTCGTGAGCTGGTTCGTAAACGTCAGGCAGATGCCCTTAAGAAAAAGTTGATGCGAGGCGATCTGGCACTCAGTGCTGCCGACCGACTTGTGCAAAATATAGAGAATAATCTTTCTCACCACGAACAATCCCAGGCTGAAAAAGATATTCAGGATGTTACGCAGCCCGTAGTTGATAAAGCTCATGCAGTACCAGAAATTCAGCCTGTAGAGGCTGAAAATGAAGACGTAAGCAAGACAGCGTTCAGGTTTGAGAAACCCGAGAAAATCAGCAAAGAGCTTGCTGAGTCTTTGATAAATGAAAGCTGCGGTAACCTTCCTGATTTAGATCTGGGCAAACCAGAAGAAATCCGGCGTGCATTCGTCAATACAGAGGGGATGCTGATTGAAAACATGCAAGCAGCCGTTCAGTTGTCACGTCAATCAGGTAAAGTTGTTGAGATAGTGGGTCTTCCCGGAATGATGTTAGTTACACAGGATCCTGAACGGTTTATTTTCTCCTTCTCGACGGACTTTATGAATCAACTAGCGTTAACCAAGTTCGGCTTCGGTGAACTATCTTTAAAAGAGGTGGAGGAGTTTCATGCAGATGCCGGGGAAAGGCTATATGATCAGGATATCGATTCGCTGATTTGGGAAGTGGCGATCTGGACAGCTCGGGGACGACTTTTTTCCGGTATAGATCCTTACAGTGCTTATCAACTAAAGGAAAAACCAGATTTTGATTACTTTCTCCCGATTCCAAATGGGAAAGAAATTGCAGAATTATGGTCTGGAAGAGAGTTATCTGCTTCAGATGTAGTCGGTATACTGGGAATTCCACAGCGATTTGTATTTGCTTTTATGTCAGGTATTTTTTCTCTTGGTTGGTTTCAATAGTGATACCAACCTTTGAAATAGAGTTTCGGAGTTAATTTGTGACCACTGGAAAAAGTCATACGCGTTATATTCAGATCTGCCCTGCAGGTGCATTTTATGCCACGGTAGGGTCAGAACCTGATGATGCCAGAGCAATGCTTTTGTTATTACTAAGCTCTGAAGTTGCATTGCCGTACAGCCCTCAGTTAGTTAAAAAGCTAACCGGGTTGGAAGAGCATGACGCTGAAGATATGTTTAAACAGCTGGCCGAGAAGAATTTTATAGAGCTTGTAGAAAAGCCAAATGAACTAGTTACCGGCTCGGTTGAGTCTTTGCTCCCAGAGCTGCTTTCTGGTTTGTCCAATATAGGTAAAGCCGCACTGGCAGACCACCATGGTTTTTGCCTGGGTTCGATTGGATATGAGGACGATATGGCTGAAGAGCTATGTGCGCTTGCGGCGGACTTAAGCTCCCTTCATGAGCGTCACAGTTTGTTACTTAATCAGAAGCTAGGCTTAATGGGGGAGTCCTGGGGACTTCTTGATCCTGTGGGGTTAAGTCAGGTTGGATTCTGGGTGATTCATTTAGGCTATCAGCGTTTTATACTGGTAATTGATGAGATGCCTAAATTGAACCAGAATAATTATGTAGATCTCATTAGTGTATTGGCTAGGCGTTATTTGGATTATTAATCCAGATTTTTCAATTCAGTTATTGGTTAACTGATTGCCCCAAAATAAAGGAGTTAATTTATGCGCTCAGAAATGTTGACCTCAATTTTGAGTGACTTGAACGGAACGTCAGCTGAGATTGAAGCTTCCGCAGTCATTTCAACTGATGGTCTGATGATCGCAGCCCTTCTACCGGCCGGATTGGATGAAGACAGAGTAGGGGCAATGAGTGCTGCTATGCTTTCTCTGGGTGAAAGAACTGCGGCAGAGCTTTCTCGAGGGGAGCTTGAGCAAGTGTTGGTAAAGGGGGAGCAAGGCTACATTCTGATGACGCATGCGAATGACACATCTGTGCTTACCGTAGTTGCCAAACCAAATGCCAGACTGGGGCTTATTTTTTTAGATGTTAAACGCGCTGCTGAGGCGATTGGTAAAATCCTTTAAGTTAATAACCATTAATAAGATCAGGTTTTTTATTGATTTAATAATAGGGCATTACAGCTTCGCGTGAAACTGTCATAAGCTATTTTGATGACAGCTCCCGCGAGGCTAATACTTGCGATCGTGAGTTCGCATAACCCTTAGTAAGACATATTGTTTCCTGTACCAACACCATTATCAATCACGTACATCAAGCTTTAGTGGATAGCTCAGGTTACTCCTTGCAAGGAGCTAATCTGAAAGCCTCTATAGCTACGCTAACCCTTTCGCTGCTCTCGAATTATTGCATGATCCGCTTCAAAGTTGAGGTGCGATCAATAACAAAATCTAATGTGACGATTGTTGCTACTAAAACGTTTAGTTACATCATAAAAAAAGGGAGGTCTGACCTCAGAACCTCCCCAGAGTCTATGTTATATATTCGAGGCGATAATATCTCGTAACACCATCGGCAAGATGCCTTTGTGACGTATCTGATCAAGTTCAGATGAAGTATCGACACGTGAGATAAGCTCCAGCTGCTGTGATGAGCCATCTGCTCGCTGAATAGTCAGGGTTACTCTGCCGCGAGGCTCCAGCGTATCAATGCCACTCAGGTCGAAGGTTTCTGTGCCATCCAGATTCAGAGAGGCACGTGTCACACCTTCCGGTAGTTGCAGTGGTAAAACACCCATACCCACCAAGTTGGATTTGTGAATACGCTCAAAACTCTCAGCAATGATTGCTCTGACTCCCAGTAGAGCAGGGCCTTTTGCAGCCCAGTCTCGTGATGATCCTGTGCCGTACAGCTTGCCGCCAAAGACCACGGTAGATGTACCTTCTTCACGGTAACGAGCAGCAGCATCGTAAATAGACATTTGTGCTGGTGCACTATCAGACGAGTAATAATTCGTTACTGCACCTGTAGTACCCGGTAGTAACAGGTTTCTGGCTTTAACATTACCAAAAATACTGCGCAACATTACGTGGTGGTTACCACGGCGAGCACCTAGCGACGTCATTTCGCTGTCTGCTACACCTTGTGAGCTCAGGTATTCGCCTGGAGGGGAATCAGGACGAATACGGCTTACCGGTGAGATATGGTCGGTTGTTGTGTTGTCATCACACATCACCAGCATGCGTGCGCCAGAGATATTGTTCAGCGCGTCTTTAGGCGTTTCCAGTGAGAAACCGTCGAAGAAGGAGATCTCCTGGATGTAAGTAGAATCCGCAGCCCAGTCATAAACAGGGCCGATAGGGGATTCCAGATTCTGCCATGTGGCCGGGCCGTCAAGAGAGTTTTCATAGGTTTCTCTGAAGGCTTTCGGATCCATACACTCAAGCATGGTTTGAGAAATTTCCGCATTGCTCGGCCAGATATCTTTCAGGAAAACATCGTTGCCTTGCGCATCCTGACTAATTGGCTGCGTAGTGACATCAATATTCACATTACCTGCCATCGCCATAGCGACAACCAGCGGTGGTGACATCAGGAAGTTGGTATCAACATCCGGGTGCACACGGCCTTCAAAGTTGCGGTTACCAGATAAAACGGACGCAGCGATAATATCGTGGTTTTGCAGCGCTTCTTCGATGCTTGGTGCCAGAGGTCCGGAGTTGCCAACACAGGTGGTACAACCGTAACCCGCAGTATTAAAGCCCAGTGCATCCAGGTGTTGTTGCAGTCCTGCTTTGGTTAGGAAGTCGGTAGCTACTGGTGATCCTGGAGCCAGAGATGTTTTAACACCATCAGGTACCTTCATACCCAGCTCATTCGCCTTCTTGGCAAGCAGACCTGCTGCAATCAATAAGCCAGGGTTAGATGTATTGGTGCAGGCTGTGATCGCGGCAATCACGATATCGCCGTCTTTTAGCTCCCTTTCCGGCAGAGGTGCAAAAATGCCTGCTTCGTCTGCTTTCATAGGCGTTACTTTTACGACTTCAGGATTGCGTTCGCCTTCAGCGGCGGCTTTTCTGAATACATTACCAATCTCGGCTAGAGGTAATCTGTCCTGCGGTCGTTTGGGGCCAGCCACAGAAGGTTCAACAGTAGAAAGGTCAAGCTGAAGCAGATCGGTATAGCGCGGAAGTGCCTGACCTGGCTTCCAGGCCATATTTTGTGCTCTGTAATATTCGAGTGGCAGATCACCATCTCTGCCGGTCGCGCGCATATAATCAGCAGAGATCTCATCAAATGGGAAGAAACCCATAGTTGCGCCATATTCAGGTGACATGTTCGCAATCGTTGCGCGATCTGGCAGAGAAAGGTTGGCACAGCCTTCGCCAACATATTCAACAAACTTACCTACAACACCGCCTGGGTACTTACGTAGCATTTCCGTAATGGTTAGTACCAGGTCAGTTGCTGTAACACCTTCTCTTAGTGCGCCTGTTAGCTCAACACCCACTACTTCAGGTGCCAGCATCTGCATAGGTTGCCCCAGCATGGAGGCGCCAGCCTCAATACCGCCAACACCCCAGCCGACAATACCTAGTGCGTTAGCCATTGGGGTGTGGCTGTCCATACCAATAAGGGTGTCTGGAGCCATCAGACCATTAATGTCGAGATAGCCCTGAGCCAGGTACTCCAGGTTAACTTGATGAACAATACCGGTTTGTGGTGGAATGATCCGGATGGTTTCAAATGCTTGTGCACCCCACTTAAGAAATGCATAACGCTCTTTGTTTCTTTCTGCTTCTAATTCACCGTTGATTCTCAGGGAAGCAGGGCTACCCGTGTTATCCATGGTAACCGTGTGATCGATAACAAGGTCTGCGCGAACTAAAGGCTCAATAATTGTCGGGTCCATACCCATGCGCTGAACCGCTGAACGCATCGCAGCAAAATCCACAATGGCAGGTGTGCCACTCAGGTCATGCATAATGACGCGTCCTGCGGTGAAAGGAATTTCGATCGGCTGCGTGCCTTGATGTTCTGTCCAACTGCCTAGTGCCTGAACCTGCTCTGCAGTTACACCGTTTTGGCCAACATTTCGAGCAATACCTTCCAGAATAGGGCGAAGAGAAAAAGGTAGATCATCAAGCTTTATGCCAAACCGCTCAGCGGTGTCTGGAAGGCTATGGTAGCTGTGTGTTGTTCCGGGGAGTGTTTTAACTGAACTGGATGGATCGAAATCGATTGGACTTGTCATTATTTATACCTTTCACAGAGGGAGCGTTTCTGAACCTATAACCTTTTTCTCGCGAGCCTCCAGTTTATTGTTGAGGCTGCTCGATCTCCTTGTTGGTCATATTTTCAGCCGTTAAACGAACTGTTAGTGCAGAGAGCGCTCTTGATTTTATCGGGTGTGGTTACCGATATTTCCTGCAACAAAAGTTATTACCTTATTAAGATTGTCGACAATACTAGTTAAATTTCGCCTTATATCAAGTAAATTAGGCATACTTTCGTCTAAATTACATACAATCTAAGACTATTTGTTAGTGAATATTGATTTTCTGAACGGTTTTGAGGAAGTGTTGGATAGGAGATCCTTAGAATAAGGCCTATACCGCATTTTATGTCATTAGGGGGGGCTGCTTTACTGAATGGAAAATATAGGAGCAGAAATACAACAAGCGATATTACGTGCTTTTGGAAAGTAACAACGACAATTCATGTCCTAAAGCACCAGACAATCGAGATTAACAAGGTATGCCATATTAGCTTCAGAGAATGGAATATAAAGAAGATTGAGTCGCCCAAGCGAAACCAGATAAAAAAGCACCCTACTAAATGATTACTATTTTTAATAAAGAAAATGTCTGAACGCATTTATAATAAAAGGCCGTACATTACAACCAATGTATAGCAAATATAACTAATTGATTTTATTTACATTTTTTAAATTTATAGCGACTATAAGCTCCATTTAAATAGTTTTCATTGAGCTGTTAGCTGCTTATTTTTATAATCTGTCAACAAATCATAACTAGATTTAAGTGAGACGTTGGACGCTATGAGCAACTATTCTGATTACCTAGAAGAAATTGAGGTTCGTAAAAAGGACCTGGGTCTAAACCCAAAACCTATCGATAGCGCTGAATTGCTATCTGAAATCATTGC
Source organism: Neptuniibacter sp. (assembly GCA_050789425.1). GTDB lineage: Bacteria > Pseudomonadota > Gammaproteobacteria > Pseudomonadales > Balneatricaceae > Neptuniibacter. Next base: position 164,746 of record JAILXS010000008.1, read on the forward strand.
CCAGATTAAAGACACTGGTAATGCAGAGCGCGAAGCTTCTCTAAACTTTTTCATCTACAACACTCTGCCTGGTACTACTCCAGCGGCTGGCGTTAAAGCAGCTTTCCTAAAAGACATCGCTTTAGGTAACGAAACAGTTGCAGAGATCTCTCCTGAGTTCGCTCTGGAGCAGCTATCTCACATGAAAGGCGGTCCTTCTGTTGAAGCTCTACTGGACATAGCTCTTTCTGACGATGCTCAAGCAAAAGCAGCAGGTGAAGTACTGAAGTCACAGGTATTCTTGTACGACGCAGACACTGCTCGTCTGGCTGAAGCTTTCAAAGCGGGCAATGCTATTGCAAAAGATATTCTGGAAAGCTACTCAAAAGCTGAGTTCTTCACTAAGCTGGATGACATCCCAGAGAAGATCAAAGTTATTACTTATATTGCAGCTGAAGGTGATATCTCTACTGACCTTCTTTCTCCAGGTAACCAGTCTCATTCTCGTGCAGACCGTGAACTGCACGGCAAGTGCATGATCTCTCCAGAAGCTCAGCAGGAAATCGCTGAGATGGGCAAAGCAAACCCTGACGCTAAAGTGATGCTAATCGCTGAGAAAGGCACCATGGGTGTAGGTTCTTCCCGTATGTCTGGTGTTAACAACGTTGCACTGTGGGCGGGTGAAAAAACTTCTCCGTATATCCCATTCATCAACAACCGCCCAGTTGTTGCTGGTACTAACGGTATCGCGCCGATCTTCCTGACAACTGTTGGTGTAACCGGTGGTATCGGTCTTGACCTGAAAAACTGGGTTAAGAAAACTGACGCTAACGGTGAAGTTGTTCGTGACGCTAACGGCGACCCTGTATTGGAAGAAGCATACTCAGTTGCGACTGGTACTGTTCTGACCATCGATACTAAAGCTAAGAAGCTTTACAACGGTAGCGAAGAGGTGGCTGACATCTCTGATGCTTTCACACCACAAAAAGTGGAATTCATGAAAGCGGGCGGTTCTTACGCGGTAACTTTCGGTAAGAAGCTGCAAACGTTTGCTGCTGAAACTCTGGGTGTTGAAGCACCAGCTGTTTACGCACAATCCAAAGAAATCTCTCACGAAGGTCAGGGCCTGACTGCTGTTGAGAAGATCTTCAATCGCAATGCTGTTGGTGTTACTTCTAAGACGCCTCTGCACACAGGTTCTGACGTTCGCGTTAAAGTGAACATCGTAGGTTCTCAGGACACTACAGGTCCTATGACTTGTCAGGAACTGGAAGCGATGGCTGCTTCTACTATCTCTACAAGCGTTGATGGTGCTTTCCAGTCTGGTTGTCACACTGCGTCTGTATGGGACAACAAAGCTAAGGCAAACACACCTAAGCTGATGGCATTCATGAATGCATTCGGCGTAATCACAGCACGTGACCCGAAAGGCGTTTACCACTCAATGACTGACGTTATTCACAAAGTGCTGAATGACATCACAGTTGATGACCGCGCTATCATCATCGGTGGTGACTCTCACACCCGTATGTCTAAGGGTGTTGCGTTCGGTGCTGACTCCGGTACTGTTGCAATCGCACTGGCGACTGGTGAATCAGCTATGCCAATCCCAGAGTCTGTGAAGGTAACCTTCAAAGGTTCTATGAAGCCACACATGGACTTCCGTGACATCGTACACGCGACTCAAGCGCAGATGCTGAAGAAGTTCGCTGGCGAAAACGTATTCCAGGGCCGTGTAATTGAAGTACAGATCGGTACTCTTCTTGCTGACCAGGCCTTCACGTTCACTGACTGGACTGCAGAAATGAAAGCGAAAGCTTCTATCTGTATCTCTACTGACGATACCCTGATCCAGTCACTGGAACTGGCTAAGTCCCGTATCCAGATCATGATCGACAAAGGTATGGAAAACGAAGCGGGCATGTTGCAGGGTCTGATCGACCTGGCTGACAAGCGTATCGCTGAAGTTAAATCTGGCGAAGCACCTGCTCTGGCTCCAGATGACAACGCTAAGTACTACGCTGAGCTTGTTGTTGATCTGGACGCAATCGACGAGCCAATGATTGCTGACCCAGACGTAAACAACGAAGACGTTTCTAAGCGTTACACTCACGATGTGATTCGTCCAGCTACATACTATGATGGTCGTAAAGTAGATCTGGGCTTCATCGGTTCTTGTATGGTTCACAAAGGCGACATGCAGATTATCGCTGCGATGCTTCGTAACCTGGAGAAGAAAGGTCCTATCACTTTCAACGCTCCTCTGGTTGTTGCTCCACCAACTTACAACATCGTTGATGAGCTGAAAGCTGAAGGCGATTGGGAACTGCTGGAGAAATACGCAGGCTTCGAATTCTCTGATGAGAATCCAAAAGAAGAAGCACGTACTAAGTACGAGAACATTCTGTACTTAGAGCGTCCTGGATGTAACCTGTGTATGGGTAACCAAGAGAAAGCTGCTCCTGGTGACACTGTACTGGCAACTTCTACTCGTCTGTTCCAGGGCCGTGTTGTAGAAGATACTTCTGAGAAGAAAGGTGAATCTCTGCTGGGTTCTACTCCAATGGTTGTCATGTCTTGTATCCTGGGTCGTTTCCCGACTCTGGAAGAGTACAAAGATGCTGTTGAGGGTATCAACCTGACGTCTTTCGCTCCACCAAGCGAAGACCTGAGCGTAGCTCCTCAGGCTATCCCAGCTGCACGTATCTAATACAGAACGCTGAGTAACATAAAAGCCCCGAATTTTCGGGGCTTTTTTTGTTACAGCTGCTAGGACGGCTTCGCCTACTAGAACGCCTTCGGCTGCTAGTGGCTAGGAACAAATATAAGTTCGAAACCCTAACCCTTGGAATTCCTACAATACCGCTTTAAAACCTTCAAACTTTGGTGGCCCCAGATAAATATCTTTAGCGGGCTTTGCATTTGCGTGGGCTTTACGAAACGCTTCAGATGTTGTCCAGTTTTTAAATGCTTCTTCAGATTCCCAGACGCTGTGTGAGGCAAACAGTGTACATTCCTCGTCCGATGGTCCCTGCATCAGATTAAATTGCTTAAAACCTGGTACTTCATCCAAAAATGTCTCTCTGTTTTTCCATATTTCGATAAAATCACTCTCTTTTCCCGGAGCGATCCGAAACCGATTAATTGCAATGTACATATCAAACCTCTAATAATTTGAGCGTTACCTGAATGTAAATCGGGGTGAGTAAGTGTGCAAGATCTCTTTGGAATTTAGTAATTTCTAATTCCAGAAGATGGCTTGCCAGATAACTAGGAGGTTGCGAGAGAGGATTGCTCCAGAGATAAGTTAATAGTTGAGATGTGACGGCTGACACGGTAAACCCAGCGTATTGCTTCCAGTTCTGCCGTTCCTTGTGGAACATCAACCTGCCCAAGTGCGGTTTTTTCAGTGGTCATTTCCTGTAGTTCAGGAATTAATAGCTCGATACTTTTAAAAAACTGAGAGGTTTCATGGTTAGCCTTCTGCCAACTTGAGCTTTTAATGGATGAGAGGGTGATCAGCACTGTTTTGTTAAGGGCATCAGTAATCAGGGTAAGATCAGAGGATTCTCTGGCAGTAACACAGCGGTCCAGATCCTCTTCTAATCGTTCATGCAAACGTTGCAAATGATCCATAGCGCGTAACAGTGCTTTTAACCGCAGTAGCTCATCTGGTTTAGTGGTTGTGATCAGATCCAGGTAACGGTGGGTTTCATCCAGAGCCGTTTGTAATTCAATCAGAGTGTGAGTGCTTTTTGCAGTCACACCTTTTAAAAGGTGTTGTTCAAGGTTGACCAGTAAGGATTTATACAGATCCTGGATTGATTGCTGAACTGCCGTCATTGCAAACTGTGGCTGCTCAAGCAGGCTTTCATCAAGCCCTTCAGTGAATCGAGAAGGAGGCGCCTGAATCATACGGTCTATAAAACGTGCAAATTGATGAATGAACGGCAAAATAAGAACCACACCCAGAAAGTTAAAACTACTATGGAAAGCAACCAGGGTCAGCTCAGCGTTTTCTGCAAACAGGTCAGGATTGATTTGCGAAACCAGAAGCATAAAAGGGCCGATCATTAGAAAAGCCATGATTCCAGTTGCTAGGTTGTAAATGACATGAGAGAAGCCGGTTCGTTTAGCAGAAACGCTAGTGCCTATGGTTGCCATGGCAGCGGTAACAGTTGTCCCAATATCCATACCGATAACCAATGCAGCGGCTTGTGGCCAGGTGATCAATCCCGAAAAAAGAGCGGTTAAAGTCGCAGCTACTCCGGCACTGGAGGATTGAGTGATGATAGTGAAAATGATACCAAGGCCGACCAGCTGTAGTCTGCCGGCAAAAGTATCACCGGAAAAATGGCTAAAACTGATCACAGATTGTAAGGCACTCATACCTTCCTGAAGAGTGCTTATGCCGACAAAGATCAAACCAAAACCGGCTAAAGCTAGTCCAGAGGCTGCAGTTTTGCCTGTCGCAAATAGTCGTAATGCTGAGCCGATAAATATCAACGGCAGTGAGATGATGCCGAGCTTTAACTTGAAACCTATCAGCGCGACGATCCAACCTGTAAACGTTGTACCCAGGTTTGCCCCGATAATAATGCCTAAAGCATTATGAAAACTCATAAGTTCGGCGTTAACAAAACCAACGGTAGCAACAGTCGTTGCACTTGAGGATTGCAACACTGCAGTAGAGAAAGTGCCCATGCATGCGCCGGAAACTGGGCTATTTGTAAATCTAAGCAGAGCTGACTTTAGTGACTTTCCAGCCAACTGCCTTAGACCGTCGGTCATGACAATCATACCGAGAAGAAATATGCCCAAGCCTCCAACAACAATTGCAATATCCGTCATTTTTTAACTCATTATGAAAAGTCGCTACTTAAATTAAAGCACTGATCAATGAAACTGTTGACTCTGATTAATTCATTCAGATCAACGATTGGTTATTTAGCTGGTCCCAGTGCTAGCTTTTCTTTGATGAGTTAAAGGGTGTGAAATCTGTTCAGCAGAGTTGGCGTGAGTTAAAAAATCACAAATAAGTTCTGGCTGCATTGGGCGGCTGTAATAAAAGCCTTGTGCATAATCACATTGATACTGCCTTAGGAGTTCATCAGAATAAGCCTCTTCTATCCCTTCCGCGACTATACTAAGGCCAAGGCCAAGGCCAAGGCCATGGCCTATATCAATTATATTTTTTACCAAAACTCTGATTGTTTCGTTTTTTGAAGGCGGCTAATCAAACAAGTTTAACCATGATGTCGTGGAGTACATTAGCGGCTTGATGCAGGTACCGGGAACCATCCATCAGATGATGATAAACCTCACGTTTTTTCAACATTTCAGTAGTAACTTCTCCCTGGAAAAGATCGATCAAGCTGTGGCGGTAGAAACGTTCGATTCTTCTATGTGCATGCCTTGCTGCCTGAGCCTCTTGTTCGCAATCAGCAGGGTAGGTTGAAAGGGCATTAAATCCCCGCTCTAGAGCTTCTGAGCCTGCGAGTAGTTCATCCAGAATCCTGCGCATGTGATCATCAGGCTCGACCTGTAAATCAAGCATCTCGTTGATGGTGCCTTTACAGTGGGTGATGATCCAGTCCAGTGAAGCAATTGCTCGATATATATCTTCACGGTCAATGGGCGTTGAGAACGCACGGTTGAGTTGGTGAAGGTTTCTGATTTTTAAGGTATCAGCTTTATGTTCATCAACCGCAAGTTCATCCGCCAGGGTTTTATCTCCGTCGATCATATACTGATGAAGGTTACGAATGGTCACTGTCACCATTTCACTCTGTTCAGCCAAAAGGCCAAAAAAGTCCGGAGGAGTCGGAATTAAACGGTCTAACAAACTTTGGAATATGTTCGGGTTATTGTTCTTCATAGTTAAACCTCATACCACTCCCAGAAGCTTAATAAATAAGATACTGACTGCAGCCACAAAAGCAGCGCCAGGTATAGTTAATAGCCAGGTAACGGCGATATCTTTAGCTTTTTTCCAACGAACTGCTCTGGGCCTTTCTGAAGCTCCAATACCCATAATAGATGAAGATACAACATGAGTTGTGGAGACAGGGGCACCAATTAAGGATGCCATAAATACAACTGCACCTGAGCTGATCTGTGAATTCAGAGCATGTAAGGGTCGAATCTTATAAATAGCAAAGGCGAGAGTTCTTACTATTCTCCAGCCGCCCAGAATAGTGCCAAGAGTAATGGCGCTGGCACATAAAAGAACTACCCAGAATGGAACGACAAATTCACTAATTTCACCGCTTAACACAAGACACAAGGTCAGAATGCCCATGCTTTTCTGAGCATCATTCGCACCGTGAGCAAACGCTAATCCAGCTGTTGAAATCCATTGCGCCCCACGAAATTCACGATTAATCAGCGGGCTTGCGGCTCGGAACAAAAATAGCAAGATCCTCTGCAATATAAAACCAACCCAGAATCCCGCTAGCGGAGATAAAAATAATGCTAACAGAACTTTTGTAACGCCTGTCAGGTGACCATGACTAAGCTGACTGAATCCCCACAGGACATGTTCTGGCCCTACTGATATGACAACCGCACCCACCAAACCACCAACCAGAGCATGGGAGGATGATGAAGGTAGCCCCCGCCACCAGGTAAGTAAATTCCAGAAGGTCGCAGCAAAAAGCCCACAAATAACGACGGTTAGTGAAAGTTCGCTTGGTAGGTCATCCAGTTCTACAAATTTGCCAATGGTATTGGCAACAGCGGTACCACCCAGTAAGGGGCCCAGGAAAGTAAAGAAACCCACGATTAAGACAGATTGGGCAGGAGTCATCGCCCGAGAGGCAATCACTGAGGCGACCATATTGGATGCGTCATGAAAGCCATTGGTGAAGTCAAAGAGCAGCACTAAAAGAAGAGCAAATAATAATAAAATCCAGAGTGCATCCATCTGAATATGGGCCTTTAGCTGCGTCGTTATATCAGCTAACTATAGTGGATAAATATTGAAATCGCAGTTAACTAATTGATCGAACTCAATTAGTTAACTTTTTAATTGTATGATTTGCTCTATGGCGGAGAATTTACAATTTTTTAAATTGTTTAATTCCTGCAATCTGATCTTCTGCATGGTGGTTAACATATAACACTGTAGTATCACCACTGGCACAGATCTTCTCAATCAAGGCCAGAACCAACTGACGGTTGATATCATCCAGACCCAGGCAAGGTTCATCCAGAATCAAAAGAGTAGGGTGTTTAACCATAGCGCGGGCAATTAATAGTAAACGCTGATCACCAAAAGAAAGCTGGTTGTAGGGATGGTCAGCACGATCTTTCATGCCTAGTAGTTCGAGCCACTGGTCGGCGACCTGTTTTTCTTTGTCACTGCTCTTGGTGTACATGCCGATGCTATCGTGGAAGCCGGAGATTATTACGTTTCTCAGACTAATGCTGACACGATATTCCCACTGTAACGAAGTAGAGACATAACCGATGTACTGTTTGATCTGCCAGATGGTTTCACCATTACCCCGTTGCATACCAAACACATAAATATCATTGGTATAGCATTGAGGATGATCACCGGTGATCAGATTGAGAAGGCAGGTTTTACCGCTGCCGTTTGGGCCGCTGAGCTGCCAGTGCTCACCGGGATTTATGGTCCAGTCGAGACCGTCGATTACCTGATTATCAGCATAGGCAACTTTGATATTGCTCAGGCGCACCAGTGGATCTTCTGGCTTTAGCGCTGGTGGGCGATCAGAGTCATCGGTTTCAGGTACTTCCAGATCTGTTGTTTTCAGATGCAGTAGTTGGTACAGATCGTCATAAGCCTGTTTATCATTCACATCAACCGTATGGTGCAACTGACCTTTATCCGTGTATGCAACGTGAGTGATAAACTCCGGCATCTCATCAAAACGGTTCAGCACCAGAACCATAGGTACTGTATCAACCTGGCTGGCTAATAGTTCATTTAACATTGCCATTGAATCAACATCGAGACCATCAAAAGGTTCATCCAGAATGAGTAGCCCCGGTTTATTAACCAGCGCGCGGATCAACATGATCTTGCGTGTTTCGCCGGTGGAGAGCTTACGAAAGCTGCGCTCCAGCATATGCTCCAGTTTGAATTTGCTGATTAGCTCTTCAAGCAGAGTGGTATTGAAATCAGGGTTGTCGTTTTTACCTTCCTCAAGGATTTCACGAACTGGGGTGCCCTCAGAGATAACATCCATTATGTCGGCATCATCTTTCTTCAGCTCACGCTCTATCAGTTCAGCCTGGGCTTCAAAAGAGACGAGTTCTACACGCTCTGGTAGCCCGTTAATGCTGCCACTTAGTTTATTGCCGTATCCTGCAAGGATGGCAGAAAGGGCAGATTTCCCTGAGCCATTGGTACCGGTAATAACCCAGTGTTGGTTCTCTTCAAGAGTCCAGTTGATATTGGAGAGCGTGAAGGATTCACCAAATTCAGCGCTGTAATTTTCGACGATAATGCTGTTCATAATTCCGATATACGCAGTAAAAGGGCAAAAAAAAGCCAAGGCCAATGGCCCTGGCTTGATCTTTCTAGCTTAGAAAGTCGTTAAGTAATGATTACTTAAACGATTTTCTTCATGTCAGCCATATGGCCGCGCAGTACTTTACCGATCGCTTCAACCGGGTGAGAGCGCAGAGCTTCGTTCACTTCGATCAGGCGAGCGTTATCAACACCAGTGTCAGCAACTTCCAGACCTTTACCGATAACGTCTGTGTCGATGTCTTTCATGAAATCGCCCAGCAGTGGCAGACAAGCGTGGTTGTACAGGTAGCAGCCGTACTCTGCAGTATCAGAGATAGTTGCGTTCATTTCGTACAGCTTCTTACGTGCGATTGTGTTAGCAATCAGCGGAGTCTCGTGCAAAGATTCGTAGTAAGCAGATTCAGCGATGATGCCCGCAGCAGTCATAGTTTCGAATGCCAGTTCAACACCCGCTTTAACCATTGCAACCATCAGGATGCCGTTGTCGAAGAATTCCTGCTCAGAAATTTCAACGTCGCCTGCTGGAGTTTTCTCGAAATTAGTCTCAGCAGTTTCTGCGCGCCAGCCCAGCAGATTTTTATCATCGTTCGCCCAGTCTTCCATCATCACGCGAGAGAAAGTACCGTCGATGATGTCGTCCTGGTGCTTGTTGTACAGCGGACGCATGATCACTTTCAGCTCTTCAGACAGATCAAATGCTTTGATCTTAGCTGGGTTAGAAAGACGGTCCAGCATGTTAGTCACGCCGCCGTATTTCAGTGCTTCAGTAACAGTTTCCCAACCAAACTGGATCAGTTTAGATGCGTAACCAGCGTCGATGCCTTTCTCAACCATTTTGTCGAAGCAAAGGATAGAACCCGTCTGCAGCATGCCGCACAGGATAGTCTGCTCACCCATCAGATCAGACTTAACTTCAGCGATGAAAGAAGACATCAGAACGCCTGCTTTATGACCGCCAGTACCTACAGCGTATGCTTTAGCCAGTGCCAGACCTTCGCCTTTAGGATCGTTGTCTTCGTGAACAGCGATCAGTGTTGGAACACCGAAGCCACGAACGTATTCAGCACGAACTTCAGAACCAGGGCACTTAGGTGCAACCATGATTACAGTCAGGTCTTCACGGATCTTCATGCCTTCTTCAACGATGTTGAAACCGTGAGAGTAAGACAGGCAAGCGCCTTCTTTCATCAGAGGCATTACTGCTTCAACTACAGGCGTGTGCTGCTTATCTGGAGTCAGGTTCAGTACTACGTCTGCAGTAGGGATGAGCTCTTCGTATGTACCAACAACAAAACCGTTTTCAGTCGCGTTTTTCCATGACTGACGCTTCTCAGCAATAGCAGCAGGGCGCAGTGCGTAAGAAACATCCAGGCCGCTGTCACGCAGGTTCAGACCCTGGTTAAGGCCCTGAGCACCACAGCCGATTACTACCATTTTTTTGCCTTTCAGAGCGTCAACGCCATCGCTGAACTCATCCATAGACATAAAACGACATTTACCCAGCTGTTCCAGCTGTTCACGCAGTGGAAGCGTGTTGAAATAGTTGTTAGACATTTCAAGATTCCGTAAAGGTTAAGTCAGATTAAAACTGACAGTTAGTTTATTATGCGGCAACTCTAATACATCGAAGATGTGGCGTAAAATGATATATATGGATTGTCGCAATGCATTTTATGCAACATGAAAAATATTACGCAATTGCAATAAAAGTGCTTGCTAAAGATAGGTCAGCTCTATACTATGCGCAGCACGTTGATGCGGGGTGGAGCAGCTTGGTAGGTTTTCGGGCTCCCAATCCAAAAGAGCCGAAGGGAGTCTTGACCTTCGGGATGCGAACCTTAAGGGTTTAACTTGCAACGTAGAGACTTGTTGATGCGGGGTGGAGCAGCTTGGTAGCTCGTCGGGCTCATAACCCGAAGGTCGTTGGTTCAAATCCAGCCCCCGCTACCAGATTTGAAATAAAAAAGGTCATCCGAAAGGATGGCCTTTTTTATTTTCTGCTAGAGCTGAGTTTGTTCCTCTAATCCCTTGGTTCAGCGATTGCGCTAGCAATCACAATCGAGCGCATTGCGCGAAGCCCGAAGGGTGGTTACAGCCAAAAGCTGTAACCAATAAATCCAGCCTCTTTTCCGATCCCCAAAAAGCTCATACATCCCCTGAGACTAGGATGGCCTTTTTTATTTTCTGCTAAGCAGAGCCGGAGTTTGTACCTCTAATTCCTTGGTTCAACGATTGCGTAGCAATCATCGCCGAGCGCAACGCGCGCAGCCCGAAGGGTTATTGCAGCCTTAAAGCTGCAATAAGCAAATCCAGCCCCCTTCCATTTAGACTATAAAAAAGCTCATGCATCCCCTTGAGCGGTATTGCTCACTCCATCGTTTAATTTGAGATACTCATTGTTTTAGTTGGGAAATTTTCGTATTTAACTTAGATCTAAACAATACGATTTATCTCATACAATTTTTTGCAAATTCTGCTGTTCAGGTCTAAACATAAATGACCAGTTGAGAGCGAGTTAAGGATATCGTTTGTATGGAGCAGTCATCGTCTAATAGCTACGATAAAGAACTGCACAGTGATTCCCAAAAGTTTGGAGAGGGTTCAAACCAATTATTATCAGCCATTTTCGAGAACAGTCGGGAAGGAATGGCTGTTACAGACCTTGATGGAAACATCATTTCATCCAATCAGCAGTACTTGCGAACACTAAAGACGAGCCAGAATGTATTGGCTTTGCAGAACTCCCTTACTATTGATGACTCACCTGTAAAGGTGGAAATTACTGAGGCCTTAAACGAAGCTTTCAATTCTGAAACGAGCTGGACGGGTTTGATGTCTCATCAGTTCGAATCCGGTGGTGTTGTACAAGTCAAAACTAAAGCAGTTTGCCTAAAAAGTAGAGACGAGCAGACGGGCAAATTTATTCTCTTTGTCAGTGAGGCTGAGCAGCACTTAAGCTCTCAAGCTTTACTGCAAGAAAGTGAAACCCATCTGCGGCAGATAATCAGCAATTACCCACAACCCATCATAGTAATTGATAAGGATCACCGGGTTGTTCAATGGAACCGGGCCTGCGAACAGTTTATTGGTCTGACAGAAGAAGAGATGATTGGTACCTGCAATCAATGGCAGGCTTTTTACCCGTCTGCAAGGCCAATCATGGCAGATATTATTCTGGATGGTGGTTCTCAGGCCTTAATGTCAGAGTATTACGAAGGTAAATATAAGAAGTCGCGCTTTATAGAAGGTACGTTTGAAGCTGAAGATTTTTTTCCGCACATGGGTGACAACGGCCGTTGGCTCTATTTTACTGCAAGCGCAATTAAAAATTCAGACAGTGAGGTTGTTGGGGCTATTGAATCACTGATCGACATAACTGAAAGGAAGCAGGCTGAAGCCGAAGTTAATATACTCAATAGTGAATTGAATCAGCTTATAGCCACATACCCACAACCGATCCTGGTTCTCGATAAAACTCATAAAATCACCCACTGGAATCGTGCCTGCGAACAGGTATTAGGTTTCTCGGCCAATGAAATGATTGGTACCACTAATCAGTGGAAGCCTTTTTATCCGACAGAACGTCCGATTATGGCGGACATGGTTATGGAGAGTGGAGGCGGGAATGACCTGATTCAAAAATTTTATTCAGGAAAATACAGAAAGTCTCCGTTTATACCTGGCGCATACGAGTGTGAGGATTTTTTCCCTAATATGGAGAGCCAGGGTAATGGTAGGTGGTTATATTTCACAGCGTCCGCAATTAGAAATGATGAAGGCGAAGTCATCGGTGCTATAGAATCTTTGATCGATATTTCACAGCGAATGCAGGCAGAATCCGAAGTAAGGAAACTCAACGATGAGCTTGAACAAAGAGTTCTGGAGCGAACATCAGAATTAAAGCTGGCAAATGCAGATCTGCACAAGGCAATGAATCAACTGGTAAATGCTGAGAAGCTTGCATCTTTAGGCAATCTCGTCGCAGGGGTTGCTCACGAACTAAACACACCCATTGGCAATATTATGACGGTGTCTACCACACTTAAAGAGAATGCATCTGAGTTCGACCATGCTGTGCAATCAGGATCATTAAGAAAAAGTACCCTTGTAGATTTTATGCAGGTGATTACTGAATCCACCCAGTTGATGGAAAGAAGTGCGCAAAGGGCCGCTGAGATGATTGGTCATTTTAAGCAGGTGGCGATTGACCAGACCAGTGTTCGCAGGCGTCATTTTGATTTGAGAGAAACTGTTCAGGAAACTCTGACCTCGCTCAGCCCCGTGCTGAAGAAAACAAACTATGTTATTGAAAACAAAGTGCAGCCAGGCATTTATATGGAAAGTTACCCTGGACCGATTGAACAGGTTCTGACTAATCTTATTAATAACTCACTGTTACATGGGTTTGAAAATAAGGAACAAGGTGTAATTTCTATAAAGTGTTCAGAGCAGAGCAACTCGGTCAGAGTTATTTATACTGATGATGGTGTAGGTATTCCACGACAACTCATAAATAAAGCATTTGATCCTTTTTTTACAACAAAGTTAGGAAGTGGGGGAAGTGGTCTGGGTTTGTACATAATCTATAATCTGATCACGGCAGTGCTGGGCGGTAAGATCGACTTAATTAGCGAGCAAGGCGCTGGTGTTAAGTTTTCTATAGAACTTCCCAAAACTGCACCGATACCCACTGGAGATAAGGAAGTTAATACAGATGGCATTTGATGACGATTTTATCGACATAATTGAGGATGACGAGGCCGTAGATAACCAAACTGGCGATGGCGACCTTGTTGAAGCCTGGAATATTCTTGTGGTTGACGATGACGAGGGGGTTCACAGCGTCACGCAACTCGCCTTGAAAAACGTCCATATCCTTGGCCGTCCCCTTAAACTGTTTCATTGTTACAGCGTAAATGAAACAAAGCAGTTGTTGAGTAATCATACGGATTTCGCGGTCATTCTGTTGGATGTGGTTATGGAAACAGAGGATGCCGGTCTGCAGATGGTGGGTTTTATTCGTGAAAATATGGCGATGGATGAATGCCGCATCATTCTTCGCACGGGCCAACCCGGCTACGCACCGGAACTTACCATTTTTAATGATTACGATATTAATGATTATCGTACTAAGTCGGAACTGACACGTACCCGACTAATTACCAGTATTACTGCTGCGGTACGTTCCTATCGCCAGATATATACAATTTCTGAAAATCGTAGGGGGCTTGAATTAATTATCAAGGCGACTTCGCAATTGATGGACATTAAAGCGATTCGCAGCTTTTCCGAAGGTGTTTTAACTCAGTTAGCTTCGTTACTGGATTTCCCTAAAAATGGTGTGGTTTGTGTGCAAAAAGGTTTGCCGGATAGTCATAATCCAAACGGACTTTACATTTCAGGGGCTGCGGGACCACTGGCGGAGCTTATTGCTCATCCATTAGATGATATAAAAAGCATATCGGTAAAAGGAGCCATCGAAAAAGCGGTAGAAATCAAACAGCATATTTATGCTGAGGATTATTGTGTTATCTATCTGCACAGCGCAGAGAATGAAGGTGCTGTATACATAAATACGGTTAGGCAGCCTTCGGAAGATGATCGGCGCCTATTAAAGGTTTTTGCTGCGAATATGACTGCCTGTTTCAATAATGTTCGCTTGTTGGAGAAACTCAACTACGACGCGTATAACGACCCCCTCACACAGTTTCCAAACAAGGCCCGCTTTGTTCATGAACTGGATCAATACACTGAATCGTCAAAAGAGGGAGTAGTTGCACTGGTTGATATCAATCATTTCTCGGATCTTAATGAAGGCTTGGGAATTACGACTGCTGATGAATTCCTATGTGAAGTAGCTAAACGCCTCACTGCTCAACTGCATCCCAGCTGTTTTATTGCAAGAATTCGCGGGGATATCTTCGGTGTTATAGGGCCTGCAGAGCTTGTAACACATGATAAATTGTCCAGAGTGATGGAAGTGCCATTTCAGATCCAGGCAATGAATATACCTGTAAAAATAAATACAGGCCTATACCGAATCAACAAAGAAGCAAACAGCGGCTCAACCATTCTGAAAAATGCTGATGTTGCACTGACTACATCGAAAAAAACCACGTCTGAAAAGTATGCGTATTATTCAGAATCTCAAGAAATAGTTATCCGAAATCGCATGCATATCATTCAGCAGCTGAATGAGGACTTTTACGCTGGGAAACTGGAAGTCTGGTATCAGCCTCAGATTGATCTTGAGAATAAATCTGTATGGGGACTGGAAGCACTGCTCAGATGGCCAGACGGTGATGGAGGGTTTGTGCATCCGCCATCAACGTTTATTCCTCTGGCAGAATACTCTGGTTTGATCGTAGAGATAGGCGAGTGGGTGTTGAAAAAAGCTTGTGCAGATTTCAAACAGTTACGACATTTAGATAATGCCCCAGGCCATGTATCTGTTAATGTCAGCATTCCTCAATTCAGAGATGTTGATTTTTTAGACAAGGTTGAAAATGTACTCAATGAGTATGAAATGCATGCTGATGCACTCATTCTTGAAGTTACGGAAAGCCTGACAATGGATGATCCTGAATCTGTAGTGTGTCTATTGCAAGCACTTAAAAAGATAGGTGTTAAATCGTCTCTGGATGATTTTGGTACGGGTTATTCATCATTGAGCTACTTAAAGAATTTACCCATTGATTGCCTTAAAATTGATAAAGCTTTTATCAATGAAATAGAGTTGGGAGAAGGTGGTTTTCGTGGGGGGGATTTCGCATCCACTATACACATGTTGGGGGAGATGCTTGACCTCACAGTTGTTGCAGAAGGGGTTGAAACTATAGAGCAGTTACAATTTCTGAAGAACATAGGGTGCAACATTATTCAGGGATATTATTACGCTAAACCTATGTCTCAAAGTGCTTTGATACCGTGGTTGGAAAATAGGGATGGGGATACATCACTAACAAAATACGACTGGGTTATCTGAGGCATGTCTAATGATTATCTTGTTTAGACGGATTTAACTGAAGCCTAAAAGCGGAGCTATCATTAGTTCATACCTTCTAACTACACTTCTCAATTAGATAAAAAAGCCCTCCAGAGGAGGGCAAAATAGGCACCGAGCCTATAAAGAACAACCGCGTTTAGCCGTGTAAACCGGTCTGTTCTGGAGTGGTGATACCAATCGGTATACCAAGGGGTGCATACTAAATCCCGTCTATCAAGCGGAGACGGGGATGCAAGCAGTTTACATATTCGGGTAGTTTGGCCCTCCGCCACCTTCCGGTGGAACCCACTGGATATTCTGGCAGGGGTCTTTAATGTCACAGGTTTTGCAGTGCAGACAGTTTTGGCCGTTAATCTGCAAACGTTTACCGGTTTCATCTTCAGTCACTTCATAAACTCCTGCAGGGCAGTAGCGTTGAGCCGGTTCTTCGTAGAGTGGAATGTTAACGGTAAGCGGTAGTTCCTCTTTACTCAGTTGCAGGTGGCAGGGCTGATCCTCTTCATGGTTAGTATTGGAGAGGTAAACTGACGACAGCTTATCGAAGGAAAGTTTGCCATCTGGCTTTGGATAGAAGATGGTTTTGCTTTCCGCTGCTTCCTTCAGTTTGGCGTGATCCTCAACCCGATCGTGAAGAGTGACAGGCAACTTGCCACCGAACAAATTCTGATCCAGAGTATTGAAAGCGCCACCAAACCAGCGGCCGAATTTGTGCAGGGCCGGACCGAAATTACGTGAGCTGAACAGTTCTCTGTAAAGCCAGCTTTCCTTAAACAGGTTTTCAAAACTATCTGCTTCAACTTTATCGTTCTGAAAGGCATCAAAAACCGCTTCTGCCGCCAGCATGCCGGATTTCATAGCCGTATGGGTGCCTTTTATACGTGAGAAATTAAGTGTTCCTGCATCACAACCTATAAGCAGACCACCAGGAAAATCCATTCTTGGCAATGAATTAAAGCCCCCCTTGGCGATAGCACGTGCACCATAAGAAACTCGTTTGCCGCCTTCCAGATACTTGGCAAGAACCGGATGATGTTTCAGCTGCTGAAACTCCTCAAATGGACTGATCCAGGGGTTGCTGTAGTTCAGATCAATGATCAAACCCACGGCAACCTGATTATCTTCAGCATGATAGAGGAAGAAACCACCACTGGTATCCCCCTCAAGTGGCCAGCCGGAACCATGAATCACCAGACCGGGGTTATGTTTGGCTGGATCGATATCCCATAGCTCTTTTAAACCGATACCGTAATGCTGCGGGTCACGGTCTTTATCCAGATCAAACTTATTGATCAGTTCTTTTCCTAAATGACCACGGCAGCCTTCGGAAAAAATAGTGAATTTCGCGTGCAGCGCCATGCCCGGCATATAGGAATCTTTTGGCATGTTGTTACTGCCGACGCCCATATCTCCGGTAATAACACCTTTAATCCGGTCATGCTCATCAAATACCAGATCAGCCGCTGTGAAACCCGGGAAGATTTCTACCCCCATATTCTCAGCTTGTTCTGCCAGCCAACGGGCCAGATTACCCAGACTGGCAATATAGTTGCCTTTATTGTGCATGGTCTTCGGTGCCATCCAGTTTGGGATAGTTACCGAAGAGTTCTGATCTTTGAGCAGTACGATTTCATCCTGCTCTGCAGCGGTGATCAAAGGTGCTCCCATCTCTTTCCAGTCAGGGAACAACTCGTGCAGCGCTTTGGGGTCGATTACGGCACCGGAAAGAATATGCGCGCCCACTTCAGAGCCTTTTTCAACAACACAAACGTTGAGCTCCGGATCTAATTGCTTGAGACGGCAAGCGCTTGCAAGTCCGGCTGGACCGGCACCAACAATCAGAACGTCAAACTCCATTATTTCATGTTCCATAATGCCCCCTTAAAACTGCTCAATATCCAGTGCAAATGTCTGGTTTAAACCACTGCAGATGCTTTCTGAATGCTGGCTAATACGAGGCAGATAGTGTTGAGCATAAAACTGTGCCGTACCCAGTTTGGCATTCAGGAAGGCTTCACCGTAGTTGTTATCTACTGTAAGTAATTGTGCTGCTTTCAACGCACTTTGAGCGAGTAACCAGCCACCCGTCAGATAACCCATCATCATCAGGTTATCGAAGCTGACATTACCCATCAGTTGTTTATCCGTTGCGGTATTTTCCAGAATCCACTGGCTCGCTGTGTTTGCTTTTTGCAATGCAGATTCCAGTTGTTTTCCAAGCGAGTTGAGGTGTTTGTTATCTGAGCTTGTCAGAAGTTCTGCCGTGCCTTGAATCTCAGCCTGAAGCTGGTTTAGAGCTGCGCCTTTATCAAACAGAGTTTTACGCCCGATCAGATCCAGTGCCTGGATACCGGTAGTGCCTTCATATATTGGTAGAATTCGGGCATCCCGATAGTGTTGCGCTGCGCCGGTTTCCTCCACAAAACCCATCCCGCCGTGCACCTGAATATTCAGGGAGGTGAGTTCCTGGGCTAGTTCGGTCATCCAGCCTTTTACGATGGGGGTAAGAAGTTCTACGCGCTTTTTACTGGTTTCATTACCATTATGAGCCCGGTCAATTTCAGCCGCAGCCGTAAATGCCAGAGCACGCATGGCTTCGTTTCCACTCTTCATCGCCATCAGCATCCGGCGAACATCCGGATGATCGATAATGGCAATTTTACCTCCATCTCGATCTGTACCCTGGAAACGTTCCTGACTGTATTGCAGTGCCTGTTGGTAAGCACGTTCGGAAATAGATAAACCCTGAAGGCCAACGGTCTGTCGGGCATGGTTCATCATAGTGAACATATAACTCAGGCCTTTGTTGGCTTCACCAACCAGATAGCCAACAGCGCCGCCATTATCACCAAAACTCATGACGCAGGTTGGACTGCCATGGATACCCATTTTGTGTTCCAGAGATATACAACTGACATCGTTCAGTTCAGCAGGTTGGCCCTGATCATCCAACAGAAACTTCGGCACAATAAATAGAGATATGCCTTTTACGCCTGCTGGTGCATCCGGCAAACGTGCCAAAACCAGATGCACGATGTTAGAAGTCATCTGGTGATCACCCCAGGTGATAAAGATTTTCTGGCCCGTGATTTTAAAGTGATCATCATCTGGAATCGCTTTCGCTGCTACGGCTGCGAGATCTGACCCAGCGTTGGGTTCAGTAAGATTCATAGTGCCGGTCCATTCACCACTGATTAACTGTGGCAGGTACTGTTGTTTAAGTTCATCACTGCCGTGGGCAATTAACGCTTCTACAGCACCCTGACTCAGCATTGGGCAGAGTGCAAAGGACATATTGGCGGAGTGCAACTGCTCATTAACAGCAGTACTAAGAACATTAGGTAGTGCCTGACCACCGAACTCTTCAGGACCGGTCAGAGTTGCCCAGCCATTTTCAATAAACTGTTGATATGCATCGGCGAAACCAGCGGTTTCCTGTACTTGCCCATCGCTTACCTGAGGATGTTTTTCATCGCCAACGCTATTCAGCGGGGCCAGAACATCAGCAGCCAGTTTGCCCGATTCTTCAATAACCACATTGGCAAGTTCGCTGTTTACTTCGTCAAGTTGCAGGTCGTTACAAAGTTGATCAAAACCTACCAGCTGATCTAAAACAAAGGCTGCATCTTGTAGGGGAGGAGTATAAGTGCTCATAAATATTTCCCTGAATAAGGTATCAGAAGCAAAAAATGGGGCTGGCTTCGGAGAGAAGCCAAGCCCCGCAGGGAGCTACAGTTTCTGCTGCAGCTCTGGCATCACATCGAACAGATCAGCAACAAGGCCGTAGTCTGCGACGGAAAAAATGGGTGCTTCTTCATCTTTGTTAATGGCAACAATAATCTTGGAGTCTTTCATCCCGGCGAGATGTTGTATGGCACCAGAGATACCTACGGCGATATAAAGTTCAGGTGCTACTATTTTGCCGGTCTGACCAACCTGCATATCATTAGGTACATAGCCGGCATCAACCGCGGCACGAGAAGCACCGACGGCGGCTCCCAGTTTATCGGCCACCTGTTCCAGCATGGCGAAGTTTTCACCGCTCCCCATGCCTCGGCCACCGGAAATAACCACTTTTGCGGCAGTCAGCTCAGGGCGATCAGATACTGCCATCTCTTCAGATACAAATTCTGAAATTGAAAGGCCTGCAATGGGTTCAACAGGGCTTATTTCTGCTGATCCGTTCAACTCTGCAGCTTCGAATGCTGTGCCACGAACGGTGATCACTTTTATTGCATCCAGTGACTGCACGGTAGCTATAGCATTACCCGCATAGATTGGGCGCTGAAAGCTGTCAGCAGATTCGACTGCGGTAATATCGGAGATCTGGGCCACATCTAACAGGGCTGCCACGCGGGGCATAAAGTTTTTACCAGTTGTGGTAGCCGGAGCCAGAATGTGGCTGTAATCACGGCCAAGTTCTAACACTAGTTTTGCAAGATTCTCTGCAAGCTGATGCTCGTATGCTGAGCTGTCAGCATGAAATACCTTGCTTACACCGCCGATTTTGGTCGCAGCTTCGGTAACAGATTGGCAGTTGTGACCGGCAACCAGCAGGTGAATATCGCCACCAATCTTCTGAGCCGCAGTAACCGTGTTAAGAGTGGCACCCTTCAGGGCGATGTTGTCATGTTCAGCAATAACCAGAATAGCCATATCAGCGCCCCCTTAAATTACTTTGGCTTCGTTTTGAAGTTTTTCGATCAGCGCGTCCACGCTGTCCACCAGAATGCCGGCACTGCGTTGTGCGGGTTCAGTCACTTTCAATAGTTGCGTATGCTGTTTCAGTTCAACACCCAAATCAGAAGGTGTTTTTACTTCCAGCGGTTTACGCTTGGCTTTCATAATGTTCGGTAGCGCTGCGTAGCGGGGTTCATTCAAACGCAGGTCTGTAGTGACTACCGCAGGCAGATTGATCGCGATTGTTTGTAAGCCACCATCCACTTCACGAGTTACTTCGGCTTTGCCGTCAGTAATTTTTACTTCTGACGCAAAGGTGCCCTGGGGCATGTCCAATAAAGCAGCCAGCATCTGTCCAGTCTGGTTGTTGTCGGAGTCGATTGCCTGTTTGCCCATAATGATCAGCTCGGGTTGCTCCGCTTCGACAACCTTTGCCAGCAGTTTGGCAACGTTCAACGACTCTGGGCTATCTTCGGTTTCAATCTGGATTCCACGATCTGCACCCAGTGCCAGAGCAGCACGGATCTGCTCCTGACAGCTTTTGGGTCCGATAGAAACCGCGATAATCTCAGAGGCAGTGCCTGCTTCTTTTAAGCGGACGGCTTCTTCAACTGCGATCTCACAGAATGGATTGATCGCCATTTTGGTGTTACTCAGGTCAACATCGGTGTTATCCGCTTTAACCCGGACCTTGGCGTTGTAATCAATCACGCGTTTCACGGCGACTATTATTTTCATCTCGGTACCTCTCGCTCAATCCCCGGTCATTAACAGACTGCCGGGGGTTTATAGTTGTTGAGTTATTCCTGTTCTGTAGTGTTTGCACGGTCACGTAACAGGAATTTTTGAATCTTGCCGGTAGATGTTTTGGGCAGTGGGCCAAAGACAATATTTTTTGGCGTTTTAAAGTGCGCCATATGCTCACGGCAGAATTCGATAATCTCTTTCTCTGTAATTTCTCGCTCTTCATCTTTCAGGGCGACAAAAGCGCAGGGGGTTTCACCCCATTTTTCATCAGACTTGGCTACAACGGCCGCTTCCTGAATCATTGGATGGCGATAAAGCACATCTTCCACTTCGATGGAGGAGATGTTCTCACCACCGGAAATGATGACGTCCTTCGAACGATCTTTGATCTCGATATAACCGTCAGCATGCCACACAGCCAGATCCCCGGAATGGAACCAGCCACCACTGAATGCTTCCGCTGTGGTCTCTGGGTTCTTGAGGTAGCCTTTCATGACCAGATTACCCTGCATAAAGATTTCACCCATGGTTTCACCATCCTGAGGGACAGGTTTCATGGTCACAGGATCAGCAACCATCAGGCCATCCAGCATTGGCGCACGCACACCCTGACGGGATTTCAGGCGGGCTTTATCATCCAGAGATTTATCATTCCATTCGTCGTGCCATGCGCAGACAACAGAAGGGCCGTAGGTTTCAGTCAGACCGTAAACGTGGGTAACGTTAAAGCCCAGTTGTTCCATACCGGCAATGACTGCTGCTGGCGGCGCAGCACCAGCTGTCATGACATCAACTTTGTGATCAATGCCTGCTTTTAGTGAATCATCTGCTGAGTTCAGCATGTTCAGAACGATAGGGGCGCCGCAGAAATACCCAACCTTTTCCTGTTTGATCAGATTAAAGATGTCATCTGCCCGGACATGGCGCAGACATACATTGACCCCCGCCATAGCAGCAACAGTCCAGGGAAAACACCAACCGTTACAATGGAACATCGGTAAGGTCCAGAGATACACTGGATGTTGACCCATCCCCCAGGAGATAGCGTTACTGATTGCATTTAAGTAGGCACCACGGTGGTGATAAACCACACCTTTCGGGTTACCCGTTGTGCCGGATGTGTAGTTCAGAGTGATAGCTTTCCATTCGTCCTGAACCTGATATGCAGTGAAATCAGCATCGCCCTGATTTAGCAGTGCTTCGTAGGTAAGTTCGCCGATTAGCTCACCCTGATCCCAGTAAGGGTCATCAATATCTACAACCAGTGGTTTGTTTTCGAGCAATTCCAATGCGGCTTTTACTACAGTGCTGAACTCTTTATCGGTGATCAGTACTTTGCTTTCTGCATGTTCCAATATGAAAGCTACAGCTTCTGCATCGAGACGAATATTGATGGAGTTAAGAACCGCACCACACATTGGCACGGCAAAATGTGCTTCGAAGTGTTCCGGTAGATTGGGAGCCATGATTGAAACGGCATCACCTGGATTTACGCCTTGATTCTGGAGCGCGCTGGCCAGTTTTAAACAGCGCTGATACGTTTCGCTCCAGCTACGGCGTGTTTCTCCATGAACCGTTGCAGTACGGTTTGGATAAACAGTTGCTGCTCTGTGCAGAAATGTCATCGGTGACAGGGCAGAGTAGTTTGCCTGATTCTGTTCCAGATTGGCTTCGAAGGCAGAGTTCTTATTGTTAACGAAAGTATTCACTTTGCTTCCCTCGTATTGATCAATCAAAAGTTAATTAACAGCCAGTAAAGTTTGCCGGACGGCGTTCACTAAATGCGCGCATCCCTTCTTTCTGATCTGCTGTGGCAAAACAGAGAGAGAACAGTTCGGTCTCCATCTGACAACCATGTTTGATATCCAGATCAGCTCCTTTATTCGCCAACTCTTTGGTAAAGCTGACTGCTCGTGGAGCATTACGGCTGATCTTTTGTGCTTGCTGTAAACCTGCATCAAGTAGTTCACTCTGCGCAACTACCTGATTGCACAGGCCTATTCGGTAGGCTTCTTCTGCTTTGATCTGTTCTCCGGTGAGTAGCAGTTGGGTAGCGGTACCGCGACCAACACGGCGGATAAGCCGTTGGCTACCGCCGAACCCCGGTGGCACACCTAGAGTCACCTCAGGTTGGCCAAATACAGCGTTCTCAGAGGCCAAAGCAAAGTCACAGCTCATAGCCAGTTCACAACCACCGCCCAGAGCGTAACCGTTCACTAGTGCGATCACTGGTACAGAACAGTTCTCAATGCGGTGCATTAATTGCGTTCCCAGTTGCGAAAACTTGCGAGCTTCAAGTGCATCCATGTCCTGCATGGCACTAATGTCAGCACCGGCAATAAAAGCTTTATTACCTGCGCCGGTTATCAGGATGACTCGGCTTTTTTCCTGTTGCTGTAGCCAGTCAAATGCTGAGAGCAGCTGTTGTATCACTGCATAATTAAGTGCGTTCATCGCATTAGGGCGATTGACGGTAAGCAACCAAATTCCTTCTTGTTTTTGCTCCAGCAGAAGATCTTTGTACTCAGGCAGCTTCATTGGCTTTCTCCTTAAACCTGCTCATAGTCATAAAAACCGCGACCGGTTTTTCGCCCCAGATAACCTGCATCGACCATCTGGCGCAGCAGTGGTGCAGGGCGATACTTACTGTCTGAAAAGTTTTCATACAGTACTTCCATAATGCTCAGGCAGGTATCGAGACCGATCAGATCTGCAAGTGCCAGTGGGCCGATAGGATGGGCTGCACCCAGCTTCATGATTTCGTCAATCTGAGCGGCTTCTGCACAATCCTCTTCGAGAATGAATACTGCCTCGTTGACCATTGGCAGCAGGATACGGTTGAGAACAAAGGCGGCTTTATCCTTAACCGGAATCGCCACCTTGCCTGCTTTTTCCGCTATGGCTACAACTGTTTTGGTCGTTTCTTCAGAGGTTTGAAGGCCATTGATGGTTTCAACCAGCGCCATTAGAGGCACTGGATTCATGAAGTGCATACCAATCACTTTTTCAGGACGTTGTGTTACTGCAGCAAGTCGGGTAATCGATAATGAAGAGGTGTTACTAGCGAGAATGGTTTTAGCTTCGCAAAGCGTATCCAGTTGTTCAAAGATGTTTTGCTTTATCGCTTCATTTTCAGTAGCTGCTTCAATAACCAGATCACAATCTGCTAACTGTTTCATTTCAGTAAAACAGCTGATACGACCGGCAATCACAGACATTTCTTCATAGATTTTGTTTTTCTCACTCAGCTTCTGAAGGCTGCTACTAATAACAGTCATGGCGTTGTCCATTGCATCACTGCTCAGATCGACCATAGTCACGTTGAAACCAGCAGTAGCCATAACCTGCGCAATTCCTCGGCCCATCTGACCAGCCCCAATAACACCAATTTTTTCAATATTCATACTGCTTACTCTTAACGGTTCAGGTGATTAGAAATTGTCACGTTTAAACTTGGCGAACTGGCCAACAATGCCGCTGCGGAAGCTCAGTACACAGATCACGAACACGACCCCCATGATGATGTGGATGTAGTTACCCAGCTCGCCACCGGATAGATAGTTCTGCATAGAAACAATGAAGCCGGCGCCCAATACAGGGCCAAGAATAGTTCCAACACCGCCGACCAGAGTCATCAGAATGACTTCACCAGACATATGCCAGTGAACATCGGTCAAAGAGGCCAGATTAAATACCAGTGATTTGGTAGAGCCAGCCAGTGCAGCCAGTGCAGCTGAGATGACAAACGCCATCAGTTTGTAGTGGTTTACGTCGTAACCCAGTGAGATTGCGCGGTCTTCATTTTCACGAATTGCTTTAAGTATTTGGCCGAAAGGGGAGTGAACCGTGCGATTAATTACCCAGAAGCCAGCAACAAAAATCGCCAGAACAAAGTAATACATTACCGTGTTATCAGAGAGATCAATCAGTCCAAACAGTGCACCGCGCGGTACACCCTGTAAACCATCTTCACCATTCGTAAATGGCGCTTGCAGATAGAAGAAAAACACCAGTTGAGCAAGAGCGAGGGTAACCATAGCGAAGTAGATACCTTCACGTTTCACTGCCAGCTTACCGAAGACGGCTCCCAGAAGGCCGCCTGCAACCGTACCCATAATGATGGCAAGTTCAGGCGTTAGGCCGCTGTTGATCATCAGGTAGCCGGTGACGTATCCGCCGGTACCGAGAAATGCGGCGTGACCAAAGGACAGTAATCCCGCAAAACCCAGCAATAGGTTGAACGCACATGCAAACAGAGCAAAGCAGAGCACTTTGGCCAGAAACACCGGATACAACAGAGTTGGGGCGATTAGCGCGATGGCGAGTAGAAATAAATTCAGTTTCATATTGTTCATAGGTTTATCCTCCGGATCAGGCTTCTTTACCGAACAGGCCAGCGGGTTTAAGAAGCAGGACAATAACCATCACCAGAAAGATCACGGTATTTGAGGCTTCGGGATAGAAATATTTAGTCAGGCCTTCTACAACACCCATCCCCAGACCGGTAAGAATTGCACCTCCAATCGAGCCCATTCCTCCGATTACAACGATGGCGAACACGACGATCAGAATGTTTGACCCCATATCAGGTGAAACTGAGTAAACCGGTGCGGCCATAACTCCAGCAAAACCTGCCAGTACGACACCAAAGCCAAAGGTCAGCGTGACAATCAGTGGTACGTTGATACCAAATGCCTGCATTAACTGTGGATTTTCAGTACCTGCACGCAGGTATGCGCCCAGTTTGGTTTTTTCGATCATCCACCATGTACCGGCACACACCAGAACAGAAACGATAATGATCCAGGCACGGTAATTTGGCAGGTACATAAAGGGCAGGCGGGTGCCGCCTTTGAGTTCTTCAGGTACTGCATAGGAGAGACCTGAAGATCCAAATGCATGGGTAAAAGCACCCTGAATAATAAGCGCCAGACCAAAGGTCAGAAGCAGGCTGTACAGATGGTCTTCATTAGCAATAGGGCGGATCAGAAAGCGTTCCATCAGAATGCCGATCAGCCCGACGGTCAGGGGTACCAGCAATAGGGCGAACCAGTAGTTTATACCCAGAAATTTCAATGCCAGCAGGGCAATAAATGCACCCAGCATATACATTGCTCCCTGAGCAAAGTTAATGATTTTAAGCAGACCAAAAATGATCGCCAGCCCAAGGCTGAGCAAGGCATAAAAGGAGCCATTAATCAGCCCGACCAGTAACTGGCCGAAAAGGGCGAACAGGTTGATATCAAAAATTGTAGCCATGTGATGTCTCTTCTTTTAGCCGGAATTGATAAGCTGGGGTGGGGCGCTACCTACAATCAGTAAGTCGCGCCCCGCTCACACCTGTTACAGTTGAGGTGTGAGTGGCAGATCAATTAAGAGAAGTTGCACTGTGGCTGCATAGGGTTGTAAGCATCAGCTCCAGGGATCACTTTGATTACCTTGTAGATGTCACTTTTACTCTTACGCTCAGCCTGCTTTTTAATCTCTACATAAAGCATGTCGTGAACCATTCGTCCGTCTGGACGAAGTTCAGCATTACGAGAGAAGAAATCGTCTGGCTTGCTCTGCTTCATCTGTTTCATTACGGCATCTGAATCGTCAGTACCTACCGTTTTAACTGCGTTCAGATAGTGCATAGTTGCTGAGTAAACACCTGCATGGATCATGCTTGGGATATTGCCGTGACGTGCTTCAAAGCGTTTGCCCCAGTCGCGTGCTTTATCATCCAGATCCCAATAGAAACCTGTAGTCAGGCGCATGCCGGCAGCTACTGCTGGGTCCATTGCCTGAGCGTTCTGGGTAAATACAAGTAATCCGGCTACGTCCATCTGTTCGGTCAAGCCAAACTCGGTAGCTGCTTTAAGTGCATTCACCGTGTCGTTACCTGCGTTTGCCAGGGCTACAACATCAGCACCGGAAGCCTGTGCCTGCAGGATATAAGATGAGAAATCAGTAGTGCCTAGTGGTGCACGCACATTGCCAACCACTTCACCACCGTTTGTTTTGATTACTTTGGAGGCTACCCCTTCAAGTGCGTGCCCAAAGCTGTAATCAGCTGTAATAAAAAACCATTTTTTCTTGCCGGACTGTACCATTGGCTTAACCGTGCCATTCGCCAAAGCAACTACGTTATAAGTCCAGTGAACGTTGTATGGGTTACAGGATTTAGTCGTGAATGCGTTAGAAGCAGAACCGGAAATCAGAGTGATTTTTTTATTGTCTGCATTAACCTTGGAGACCGCACCGGATACAGCGGATGAAACCAACCCACCAATGGTATCAACACCTTCATCTTCGACCCATTTACGAGCAATAGACGAAGCAATATCGGGCTTCAGCTGAGAATCTGCAGAGATGACTTCAATGTCGTTGCCAAGTACTTTGCCGCCAAAATCCTCTACAGCCATCTTCGCCGCAGTTACACAACCTGGACCGCAAATATCGGCATAAGTGCCGCCCATATCTGCCAATATGCCCAGTTTCACTTTACCGTCAGTAGCGGCCATAGCAGGGGATACCAGTGTTGCGGCAATGGCACCTGAAACAACAGCGGACAAAACAGACTTGTTTATTTTTTTCATTTTCTGACTCCGGTTGGATTTATTTTTGTTGTTTTGGCGCTTACACGCCCAGATAGGTATTGAGTAGTTCGGTCTTTGCTTCCAGTTCTTCTGCATGCACCTGCTCGACGATGTGGCCGTGCTCCATGACGTAATGTCGGTCAGCGATAGGGGCTGCGAAGCGGAAGTTTTGTTCTACCAGTAAGATTGTGAGGCCACGCTCTTTGAGCTGACCAAGCACCTCGCCCAATTTCTGAACAATGACTGGGGCGAGGCCCTCGGTTATCTCATCCAGTAGTAGGATGTTTGCGCCGGTCCGCAGAATTCGGGCTAATGCCAGCATCTGCTGTTCACCACCAGACAATCGTGTGCCCTGGCTGGTTCGACGTTCATATAGGTTAGGGAACATTTCGTAGATCTCTTCCACACTCATGCCGTCAGTGCGGACATTGGGTGGAAGCATCAGGTTCTCTTCAACATTCAGGCTGGAAAATATGCCGCGTTCCTCGGGGCAAAAGCCCATGCCTAGATGAGCAATTTTGTGAGCAGGCATATCGATGGTTTCGTGACCGTTGATAACAATCTGACCACTGCGTTCTCCGACCATATTCATAATGGCCTTAAGTGTGGTTGAGCGCCCTGAACCGTTACGTCCTAACAGGGTCACTAGCTCTCCCTGATTTACGGTCATATCGATACCGTGCAGGATGTGTGATTCACCATAAAACGCATGCAAATTGTTTATGCGTATTTTTTCGCGGTGATTACCGTGTTGAGCCTGCGATTGAGTAGAAATAGTTGCCTGTTGGTTCATGATGCCATCTCCGCTTGCTGTTCCTGTTCTACTTCATCCGCAGCGGTGCCCATGTAGGCTTCTCTAACCCGAGGGTCTGCGGATACGGATTTGTAATCCCCTTCAGTCAGAATGGCGCCGCGTTGTAAAACGGTAATGCGGTCAGCAAGCTTAGAAACTACGTGCAGGTTGTGTTCAACCATAAGAATGGTGCGATCTTTTGAAACCTTCTTAATCAGGTCAGCGACAAGACCAACATCTTCATGCCCCATACCCTGAGTTGGTTCATCCAGAAGCATCAGCTCTGGCTCAACCGCTAAGGTTGTTGCAATTTCCAGGGCACGCTTACGGCCGTATGAAAGGTCAACTGTGATCGTATTTGCAAAGCTTTCCAGACCAACCGAATCCAGGAGTTCAAGAGCGCGTTGATTTAAGCGGTTGAGTACTTTTTCAGATTTCCAGAAATGGAAGCTGTTACCTTCCTTTCTTTGCAGGGCAATACGGACATTTTCCAGAACACTAAGGTGGGGGAATACCGCTGAAATCTGGAATGAGCGAATCACACCCTTGCGGGCAATGGCGGCTGGCTCCAGCTTTGTGATGTCACTATCATTGAAAAGAATGCTGCCTGAAGTCGGCTGCAGGAATTTGGTGAGCAGGTTGAATACTGTGGTTTTGCCTGCCCCGTTAGGTCCGATCAGGGCGTGAATATCTCCCCGTCTTATATTGAGGTTTACATCATCAACAGCGGTGAAACCTTTGAAAGCTTTTGTAAGATTCCGGGTTTCAAGAATGAAATCCTGAGTTGGCTGGGTCATCTTGTTGCTACTCTTCTCATCCCAAAGCTCCGCTTTAACTGCGAGAGACTTCAGTTGTTGTTTTTATGAGCACAACAATAGGGGGCAACCTTTTCGTAACTGTTTTTTAAATCTAACCTAAGCTTTCCAAATCTAACGAAATGTAACAAAGTGCCGAAGGGCACTTACTTTGTGATACATTCGAGAAATCCCGCAGTGGAACAACATAACTACAAAAAATATAAAGCCGATGTACCGCCGTTCACCTATTACCATTCGCCTGTTCCTAATGTTACTGGTTCTGATCAGCAGCATTTTTGGTTCTATCTATTGGTTCACAGTCCCGCTTATTAAAGAAAACGTCTTTGGCCTCGAGTTACATACCAATCGTCAGGTTTTAAATATTGTTTATGATCTGGCTAACCGGATGTATTCGAGTACCGAGACTTATGTTGATAAAACGCTTAATACCCATGAACAGCGTTTAGATTCACTTCTGGATCTGTCTGAAAACTATATTGAAGTCACCCTTAAGGAAGGTCGGAATCAGGGTAAACAGGATGAGAAGATCTGGCAGCAGATCTTTTCAGATCTACGTGAGTTTGAATTCGGAAATAACGATTATCTCTGGGTGGCTGATTATCAGGCAAAGCTTTTGTCGCATCCCGCTGAGCAATTCCATCAAAGGGATATGTCAGGGTTCACCGATCCGGAAGGAACACTGATCATACCCAAGATACTCAAGTCCGCACGCCAAGATGGTCAGGGTTTTTATCAGTACAAGTGGAACCGCCTCGGTGATACTGAAGTGATTGATAAATACTCCTATGTCCGAGACTTTCCAGACTGGGGTTTTGTGGTTGGAGCGGGTGTTTACATTGAAGACATCCAGAAAGAGGTAGAAGTACAGAAACAGCAAGCCATTCTGGAAATTAATAAAGCACTTAAAAATATTAAAATCGCCAGTAATGGTTATCTGTTTGTATTCGATTCAGCCGGGAATATGCTGTTTCACCCAAACCCTAATATTCACGGTATCAACTTTAAAAAACAGCTTAACCCAGTAACACAGAAACCCATCTATCTTGATCTGATGGCAGTGGCTGATACTGGTGAAGAGTTGTATTACAAATGGGACAGGCCTGATGATCAGGGTAATTATGAATACGAAAAACTATCACTGGTAAGGCATCTTTCTGGTTTCGATTGGTACATTAGCTCTTCGGTCTACCTTGATGATTTAAAAGCAAGTTCTGTCCAGTTGAGTCAGCGAATTATGGCCATGGGTTTCTTTGGTTTGCTGGCGGCAATCGTAGCAGCTTTCCTGTTTGCCGAGTGGCTGACCTCTCCGATTAAAAAGCTTTCGTTGACTGCTTATAAGATCAGCCGCGGAAACCTTTCAGCAAAAACAGGCATCAATCGTGATGACGAATTAGGCCTGTTAGCAGAGTCCTTTGATTATATGGTTGATCGCCTGAGGGGGAATATCGATACCCTCAACAGCCGGGTTAAATCACGTACCAAAGAGCTCTCAGAATCCAATACCCAACTGTTGCAGGCGGTCGATTCTCTTGAAGAAACACAATCGGAACTGCGAGCGCACGAAAGCCGGCAGCGAATGATTCTTGATGCGCTACCTGCTCAGATTGCCTATATCGATGACCAACTGAAATTCGTCTTTGCGAACCAGCAATACCGGGAGGTGTTTAACCAATCTAAAGAAGAGATTGAAGGTAAGTCTCTTGTTGAAGTGGTTGGTGAAGAGATGTTTGAAATGCTCGGGCCATATATTGAACGAGCGCTTGAAGGTGAGCATCCGGTTTATGAGTATAGGTTGCAGCATAAAGGTGAAGAGATTATCACGCGCCGTACCATGATGCCGTTCTTATCTGAAAAGGGTGAGATTGATGGCTTCCTGACTTTGTCCATTGATATTACACATGAGCGAGAATCAGAACGGCGTATGGCTGAAGCCAGTAAGATGAAGGCCGTAGGTCAGATGTCCGGCGGACTGGCGCATGACTTTAATAACCTGCTAACAATCATTCTGGGTAACCTTCTTCAGTTACAGAGTTATCCGGATCTGGATGATGAGCAGAAGTCTAACCTTGTGCCGGCTATCCGCGCTACACGCCGAGGCGCAGATATGACCAAGCGACTTTTGGCATTTTCCCGTCGCCAGTCCCTGTCTCCTGCACGTATACGTCCGGAAACACTTATCCATGAGCTGGTTGACCTTTTAGCGGCTCCACTACCTGAAAGTATTCAACTCCGCACGCAGGTGAAATCCAATGTGCCAGATGTTTACGTAGATGCCGCACAGATGGAAGATGCTCTGGTTAACCTTGCTTTGAATTCAGCAGATGCTATGCCCAAAGGTGGTGAGATTTGTCTCAGTGTTAAGGGTACAAGTTTTTCTGAGCCAGAAATCTCCAGAGGTGGTTTTGATGATGAAATCGCGCCGGCAGACTATGTGATGATCAGTGTATGTGACAGAGGTGAAGGTTTCTCGGAGGATGCTTTGAAAAAAGCCTGCGAACCGTTTTTTACCACCAAGTCTACCGGGGCAGGGTCAGGGCTAGGTTTGAGTATGGTGTATGGTTTTGTCAAGCAGTCTAAAGGCTATTTACGTATCGAAAACCGCGAAAAGGGCAACGGCGCTTGTATTGATCTTTTACTACCTGTTGCGACTAAAGAGCAAATATCCGAACCTGAAAATGCAGTGAAACTGAATTCGATTCCTGCCGAACAGCCTGAATCTGATCTGATTCTGCTGGTGGAAGATAATGATGATCTACGGACGTTAGTCCGTCAGCAGCTCATAGAGATTAATTACAAGGTGATCGAAGCATCCAGTGGGGATGAAGCACTTAATCTTCTTACAGGTATTGAACAGCTTGCAGGTGTGGTAAGTGATGTTGTGATGCCGGGTGAGAGTGATGGTTATGCAGTCGCAGAAGCTGTAAAAGTCTGTCACCCGAAAGCATTTGTGGTGTTAATGACGGGTTATACAGAGCACAACCCTACAACTGATTTTGATATGACGCTGCTACATAAACCCTTCGATCCAGCAAAATTAATAGAAGTACTGCCTTTACGTGCCGCAACTGACAGGAAAAATGGAGGTCTTGATGAGTGACGTTTTTAAACCTCTGATTTATGTGATCGAAGATGAGCAGGATCTTGGCGAGTTAATTTGTTCCGCTTTGACCAGTTTTCGATATGAAGTTAAGTATTGCTCTACTGGTGAACAGGCTTTAGCTGAACTGAATAAACAGCAGCCTGATGTTTGTATCGTTGATCTCAATCTGCCGGATATTGATGGCATGGAGTTGGTTAAACAGATGGAGAGCCAGGATCTGGGTGTGATCATCGTTTCAGGCCGGGATGGCTTAACTGACAGGGTGCTTGGCCTGGAATTTGGAGCAGATGATTACATAACCAAACCCTTTGAACCCAGAGAGCTGGTAGCACGGGTGCAAAGCCTATTGCGCAGACTTAAAAAGAAAAAGCAGGAAGCAGTTACGCAATTTCAAACTGCTAGATTTGCCAATTGGGAATTTAAGCCTAATTCTCTCAGTCTGAAGCACACAGAACATGGCAATGAAACACTGAGCCGGGCAGAGGGGGATATGTTGCTGGCGCTGCTCAAGCATCCTTTCCAGATTCTTTCTCGTGATCAGCTACTTGGCGATAACTGTGTTCCCTATGACCGCAGTATCGATGTACGTATGTCTCGTCTACGTAAAAAAATTGAGATAGACCCTCAACACCCGGAGCTGATCAAAACAGTGTATGGCGCAGGCTATATGTTTACGGCCGATGTGGACTGGGATTAAATAACGGATGGAAATCACCAGTCATTACGAAACTCATCTTGATAGTAAAAAGATCATCAGTGCTTTACAGCAAACCTATCCAAATGGAGCTGATAAGTACCAGATGGCCCCAATTGATCAGCTTCATATCGGTGGGATTAAAGCCAGTGAAAAGCTATTAAATAATCTCAATTCATCAGACAAGGTTCTGGAGATTGGTTCTGGCTGTGGTGGGCTAATGCGCCTTGTTAGCGGGGAGGGTATTGATGTAACAGGGCTGGATATAAGTCACAGTTTTAATGTCTTAAATTGCCAGTTATCGAGCATATCAAAAGCTTCTCGTAATTCAGCTAATCCAAGAATAATCACAGGTGATGCACATTACCTGCCTTTACCGGATAACTGTTTCAGTGTTGTTGTGATGCAGCATAGCCTCCTGAATATGCCAGATACACTAAGAGTATTATCGGAGTGTAAACGCGTTCTTAAGCCGTCAGGCAGATTAGTTTTACATGAAATCTTTCAGGGAAAGGCAGATATACCTATGTCTTTTCCAGTTCCATGGGCATCGAATTTGGAAGAATCTTGTCTTGTTAATGAAGCTGAGTTTGAAGAATTGTTAAATGAATCTGGTTTTAAAATAGAGAGGATTGATAACTGGACGACTGAAGCGCTTAAATGGAGAAAAAAGCAAGAAACAAAGGAAAAGGTTTTAGATTACGCAGATTTTGCGGTGTCCCCCTTGATGATCTTCGGAGAACAGTTTTCCCAGATGGCAGGCAATGTTGTACAAAATTTAGAACAAAAGACAATACAGGTCGTAGAGCTTGTAGTAAAACTAAAGTAGTGAAATATAGCGAACTCAGAGCTTATCCAGCAGCTTTAATGCTTCTTCAAACTCAAAGTCATAAACCAACCTTTCAATTTCAACGAGTGTTTGATTTTGGTCGGTGTCAGCAGAAGAAATGCATTCTTTTACAATGTTAATTGCATCAATATCCCCGGATTTAAGTAACGATTTAAGCTGAGTGATGTTGTTTTTGAATTTATATGGGTCAACATCACGCTCTTTTTTGTCATGTGAGTCTGCAATTGTGGGTGCTTTAAGTTTAGTTAAGCTGTTTCTTACTTCACGAAGCTGGTCTGCCAGCTGGCTTAACAGTTGGCTACCCTTGTCATCGGGTAATTCGTTTAATCGCTCAATAATGGAACAGGTATTTTCTAACTTGTTTGCACCCAGATTGGCGAAAACCCCTTTTAAACTGTGACCAAGTTCATTGAGGGCCGGAAAATCTTTTCTTTCGAGAAGAAGAGTCGTTTGTTGCTCAATATTTGGGTATTTCAATTCGAACTGGTCCCAAAGAGAGTGGTATAGGGCCAGGTCATTTGAGAGCCGGTTCATAGCGCTCTTTAGATCTAGACCAGGCAAAGCATCCGGAACTATAAGTTTATCTTTCGTGGCTTGTTTTCTGGCAGTTGTCTTTAGAGAGTTTGTTGGAGCCCATTTGTACAAAGTGGCTTCCAACTCGTCTATATCAATAGGTTTAGTGATATGGTCATCCATACCGGCAGCCAGACTTTTTTCCTTATCATCAGACATTGCGTGAGCAGTAAGCGCGATAACGGGTAGATTGGAAAGTCTCGGTTTTTTGCGGATCTCAGCAATTGTCTCAAAGCCATCCATTACAGGCATCTGTAGATCTAACAAGACAAGATCAAATTCGCATTCATCAAGACGATTTAAAGCTTCGCGGCCATTAACCGCACAAGTGGTTTTTAAGCCCATACGTTCCAGCATGCCTTTAGCTACTTCAGTATTAAGCGGGTTGTCTTCTACCAGAAGAACATGGGTTCCAAGAATGTCGTCTATTCCCCTTAATGACAAAGATTTACGCCTAAGCGGTTCAGGTTTCTGATCAGGTTTTAGTTGATCAATAAGCAGGTCAAAGATGCTTGATGGTGTGACTATGTCGCTGATGGCCTGAACATTATAATTCTCATGCTGTTCAGCAAGGACCTTAGCCTCCCTCTGGTTTGTTATACATACGCACGGAAGAGCTATAACTTCAGGGGCTTTATTTCTCAGTTTTAAAAGAAAATCTGAGAGTTCAAATTGAGTAGTTTTTGGTGGGGCGAGGATAACGCAGTCCAACGTTGTTTCCATCAACAGAGCGTCGACCTGCGGAATCGAAGTTGTAGAGTAGGGTAATGCCCTGACCTTCAAACCGAAACTTTCCAATAAACTATTAAGCGAACTATCACCACCTAAAACAAGGCAGCTTTTTTCCCGCAAATAATTACTTCTTCGAGATAGTGAATCAGAAAGTTTTAAAGGTAGAGATACGGTGACTTTGGAGCCTTTGCCTACATGACTTTCAAGGTGAATTGCACCACCTAATAACTCAGTCAGTTTACGTGTAATCGATAATCCTAGTCCTGTACCACCAAACTGCCGGGTAGTACTCGCATCTCCCTGTGTGAAAGGCTGAAACAGTTGTTTCTGTTGTTCTTTTGAGATGCCAATACCGGTGTCTTCTACAACTATATTTAAAAGGGCTTCACCGTTATTCGAGTTGATTGTGTCTATATCAATGCTGACTCCGCCTTTTTCAGTGAACTTTATAGCATTGCTAACAAGGTTTGTAAGGATTTGATTGATTCGTACTGGGTCACTTAATACATTATTAGAAAAGCTTAGATCACGTTTAAGGGTGAAGGTTATGCCTTTTTCTTCAGCCTTGTATTTTTGAATTTCGAAGAGGTCAGTGAGCGTTTCATCAAGATCGAAGGGGACAATCTCAACATGCATCTTGCCTGCTTCTATTTTAGAGAAGTCCAGAATATCGTTGATTATGCCTAACAGGTTTCTGGCTGAGAGCTGAATCTTGTGAAGATAGTTTTCTTGTTGGTTATCCAGTTCTGTATCCAGAGCAAGATGGCTAAGCCCGATAATGGCATTCATCGGTGTTCTGATCTCATGGCTCATATTAGCCAGAAATAAACTCTTATGCTCACTGGCATCTTTTGCCACTGCAAGTGCTGTCTGCAATTCAATGGTTTTCTCTTCAACGAGTTGTGATTGAAATTCCAGAAGTTGCTGCAGGTGAGAGTTTGCCTTGTAGAGCTCCCCAGCTTTCTTTTCCAGCAGTTCTTCTGCAGCTTGGCGCGCTTTTTTTTCTCTGAGCAGGCGTTTCTCGAGACGTGCGATATCAATCATGAACTTTAACTACAACGAAGTCGGTCAAATAGTGCTCGTTTACTTCGCTTGAGGTGTGACTTACCTCGAGTTTATCTTCAAAAAATTGACCGCAACCTTTGATTAGACCAAGAGCCAAAACAGAGAAAGGTCTTTTAGAGCGGTAATGTAAATTTAAGGTGTTGTGATTTATACGCTCACAATTAAATTCGGGAAGCTCAGCATCGGGATAAAGCTTCTTAACCTGCCGGTGTACTGTTGAATCAACTGTTTCAAGGAAGTCCAGAGAAGAACTTAAATCACCTTTAAGAGCGGGGTATTTCGATATCAATATACCGAAAAGGTGTTGCCCAAATGCTTCTATAAGGTCATCAACTGGAATGTTGACCTGTTTTGATAGGGCTACAACCATTTTTACTATATCAGTATGGTCGTAATATCCTACAGAAGTGAATATGCCTTCGGATTTTAAGCCAGGGGTTTCCAAAATATCATCAAGCACTTCGGCAGAGAATTTATCTTCCACCATCTCCATAAATTCTGTAAACACTATCCCAAGCATGGCCTGCCTCTTAGTATATTTTTTATATTAGTAATGTATGAATAATCTATTGGAAAAATATAGAATTGCAAGTTAAACACAGCTGATTAGCATCAGTGTTAGACCAAATAACCACATAAATATAACTTTAATATATTGTGACGAAGGTTAGATCGTTCTAGAGTTTTATGACGATCATCTGGTTCGTAGTGGAGTTACCTAAACATGGCAGTGCATCAAAGTAAGACAATACTTGTAGTAGATGATGAGCCTATTAATATCATGGTTCTTTCCGATCTTCTTAAATCGACTTACCGGGTTATAGCCGCAAAAAGTGGTGAGCAAGCATTGCAAAGGGCTCGGGGCGATGTAAAACCTGACCTGATATTATTAGATGTAATGATGCCTGGCATGGATGGCTTTGAAGTTTGTAAGGAATTAAAAGCTTCACCGCAAACGGCTTCTATCCCGGTGATTTTTGTCACTGCTATGAATGAAGAAGTAGATGAGATGAAAGGCCTGGATGTGGGGGCTGTTGATTACATGACTAAGCCAATATCTCCCGCCATAGTTACAGCACGTGTAAAAGCGCACCAGGCACTTAAAACAGCGCAGGATGAACTTTCTCGTCAAAATGAAATATTGGAAGTGAAAGTTCGGGAGAGAACAAAAGAGCTTACTGTTGCTAAGGATGTAACCATTATGGCTCTTGCATCATTAGCTGAAACCCGAGATAACGAAACAGGCAATCATATTCGTCGGACGCAATTTTACGTAAAGGCTCTTGCTGAAGATCTGGTAGAAAATGGTTTTTATATTGATGAACTCACTCCCGAGAACATTGAACTTCTCTACAAATCTGCACCACTTCATGATGTCGGTAAAGTAGGGATACCCGATAGAATTCTCCTTAAGCCAGGAAAATTAACTGATGAGGAGTTCCAGATCATGAAGTCTCATCCAGTGATTGGTGCAGATGCTCT
The DNA here is from genome assembly GCA_050789425.1 of Neptuniibacter sp. Lineage (GTDB taxonomy): Bacteria > Pseudomonadota > Gammaproteobacteria > Pseudomonadales > Balneatricaceae > Neptuniibacter. The sequence goes on from JAILXS010000008.1 coordinate 202,346, forward strand.
TTCAGAAGCAGAATTAAATATGTGTGATCGTGACACTTCATTTCTTCGGTACGCGAGAGAAATTTCACTTACCCATCATGAAAAGTGGGACGGTTCTGGCTACCCTGAAGGGTTGTCTGGGGCATCGATTCCCTTGTCGGGAAGGCTAATGTCTGTTGCAGATGTGTACGATGCTCTGATCTCAAAACGGGTTTATAAACCAGCTTTTGATCATAATAAGGCAAAAGAAATCATACTTGAGGGTAAAGGTTCTCATTTCGATCCGGATATAGTTGATTCCTTTATTCGTCAGGAACAGGTTTTTGTTGATATTTGTAACAAATTTAAGGACTAATCCAGTGATAAAGCTATTAAAACGCATTGCCTTATCTAAGTTACTTGTTGTTGTGTTTTTCTCTCCAGTTGCCGTTGCTGAGACCTTTACAGTAGGTATTGTTCCGCAGTTTGACATCAAAACAATTTATTCCATCTGGCAACCAATATTAAATATTCTTGAGCAGAAAACCGGCCATAAATTTATATTGAAAGGTTCGAAGGATATCCCGACATTTGAAAAAGATTTCTCAATGGGTGTTTTTGATTTTGCTTATATGAACCCTTATCACTACACCATATCAAAACATTACCAGCCTATTGTTAAAGATCATGGTCGTAAGCTCTATGGCATTCTGACAGTGAGCGCAGATAATAAAATTTCAGATGTCACTCAACTCAACGGTCAAACTATAGTTTTTCCTGCTCCCAATGCTCTGGGGGCTTCACTGATGATAAGGTCAGAACTTGTCCAAAAATACGGAATAAACTTCACTCCTAAATATGTGAACACGCATTCATCCGTTTACCTTAATGTAGCGCTTGGATTGGCGTCTGCGGGTGGTGGTGTACAGAAAACTTATAACCAGCAAGATGATGACTTAAAAGCTAAACTCAAAGTGTTGTTGAAGACAGATACTGTAGAACCACATCCATTTGTTGCTCGAAATGATTTAAATCCCCTATGGATTAAGGAAGTGACCTCGGCAATGTTAGAGATGGGGCAAAATGATGAAGAAAACCAGTTGCTGGCAAAAGTGCCTTTTAAAAAGATTGGTGTGGCAACAGATGCGGATTATGAACAAGTTCGGAATTTAAATCTTGATCGCTACTATGTTTCCCCAAATTGAGCAGAAATCAAATTGAAGATAAGTACTAAAATTATAACGCCTGTTGTCGTTACTCTTGGGTTATTTCTTGGATCTGTCGAGCTGGCTTTTATCCCTTATTATAAAGAGCGACTTCTTGAAGCCATTATTGACGGAGAAAAATCAGAGCTTGAGGTATTAGCTCCAATTATTGCTGAAGAACTGGCAGCGGGTGATTTATCAAAAATTTTCAGTATTTTGTCGCATCAGGAAAAGGTTCATGCAGAAGAGTCAGAAGGGGGAATTGTTCTTTTCTCCAATACCGGGCAGCAGCTCTATCCGCTATCTCAACGCGTTCTGTTTCATGAAAACAATGATGAATATCTGATTATTGAGGAGCCTCTTGAATGGGGTGGTCAAAACCTTGGTAGTTTTCGTTATGAGTTAGAGATTGAGCACGAGCTTGAATATATGACGGACCAGTTGGTGATTTTGCGTGCTGGTACGGCGATTGTCTGTTTCTTTATAGTTGCGTTTGGTGGATGGTGGAACCGTAAACTTATTATTCGACCGCTTGCAGATCTAACGGCAGCGGCGCGTAATATTCGGGCTGGTAACTTCGATCAGTCACTTACAGTGAAAAGTAATGATGAAATTGGGGTTGTTTACAATGCATTTAATAAGATGCAGACCACTATAAAGGAAAAGAATTACGACCTTCATCAGGCAGTGGTCAGGGCAGAGCAGGCCACGCAGGCTAAAAGTGAATTTCTTGCGAATATGAGCCATGAAATTCGCACACCAATGAATGCCATTATTGGCCTCACACATCTTTCACTTGAAAGTGATGAGCTTACCGATCAGCAAAAAAACTATCTTCAGAAAATACAGCTTTCAGCTAAAAACCTGCTTGGAATTATCAACGATATTCTCGACTTTTCTAAAATTGAATCAGGTTATATGGAGATAGAGGATACTGCATATAGTCTGGATGAAGTGTTACAAAATGTGCATGTTGTTAATCAACTAAAAGCTAAAGAGAAAGATATCAGTTTTACAGTTAAGCGTGATTTTAGCTTGCCGGACACCTATTCGGGAGATCCTTTAAGGTTGACGCAAGTGCTGACAAACCTAATTGGCAATGCCGTAAAATTTACCCAGTTTGGTTCCGTTGAAGTTGAAGTGGATAAAGTCGCACTTGCTGATAACTCAGAGTATTTAAGGTTTACCATCAAAGATACTGGTATAGGGATCCCTGCAGAGAAACAAAAAAATCTTTTTACTCCGTTCAGTCAGGGCGATTCCAGTACTACTCGTAAATTTGGAGGTACGGGCCTTGGGCTTACTATTTCTGCTCAGTTAATTGAGCTCATGCATGGCCAAATTAATGTGCAGAGTGAAGAAGGAAAGGGGTCAGAATTTACTGTAACTATTCCTTTCAAAACGGAAAGATTGATATCTGAAGATAATGTGGAACGTAATTCAAGATTAAAAGATGTGGGGGTTTTTCTGATAGGGCAGCCTGATATTGAGACGATCATCAACTCATTTGGAATGAATGTCTTAGGCAAGGTTACTGATTTTTCTGACTCCACCTGGGAGCTTTTCAGTTCTCGTATTGTAGAAGGCAAACAGGAATTAATTATCTTTATGGACCCGGAAGGGTTGCTCAACTATCAAGATCTTGGAAATGGACTTTCTGCTTTTAGTGATAAAGCAGATCAACGAGGGCTGGTTTTTGTATCGACTAAACCGTTACCTCAAAGTTTCAACGATAAGTATTCCACTTATCAGGTATCCGAGTTAATTACACCGTCTTCAATTCATGATGAATTGATCACTATTCTCAGTGCTGAGGACAAGTTAAAACAGGTTGATTTTGAGACGACTAAAGACAGTGCGGCTGCCCTTACAGGAATGCGTGTATTACTTGCTGAAGACAATCATATCAATACCATAGTTGCTACCGGATTACTTGAAAAACTAGGCATTTCTGTCACCTGTTGTGTTAATGGGCAGCAGGTGCTTGAAGCTATCAAAAGGGAGCCATTTGATCTCATTCTAATGGATATCCAAATGCCTGTTATGGATGGTTATACAGCTACCCAGGAAATAAGGCAGGACAATGCATTTGATGCAATTCCTATCATTGCTCTAACCGCCAACGCTATGGAGGGCGATCGAGAGAAAAGTTTATCAGTTGGTATGAATGATCATTTAACCAAACCTATAGATCCAGTAGCGTTGGAACAAATCTTGGTACGTTGGTTAAGTGATGATAGTTCTGAACAAGAACCATTAATTGTAACCTCTTCTTTAGAACCGATTTTGAATATTAAAGATGGTCTCAATCGTCTATGTGGCAATGAAGAGTTGTATCAAAAAATGCTGTATCAGATGCAGGATATGCTGTGCCCTTTACCAGATCAATTGCTTGAGCATTTTGATCAAGGTGAAGTTGAAGAACTTAAACAATTAGCTCACTCGGTCTCTGGTGTAGCAGCAAATCTTGCAGCTTATCCAATACAAAATGTACTAAAAGAGATAGAACTGAATAAATCACTTGAGCGCTCATATCTACAAAAACAGGTAGATAATTTATCCGCAAATATAGATTTACTTATGCACGAAATCGAACGTTATTGTACAGAAGGGCAGAGCTCAGCTAGTGCACTACATTCAGTCGATGAGATAAAAAAAATGCTGGTTGAACTTGAGGAAAAAGTTACTCAGGGCGATGTCAGCAGTATCGAACTCGCTAAAAAATTAGCTGACAAACTCGATACTCATGCTTGCCACGGGCTTTCAGTTGAACTCTACAAAGCTTTGGATAGTTTCGAGTTTGAACTGGCAAATGAGAAGCTCGGGTTATTAAACAAGCAACTCAATCGCTAGATAGAAACCCTGTATTTTGGGTTTTCAGTTTATAGGCTATTTGCCTTCTGGTTATGCCTAACAATTTGGCTGCTTTAGTCATATTACCGTTTGTGGTTTCTAATGCTTTTTTAATCAGGTTTAATTCGTATTCCTGTAAGCTGATATTTGAATCAAGTAGATGTTTATAAATATCCACTTCTTCCTCAGCATAAGTGACTGGCGTAACTTCCGTGAAGTTATCTGCAACCGTTACATTAGGATTGCTGCTTTCCCTGTTATGCTCAAGGTGTATTTGCTCAATCATGCCATTATCCGGGGCGAGCAGAACGGCTCTTTCAATAATATTCTGTAGCTCACGAATATTACCTGGCCAGCCGTAGTTCATTAGAGATGACATAGCGGCATCTGAGATCCCCATAATGTTTTTCTTATACAAAGGCGCATATTTTTCCATCATCGAATCCACAAGAATGGGGATGTCAGATTTACGCTCTCTGAGAGGTGGAATTTCGATTGGGAAAGTGGCGATTCGATAGTAAAGGTCTGAGCGGAAATCGCCCTGCTGAATCGCCTCCTGAAGATTTACGTTAGTTGCAGCTACCAATCGCACATCTACTTTTATGGTCTGGCTATCACCGAGGCGTTCTAGTTCTCCTGTTTGCAGTACGCGGAGTAGTTTTACCTGTGCAGAAGGGGATAGCTCTCCGAGTTCATCCAGAAACAGTGTGCCGCCATTGGCGAGCTCAAAACGACCGGGGCGTGATTGGCTGGCACCTGTGTATGCGCCGCGTTTGACGCCAAATAGTTCCGCTTCAATAAGGTCGTTCGGGATAGCACCGCAGTTGATCGCGACAAAAGGGGATTCGCTGCGTTCACTGTTCTTATGAAGCCAGCGGGCAAATACTTCTTTACCAACACCGGTTTCACCATGCAGCAATACGTTGATGGGTGTGTTTGCAGCATGAGTCAGATACTCGAATGCTTTAGTAAACTCTTTGGATTCTCCGAGAAGATCACCCTGATCAAACTGTTTAAATGGTCGCGCCCCGCGCAACTTGTTCAGTTCGCTTTCAAGCGGGGATTCGTTTTCATAATTGGCTTTAAAGTAGTTGATATAGGTATCGTCATCACCCCAGGCTTCAGCGGGTTTGCCAACCAGGATACAATCATCGTTACCACAGGCTTTACATTCAATTTCCTTAAATACGATAAAGCGTTTAAAGAAACGACTTACGTATCCAGAGGCGTAACCAACTACACTCCAGCATACGGGGCAATCACTGTGTGAGCTGTGTTCCTGCAGATAACGTTCTGCTTCAACGGAACCTGAGCAGCGCACCCGACCATAGAAACTGCCTTTACCCCAGTCTATTTTATGTTCAAGTATTTCAGCGTGAACAAAACCTTCAAGACCATGGATGGCTGGTCCTAAATCGAAGACATCATCATCTCCGGATCCATACATCTTTAAAACTACATCCGCATCTAATTGCCCTGAGATATAGCCCATACGAATCATTAGCCCCTGGGCAACCTTGGGATCAAGAGTGTTAAAAAGCTCATTTTTCAGATGTGAGAAAGCTTCAGCATGTAATAGCAGCATTCTGTTGCTATCTAGCGTGATCTTGCATTGATCATCGTTAAACCTGAGCTTTTCTTTGATCTTGAACTGGGGTAGTAACCGGTTTTCGCTCATCTTTTATTTTTATCTTTTATGAACTTGAAAGTTGTTTGTCTGTACAAAATTGTACGCTTTTTATTAATAGTTCAAATTTGTACGCATGTGAAGCTTTAACTGTACATATTTGAACGGTACATTTCGTTCGGTTATTCGTTGTTTGTTTAAGTTATTGATATTTATTAATAAATTGTAATTGGCCTTGTTCCTGCTATGTCTGATGCAGGCGGGCACCTAAGAATAAATAAAAGAAATTTAGGAGAATTACAATGGCAATGACAGGCGTTATACGACCTGGACACGCTCAAGTTCGCGTATTGGATTTAGAAGAATCCGTGCGCTTCTACACAGATGTGATGGGCTTAGTAGAGACTGGTCGTGATGATCAGGGTCGTGTTTATTTCAAATGTTGGGATGAGCGTGACCACAACAGTTACATCATTCGTGAGGCGGATGAGGCAGGTATCGATTTCTTCGGTTTTAAGGTGCTTGATGAAGCAACCTTGGATCAGCTGGAAAAAGATCTTCAAGCCTATGGTCTCGAAACGACTCGTATGCCAGCGGGAGATCTGATGGAAACAGGCGAGCGTGTTCGTTTCGTACTTCCTACAGGTCACACCATGGAACTGTATGCAACTAAAACAGCTATAGGTAATGGCTTACCTATGACTAATCCGGGGCCCTGGTATGAGGCAAGTGAAAAAGGCATTGCGCCGGTTCGTCTGGATCACATGCTTCTCTACGGACCGAATGTAGCTGGAAACAAAAAGATCTTTGAAGATGTTTTAGGTTTCTATCTGGTTGAGCGCGTGCTTAATGAAGAAGGGGATGGCGAAGCAGCAATTTGGTTGTCTTGCTCGCACAAAGTTCATGACATCGCTTTTGCTGAATATCCAGAACCAGGCAAGCTGCATCACTGTTCATTCCTGATGGATAGCTGGGAACAAGTGCTGCGCGCTGGTGACATCATGTCCATGAACGAGGTCAATGTTGATATTGGCCCAACAAGGCACGGTATTACTCGCGGGTGCACCATTTACGCCTGGGACCCTTCCGGCAACCGCTTTGAAACCTTTATGGGTGGCTATCAGCCATACCCAGACTACGAAACGATCACCTGGACCTTTGATAATTTCGCACAAGGTCTGGACTACCCACAACGTAAACTGCACGAAACTTTCCTTACCGTTGTGACCTGATCAATCTTATGCAGGGCACCTATGGTGCCCTGCATCCAGCCTTTGGAGTTCTTTATGTCCGATGTAAATGAGCATGGACAGGGGACTGTTCGTCCTGAATTTCTTGGTGGTATCCAGAAATTCATTCGAGTCAGAAGCCCTGAAGGTGCAAGGTTTGTTGAATTTGATTTCGCAATTGGTGACCCGAATCTGTTTGTGGAACTGATTATGCCGCAGGGGGCTTTTGAGCATTTCTGTAAAACCAACAACGTAGAGCATATGACTGATGATCAGATGCAGGCTGTTGATGCCGAGATGGAGAAGTGGCGTTACGGAGAAGACACGTTAATGGCGCGAAATCACGACAGTTCAAATCCTTAAAACAAAAATAATTTGGAGTGCTGCAAAATGACAATTGAGATAAAAACAGCAACGCTCGAACCGATACGCAACACGTTTGCGCATATCGAGCGCCGCTTCGGTGATAAACCGGCAACCCGTTATCAGGAAGCAACCTATGACGTGCAGTCAGAGGCTTACTTTCACTACCGCCCTCTGTGGCAACCAGACAAAGAGCTGAACGACCCGAGTCGTACCGCATTGAAGATGGAAGACTGGTATGCGTTTAAAGATCCACGCCAGTTCTACTACGGCACCTATGTACAGCAGCGCGCGAAGATGCAGGAAGTGGCTGAAAGTAACTACGCCTTCTTCGAAAAGCGTAAGCTAGCTGATCACCTTTCAGAAGAGGTGAAACTCAAAATCATACGTTGCCTGTTACCGCTTCGACATACAGAACACACAGCTAACCTCAACAACATGTATGCCTGTGCTTACGGTTACGGAACCGCGATTACCCAAGCCTGTTTGTACAACGGCATGGACCGTTTGGGCATTGCGCAATATATCTCCCGTATCGGTCTGATTCTGGATGGTAATACGGGTGACTCTCTTAAAGAAGCCAAATCCTATTGGATGAGCGATCCCATCTGGCAGGGGCTGCGTCGTTATTGTGAGCAAACCACGGTGACAGAAGACTGGTTTGAAGTGCTGGTGGCTCAGGATGTGGTGATGGATTCCCTGATGTACAACCTGATCTTTGATCAGTTCGAAGCGAAGTTGTCTGAGTCCGGTAACCACGATGTTGGCATGCTGACTGAGTTTATGCAGCTGTGGGTAAAAGACACCAATCGTTGGGTCGATGCGGTGTTGAAAATAGCAGCGGCTGAATCTGAAGAGAACAAAACACTGCTGGAAGGCTGGATTGAGAAGTGGCGTGGTAAAGCAGAAGAAGCGCTCTCCCTGCTGGCTCATGAAACGGTAGAAGAGGGTGCCTTGCAGACTGCTCGCGAAGCACTGGATAAACGTCTGGCAAAAGCCGGTCTGTTCAAATAAGAGGATTCACCGATGTCAAAAGTCTATATCGCACTGCAGGACAACGATGAGTCCCGCTATATCGTCGAAGCAATTGAGGAAGATAACCCGGAGGCAACGGTAATTCATATGCCTGCAATGATCCGTATCGAATTAGAAGGCCGTTTGACCATCAACCGTGAAACGGTGGAAGAAAAGATGGGGCGTGACTGGGATGTGCAGGAATTGCACATCAATCTGATCACGCTGGGTGGCAATGTTGAAGAAGATGATGACTCATTGAGTCTGCATTGGAATGAATGAGGATCTGAATCATGGCTAAGAAACTGAACATAAAAGATAAGTACCGTTTGCTGACGCGTGATCTGGATTGGGAGTACTCCTATGCCGATCGTAAAGAAGCCTTTCCTTTCGGGGAATTCGAAGGGATCAAAATTACTGACTGGGATAAATGGGAAGACCCTTTCCGTCTGACTATGGATTCCTACTGGAAGTATCAGGCAGAGAAAGAGAAGAAACTCTATGCAATCTTTGATGCCTTTGCTCAGAATAATGCGCATCTCAATGTGACAGACCCGCGTTATGTGAATGCGCTGAAATTGTTTTTAACCGGTATATCCCCGCTGGAATATCAAGCTTACCAAGGCTTTGCTCATGTGGGCCGCCAGTTTGGTGGTGTGGGTGCACGTGTAGCCTGTCAGATGCAATCTATTGATGAATTGCGCCACGTCCAGACCCAGATCCATGCGATGAGCCATTACAACAAGTTCTTCGATGGCTTCCAGGAATACAGCTATATGCATGACCGCGTATGGTATCTGTCTGTTCCTAAATCCTTCTTCAACGATGCCCGAAGTGCGGGCCCGTTTGAATTTATGCTGGCGATTGGTTTCTCCTTTGAATATGTATTGACCAACCTGGTATTTGTGCCCTTCATGTCAGGCGCTGCCTACAACGGCGATATGGCTACTGTGACCTTTGGTTTCTCTGCGCAATCGGATGAAGCCCGTCATATGACACTGGGTCTGGAGATCATAAAGTTCCTGCTGGAGCAGCATGAAGACAATGTTCCAATCGTGCAGAAGTGGATCGATAAATGGTTCTGGCGTGGCAGTCGATTGTTATCCATTGTTGGCATGATGATGGATTACATGCTGCCAAACAAAGTGATGTCCTGGAAAGAAGCCTGGGAAGTCTACTTTGAAGAAGCCGGTGGTGCACTGTTCAAGGATCTGGCTCGCTACGGTATCAAAATGCCGAAGTACGCTGAAGTGATCGAGAAGGAAAAAGAACACGTTTCGCATCAGGCGTGGTGGACTTTCTACACTCATGGTCATGTTGCAGGTTTCCATACCTGGATACCAAGCGATGAAGAGCTGGACTGGTTGTCTGAAAAATACCCGGATACCTTCGACAAGTATTACCGCCCACGCTGGGAACTGGCGAAGAAGATGGAAGCGGAAGGTAAGCGTTTCTACAACAAGGGGCTGCCACAGCTGTGTACCACTTGTCAGATTCCGATGTTGTTCACTGAAATGGATCATCCAACACTGACTTCTTACAGAGACTGCGTACACGAAGGTGAGCGTTACCACTTCTGTTCTGATGGCTGTAAGGACATCTTTGAAGATGAGCCAGAAAAATACGTGCAGTCTTGGTTGCCGGTGCATCAGATTTTCCAGGGCAACTGTGGTGGCCCGGATGTAGATAATATTCTCGGTGAGTTCTACCGCATGAATGTGGGCGTGGATAATCTGGATATTAAAGGTTCTCCAGACGAAGAACGATGGAATAAATGGAAAGGCGTTGCCTAAACGATAATAACAATACCAGTGCTGCCAGCAGTCAGGGCAGCGCTGCAAGATCAGGAGAATAACAATGCCTGTAAAAGCTATAACGCCGGACTATCAAGGCGAAGTAAAAGACAAGCGTGCCAATTTTGGTGATAACCAGGTGGTCTATGTAGGCTGGGATCATCACCTGTTGTTTGCCGCACCATTTGCATATCCAGTACCACCGCAGATGCCATTCAAAACGCTACTATCTGAAGTGATGCCTAGCACATTTTCTGACCATCCTGAGTTTGAACAGATCAGCTGGGGTGACGCTGAATGGGTTCTTGATGGTCAGCCGTTTATTCCACAGATGGATGTGTCTCTTGAAGATCAGGGAATCGGCCATAAATCCGCTCTGCGTTTTAATACTCCAGACCTGAAAGGGTTTCAGAACGCCGGTGTTTAACTCTTGATTTATGGAGAATAGATATGAGTTATGAAGTAACTATCGAGCCCACCGGTGAAATCATTGAGGTGGAAGAGGATCAGACTATTCTTGACGCGGCTCTGCGTCAGGGTGTTTGGTTGCCGTTTGCCTGCGGTCACGGTACTTGTGCTACCTGCAAATGCAAACTGACAGAAGGTGATGTGGATCTGGGTAATGCCTCTCCTTTTGCTTTAATGGATTCGGAGCGAGATGACAGCATGATTCTGGCGTGCTGTGCAACTCCCGAGTCAGATCTGGTGATTGAAGCCGATATCGATGTGGATGATGACTTTGAGGGTTACCCAATTCGGGATTTCAAGGGTACAGTCATAGAGATTTTAGATCTCTCGCCGACCATCAAAGGTATTCACTTTGAGCTGGATGATGCGATTGATTTCCAGGCGGGGCAGTACATCAACCTGAACATTCCGGGTGTAGAAGGTTCGCGTGCCTTCTCTATTGCCAACAAACCGTCTGAAAACCAAAAGCTGGAGCTACATGTTCGTAAGGTTCCCGGTGGTGCGGGCACCTCCTACCTGCATGAAGAGTTGAAGGTAGGTGATGAGCTGGAGGTCTCCGGTCCATACGGTCAGTTCTTCACCCGCTTATCTGATCCGAAAGGTGCAATCTTTATCGCTGGTGGTTCGGGTTTGTCCAGCCCGCAGTCGATGGTGCTGGAGATGATCGAGAAGGGTGATCCCCGCGAGATCTATCTGTTCCAGGGCGCGCGTAACGTCGCGGAGCTGTATAACCGTGAAATCTTCGAGGCACTGGATCAGTCCCATGAAAACTTCCACTATATTCCGGCGCTGAATGCACCGGAAGAAGGGGATAACTGGGAGGGTTATAACTGCTTTGTGCATGAAGCGGTGAATGACTATTTTGACGGTAAGTGTGATGGTCATAAAGCCTATCTATGTGGTCCGCCACCGATGATTGATGCGGCGATTACGACCCTGATGCATGGGCGATTATTTGAACGTGATATCCATATGGAACGTTTCTACACCGCAGCCGATGGCGCTGAAGAGCAAAACAAATCAGCACTATTTAAGCGGATATAAGCGGAGTTTTCTTGTAACTGCCAGCCTGAGTGCTGGCAGTTTTGGTTTTGCCTAATGGCTTATTTGAACAATGCTTAAGGAAGAATGATTGCAGTAGATCGATAGAAACTAAGCTTAATACCTATTTTGTATCAGGTTGGGGTTTAAATGGTATTAGATGGTATCTGTTTCTTTTATGTAACATCAGTTCAGGTGTCCTGTCTGCTGTTATATGACTTTTGCATAGGCACAAAATAATTCAAATAAACGGTGAGTTTATGCGCCTGATAAAAAACTATATTAATGGTGAGTTTGTCGACTCATCAGAAGGGAAGGTATTTAAAAAATACTCTCCTCTGACGAATGAACATATTGCTGATATTCAAGAAGCAAGCCGGTCTGATGTTGATCTGGCAGTTAAATCAGCGCGCAATGCACTAAGTGGAGAGTGGGGGCTTTTAACGCCGGATCAGCGAGTTGATCTTTTATATGGTGTGGCCGATGAAATTACCAATCGCTTCGAAGACTTTGTAGAAGCGGAGATGGTGGATACAGGGCAGCCATCACACGTACAGCGTCATGTATTTATCCCTCGTGGCGCAGCGAACTTCAAAGTTTTTGCAGATGTAATCAAAAATGTTCCAGCAGAATCTTTCATGATGCCAACACCGGATGGTGAAGGCGCTTTGAACTATTCTCTTCGAGTACCCAAGGGAGTTGTAGGCGTTATCTCTCCCTGGAACGCACCTTTCCTGCTAATGACCTGGAAAGTGGGTCCTGCACTGGCTTGCGGTAATACAGTTATCGTTAAACCTTCTGAAGAAACACCTCTGACGACTACTTTGCTCGGTGAAGTAATGAGTAAGGTCGGTATTCCTGATGGTGTGTTCAATGTGGTTAACGGGTTTGGTCCTGATTCTGCGGGCGAGTTTCTGACGACTCATCCAGAGGTGGACGCAATTACCTTTACCGGTGAAACACGTACCGGTACTGCAATCATGAAGGCCGCTGCTGAAGGTTGCCGTGATGTCTCTTTTGAGATGGGTGGGAAAAACGCAGGTATTGTCTTTGCAGATGCCGAATTCGAAAAAGCAGTAGACGGTATCTTCCGCTCGGCCTTCCTGAATACCGGACAGGTTTGCCTGGGTACTGAGCGGGTTTACGTAGAGCGTCCTATCTTTGAAAAGTTTGTTCAGGCTCTGAAAGAAAAAGCCGAAGCAGTCAACTACGGCCATCCAATGGAACAGGGTAGCAGCTACGGTCCATTGATCAGCAAAGAACATCAGGAAAAAGTACTTTCCTACTATCAGAAAGCGGTAGAAGAGGGCGCTACGGTAGTTACTGGCGGCGGCATTCCAGAGATGCCGGGTGATATGGCTAAGGGTAACTGGATTCAGCCAACCATCTGGACCGGTCTGACGGATGATGCTGCAGTTGTACGGGAAGAGATCTTTGGCCCGTGCTGTCACATCATGCCATTTGATACTGAAGCGGAAGTGATCGCAAAAGCCAACGACACTGAATACGGCCTTTCTACTACAGTCTGGACATCTAATCTTGCTCGAGCGCATCGGGTTGCAGCGAAAATTGATGTGGGTATCGCCTGGGTCAATAGCTGGTTCCTGCGTGATCTGAGAACTGCTTTTGGTGGTAGTAAACAGTCGGGTATAGGTCGTGAAGGTGGTGTTCATTCCCTCGAGTTTTACACCGAAATGCGCAACGTTTGCGTGAAGCTGTGAGGTGAATATGGAACATTCTTTAGAACTTAGCAGAATAGAACAATTGGGTGACGCGCTTTACGAAGCGTTTGTCTCAAACAGCGTTATCACACCGCTTCTTAAGCAGGAACCAGAGATCACTCTTGAAGATTCTTACAAAATTCAGGAACGATTTATTCAGCGTCGACTGGATGCCGGTGAAACCATTGTAGGTAAGAAGATTGGTGTTACCAGTAAAGCGGTTCAGGATTATCTGGGTGTATTCCAGCCAGACTTTGGGCAGCTTACATCCGATATGGTCCACGAAGATGGAGCACGTCTGGATCTTGGCAAACTCATTCAACCTAAAGCAGAAGCAGAACTGGCTTTTGTTCTTAAGGACGATTTAGTAGGGCCAGGGATTACCGCGATGGATGTGATTCGCGCAACGGATTACGTCATGCCTTGTTTTGAAATTGTGGATTCCCGGATTAAAAACTGGGAGATCAAAATTCAGGATACCGTGGCTGATAACGCATCCTGCGGTGTTTATGTTCTGGGTGATGCTAAGGCTGATCCACGAGATATTGATCTGACTCTGGCGGGCATGGTGTTAGAGAAAAATGGTGAAGTTTTCTCCACTGGTGTAGGCGCAGCAGTTCAAGGCTCTCCTGCCAACGCAGTTGCCTGGTTAGCAAATACGCTGGGTGAACTTGGCCTGCCATTTAAGGCAGGTGAAGTGATTCTTTCTGGTTCTCAATCTGTACTGGTAGATGTTGCAGACGGCGATGAGCTGGTATGCACAGTAGGCGGTTTGGGTAGCTGTAAAGTGTCATTTCACGGGGGGAGTTCACAATGAGTATTACTCTGAACAGAGAAGAGATTGTCCGTTTGTGTGAGCGTGTGGAAGGGGCACAAACCCGCGCTTATGAAATTCCAAAACTCACCAATGAACATCCGAATATGACTGTGGAAGACGGTTATGCCATTCAGTTTGAACTGAAGCGCCGTTTTCTTGAGCAAGGCCATAAACTGATTGGTTGGAAAGCCGGTCTTACGTCTAAACAGAAGATGCGACAAATGGGGGTTGATAAACCTTCAATCGGTTTCCTGACAGACAAAATGGCACGACCTGAAAATTCAGTGATTTCAACGTCCGATCTGGTACATCCACGTGTTGAGTGTGAAGTGGCGTTTGTCACTAAAGACACTTTACGCGGAACTTCCTGCACGGCAGAGGATGTACTGGCTGCAACGGATTATGTGATTCCCGCAGTAGAAGTCATCGACTCCCGCTACGAAAAATTCAAGTTTGATCTCGAAAGTGTGATCGCAGACAACAGCTCCTCCGCGCGTTATGTCGGCGGTGGAAGATCACGCCGTGTAGAGGAACTGGATCTGAAAACCATCGGTGTTGTTCTGGAAAAGAATGGCGAAATTGTTGAGATGGGTGCGTCAGCAGAAGTACTGGGAAATCCGGCAGAAGCAGTAGCCATGGTTGTTAATCTGCTAGGTGAACTGGGTGAAGAGCTGCCCGCAGGCAGTTTTGTTATGAGTGGTGGTATCACCGCCGCGGTAGCGGTTGAACCCGGTGACAATGTCATTGCCAGATTCCAGAATCTGGGCTCAATTTCCATCAAATTCGAAGAATAATTCAAGGAATAACTATGCCTATTATCGAGATGCATCTCCTTGAAGGTCGTTCTTCGGAGACAAAAGCAAGTGTTGCTTCTGCAATTACAGAGGCCGCGGCAGAAAGCCTGGGAGTAAGCCCGGAAACAGTACGTATTCTGATCACCGAACATAAAAAAGATGAGTTTTATGTTGCAGGTTTAGCAGGGCGCGCCAGCGATCGGAAAAAAGTCACTGCTGAATCAGAAATTGAAGGGTAGGTAAATGAAAAAGATTAAATGTGCACTGATTGGGTCGGGCAATATCGGCACCGATCTGATCTATAAAGTTCAGCGTAGTGAAGTTCTTGAGCCCGTTTGGATGGTGGGTATTGATCCTGAATCTGAAGGTTTAGCTTGTGCCCGTGATATGGGCCTTAAAACTACAGCTGATGGTATTGATGGCTTGTTGCCTCACGTTCTGGAAGATGAAATTCAAATCGCATTTGATGCAACCAGCGCCTATGTCCATGCTGAAAACAGTCGCAAGCTGAATGAGCTGGGTGTGATGATGATCGACCTTACACCTGCTGCGATTGGGCCACTGTGTGTGCCACCAGTAAACCTGAAAGAGCATGCAGATAAGGTCGAAATGAACGTAAATATGATCTCCTGTGCAGGGCAGGCGACGATTCCAATCGTTAACGCTGTATCCCGCGTACAGTCGGTTGAATATGCTGAGATCGTAGCCAGCCTTTCATCTAAATCCATTGGTCCGGGTACCCGTGCCAATCTGGATGAGTTTACCTTTACGACATCTAACGCTATCGAAGTAGTTGGTGGCGCTAAGAAAGGTAAGGCACTGGCGATCATTAATCCGGCAGAGCCTCCAATGATCATGCGTAATACGATCTACTGTCTGACTGAAGATGAACCAGATCAGACCAAAATCGTGCAGTCAGTTTTGGATATGATCAAAGAAGTTCAGCGTTATGTCCCTGGCTACAAGCTGGTTAACGGCCCTGACTTTGATGGCAATAAAGTATCCGTCTTTATGGAAGTTGAAGGTCTGGGTGATTACCTGCCTAAGTACGCTGGTAACCTGGATATCATGACTGCTGCTGGTACGCGTACTGCAGAGATGTTTGCGGAAGAGATTCTGGCAGGAAAAATTGAACTGCAACCAACCACAGCGGAGGTATGTGCATGAGCTCTTTAAAAGGTAAAAAAGTAATTATCCATGACATGTGTCTGCGCGATGGTATGCATGCAAAAAAAGAGCAGATCAGTGTTGAGCAGATGGTCAAAGTTGCTACAGCTCTGGATGATTCCGGCGTGCCTTACATTCAGGTAACGCATGGTGCTGGTGTGGGTGGCAATTCCCTGCAGCACGGCTTCGCTCTGGCAAGCAATGAGGAATATATCTCTGCGGTTTCAGAAAAAATGAAGCAAGCGATAGTTTCTGTTTTGCTGCTGCCAGGCTTGGGCACAATGAAAGAGCTTAAATCTGCATATGATGCCGGTGCCAGAAGCGTACACGTTGCTACGCACTGCACAGAAGCAGATACATCACCGCAGCACATCGCTTTTGCTCGCGAGCTGGGTATGGACACAACTGGCTTTCTGATGATGTCTCACCTGAATGATGCCAAAGGTCTGGCAGAGCAGGGCAAACTGATGGAATCCTACGGTGCCCAGACGGTTTACATCACGGATTCAGCCGGGTTTATGCTGCCTGAAGATGTTAAAGCGCGTGTCGCGGCATTACGGGATGTACTGAATCCGGAAACAGAGATCGGATTCCACGGTCATCACAATATGGGAATGAGTATCGCTAATTCCATTGCCGCTGTTGAAGCGGGTGCAACCCGGATAGATGGTTCGGTTGCGGGCCTTGGTGCGGGCGCAGGTAATACACCTCTGGAAGCCTTTGTTGCGGTCTGTGATCGCATGGGCATAGAAACTGGTATTGATCTGTTCAAAATGATGGACATGGCGGAAGACATTATCTTCCCAATGATGGATCACATTGTTCGTGTGGATAAAGACTCCCTGACATTGGGTTATGCAGGTGTGTACTCAACATTCCTGCTGCATGCTAAACGAGCAGCTGAGCGTTTTGGTGTGCCAGCCCGGGATATTCTGGTTGAGTTGGGGCGTAAGAAAATGATTGGTGGTCAGGAAGATATGATTCTTGATACCGCGATGACAATGGCAAAACAGCGCGGGTTGCTGAAGGATAACTTTGCCAGCTAATAGTAATGGCCAGCTTTAAGCTGGCCATGAATATAAAGAGGTTACCTTATGGCAGATACACAACAAAAAGAGATTGCCATTGTTGTTGGTGCAACCGGTGCTTTTGGTCAACATTTTGTCTCAACGTTGATTGGAGCAGGTCTTAAAGTTGTCGCTGTTGCGCGCAGTGCTGACAGCATTAAATCTTTGGCTGAAGGGAGTGGAAATATCATTCCTTGCGTCGCAGATATCTCAGATGATTCTTCTATCGAAGCTATCAAAAGCGTGCTGGATGCGCCGGTTCGTGCGGTTGTTCATGGCCCGGGTGTTGGTGTTGCAGGTGGAATTCTTGAAGCGCCTACAGAGACTATGGTGGATGCAGTAAACATCAAAGTGGGTGGTTTGCTGAGACTAGCTCGTGCTGCGGATCAGCATTTTGTAAAAGGTTCACGCATCATTGCAATTGGCGGGCATTACGGTCTTGAGCCAACAGCCTATGCCGCATCAGCCGGTGTGGCTAATGCTGCTCTTGTTAACGTATCTCGTCAGTTAAGTCTGGCTTATGGTGAGCGTGGTATTACCTCCCATGTGATCGCCCCAGGTCCTGCGGATACGGATCGAATGCACCGTGTAGCCGCTACCCGTGCGGAGATGCGTGGCATTTCGGTTGAAGATGTTCTGAATGAAGTTAAAGCTGAATCTTCTATTGGTGCGTTCACCACTCCAGAGCAGGTTGCCTGGGCTGTTGGCACGTTGCTGGCACCCGAAGCTGACGCAATGACTGGTTCAACTTTGATGTTGGATAGTGGTCGTCGTAAAGGTTTGCCATAGGCAGAACTTTTCTCTGGTTACAGACCACGTTACTAAGAATAAAAATAATAATGGAGTCGTTATGCCTTTAGTTACCTATCATCTGGTTGAAGACCAGTTGACGGATTATCAGAGTGAGAAACTTCTTCTCAAAGGTGCGCAGCTTTATGCTGAAGTTCTGGACTCTCCCATAGAGCGAGTAAGAGCTCTGATTAACACCTATCCAGCACGGAGAGCCCTGGTTGGAGGTAGAGTTTTATTTGAAGGAGAGCAGGGCGCTCCTTATTTTGAATTTATTGTCCTTGCGGGCAGGCCAGAGGAACAGATTAAACGTCTGATGTCTGGTTTTACAGATCTTCTGGTTGAAACGCTTGGGATTGAACGTTCGCTTATCCGTGGACGCTGTATCCGGGTTTCTCCAGAGGATTGGGGCATCGCAGGACAGTCCGCCTCAGAGTTGCGTGCTAAGGAGATTGAGGCGCGAAAAGCAGCAGGTCAGTCCTGATGCCTTTTGAAGTAAAGCTAGTAGAGAGCGAAGAATCGTTTGCTTGCCGTGAAGATGAAAATGTATTGCAGGGAATGTGTCGCCTTGGTAAACGTGGCATACCTGCAGGTTGTCGCGGCGGGGGCTGTGGTATCTGTAAAGTTGCGGTGCTTAGTGGTGACTATGAAGCTCGACGCATGAGCCGCTGTCACGTATCTGAAGATGAGCTTCAAGAAGGTATTGTACTCGCTTGTCGTATATACCCTTCATCGGATCTTGAACTCGAAGTGATTGGCTCGATGAAGAAAAATGTTCTTAGGTGATCTGCCTTTACGGCCTCAACCTTCGGGTGAGGCCGTGTTTTTAATCTTCAAAGCTGTCCTAAATTCACGAACGACATTCATAAAACCATTTAGAATCGGAGAGCTGTCTTCGGTGAGATAGATGCAGCTCAGATCAACCGATGCGTCATCTGGTTGGTTTTTAAGAGGTAGGTATTTAACCCCTGGCAACTTCAGGTTTGTTGCACATTCTGGAACCAAACATACACCCAGACCACCCGAAACCAGTGCCACACCAGTTACAGCATCACCAACTTCCTGTGAAATTGTGGGTGAGAAGCCAGCTTGCTGGCAGAGTTTTTGTACCTTATCGATAAAGTTAGGTCTGCCATGGGAAGGGAAGAGAATCATTGGGTATTTTTCTAGTTCTTTGAAATCGATAGGCTCGTCCGGAAGTTGCAAACTGTCATGCACTGCCAGTACCAGTTTCTCAGTAACCAACTGCTCTGATGAGATATCCGGGAGGGGAGACAGCAGGCGGTTAAAACCAACGGAAATCCTGCGCTGGCGTAAGGCTTCGATCTGTTCCGCTTTATCCATAGTGTGCAAAACTACTTTTACATCAGGGTATTGCTGGCGGTATTTCAAAACCACTTTAGGGATGATATCGAGAATGCCTGTGCCAAATATCGCAACATCAATTCGCCCCAGCATCCCCTGACCCGCCCTTTGGGTCCGTTCTGTTGCTTGTTCAACCAGAGAGAAAATGTTTTTGGCTTCTACCAGAAACATCTGCCCGGCGTCGGTCAATTCCATACCTTTTGGCGTTCGCTCAAAGAGCGTGACACCTAACTCTTCTTCTAATTGATGGATCTGACGTGTCAGTGGTGGCTGGGAAATATGCAGCTTAACTGCAGCGCGACCTATATGGCCCTCTTCAGCAACATGGATGAAATAGCGCAGCTTGCGTAAATCCATGGTTTTCCTCTGTTTTATCTGCGTTTTTTCTTAATACCTTATTGGTATCAAGAGGGGCTGTCAAATGTATTGGATGGTAATGGGATCGATCAATTACATTACAGATAAGCCTGAAAGAATTCATATATTTCATTGCCTGAAAAGCAGTGAAAGCCGGATAAACAAAGAGTCTGGTGAGATTTAATGATAAAAAATAATAAAACTAAAAATTTAGTTTCTAGAAATATTTCAGTACCGAGCGTTACAGCTGTTGCTACTTGTTTTTTGTTAACTGGATGTGAAGCCCCTCTGAACCTTGAGGGTGT
>JAILXS010000009.1:0-171713 GCA_050789425.1 Neptuniibacter sp.
CCTACACCTCAATGTTTGACGTTTATAGTCTCTTATTAAAGTGTCCGGTGTCATTAGACCATTACAACATTTGGATTGACATCGATATGAACAAGAACTTTGAGACAATTTCAATTCATTTTGTTCGGGCATTAGTTTCAGCTATTGAAAATAAAGATTTCAATTCAGAACCTTTATTAATAGAAGCAGGATTGCACCCAGATATTATTGAAAACTCTCTACTTAGGGTTACCCCAATGCAGATGAGTACTTTAGTGCAACAGGTTTGGAAGGTTAGTGATGATGAATTTTTATGTATGGCTAAATCAGTGAGTAGGTATGGAGTATTTCAATTATTTGGCAAACAGGCTGTATATATTGATAATTTATTAAATGTATATAAACATTTAGTTAATTTTTACAATCTAACAACAGACAGCATTGACCTACAATTTACAGTTGTAGGAAATGAAGCAAAGCTATCGTTCAACCTCTGTGAGGATGAACTTGATAAAGATCATACTCTAAAAGAGTTCCTTATACTTGTTTGGCATAGATTCCCTAGTTGGCTCATAGCGAAAAAAATTCCTTTAAAATATGTAACTCTTAATTTTAATCAACCTGATCATTTTGAAGAACACAGGTTAATGTACCCTTGTCCAGTTAAATATGGTGAAGTTACTAACAGTTTAGTTTTCGATTCATCCATTCTAGATGAATCAATAGTACAAACTGAAAGTACTTTGAAAGATTATCTAAAACGAGCCCCTTTAGATTGGTTTATACGACAGGATTACTATCCAGTTTTCACTCGAAAATTAATAAAATACTTTGATACAAACAAAATGAATGAAATCAGTTTAGAAAAAGTTTCTTATGATTTTCATATTACGCCACGAACTCTTAACAGAAAGCTCAAAAGCGAAGGTACTAACTTCCAAAAAATAAAAGATCAATATAGGCGCGATAAAGCAATTCACTACCTTTGTCAGCCATCAATACAAATTTCAGAGATTTCAAGAAATTTAGGTTTTTCTGAGCCTGCTGCATTCACAAGGGCTTTCAAAAGCTGGACGGGAGTATCACCCGCGACATATCGTGGAAACCAACCTTAATTATTTTTAATTTATTTATATAAGAAGCTCAAATATTTAATACTGCCCATAAGCCAAGGGCAGTATTAAATATTATAATCTGAATATATTAATTAAAATTACGGTGTTAACAGTCCTACATCTATTGCCTTTTGTAACAATTCATCTCTAAAGTCGGGATGAGCAATAGATATTAACGATCTCACACGAGTTTCAAGGCTCTGATGCCTCATGTTCACAATCCCATATTCAGTGACTATAAAATGCGCATCAGAGCGGGGGGTTGTAACAGCAGTACCAGGCGGAAAGTTAAGAACAATGTTTGATTGAATTTTCCCATCAATCATTCTAGTTGAATTCATACCAATGAAAGATCGACCGCCCTTTGAAAATTTAGCTCCCCTTACTAAATCTAACTGACCTCCAGTGCCAGATATTTGAGAGAAGCCTACTGACTCTGAAGAAATCTGCCCTGTTAAATCAACCATCAAACATGTATTTATTGATACATAATTATCATTCGTGCCAGCAATTCTGCAATCGTTTGTTTCTTCAATTGGAACAACCATCACATCATCATTATTGTCTAGATAATCTAAAAGATCTTTAGAACCGGCAGCAAAACTAAACACAATTTTCCCGGTATTAAAATTTTTACATTTTCCTGTAATGACTCCTTTTTTAGCTAAATACACAATACAGTCTGTAAGCATCTCTGTATGGACACCCAGATCTTTTTTACTATCCAACCGGTACCCTACTGTATTCGGAATTGCCCCAATACCAATTTGAAGGGTATCACCGTCTTTGATCATAGGAACTATATGGTCTGCAATTCTGTTAGCTGTCTCATTTGCTGGGGCTTCTGGGAGTAATGGAATTTTTGCATCTGTATACACAATATGTGTTGCTTGGCTTACATGGACAGAATTACATTTTCCTTTTACTCGAGGTAAGGACTTATTTACACATAAGATGACTTTATCTGCCATTTCCAAAGATGCATTATTACCAACACCACCTGAGGGTCCCATGCTCATAAACCCTTCGTCATCTGGCTCAGTAACAGTAATTGCAATAACATTAGGTTTATGGACTCCTTTTATAGCTTGAGCTATTTCTGATAGATTATATGAATGAGGAGACACATTACCGTTTATTCTTGCTTTTTTTTCAAAGAGACTTAAAAAAAAACTTACATAATCTATGTGGCCTTTATAATCCTTATTCAAGAAATCAAATGGGTATAGGATTAACCCTGATATTACAGTTACTCTATTTAGATTTTCTTTGCGTTTGCAAAGTTCAACTAAAAATTCTGTAGGTACCGCATTCAAACCTCCTGCCCAAATTCGATCACCATTTTCAATTACAGAAATTGCATCATTAATTCCAACTAGTTTTCTCTCAAAGTCCTTATATGTATATTTATTGACTACTTCTATATCCGGATCTATCATTTCAAAACCTATAAATAGCATGCATTATTTTTATAATAAATTCAGATTAAAATCTAAATAAGCCTTCAATATCCGATAAAGGCTTAATAAAGAACCCGAATTCTACTGAACTACATACTAGTTTTTAGATTAAACAATTCCTATTCTTAGGGCGCCATTCATTTATCAACAAATAATCCAATCTATAAAAGTCCAAAATATTTATTTATAAAGAGATAACAGAAATTTTAGATTATATTAAGGTATTCTGTAATCATGCAGAATCCATGTGATACAGGCTTGGTCATGCTCAGGAAAAGCTATTTATGAAGAGCCCGCTCAGCGGGCGTTTACGAGGTAACTGAAGGTGAAACAGAAAACGTTTGCAGATAAACGGCCAGAACTGTCTGCACTGTAAAACCTGAGACATTAAAGACCCTTGTCAGAATATTCAGTGGGTACCCCCTGAAGGTGGCGGAGGTCCAAACTACCCCAATATGTAATCTCTTTGCATTACCGTCTTTGCTTGATAGACGGCCCCTGATACCCAAGGGGATCACCTATACTGAGCGAAATAGGCATACACGGCTAAGCCTAAACGCTCAACTTTAGGCTCGGTGCCTAACTTGCCCTCCTTTATGGAGGGCCTTTTTATGCATTCGCAGATAGAACACCACAGGTTTATCCGTTGATGAGTAAGTCTACGAAAATCATTGTGAAGCTTTGAGTTTTGTAAGCTCAATAAAGCTGTAATTTAGCACTTCACCGACAGCTTTGAGCAAACTAATCTGGAACAGTTACTGCTGCATTACGGCATTAAGAAATTAATATTGTCGGGCATGATGACTCAGAACTGAGTGACCCATACCGCTATTTCAAAAGCTGCTGAAAAATATGACGTCAGTGTATTAACTGATGCCAGTACCACTGTCAGCGAAATGCAGAATATGATTGCGTTACTAGCGTTATCAACCCGGGTTACATTGGTCGACTCTGCCAGCGCCTTCGCCTGATTTATTTATGACGACATTTACGGAGATAAAAATGAACTCGAATATTACTAAAATTGCCTTTCTATCCGGTGCTGCTTATTTCGTTTGCGGTGTGTGCCTACGTAGCTTTGTTCCACGTTGCATCAAAGCATCGTGATGACGCGCTGAGTGCCATTATTGTATTGGCATTAACAGCAATAGGGTTAAGTGCAGTGAATGTTTCTGATGCCCAGGCAGCGGTTCTGAAAGAAGGCCAATCGACTTTGCCCTATTGGTTTCAGACTGGCGCTATCTCGGCCTATGTGGTGACATTGATTGTATTGTATCTGAAGGATGGTAAACGGAGCTAAGGCGCGCTTTAGCGCATCCAGCCAGTTTGCTGACGTTTGTCGCTGGCCTTGTTATGAGTTGACACTCTGTGCCAACTCATCAATTAGTATATTAACTACTCTAGTCGAGTGCATCCCAACGCTCAACCTCATGTAGGGCAATATCCCACTTCCGATCAAGACGGTGAACCTGGAGCTTGAATAGTTCACGACACAAGTTACGTGCATTCCTACCATAAACATTTACGTAGTACGCTTTTCTACTTTTGTGCTTGTATTCAGAAGGATCTGCCCCAACGATTGCCTTCCAGCTTAGCGATACCCAATCAGCAAATGGTTTTGACGCGGATACAAAACCTACCATCAAGGTTTTATTCGTCATACAGATATGACCATCACCTTCGATCAGCCCAACATGATATGCAAGAAGCTGGTCGTTACTTAGCAATTCCAGATTGGGAGGCTGGATTGTGTGCGTTTTATTCGGTGTCAGGTTCCAATACGCATCAAGATCATCAAGCCATTGAGGGACGCCTGAGATCCGAAGCTCGGCCTGTGGGTACTTATTATCAGCCTCATATTCACGGATAACACCTGAATACTCAGTTACTGTTTTGATGTATTCCAGGATAGCCATATCTTTTTCAGCAACTGAAATACCTACTTGGTTGATTGACTTATTGCTACTTTTAGGACGGATCCAGCCATCCGATGCGATCCAACCAGCGATATAGGAATTGAAGATATTAGGACTGGAGAAGAAATTCATATTCTTCGTATATTGGGTTTTCTTGCTAGGGTCCTGAAAATCAATTTCCAAACGCTCTCCCCGACGGGAAACAGAACCTTCTGAGCGCCCGATTGCCTTCCCTATCTCAGCCCGCGTCATTGTCTTCGCATTCTTAATGAGAAAATCATCCTCATCTACTGTGTAAAGGTAATCATCTCTCGTCTTATGGGATAACCCAAGACAATGCGCTTTGCCACGAATAGAGCGGCGAGTCCGTCCCAATTTCTCTGCAATCACACGCGTATCAATACCGAGTAAATACATCTTTTTTAACTCTTGGACTTCATCTTCAGTCCATGGGGTTTTCACTATATCTGCCATTTTTGCACCTATTCCGTCCGTAACTATTAATTAGTGCTGGATTACTGAGGGCTCGACATCTAACAACCCTTTATGAAGAGCGCACTTCAACTGTTCACACAGGTCATTGAGGATCAGTTCTTCTTTGCTGGACTGTTTTTCCCATAGTGTTTTTAAGGTCCAACGTTTGATTGCTTCGAAGTTGTTTACGGACTCGAAATCATCTAGCAACATAGCCACGCCCTTCCCTTCCGGGATGTAATTAACTGACATAAGCAACATCACTAACTCATTCAGATCCTTGGTTGTCTCAATAACGATGGGTTTCATTTTCAATAATCCTCTTATGCAGCGCCCAGCAGGCGCTCAAAAGCGCTGCCATCCTGGCGAGTCAGATTAGGGATATAACGTGAGTAAACACGAAACAGCATCTCGGTGGATGAATGCCCTAGCACTCGGGCCACCCATTCTGGGTTCTCCCCAGAAGCAAGAAATAAAGTGGCTGCTGTATGGCGGGTCTGGTAAGGGCGACGTTTCTTGTAACCCAAGTGTTGCAGCAACGGGTACCAAACCCGTTTGGTGACGTTGTTATGATCTAGAGGTTGGTAGCTCGCATTACAGAAGACATACTCTGAGAGGTGAGCGGTGTTCTCATACTGGTCTTTCAGCGCATCAAAGACGGGGCTGAGCATAGGAATCTCTCGCTGCGAACCGTCCGTTTTGGTGTATTCAGGCTTACCATTAACAATGGTTTCCCGAACAAGGATCTGCCGTTTATCGAAATCGACATACTCCCATTTGAGGCCATCCACCTCCCCTGTCCGCATGCCGGTGAAGAAACGTACTGTGTAGTAGTTCTTGTAATCCGCACGGACTGTGCTGATGATCTTATTAACCTCCACTAGGGAGAATGGCTCAATATGAGTTTTCTTGAGCTTCAACGGTTTAATATTGCGATAAGGATTCTGGAAGTTATAACGGTCAGAAGCCTCAGTCATTATCATCCGCAGGATACCCATATGAGAGTTGACTGTTTTAGGGGTCATAGGGCCGTTGCAGTTACGCCCAGGCTTACGCGCTAACATCGCCCGGAACTGGAGAATCTCGGCTTTAGTAATCTGATCAATAGGCTTGGCCCCAAATGCAGGCTTCAAAGAGCTATCAATGATTCCACGGACATTTTTGGTATGAGATGATCGCCACTGGACTTCAGATTCTAGGAACCAGGTTTCTGAGAACTCAGCAAACGTTTGATGAACCTCATTAGAAAAGCTATTGAACGGGAGATCATTTAACTTGTTCTGTAGCTCTCGCTCCTTGATACGCTTTAAGTTTTTGCTGCCAGGAAACTCCTTCTCGTAGTCAAATTGATCCAGAATGATTTGAGCTTCTACACGTTTTAAAACTGCCTCAACCTTTTTACGATTTGAGGGAGTATCCGGTAATGCTGTTTGTTCTCTACAGCGATACCCCAAATATGAGAAGTCCAAGTACAAATTGTTAGTCTCTTTCCTCGCCCGAACCTTAGCCATGAATAAATGCTCCGTTGGCCATTGGAATTGCAAGATCAGAGCACGTTCCATTCAGCATTTCGTTCTCTACTTCTTCCCAGATGAACAGAATTTTCCGACGACCAAACGGCTTGATGTAATGCTTTCCCTCGATGAGGACACTGTCTTTGAGCTGCTGACGGATAGTTTTGCAGTCGTATTTGATCCGAGCAGATAACTCTTCTGTTGTTAGATAAGTATTTGACTCTTTCATCGTCATTCCACCTATAGAGTGTTATCCTGAGTAACCAAAAGACATTCCCAGTAACAGAATGTCATCCTAAATGACATTATAGATAGCAAAAAACTCTTTGCAATGCTTTTTTGTCATTCTGTATGACTTTTTTTTATCTAAGAAAAAGAAATGATCAGATGCCATCTGGCCCGATTGATGGGCGAAAAGAAAATGAAGGTAATTGATGTCGCCCGGGAAACGGGTCTACATAGGAATACTGTTACCCTTCTTTACAAGGAAACAGCTCAACGTATTGAGTTAGATGCTCTAGAAAAACTCTGCAAACTTTTTGATTGCGAGGTTTCTGATATTTTGGAATATGTAGACGAATAAGAATGTGACGGGAGTAGCCTTAAGGTCGCCAAGTATCCGGCTAAAACACTCACTGAGATAGCCCTGTCACAAATTCTGTCACAATTTGTCACAATGGATGGGGCTAGCCCCATAAAGAAAAAAGGCAGACCAGTAAGTTACTGATCTGCCTTCTTAAATTTGGTAGCGGGGGCTGGATTTGAACCAACGACCTTCGGGTTATGAGCCCGACGAGCTACCAAGCTGCTCCACCCCGCATCAACGTGGCGCGTATAATACATAGAGTGCTGCGCAATAACAAGTAACTTTTTATTTTCAAAAGCATAGCTTTTTAAAGCAGTAAAAATAATACTAGTTGATCAAAGAAAAACGGTACGAAGACTTTCCATTTCCACTATTGATTTCTGTTACTAACGTGAAGATTTCTCCGAACGAAAATTACTGTTATATCGGCCTAACACAATGGCAGCATGCTGGTTGGCAGGAAGGGCCATTATTACGTAGCAGCTCCGTTCATCCGCTGCATGCTTATGCCCGTTACTTTAGCAGTGTTGAAGGAAATACCACCTTTTATGGTTTGCCAAAATCAGAGACTGTGCGATTATGGGATCAGGAAACACCCGAGCATTTCCGCTTCTGCTTTAAGTTTCCTCAGGAGATCACACACCGTAATCAACTGCTTCACTGCAACAGCTTTACTCTTGAGTTTTTAGAGCGGTTAAGTCCTATTCATTCCAAACTGGGATTGTTATGCATTCAACTCCCGGCCAGCTTCAGTGGGGAAGAGTTGCCAATACTTGAGAAGTACTTAGATTCACTGCCCAATGATTTCTCTTATGGCGTTGAGGTTCGGCATCTGGACTTTTTCAATAAAAATACAGAAGAGAAAACATTCAATCAGTTGTTACAGAGCCACAATATCAATCGCATAACCTTTGATACCCGGGCTCTTTTTGCACACCCGGCCGATGATTCCGTCAGTTTAAAGGCTAAAGAGCATAAACCTCAGGTTCCAGTACACGCGGTAGCGACCGGTGACCATCCCATGGTCAGGTTTATTTCGCCGATGGACTGGCAGTGGGGAACAGCCTACCTTAATCCTTGGCTGGATAAAGCTCTCGCCTGGTTGAATGAGGGTAAAAGCCCCTACTTCTTTTTTCATACCCCGGATAATGCCGAAGCTCCAGAACTGGCACGGTGGTTTGTAGATCAGTTAAATCAACAGAATCCTGGGAAAACTCTGTTTGCAGAGTGGAAAGATGTTAAGTCTGAACAGACAGCACTCTTTTAAAAGTTTACTGCCCCCACCTGTTTTTTGTCTGTAGTAAAAACGCCAGCTCTTCTGGAGTGGAACTGCGTTCTAAAACATCATTGCGATGCGGAAAACGCCCAAACTGCTCTATTTGACGATGATGCTGGTAGGCAAAGTCGATTGAAGCTTCGACCTTAAGTTTGTTTACTCCAGCGACTTCCAACAGCATCGCCTCCAGACATGTAATGCATAGCTCTTGCATCTCAATATCTTCGGCATGTTCCAGTGGCATATAGAAAAAGGTACGTTCTGAAAACTCTAACGCTTGGTCCAGCCCCTGATGAACGCCTTCCAGAGTTAACTTAAGCGCTTTATGATCACCGCTGAAAGCGTCAGCACTGCCACGGAAAATAGTTCGGGTAAATTGATCAAGCAGCAGAATTAAGGCCAGCCGGCCACGAGGCTCTTCAGCCCAGTGGTCCAGCTCTCCTCTTAAAGCCTGACGCACCTCATGACCAAATAACTCCGTAATTAAGCGATCATTAGAGGGAGTCCCCATCCACCAAAGTTCATCCTTATTGGTTTCCGGGAATCCTGATTTCAGTGGTCCAAACCAGAACCTTAGTATCTCTTCTATTTGTTGGCGCATAAGAGAAAGTATAGAACTTTTATTGCTCCTGAATAAATAGCTCCCTGTAAAAGAAGCCCTGTACATAATCTACCCCAAGGTTAACCGCTTTAGCCAGATCTTCAGCATTCTCTACTCCTTCCAAAACCGTTTTTTTACCACTGTCCCTTGCGAACCGGATCAGACTTTTCAGTAGCGGTAGCATCGATTCCGAGTTTGGATTGAACCAAAAGCGGTCAAACTTAATATAATCCACATCGTTGAGAATATTCAGCGCTACCATGGTTCCTGGAGCGCCAACATCGTCCAGCGCGATGGAGATACCTGCCTTATGAAATAAGTCAGACACTTCGTTACTCATCTGCGCGTCATTTACGTCAGTATTCTCAATAAGCTCAACAATCAATGAATCCTCATTACCAAGCCTGCGTAATAATTCATTACCACCAGAGGAGTCCTTCAGCATTGAAAATGCATGAGGATCAAGATTAATGAATAGCGGATAATGATCTGGACGAAAACGCAGTTGGAGTCGCTTCAGTTGCAGCTCGACCTGGGCAAGCATAAGAGGGCTGTCATGCAGAGCGCAGAATACCTGTAACGGCGAGATATGATCTCCAGCAGGATTAAAAAAACGTGCAAGGGCTTCGTAGGCAAAGACTTCACCACTATTGGTATCGATGATGGGTTGGTATTCCACACCAAAGCGTTGTCTCTCTACCATCTCAATCAGTTGGACATTATTCTTCATAAAATCTAAATACCACATATAAATGATAATAAGTCTCATTATACATTTAGATTTGTAAGAATATATGCCTTTTTACTCTTACCGCTTGAACACCTTACCTTTTCTGATGCTGCTCCCAGTTTTCCAGGCGTTTCTCATCACTCTTTTTCAAAAGCACGTAGATAGCGCCAATCCCGCCATGTTGAGGCTGTGCCGAATGAAAAGCCATAACTTCTGGCAGAGCCTGTAACCATTGGTTCAGGTAGCTTTTTTGGCGATTACCCATCGCTGTTTTATCTTTGCTACGGCCATGGTTAATCAGCACGGTGCGTATGTCGTACTTAATACACTCCTTCACAAATGTCAGAAGCTCATCTTTACATTGAGGGATCGATTTACGGATAAGATCCAGTCGGGCATCTACCTGATATTTACCTAAGCGAAGATTACGATAGACCCCTTCCTGCACTCCATCTGATTTCCACTCAACCGGGTCCAAAGGATGCAGCAGGTCTATCGGCCCGGTGGTTAAACCGTCTTCATCTCCAGCAACCGCTGCTTTTCGACGGCTTTCCAAAAGCTCCGTGTCTTTGTTTTTCTTCTGACCCTTCAGATCTACCTTAGCCACATACTTGAGAGGTGTTACCCCCTCCATCTGCATCATTTCGGTAAAAGTATCGTCATTATTATTCATGATCACTCCACTGCCTATACCAGAAATATCGGGACAAAATGCTGCAATATCAAGCGTTGATGGAGTTTGACTGGTTTTAAATTGATCGGCTTAAGGCTACAGTACGGGAATAACAAAAATACAGGATCGAATCATGCAGCGTTTAGTGTTAGTTGTCTTAATTGCAGCCGTTGCGTTTGCGGCTTATTTTTTCTGGAGTGAACAGAATCCAGGAACACAGAACTCGTCTGAATTGGCGGAAACTGAAACGGTAAGTACCGAGACCCAGGCAGCAGCCAAAGAACATATCAGCCGCTTAACCGAAGGTGAGGATAGCCCCATAGCTATCACGCAAGCAGATAACTTCGTTACCTCGGAACAGTTACTCTCCCTCCCAGAGAAACAGTCTGAAGCCAGCGCTAAACTTACCCCCGTTGAAGACTCGGTTACTGCCAGCAATGAAGAAGGAGTCTACGCTGCGGCGAATCAACTTCAGGTCATTGGTTCTTCTGATGAACAAAAGAATACAAACGAGAAGCTCGATTCTCTGACCATCGCCAATCAGATCAAGTTAAAAGAACTGTTAGACGACCCGGATTCATCTGCGCACAAAGTCTACTTTATTCATGCCGTTAATGAGGGGGATGATGAAGGCCTGTGGGGCATCATTCAACATGGTTTAATGCGTACGTTTACCGAAGGCCTGGCACTTCCTGGTATGGAAAAAACCGTGTATGCGGATATCCCTAAAGAAGCGGATGAAAAGCTAGCAGATAAACGCAGCTCTTTTCTGGGAAAGATTCTGAAAAACAAAGTCGACAGAACCTATATCTATAACTACCAACAAGGCATTCTGGGAGAAAACCCAGACCTTATTAAACCCGGGCAGCAGCTGATTATAGTGACATTTACCGAGCAGGAACTGATCGGTATTTATCACCACTTTGTGAATCTTTAAGGAGCACACATGATCGACCTGTATACATGGGGAACACCCAATGGCCGCAAGGTTTCCATTATGCTGGAAGCACTACGCCTCCCCTATAAGGTCCACCCGGTGAATATTCAGGCCAAGGAACAGTTTGAGCCTGATTTTCTGAAGATCAGCCCAAATAATAAAATACCGGCATTGGTTGATGATGAAGGCCCTAATGGCGAAAAAGTAGAACTGTTTGAAAGTGGGGCAATTTTACTCTATCTGGCCGAAAAAACCGGGGAGTTTATTCCTTGCGATCCGGTGGAAAGGCTTGAATGCATGCAGTGGCTGATGTGGCAGATGGGTGGCTTTGGGCCGTTTCTAGGGCAAGCCCACCACTTTCTGAAATTTGCCAAAGAAGATGTTCCATACGCAAAAAAACGCTACAAAGATGAAACCGCCAGACTCTGGCAGGTTCTGGATACCCAACTTGCCGGCAAACTATTTGTGATCGGTGAAGATCTTACCATCGCAGATTTTGCCATTTACCCCTGGGCCATGCGCTATGAGTGGCAACAGATAGATCCTGAGCAATACCCCTATGTGCATGCCTGGATGAAGCGTATGGGTCATATAGAATTTGTACAAAGAGGTATGCAGTTGCCGTGATCGCCAGCACCATCATTGGCCACCGGGGCGCTGCAGCACTGGCCCCCGAAAATACCCTGGCGGGTATTAGAATGGCTGCTGAAACTGGAGTGAGTTGGGTTGAGTTTGATGTAACCCTGCTCGGTGATGAAACCCCTGTGCTCTGCCATGATGACAAACTCGATCGCTGCACCAACCGCAGTGGTCCGCTTTCCTTTCTTACATCAATCGATTTACCCGATCTGGATGCCGGTGGCTGGTTTGATCCCACCTGGACAGACGAACCTATGCCTCATCTTTCCGACGCATTGCTGTTGTGCCAGGAACTGGGGTTAGGTATTAATCTGGAGATAAAACCACACGGTATTGCAGCCGGCCTGATCGCACGTAAAGTGTTTGAAGAGGTTTCGGTGTATTGGCAACAGCCGGAAAAGCTGATCATTAGTTGTTTCGATTTTGAGGTACTTGCCGCCTATCGGAATTTTGACCGTTTCACTCAGTTGGGGTTGTTGTTTCGCCACTTGCCAGAGTTATGGCTTTTGAAAGCACAATCCCTGCAAGCGGTGAGTATTCACTGCAGCCACCAACTGGTTTCTGCCGAAGATATCAGAACGGTGAAAGATGCTGGATACGATCTTTACTGTTATACCTGTAACGACCCCATACAGGGTAAGCACCTGCTGGAGCTTGGTGTTGATAGCCTGTTCACCGACAACCCGACTCTGTTTGCTGATCTGCTGCCTTCAGGTATCCGTCAACCGGCCTGAACGATAATCCTGAATTGCCTGCTCTACTTCATCCATCGTATTCATCACAAATGGTCCGTATTGGGCAACAGGTTCATTGAGAGGTTTACCCGCTAAAACCAACATACGAGCAGGTTCTACGTCTGCGGCAATGGTGATCACTCCACCCTGCGAAAGGACAGATGCACTCTCCAGCCCCAATCTCTGACCATTTAATCTTGCTGAGCCTTCAAACAGATAAACCAGCGCATTATGCTCTTTTTCTACCGGGAAGCTATATGAAATACCAGCCTGTAGAGTTAGATCCATATACAGGGGGTTTGTACTTTCCGCCTGAACAGGGCCAGTAATTGTGCTGCCTTGCGTCTCTAATTTACCTGCAATCAGCTTAATTTTTACCCCAGGTTCAGGTTCAATTGCAGGTACCTGCTCTGGTTCTATGTTCTGGTATGCCGCCGGTTTCATTTTTTCATCAGCGGGTAAGTTAATCCACAACTGGAAACCACGCATCAGACCATCCACTTGTTGTGGACGCTCTTCATGGATAACACCAAGGCCAGCAGTCATCCACTGCACGCCACCCGCACCAAGTTCACCCTCATTACCCATATGGTCACGATGTATCATATGCCCATCCAGCATATAAGTGACGGTTTCAAAACCCCGGTGGGGATGAGGTGGAAAACCTGCGATGTAGTCATCCGGATTATCCGATGAAAACGCATCCAGCATTAAAAATGGATCCACCCGAGTTGAAGGGTTTCTTCCCAGACTGCGTTTTAGTTTCACCCCTGCACCATCTTCACTATCAATAGCCGGAATTACTCTAGATATCTCTCGTTCGCTCATAATTGTTCTCTCCCGTGTGCTGCCAGCAGATCAAACTCTGGGCCTGTAGAAATAATACCGTTTGGGTTAATCATCCGATGGCTGCAATAATAATGTTCACGGATATGCTCCATATTGACCGTACTGGCCACTCCCTGTAGCTGATATAACTCCCGGAGATAACCCGCCAACGCCGGATAATCGCTTATACGTTTTCGATCACATTTGAAGTGAGTGACATACACCGGATCAAAACGTATCAGTGTCGTGAATAATCGAATATCTGCTTCGGTTAACGTTGACCCAGTAAGATAGCGCTGACTTCCAAGAATGACCTCAAGCCTATCTAATGCATCAAACACCTCATTTACTGCTTCATCATAAGCCTCTTGAGTGGTTGCAAAACCCGCACGATAAACTCCGTTGTTCACCGAATCATAGACCCAGGCATTGATCTCATCGATTTGTTCATGCAGATGCTCAGGATAGAAATTCCCCGGTTTCGCACCACACTGATCAAACGCAGAGTTCAACATGCGAATAATCTCAGAGGACTCATTATTAACGATGCAGCTCTGTTGTTTATCCCACAGAATCGGTACCGTTACCCGGCCTGTGTAATCAGGCTGCGATCTACTGTAGATCTGATGCAGGTATTCGGAGTGATAAAACTCGTCACCCGTTGCACCCTCCATATCCGATACAAATGTCCAGCCCTGCTCGAGCATAAGTGGATGCACAACACTGACAGTGATCAACTCTTGCAATCCCTTAAGTTCACGTATAATCAGTGTCCGATGCGCCCAGGGGCAAGCCAAAGATACGTAAAGATGGTAACGCCCCGGTTCGGCTTTAAAACCAGCCTTCCCTGCGGGTCCTGCACTGCCATTAGTAGTAACCCAGTTACGGAACTGTGATTCACGACGCACAAACTTCCCTTTGTGGCTTTTGGTGTCATACCACTGGTCATGCCACTTACCTTCAATCAACAGTCCCATATCGTTCCTCCTATATATTTATTGCTACTGGTCTTACTCGCGTTTAATGAATAGCGGCAATCTGCGTATGAGCATCAGCCAGAGATTTTTCTGCCACATTTCCCATTGCGAGACCTTCTGCATAGATAACCTCGATATTTTTTAAACCTATAAAACCCAGGAACTGCTTCACAAACGGAATCTGAAAATCCATACCCGAGTCACGGTACATTCCGCCACGGGTGGTAATCAGTGAAACGGGTTTATCCTTAATCAGACCCATCGGGCCATTCTCTGTGTAAGAAAAAGTAACTCCGGCACGTGCAAGCAAATCGAAATACGCCTTCATCTGGCTTGGGATATTAAAGTTGTAATAGGGAACTGTAATCACCACCTCATCCGCAGCGTTTAACTCAGCAACAAGCTCATCAGAACGCTGAAGAATTGCACGGTGCTCGTCGGTATGTTCAGAAGCATCACCACGCAAGGCCGTGACCACTACGTCATCCATATGCGGAATGTTCTCAGCAATCAGGTCACGTACTAAAATTTCGCCCTGAGGATGTTTAGCTTTCCACTTTTCGATAAAACCTGAAGCTAACTGACTAGATTGACCACCATCGCCAAAAATACTGGATTTAATATATAAAAGAGTTTCCATCTTCCTGCTCCTGTTTAATTAGGTAACCAGACTTCTTGCTGGAATATGCGACTATTTTTATATTTAACTAAACGATTAAAAACAGCTAACATTAGCTTAATTTAATCGAATTATTAGATATATTATGCCTCAGGTAACTTTAGAGCAGTGGCAAACACTGATTGCGGTTGTAGATAGCGACGGCTACGCAGCCGCTGCAGAAGCACTTAATAAAAGCCAATCATCCGTCAGTTATGCTATTCAGAAACTGGAAAGCAGCCTGAACGTCCGTGCTTTCAAAGTCGAAGGGCGCAAAGCCGTTCTGACCGATGCTGGCAAAGCCCTATACCGCAAAGCCAAAATTCTGGTGGAAGAAGCACGCCAGATGGAAGCATTAGCAGAACAGTTTTCCGAAGGTTGGGAACCAGAGATCCGTATTGCTATGGATACCCTGTTTCCCGACTGGCTGATGCTGGAAGTGATCGATCAATTTACTCAGGAACGGCCATTAACGCGAATAGAACTCAGAGAAACCGTACTCAGTGGCACAGATGAAGCCCTGCTACGTAAAGAGGCTGATCTGGTTATTGGCGGAAGAGTGCCACCCGGTTTTCTGGGAGATCCTATTCTGAATATTGAGTTCGTTGCTGTTGCCAGCGCTGATCACCCTTTGCATAAAGTAAATCGTTCGCTGGATTATCAGGATCTGCGCCTACATCGACAAATTGTGGTGAAAGATTCCGGCAGTCGCGATATGGATGCTGGTTGGTTAGGAGCTGAACAACGCCTCACCGTAAGTAATTTGAGAACATCTATAGAAGCCGCTTGTAAAGGTCTCGGTTATGCGTGGTATCCAAAGCTGAAAATTCAAAATGAATTGAATGAAGGACGACTAAAGCCTCTGCAACTCAGTGCTGGCGGCAAACGTAATGTGCAACTTAACCTGATCTATGCAGAAGGAAACTATGCCGGACAAGCGACTAAGCAATTTGGAAGCTTATTAAAAACAACGGTTCAAAGGATAGAACAATCACAGGGCTTTTGACCGAAGAAAACTACAACCTTTTAATGTAAAACATAACGTAACTATTCTCTGTAATCAGGCTCAAATAGTTAATTGATTAGTACGTTACTTTTGTTCTTCAGGCACTTTAGGCTTTGCCGGAGTTGTTTTACCAGCAGCAGGGCCACCAACAAAAGTTTTTGGTTTGCTCGTAGGCGTAGGCTTCATTGTATTCAATGGCTTGAGTTCTATGGTTTCGATAAGCAATTCAGGATCTTGAGGTGGAATCTTGCTGAAATGCAAAGTCCCATTATCGTCTCGCCATTTATAGATCTGCCCAGCCTGGACAGTCAGCGTGAATACAACCAGACCTATAAAAACCAAAAATTTTCGCATCAGAAAAATCCTTTATAATGACTTTATATAGCACATAAAAATGCACATATCTCAGATCTTATGTAAAAAGAAGTAGTTACTTATTATTAATCTCTTTTTAGATCTTGAAAGCACTATAGAAGCACTATAGTCCATTCTAAAGAATGATTACATCGTATCATTGATAAACTCTCCTCCATCTGCAAAAAAATATCAACAGCTGGATCTTAATTTAGATCAATACTAGGCATCTATGCAGAAGAATCTCCTAAATTCATTCTTTAAAAAAGAAAGCATAGAAGCCTAGCGTGTGTTATTTCAGAGTTAATGCACGTATCTTCCACAAATAGTAAACTGCCGGAATCAACAACAACGTAAGCACCACTGCACTGATCATTCCTCCTATCATGGGCGCTGCAATACGTTGCATTATTTCTGAACCGGTTCCAGTGCCATACATAATCGGTAGCAGACCTGCGATGATAGCGGCAACAGTCATCATGACTGGCCGAACGCGCATACCTGCACCTTCCATGACAGCGGCTTTTAGATCAGCTTGTGTAAGCTCTCCACCAGTTGCTCGCAGTTTTTCCTGATAGGCCTGATTAAGATAGACTAGCATGATCACACCAATCTCAACTGCCACTCCCGCCAGGGCGATAAATCCTACGCCTACAGCAACAGAAAAATTAAACTGGTTCAGATACAGCATCCAGATACCGCCTATCAACGCTAATGGCAGGGTCCCCATGATCATGGCAACTTCAGCAAAGCGACGGAAACTCATATAAAGCAGTACTACAATGATCGCCAACGTTAATGGTACAACATAAGTGAGTTTTTCCTGAGCTCTAAGAAGATACTCATACTGTCCAGACCAGTTAATGGAATAACCCGGCGGTAGTTCTACCTGCTCAGCAACAACTTTCTGAGCAGCGGCAACGTAAGAACCCAGATCCCGTCCTTCTATATCCACAAAGGTCCAGCCGTTAGGGCGAGCGTTTTCACTTTTAATACCCGGTGGCCCATCCTCAATTCGAATATCGGCCACATCGGCCAGTGCAATGCGCATCCCCATAGGGGTAACCACTGGCAGCAGTTTAAGTTTCTCCACCGAGTTACGGTACTCCTGCGGGTAGCGAACATTAATGGGGTATCGTTCAAGCCCTTCCACCGTCTGGGAAACATTCATGCCGCCAATGGCACTGGTCACCACGGTTTGAACATCCGCTATATTCAGACCGTAACGGGCGGCTTTTTCACGTTGAATATCCACTTTGATATAACGACCACCCGCCACTCGTTCAGAGTAAACAGAAGCCGTTCCTTCAACCTCTGGCAGCACTTGTTCCAACTGCTGTCCGATAGCCTGAATCACATTCAGATCCGGTCCTGCCACCTTCAGACCCACCGGAGTTTTGATGCCAGTAGCCAACATATCAATACGGGTTTTTATCGGCATCACCCAGGCATTGGTTAAGCCCGGAAATTTCACCAATTTATCCAGTTCTTTGGTGAGTTTTTCTGTGGTCATACCCTCTCGCCACTGATCACGCGGTTTTAGAGTGATAAAGGTTTCGATCATAGTCAGAGGTGCAGGATCGGTGGCGGTTTCAGCACGGCCAATCTTACCGAAAACCCGCTCAACCTCAGGTACGGTTCGAATCAGTTTATCGGTCTGCTGAAGCAACTCTCTTGCCTTACCGATGGAGATACCGGGATAAGTCGTCGGCATGTACATCAGATCGCCCTCATCCAGAGGCGGAATAAATTCAGAACCGATTTTATTCACCGGCCAGAAACCCGCCGCCGTAATCACAACCGCCAGTAAAACGGTCGCCTTCGGCCAGTTCAACACCGTGCGAATCACCGGCAGATAGATTGCCTGCAACAGGCGGTTTAGTGGGTTTTTATGTTCGGGTAAAACTCTGCCTCGAATGCAATACCCCATCAGCACCGGCACCAGCGTAATTGCTAAACCCGCAGCCGCAGCCATGGCGTAAGTTTTGGTAAAGGCCAGTGGCGAGAACATGCGGCCTTCCTGTGCTTCCAGTGTGAACACGGGCAGGAAACTCATGGTGATGATTAGCAAACTAAAAAACAGTGC
Organism: Neptuniibacter sp.; assembly: GCA_050789425.1. Taxonomy (GTDB): domain Bacteria; phylum Pseudomonadota; class Gammaproteobacteria; order Pseudomonadales; family Balneatricaceae; genus Neptuniibacter. The sequence goes on from JAILXS010000009.1 coordinate 18,544, forward strand.
GGGCCCCACTTCTGAAGCCGCTTCCGCAATGACTTGCCAGCGATTCTCTTTGGTGAGTTCGGTGCGCTCCATATGTTTATGCACGTTTTCGATCATCACAATGGCACCGTCCACCATGGCACCAATGGCGATGGCGATCCCACCCAACGACATAATGTTTGCGTTGATACCCTGGTAATACATGATGATAAACGCCACCAGCATGCCTACCGGCAAGCTGATGATAACCACCAGTGAAGAGCGGAAATGGAACAGGAACAGTGCGCACACCACAATGACGACAATGAACTCTTCCACCAGTTTCTCAAACAGATTTTCAACTGCACGTTCAATCAAACCGGAGCGGTCATACACGGTGACCACTTCGACTCCTTCCGGCAGACTGCGCTTTAACTCTTCCAGTTTCGCTTTGACACCATCGATGGTTTTCTGGGCGTTTTCACCAAAACGCATGATGACAACCCCACCAACCACTTCACCTTCACCGTCCAGTTCGGCTATGCCACGGCGCATCTGCGGACCCGTGCCGACTTCTGCCAGATCCTGAAGCAGAATAGGTGTACCGTTCTGGGTAGCACCCAGCGGTATGGTGCGTATCGCCTCAATACCATCAAGATAGCCTGTAGCACGTACCATATATTCAGCTTCAGCCATCTCAATTACCGAGGCACCACTCTCCTGGTTAGCCCGTTTAATCGCCATATTGATATGAGAAAGCGGTATATCAAAAGCACGCAGCTTTTCCGGGTCTACCTTCACCTGATACTGCTTAACCATACCGCCAACAGGGGCTACTTCGGAGACCCCCGGAACGGTTTGCAATTCATACTTTAGGAACCAATCCTGAATACTGCGCAGCTCTGCCAGATCATGCTGTCCGGTGCGATCCACCAAGGCATAAAGATAGACCCAACCGACACCGGTGGCATCCGGCCCTAACTGTGGACGGGCATTGGCCGGTAACCGAGGGGCGACCTGACTCAGATACTCCAACACCCGGCTTCGCGCCCAATAAAGGTCGGTATCATCATCGAAGATAACGTATACATAAGAGTCACCAAAAAAAGAGAAACCACGGACCGTTTTTGCACCCGGCACGGATAACATGGCGGTGGTCAAAGGATAGGTAACCTGATCCTCCATCACCTGTGGAGCCTGCCCCGGATAGCTGGTTTTAATGATCACCTGAACATCTGACAGATCGGGAATCGCATCAATAGGCGTATTTTTAACCGTATAGGCCCCCCAACCGATCAGGATCAGAGTCGCCAGCAGGATAAAAAAGCGGTTATGTATCGACCAGTAGATAATCGCCTTGATCATAACTGACCTCCCGGCAGGCTACCTGGAGCTTTTGGACGTGGCAGAATAAAGTCAGTCATTTTCATGTCACTCATATCACCGCCACTAAACAAGACCTGAACCTGTTTAGCCTGCGCTAACTGTTCAATGTTCAGAGCCTCGTCAACGGGGACTTCCATTACCATGGAAGGCTGCTGCCATTCACGTATATCGGCATGATTGAGTACTGCCAAACGTTTCTCAATATCAACAGAATGTACCTCAGCTGCCACCCATACCTCTTCTATAAAACTCATTGATGGCGGTGTCATTCGCAGGAAATCCGAACTGATAGATGATTCAGAATCCAGCATAAATTGGGCAGAAACGACAACCTTATCTTCTGGGTACAGCCCCTGTTCGATGGCAACCCTGTTACCCATCCTAGCGCCAGAACGAACTTCGACAGATTTATAACGCCCCTCCCCCAGATCAATCACTACTCGTTCCTGAGTGCCGGTTGTGATCAACGCAGAATCAGGGATATTCAACACAGGTGTTGTTGCCTGAGTCTGAATACTGACGCGCGCAAACATATCTGGTTTTAAGGCTAAGTCAGGGTTATCAAACCGCAAACGGACCTTAAGGGTACGGGTTTTGGGGTCTAAAGCCGGGTAGATGTAATCTACCTCGCCCTGCCAGCGCTGACCCGGAAGGAAGCCCAGCTGCATCAGTGCCTTTTGTCCCTGCTTGACCAGAGATGCCTGCCTTTCAAACAACTCCGCCGCAACCCAGACCTGATCTAATGGTCCTATACGCATCAGCTTTGAAGCCGGTTTTATAAACATCCCCTGGGTCAGATTTAACTCGCTCAGATAACCACTTTTTGGGGCATACACCGGAATTCGTTCCAGGGCTTTGCGCTGTTTCTTAAGGGTGGCGAACACCTGATCAGATACCCCAAGCGCTTTTAGTTTGCTCTCACTGGCCTGGCGCAGATAACGATTACCACTGTTCAGTGCCGCCAGATATTCTTCCTGTGCATTAACCAGGTCCGGGGAATAAACCTCATACAATAATTGCCCTTCTGTGACCTCCTCACCTTCAGCATTTACTGCTAAGGACTCAACCCAGCCAGAGATACGAGAATGAATATCCAGTAGCTGCTCCTGATCGTACCCCACATATCCAACGGTACTGATCCGCCCCTGCAAAGGGCTAAACAGAACTGATTCGCTACGCACACCCAGATTATTCACCACTTCAGGACTGATCGAGATCGTACCGGGAGAATCACCTCCGGCCAGGTCTTCTGGATATACAGGCACCAAGTCCATTCCCATAGGAGAAAGGCCCGGTTTATCACGTTTAAAATTCGGGTCCATAGGCGCTACCCAATACAAAGGTTTGCTTTCGCCACTGTCGGCCGACATTTCATTAGCGTTTTGGTTAGGAAGGAAATATCCCAGTGCTGCACCACATAAAAGAGCTGATATTGCCAGAATCCACTTATTCATCATTTACTCTCCTGAATTTGCGGCTGATCTGCTATAGCGGATTGCAGTTGAGTGTCAACGCCCGCCAGATAATAATTAACTTCAGTTGCTGCCTGAGCTGCCTGATGCTCCAGAACCACTTTTTGTAATTGAGCCTCCAGTTCAGACATGGCCGCCATCGCCACCTCGTTAAAGCGTGCATTGGCTGAGGCGTAAGCTTTTAATGCGGCTTTCCTTTTGGCGGACTGTTGTTTCAGGTAGCTTTGGTTATAGATCTCCAGACGTTGCTCTATGCCGGAGAGATTTGCCAGCGCCGCTTCATAACCGGACCTGAGTTCACGGGCTTTTAATAACCGCAGCTCGCGACTGGCTTCGCGCTTTTGGATCGCAGCATTACGCTGCTGGTCTTGACGTTTTTCCGGGAACAGTGGCAGATCCATGGTCAGGGCAACGGTAAAAAAATCAGATCGTTCCATGTCATTGTCATTGTTATCCCTGTAGCCATAGTTGGCATCAACCTTAAATCCCGGCTTATATGCTTCGTCTGCCAGGTCCACACCTTTATCTTTGATCTGGATATCCTGAGCCAGAATTTGCATCTGAGGGTGTTGAGTGAGCGCAGAGTTTACCGCCTGTTGGTTTTGTACTTTAACGAGTAACTCTGGAACCTGAAGCTCAGCGTTCAAAGGATTAACTGGTTTTTCATAGAGCCACTTTTGCAACTGGGCCTGACTCTGGCTGACGATTTTCTCCAACTGGATAATCCGATCCTGTAATTTTGTAAGCTGAAGTTCAGCATCTAACACCTCAAACCTACGAGATTTACCACTGCGGAAGTTTGCCCTGCTGATTGCAACCAACTCGTCAAAAATATGTTTTTTACGTTTCAGGAGTGCCAACTGCTGTTCTGACTGATGCAGTTTCAACCAGGTTTGAGTGACCTGTAATTTGAGCTGTGCCGAACGTTCATAACGCTGTAAAGGATTTCTATCCGCCCGCAGTTCAACCTGCTGTTGCTTCAGACTTAGAGAATTGCCTCTGGGGAACTGCTGCGAGAGCCCCAATTGCAACTGAGTCATATTTTCCTGATTAAAATCGAAGCTATCTAAAGGTAGATTAGCCAGAGCCACTCTGACTTTTGGATCGGGTAACTGAGCTACAGCAATCGCTTCAGAACGCAATGCCTGCTCCTGCTGCAGATTACTCAACTGCCAATGATCCTTTTTTAAGGCCATTTCAACAGCCTGATCCATTGAAACTTCAGCGTTTGCTGAACCGATAAAAGAGGCCAGAAAGATTAAAGAAATTAAATTACGCATGGTCCTTTCCTGATAAAAACAAAAAATACCCTTAGAGCAGGGAGTAAGGTTTAAATCAGAAAGGATTTAATTCAGAAAGACAGATTTCTGCAGATGTAGCCGAGGATATGAAGGTTGATAGAGGTTGTTTAGAGCATATGCATATCTTCGTCGCTGCTTTAGCGATAGAGAAAGCACCATGAGAATCAATGTTGCGGAAGAAACCAGATAAGCCAGGGCATATCCAGTTCCAAGTTCGTCGAATGAAACAGGGTCAGAAACCAGGTTCAGGCTCCATTGACAACTGTCAGATGAATCACAGTGAAACTGTTGCAATATATCCTGATGCACCTGCCCTTCCATATTGTGGTGGGCATGGGCATCATCAACTGGCTCTGCAGTGGAAATAAGATCCGTGCATACTCCAACTGAACAATACACAACGAACACCACAGCCAGTATGGCAGTAATGAATCGGTTGCGTTTAGTCAGTCTTTGAGTTGTCACAGACAACACTCCTGATGGATGCTCGATATATAGATATCACTGAGGTGATAAAGTTCCAGATCACTGCATAATAACCGGGATCAGATTTCCAGGGTAGCAGTAAGACTGGTTAATTCAAGATCTTCAGCAGGTTGAGGACGATCTATATAGAAACCCTGGAAGACGTGACAACCACATTGGCTGGCTTTCAACATCTGCTTCTGGGTTTCTACACCCTCGGCAGTAACCCTCAAGCTATACGCTCTGGCTATAGAGCACACCGCAGCCACCATCGCTTCACTCTTATGATCGGATCCCAGTTCTTTGATAAAGGCCCGGTCTATCTTCACAATATCAATGGGTAGTTGTTTCAGATAGCTAAGAGAAGAATACCCGGTCCCAAAATCATCCAAAGCAATTTTCACCCCAAACTCACGCAGTTGTTGCAAACGTAAAACTGTGAATTCGATACTTTCTACAGCAACGTTTTCGGTTATCTCCAGACAGATATCCGTTAGTTTAGTGCCTGTGTTTTCAACTCTGGTTTTCAGGGAACGGATCATATCTTCCTGATAAAACTGCTGAGGGCTGATGTTGATAGACATATACCAGCCCTCCTGCCAGAAACCACTTTTTCGCCATTCCACAATCTGTTCACTGCAATGGCTGATCAGCCAATCACTGACCGGTACAATCATGCCACTGATTTCCAGACTAGGAATAAACTCAGCAGGAGAAATCATCCCCTTTTTAGGGTGCTGCCATCTAATCAGAGCTTCAAACCCACAAATATCACCTTCTACACCCACCAAAGGCTGGTAATGCACTTTAAAATCTTCATTTACCAGAGCCTGGTGTAACTGGTTTTCCAGATACCTTTGCTTTTCGACAGCCTGAGACATCGCTTCATGATAAAAAGCGTAGCAGTTACGGCCATTTTCCTTGGCATGATACATAGCTGTATCCGCAAATCTCAGAAGATCCTCAATAGTTTCATTTTCATTTGGGAAAATAACCACCCCGATACTGGCACCAATCCTGAGTTGATGCTGATGTACAAAAAAAGGGTCTGCTAATACATCCAGAAGTTTTTTACAGACATTCTCAACATCACGAACCAGTGCTTCCCTATCCTCCTGAAAAGACTGCACCATGACGACAAATTCATCTCCGCCCAGTCGAGCAATAGTATCGTTGGTTCTAATATTCGCAGTGAGAACTTTGGCGACCTTTTTCAACAATAAGTCACCAATACCGTGACCTAATGAATCGTTTATGGTTTTGAAATGGTCCAGATCGATAAATAACAGTGAATTAAACTCTCCGGTACGCTGACAGGTTGCCAATGATTGCCCAAGACGATCATTTAGCAATGTTCTGTTAGGAAGTCCTGTCAGAGCATCATGGTTTGCCATATGGCTGATATGATCCTGAACCATCTTCTGCTCAGAAATATCCGTGGCAACAATAAGCAACGCTGGCGCACTGAAGTGCTCAAAAGGTGCTACCTGAACGGTGAGATAGCGCAGTTCATTATCGGGGTTAGTCCAGTTCAGCTCTCTTATTTCAGTCGATGTCTGATTCACTTGCACGGCATGTGCTACCTGCTCCAGAACTTGCACCTCACCATCATGATCATGCAGCTGTTCAAGCTGCATGCCGATCAGATCACCTGCATTACGATTATAGAAATATGCAAATGACTGATTACAGAAAAGGATATTACCTTCAAGATCCAGTGATACGATCAGTTGAGGAACCTGATCAATTAGCTGATTCAGGCGCATCTCACTTCTGGCTAAGGCCCGATGGTTATTTTGGTTTTCTTCCATGAGCGTTTGAACGGTATCAATAAAATGATTACCAGCACGTGAAAGCTGGCCTAATTCAGTATCCTGATGCTGCTCTGGCACCGTTAACCTTTTATCGTCAATTGTTTTCGGGTTAAGTCTCGAGAACTGCTGAGCCAGAATGAATAAAGGTTTGGTAATTGCGTAGTAAAAAACGGTAATCAGCAAAATAGCCAGTAGGAGGTTTCGAATAAAGCCAGTAATAAATACATAGATAGCCCGGGCATAAAACGGCTGAAAAGCCATATCCGGGTTAATCACAAGTTTGAGCTGACCCGGTTTGATATTGGCAAATTCCGGAGCATTCAAAGGAACTATATAGGCTTTTTCTTCTGCAAAAAAAGTCTGTGTTAGCCAGTCAGTCTTACTTTTGATATGAGGAATTGCATTTTTCGCCAGAGTTTCTCCTAACTCATCCCGGATAACAACTTCCTGAACAAAGGAATATTGCATTAATCCGGTTACTACCTCATGAGCAAGGGCCGGATCTAGTGTGTGCACAGCACGGCTTGCCGGTGGTTCACTGGCTTTTAGGATCTTATTAATCGTGCCATCTAATAGGGTTTCCTGCTCCTTAAAGTCCTGAAACAACTGTACAGCACTTAAAAGAAGGCCAATTGCAAACGCAAGCAGCACAGCATACCCTGCCAAACGAAATGACAGACGCTGATTAAAGGAGTTAAATGAGCCGAGCATCTTAGTAATCTATTCCCTTATCTAAACCCATCGACAAACTAACCAAGCAAAACCTGTTCTTGATTCTCTCCCACACTCAAACTTCAATGCCGTATTTCAGTAACTTCCGCGGAAGCACCTCATCTAAAGCTTCCACATCATGATCATCCAGCTCTATCAACTTAAAACCCGCCTGAATAATTTGCTCTTTTTTGTTCATTTTTGCAGGCAACTGCGTAGAGGAATTCCCCTCCCCCCAGTATTCAATATAGAGGTGGTATTGCGGAAGGTAAAAGTCTGACAGAAAAGTTTCTTCAAATGGTAGACGACGTTGGTAGGCATGCAGGACTCCAGATAGATACAACCAGTTATCAATTTTCTGTTCCTGAACAGAAGATACCTGATGGCCATCGCAACATAACAAATCACTTTTCGACAATTCTTCAACACGCCGATTCAATACTTCGTGTTCAGTAAATTCTCCAGGCCATAGCACGTAAGGTACTGCTGTATTGCTGTTTTCGCGCTGACACCCGCCTTCAGATTCCCCTTGTTGGGTTACCAACCACCCTTTTCTGGCAGGTAATACCCAACCTAATTCAACCAATATTTGATCCATCATCTTACGGGTAAGAGAAAATGATCTGGCTAATTTTGTCGAGGTCAGCAGATGCGAGTCCGCATTACAAAGCATCTTGTGTGCCGTGACCGTTGAAGGCCAGATAATATAACGACCAAACTTCTGGCTTTCACGATACTTCCCACCTTCAAATTCACCTTTTGCGGTTAATTTCCAACTCTCTTCTATACGTTCAATCCAGCCCAGAGTTTCCAGCTCAGAAAACATCTGTTTGGTTGTTTTGCCTAAGGCTTTAGCGAGAGCTGATGTTGAAAGAGGGGAATCTGGCATTTGTAACTTTCCGTGCAGTAAGCTCTAAAGGTATATTCAGCTTACACAAAAACATTAAAAATTCATTTAAAATCAGAAGATATACAAAACTAATACCCACTCAGGTTGTTTTTTCATGGCAGATAAGCGGATTCTCATTATTTACACGGGCGGAACAATCGGTATGCAAAACACCGAGAGTGGATATGTTCCGGTTTCAGGCTTTAGTTCCGTCATAGAAGAACAGCTTCATCCACCCTGTGGTTCAAAACTACCGGATTATGACGTCATTGAAATTGAACCCGTGATAGACAGTGCCAATTTAGACCCTGGTCACTGGCACATTCTCTCTTCACTTATTGAGAAAAACTACGACACTTATGACGGTTTCATTGTATTGCACGGTACGGACACCATGGCATACAGCGCTTCCGCGCTATCTTTTCTTCTTATAGGACTGGATAAACCCGTTATCATTACTGGGTCGCAAATACCTTTGATCGAACTCAGATCTGATGCGCAGGACAACTTGTGTAATGCCCTCATTTTAGCCGCTTACCATCCTGTACCTGAGGTCACTATATTCTTCCACGGCAAGTTGATCCGGGGAAATCGTTCAACTAAGAGTAAGGCTACTGGGCTGGATGCATTTGAAAGCCCAAATTACCCATGGCTGGGACAAGTGGGGCCAAATATTGAGATTCACAGCGAGCTTGTTTTACCTGAAACAACAAAACAGTTCTCTTGTCCTGAGTTTAATGCCCATTCTGTGGCTATTTTGCCAATTTATCCGGGGCTGAATGAAAATATTTGCAGAAGTATTGTTGAAACAGACGGGCTGGAAGGGCTCATCATCCAGAGTTATGGCGTGGGCAACCTACCTGATCAGAATAAAGCGTTAATGGCTGCACTGAAATCCGCTACCAGCAATAACTGTATTGTCTTGAATATAAGTCAATGCCTTCAGGCTGAAGTCTACCATGGGCATTATGCCTGCAGCTCAGAACTGAATGATATAGGCATCATATCCGGTGCCAATATGACTACCGAAGCAGCCTACACTAAACTGCTATACCTTTTGGCACAGGGTTATGACAGAGAGGATATTTACCGACAACTAGGAAACAGTTTAGCCGGGGAAGTTGACCTCTAAAATTCAGGGCAACTCCACTTTTTCGAGCCATTCTTGCTCTTCCGGTTCAAGATAAAGCTGCTCTTCTAACTCCAACGCCCATCTCTCGTTTTCAGACAAATTATGCAGCATAGTCGCTGCAAGGACTTTGACTGCAGGAACAGAGCTCCATACAGAATGATTAAGGCAGCGCCAATGATTAGAATCTCGTAACTTGGGGCGTTGTATCTGATCAAGACAGGTTTCACATAACATAAGGCAATGTTCAAAATCAGGCGCAGAACCCACCGGGGGTACCTCAAAGATCGTTAACTTAACTCCCTGAGCGTCGCATAATTCACAGTGAGAGCTACAACGACGTACAAGGTCCTTGCCAAATAACGACAACCCATGGTGACGCTCCATATGACGTTCATGACCTTTAGACATAATTAAGCCCTACTTTTACTACCTAATTTAACAGATAGCATATTCTCGGCAATTTAGCCGAAAATAACTCTTAATATTGAGTCGTTTTTTGATTTCGATGGCCCAGAATTAGAAAGGGCAGCTGGTCTGGCTGCCCTTAAATGCCGGATGGAGACTCCGACTAATCGGCCTGTTAAGGCAAAAGGTTGAGCTGTTACGCGACTTGCTGATAATCCCAGTGCAAATGAATTATTTCTACTAACGCCTTTGGACAGTGGTGCCTGATCACCTTATGTATTTCTGACATGCGTTCCGCAGATATATCCACCAATACCAGAAAACACCCTTGTTCTAATGCATGCTTATATTTACCTAATAAATGAACAGGTGTGCTTTCACCAACAAGTTTTCCTAACCATCCTCCCAGTCCAATACCAAGAAAGCTTCCAGCAATCACAGTGCCACCAGCCCAAACGGCGCCCAGTGGAGAAAACACAGTGCTTGCCACCAGACCAGCTGCAAGGCCAAAACCACCACCAGCGACCATGCCCCAGTCCATATCGTTTTCTAACTCTGTTGTCTCAACATCTGACGCAGGTCTAAGGTGCAAACCTTCGATCTGCGATAAATCATTAGCTATGATGTGGATGCCGTCCTCGGAAACCCCTTTTGAGATCAAGGAGCTGATCACTCCCTGTACCTGTTTAGATGTGGGGGCGAGAAACACAAGCCTTTTCATCTCGACACCTCATTCTTTGACAACGAGATAAAGTATAGTGCATTTCACTTTTGGTGCTGGTGATTAGCCAGTTTTGCCCCTTATAATGCTTGAAAATTTTTCACGCTGGAGATTGGACAATGTTGCAGCTTGGTACTCCTTTTTCAAACAGTGCTACACGAGTACTTATGTGTGGTGGAGGTGAGCTTGGCAAGGAAGTCGTTATTGAGCTTCAACGTCTGGGTGCCGAAGTCATCGTAGTTGATCGATACAATAATGCACCTGGCATGCAGGTAGCCGATCGCAGCCATGTGATCTCTATGCTTGATGGCGAAGCCCTCAGGAAGGTCATTGAACTGGAAAAACCCAGTCTGATTGTGCCTGAAATCGAAGCGATCGCTACAGATACACTGGTTGAACTTGAAGCTGAAGGATTTAGCGTAACCCCTACTGCAAAAGCTGCCCAGCTAACCATGAACCGTGAAGGCATTCGCAGGCTGGCAGCAGAAGAGCTGCAAATACCAACATCGCCTTACCAATTTGCTGAAACATATGAAGAATACCTTTCTGCAGTAAAACATATCGGTCTTCCCTGTGTAGTTAAGCCGATCATGAGCTCCTCCGGTAAAGGCCAATCCACCTTAAAGCAAGAGAACGAAATTGATGCTGCCTGGCATTACGCACAGGAAGGCGGACGTGCAGGTAAAGGCAAGGTCATTATTGAAGGCTTCGTGGATTTTGACTATGAAATCACTTTATTAACCGTCAGGCATTCCGGTAATACCAGCTATTGTGAGCCCATCGGACACGTGCAGGTTAACGGCGATTATCGCCAGTCGTGGCAACCTCAGCAGATGAGCAACACAGCGTTAGAAGAATCCCGTGATATTGCAGCCAAAGTCACAGCGGCTCTGGGCGGCAATGGCATTTTTGGTGTTGAGCTGTTTATTAAAGGTGATCTAGTTTATTTCAGTGAAGTCTCTCCCCGTCCTCATGATACGGGTATGGTAACTATGATTTCACAGGACCTTTCTGAATTTGCTCTGCATGCAAGAGCCATTCTGGGCCTACCTATACCCTCCATTCATTTTCATGGACCTTCTGCTTCCAGTGTTATTCTTGTGGAGGGTGAATCGCAGGAAGTTAAATTTGGAAATTTGCAGCAAGTGTTGGCTGAACCAGACACTCAACTGCGTTTATTTGGAAAACCTGAAGTTTCCGGGCAACGTAGAATGGGCGTAGTACTGGCTCGTGATGTATCTGCGGAAAAAGCCAAAGAAAAAGCGATCCGGGGCTCAAATTCTGTCAGCGTTGAACTCTGACGCATTTACATAACTCAGAGCGGGAACCTTTTGTTCTCAACATGAACTAATGCTGACAGATAAAAATTATTGAGGAAGAGTATATGGCTGAACCTAAATGCCCTGAATGTGAAATTGAAGGGATCGAACACATTGTCTCTAAAGACAGTTCTGAGCGTGCCCGGGATAATCACGCATGGTTTCAGGTTGCTTACTGTGATGGTTGCGGCCATATCTATGGTGTTTTTGCTAAACACACCATCCCCGCAGGTAAAAAAGGACCGCAGTTAGTATTGAGCCGGTGACTCTCTGTCCGGGAGGATCAGGCCGGAAATATCAGCAGGTGTAAAACACCGCGGATGATCATCCCGAATAAAGCCCCATAGACTGCAAAACGTATAACCTGGCCGACTCTTTTACCGGCTGCAGCGAAAACGGCAACGCCGACCAGATCCAGTGGGTTGGTGGTAAAACCCGCCATGCGGTTAAGTTCATTTGCAGTTATCAGCCCCTGATTCATTAGCTCGATAGTAACACCCATAAAGGCGGTGCCACCTGCGATAAACTTGGTCACTATGGGTAAAACGGTCGCCTCCGGAAGCCCAATCAGGGCTAGCGCTGGTCCCACAAAACCACTCAGCGATTCAATCGCTCCAGTAACCTTGAGCACATTGACAAGGAAAATTGCCAGGATCAGCATCGGCATCATGCCGAGCACTATTTTCATCCCTTCTTGTCCACCGTCACCCAAAATCTGCATGATGGTTTTCTTCTCTTCCTCAGGTGCTGTCCCTTTCACCTCCAACTCTGGTGAATCCATATCCGTAAGGTTTCTGGTGAGAAGATAATAGGTGAACGCTGCGGCAGATAAGCCCCCGATTAGGGAAGTCATCAGAATAACCCCTATATTCAGACCCATTGCTGCCAGAGGGAAAGATGCATTGGCCTGTGACATAGCCATAACCATCGCCAGGGTAGCAGCGATATAGCGTCGAGAGGTGCCATTTTGATCCATTAGCGTAAGGGTCGCGATAGGCCCTGCAAAACTCACGAACAACAGCTTCGTCATGGCAAAAATACCCAGGCCGGGTATCCCAAACACTCGGGTAAAAGGGGCCAGATGGTTCGATGCCCAACTCAGAACCCCTTTAGCGTCCAGCAACTTCATTAATGCCAGCATCACCACCATGATAGGCAGCATGATATAGAGGCCCATATCTATGCCTGCCCGGCCGGATTCCAGAATGAGGTTAATGATCTGTTCCACTGAAGGGAGTCTCTTAGGTAATGCAAAGAACAGATTTTAACGGCAGCCTAGGGACAGCTCCACTTTTTTATAAGAAAAATTTATATTGGTATTACCAATAGTAAACTAAAGATCATATGGCGCGATCTGGAAGGCTTCCATTCGATAGCCTGAAGTTGCCAACTCATGGGCTTTGGACTCTGTGCTGAGCTTACCCGTCACCCATATGGCATCATAAAGGTTTTCAACTTTGGTACCGGGTTCAAAGCGCACATAGACGATCTGGTTGGAAGGCGGTGGAGGCGTGTGGATACAAGCTCCAAAGTACGGCACCAGAAAGAACTCTGTGACATTAAGACCTTCAGCTTCAACCGGGACCACATAGCCAGGCAGTTTAACCATCTGCCCATCCATTTCAGGCACCGTGGGTGCCGATTGCATGGCAGCCATCATCTCGTCCAGAATCTGTTGCGCTTTGGGGTCGAAATCATCAATCTCAGCAAGCTTATCGATATCAAACACATCATCCAGAGTAAATTCCGCAGGCATCAGTTGCTCCCACTCCACTTCCTTCACCTCTTCACCGTTTAAGATATCTGCTGCAGACACACCGATAGAAAAGGTGGAGAGTATGGACAGCATTAGGAGCGCTTTAAAATATTTCACGTATAGATCCAGATTAGATTCTTATCGCCATCCCATCAGATAACGACTGTCGGTAGGCTTTATAGCCCGGGATAACACCCACTACACTGCCTACGATTAACATCATTCCCAACCAACTCAACTGGACTTCGGTGAAGCCCTGAGCGTGCAATAGAATGCCAAATGTTTCCTGCAGTAGTGGTGATGCCACTATTAGAACTGAAAAATAGAGCAAGGTTCCGAAGAATAAACTCAATGAAGTGATAATAACGGATTCCAGAGTCAGTAACATAAAGATATGTCCGGGACGCGCACCCACTGAGCGGAGTATTGCCATCTCTCTTCTGCGTTCATTAAGGCTGGTTAGCATCAACGTCAGCAGTCCGATCAGGCTTGAGATTGCAACAAGCAACGTCACAACCACCAGTGCTTTCTCGGCTAAACCAAACATCTGCCAGAGTTCCTGAAGTGTGAGTCCCGGAAGAATAGCCAGCAGCGGTTCGCGTTTATAGTTGTTGATTGATCTCTGCAGATGGAATGTGGATAACCTTGAGTGTAACCCCAGCATAAACGCCGTGATCTGTTTAGGCTGCAATTGCATCTTCTGAGCTTCTTCCGAACTGATTTGAACACCCGGCAGTCGCACACCGGATTTCCAATCCACATGAATCGCTTCGATCGCTTCGAGGCTCACATGCAAAGTGTTATCTACCGGGGTACCCGTGGGTTTCAGGATACCGACAACATTAAACGGTTTATCGTCATGTTCAACCAGAGCCGCATTACCCGCACCGTGCGCTATGACAATTTTATCGCCTAGTTGATAGTGTAATTCCCTGGCAACCTCTGCCCCCAGTACAACGTCAAAAAGATGGCTAAACTCATTCCCTTCAGCAAACTCTAATGGGGTGCTTTTTCCATATTTATAATGTCGAAAATAGTCTGTATTCGTTCCCAGAACTCTGAAGCCCATGTGGCTATCACCCAGCGATAGAGGTATAGACCATTTAACTTTCTGATGCTGGCTGATTTTCTGATAGCTGTCCCAGGAAATGTTATTGGTTGCATTACCAATACGAAAAACTGAATAGAGCAGAAGATTGATCTGACCACTTCTCGCCCCGACGATCAGGTCAGTTCCTGAAACAGTTGATGAGAAACTATCTTTAACCTGATAACGCACTTTCTCAACACCCAGCAATAACGCCACGCTCAAGCTAATTGAAACTAAGGTAAGAAAAACAGTGGCCTTTCTATTAAGCAGGCTTTTCCAGGTCAGTTTGAGAAGCGTCATAGTGCAAAGCCTCCCTGTGAAGACGGCTTTAAGGTTTCGATGCGATCAAAATGACTTTCTAAAAATGAATCATGGCTGACAAACAGAAGCGTTGAGCCCTGCGCATCACACTGCTCCCGCAGTAGATCGATAAACAGGTCCCGGTGGTCAGAATCCAGCGCTGATGTCGGTTCATCAGCGATAATGATTTCTGGAGCACCCAGTAATGCTCTGGCAGCTGCGACCCTTTGCTGCTGGCCGGTAGAGAGTTCCAGAACACTCTGGGTATTGATCAGATTTTGCGAAAAACCCAAACGTTCTAACAGGTGACGCGCCCCCTCCTCCAGAGAAGAAAATTTTTCTTCAGCTCGCAGTCTTCTTCTATCAGAAAACCGGCAAGGTAAGAGAACGTTTTCAAGTACGCCAAGATAAGGTAACAGGTTAAATTGCTGGAATATGTACCCGGTATGATCGGAACGGAAGTGGTCAACCTGACTGGCTTTCAGTAAAGTTATTTCTTTGTCTAACAGTTTTATGGAACCTGATTGAGGACGAATGACCCCACCGAGAAGATTAAGGAAAGTACTTTTCCCGCTACCGGAAGGACCCCGAATAAAAACCGCTTCACCCGGGGCAGCGTTAAACTGATGGACAGAAAGAATAGGTTTCCCCTGTTCCCAGGAAAAACTCAGATTCTCGATTTCAATCGCCGAACCAGCCGATTCCTCTGACACATGCACCACTCTTATAAAGACAATTCCGAATCTTGCTTGGAGACTTCTTTCACCAAAGCACCTTTATCTGAGATCAAGTTTACCTTGATCTCCTGTAATTCTGGAAATTGTTTAAAGAATGCAAAACCAATCTTATTGATAGCTTCTGGTTTAGCACAAGAGAACACATATGCTGCATGGATATCCTGGTGGCTTTCACCCTCTTCATGCTCATCATGTTCGTGTTCTGCATGTTTGCCATGATGCTCTTCATCTTCGTGTTCATGATGTTCTTCATGACCCGACTCAGATCCCAGCTCTACCTCTGCATCCTTTAGGACGCAGTTTGCTGCCATAGGTAACAAAAGCAATTGATCTGCATTCTGCAATCCAGCAATCGTCTGCTGCAGAGTCTGTTTATCTTCCTTAGTTTCTGCGTCGTGCTCAAAACCGGTAAAATTGAACAACGGAGAATCAAGCTCAACTGCAACTGCTGCTCCATCAATAGCGATATTCATGACCGCTTCACCATGAACATGACTGCCGTGCTCTATTTCATAAGCCATTGCAACGGATGAAAGTGATAAAGAGGCTAGAACCGCATATAAAACTTTTTTCTTAAACATCACCAAAAACCTTAAATGTTATAATATAACGCAAGAATACTTTATAGTTCAGCCAATGCCAATTTGAATTTACAGTGGTATTGATTCAATCTCCTGTACCTATCAGTTTATTTATTACTCTATGTGTAATTGATTCTAATCAAACACCCGTTTAATACTATTTATATCCTATCGCGTATTGATACCTGTCATCGTTAATAGTTCGTCGTGATCATAAGCTGACGTAAGGAATCATTCAGAGCTAATGGAATAGCCGGCGTTGCAGGGAGACCAACGTTATGAAAATTTCATTGAGTTCCGACATAGGTAAACATCTGAGCTTAATGGTAGCTATCAGCCTCGTAGGCATGGTTGTGTTGCTATACGTTGTATTTGATATCTTCGGCAAGATTCACATCGAAGAAAAACGCAATGATTCCTTACAGCTAACCAATGCAGCTATTTCAATTGTAAATAGCTTCCATGAACTCCACCGCAAAGGCGAGTTAAGCGCCGATCAAGCCCAGCACTTCTCCCTAAACACTTTGCGTAATACCCGCTATTCAGACAGTGGCTATTTCTGGATCAATGATTTGCAGGGAAATATCATCATGCATCCGTTGATGCCAGAACTGGAAGGTCAGAACCTTTTAGGTTTCAGAGATATTCACGGAATCAAACCCTTTGACCAGTTTATTACAGAAGCAATAAACGGTGGCGGTTGGGTGGAGTATTCATGGCCTAAACCAGAACAAGCCGAGTCCCCTACCCTGAAAGTTTCTTATGTATCCCTATATGCCCCATGGCAATGGGTAATTGGTACCGGGGTGTATCTGGATGAAGAGTCAGCTGCAAAAAACAGAATGGTTCTGAGTTCGATTAATATAGTGCTGGTTGTTCTTACTCTTCTTATTGGCTTTTCATTATTTTCAGCAAGGCACAGTGCCAGAGGCATCGCAAATTTTGCCATTAAGGACCCACTCACTCAGCTTTACAGCAGGCGCTATCTGAACGAAACCGAAGATCGTTTTGTACGTGCCGACCTACGCAGCCAGGATAAACACCTTTATATATTGTTTCTGGATATAGATCATTTCAAAGCGGTAAACGATACCTACGGCCACCTTGAAGGTGATCAGGTACTGAAACAACTGGGCTCTATTTTAAGAGAGAGCACACGCCCACAAGATCTTTGCGTCAGATACGGTGGCGAAGAGTTTATTGTTCTTACCCTGGCTGAAGAGGACCTGGCAGTACTTCAACTTGCAGAAAGATTGCGCAGGAAAGCTAATTTTTCAGATTTTGCGTCCGGGATAGAAATAACGCTCAGCTGCGGTATAGCTAAACGCCGCGATGATGAAAGCTTTGCTAACCTGCTACAAAGAGCAGATAAAAACCTGTATGCGGCTAAAAAGAAAGGCAGGGATCAAATTGTGTTCAAAGAACACCCTTGATAGAGAACCCTTACAACTCTGTAATCAAATTCAGCTTTTCCGCACGGCGCAATTGCTTAATACCTGATTCCCTTTTACAGGCACTGCTCCTGTCTGAGTGCAGCTCCTTCCAGACCAACTCAACCGGCCGCCTCAATCTTGTGTATTTTGCACCGCCGACCAACTCGCCATTGTGTTGCCTGAGCCGCCTATCAGGGTCAGTAGTCACTCCTGTATACAATGTCTCGTCAGCACATCGCAATATGTACACAAACCAATCAGACACCCAAACCTCTCATACTTGTACAAACACATTTTCGGATAAAGAATATTACCCACCACCAGCCCTTTTATGAATCGATTTAATACCAATTCAAACACGAATTAAGGGTTGTTCTTACAGATGTAAGGACATACTTATCCCTTAAAGCCCATGGTTACTGCACTACAAAAAGTCAATCAAATTCCAACCCAAACAGAAAATAATCCACACAAAAATTTCCTCTTCCATTCCCTTGGATAAATCTATCGCAAATAGGAAAAATCTTTCGACTAAAAAATAACCTCATGTTTTTATTAGATTATTTTAATAGATCAAAGAAACATCATACCCGTGAAGTTCCCATTTCTTCTGCTCTACAGCAATCTACCCAAAAGTTACACCCACACTTATCCACAGATCATGTGCGTAACTCTAAAAATCATAAGAAAAATAGTTCGCTAAAAGCTGTGCATAAAAAAGGGCCGCACCGCAGCCCTTGAGTTCTTATCATTTCTCCCGATCTTTACGACAATCCGTAGAAATCAGGGAATAGCAGTATCGAGATTACCACTGCGACCTGCATAATAATAAACGGCATCACCCCTCTGTAGATATCCATGGTTTTCACAGACGGGGGTGACACCCCTTTCAGATAGAACAAACTGAAACCAAAGGGCGGCGTCAGGAAACTGGTTTGCAGATTCATCGCAATCAGTATTGCAAACCATAATGGCGCAATACCTAACATATCGGCAACTGGGGCGAGAATAGGTACGATAATGAAACTGATCTCTACAAAGTCGATAAAGAAACCCAGAATCAGAATGGCCAGCATCGACAGAATAAGGAAACCGGTTGCTCCGCCCGGCAGATCAGAAAGCACCTCTTCAACAATGTAATCACCTCCGGTATAGCTGAAAGCCATCGAAAACGCAGTTGCTCCCAGCAAGATAGCGAACACCATCGCCGTAACCTTGACCGTTTCGGTCGCAGAATCCATCACCATTTTCCAACTGAACTGTCGGTAAAGGGCCGCCAGTACCAATGCACCTACACCCCCCAACGCAGAGGATTCAGTAGGTGTTGCAATACCCGCAAAGATAGAACCTAACACCACCAGAATAAGCGCCAATGGAGGAATAATCGCTTTTAGCGCTTTTACGTATTGCTGGCGCTTGTTGGTAACATCTTCATCCAACGGCAAAGCAGGAGCTGCTTCTGGCTTAATGAAGCTATAAATTAGTATATAGATAACATAGACACCGATCAGTATTAAACCGGGCCCCACAGCCGCCTTAAAGAGGTCCCCTACCGGAATACCCAGCACATCACCAAGAATAATCAGGATGATTGAAGGCGGAATAATCTGGCCCAGTGTACCGGATGCACAAATTGTTCCGCAGGCCAGGCTTTTATCGTATTTGTACTTGAGCATTACAGGCAGGGAAATCAAGCCCATTGCAACAACAGACGCTCCCACAACACCTGTCGACGCGGCAAGCAGGGCTCCTACCAGAACAGTAGAAATCGCCAGACCACCTCTAACACCACCAAACAGCTTACCCATGGCCTCAAGTAACTGTTCCGCTAGCTGTGTTTTCTGCAGCACCAGACCCATAAAGATAAATAAAGGCACTGCCATCAGAACCGTATTCTCCATAATGCTCTGGATACGGAATGGCATAAAGGCAAACATATCTGCGCCTTCAGCGAAGACACCAAAAATTAATGCGACACCACCAAAGGTAAATGCGACCGGGAAACCTACCAGCAGCATCAGCAGCGCCACTGCGAACATAATAATACCAATCATCTGTCGGCTCCTCAGTGCTGCGGCGTTTGATAGTGTTCTTCCGGGCGGATGCCAAGGAAGATATTCAGGGATTTCAGGAAAAAGCCTATGCCGCTGATCAGCATGGCAAAAAATGCAAAGGGAATAACTGACTTGATGATCCATCGATAGGGCAATCCACCAGGATCACCAGACATTTCTCCCAATTCAAAGGATTCACGCGCAAAGTCAATTCCATACCAACCAACCAGCGCACAGAATGGAAACAGGAGAATCAGGCAGCCCAGCATATCGATAACAGCTTTGGTCTTAGCACTGAGTCGTTCATAAATCAGATCAACACGGACATGACCACCCGCCTTTAGAGTGAACGGTACACCCAACAGGAAAACAGCTGCGTACAGGTGCCACTCCAGCTCCTGCATGCCGATCGACACGTCATTGAAGACGTATCGCATTACAACGTCGATAAACACGTTGAACAACATAATGACAAACAGGACAGCAGAGATCTTTCCGAGAAGATCGGAAAAGCTATTGATCACCTGCTCCAGCCTCAATAAAAACATGTAAGCTCCTGAAAAATAACAGCTGACACCCTTTTCAATTTAAGGGTGCCAGCAGGGCGACAGCCGATTACTTAGAAAGGCTGTTCAGATAGGCTTTATCAGAAATATCAGTCCAGGCACGTGACTTGCGCATGTACTCAGCCTGAGAATCCAGGATTTTCTTAGCGAGAGGATCGGAAGCGGCTTTTTCGGCCAGCAGCTCATCATTGGCTTTACGCATAGCCGCAGTGACTTCTGCAGGGAACGTTTTAACCTGAATATTCGGATACTCCTTCTTCATGCTATCCCAGTTTTCAGCTGAGGCATGATAAGAGTGAATATACATATCATAAGCGGCGGTTTTCATAGCTGTCTTCAGGATCGCCTGAAGATCAGCAGGTAGGCGGTCAAACTTTTTCTTGTTAACCAGGAACTGCAGCTCCGTCGCTGGCTCATGCCAACCAGTGTAATAATATGGCGCTATTTTGTGGAAACCCATACGCAAATCGAGAGAAGGTCCTACCCACTCCAATGCATCGATGGTGCGCCTTTCCAGTGAAGTATAGAGTTCACCGGGTGGAATATTGGTAGGCTTAGCGCCCAGCTTGGCCATAACTTCACCGGCAAAGCCTGGAATACGCATCTTCAAGCCTTTCAAATCATCCAGGGAATTAATCTCTTTCTGGAACCAACCACCCATCTGATTACCGGTATTACCGCCCGGGAATGAGATCAGATTAAACTTGCCATAGACCTCGTCCATCAGCTCCTGACCACCACCATGGTAGAACCAGCTGTACTGTTCAGGTGCAGTCATACCAAATGGCATGGTAGTGAAATACAGCGTGTTAGGCACCTTACCCTTCCAGTAATAGGAAGCAGAGTGGCCCATGTCATACTGGCCTGCTCGCACCATATCGAATACACCAAAAGGTGCCTTGTGCTTGTTGGAAGAATCGATAGAGATCTTGAGACGTCCGTTAGACATTTTATCGGCATAGGCCGCCATATTCTTGGTCGCATCACCAAAAATTGGGAAGTTAGCTCCCCATGTCTCAGCCAGCTTCAGCTTGTAAACCTTCTCAGCAGCCATTGCGGGACCTGACAGCGCAGCTGTACATGCAGCTGCAGCAAGAAGGGTCTTAGCAAATTTAAATTTCATCATTTTTATTATCATCCTCTGTCTTTATCTCTCTGGAGAGCACCATCATACAAATAGGCGAGATCTAACTCACAACCATCTGTTCATTCACCAGCACATATCCATGCCAGTTTTCAGCATATTTAGTGTGGCACAGGATTTAAAGATACCCAATGAGGAATAGTGCGCAATTTATTACGGAAGAATACTTAGCCAAGGCTATGCCAACTAAGTATTAATACGGAGTTCCAATCAGCTGTTTTTACTCAAAAAGTGATTATATTTAACTCCAGTCCCTTGACACTGCAATGCATCATAGCCACATTTAGTCTTAAAGGATTAACAGGCAAACCGGGACTAACATGAGTCATATCGACACTCAGGAAGTGGTTAAGCAATTAGCCGATTTAACTGGCGCTTTAACCTCTGAGAAAGATCACATCAAATTGCTGGATCGGATTATTCTCGGCTGCATGTATTTGACCAATGCCGATGGTGGCACGCTGTATACTCTGAATGAAGATAATGAAAATGAACTGATGTTCACCGTGTTGCATAACCGCTCTCTCGGTATTCACCGCAAGCCTAAAGATTTACCTCCTGTTAAAATTTTTAATGCCCAACAGAACTCTTCCAAGCTGGTAGTTGTACAGACCTTTGTACAGCAGGAAACAATCAATATTCCTGATGCCTATGAATGTACTGATTATGATTTTTCAGGCACACGCAATTTTGATAAACAGCTGAATTACCGTTCCCAGTCATTTTTATGTGTACCTCTTCAGGATCATGAAGGCGAAGTCATCGGTGTTTTACAACTGATCAATGCTAAAGATTCAGAGGGTGTCATCATTCCATTCCCGGAAACCCAGCAGCATCTGGTTGAGTCCCTCTCTTCTCTCGCTGCTGCAGTACTGACAAAACGCAGACTGATTGATGCCCAACGCCAGCTGTTTGAGTCGTTCATCAAACTCATAGGTCGTGCAATTGACCATAAGTCACCCGTTACCGGTAAACATTGTGAGCAGGTGCCTGAAATTGCAATGATGATCGCTGATGCAGTGAATAATGCTAGTTCCGGCATCTTTGAGACTAAATCTTTCTCTGACATTGAGTTATATGAATTACGCATCGCCGCATGGCTTCATGATTGCGGCAAGATCACGACACCGGAATACATAATAGATAAAGCGACCAAACTGCATACGATGTTTGATCGCATTGAGCTAATTGCAGGTCGCTTTAGAGAATACAAATTACATCTGGAGTTAAATCTGTTAAGGCAACGCTCTGAGATGTCTGAAGAAGCATTTGCAACGGCACAGGAAAAACTGACCGAGCAGAACCATTTGTTAGATGATGACCTCGCCTTTATCCGTAAATCCAACACCGGTTCCGAATTCATGGCCCCCGAATTGAAGGAACGGGTGAAGAGCATTTCCGAAATCAACTGGACAGATGCTCAAGGCGCGCAACGCTACCTACTGACACAGGATGAAGTTGACAACCTTTGCATCAGCAAAGGGACTTTAACCGATGATGAAAGGCAGGTGATGAGAGACCATATTAAGGTTTCGACCGATATGCTGGATTCTCTGACTTACCCTAAACAACTCAGGCAAGTTCCTGAGATCGCCTGTAATCATCACGAACATATGGATGGAAGTGGTTATCCCAGAGGCGTTACCGGAGATGAGTTATCGACCCGGGCGCGCATTATGTGTATAGCCGATATTTTCGAAGCCCTGACTTCCCCGGACCGCCCATATAAAAAAGGTATGTTACTTTCTCAAGCTATGAATATTCTGGGCAGAATGGTTGAAGATAATCACCTGGATCCAGAGTTATTCAGACTCTTTGTGGAAAGCGGTACTTATCTCAAATATGCCAAACAGCATATGGCAGAGAGACAAATTGATGATTTCGATCCTGCTTCTTTACCTGGATTTAACAGATAAATTATTTAGAAGTATGACTGAACACGCCATTCCAGGCCTGTAAAGGTGGTGAGGACAGATACTGTTCTATCCGTTCCAGATACAGTAATGCTGTTACATCTTTCGGTTGATACTCAAGGTAGCGTTTGAAGCCCTCTTCTGCCTCCAACCATTCTTGCAGCTGATAAAGAGCCACTGAGTTGTTAAACAGCTCTGTCTGCTCAATTTCCTCTGAACTGCACTCTTCCTTCACCCCTATCGGCTGGAGGATGGTTACCGGTTCAGCACGACCTTTGACCTGTACTTTATCAAGTTCCCGATAAAGATACTCTGGTACCTCTGCTGCCAGCTCACCGCTCACCAATAATGCGCAGCCGTAAAATTTTGTCAGTCCCTCTAATCTGGAAGCCAGATTAACTGCATCGCCCATCACGGTATAAGCCATGCGGAAGTTTGATCCCATGTTACCCACGTTCATATCACCGCTATTGATGCCCATGCCCATATGAACAGGTGGTAACTTCTCACTCATCAGTTGCTCGTTCAGATCGGGCAGTATATTGAGCATTTTCATGGCCGCTTGCAGCGCATGCCGGGGGTGTTCTTTATCTTCCAGGGGCGCGCCCCAAAACGCCATCACCGCATCCCCGATATATTTATCCACGGTTCCCCGGTTCTCATGAATCACCCGGGTCATTCCGGTCAGATAAATATTCATCAAACGAGTTAACTGCTGAGGTGTCAATTGCTCAGATAAGCTGGTGAAACCCCTGATATCAGAAAAGAAAACACTCATATGACGGTTTTCACCGGTTAACTGAACGGACTCCCCTTGCTTATTTAGCTCCTCAACCACTTCAGGGGGAATATATTGACCAAATTGGTTTGCAAGCAAAGAGCGGTTGCGAGTCTCAAAGAAGTAACCTGTGGTTTGCTGGAAAACGTAAAGCACAACCACCATGACCAAGGTGTACCCAAGTGGGATTACCCAGTACAACTCCCTCCAGGCATATAGATTCACCATCACAAGCAATGAAATCAGGGAAATAGTTATTAAAGAAGAAAATAAAGCGGAAACTCTTGGAATCAACACAGAGAGAAGGATTCCACTGATAATAAGCTGTACCAGTTCTACACCCAGTGTGTAGTCCGGCTGGTGCAGTATTTTTTCATCTAACAATCCAGAAAGGATATTGGCATGCACCTCTACACCGGAATACCGGTTACTCATGGGCGTAACACGAAGATCCAGTAGACCTGCAGCACTGGTACCAACTAACGCAATGGCTCCTTCCAATAACAATGGGTCAACATTGCCTCGAATCACATCAGTTGCAGAAACGTAGGGGAAACTGCCTTGGGGCCCGCGATAAGGCACCAGAACAGCTCCGTGTTGATCTACGGGTATTTCCAACCCCGCAGCGTCAATAGCAACCAAAGCATCTTTATCGCCGGTCACATCAGTTTCAATGATCGGAGTAACTGCGTCTTCTCCAAATAAGGCCAACAACATGGAGAGCGCAAGGGAAGGATAATAATTTTCCTGATAACGCTGAATCATCGGTACTCTTCGGTACACACCGTCTGAGTCCACCATAGGATTATCAAAAAAACCGTTCCAGACACTGACACTTTGTATCTGGCTGAGGCTAGAAATCACTCCTGTAGCTTGAGGTATCGGCAGATTATCCAGCCTTGGCATATTTTCAATAACCGGCTTGCCAGGATGGCCTATTGCCAGCTCTTTGCGACTGCGATCAAACAGGTAGCCCAGCACTACGGGCCGGTCTGCGATGGCTTGGGAAAATACCTGGTCAGAATCCAGCTGTTTAAGAGCATAATTCAAGCCAGTGACATCAGGATTCTGATTCAGGAGTGCCCGCAGAACCTCCAGATCCACACTCTGATCAGATTCCGAAAACACCATATCGAAACCAACGATGGCAACTCCATAGGTATCAAATAACTGATCCAGCATCACCGCCAGTTTAGTGCGATTCCAGGGCCAACGACCTTCAGCGGCCAGACTCTTCTCATCCACATCAATAATAACGATGCGGGGATCTTTATCTTCAGATAAAAACTGCCGAAGCCGCAGGTCATACAGATCATATTCAAAACGCTGCAACAGTTCCGGACGATCGCCCTGAATTACAGGGAATACCATAATTAGCGTCAACAACAATCCTGTAAGTGTTCGGATGGTACGTTGATTCATAATTATTCCGCTGTGACCCTTCTTAGCTGATCAAAATCGATATCACCTTTGAGGATTTTTACTATGCCATCCTGTAGTAAGGATCGCATACCATCATCCTCAGCTTGCAAGCGGATCTCGCCCACTGTAGCACCTGCATAAATCTTCTCACGCATCGCAGGAGTTGAAACCAATAGTTCATGAATCCCGGTTCTACCTCTATAACCGGTTTGATTACATTCGTCACAACCAACAGCTTTATAAAGCTTAACCTTTTCACCCACCTTTAACTCAGAGAAACTCTCACCATAACGCCTTTGCAGTAATCTGATTTCATCAGCAGAGGCCAGATACGGTTTTTTACAGCTTGGGCACAATGTCCGTACCAACCGCTGTGCAAGCACGCCCAACAGCGCATCTGAAAAGCTAATGGGATCAATGCCTAAATCCAGTAATCGGGTAATGGTTTCAGGAGCAGAATTGGTGTGCAGAGTAGATAAAACAAGATGCCCTGTTAACGATGCTTCAACAGCAGCATGAGCCGTTTCCTGATCACGCATCTCTCCGATCAGGATGACATCAGGGTCTGCCCTGAGAAATGCCCTGAGCGCAGCGGAAAAAGTAAACCCGGTTTTAGGTTGCACCTGCACCTGCTGTAAACCCGGCTGGGTTATTTCGACTGGGTCTTCCGCAGTCCAGATCTTACGTTCAGGGGTATTTAAGGTAGCCAGAAGCGCATGCAGAGTGGTTGTTTTACCGGACCCTGTTGGCCCTACTACCAGTAATATACCATGCGGATGAGTCAGCAATTCCTGAATGCCTTTTTGGTTGATTGCTGAAAAATTTAATTGTTCAAAAGTAACTGGTTCCCCACTTTGCAGCAGCCTCATCACCACACCTTCGCCGTTGACGGTAGGAATCGTGGCCACTCGGACCTCAAGTGGTTGACCTTGTAGCCTGACAGCAAACTTACCATCCTGAGGCAGGCGCTTTTCAGCAATATCTAAACGAGACATGATTTTAATACGCGAGATGGTTGCTTTGGAATGTGTTGCCGGTATTTGGATTATTTCCTGGCATACCCCGTCAATTCTCATTCTGACACTAGTCGGGGTATTACCTTTGCCTGGTTCAATATGGATATCTGAAGCTCTCAGCCTTTTAGCATCCAACAACACTCTGTTAACCAGTTTGACAACTGTTGAATCCTCATCAGAAACCTCATCATATTCTTGGGAAGATTCGTCTATATCGAGTTCTTGGCCGTCTTCCAACTCATCTAATAAGGAATTTAAGTTTGCGCCTTCAGCTTGAACACCCATTGAGAACCCAAGGTACTGATGAATATAATCAACCAACCCGACGCATACATGGGATTCCTCTTGAGCGACCACATTATTGATCTCAACAATCCTCTTAGAATCATTAGGATCATCAATCAAAATAATAACTGCATCGCTATTTTGTTCTGATAATAAAACCAGATTACTGTTTTTCAGGTAGGCCTTATTCAGCTGTTCACACAAAGGATGTAAAAAATACTTCTCGGGGTTATAGGAAATAAAAGGGACCTGATAAAAACACTCCAGGGACTGACCAATCTGGGCATTTGTAAGCCTTGCATGATCCCTCAAAAGCCTGGACAGTGGAGTTCTTTCATCCGCTTTATCTTGCAATTGTTTAAAAGCTTTCTCTTCAATCCATCCCTGTTCGAGAAGGTAATCGTAAGGACCTTCTGTACATCCAAACTCGTATCGAAACTTCTGCCCTAATAACTCAGCAAACTGTTTCCCTCGTTTAAGGTCAACCGCTGAAAAACTCTTACCATCTTTGCGGTTGATGATCTGAAGAACCCCTAACAATACATCGTTGTAGAGTATGGGTAATACCAGCATAGACCTGCTGGTGAACTCTATTTCTTTTTCAAACCGGTCATTAAAGGTCAGGGAGGGGTGGATGCTTTTAAGTTCGTCACTGTCTCGAACGTTGACTATAGAAACAGGTTTTTTACTCAATGCCACATAACCCGCAATAGAAGATGCAGTAATTGGAACCCTGATTTCTGTTAAGTCATTACCGGTTTTAAATCTGGATACAATATCCTTGCTCAAGCGGTTACGTTGATATACCGTGATGCGCTGTGCATTAAACAAAGCTAACAGTGTTTTCTCTACCAGTGGATAAGCATCTGCAAAGTTTTTTGCCTGATGAATTCTGCTCAATACCTTGGTTAAGCGTGAATAAAACTGTTGAGAATCCTTTTCAATCGCTTTTATCATTCGCAACTACCATAATGCACTTGTAATTGTTTTTTGATCACACCAGAGGTGGGAAGTGAAATTAGAAATTCTTGGCTGTAGCGGCGGGGTCGGACATGGCCTTAAAACCACAACCTTTTTGATTGATGATTCACTTCTATTAGACGCTGGCACAGGTGTGGAACTCCTTAAAATGGATCAGATGCTAGCTATTCGAGATGTAGTGATCACACACGCTCACATCGACCATATCATCGGTTTACCGCTGATGCTAGCCACTATTTATGATCAGCATCAGCAGCCTATAGATGTCTATGCTTTACCTGAAGTAATTGAAGCCTTAGAGCAGCATATTTTCAACTGGACTATCTGGCCTGACTACACTCAACTACCCGAGAATAAGCCAATAATCAGACTGCATAAGGTTAATGTCGGAGATAAATTACAGCTACAAGGCAAAACAATTGAGGTTCTCCCGGCGGTCCACCCTACCCCAACCGTGGGTTATTTCATTGAACATCAGGGTGCATCTTTTGCATTCACAGGTGATTCCGGAATTAATGATCCGTTGTGGCCGATTCTGAATCGATATACACCGGATACTGTGATCATTGATGTTTCCTTCACAGACGAAGTCGATGAATTAGCACGACTGAGCGGGCACCTGACTCCCAGCCACCTTGCAGATCAACTGAAAGGTTTCAACCACCCAGCACGCGTTTTGATTACCCACCTCAAACCCGGGTTTGAAGACACCATCATGCAACAGTGCAGGCAGCTTCTGCCAGACTGGCAGATCGACAGACTTCATCATGGCGACCTGCTTAATATTTAAAGAAGCTTTAAACAAACATCTATTGACCTGCTCCCTGATCTGTTAACAACGCTGCACCCGTAATACTGATCTTTTGTCCACCCGCTGCCGGGCCACCCTGTGCAGCATAGGATGTAATGGCACCCTCTGCATTTTTGCCAACTAGCTCGATTGAAACCCGACCATTCATATCCACAATAGTTTCACAGTCCGTTCCAGAGCCTTTACAGATTCCTTTAATATCCAGATCACCGCCATTTAACACTGTACTCAAAGATACACTGGTCGAATCTTTCTTGGTAAGCTCATAAAATCGGGTATTTGAATAAACAGGATCTTGCGCCTGAGCATTCAGGTTAAAGGTATCGATAGACTGGTTATCCCAATTGATGATCATGTAAGTTCCAGCAGGTTGTGATGGATCATTATTGTAAGGGGTCAGGGTACCTAAATTCCCAGTCTCAATCTCCATTGCAGTTGCATAAGAAGCGTCCGACAACCCATAAATATACTGCCCTGATTTGGCCGCTGCTACTGCCGCTATCTGTGTCGCACTGGTTAATTTATCTGCATAGATAAAATGAAAACTGCCTTTTGCATTGACGACACCATTATTGTCCACAATTTCATAACCGCTGCCCCAGCGCCCCCAGGTCACCTTTGCCCCACCCAGAGTCTCTGTACCCACATCCGTCACAGCAGAAATTGAAGCAGGCGATTCAAAAGTACATGGAATGCAAACATCATCTCCATTTGAGCTATCAGTATTTACATACTGAATACCGGTTAAAATGTCTTTGCCAGTAGTGGAATCAATTGTTAATGCTGACACTGCATCAACCGAGACTGTTCCAGTTGACGTTTTTAATGTGCCATCAGCATCTTTATCTATAAACGATATAACAACGGTGGCTCCCACAGGAGCAGCTGAGCCAGACCCTGTAGGGTCCGGAGATGATAATACAGCTTCCTGTGTACTTTCTGCCGTTGCACTGGCAGCGGGTATTGAACTGCCCGTTGTTTCAGTGCTTGTGACAACTGCAACCGACAAATCTAACCCAGCAGTTGCATCCGCTGTACTTTGAGATCCGGAAGTCTCGCTTGAGCCCGTATTCTTAGTATTATCCGATTCGGTTGAGGCACTGGTTCCCGATTGATCCGACGAAGACTCTGCGTCTGATTCATCATTTCCTTCCTGCTCATCGGAGGATTGTTCCTCTGAATCGGATTCCTGTTCTTCCTGCTGCTCTTCGTCCTGCTCTTCTTTTCCTTCTTCAGACTCAGTTGCAGACTCTTCCGATTGCTGCTCAGGCGGTGTTTTAAATTCAACGATCACACCTTGCGGCCCGGTTAAACTAAACGATCTACCAGCAGAAATGTCTTTATTACTCCCACCTTTTGCAGCCACATTTATTTTACCGCTGTTAACTGAACCGCTGACTTTATCCCCCAGTTTATCGACCGTAAAATCAGTACCCCGGATACCAATGGTTGCTACTACAGCATCTAATTTATAGGCTTCGCTATCCGATTTACCAATTTTACCAGAAATCGTTCGCATCCCACCTTTTATAAGTTTGTAGAATGCTTTGCCTTCTTCCGGATTGGTCTGTTCAAACTGATACTCTTCAATTTTAAATTCACTTCCAGGTTTTAAAGACAACCTCGAACCATCGGTAAACCTGACCTGCAAGCGACCTTTCGCACTGGTAAGCAAAGTATCTTCAGCAAAAACTTCTGCTTTTCTTTTTAAAACCCTTTCAGTGCCATCAGTGGCAATAGCTATGTTTTTACCAAAGCTTAAAATTACGCTGCCTACGCTTTCAGAGGCAGCGTAAGAAAGTGATGAGATAAAAAAGAACAGGGAGGCGAATAATATCTGTTTCATTGTATTTACCTCACTGGAAGTTATAACGCATACCCAGCATGATCTGCTGGCGGTCATATTCATAAAGTTCAATGTTGGAATCAGCCTCAGTGTAACTATAGTTCGCTAACACAACCCAGGATTTATCGACCTCCCAACTGAGGTTCAGGTTAAACTGGGTAAAATCATCTTTACGTTTAATGGCATAAATCCAGTCTTCACCCTGATATTTACTGGTTTGGTAAGTTAAGGCTGGTGTTACCGTTAAGTTCGCCAAAGGAGTGAGCTGAACCCCTAAATTTCCTCCATAGAACTTCCGAGCAACCTGCCCATCCGCAAGAATTCCGGAAGCCTCAGGGTCTTCCTCCCCTATAAAAGCACCAACAAAATAGATGGGGTTCCAAGCTCCGGAGCCACCATACAGATAATTAATTCCCGCACTGGTTTGAGTGGCATCTTTCCAGGTCGCATCGTCATAGGTGAGTTGATTTAAACCCACAAAACTCTTAAACACCGAATTCTTGCTCAGCTGTTTATTCCACCCCAGATTTACTCCCAGCATGTCACGATAGTCTTCGTAATCAAGAGAATACTGCTGAGCAATAAAATTCAACAGGTACTGCTGGTTATCGTCATACCAGGTATGCCCCCCAGACACTGTGATATTTCTATAATCCTGAGCAGGTTCGGTATCGTAATAACGCAGGTCTGCATTGAAACTAAAATTCAAAGCACCATCATCAGAATACTGATGTTCCACTGAACTTCCCAATTTAACCTGAGAGAACTGATCACCACGACCCAATGCACTGTCACTTAAAGTAATCAGGTTTGTTTGTGTGCCAGGGCCTGAATTTATATTACTGTCATAACCAGCCCAAAGTTCCACGAAGCTATTGAATCGAGTGGGGGGGATGGATGTTCTTTCATCAATCATTGCCAGAAACCGGGAAATTCTGACCGCTACATTTTCAGGTGGGTTTAATGCTTGAACCTGCTCGAACAGAAACTTAGATTTTTCGAACTGCCCTAAAAGAAAATAAGCCCGGGCTAATTCCAGCTTGGCAACGGCATTATCAGGCTCCAGAAGCAGGACCCGATCCAGAGCAAATACACCTTCACTCAACCGTCCGCTATCAATAGCAGCAATAGCGTATTGAAGATCAAAAGCAGGGACACCCTCATACTGATCAAGATTACTAATTGCCAGTTCATAGGCCTTTTGAAATTCATTCTGGTCAACTAAAGATTTCAGTTCTTCAATTTTCCCCACTGCTGCAGAAGAAACCCCTAAAGAACAAAGAACCAGATACATAGAAAGCTTGTTTAACACCTAATCTTCCCCACCTCAGATGTATTTGATAAAGACACTATCAGCTATTGTTTAGCAGTTCTAGATCAAAGCTTTGATAAGTTGACCAGTCTCATTATGGCGGGTTTGCAGCACTTCCTTGAGTACCATTTTGATTCGGCACCCTTAGCTGCTCAAGCCCCGGCCTTTTTTGAATATCCATGGCCGGTATAGATGGATCAATACCCTTGAGGTTAAGCTCTTCTCCATCGAAGCTTTGCATTAATTCAAAGGCGGACAGAGGCTGTTCAGATATACTAATTTCACCTCTTAAATCCATATAGAAATAACGCCCTGCAAGAACTGCATGCTGTTTGTTAGCCCCGGTGACCTCTATTTCACCTTCGATCACGTAACCATATAACCCTGGTGCAGACTGATTATTTGCTTCGCAATCCTTTTCACATAAACTGACAATGTAGTCCGTGCCCCGGACACCTATACTAGCGATTGGCGTTTTCAGCAGATAATTATCCGAATCCGCTTTGCTGATAGTCCCGGTGATGGTTCTCAGGCTCCCCTTAAGTAACTTGTATACTGATCGGCCTTCATTCGCTGCATCTTCAGAATATTGATATTGCTCGACATAAAATTGTGAATCTTCACCCAGCGAGAGACGAGATCCATCAGTAAAACGCAGCTGTAGACGGCCTTTTGTACCGGTCGAAACTGTATCCTGGTTATAAATCTCTGATTTTCGTTTTAAAACTCTGGTTTCGGAATCAGGTAGTTGTGCAAAGTTTTTGCCTAAGCTGAGAATGACCATCCCGGCTTTTTCATCGGCTGTAGCACCAGCTGCTATAGAAAGCAGCATAAAACCAACAACTAAAATCCGAATCATCACACTCACCTGCTCCAATTTGTGCTTCGAGTTTAGTTCAACTCACGAAGGTATGCTGCTTTAAAGTGTTCAATTCATCTCGGTACTGAGCGGCAAGTTCAAACTCAAGGTTCTTAGCAGCCTCATACATTTTGTCTTCCAGTTTGGTCATCGCTTTCGACAGTTCTTTAGGAGACATCCTTGCCGGATCAACCTGATATTCCGCAGCCTGTTCAGCCACTTTTTTAGCTGTCCGACTTGCTTTGCGCCCAGGAATGGTTGTGGCACCTTCCATAATATCCGCAACGGACTTGGTAATACTCTTAGGCTGGATGCCATGTTCTTCATTGAAGGCAATTTGTTTATTGCGGCGTCTTTCTGTCTCATCCATTGCCCGCTGCATAGAGCCGGTAATGCGATCTGCATAGAGTATAGCTTTACCATTAACATTACGGGCGGCACGACCTATGGTCTGAATCATGGATGTTTCAGACCTCAGGAAACCTTCCTTATCGGCATCAAGAATCGTAACCAGCGACACTTCAGGCATATCTATACCCTCACGAAGCAGGTTAATACCCACCAAGACATCAAATTCCCCGATACGCAGATCACGAATAATCTCCACCCGTTCCACTGTATCTATATCTGAATGCAGGTAACGTACTTTGACGCCATGTTCATCCAGATACTCCGTCAGATCTTCAGCCATTCTTTTAGTCAGAACCGTGACAACGACACGCTCCTTTTTGGCCACAGTTTTATTAATCTCTGACAGTAGGTCATCTACCTGAGTCGTAGCCGGTCTTACCTCTACCACAGGATCAACAAGCCCTGTTGGCCTTACGACCTGTTCAACCACCTGTTGCTGATTTGCAGCCTCATATTTACTAGGGGTTGCAGAAACAAAGATCATCTGGGGCGATTCACTCTCCCACTCTTCAAACTTCATTGGGCGGTTATCAAGGGCTGAGGGCAAACGGAAACCATACTCCACCAGCGTTTCCTTTCGGGACCGGTCACCACGATACATCGCCCCAATTTGCGGAACGGTCACATGAGATTCATCAATCACCAGAAGTGCATTATCCGGAAGATAATCAAATAAAGTCGGAGGGGCATCACCCGGATTTCTGCCGGAAAGGTAACGGGAGTAGTTTTCGATACCCGAGCAGTAGCCCAGCTCCATGATCATTTCCATATCATAGAGCGTTCGCTGTTCCAGGCGCTGAGCTTCAACCAGTTTGTTGTTATCACGAAGCTGTTTCAATCTCTCCCGGAGTTCAGCCTTAATCTTTTCAACCGCTTCCAACAAGGTTTCCCGAGGCGTCACATAATGTGTCTTGGGATAAATAGTCGCCCGAGGCACCCGTTTAAGCACCTCACCAGTCAGTGGATCGAAATAACTGATCTCTTCAATCTCTTCATCGAAAAGCTCAATCCGAATCGCCTCTTTCTCAGACTCAGCCGGGAAGATATCAATGACATCCCCACGAACACGATAGGTGCCGCGATGTAATTCAACATCATTACGGGTGTATTGCAGTTCTGCCAGCCGCCGCAATATTGCTCGCTGATCAATGACATCACCACGATCCATATGCAGCATCATGCCCAGGTAAGATTTAGGATCACCCAAACCGTATATAGCTGAAACGGTAGCAACAATGATGGCGTCCTCTCGTTCTAGAAGCGCCTTAGTAGCAGACAAGCGCATCTGCTCGATGTGATCATTTATCGATGCATCTTTCTCAATAAAAGTATCAGAGGAAGGGACATAGGCTTCCGGCTGGTAATAGTCATAATATGAAACAAAGTATTCAACAGAATTATCCGGAAAGAACTCTTTGAATTCGCCATAAAGCTGGGCAGCCAACGTTTTATTGTGGGCCATTATAATGGTTGGTCGTTGTATCTGAGCGATGACATTGGCAACCGTAAAGGTTTTACCTGAACCCGTTACTCCAAGAAGGGTTTGAGAGGCCAAACCGGACTCAATGCCTTCAACAAGCTCCTTAATGGCAGTTGGCTGATCACCAGCCGGCTCAAATTTGGAGTAAACTTTAAAACGCTCTTTCATGACCAAAACTATGACTACTTAACGAATGAACGGAGCATTATATCCCGGCTAAACATTTTTATTCAGTAAACCGTCATCACAAACTACAGCCTCTAAAAGTTTACTAAAGGAAACTTTTGAGCAATATATTGACCAAAATCGATGTTTTTAGCTTTTTCAGGATTCATGCAAGCAATCCTTTGCTGTATTATTAACGAGTTTTTCTAGTGTCTGGATTACTTTTAGTTCAGGCACAGTGCTAAATAATGTCGGTATCAACCCATTAGATTTTATTATTGAGGAACTTAGGCTTGAACGTTCAACTGTCAGACCGCGTCAACAACATCAAACCTTCACCAACGCTGGCGGTTACCAACCGTGCAGCAGAGCTACGCGCGGCAGGTAAGAACATTATTGGCCTGGGCGCTGGCGAACCTGATTTTGATACTCCAGATCACATCAAACAGGCCGCTATCCAGGCTCTTAATGAAGGTTTCACAAAATACACCGCTGTAGATGGAACACCGGCATTAAAAACAGCCATTATCAATAAATTCAAACAGGATAATGGTCTGGAGTATGCTGCAAATCAGATTCTGGTTTCCTGTGGTGGTAAACAAAGCTTCTTTAACCTGTCACTGGCCCTGTTGAACGAAGGTGATGAGGTTGTTATTCCCGCGCCATACTGGGTGTCATACCCGGACATGGTAAAAATGGCGGATGCGACACCTGTTATTGTGACCACAACCCAGGAACAGCGCTTCAAAATCACTGCCGAACAACTGGAAGCAGCGATCACCGACAAGACTCGCCTTATGGTGCTAAACAGTCCTTCAAACCCGACCGGTGTGGCGTACACTCTGGACGAGTTGAAAGCGCTGGGTGAAGTATTAAAGAAATACCCGCAGGTTATGATTGCAACGGATGATATGTATGAACATATCCGTTTTAATGATGAGCCTTTCGTTAACATTCTGAATGCTTGTCCAGAACTGCATGAACGCACGATCGTTCTCAACGGTGTATCAAAAGCCTACTCGATGACGGGCTGGCGTATTGTTTATGCTACAGGACCTGCAGAACTGATTGGAGCGATGAAAAAGATCCAGTCTCAGAGCACATCCAATCCGACTTCCATTGCACAGGTTGCCGCTCAGGCCGCGCTGGAAAGTTCTCAGGATTGCGTAGCCGAGATGGTTGTCGCATTTAAAGAGCGCCATCAGTACGTTATTGAAACTTTAAACAGCATCAAAGGCGTTAGCTGCATCCCTGCTGACGGTACTTTTTATGCGTTCCCTAGTTTTCAGGAAGCGATTGATAACGATGAACGTTTCAGCGATGACATCGAACTGGCCGAATTCCTGCTCAACGAAGCGGGTGTAGCCTTAGTTCCGGGATCAGCATTCGGTGCTCCTGGCAACATGCGCCTATCCTTCGCGACCAGTCTGGATATTCTGGAAGATGCGCTGGGACGTATCCGTAACGCATTGGCAAAGTAATAGCCATAATCGTCAAATCATGATGGGTAGAACCGCTTGGTCTACCCTCCTTTCTCTACTTAACACCACGCCAAACCAACCACCTGCACCCACGCCAACCACCGAACAAACAAAAAGGTTGCAAAATTAAATAATTTACGTAATATTACTACGAGGCTCTTACAGGCAGTAGTCCCTTGGTTTGCCTGTTTTTAAATGGTAAGTAGCATAGATACAGTCGATCCGTTCTGTATTTATTCCGCATCACTCAGCTGATGCACTCCACTTTGTAAGTAGGTAGCTCTCTCACTTACCAGCTTTTGCGGGCCAAGCGGCCCGTTTTTTTTATCTTCTATGATAGAAGATCACATAACAGTCATTAATAACTTAGAAATACTATTTCCTCAAAAGAAGGGAAAAAGAATATTACTCATAACGTCTGAACTTTATATAAAACAGAACAGAATAACGTAATATTACTTAAATAATAATTATATAGATTGAGCTAGATAGCCATAAAATCTGAACACAGGCTCCTAAGTACCTGTAACAGACCTGATAAAAACTAAATATTGTTCTGGCTCTCTCTGATTAAAAATAACAAAAGATAGGATGTAGAAAATGCCACAAAGCATTATCAAAGCAATTTGTGCGAGAGAGGTCCTTGACTCTCGTGGTAACCCAACGGTTGAAGCAGACGTTATTCTGGCGTCTGGAGTGATTGGATCTGCATGTGCGCCTTCTGGTGCATCAACAGGTTCCCGTGAAGCTCTGGAACTGCGTGATGGTGATAAAAGCCGTTATCTGGGTAAAGGTGTGCAGAAAGCCGTTGCTGCAGTAAATGGCCAAATCCGTGAAGCTCTGACAGGTATGGATGTTACTGATCAGCGTGCTCTGGATAATAAAATGCTGGAGCTGGACGGTACTGAAAATAAAGAGAACCTGGGCGCGAACGCGATTCTGGCGGTTTCTCTGGCAGCAGCTAAAGCGGCAGCCACAGAAAAAGGGATTCCTCTGTATGCGCACATCGCTGAAATCAACGGAACTGCAGGTCAGTTCTCTCTGCCACTGCCGATGATGAACATCCTCAATGGTGGTGAGCACGCGGATAACAACGTTGATATTCAGGAGTTCATGGTTCAGCCGGTTAACTTTGATAAGTTCTCTGAAGCTCTGCGTTGCGGTGCTGAAATTTTCCATGCTCTTAAATCCGTTCTGAAAGCCAAAGGCCTGAACACTGCCGTAGGTGACGAAGGTGGTTTTGCACCAAACCTGGCCTCTAACGAAGAAGCTTTGGTTGTCATTAAAGAAGCGATCGACAAAGCCGGTTATGAACTGGGTAAAGATGTAACACTGGCTCTGGACTGTGCAGCTTCTGAGTTTTACAAAGACGGCAAATACGATCTGTCTGGTGAAGGCAAAGTATTCGATGCAGAAGGCTTTAGCGATTACCTGGCGGCTCTGACTGAAAACTACCCGATTGTCTCTATCGAAGATGGTCTGGATGAGTCTGACTGGGATGGTTGGGCATACCTGACTAAGCAAATCGGTGAAAAAGTTCAGTTAGTCGGTGACGACCTGTTCGTAACTAACACTAAGATTTTGAGCCGTGGTATTGAGCAGAGCATTGGTAACTCAATCCTGATCAAATTTAACCAGATCGGTTCTCTGTCTGAGACTCTGGACGCAATCAAGATGGCGAAGGATGCAGGTTTCACTGCGGTGATCTCTCACCGTTCAGGCGAAACTGAAGATACAACCATTGCTGATCTGGCAGTAGGTACAGCCGCGGGTCAGATCAAAACGGGTTCTCTGTGTCGTTCTGACCGTGTAGCTAAGTACAACCGTCTGTTGCGCATCGAAGAAGAACTGGGCGCGGATGCTGTATACAAAGGCCGCTCTGAGATCAAAGGTCAGTAGAGCAATACAGATCGAACTTCAGAGTTCGATCATAGCTTCTCTTTTCTGACTACATATCTGAATCCTAGTCATGAAAGATAGCTGGCATGGCAACATGCACCAGCAGCCATGGGTCATTTTTAACGTCTGTCCCCGTGATAAATCACCGTATG
Source organism: Neptuniibacter sp. (assembly GCA_050789425.1). Taxonomy (GTDB): domain Bacteria; phylum Pseudomonadota; class Gammaproteobacteria; order Pseudomonadales; family Balneatricaceae; genus Neptuniibacter. The sequence goes on from JAILXS010000009.1 coordinate 56,589, forward strand.
GCTGCTCTTTTTTAAATTGGTAAATACCTTTACTCGTTCATCAAGAACATCGCACTTAGAGGTTGATGTATGGAAAGTGGAAAAAAAACGGTAGCGTTAATCATTCTGGATGGCTGGGGAATCAACCCCTCCCCTAAAGGCAATGCCATCCTTGCTGCACATACACCAAATTGGGATCGGTTGCTTGAGCTCTACCCTAGCAGCTCAATTAATACTTCCGGTACCGCTGTAGGTTTACCTGAAGGACAGGTTGGCAACTCAGAAGTTGGCCATATGAGTATTGGGGCAGGACGCACTATTTACCAAAACCTCACCTTAATTAACAAACAAATTCAGGATCGTAGTTTTTTTGATAATGCCGAATTATCGAAATCGATCGATGAGGCAATAATCAAAGGAAGCGCCCTCCATATCATGGGATTGCTCTCCGACGGCGGCGTTCACAGCCATGTAGATCATATAGCCGCACTGTGCGAAATGGCAGCCGCTAAAGGGCTTGAAAAGCTATATATACACGCGTTCCTGGATGGCCGAGACACACCACCCCGCTGTGCGAAAAAGTACATCAAATCCATAAACTCCTCTTTGGATAAAATAGGAGTGGGACGTATTGCGTCTGTGACAGGTCGTTTTTTTGCAATGGACCGCGATACCCGATGGGAAAGAACCGAACAGGCCTACAAACTGATTGTAGAGGGTGTTGCAAAGTATCAAACAGCCTCAGCTCTTGAGGCGGTAGAACTGTCTTACGAGCTAGACAAAAGTGACGAGTTTTGTCCTGCTGTTAGCATCGTACCTAACGGCAAAGAACCGGTGAGTATCCAAGTTGATGATCAGGTTGTTTTTATGAACTTCCGCCCGGATCGCGCAAGACAACTGACAAAAGCTTTAATCGAAGAGAATTTTTCAGGTTTCTCACGAGATAAAGTTCTACCAGCCGATCACGTTGTTACGCTGACTCAATACGCAGAAGATATAGATACCCGCTGCGCATACCCACCACAATCTGTAGAAAATAGTTTAGGGGAATACCTCTCAACACAAGACAAAACACAATTACGTCTTGCCGAAACAGAAAAGTACGCACATGTAACCTTTTTCTTTAATGGTGGTAATGAGTCTGCATTTCCTGGAGAGGATCGTGTTTTAATTCCATCACCAGATGTCGCCACATATGACCTCAAGCCAGAAATGAGTGCACTTGAAGTCACCGATCAACTGGTCTCAGCAATATACAGCGGCAAATATGATCTCATTGTTTGCAACTATGCTAATGGTGACATGGTCGGCCATACAGGTGATTTTCAAGCTGCCGTTGAGGCGGTAGAAACGCTTGATAACTGCCTGGGCCATATTATCAATGCTCTCAAAGTTAACGACGCCACAGCGCTCATTACAGCGGATCACGGCAATGTTGAGAACATGATCGATCAGAAAAGCGGACAGGAACATACCGCTCATACATCGCTACCCGTCCCCCTGCTCTATCTAGCCAACTCAACGGAAAATATAAAACTAAGATCAGGCTCTTTAATCGATCTAGCGCCAACGATTTTGCAGTTAATGCAACTTGCGCCCCCTAAAGAAATGACAGGGCAATCATTAATAAAAAGCTAGATCTGCTCTATGGCTGCGGATCAATTGCTTAGTAAAAAGGGCTATGTTCTGTAAAGCATCAATACACAGCCATGCTTTGAGCGCATGCATAAAAAAAGCCCCCACTATGCGGAGGCTTTTTTATTTAATCTGGTAGGACTAAGCAGATTATTCGCAGCTAAGCTGCTCACCCTTCGGGTCGTCATCAGAGATGACGTTATCTCGCGCTCTGCGCTCGGCTCGAACTGCGCAGTTCGAATTAACTTCTTCAAGAAATAAAAAAACCGCCAGGAGGCGGTTTCTTTTATATCTGGTAGGACTAAGCAGATTCGAACTGCTGACCTCTACCATGTCAAGGTAGCGCTCTAACCAACTGAGCTATAGTCCTATGAAGTGCGGAGTATTATACGGTTGGGCTGCGAGGGTTCAATACTTTCTTGAAGAAAATTTCCTTCTTGAATAGTTATTAGAGCAGCAGATAATTCTAAGCCCACCATGTCAGCGTGATATACCGCAACAGTTGAGGTGTAATTTACTCAACTATTGCGATTATAAGCCTTCAATTGATTACCGAGTTAGATACGCTGCAGCAACTCGTTCTTTTTCGTAGTGAATTCTTCATCAGAAATGGCGCCAGCATCTCGCAGGCGGGCCAGTTTTTCGATCAGATCCAGCGCCTCTGCAGACGATTCTGTTTGTGGAGCTGAGTACTGTGGAGCTGTGTTTTGTGGTTCTGGCTGGCTGTACTGCGGCTCACTGTTTTGCGGTTGAGCAAAATTTGTATTCGGTTGAGTCCGTACACCGGGGCCAGAGACAATCGGCAGACTGCTTACCGAGACTGTTCCGTATTGGCTACTGAAGGTCAAAGAAGTATCTCCGCCCTGCTGTTGACTGACACCACCTATCTGGTGATCCAACGTATCATATACTGTGACTTGACCAAAATGTTCTACCGCCAGACGACCCGGAAAAACAGCATAACGAATATCATTTTGTCCGCCGGAGCTGAAAGGTGCTCCCAGATCAGCAGGCCACCATTGATTGCTTCCAGGTGTACCCGGTTCGATAACAGGAAATACTTGCAGGTTAACAAGGGCGCTTGATAGCTCATTGCAGAGGTTATCAACAGTCGCCTTCAATCCGTAATTAAACATGTCTCCCACCATCGTCATACCACCACGCATCCATTGACCAGAACCTCCCAGTTCAGGACAGTTAAACTGCGCCATACTCCCTGCTCCATTATTAACGGCAATTAACATATGAAGGACAGCATCTTGGCTGAGATTGTAACGTTGCGCTACATCCTGCACCAATTGAGTGCCTTGCGGCGTAAGGGTTTGCATGGAGGTACTCCAGATTGGGTAGTCATTACGAAAGAGCGATCTTTATACAGTAATTTGATGGCGATTGATGTTTTTTAATCACTAATTACTCAAATTAATGTTTAAAACATAATATTAGACAGCTTTTTATGGTGACGCATGTACATCCCACATCAACACTCGAAAAGGACTCCAAGAGGGCCTCAGTATTTTGGAGCGGGTTCTTTTATAAAGCTCGTAAAAACTGGAAAACTGCTCAAGCGATATACCCTCTGGAAAGGTATTGTTTTCAACATTACTCGTACCCAGAAAGAGTTTCATTTTTCAAGAACTCTGCCAAGAGCAGACAAATACTTTTTATATACGGAGAACGGTGAATACTGGAAATGGCTGGGGATTAGGTGGAAAAACTGATCAAACTGTAATTGGCAACAACATCACCCCAAGGAACACCACACCTATCAAAGCGATCAAAGGAAATTCCAAAGACTCTTTTTTGATCCGTAAATTCATAACTGCCTCTCAAGAACGATAATGAGAACAATTATTATTTATATAAAGGCAAATGTAAATAGTTCTTATTAACTTTTTAAGAACCAGTGCCGCTGTAATCGATTTTTGCAATTAATCGATTAAATTGTGCTCTATGGCATATCGCGCCAAACCCGCTGCCGTGTGTATATCCAATTTGGCTTTTATATTCTGGCGATGGGTTTCCACCGTTCTAACTGAGATATCCAGTCCGCGGGCGATTTCCTTATTGCTGTTTCCTTCTGCGAGCAGTTTCAGCACGTCTTTTTCACGTTTTGTCAGGGCTTCTTCTGCCGCAGGAGACTCTGGTAATTGCTCTTGGTTGAGCTCGCTAAACAGCGTCTGAGAGGCCCCGGAGCTGAAGTAAGTTCCACCTCGGAAAACAGTTTCAATGGCGGTGATCAATTCGCCAGATGACACATCTTTTAAGACATAACCGGCAGCTCCGCATTTGATCAGCTTGATTATGTATTCGCGGTCATCATGCATGCTGAGGATTAAAACCCTGACCTGTGGTTGCTGCTGGCGAAAAATCTCAGTGGCTTCAAACCCGTTCATAACCGGCATGGAGATATCCATAAGCACAACATCAGGCTGCAATTTTTCTGCTTGCTCTAATGCCTGTTTGCCGTCATGCGCCATGCCAACCACATCAAGGGATTCCTCACCTTCCAGGCGGGCATTAATACCATCCAGAACCAGAGGGTGATCATCAACCAGAAGTACTTTGATCTTATTATTCATTCTGTTATTTCACTGAACTTGTTAAATGATTACAAACCCGGCGCGCACCCGCGTGCCAGACCCAGGATTACTGCGCATACTGAAATGCCCACTGATCAATTCCGTTCTTTCCCGCATATTCAGGAGCCCTATACCTGACTCCTGCTGTTCTGGCAAAAAGCCTTTACCATCATCAGTAATTTCAACCCAGATAAACCGCTCCCTCTGCCAGATACGCAAGCTGACGTTTTGCGCTTCTGCGTGTTTCTCTATATTGGTCAGAGCTTCCTGGGCCAGACGGTAGATGGTAATTTCAACATCGTCCGGAAGGCGCTGTTCGGGCAGTTTAATTCTGACATTGGTGCTGATATCTGTTCTTTCGGAAAACTCTTTGCACATACTGTAAAGCGCAGTTTCCAGCCCGAGATCATCCAGTTGGATTGGCCGCAGATCATGGGAGACCCGGCGGACTTCCTGAATGGCCATATTCAAAACATCACAGCCTTTCTCCAGATCATTAACGGCCGAGCTGTCCTGTTTATTCAACTTATCCCTTGCCAGTTCTAAGCGAAACTTCACAGAGACCATGAGTTGATTAATACCATCGTGCAGCTCACGAGCAAAGTTTCGCCGTTGTCCTACCTGAAACTGCACATGCCTATGGGCAAGCTCCCGCAACCTCTCATCCGCTAACTGTGATGCATGCATGTTGATCGCAACACCAAACAAGGCAATGATGATGACCGTGCCTGCCAGAATAACCACGACGGTAAAAAAGGTATTACGGATATTACGGGTGACTTTAAGACGGGTTGCAGCTACCTCTTTGGCAATATCATCGATATACAAACCGGTACCCATCATCCAGTTGTATTTGGGGATCTGAACTACATAGCTGAGTTTATCTTCCAGATCACCTTTGGACGGCTTTCGCCACAGATAACGATAGAAACCACCGCCCTTCTCTGCGATTGCCAGCAGGTCACGGATAACATATTTACCGTTGCTATCCTGAAGCTCAATCAGATCCTGCCCCACCAGCTCTGGCTGGATAGGATGGACCAGATTAATTCCCTTGGGGTCATAGACGAAAAAATAGCCATCATCACCGTAGGTAAGTTCACTGAGGATGCGCTTAATCTCTGTTTCCGCTTCTACATCACCAGGGCTGGACTGACGGACGATATGCTCTATGGCATTGCTCGCCATCTCGACGTAATGCTCAAGTTCCTGGTGTTTAGAGCGGAGCAGGTTTTCTTCAAAAGTGCTGATCTCCTGCTCTGAAAGAGAGCGGGCCTGATTCAGGCTGATCAAAGTGATCGCAACCGTCACCAGTATCAGCGGCACAATTGAAAGCAGCAGAACTTTCGTTTTTAAGGAAGCGGACAGTTGTTTCATAGATTCTGTGGTTCTTATTCTTATTGTTTCAGTATATAGAAACTGGCTTGTGATTACTTATTCCTGCGCGCCTCTGCTGGAGTGACCCCCATAATTTTTTTGAAGGACTTCCGAAAAGCAACATCAGACTGATAACCACAACGCTCAGAAATATCCACAATGGCAAGCTCGGTGGTTTGCAAGAGTTCGGTGGCATGCATCATGCGCCATTCGGTTAGGTAAGCCATGGCAGTTTGTCCCGTCAATCTTTTAAACTCAGTGGCAAATACTGCGCGGCTCATGCCTACCTGCAGTGCTAAAGATTCCAGAGTCCAGTTATGTTCCATTCGCGTATGTATTAACGATAAGGCATTGCCAATTTTAGGGTCGAACAGTGCCTTCAAAAGGCCACTCGGCAATCCTTTATCCAGTTGGCTACGCAGAATATGGATAAACAAAACGTGCGCCAGATGCTCTACAGCTACTTTTGAACCCGGTGCCGCTAACTCTAATTCAGAGACCAGAAGCTGGATCAGGGAACGGGTATTGGCAAGCCGACTGGTGTCGCTCAGTTCCAGAACAATGGCAGGTGGCAGACTATCCAGTAAAGGCCAGTGAGCCTTATTTCCAAACTCAAAATGACCGCAGGTTAATCCGGTAATTTTACCCTGTGACTTATCCGACCCTGTGGGTTGATCTACCAGATACTGTTCCGGGCTTTCATCCTCGCTGCTCAGGTAATGCTGAGCATCATGGGGAAAAACCACCAGATCCCCCGCTGACAAAAGCCGTGGTTCTTCGCCCGGAAGGTGCAACCAGCTTTTACCACTATGAACCAGATGGAAAGGCACATGACGATCCCCCGAAGTATCTACGGCCCAACACCCCTGAAAGTCGGCATGGATATATACCTCAGCTTTTAAGCGCATCCATCTTAGCAACTCACACAGCGCATCCGTATTAACAAAAAGACGATCTGACATATTTTAAAGACCTGAAGACATACTTCGTACCCATTATAAGCAATATAGTTAACACCACAATTACTTCCCCCACTTAAGGGGTGAATAACTTTAAGGAGATAATTATGAGTATTTTTAAGCGCGTCGCTTCACTATTTGTTCTGGTTGCCACTCTGGTCGCCGCACCTTTTGCTACATCTGCCGTTCTGGAACCCCGCGAAGATGGAGTCACCGTAATTAATCTGGAACAGCACGGTGGACATTTCTCAGCCAAGGAAACACTGGCGGGCCTGAAAGCAGGTGAGTATGAGTTTGTTATTACAAACAAAACCAACAAGCTGGTTGGCTTTCAGATTCAGAACTTCAAAACCCATGCAGGTCTGGATATGTTCCCTCTTGAGCCAGGCCAGACTCGTGTTTCACGCGTAACAGTAACCACTGACGGTGTGCGTTTCCGTTGCCCAATCAACCCTACTCCATGGTACGACCTGGATAACATTAACTAATGTCGTTTGCGGTGGTGCCCCACCACCGCACTTCTCTTTCTGTAATCTATTAATGGAGTTAAGAAAATGCCAAAAGTTGAGATCTACAGTATGGGGTATTGCCCCTACTGCATAGCTGCCAAAAGGATTCTGGCAAAGCTGGGCTGGGAATACAGAGAAGTTGATATCACCGGAAAGCCGAAGCTGAAATCAGAGATGATTAAGAGAACCCAAAGACACACCGTGCCTCAGATTTTTCTGGATAAACGCCACATTGGCGGATTTGATGACTTTTCTACTTATGTCCGAAATAAGCAGCTGATCTAAGCAGCTTTAATACTAGAAATCAGTTTTCTCTTTATATTCACACAGATCTTCAATCATGCATGAACCACACTTAGGCTTTCGAGCCACACAGGTATAACGTCCGTGCAAGATCAGCCAGTGATGAGCATCCTGTAAGAACTCTTTAGGGATAAAGCGCACAAGCTTCTGTTCTACTTCGTTTACATTCTTACCCGGAGCAATTTTAGTTCGATTTGAAACCCGGTAAATATGCGTATCCACCGCCATGGTGGGCTGGCCGAATGCGGTATTCAACACCACGTTGGCTGTTTTTCTCCCGACACCGGGTAAAGCTTCAAGATCCTCACGATTATCAGGCACAGAGGACCCATGTTTATCCATCAACGCTCTGCAGGTTTTGATGACGTTTTCAGCTTTAGCGTTAAATAAACCGATGGTTTTTATATATTCCTTTAAGCCATCCACACCTAAGTTATAAATAGCTTCAGGTGTATTAGCGACTGGATATAACTTGCGAGTGGCTTTGTTAACACCTACGTCGGTTGCTTGTGCTGACAGAATCACCGCAATCAGTAACTCAAAAGGGTTTGCATATTCAAGTTCGGTAGTGGGATTTGGGTTCTCATCCCGGAACCGGGAAAAGATCTCATGACGTTTCTGTTTATTCATCTGAATTCTTTAAAGGACAGCTATCAACGATCGGATTCAAACAAGGTTACCCAGTTACGGCCGCTCTGTTTAGATTTATACAGCGCCTGATCGGCCTCTTCTAACCACTCTAATGCTGATTGATGGTCATGATTAATCTCGGAAATACCCAGACTAATAGTCACTGACAGTTTCAGATCACCATGTTCCATAACCGCATGTTCAACCGCAGCCCTTAACCGCTCGGCAAAGACTATAGCATTTTCACCACTGGTTCCGACCAGAATAGCACCGTATTCTTCACCACCATAACGCCCGGTAATATCTGTTTTCCGTGCATGCTGATCAAGAATTTTAGCTAATGTCTGAATCACCACATCACCGGCTTGATGTCCGTACGTATCATTCACTTTTTTAAAGTGGTCGATGTCAAACATGACGACGGAGCTTATTTCATTTGAACGATCAAACCGATCAAACTCTTTTTCCAGGCACTCTTGCCAGTAAGCGCGGTTATTTAAACCGGTTAAGCCATCTGTACGGCTGAGGGATTGCAATTGATTATTCGCCGCTTCGAGGTCTTTCTTGCCCACCGCAGTATCGGTTACGTCATAAATCAGAATACCGATATGATCAATCTGACCTGTAGGTGAACTCAGGGGTATCAGCGTTACATTCTGATACATAAAGGGCGAATTGCCCGTAATTGGGCGGTGGCTTTTAAACTCGAACAGATAGGGGCGTTGTTCCCACGAGATATATGCAGTATTACTAAGCAGCAGTACTGACTCAATTTTTTTCTTTAACCAACGCTGAGGTAGCTCAGGACAGAGAGTAAAAAGATTCTGGTTAAGCGCTTTGCCAGCAGGAATACCTGAATGATTTTCCATAAAACCATTCCATAAACAGATATAGCTATCGCGATCCACAACCACAAGCCCGACCTCAAGGTCCTGAAGCAGACCCAGAGTCCAGTGCAACTCATCTATTTCTGTGTTGATCGAACCGTTCATGAAAAGTATCTCGCCATTTCCTTGAGTTTAGGGAGCGAATCTTCTGTAAATATTACGAGCAGCTCACAATGAAAACCATGAGCTTTGAGCTGATAATCGATCGAAATCATCAGGGTTTTCTGCCACTGGGAATTCTGTTCTGGCATCCCGGAATAATCTCTCAGAATAATAGGTGTCGCACGACTGAGTGAGAAATCCAGTTGTTTAGCAAAACCTGATGTAAATGCCCCAATTAAGGCATTAGATAACGACATTTCCAGCTCGGCTTCAAGCTGATCCATCTGCCCCTGCATATCCATCAGTTTAGCGATGGTCTCGAGATTGCTGCGCTTTATAACTAATAAAGCTTCACCCGCTAATTGGGGCCCGGCAAAACCCTGGCTAACGAGATCAAAGTCATTATTGGTGGCGTTGAGTAGAATTTTCTCTACATCCTTCGGGGACACCAGATCTACCTTGGGTATCGGAAGGTCCACAAAAGTGTTTAACAGGCGCGCCAGCATTTCACCGGCCTGCCCCATGGCTACATTGGATATTTCCTGATAGTAGTCCGGCAGTTCAAGCACTACATCATCATGACTCTGTTCTGACGGGTGCTCCAGTTCTGTTAATAAGCCATAGCGGTGCAGAACATCTGTGATAATTTCTGGAGAAGTTGGTTTTTTAATAAACTCCAGGGCGCCCAGTTCCAGAACCCGGGCCCTGGCTTCCGGTTGCACATCACCCGATACCACAATAACCATAGCGGGTAAGTCATCTCGGCGAATCCGTTCCAGAACCTGATAACCGTCCATGATGGGCATATTCAGATCAAGAAAGAGAATATCACCCTTGCCTGCCCGAATAGCCTCCAGACCTTCCAGACCATGTTCGGCAAAGGTCACTTCCACATTCCAGCCACGCAGAGCAGAAGCCATCTGCTTACGAGCAAGGCGTGAATCATCACAAATAACGACTGGGACGGATGCGCTCAAACACTTCTTCCTTGCGAGTAAAGAAAACTATAAAGAATAGTATTTGAGACTAATGGATAAGCAGTTAGAAAACAATTATGTCTTAGTTACAAAACAGGAAATTGTAATAATTTTAACCAGTTACCCTTACCCTTTGTGGGCGATTGCTATCTTCAGGAGTTATTTCAGCTTTACGGCTTTCAATACGCGCATCGATAATGTTTTTTAATGCAATCAGAAAACCCATTCCGACAAAGGCGCCTGGAGGCAAAATGGCAAACAGAAAGCCTGTATAGTCTTCTACCAGTGTTATCTTCCAGCCATCCGCGATTGGGCCAAATAACAGGTTCATATCACTAAACAACGTACCTGCCCCCAAAACTTCTCGCATCGCACCCAGCACCATAAGCACTGCTGTAAAACCAACACCCATCATTAAGCCATCCAGAATGGACTCTTTGACTGGGTTTTTACAGGCAAAGGCATCAGCACGCCCCATGATTGCACAGTTAGTTACAATCAGAGGGATAAAAATACCCAAGATCAGATACAACTCATAGGTAAATGCTTTCATAACCAACTCAATCGCGGTTACAAATGAGGCAATAATCATTACGAAGATGGGTAAACGTACTGAGTCAGGAACAAATTTACGAAATGCTGAAACAGTCAGGTTTGAACCCAGCAATACCAAAGTACTCGCGATTCCCAAACCAATAGCATTTACAACAGAGCCGGTTACCGCCAGTAGCGGACAAAGGCCCAGCAACTGTACCAATGCTGGGTTATTGTCCCACAAACCGTCCATCGTGATTTTTCTGTAATGGTTTGCCATCAGTTGCTCACCTCTACTGGTTGTGGTGCTGTTTCAGGTTTAACTTCCAATAGCGCTATCCGGTTCGCGGCAAAATAGTCCAAAGTCCGGCCTACGGCATTAACTACCGCACGCGGTGTAATCGTCGCCCCGGTAAACTGATCAAACTGGCCACCGTCCTTTTGCACAGCCCATGACATAGCATTTACTTTACTCTTGCCATTAAAACTATAGATCCAATCAGACTTTTTGGTTTCCACCTTATCGCCGAGGCCCGGTGTTTCCTTATGCGCTAAGACGCGAACACCTGCCAGAGTAGCATCCGCATTCACACCCACAATCAAGTGAATATCACCGCTATAACCGTCAGGTGCAACCACCGGAATAATAACGGTTTTGACTAGACCATCCTTACGGGCACGATAAGCCTGTACTGGAGTCTTATGGCCCAGCTCAGCCAACTGGATCTCAAAGGAGTCTTCCAGAAGTTTATTATCAATGCTCTCACGCGGCACAATTTCATAAAGCGCTTTAGCACGAAACTTTTTTTCGTTTTCCGCAATTTTATTAACCGTTGAAACCTGAGTTATCGCAATAACTGCTGCACAAACAACCGCGAAGAAACTGATGGCTGCCGTGCTGGTTTTAATGGCACCGAACATCTGCATCATGCATCTCCCTTCATGCCACGTTTCGCTTTGGAATGACCATATGTACGTGGCTGGGTGTACTGATCAATAAAGGGGGCGCTTAAATTCATTAACAATACAGCAAACGCCACAGCATCAGGATAACCGCCCCAGTTTCGAATCACATAGATCAATACCCCAATTCCAATACCGAAATAGATCTTGCCACGGTTACTGGTGGCAGAGGTGACAGGATCTGTTGCAATAAAGAATGCACCTAACATAGTGCCACCCACTGTCAGGTGGAAAAAAGGATCAGCAAAACCGTATGGGTCCACCATATAAAACAGCGAGGAAATCACCGCCAGAGAGATCAGTACCGCTACCGGCGTGTGAATCGTAATAACTTTACGATAGATCAGGAAAATACCGCCCATAAGATAAGCGGCACTTACTGCATGCCAGGCTCCGATGCCATCTGACATAACAGGGACCGTATTCCAAACCTCTTCGGTGGTTAATCCTCCACGATGACGCATCGCGTCTAAGGGGGTTGCTCCGGTGTAATTATCTAACCAAACGGCATCAAGCGAACCAAAAATCACACCTAAGGTATCGACAAAACCGAGTACATTCCAGTTATCGCCACCGTTGATCAACACAAAAGGTGAAGTCCAACTGGTCATCTGCACCGGGAAAGAGATCAGTAACAGCGCATATGCCACCATAGCCGGATTGAAGGGGTTCTGACCTAAACCGCCGTACAGGTGTTTGGCAATGACAATGGCTACGAATACACCTACAAAGGTTATCCACCAGGGGGCAAATGGCGGAATGGCCAGAGCCAGCAATAAAGCTGTGACAATGGCGCTGTAATCCTTCAGATAAAAGCCAAGTGGACGCTTTCTCAGGTAAATAACCGCAGCTTCAAAACCAACTGCCAGAGAACAAGCCAGCACTACATTAATCAGAGTGCCCCAACCGAAAAAGAAGGTCATCGCCGCCAGGCCTGGCAGAGTCGCCAACATCACCAGACGCATCACATCAGCGGTACTGCTGGCTTTATGCAGGTGTGGAGAGCTGGTACGTATCAACGCCATCAGTCATTCAATCCTTAATCGGTAAATCGACTTAAAGTCTGGTTAAGTTTCTCTGCTTCCTGCTGAGCTGAAAGCAGTTGCTCCTCCATTGAAGGCAAATCATCCTTGTTATCTTCTTTTGCTTTACTTAAAGCACGCTCGGCTTTTGTGACCGCAGCACGGGCCATAGCCGCATCAATTTTAAGCTGTTTCAGATCGATGCCTTCAGCAGCAGCCTTTTCTAACTGCTGGCTTTCGTATGCATCAAACGCGGACTTGGCTTCATCATGGAGTTTTTTAAGACGCTCAACTTCCGCCTCAAGTTCCGCTGTATCCGCTCCCTCTTCAGCCTCATCCAATGCACTCTGTGCTTTTTTAAGCTTGGTACGCATGATGGATACATTCTGCTTCAGCGCTTTTGGATCAATCTGCGCGGGTTCTGACGGTGCTTCCAATTTTCCACCAGCCTGGACAAACTCCTGCTTCAACTCCTCATACTTACCCTGTAGCTTTTCAACACCCGCTTTCATCTTTTCAGCAGCAGGGCTATTGGAAGCAAAAGCAGCGTCCAGAGCTTTATGGGCTTTTTCAACCTTACCCAACATTGCATCCATATCCGCTTTCAGATCATCCAGATTCACTGCTGGTGTGACTGATGGCGCAGACTGTACTGCTTTCTCATATTCAGCTTTGGCTTCTTCGTATTTACCCTGAAGTTTTTCAACGCCCGCTTTCATTTTTTCAGCAGCAGGGCTATCGGAAGCAACAGCAGCATCCAGAGCTTTCTGGGCTTTTTCCACTTTGCCCTGAATAGCATCCATATCGGCTTTAAGCTCATCCAGATTCACCGCAGATACAGCTGGTGCCACAGGCTGTGCTGCTTTCTCATATTCCGCTTTGGCTTCTTCGTATTTACTCTGAAGCTTCTCAACACCCGCTTTCATTTTTTCAACTGCGGGACTACCTGAGGCCTCGGCAGCTTCAAGTGCTTTTTGCGCTTTCTCCACTTTTCCAAGTGCAGAAGCCATCGCTTCTTTTAATTCGGTAAGGTCCACAGAGGATGCCGGAGCCGCTCCACCGGACTCAGCCAGATCATATGCGGTTTGAGCAGACTCTGTTTTAGCTTTCTGTTCGGCAACCTTAGCTTTCAACGCCTCAAGATCGCCTTCACCGGATTCTTCCGCTTTAGCCAGAGCTTTTTCAGCCTGTTTTAATTTAGTACGAGCTACGGCAGCATTGGTTTTAAGCTGTTTAATGTCCAGTACGGGTGCCGCTGAGCTAGCCGGGTTCTGCGCCTGATCATACGCGCCCTGAGCGGCCTTCGCTTTGGCTTCCAACTCTGTAACCGTCTGGCGTAATTGCTCTATGCCATCCAACCCTTTTGTTTCGGCATTTTCCAATGCTTTCTGGGCTTTTTTCAATTTGGTACGGGAAACTGCAGCGGCCGTCTTCAAGGCTTTAAGATCTGGCTCACCTGAAGGTTGAGTCTCTTTAGCAACGGCTCCAGCTGCTTGTTTATCCTTTTTGACTGCCTGTGCTTTGGCAGCTTCTTCTGCCCGCTGTTTACGGCGCAGCTCTTTTTCAATTTTCTCTTGCTCAAGGCGTTGCTGACGCGCTTCAAAACGCTGTCGAGCATGATCTGCCTTACGCTGTTCTGCTTCTTCTGCCCGTATTTCTGACTTGGCAAAACGGTAATATTGCACCAAGGGAATATTACTTGGGCAGACATAAGAGCAGGCACCACATTCAATACAATCGAATAAGTTGTGGTGTTTAGCTTTTTCAAACTCTTTGCCTTTAGCAAACCAATGCAACTGTTGTGGCAACAGTTCGGCCGGACACACCTGTTCACACATACCACAACGAATACAAGGATTCGCAGGCGGTGCAGGCGGCATCTCATCATAGGTCGCGGCAATCACACAGTTGGTGGTTTTAACCATGGGTATAGATTGACTGTCCACGGTGTAACCCATCATCGGCCCACCTATCACCAAGCGATACAGCTCAGACTGTTTGATCTCTGCGGCTTCCAGTAACGTTTGCAACGGTGTACCGATAAGCGCCCGCATATTATGTGGATGGCCGAGGGCATCACCGGTCAGGGTGACTATTCTGGAGATCAGAGGTACGCCGTTATAAACCGCATCATAAATAGCGGATGCTGTACCTACGTTCTGACAAACGATACCAACATCTGCCGGGATCTTGCCGCTTGGCACTTCTACGCCGGTCAGCAGTTTAATCAGCTGTTTCTCACCACCGGATGGATAAACAGTAGGAACAACAACGACATCAATATCTATCCTGGATTCCGCAACCGCCAGCTCCAGCGCACGAATCGCCTGAGGTTTATTATCCTCAGTACCGATCATAATGTGATGCGGCTTAAGCAGGTGAGCAATAATCTCAATGCCTTTAACGACCTGTTCTGCATGTTCACGCAACAACATGTCATCGGCAGTGATATAAGGCTCACACTCCATGGCATTCAGAATCAGCGTATTGACGATGTGGTCATCACCTAAGTGCAACTTCACATCAGTAGGGAAACCTGCGCCCCCCATACCACTGATTCCATGAAAACGAATAAAGTCGATCAGTTCCTGTTTATTGATTGCTGTGTAATCTTCCAGACCTCTATGATCACACCATTCATCCAGACCATCGGTTTTAATGACAACACAGGGCGCAGCCATACCAGACATATGCGGTACTGGTCGCGCTTCGATCGCTTCAACAACACCAGAGCTTGGCGCGTGCACACTAACACTGATACGACCTACCGCTTCTGCGATTACCTGGCCTTTAAATACCCGGTCACCAACAGATACAACCACTTCTGATGGCGCACCGATATGTTGCGACAATGGAACAATTAACTGCTCAGGAATTGGAGCTACCTGAATTGGGCCACCGGTAGACTGACGTTTATTTTCCGGTGGATGTACACCACCATGGAAGGCATGCTTAGTACTCATCAGGCAGCACCTCCCTGTTCAACGTCACCGCGCTGATCAGTTGCAATCAGTCTCACACCCTCTTTTGGCATGTTCCAT
Source organism: Neptuniibacter sp. (assembly GCA_050789425.1). Lineage (GTDB taxonomy): Bacteria > Pseudomonadota > Gammaproteobacteria > Pseudomonadales > Balneatricaceae > Neptuniibacter. The sequence goes on from JAILXS010000009.1 coordinate 72,089, forward strand.
TTCCAGGTGTTCAGCGTAGTTTCAACCGATAACATATCAATACAATCAACCGGACAAGGCTCAACACATAAATCACAGCCGGTACATTCAGATTCAATGACCGTGTGCATCTGCTTAGCCGCACCCAGAATGGCATCCACAGGGCAGGCCTGAATACATTTGGTACAGCCAATACATTCATCTTCACGGATGTAGGCAACCTTTTTGACAGGTTCTTCCTCTACTCCAGCGTCCAGTGGAACAGCCTCTACATCCAAAAGATCCGCCAGCGCTTCTACTGTGCTCTGGCCACCCGGTGGGCATTTATTAATTGTATCGCCATTAGCGATGGCTTCAGCATAGGGACGACAGCCGGGATAACCACACTGTCCACACTGAGTTTGAGGTAATAGGCCATCGATCTGGTCAACCAATGGGTTGCCTTCAACTTTGAATCTGACTGAAGCAAAACCAAGCAACAGGCCAAAGGCCAGTGCTAATCCGAGTAATGCCAGTATTGCGATTAAGACGATTTCCAATGCCAGCTCCCTAGATCTGTACCAGACCAGTGAAGCCCATGAAGGCAAGTGACATCAGTCCCGCTGTAACCATACCGATTGCTGCTCCCTGAAATGGCATAGGGACATCAGCAACGGCGATACGCTCACGCATCGCTGAAAACAGAATTAATGCCAGAGAGAAACCTACTGCCGCACCAAAACCATAAACAATGGAGTCTACAAAGCCGTTAAGTTTCTTGATGTTTAGCAAAGCAACGCCGAGAACCGCGCAGTTTGTTGTGATCAATGGCAGGAAAATACCCAGAACTTTATAAAGCAAAGGGCTGGTTTTGCGGACAACCATTTCTGTGAACTGTACAACAACAGCGATCACCAGAATGAAGGTAATGGTTTGCAGGTACTCCAAAGCCAGTGGCTGCAGAAGGTAGGTATAAGCCAGATAACTGCATACAGATGACAAGGTCAGCACGAATGTAGTCGCCAGTGACATACCCATGGCAGTTTCCAGCTTATTGGAAACCCCCATAAACGGGCACAGTCCCAGGAACTGTACTAACACAAAGTTGTTTACCAGCACCGTACTGATAACAATCAGAAGATATTCTGTCATCTTTTCCGTATAACCAACTAAACCAATTAGTTAAGGTAAATTAGAATTCTCTAAAGTTTACCGCTTCTACCTGCGTTTCGGTATAGCCATATCCTGATATAAAGCAAGAAACCGGGGCCATGCCCCGGTCAGTGATCGGATCTCTGCCTTACTTCAGCAGTTCCAAAGCAGCGGCCAGCTGTTCAACTGGTGTTTCGCCCTGCAATGTATCCAGATTAATTTCAAGCGCATCAGCTACCGGAGCATCTGCTTCCAGCAGTGCAATCAAACCCGCTGCTTTAAGCAGTTGAGCACTCAGATCCGCACGACCTTCCAGTTGCTCGGCAGTAAACGCGACTACAGCACGACCCTGCTCAAAGAGTACTGACTCAAGGCTGTACAATAAAGTCTGACGCTGTTCAGTATTACCACCGGTAATAACAGCCGCTGCCGCATTCTGACCGAAACGAATAACACGGTCTGATGCAGTGATTTTGGATTCGCTGGTGATGTTACTGTCCAGATCAACCTGCTGCCCACTACCTTCGATGATCATACCCGCAGCAACTGTTGCATTGGTCAGGCGATCAACGATGATGAATGAGCCTGTACCATGGTGGTCGCGGTAATCATCAGCAACAACCGGACGTTCCAGGGTAATTTCACAACGAGCAATTTCGTTCAGCCCAAAGGTTGCAGACTGTGACTGCTCCAACGTATTCACATCAACGCGGTGATGTACGTTGCTGATTCCACCTGCAATACGCGTTGTATTAAGCTTAACTTCATACTGGCGACCTTTCTGCAAAGGCTCTTCAGACATCCAGACCACCATCGCATCAAAGCGATTAGTCGTCTCAGGTACAGAATTGCTGTGCACCAGAATATCACCACGGGAGATATCGATCTCATCTTCCAGTGTCAGAGTAACGGCCATTGGCGGGAAGGCTTCTTCAATCTCACCTTCAAAAGTAACAACGGACTTAACTTTGCTGGATTTACCGGATGGCAACACAGTGACCTCATCACCCGGACGAACAATACCGGACGTTAAAGTACCGCAGTAACCACGAAAATCGAGATTTGGACGGTTCACGTACTGTACTGGGAAACGCAGATCATCAAAGTTCTGATCATTAGCAATCTCAACGGTTTCCAGTGTTTCCATCAGAGGTTCACCCTGATACCAGTCCATGGAATCAGACAGTGATACAACATTATCACCCTTCAGTGCAGAGATCGGTACAAACTGGATGTCTGGCAGATCAAGCTGCTTGGAAAACTCCAGGTATTCCGTTTTGATCTCTTCAAAACGCTCTTCGCTGAAGTCCACCAGATCCATTTTGTTGATCGCAACAATCGTGTGTTTGATACCCAGCAGAGAAACAATAAAACTGTGACGCTTAGTCTGAACCTGTACGCCGTGACGCGCATCAATCAGGATAATCGCCAGATCACAAGTAGATGCACCCGTAGCCATGTTACGGGTGTACTGCTCATGGCCCGGAGTATCTGCAATGATAAACTTACGCTTAGAAGTCGAGAAATAACGGTAAGCCACATCAATTGTAATGCCCTGCTCACGCTCTGCAGCCAGACCATCAACCAGTAACGCCAGATCCAGTTCTTCACCCGCGTTACCAACACGTTCATTATCTTTTTGGATCGCTGCCAACTGATCTTCATAGATCATTTTGGAGTCATGTAGCAAACGACCAATCAGAGTGGATTTACCATCATCAACACTACCGCAGGTCAGGAAACGCAGTAGTTCTTTATTCTCATGCTGATGCAGATATTCTTCGATATCAGAAGCGATCAGATCACTTTGGTGGCTCATTGTTTTCTCCTTAGGAGAGCCTTGTTGCTAATCAGCAACAAGGCTTTAAATTCTGTTTCAGTACCCTGGGTGTTTTTTTATTCGTAACACCCCAACTCTTAAAGATGATTTAGAAGTAACCTTCCATCTTTTTCTTCTCCATGGAACCGGAGCTATCATGGTCAATCGCACGACCCTGACGTTCAGATGTGGTGGTTAGCAGCATTTCCTGAATAATCTCTGGCAGTGTGGCTGCTTCAGATTCAACAGCACCTGTCAGCGGGTAACAACCCAAAGTACGGAAACGCACATTCTTCATCTCTGGCACTTCGCCTTCTTTCAGAGGCAAACGCTCATCATCAACCATGATCATCATGCCGTCACGCTCAACAACCGGGCGTTTTGCAGCATAATAAAGCGGTACGATGGAGATATTTTCCAGATAGATGTACTGCCAGATATCCAGCTCAGTCCAGTTAGACAGAGGGAATACTCGGATACTTTCACCCTTATCTACACGGGTATTAAACACGTTCCACAACTCTGGACGCTGACTCTTAGGGTCCCAACGGTGGTTCTGGTCACGGAAAGAGAAAACACGTTCTTTTGCACGGGATTTTTCTTCATCACGACGTGCACCACCAAAAGCGGCATCAAACTGGTATTTGTCCAGAGCCTGCTTCAGCCCTTGAGTTTTCATGATATCTGTATGTTTGGAAGAACCATGTGTGAATGGGCCAACACCCATATCCACACCTTCCTGATTGATATGCACGAGCAATTCCATACCAGCTTCTTCAGCCATTTTGTCACGGAATTCAATCATCTCTTTGAATTTCCATGTGGTATCAACATGCATTAAAGGAAACGGAGGCTTACCTGGTGCAAACGCTTTACGGGCAAGGTGCAGCATTACTGCTGAATCTTTACCTACAGAATAAAGCATGACCGGGTTATCAAATTCGGCCGCTACTTCACGAATAATATGTATACTCTCAGCTTCGAGTTGCTTGAGATGCGTTAAGCGATGTTCAGGTAAAGCACTCATCAGAAAAACACTCGTTTCAATTTAAAAGTTTTCAGGATCTGGCATAATATACGCGGCGCATATAACAGACAGTTCGCCCCAATTTTGCGCTGCATTATCGCAGCAAACCCAATAAAACACAAAAGAATATATATTTACCTTTTTATTTCTTTTTGGAATATAAAGACACCAATCAAAGCGCGCAGCTATATTATTAAAACGAATAAACAGATGCCCAATTATTATTTTGAGTTATATGAAAACTACTTTATTATGCCGTTTGTTTAGTTGTGGACAGGTTTAGTTAATGGAACTGGCATATAGTTTTGCAGGATTAGTAGTAGGATTTATCGTGGGCCTCACCGGCATCGGTGGCGGGGCTCTGATGACACCTATTCTAATTGTTGTATTTGGTATTCCACCGATTACCGCTGTAAGTACCGATCTTCTTTACGCTGCCGTTACCAAATTCGGCGGCACGATCTCTTATGCCAGAAAAAAGCTTGTTGAATGGCGCATTGTGTTGCTTATGCTTGCAGGGAGTATTCCCGGAAGCCTTTTAACACTCCGCTACCTGAATACCCTTGATGGTCTGGAACAAATTGAACACCTAATGAATATGACACTAGGTGTGTCACTAGTTCTGACCTCTATTGCAGTTTTTTTGCGGAATAAGATCAGAGACCAAGCCATGAAATGGCAACACAGTCTCGCAGCAACACATGCACGCAAGTGGCGCCCTGTTATAACAGTAACAATGGGACTCCTTCTTGGCGGGCTTGTAACCCTTTCTTCTGTAGGCGCAGGAGCATTGGGCACTGCGCTTCTTATCCTGCTTTATCCACGCATGACAATGCAGTCCATAGTAGGTACGGATCTTGTTCACGCAGTTGTTTTAACTTCAATTGCAGGTGCAGGACATTATCAGATGGGGAGTGTCGATTTATCTCTGCTTCTCTACCTGCTAGTCGGTTCTTTACCAGGTGTATTTTTGGGTAGCCATATTGGCACCCGTCTGTCACCTAAGGTTATGCAACCGATCATGGGATCAATTTTATTAGCCATCGGCCTGCGATTCGTTCTCGCAGGTTAACCCAAACTTTGAGTGAGGTACCTGAGCACATCACGGCTCGGGTAAGGTATTGAGTATGTATCAGTATAACGAAGTCGATCAGAAGCTGGTTGACGAACGAGTTGAGCAATATAGAGACCAGACTCGCCGATTCCTGGCGGGTGAGCTGTCAGATGATGATTTTCTGGCTCTGCGTCTAATGAATGGCCTGTATGTACAGCGCCACGCACCGATGTTGCGTGTTGCAGGTCCATACGGCATGTACAACTCAACTCAGCTACGCAAACTGGCGCATATCGCCCGCACTTACGACAAGGGCTATGCACACTTTACAACGCGTACTAATTTGCAATTTAACTGGCCTAAGCTGGAAGAAGTACCTGATATTCTGGCAGAGCTTGCTTCTGTGCAGATGCATGCTATCCAGACATCTGGTAACTGTATCCGTAATACGACTACCGACCAGTTTGCAGGTGTAATCGCCGACGAGATAGAAGATCCGCGCCCATATTGCGAGATCATCCGTCAGTGGTCTTCTCTACACCCTGAATTCGCTTACCTGCCGCGTAAATTCAAAATTGCGATCTCTGCTGGCCCAACCGACCGCGCAGCAACTCAGGTACACGATATCGGCCTGCACCTCGTTAAGAACGATGCAGGCGAAGTCGGTTTTGAAGTTCTGGTCGGCGGCGGCCTTGGCCGTACTCCAGTAATAGGCAAGCAGATCCGTCCATTCCTGGCAAAAGAAGATCTGCTCTCTTACCTGGAAGCGATTATCCGCGTCTATAACCTGAACGGTCGACGCGACAATAAATACAAAGCCCGTATTAAGATTTTGGTTAATACCATGGGTATCGATAAGTTCCGTGAACTGGTTGACGCTGAATGGGAACAGATTCGAGATACGGATCTTAAACTGCCACTTGCAGAGATCGAACGCGTTCAGGCTTTCTTTAAGCCATTTGATTACGATTCATCCGCTGCTGAAGATACAACTCTGGATGCAAAACTGGCTGAAGATGAAGCCTTCCGGGTTTGGTATGAGCGCAACACGGTAGAACACAAAGTTGCAGGCTACCGTATTACTTACATTTCCCTGAAGCCGTACCTAAAACCGGCTGGCGATATCACTGATGAGCAACTGGAACTGGTTGCTGACCTGGCTGATAAATACAGCTTCGGTGAAGTACGCGCAACTCATAACCAGAACCTGGTTCTGGCAGATGTTAAGAAGTCTGATCTGTATGCTGTATGGCAGGTTTTGGCTGAAACAGATCTGGCCCGCCCAAATATTGGCACACTGACAGATATGACAGTCTGCCCTGGTGGTGATTTCTGCGCTCTTGCAAACGCCAAAACCCTAGGCATTGCTGACCAGATCAACCAAAAGTTCGAAGATATGGATTTTGTCCATGACCTGGGCGATCTGAAATTCAACATGTCAGGCTGTATCAATGCATGCTCTCACCACCACGTAGGTCATATTGGCGTACTGGGTGTGGATAAGAAAGGTGAAGACTGGTACCAGATCACTCTGGGTGGTGATGATGGTTCTGAAGCAGCACTGGGTAAAGTAATTGGCAAAGCGGTTGCAGCTGATCAAGTTGCAAACACTCTGGAAAAAGTTATCCAGGTGTATGTTGATAACCGTATTGAAGGCGAACGCTTCCTCGATACATTCCGCCGTATTGGTATGGCCCCATTTAAGGAGTACGTATATGCCCCTGCTAATTAATCGTGAAGTTGTTGCTGACAACTGGACACTGATCAACGAAGAAACCCTTGATCAAGCTGGCGACATTATCGTACCGCTTGCGCTGTATCTGGAAAACAGAGATTCTCTGGAAAACCGTGAAGGTCAACTGGCCATTCAGGTTAACGGTGATGACGAACTGGATGAGCTATTAGACAATCTGGATAAGTTTCCTTTGATTGCGGTAGATTTCCCAGCTTTCCGTGATGGCCGCGGCTTCAGCATTGCGCGCTTACTGGTTCGTGCTGGTTACAAAGGCGAAATCCGTGCAACTGGTGATGTTGGCCGTGACCGTATTGCCTATATGGAACGCTGTGGCTTCACTGCAATCCAGATTTCTGATGAGATCTACAAAGAAGAGATGCTGAGCGCCTTTACTGAAGTAAGCAATTACTACCAAAGCGCAACCGACAGTAATCGTGCGGTCTATCATCAATAAGACAAAGCACCAGTAAAAGAAAGCACCAGTAATTAATAGTGACGGTGAGGTCCTATTTATGAGTGAGCAAAATACTCCAGAGCTGCAGGCAAAAGTTGAAGCCATTTCAGCTCTGCTAAAGAAAGGTTTTGAAGACCACGACGGTTCTTTGGTTTTTGCCAATAGCCTAGGCGCAGAAGATGTAGTTATCGCTGACCTGATCAGCAAATACTGCCCTGAAATCAACAATTTTGTCCTGGATACCGGACGCCTGCCAGAAGAAACTTTGAAGCTTCTGGCGGATGTACAGAAACACTATCCGAATGTGACATTCGATGTTTACTACCCGGAAGGTGCTGATGTTGAAGCTTATGTCGCTGAAAACGGTGTTAATGCGTTTTACGAGTCCCAGGAACTGCGCAAAGGCTGCTGTTTTGTTCGTAAGATCAAACCACTGAAACGTGCCCTGTCTGGCAATAAAGCTTGGATCACAGGTTTACGCCGTGAACAGTCTGTTACCCGCGATGAGATACAGTTCGAAGAGTGGGACGAAGGCAACAACATGCACAAACTAAACCCGCTGGCTGATTGGTCAGAGAAAGAGGTTTGGGCATATATCAAAACCTATGACGTGCCATACAACGAACTACACGACAAACACTACCCCAGTATCGGCTGTGCGCCTTGCACTCGTGCTATTTCAATGGGTGAAGATGTTCGTTCCGGCCGTTGGTGGTGGGAAAACCCTGAAAACCGCGAATGTGGATTACACCCAGCAACTCCTCTGAATTTTAAAAAGTAAAACCCTGGGAAGGCAGGATGCCTTCCCCTACAGGAGACCCTGACTGCACCTGCGTCCTCCCCTTCTAACATCCACTCCAGCAAGAGAGGCAAGAAGGTTTTTAGCTAACCAGCAGGCTGCAGTCAGTTTTACTACCTGTATTCAAACCCTATAAAAACTCCCTTATTTCATGCCAGTGTTGGCATTCTGCGGTAAACTTAGTGTAATCGTAATGTCCCTCAAGAGAGAATATCTGTGGATTACCTGCCTCTTTTTTTCAAGCTCACGCAACAAACTGTTCTTCTGGTTGGAGGGGGCAACGTTGCACTGAGAAAAGCCCGGTTACTTTGCCGCGCAGGAGCTACAGTCACAGTCATTTCACATCAGGTGTGTGATGAACTCCAGAACCTTCTCGACGCGCATAGCGGCACTTCAATAGTAGGGGAATACCATGCCAGCCTTCTCGAGGGAAAAGCGCTGGTAATTGCTGCCACTGATGATAATTCACTGAACGAACGCATCCATTATGACGCTATAGAGCACAATATTCCGATCAATGTCGTTGATAACCCAACACTCTGCACTTTTGTTTTTCCAGCCATCGTAGACCGCTCCCCTGTAGTTATAGGCATCTCTTCTGGAGGAAGCGCCCCTGTACTTGCAAGACTGTTGCGAGCGCGACTGGAAACCTGGATCCCAAAATCCTATGGCAAACTCGCCAGCATCGCCAGTTCATTCAGAGATCAGGTCAAACAACGTTTCCAGTCTGTGAACCAACGCCGGGTATTCTGGGAAAGCGTTCTTCAAGGGCAAATTGCTGAAAAAATTTTTTCCGGCCGAGAAGAAGAAGCCTCTAAACTTCTGCAAGAAAAACTTGATCGTGCAGATCCGGAACACAGTGCTGGCGAAGTCTATCTGATTGGCGGTGGCCCCGGCGACCCGGAACTACTGACCTTCAAAGCACTAAGACTTATGCAACAGGCCGATGTCGTTCTATACGATGCCTTAGTGTCTGCTGATGTACTTGACCTTTGCCGTCGCGATGCCGATTTAGTATTTGTCGGTAAAAAGAGAGACAACCACGCCGTGCCTCAGGAAGGAATTAACGACCTTCTGGTCAAGTACGCACAACAGGGAAAACGCGTTGTGCGCCTGAAAGGAGGAGACCCTTTTATCTTCGGTCGTGGCGGAGAAGAGCTGGAAACCTTAAAAGCACACAACATTCCCTTTCAGGTCGTGCCTGGTATCACTGCCGCCAGCGCTTGCTCAACCTATGCAGGCATCCCATTGACGCATAGACATTATGCTCAATCAGTAAGGTTTGTAACCGGTCAGTTAAAGAATCGCACCAGTGACCTAAACTTTGAAGAGCTGGTGCATCCAAATCAGACCGTTGTTTTTTACATGGGCTTACATACCCTGCCGCAGCTTAGCAGCAAACTCATTGAACATGGCAAACCCGGAGATACTCCGGCAGCAATCGTTTCCCGAGGCACTTCGCCTGACCAGAAAGTTCTGACCGGAACTCTTGCCACCCTGCCCGGACTGCAGAAAACAGCCAAGCTCGAAGCACCTGCTCTGATTATTGTTGGCGAAGTAGTTACGTTACACGACAATCTGAGCTGGTTCGGTGATGAAGTTCTCGCACAGAATTTAACCCCTGAAACCGCATCTAAAACATAGCCAAACAAAATATACCCTTACAAAATATAATCATAAAGACAGATGGGTCGGCTGGTTGCTTTGTTGTATACTTTGCAACCAACACTTTTCTGTTACGTAGTATTGTGAAAAAACTCCTAAACCTTCTTATCACGCTCTCCGTACTTGGCCTTGGCTTTACATTAAGTGCGGGCCTTTATTGGATGGCTGAGTCAGAATTTCAAAAGCATATCAAAGAGCAGGCTGAAAACGTTCACTTTCAGGTTCAGCAACGTTTTCGGGTATTTGACGAGCTACTGTCGAGTGATGAAAAGCAGGTACAGGAGCACGCCCGCAGAGCTTTAATACGGATGTCAGATGTCCTCATGCATGAGAAGTTTGACCCCAAAGACTGGTCTCCTGAACGCTTAGACAAACTAGCCAAACAACTGGGTGTGGACGGTGTTTATGTCATTAATTCTGAAACAACTGTTGTTGCAACTAACTTTATTCCGGACCTTGGCTTTAAGCTGGATACTATCTCAGATACCTTTAAAGATTATCTTCACAGCTTATTTAACTCAGGTCGCCTTGAAGTAGACAGAATCAATGTTTCTTCAAAAACCGGCATCATCAAAATCTACGCTTATTATGCTCCGGTGAATTCAGATTACATTCTGGAAGTTTCATACGATGTAAAAAACTACCTTTCCAGAAACCGCTCCTCCAGATACGTTGACTTTATGTTTGGTGATTTCTTTACCGAGATGACTAAGACCAACCCGTTACTGGATCAGGTAGATATTTATCTGGTAAACAATTACGCCGCATTTCCATTTCTACACACAACACCAGGACTCTCCCTCTCTGAGCTCCCGGAAATCCCTGAACATGGCGTAATGACGGTCAATAAAGACAAAGACATTATCCATTACTACAGTAGAGCAGATTTCAATCGAACCGAACTTCACAGTGCAGATTATTTAGCGATCAGAAGCACCTTCAATCTTGAATATATGTACCACCTGATGAACAAGTTTGTCATTCTGGGCCTAATCGTCATCGCTGTGATTCTCAGTATTGCCTATTTACTGATCTCTCAACTCTTCAACAAGTGGATCATGAGTAGAATCTTTCGCATCATCGCAGCCCTTGAGCGCAGTGCAGACGGTGACTATAGAGACATTCTTGACTCCGACAGAATGGATGAACTTGGCCTGATTGCTCAACACGTAAATAGCATGAACGCACGCCTGGATGCCCGTGATAAAGAGATTAAGGAATCACGCCTCCAGTTGGAATATCGTGTCAAAGAACGTACATCGGACCTCCAACTAGAGATAGAAGCAAGAAAATTAGCCGAAGAAAAGCTGATCAAACAAGCAGAAACAGACCCACTTACAGGAATACTGAATCGACGTGCCTTTGCAGCGCGAGCGAATAAAGAGATTGAACGCGCTAAAAGATACAACCGCCCTATTTCCGCTATCATTCTCGATCTCGACCACTTTAAACAGGTCAACGATAAGTTCGGGCATCAATGCGGTGATAAGGTTCTGGTTGAGTTAGCAGAAATAATCTCGCCATGCCTGCGGACCATCGACTGTCTGAGTCGCCACGGCGGTGAAGAGTTTCTTATCCTGTTACCGGAAACAGATGAGCTTGAGGCATCTCAGATTGCCGAACGCCTGCGTAAAAGAATTGAAGATCATGACATACACTATGAGACAGATACCTTCAGAGTGACATCCAGTTTTGGTGTTGCCTCTTGGGACAAAGAAGAACATGAAATCAATTCCACTATACACCGTGCCGACCAGGCCCTTTACATGGCAAAACATAAAGGGCGTAACCAAGTGATCAGTTATAGTACGGAAAGTTTTTTCTGATAACATCCAATGCAACAACTCATAAATCACATCTGGAAAAAAGGATGATTCAGACTGGATTGTTAAATCGACTGGCGATTGTCATCCCACTCTTGATCAGCGCCCTGATCAGCGGTTGCAGCACCACAGAAACCGACGATTCAATCAGGAAACACCCTGAAGGAAGCTACTGCTTCAATGGCGGTCGTTCCAACAATTACAGTTGCGACAAAGCGACTGCGAGCCAGGCGATACCAATGCACCCGCGCACTGTAGATGAAGAATGGATGTATGAAACGCTTGAAGAGCTTAAGGAATGGTTAAACGATGAAAAGGCTCGTCGTGACCGCGAACCCAGTTCACCTTAACAACTAACTCAGGACTGGTTATCCATCTGCTTTTTCTTTACCTGATCTAACAGAGACTCTGTTACTTTGCTGAAGCCCTGAGCCCGGGCGGCTTTTTCAACTTTATGGCGAATCAATTTACGAACAAAAAACGGCGCAGCTTCAACTCTTTTAGTTGCTGCTTCATCCCATTCAAGTTTTACCGCCATAACTACCCGCCCGACTAAATTCTATGCTTCAAAGCGGGCAGTATACCTTTACTTCAGTATTTACAAAAGCCAACTATACCGTCCAAATATGTGCAGAAGCTCTACTATATCTGATCATTAGAGGCTGCATATTCATCCTGCACATAAGCTGGCAGATCCTGCTCATCAGGAATAGGAGTTGAATTCCCCTGATCATCAATTGCTACAAACTTGAACTTTGCCTCGGTCACCTTCTCCCGAATACCAATCCGTCCACGGCGTACCCAGGCCTCAACATGAACTAAAATAGAGGTGCGTCCAACCGATGCTATTTCAGTGTATACACCCAGAATATCCCCTACTTTTACGGGACGAATGAAACTCATACTCTCCAAGGCCACGGTAACAACTCTCCCTTGAGCTCTCTGCCCTGCGCAGATACCCGCAGCCATATCCATCTGAGAAAGTACCCAGCCGCCAAAAATATCACCCGCAGGGTTTGTATCTGCAGGCATTGCAATCGTACGTGTGGTTAAACGACCTTGTGTTTTTTCTGACATCGACTATTCACTGACTCGTTAAGGAAATCAGGCATTATACTTAAGTACAACACCCAAACCAATTCCAGGTCATGTAACATCTTAAACTGACTTACAAGCCAAAGAAAAAGGCAATTTATACAGGTAAATAATTTTCCACATCTTCTGTGGATAAAATAGTGGATAGTTTTTGGGTAGATAGCTAAAGCCCAGTATTTCCGGCACATTCAGCAAAACGTACAAAAAACGAACCAAATAAAATAAACCTTATTTTTCAATGCGTTATAAAACAAAAGAAAGAATAATAAATTTCAACGACACTGCTTCAAAAGCATTGACAATGAAATTTAAAACTTGTGTAAAAAAGAATTAGATATGCAGTAATGCACACACATCACCACACAAAGAGTTTGAAAGATCAGAAAAAGGAGGGAAAAGAAGCTAATGCCTGAAAAAGAGATCAGTCTTCAGGCAATTCCAGCTCAATATGAGTTTTGGGAACACAACAACATGTCAGAATTTCATCACCAATAAGGTCAAGCAGGCTTTCCTGAACATACTCAACTTCGCCATCGATCAATCTAACCTTGCAGCAACCGCAATAACCGCCTCTGCAGTTATAGGGTGCTGGAACCTCCTGAGCCTCTAATGAGTCCAGGAGTGTCGGTTCATACTGATAATAGAAAGTGTGGTGGTGATTAACTTTGATCCTACAAGGCCCAGCCATATGTCATGTCCTATAGGTCAAAACCATCGAAATCACCATCATCCACCTCATTGTCGATCTGACCAACGAGATAAGAACTGATTTCAGCTTCCTGAGGAGCAACCTGGACGTTGTCACTGATCAACCAGGCATTCATCCAGGGTAGCGGGTTTTGAGTGGCCGGGAAAATTTCTTCCAGATTCAAAGCCTTCATACGCACATTCGTAACGTACTCTACGTAATCAGACAGAATCTGAGCATTCAAACCAATCATAGATCCTTCACGGAACAGGTATTTTGCCCAGTCTTTTTCCTGCTGTGCTGCTTCTTTGAAAATCGCATAGACTTCAGGCTCACACTCTTTAGCAATTTCCTTAAACTCAGGATCATCAGCACCAGATGCCATGATATTCAGCATGTGCTGAGTACCTGTCAGGTGCAACGCTTCGTCGCGGGCAATAAGCTTAATGATCTTGGCATTACCTTCCATAATGGCACGTTCGGCAAACGCAAAAGAGCAGGCAAAACTGACATAGAAGCGAATCGCCTCCAGTACATTAATAGACACCAGAGTCAGGTATAACTTCTTCTTTAAGTTCCTGAGCGTAGAGTCATAGACTTTGCCATCAACCGTATGAAGACCTTCCCCGTGAATACTGTAAATGCTGGAGAGATTGATAAATTCATCATACAGACGCGTGACGGAATCAGCCCTGCGAATAATCTCAGGGTTAGTCACAATGTGGTCAAATACTTCTGAAGGCTCAGTAATAATATTACGGATAATATGCGTATACGAACGACTGTGGATCGTTTCACTAAACGCCCAGGTTTCAAACCAGGTTTCTAATTCCGGAAGCGATACAACCGGCAAAAACGCGATATTCGGCGAACGCCCCTGAATTGAATCCAGTAATGTCTGATACTTCAGATTACTGAGGAAAATATGCTTTTCATGCTCAGGCATCTTCATGAAATCTTTGCGGTCCGTAGACAGATCCACTTCCTCTGGGCGCCAGAAGAAAGAAAGCTGTTTTTCAATCAGCTTTTCAAAGATTGGGTATTTCTGTTTATCGTAACGGGCAACGTTGACGCTGCGGCCAAAAAACATAGGTTCGCGCGTAGCGTCATGTGAACTGTGACTAAACGTTGTGTACGCCATCGGGGTGTTCGTTCCTGAAACCTGATAGGTGAATTAGAGTTCTAACCCATCTCTAAAGATGGGTTATCAATGCTTAAATAAATTTAGTAACGCTTAAAACTGCTTAGAGTTTGCAAGCACCACCTTCACAACCCTCATCGGCCTGATCAGAAGCGCCATCACGAGTGTTGTGATAGTAAAGTGTTTTCACGCCATACTTGTATGCAGTCAGCAGATCCTGAAGCAGTTGCTTCATTGGCACTTTATCATTAGGGAAGCGCGTAGGATCGTAATTGGTATTGGCAGAAATAGATTGGTCTACAAACTTCTGCATAATACCCACCAGCTGCAGATAGCCAGTATTATTCGGTATATCCCAAAGCAATTCATACTGATCGCGAAGTTCAGTGTAACCTGGCACAACCTGCTTCATCACACCATCTTTACTGGCTTTAACCGACACATAACCACGTGGAGGCTCAATACCATTAGTGGAATTGGTAATCTGCGAAGAAGTCTCACAAGGCATTAGCGCTGTCAGGGTACTGTTACGCAGACCAAATTCTTTAATGTCTTCACGCAGAGTTTCCCAAAAATAGTGCAGAGGCTCTTCACAGAACTCATCCACTTCACGTTTGTAAGTATCGATCGGCAATAAACCTTTCGAGTAAACCGTTTCATCAAACTTAGGACAAGCGCCGCGTTCTTTCGCCAATTCATTCGAAGCTTTAAGAAGGTAATACTGAACCGCTTCAAATGTCTTATGCACCAAACCGTTTGCAGACCCATCGGAATACTGCACACCGTTTTTAGCAAGATAATAGGCAAAGTTGGTAACACCCACGCCCAGAGGACGACGGTTCATGGTAGAAGTATGCGCTGCGGCAATCGGGTAGTCCTGATAATCCAGCAGATTATCCAGAGCCCTGACAATCAGGTCAGATAGGTTTTCAAGCTCATCCAGGTTTTCCAGTGCACCCAGGTTGAATGCTGACAATGTACACAGAGCAATTTCGCCCTCTTTGTCATTTACATCATTCAATGGGTTTGTAGGCAGAGCAATTTCCAGACACAAATTAGATTGCTTAACCGGAGCCTGAAGCGGATCAAATGGACTGTGCGTATTACAGTGATCTACGTTTTGAATATAGATACGACCTGTTTGCGCACGCTCTCCGGCCAGAATACCAAACAGCTCAACAGCCTTAATTGTCTGTTTGCGGATATTTGGATCATTTTCGTATTGAACATACAGACGCTCAAACTCATCCTGATCAGCAAAGAATGCATCGTACAACCCAGGCACTTCATGCGGGCTGAACAAAGTAATGTCACCACCTTTAATCAGGCGGGTATACATCAGTTTGTTGATCTGTACACCGTAATCCAGATGACGAACTCGGTTCTCTTCGACACCACGGTTATTCTTCAGTACCAGCAAGGATTCAACTTCAAGATGCCAGATTGGGTAGAACAAAGTCGCCGCCCCACCACGCACACCACCTTGAGAACAGGACTTAACCGCTGTCTGGAAATGTTTGTAGAACGGAATACAGCCCGTATGGAAAGCCTCGCCGTTACGGATTGGGCTACCCAGAGCACGAATCCGACCAGCGTTGATACCAATGCCTGCACGCTGAGAAACGTATTTAACAATAGATGCCGAAGTTGCATTGATGGAATCCAGGCTGTCACCACACTCGATCAGTACACAGGAACTGAACTGACGCGTCGGTGTACGTACGCCCGCCATAATCGGCGTCGGAAGAGAAATTTTGAAAAGAGATGTCGCATCATAAAAACGCTTCACATATTCCAAACGACTCTCTTTCGGATAATCGGCAAACAGACATGCCGCAACCAGCATATAAAGAATCTGAGGGCTTTCGTAGACTTCACCGGTTACACGGTTCTGGACCAGATATTTGCCTTCCAGCTGTTTCACAGCTGAATAGGAAAAATTCATATCTCTTTTATGATCCAGATGACTATTCAGCTCATCCCATTCTGCTTCGGTGTAATCTTCAACCAGATGCTTATCATAACGCCCTGCTTCCACCTGCACCGAGACGTGTTCAAACAGATGTGGTGGTTCATACTTACCGAAAGCACGTTTACGTAAATGGAAAATAGCGAGACGCGCTGCGAGATATTGATAGTCTGGAGCGTCCTCAGAGATAAGGTCAGCGGCAGACTTAATCAGAGTTTCGTGAATGTCGAAGGTTTTCATGCCTTCGAAGAACTGTAAGTGAGCTTTTAACTCTACTTCTGATGGCGATACCGCATTTAATCCATCGGCGGCCCAGATTACTACTTTGTGGATCTTTTCCAGATCCAGCTTCTCTTGCCGTCCATCCCTTTTGGTTACCATCAGATCTTGCTGCATGCGACTTTCCAACTGAAACTCATGATATTGTAATTGTATTGCTGCATACCTGTGCATTCGATGTCATTGCGACCCATTTGAATGCAGGAAACCCTCTACTTAAAAGGGTTACAGCTTCTTCTACTCTAGCCTTCCAAAACACACAAGATGTAGTGCCGGATAGCAATTTAAACACTAAATATAGTGATCCAGAGCGTTAATGCAATACTTGATTTTACTAGATGTTGGGTGTAGGCAAACGGTACGCAACTGCGTAAACATTGATATGCCGTGGGCTGTAGAGGAGATTAACCTTAACAGGCCTTTGTTACATTTTTTAAATTTTTTTTGCAGGTAAAAATACACTCAAAAACCATGCCAGATAACTGTTCAATATCTGTTCATAACAGGCCCGTTTCCACCCACTTAAACCGTAAGGTTTTAGAGAACCTTTTCGCTCGATATAGAGCTAAAGAACAAGTATCGGTTTCTGCACAATTCCTGTACAATCCGCAGCCAATTTCAAACTTCGGGTAGAGGTAAAAATATGCGTTTAGCTGAGATGGAAGCAATAGCCCTGAATATTGGATTGGCCGTATTTGCCGCTTTTATTTTCTTCATCATTTACGACCTTGCTAAAAAATCCAAAGCCGGTAAATTCGGGACAGCTATTTTGTTCTTTGCTCTCGGACTCGGACTGGCTGCGTTTCTGGTTAAGACCGTTGTCGTTGAAATGATAGGCTGACCCAGAGCCATCATTTCACTTGTTCTTCAGTTTTTCTTCCGTAATGTGTTCCAACATGCCTGTGGCAGGATCAACTTCATAAGCCCTGCCAAACCCTACAACATATGAACCGCTTTTCGGTTGCAGGCAAAACAGATGGAAATCATTCAACGTTCTCAGCATCGCCATGATGTTGCCGAACTTATTTTCCATCGCATTCAGAATCGGTTGGTAATCAACATCTCCTCTACTCACCTCTTTGGCACCGCACTGATATATTAAACGCTCTCGTGCAAACTGATTTTGGGATTGCTCTTCATCGGCAATAAACATGATCGAAGCCCGGCTATGACACTTCAGATTTTTTGTATGAGATGCCAGCTCACTGATAAACAGATAAAACGCTCCCTCCTCATCCCGATAATAAGGCGCATAACTTATTTCCGGATCGCCGTCTTGATTCAGTGTTGAAAGTAAAAGTGTCTGCTTACTTTTTTGTAAAGCCATGCACTCTTCTGATAACTCCTGAACACTTTTTTCCTTCTTAGACATGACACTCCCCAAACCCTAAGTACACAAAAAACTCATGGATAATCCAGCGCAGCCGATAGCCATATTAAAGAATGGTATTTTTTACAGGCTGACCTTGTAATGACTGAACAACAGCGTGTTATACACCACCCTGAAGAATTTTCGATTGAGTTACAACAAAAGAAAACACCACACTCACTCTCAGATAAATATTTAAACCTGAAACTGGTTTGCCACTCTAGCACCCCCTTCTCATCAGGAGAATCCGTTGCCATTCATTTACCCTCCGTCAGTAACAATGATGAGGTGATGGGCGTTGTTGAATGGTGCAACTCTTCTCAGCAGGGTTTCGAGCTGGGCATAAAATTTTCCGACCCCAATGAACTGATGCGCCTTCGCATGCTTGAACAGCTTTGTTTTATCAAACGCTACCGGAATCATGTGTTGCATATTGAAGGCAGAGACCTATCTGATCAGGATGCCGCGCTGGAGTGGATTGCAAAATACGCACGTCTCTTTCCCAGCGCAGGATAATTTCTCTTCAGTGATCACAGATAAGGAGTTCGGAGGTATAATAGTTTTTTTTACATCCGAACTGGAAATCTCAGATGCAACAGAAAGTAGTAACAGCTGCCGGTATTGAAATCGCTAACGATAAACCTATGGTTTTATTCGGTGGCATGAACGTACTTGAATCACGTGATTTGGCGCTCAGCATTGCGGAAGAATATGTCAAAGTCACTGAAAAGCTGAACATCCCCTACGTCTTCAAGGCATCCTTTGATAAAGCTAATCGATCCTCCTTAAGCTCTTTTCGCGGGCCAGGCCTGGATGAAGGGCTTAAGATTCTGGAAGAGATCAAAACAACGTTTAATGTGCCACTGATTACCGATGTCCACGAACCACACCAAGCGGCACCAGCCGCTGAGGTGTGCGATATCATCCAGCTTCCCGCCTTCCTGTCACGTCAAACAGATCTGGTTCAAGCGATGGCAGAAACTGGTGCAGTGATCAATATTAAAAAAGCACAGTTCCTGGCTCCTCAGGAGATGAAGCATATCCTGCATAAATGTGAAGATGCAGGTAATGATCGCCTGATCCTTTGTGAACGCGGCTCCTGTTACGGTTACAACAATCTGATCGTTGATATGCTGGGTTTCTCTATCATGAAAGAGTTTGGCTACCCAATCATGTTCGATGCAACACACGCTCTCCAGATGCCTGGAGGACGGGCTGACTCAGCAGGTGGAAGAAGGGCACTGGCTGCGCAGTTATCCCGGGCAGGATTATCACAAGGCATTGCAGGGTTATTTTTAGAGGCCCACCCGGACCCGGAACAAGCCAAGTGTGATGGCCCTTGCGCCCTTCCTCTCAGCGCTCTGGAAGCTTACCTTTCTCAGATGAAAGCCGTTGATGAATTGGTCAAAAGCTTTCCGGAACTGGATACCTCCTGCTGATACTACTCCACACTATCAAACCACCCTATATGGGTGGTTTTTTATTGAAATCTTTTTTTCTGATCAACGCTTTGAAAAATAAGCAGATTAGGGGCTGACTTACCCCACTACCCTTGTCTATGATAGAAGCATAGTGACTAGACAGGCAGACAAACCAAATGAGTGATACTCCTGACTCTCTCTATCAGGCCTTACAGCCCGATGCAGTCATTGGACCAGACCATCATCGCTTTAAGCTGATTAAGCAAGGTCATGAACACCCCCTTGGGCAACTCTGGCAGGCAGAAGACCAGAGCGTTACAGGAAACCCTGTTGTTACCCTCCTGATGCTCGCCCCACAATTGCTGAAACAAAAAAGTTTCGTCGAAGGCATCAAAACCCACTCCACCCAGATAAAAGCAGTTAAAAACAAACATATTGCAGAGTGTTACGGTTACTTCACTGAAAAGGGCAAACTCATGTTTTTGTCCTTTGAAAAGCTGGACGGCCTTACACTCAAATCAATGATGGAGAAAGGCAGTCAACTGACCGCAAAACAACAGATGACATTGATCCATCAGATAGCTTACGCCATCGACATCAGCTATCAAAAACTTCATACAGCCCATGGCTGTCTGGAAACCGGGGCCCTGTTTGTAAATAGAAAAAGCGGTATAAAACTAACTATGCACGGTTTACGGGAGACCCTCGAATCCGTAACCGACCTTCTGCCACGACCAGTATTTTATCCCCAATATCAGGCACCTGAAGCGTTCCACCCGGATAAGCTGGATCGCCGGGCAGATATCTATTCCTTTGCCTGCATCCTCTACGAGATGATGACAGGAAGAGCTCCATTCAGTGTTGATGACACAGAGGCTGACAGAGTCAGACGAGAACTTCCTCAACCCGAGGGGCTCGATGAGGAACAATGGCAGGAGCTGCAGAAAGCTTTCTCTACCAATCTGGAAGATCGGTTTGCCACTTGTACCGATCTGGTCAAAGCGGTATTCACCCCGGAAGAGGAAAAGAAGGAAGAAGAAACCTCTCCCGAACAAACGCCAACAGAAGAAGCTTCACCTGAAGCGGAAGAAGAAAAACCTGCAAAAAAATTCCGCCTGCCAACATTCAAATTACCATCAATTCCCAAATATCTATCCTATTCTCTGGTTGGGCTTGGAATTTTTGTTGCCGGTTACTTAATAGGCTGGTCGATCTCGAGTTTCATAAACTTCAAGGAAAAGGATTTTCAGGCGCTGCAGATACAAAAGCAGCAGGAAGCCTTGCAGCAAATGTACAGTTCCTTACAAGCTCAACAGGAACTTCAAAAGGTTCAGGATAAACAACTCCGGAATAAGAATGTAGCATTACAGCTGCTGCAAAATGATCTAGACAAAGCTTTAAAACAAGCAGGAACAGGCGATCCGGACCAGCCTGGCAACCAGATTTTCAAGGACCAGATTGATGAGAGCATTTACGGCCCGGAAATGGTTCTTCTGCCTTCAGGGCAATACCGTATGGGAGACCAGAGCGGTCAGGGTGATGACAACGAAAGACCCGTACACATCGTCACAATTAAAAAGCCTTTTGCCGTTTCAAGATATGAAGTGACCTTCAGTGATTACGATGCTTTCGCCAAAATGACCAAACGTCCACTACCCGACGACGAAGGCTGGGGCAGAGGTAACCGACCGGTCATCAATGTCAGTTGGAGAGATGCAAAAGCCTATGCAGAATGGCTGACGGATAAAACCGGCCAGCCCTACCGCTTACCCTCCGAAGCAGAGTGGGAATATGCTGCCAGAGCAGGCAACCTAACCACCTTCTGGTGGGGTGACCGCATGCAACCGAATATGGCAGTTTGTGCAGGCTGTGGCAGCGAATGGGACGGTAAACAAACCGCTCCTGTCGGCAGCTTTCCAGCCAATAGCTGGGGACTGCATGATATGACCGGCAATGTCGATGAGTGGGTCGAGGACTGCTACGAGGACAATTATAACCTTGCGCCAATCGATGGCTCAGCCTATACACAAAGGGTCTGCAGTAATCGGGTGATGCGCGGTGGCTCCTGGTTTGAAATCGACCGTCTTATTCGTCCCGCCAGCCGATACCGCCACCCAACGGATGCCAGACGTAACAGCTGGGGCTTCCGGGTTGCGCTGGACATGCAATAACCAGCCTCTGCACTTCAGTATCCATTCAGGGTAGAGGCTGTTTACTACACTCAATAATCAAAACAAAGGGAGAGTAAAGCATGCTGCAAGGAAAACTGAGCCTGACACTACTTTTGCTCACATATGCCACATCATCCATTGCCAGCCCGCTTTATATTGGCTCAGACAAGCGTCAGGCTGTCTCTCTGACTCTCTACAACCAAAACCTTGGGTTGGTGAGAGAGAGCCGTGAAATCCCGCCTCTGCAAGCAGGTCAGGAAATTACGCTTGAGGATGTCAGTCAGCAACTTCAGGTTGAAAGCCTCAGAATCAGTAATGCCGGCCAGATCCTGGAGCAAAACCTCAATACCAATACTCTCAACCAACAAAGCCTGCTTGAACATTACACCGGTAAAACACTACAGCTGGCTCGACTCAACCCAGCTACAGGTCAGGAACTTATCAGCACCGTAAAGTTACTCAGTGTTGAAGGCAACCGGGCTCTGATTAAACGCGAGAACCGCTTCGAAACTATTCCTTTGAATAACCAATGGCGTTTTATCTTCCCCTCTTTACCTCAACAACTGCTGGCAAAACCAAGCCTCAATTTTCGCAGCTCTGGTACGGGAAGAAACCAAACTGCTGAGATTAGCTACCTAAGCGCAGGACTTAACTGGAATATGGATTATGTCCTGACACTCAATGATTCAGGTCAACATGTCTCTCTCGATGGCCTCGCAAGCCTGACAAACCAAACCGGTACCGATTTCAAACAGGCTGATATTAAGCTCCTTGCAGGTGAACTCTACCAACCCAGAAACCGCTACCAGATGCGCCAAAAGGGAATGGAGGTGATGAGCGCAATGTCTGCGGACTCAGCAGCGGCTCCCAGAGAGCAGTTACAAGACTTTCACCTTTACACTCTACCACGCAAAACCGACCTTCTTAACGGCCAGGTAAAACAAGTCTCCCTGCTGGCGGCACAAGGCATCAAGATTGACCGTGGTTACAGTTATCAGTTTTTAATTTACCCCACTCTGGAGCGTAACCAGCACCGGGTTAAACCTGAACTCACAGTGAAATTCAAAAACGAAAAAAACAATCAGCTTGGCATTCCTCTGCCTGCAGGCAACCTGAGAACCTTCGCACCAGACAGTAATGGGCATCTTCAGTTCATTGGAGGTGCAAACATTAACCACACAGGTGGAGGTAATGAAGTTGAGGTGAAACTAGGTAAAGCATTCGACCTATCCATTCATCGCAAACAAACTCATTTCAGCAAAACCTTTAATGGTTTTCTTGTCGGTCAGGAACTTCGCATCAGCAACAGCCGCTCAACACCGGCTAAGTTGGAACTCACGGGTAATTTCCCGCTCAAGTGGAGTATGAAGAGCAGTAGCCACCCCCATGAAAAAGTTATGGGTGGTAGTGTCCGCTGGCTCATCGATGTTCCCGCTAAAGGCGATGCGGTCTTAAAATTCAAAGTGGAAATGGAGAAGCGCTGATTTGTCCAAGCCCTTCTGTCCGGAATGCGGTCTGGAAAGGCCTTGGTGTTGTTGCGATCAAGTTATACCCTGCAGTTGCGGGATCTCTATTGTGTTGCTTCTGAATGAGAACGAACCTGCCAGACCCACGACCACCAGCAGGATAATTCAGAAAGCGCTGCCTGAGACGCAAACATTTATCTGGCAAAGAACCACGCAACCGGATGCCCTGATTAAACAGATTGAGGCTCCGGATACTGATGCTTGGTTACTTTTCCCCGCAGACCGTCCCGAAATGGAGAAAAGAGTCAGAGAATTCTCCAGAACCGATCGGAAAAATACACTGCTTATAGTTCCAGATGGCACCTGGAAAGAGGTCCGAAAAATTGTCCGTAAAAGTCCCTGGCTTGAACAACTACCCATTCTGGCTTTAGCACCCCAAAAGCCGACCCAATACACATTGCGGCGAAATTCACACCCAGGACAACTCAGTTCTGCGGAGGCTCTTTCGGAAGCATTAATTCAGATTGGGGAGGTAAAAGCAGGCCAAACACTACGCAATGCATTTGACCTGTTTATGGATGCTTTTGATCAACAACAAAAAAGGATCACCCCTTAACGCTGTTTGCTTTTATTCAGATACATGCGTTTATCCGCTTGTTCAAGCAGCTCTTCAACGGAAGATCCGTCTGTTACTTCAATACAGCCTGAACTGAATTCAATCAGGTACTCTCTGGAGTTTTCCTGATACTCCTGCAGTAAAGATTCCTCAAGACGACTTACCAGCTTTTGCGCCCCCTGCACATCAGTATCAACCAGCAACACTGCAAACTCATCTCCACCGACGCGGCCCATTACATCAGATTCCCGACACACTTTCTGCATATGCTGGGTAAAGGTTTTCAGAGCCTGATCTCCCTCTTTATGTCCTAAGGTGTCATTGATCTGCTTAAAGTGATCAAGGTCCAAAAAAATCAAAGTCGCCGAAACCTTCATCCGATAGCAATAATTTAACGCTTTAGAGGCAAGCACTTCAAAGCCTCTTTTATTGGAGAGTTGCGTCAGTTCATCCAGCGTAGCAAGCTCAATGGCCGCCAATTCCCTTTCAGCCATTGCCGCCAAGTCTTTGAAGTCTGCAATATCCTGTGCACTCAATTGACGAGGTCGTCTATCAATAATACACAAGGTGCCCAATTTATGACCGCTGATATGCGTTAAAGGACAGCCAGCATAGAAGCGAATGTATGGTTCAGACAGAACCAGAGGATTATCACTGAAGCGACTGTCTTCCAAAGCATCCGGTATCACGAAGACATCGTCACTCAATATAGTGTGTCCACAGAAGGAAATCTCGCGACTGGTCTCGCTAGCACTCAAGCCCATACAAGACTTAAACCACTGCCGGTTTTCATCTACCAGACTAACAAGCGCAATAGGCACATCAAACAGACGTTTTGCCAGACGTGTTAAACGATCAAACCGCTCTTCAGAGGCAGTATCAAGGATATTCAGTGAACGAAGGCAATCAAGGCGCGACTCTTCATTTTCAGGTGTATCAGGTGTCTTCATATCTCATCCATTAATACAAAGTAACGCTTTCAGGATAGCAGCCAGATGTAGCTTTGGATATCAAAGGCAACCTTTCAAAAACCACAAATTACAAGGGGTTAAGCCATTACCCAGACATAAAAGTCGTCCTGCGCTGCTTCTTTAAAGGTAGACTAATTTATATTATGGCAGCACCTTATAAACAGATTACTGATATAAACCTGCCGTAATAAATTCACCAAAAGTTTCACACCAAACGATTACAGTATTGTAATTCCCCAGAGGAACACCCTCAGAAAGGGGAACAACAAAGTTCTCAAATGTTTTTACTTCACCTACGCGCAGCATTTTTGGCTTTAAACGGTTGAAATCAGCTTCTGTTTCTACAAATTCAGGAGAGAGATACAATTTGTAATCCGGCCCTGGTGCCAGTTTTCCCATCAAGGTAATGGAGTGTTTGTTAATTGACACTGAACCTTCCCCCCAGTGCAAAGAGTCGCTGTCCTGCAAATCTTTTCTAAATTCTGTGGTGTAGAGCGAACCGGAGGATGCCTGGAGTACTTCAGTCTCAGAAGGTGCCGGAGGGGCAATTAAAATGGGTAGCAGGTAGATTCCCAATGCAAAGCCGGCGAAGCCAACCAGTCCATGTGAAATAAGCAGCCCGAAAATTTTAGCCAACTTCATAAAACACCTCTTATATACAGAAACAAAGCAGACCAAAATTGGTTACTGAAACTATGAAAAAGTTCAATGAATATCAGGCAGTTTATTTTGCCACTTCTGTGCCTCTTCCTCGTTCACTGGCTGTCCAAGTTCACCTTTGCTAAAGATATCCACCAGCCTTTTGATAGCGAGCTGGTGACCATGTTCTGCTGCTCTGGAGTAAAAATTTAAAGCTTTAACCTGATCCATTTGAAAATAGTGTTCAAAACCCTCTTCATAGATCCGCCCCATCTGGTACTGAGCTTTATAATCGCCCTTCTCAGCGGCTTGCTGAAGATAAATTCCACCCTGAATCCGGTTTTCAGGTCCATCTCCACGAAAATGCAGGAGATGTCCATAAACAGACAACGCCCTTTGATGCCCATTATCCGCAGCAAACCTGAACAGCTTCATCACAAGATCATGCTTTTTACGGGATTTTTGCTGAATGGATGAGCGAAACATTGTGTAGGCAATCATGAAGACTAAAGGAGCGATTAATCGTGAAAACCAGCGCATAGTTATTCCATTAGAAGTTTCTTAATAAAGATAATTTTAATCCGATTAGTCGCTAATAACATCACAAAGAACTTGATACTGTTCTATATTATGAGATAAAAATTGCAGCACAAAAGAAATTAAAGCATTAATTCTTATATCGTATAGAAATATAAGAAAAAACAATTACCTCATAATTACGAGAAGCCCATGAAGATTTACGAAGATAATTCTTTGACCATTGGCAACACACCACTGGTTCACCTGAAACGCCTTGCGCCTGATCTGAATATCTACGGCAAAATAGAATCGCGCAACCCGGCAGGCTCGGTGAAATGTCGCATCGGCGCAAATATGATCTGGAATGCAGAAAAAAACGGTGCACTGAAACCAGGTATGACCATGGTGGAACCAACCAGTGGTAATACAGGTATTGCGCTGGCCTTTGTTGCAGCTTCTCGTGGATATAACATTATCTTTACCATGCCTTCATCTATGAGCCTTGAGCGCCGTAAAATCATGAAGTCTCTGGGAGCAGAAATTGTATTAACTGAGCCCGCTAAAGGCATGAAAGGTGCCATTGCTAAGGCTGAAGAGATTGTAAGCGGCGATCCTGAACACTATTTGATGTTGCAGCAATTTGAAAACCCGGCCAATCCGGAAATCCATGAAAAAACCACTGGCCCTGAAATCTGGAACGATACCGACGGTGAAGTCGACATACTGGTTGCAGGTGTAGGAACCGGCGGCACGATCACAGGCTGTACCCGCTACATTAAACAAACCATGGGTAAACCAATTACATCTGTTGCGGTTGAACCGGTTGATTCTCCGGTAATCACTCAGACTCTGAATGGGGAAGAAGTCAAACCAGCTCCCCATAAAATCCAGGGGATTGGCGCTGGCTTCGTGCCTAAAAACCTGGATCTCGAGTTGATTGATCAGGTGGAGCAGGTGGATAACGATGACGCTATCGCCACCGCCAGGCTGTTGATGGAAAAAGAGGGCATCATGGCTGGTATCTCCTGCGGTGCAGCGTTGTGTGCAGCATTGAGAGTTGCGAAACAGCCGGG
Organism: Neptuniibacter sp.; assembly: GCA_050789425.1. Lineage (GTDB taxonomy): Bacteria > Pseudomonadota > Gammaproteobacteria > Pseudomonadales > Balneatricaceae > Neptuniibacter. The sequence goes on from JAILXS010000009.1 coordinate 98,992, forward strand.
CAACGAAGGTAAGAAAATCGTAGTTATTCTGCCCGACTCTGGTGAGCGTTATCTCTCTTCGGCCCTGTTTGCCGGAATGTTTACGGATAATGAAATGGTACAGTAGTTCTCATACTCCACAAAAAAGCCGGGCCCCAATGCCCGGCTTTTTTATGACTAAAAATGCTTAATTCATCAACTTACGAATCTGCTCGTGGGAAGGGAAAGCATCCAGATGGTCCACATGGACGCTTCGGTCACTGGTTTTAATCACATTGTACCAAGAAGCCTTTCTTTGTTCCCCTTGATAACACCCATCAACTTCGTAGTTCTCACCATCTACTGCTAGAATCGCAATAGTGCGAGTATTAATTTCGGTTCGCATTGTTCTACCCTGACTCTTGTAGTTTTTATACAGAAAGCATAGTAGAACACCTGTTTTTTTACAATTTTTGTACAAAAAACAATCTAAAATCACGATCTTATGTAAAGGCATTACCTTTGAAAAGTTTGTTTCTTCCCGTTGGTCTGCTGCTTTGTTTTATTCTGGCCTGGTCTTTCCCTGAACCGGGAACCGCAGCTAAAGAGCTTGGCCTGATACCCTGGATGGTTGTGGCAATTTTTCTGGTCAATGGCTATCAAACCAACCTGAGCGAGTTACCGAAAAGCCGGTCTTTTTTGTACGCTTTAATAGGCGGCGGCTTTTTATCATTAATCATCAGCCCTCTGATCGGACTGGGTGTTGCTCAGGCAATGGCGCTGCCCGCTGGAATCGCATTAGGCATTATCGTAACCGCCACCGTCCCACCCACACTTTCAACTTGTATTGTGATGACCCAACTTAGTGGCGGCTATCCACTCTGGTCCTTGATGATGACAGTGATTCTAAACATTGCCGGGGTATTTACGATTCCATTTATGCTCGGCTATATAATGGAAGGCAGCGAAGAAATCAGAATCGAACCGCTCTCACTGCTCCTGACTCTGATCTTGTTGGTATTACTGCCATTCCTGTTAGGCATTGCTGCAAGAAGCCTTTCCTCGTTAGATCCGCGCAGTGCCCTGCTTCAATACCTGCCATCCAGCTGCATTATCCTGACGGTATGGATGGCGTTATCTGATTCCAACGAGCTGTTTCAAACTCTGCAAGCACTGACACTCGTTCAGATTGCGATAGCCACGCTGGTCATTCACTTTGGTCTGATGGCTCTGAGCTACCTGTTAAGCCAGATATTAAAGCTGGAACCGCAAGCACGGATTGCCATGCTTTATACCCTATCACAGAAAACGCTGCCGGTATCAATCAGCGTTCTGGCGGCTCTGGATATGCCTATAGGTGAAGCGGTACTGACCTGCGTTCTGTTCCACTTCCTGATGCTGCTGACAGACTCGCTTCTTACCCCAAGGCTGGCTATAAAATCAGCCAAGTGATTGCAGAAATTCAATTGAAGGGGCAAAGAAAGCCTGTCCGGTTACAGCTCGGGTATATTTCAGCAGATGGTCACAATGCCCGCTGCCATCCCCTTCAATCATACTTTTCAGCATTAAAGTGAAGTTGTCCGGTGTACGGCAGTAACTCGCAAACATCAAACCACATTCCTGCGTATTTCCGTAAGGCATACTGTGGCGCAGAATTTCTACCGAGTTACCCTCCGCATCTTTTAGGGATGTGCGCTTAGTATGGGAAGTTAAATCTTTATCCGCAGACGCATACTCTATATTGTCCTGTTTGGTTCTGCCGATGGTGTCTTCCTGCTTTTTAAGCGGCTGTTTGTTCCAGTAAGACATGTTATGAACATAACGTTGTAAATGGATATAGGAACCGCCTGCAAAGGCAGGATCTTCCTCTGCAACGACAACTACTTCAGCGCGATGATCGCCCTCAGGGTTTTCAGTGCCGTCGACAAAGCCGGTTATGTCGCGGCTATCCAGATACCGGAACCCTTCTACCTCTTCTACCAGCTCGACTGCATCACCGAGTATCTGAGTCAGCTCCTGTGCCAACTTAAAATTCACATCTTTACGATCAGAGCGAATATGCAACAACAGATCCACAGGAGTATTTGGCGCGACCAGTTCACCATTTTCCAGACTGGGGAACGGACTCAATGCTTTTGGTTGGGCATCTGGCGATAATTCCGACCAGTAACAACTCCCAACCGCAACAACAATATGAATGTTCGCATCAGGGTATTGGCTGGAATAATTTTCCTGCAGCATAGGCACTTGCGCCAATCCCTTTTTCACCTGCTCGAGTGCATTTTCATTTTTAGTTTGGTTAAACGTCAGAAACAGTGCAGATGGGTTGGCTTCTGCTATAACGCCAGTTTGGACATGCATTGGTGACTTCCCTCTCATAAGGCTTTATCCCAGTATAAGTTGACCAATCAGGATTGAAAATTAAGCTTTGCCTATTGAGCCTATAAACTTATCAAATAGACCGAATTGAATTTTTCCAGAAGCTCATTGTCTCTGTAGCAATAGATAGTTATTCGACGAACCAGCCGAACCAGAGCCGAACCATTAGAGACAAGCCATGTTGAAAAAAACACTGCTCATCCTGACTCTGCTAATCCCTGCCAGTGCATTTGCGGCCCCCAGCGCAGAGCTTTGGAGTTACTGGCAGACACACAATCCGGACAACTCGCAGAAGATTGACCATTCCAGTTGGCAAAACTGGCTGCAGAAATATGTACAGCAAGGCCCTGATGGCATTAATTATGTCGCCTATAAATCAGTCCCTGAAGCGGACAAAAAACAGATCGCCAGTTACATATCCGGGTTGGAAAAAATCAAAATCACCCAGTACAACCGCTCTGAACAACGCGCTTTCTGGATCAACCTCTATAACGCTCTGACGGTAGAGCTGATTCTGCGTTATTACCCGGTCGATTCTATCCGGGATATCGACATTTCACCGGGATTCTTCAGTAGCGGTCCCTGGCAAAAGAAACTACTGATGATCGAAAAACAGCCCCTTAATCTGGACGATATTGAACATCGAATTCTCAGACCTATCTGGCAGGACCCCAGAATTCATTATGCGGTCAATTGTGCCTCCATCGGCTGCCCAAACCTGAGTAAAGAGGCGTTCAGATCAGACAATACAGATTCACTTCTCACCGAAGGAGCAATCGCGTATATCAATCATCCCAGAGGGGTTTCTGTGAAAGGCGGGGAGCTTAGCCTATCTAGTATTTATAAATGGTTCAGGGAGGATTTTGGCGACAACGATAAGGAAGTTATCGATCACTTAATGCAATACTCTGCACCAGGTCTGAAACAAACCCTGAGCAGAATCAGTGAGATTGACGAATATCAATACGACTGGAACTTGAATGGGATGTGAGCTTAATCTTTAGCTACCGGGCGTGATGCATCCCGAATCCATTCACTCCAGGAACCTGCATAAAGGCGGCTTCCTCTCAGGCCTGCGATTTCCATAGCCAACTGATTATGGCAAGCAGTCACCCCGGAACCACACATATGTACAACCCTTTGCGGCTGTACCCCACGCAGAAGTTCCAGCCACTCAGTTTTTAACTGACCGGCAGATTTGAACTAACCGTTGTCGAGGTTATCTGTCAAAGGCCGGTTTACCGCACCGGGGACATGACCTGCGATAGGATCAATCGGTTCCACTTTGCCCAGAAACCGCTCTTCAGCTCGGGCATCCACCAGCAGCGTATCTGAACCACTCAGTTCTGTGAGCAGTTGTGTAGTACTAAGATTCATCTTATTTCTGCGTGCAGGCTCAAAACCGTTAATCGTCGCTTTGGGTATATCAGTGCTGCCCGAATAGTTCTGTAACCATAGGGATAACCACCATCCAGAACCGCAACAGCATCATGTCCTAACCAGCGCAACAACCACCAGGCTCTGGCAGCCATTGCGCCACCACAATCGTCGTAAACAACTACCTGAGTTTGTGATGACACGCCCGCTTGCCCAAGAATATTGGCAAGTTTTTCCGGGGCAGGCAATGGATGACGACCGCTGTCTGGCGTAATAGCAGAGGAGAGATCATTGTCCAGATGCAGATAGTGAGCACCTGGGATATGCCCTTGTTGATAAGCAGTAAAACCAGCTCCGGTATCCATCAGATTGAAACGGCAGTCAAATATTACCCAGTCATCCCGATTAAGATGCTGGTTTAAAGTGCCTGCAGAAACAATCGTTTGATACATAACGGCTCACCTTCAAAGGTATTGCGCTAGCTCTTCCTGTAACAGATCCAGCTCATTCTGGGCTTTTTGTTTAGCTTTTTTCTTCAGGCTTTCAACCTGAGCGGATTTTTCAGCAACAATCTGCTGAGCAGCAGCATTTTTATCTTCTGCCTGCGCCACTGTATCCAGCAAAGGTTTCAACTGCATCAGTATCCCTCTGCGGCGACCTTCTTCTGCACGAGCAATCGCTTCTGCGGATTTTTCTTTCTTCTGTTTCTCTTCTTTTGCTTTTGCAACATAGGTCAGTGGACGAATACCCGCAGCGATACGCGCTTTATCCATCAATGGTGTAGCAACTTCTCGCGCTTTCTCTGCACCTTTCAGCAGGACCTCTTCTACAGCACCCAGATCATTCAACAGTTCATTGTAGCGGGCACGAGGTTCAGCCAGTTTCGCATCCAGATATTCAAACAGTTCTTTTTTGGCATCACCCCAGCCAATACCATTTTCAAACTGCTGACGCATTGCGGCAGCTTCCTGATCGTTGGAAAAGCAGCTGTACAGCTGGAAGATTGTGCTGTTATCAGCATCTTTTGGCTCACCCGGTTCGCGAGTATCTGTTTTGATCTGTTTGATCAATTTATACAGCTCATCAGAAGAACCAAACAGCGGAATGGTGTTGTCGTAACTCTTGGACATCTTACGACCATCAAGACCTGGGATCAGTTGAGTTTCCTCATCTACAACCGCTTCTGGCAAAGTGAACAGGTTCTCAAAAGTGTGATTGAAACGACCGGCCACATCACGCGCCATCTCAATATGCTGAATCTGGTCTTTACCCACCGGAATCAGATCCGCATTAAACATCAGGATATCCGCAGCCATCAGAATCGGGTAACTGAATAAACCCATAGTCACACCGTCATCCAGATCAGATTTACCAGAATCACGGTTGGCATCAACAGAGGCTTTATACGCATGTGCACGGTTCATCAAACCTTTGGAACACATACAGGTCAGAATCCAGGTGAGTTCAGTAATCTCCGGAATATCGGTCTGACGGTAGAATGTAGCGTTGTCGGTATCAAGACCCAGGGCTAACCAGGTCGCTGCAATTTCACGCGTAGACTGAGCAACTCGCTCAGGATCATGGCACTTAATCAACGCATGATAATCTGCCAGGAAATAGAAATTGTTGTACTGCTCCCCCTGACTCATCTCAATTGCAGGTTTGATCGCCCCCAGATAGTTACCAATATGCGGCGTACCTGTTGTTGTAATACCGGTCAGAACGGTTTTCTTTGCCATGACTTTGTCTCTTAATACCAATCAGCCATTTTGATAAGTGACTGATAACACTGAACTCATATAATTGGCGGGTATAATACCGGATTATTAACGGTTGAGCAGTGCCTGATTTCGTAGTAAAAGTGATGTTCTGATATATAAAGTAAGTTCTTTAGCGCTGACAACAGTTCTACAGTCCACAATATAAAAATAAAAGAGACCGTAATGAGTGATTCAATTGCATCCTGGATAACCCTTTCTGCCCTACTTGCCAGCATCGGCTGGTATATCTACCAAAACACTGACCGCAACATCAACAACCTGATGATGTGTGCAGCCTCCGGGCTTTTATGCTTTTGTGGCGGTTTTCTGATTTCCGGTGCAATCATGAAAATGACCGGTAGCTTCGATAGCGCGGTTTTCCCCGCCCTTCTGGTTTGCCTTGGCACCGCTGGCTGCGCTACTTCACACTCGATCTATAAAAAGAAACAGACCTCGCAGCAAAAAGCCCAGTAACCCGTCAACTGTGTTAAGAGGTAACGAAGTGTTTGGGACGGATTAATAGCTCCCTTAAAGCATTAAACACACTCACACCACGTGATTCATTGTTAAAAGCAATAAAGGCCATAAAATTAATGGCCTTTTTTGTATGCCCGGTCAGTTGTATCATCTGTGGAAACTAAAATACCTGAAGATGATCCTTATGCTGATTGTTGTTTCTCCTGCTAAAACTCTGGACTACGAAACTGCGCCGACCACCAGCAGTTACACCCAACCCCAGTTTCTTGAACACTCCCAAGTGCTTATTGATGAGCTCAAACAGCTATCCGTACAAGATGTCGCGGAACTGATGAAACTGAGTGATAAGCTCTCCAGCCTTAACGTTGCCCGTTACGAATCCTGGACGCCGGAGTTCAATACAGAAAACGCTAAGCAAGCAGTACTGGCCTTTAAAGGGGATGTGTATACGGGACTGGATGCAGAATCACTGTCTGAAGAAGACCTGCAATTTGCACAACAGCACCTGCGTATTCTTTCAGGACTGTACGGCATACTGAAGCCTCTGGACCTGATGCAACCCTACCGTTTGGAGATGGGCACCCGGTTTGGCAACAGCCGCGGTAAAAACCTCTATGAATTCTGGGGTAACACCCTCTGCGATCAACTCAACTCTGAACTGCAAGATGCACAGGAAGCAGTCCTGATCAATCTTGCTTCAAACGAGTATTACAAAGCGGCAAAAGAGAAAAACCTCAATGCCCGGATCATCACCCCAGCTTTTAAAGACTGGAAAAACGGTCAATACAAGATGATCAGTTTTTATGCCAAGAAAGCCCGTGGTCTGATGACCCGCTACATCATCGAAAACCGCATTGAAGATCCAGAGCAACTAAAAGGCTTTGATCTGGAAGGTTATCGTTTTGCTGAGTCGATGTCTGAGGGTGATAACTGGACGTTTATTCGGGACCATGAGGAGTAAGAAAGGGCTTGTTTCACTCTGAAGTGCAACCATTAGAAACAGAAACAGAAACAGAAACAGAAACAATTAATTTTACATCTACCTCTGGATTTTGCTCTTACAGCGAGTCAGAGCCTTTGCCGAAGCAAAGGTCTTGGCTCGCTGTCAAAGCGGAAAGCAAGGATCAAACACTGGATAGCTCTTCCACTTCGCAATAATAATTCAAAATACGGCACTAACCCCTCCCCCTTCTTCCCAGCCGAGTATCGCAGCTTGAACCAGATTTGAAAGCTTGTTTGTCTGAAGTGGCGAAGCCGCCGAGTTTACGCCCTCGCTGGGAAATGGGAGACCTGACCCTCGCATTGTGCGCCCTCGCTGGGAAATGGGAGACCTGACCCTCGCATTGTGACCCTCGAATTGCTCTGATAATTCTGTCGGATTTTGGGGGAGTCGAGAATTAATTGCGCTGAAGCCTAAATTGCGTTGTAGCCTTGAAAAAATCTAAATGATGCTCTTTACTGGTTTGAGCGTGGCAATGGACAGGGCGCGTAAGCTGGGTTGTGTCAAACAGGGAAAGTCATCAGTTTTTCATGCTGTAAATCATAGAGCGCTTTAAAGCTCGGAAAGCAAATTCCTATCCCTTTTGTAAGTTCTGTGAGCAAATTTTTAACCTTAGCTCTTAAATCAAACTCCTATCCCTTTTCATGACGATGAAACCACATTCCATGGATGATTATAGGCAAAACAGTATGTATCGATATATCGCTGAATTAATCAGGGTCGTTGATGGCGATACCATTGATGTTCGCGTTGATCTTGGGTTTCAGATCACTCAGGTAATCAGAGTCAGGCTGAAGGGGATAAATACACCAGAATTACGGGGAAAAGAAAAAGCCGCCGGCATGTTAGCCAAGGACGTTGTCTGTGTTGAGCTTGAAGCCGCAAAAGTCATCGGTATTGAAACATTCAAAATGGGAAACTTTGGCAGATATGTATCCAATGTTTTTTATTCAAAAAGGAAAATCAAGAAAGAAAATGTTTTCAATAAGAAATATTCTTTAAACGAGAAATTATTGGAAATGGGGCTTGCGGAAAAAATCTAGATAGGGAGAGGGTTATGGATTTACCAATTAGTACGATTGAAGGTATTGGAGAGGTTTTCGCCGAAAAGTTATCGCAAAAAGACATACTGACGGTGACGGATTTTATTGAGTACGGGGTTATTAGAAAAAACAGTAAAAACTCCCTAAATGGCAGGGAGAGAGACTGGTTTAATCAAGCCAAACTGTTATTGGTGGACGGTGTTGATAAGGATGATGCCGAGGTCCTGATTAGAAACGACATCACCATTGATCGTATTGATATGTTAAACCCCGAGACGATTCGAACGTATTTTCAATCAGCTGTAGAAAAGCATTATACGAAGGAGGTTCCGAGTCTGAAAACCATTCAGAAATGGCAATTAGACGCGGTAAGAATCTCATCTTCACCCATCGTTGTGTTGTCTATTGGCAATGTCTTCGGGGAGATAAACACAGCAGATTTTATGCTTAAGATTGATGGTAAAGAGCTGACATTTGACCAGTGCGGCAAACTGGTGCTGTCAGGAATTCCAAATTGGTCACTAATAGCCAAGCTTTATTACAAGGATAACTTGGCCGATTTTTTAAACCTCACAACCTGTGAACAATATGCGATTTTTAAAAAATCATACAGTGAAGTCTATTTAAACAGAGATGCTTCTCTTATTTTGGCCTCTCCCCAAATTCATCTGCAAAAAAATCATCGGATTGAGTTTGTTGCAAAGACAATGGCTGATTTTAGTGACGGGGATCTGTTTTGGGGTAAAAATCGCACAGGGGAAGGAGGGTTTCTTCTCTCAAACAAATATAAAGTCAGTGGCAAGACGCTTGTTTTTAACACGATTAGAGATGTTGAGTTTGCAATAGAAGACAATAAAAAATACATACTTTCAAACAATCAATTTGACATGGAGGCATAATGATATGAGTGATACAGGATGGATCATAACGTTTACGACACAAAGTGCTAAACCCTGCGCTGCATGTCGTGCATTAGAGGCTGGCGGTCCTTATGTGCATGTTGAAGACCGCGTCGCTGCTCCTGATCCGGATATATTTCGGCCACATAGCAACTGCGAATGTTATGTTGATATCGATGGGGGAGCACTGTTAGAAGAGTCTGACTATACGGTCAGGGATCTGAAAGTCCAGATTGATTCCGGGTCTGAGAATCAAGATTTTGTCAGGACACATGTTAACCCTAGTAATAGCGCGACCAGAAGCGTTTCTGTGTCTGAGACAGACACAGTCGAAGTCAATGTAAGTGTCAGTACTGGATACACTGTAGAGGGTATAGGCGGAATAGAAGCTGGACTTTCTGCATCCAGCTCTACATCAAGTGGCGGCGAGCAATCTGTGGAGCTAGAACCTCGCACACGAGTGAATGAATATCTCCATACATTGGAAAACACCGCGACCATCACCGGTACTTTATATGATGCGACTGGCAAAGCACTTGGCCCCACCTATGTAGGGACGGCTAATCAGACAATAAAAACCTATTACCTGGATGATATAGAGGACATGTGATTCACGCAGGGGGTCCGGAGTGAGATATCCCAATACAATTTCAAAATATGGCACCGGACCCACCACCCCTTCTTCACAGCCGAGTATCGCAGCTTGAACCCGCAAGTTTGTATACTCGGCGATTTCAAGTGAGCAACGCAGGGGATCGGTCGAAGACCGACAAGAAGCCAGGGTGGCTTTGGGTTGAAGGGGAACCACCTATTTCTGCAATCAGCCAATCCATTTTGATACTATTTATTGATCCCACCACATTACAACTACACTAAACTCTAACAACGTGCTCAACGTGAGGCCCGGTTCCCTCCCCCACGGAGGGTGATCTCAATCCAATTCAGAGTAACCATTATAAAAAAAGCCGCCGGCATGTTAGCCAAGGACGTTGTCTGTATTGAGCTTGAAGCCGCAAAAGTCATCGGTACTTAACCATCTTCCAAGGGGTAAACACCATTTTCGTCATGCACCTCTTTACCATTCAGTGCAGGGTTAAAAACACAGGCAAGCTTCAGCTCTGTGTGAGCACGTAAGAGGTGTTCATCGTTTTTATCGAGAATGTAAATAGAGCCCGGTTTTATCGGGTAAATGGCTGCGTCATCTAACGTTTCGACTTCGCCTTCACCGCTAATGCAATAAACCGACTCGAGGTGATTTTGATACCAAATATGGCTTTCAGTGCCCGCGTAGATTGTCGTTATATGGAAAGAAAAACCCATATTGTCATCTTTGAGCAACAGACGCGTGCTTTCCCAATTACCATCAGGTGATACAATACGGCGTTCTGACTTCTCCGCTTCCTGTAATGTCCGTAAAATCATTTTTTTCTACCTTATGCTGAGTGCTGATAAACGGTATCGAAATAATCATTGTCTTCTGGAATGCTATTCTCTGCTGCACAAACCTCTTTAATGGCCTGCTCAACAATATCGATACCTTTAGCAAGGTTCTCTTGCTTGATGACCAGCGGACAAAGGAATTTAACCACCTGATCATCCGCACCACTCGTTTCAATAATTAAACCATTCTGGAAACACTTCTTAGTGATTTTGGATGCAAGATCACCACTAACGCAGTTAATACCCTGAAACATTCCACGACCGCGCGTTGTGAAGTTACCCTCACCATATTGCTCTACAATCTTTTCCAAGCGATTAGATACGTACTGACCTTTCTGTTTAATATCTTTAGAAAACTGATCATCTGACCAATAGTGATCAATCGCCGCTTTTGCAGTGACAAACGCAAAGTTATTACCGCGAAAAGTGCCGTTATGCTCACCCGGTTTCCACTGATCAAGTTCAGGCTTGAACAGAACCACTGCGAAAGGCAGACCATAACCACCTAAAGATTTAGACAAGGTAACAATATCGGGAGTTATGCCGGCTTCCTCAAAGCTGAAGTAGGTTCCTGTGCGTCCACAACCGGCCTGAATATCATCAATGATCAGAAGAATTTCATGCTTATGGCAAATGGCTTCAAGGTTCTGTAACCATTCAAAGCTGGCAGCGTTAATGCCTCCTTCACCCTGAACCGTTTCAACAATAACTGCCGCTGGATAATCGACGCCGCTACTGGTATCGGAAAGAACCTTATCCAGATACTCGGTCGTATCAATCTCTTCACCCAGATAGCCATCATAAGGTACCCGAGTCACACCACTCAGACTTACACCCGCTGCACCACGGTGATGTGAGTTACCCGTCGCAGCCAACGATCCCAGACTTACCCCGTGAAAACCATTAGTAAATGCGATGATGTTCTCACGACCAGTAACATTGCGCGCCAGCTTCATTGCCGCTTCCACAGCATTGGTTCCGGTTGGACCTGTGAACTGCATTACGTAATCGAGTTGGCGTGGTTTAAGAATCTTTTCATTAAAAGACTCCAAAAATTCACCTTTTGCTCTAGTGTGCATATCCAGGCCGTGAGTAATGCCATCTTCTTCTATATATTTAAGCAGCGCTGGTTTAAAGAGGTCATTGTTGTGACCGTAGTTCAGGGTTCCTGCACCCGCCAAGAAGTCTAGATATTCATTGCCTTCTTCATCGTATAGGAACTCGCCTTTAGCACGGTTAAAGATTCTTGGGAAAGAACGCGCATAGGACTGAACTTCTGATTCAATCTCATCAAAAATTTTCATTATTAGCCTCCGAGGGCTATTGGTATTTCAGGAGTAAATTAAGGAATAAGCTAAATTGCATGAATTGGCGCAAACTGCTTGGCGGGCCCTGCTCGATAAAGGACTTCATCCTCATGATCATCGGAGAAATGGATACCCCTTTCGAAAAGGGTACGAGTCTCAAGCGCCATATGATGTGTAGTAAAGAAGCTTTTAAAAAGCTTCTGAGAAGCTGTATTGCTTGGGGAAATAGTGGTTTCTATGAAACGCAGGTCACTATCGCGACTAAACAGTCTTGATAGCATTTCAGACGCAATACCTTGCCCTCTATATTCAGGATCCAGTGCCACCTGCCAAACAAACAAGGTCCTTGTTCTCTTAGGAGGGATATATCCTGATATAAACCCGACAATTTCCCCGTTCTGCTGCTGCGCAACAATAGATGTTTCTGCAAAATCCAGACATTGGAGCAAATTACAATATAAAGAGTTGGTATCAAGTGGGGGACAGCGTTTTATTAGAGCATTTACCTGAACGCCATCCCTAGGCTCAGGCTTCCTATAAGCAATATCAATAGACATACAAATATTTAGCAGAACGATTATTTAGTAATGCTATATATTATAAAACATTATAACGCACCTTTTTCAACCAAAACTTGGATAACATCCAAGATGCCGCACCGAATCAGGACTTTTCCTGAAAAATAATCCTTTGCATCACTAAACACTTCATAATTATGACAACACATATAACCTCAGATAAAATAAGCCCAAATTAATCAAGGTTTAAGAAGATGGATAAAAGTCAGGAAGCCCTTGTTCTTTTGCGTCAAATAATCAGATCTACCGATATGCAGGAAAAAGAGATCAGTAGACTCACTGGGCTCACTCTCCCACAATTGATGACAATGCAGGCACTCAGACAAGTTTCCCCAGTCACTACTGGTGAGTTGGCAAAGGATGTTTCACTGACGCAGGCAACTGTTACAAGTATTCTGGATCGTTTAGAAAAGAAAGAATTAGTTACACGTGAACGCGGTGTTGAAGATAAACGAAAGGTATGGATTTCACTAAGCCCGAAGGGGCTTGAACTAATGAAAGGCGCCCCAACAACGCAACAGGATATGTTTACCCGCCGTTTTGACGATATGCAAGACTGGGAACAATCTATGATTATATCTGCGCTGGAACGCGTTTCATTTATGCTTGATGCACAACATCTTGATGCCGCACCGATGCTGGATATTGGTCAAATAGACCGCCCATCTACTGAAGTTAGCGATTAAATACTTTGTAGCACTAAAAATCTTAAGAACAATCCATTCAACTTTTCTGAATGATTGTTCCTGATACAAACAAAAAAGCCAAAGCATCTGCTTTGGCTTTTTTAACTCTGGGCTCAGCTTAATTCTGTTGAATCCCAACAATAAACCAATCAGCATTTTCCTGAGTCATATCCCGTGACAGGTGCCAGGTTTCATTAAATTCTGTGGTTTCTTCTGAGTCTTCCTTCAACCAGCCATAGAAGTTAATGCTAACGATGACATGGTCTGTGTTATCAATAAAGTTCTGCAACTCTGTCATCACCGAGACAACTTCGGTGATCTGATGCTCCGGCAGTTTTGCCCGTTCCTGCTGCAAAATCTGAAACAGTTCATCAGAGGTATAACTTTTGATGGAATCCCAATCACAGTGATCCCAGGCTTCCTGCAACTGCATGAAGTGCTCACGGGCACCTTCAAGAAATGCTTCTTTATTGAACCACTCAGGTAGTTTTACTTCCTGAGTTTCACCCCAACCCGAGTTAAAGGAAGGCATTGGTTTAAATTCAGGAGCAGGTTCCGGCTCTGCCGCTCTCTGCTGATTATGTGGGTTAATTTCATATTGCTGGGCACCCTGTGCCGCATAGGCTTCTCGAGGTTTCCTGGCAGCCATAATTTTGTATATCACAAAGATAACGCCTGCAATCAGCAACAAGTCCATAAACTGGATGCCTTCAAATGCACCGCCAAATAAAAGGGCACCAAAAATACCGCCCGCCAGCAGACCTCCCATCAAACCGCCCATACCTGCCTTTTTTGTGGCGCTTGAGGTATTAGTAGCTTGTTTAGTCTGATCTGTTGTGGTTTTTTTCTGTTGCGTTGGAGCAGTGGATTTTTTAGGTGAAGAAAAACTCTTACCAAACGAGAAACCACCACCCAGTCTCTTCGCTTCAGCATTCTCTGCCATTGGCAGCGCAATCATGAAAACAGCCATTAGCATGACTAAAAATGTTCGCATCCGATCTATCCGCCTGATTATTTATTTGTTGTAGTTTTAGTTCTATCCGCAATTACTGCCAGATAGATACCTGCAAATATTAATGCCATGCCCCCTAAATGGAAAGCCTGTACTTGCTCTCCCAGAAAAGAAACAGAAAGAATCATGCCCCACAATGGCACCAGATGAACAAATAAACCAGCCTTTTGCGCACCCAGCTTTTCAACTCCGTAGTTCCAGAAAAGATACGCAAGTATCGATGGGAAGATCGCAAGGTAGGCGAAAAGAAGGTAGAGATTATTGCTCCATTGGATCTCACTCGCGCGCTGCTGCTCCCACCAAGCAAACGGCATTAAAACGATAACCCCGATAATCAGGGTTAGCTGCAAAAAGGCAAAAAGCGGCAAACCCACCGGCTTCCAGCGCAAACAGATACTGTAGACACCCCAGACCAACATGGCAGTAATAATCCATAAATCTCCGGTATTGAAACGCAACTCTAATAGCAGTTCCAACTTAGCTTGCGAGATCAATAACAAGACACCTATAAGCGATAAAGCGACGCCCATCCATTGTTTGAGTGTGGCCATTTCTCGCAGAAACAGGGCGCTGAGGAGCAGGATCATTATTGGCATAGTAGATTGCATCAGCGAGCCATTCAGTGCCGTTGTATATTGCAGCCCTATATACGCCAGAGTATTGAAGGTACCCACACTCAAGGTACCAAGCAAAAATAAAATCAGCCAGTTTTCACGAATAAGACACCGGTATCGCCAAACAGTAGGGATCGCAAACGGCATCAAGATAGCCAAAGCAACAGACCAACGAATAAAAGCCAGAGTTATAGGTGGAATATCCGGAGATACAGCACGTCCGAGGACAAAGTTAGTCGCCCAGAATAACGTGGTTAACGCCAGTAGCAGGTAAGCCAGAGATCACCTCAAAGATTAGGTTTTCTGTAAAAGGCGCGAAAGTAAACTATTACTGGCATCATTACCAGTCAGAATATATTGCAGTACATTGTAGTTATTGACCGTCCACTGCATGCGACGGTTAGCTTTGTTCAGGCCACAAATAAGGATCTCATCACCGGGCTGAAGCTGATCCAGTTCCCCTGGCAGCATATCAATGCGCCCTTCCCGTCTCAGCATTAATGGGAAAGCATGCAGATTACGTTTACGGTTATGCGGGTTTTTGAAAAACAGGGATAGTTTCAGTTCCGCTCCCTGCTCAAAGGCCTCCATCAAAGCAGGAGTTTGCTCTTCGTTGATGGTAAATGCCCAACTGTCTAACTCACTTTCGCCCACCACACTACTCATACGGTTGATCAGGGTATGCGCCCAAACGTCATCGTGTTTTTGCAACATATCTTCAATAAACACAGGGACTAAAGGTGATTTCACATGCGCCAGGATACGGTTAGCAATAATGCGCCCCGGTTCCATTATAAAATCGGCACGGCTGTTGCGGTAAACCAGCTTATTAGCATGGATGTTCTGACGCACTACTGTCAGTATTTTCGGATTCATTTCACGTGCGGTCATAATAATGGAAAGGTTGTCAGCATCGTTCGGCGTACCTGCCACAATACCCACAGCATCCATCACTCCGGCTTCAGACAATGTTACTGCCTCAGTCCCCACTCCCGTTACCTGAAGTGGAAGGTCCTTAATTTTACTGCCATCAATATCGACCACGGTGAGATCAACATCACTTTCATCAAAAGCTTTGTACAACGCCCGACCAAAACGACCATGCCCACAGATAATCCAACGCCCTTTTGTACGTTGATAAACGCTGGAAAGCGGCCGGTGGAAAGGATTGTGAATCCAGTCATAGACCAGGTGCATGTAGGGAGCGTGAGCTGCTAATGACAGATATTCAGCATAGGTTTTGAACGGATCAACCACCAGATCCGTGCCAAAGGATTTAAGGTTCGAAGTGGTTGTATCTGACTCAGTTCGGCTGATCACCATTCGATCCGAGCAGAGTAATTTACTGGCGATGGCGATGGAAAGGTTAGTCTGATCTGTATCGGTGACGGCCATCACACCAATACAATTGGGATGCTGTAATCCAGCATCATCTAACACATCCGGTAGTGCTGCGTCAGCGCACAAGGCTGGTACCGGTAGAGAGAGTTCATCCATCTCCAAGGCATCAATCCGGTCGCTGTTATGGTCCAGTACCACCACTCGCATGTCACGACGGACTAACTGACGCACTATCACACTGCCGGTCACCCCATAACCACACACCAGATAGAAAGGTTCGTTGATCTTCTTAACTTCAGCCTTAAACGAGCGGCGGCGTAACATACGCCCGAACATGGGTTCCTGCAGCAGCGCCAGAGAAGTACCTATGCCATACAACCAGGCAATAACCGTGGCGTAGATGGAGAAGAGGGTCCACATCCTCTGTGCCGGCGTGAACTCATACGGAACCTCACCAAAACCAATGGTTGAGCCCATAAAAGAGACAAAATACACCGCATGGAAAAAATCCATCCGGTACAGATTACCCTGATCATCCAGCCCCGGTATCAGCACAAAACCAAGCACTGATATGGAGTACACCACGATCAGGATGATCAACGGTGTACGTAAACGCCGCAGCAACAGATAAAGGATATTATTCATCAGGCGGTGCCAATTAACGGCGCAGCATTGCTGACTCAACCACCAACAAGATGACCGAGATAATATTGGCTAACAAAGCGCCACCACTGAGTGAGACCACGCTCGACATATTCGAAGCGTCCATACCGACTCCGCTGATCTGAACTGCAAACCCCCAGATACAGGCAGCGATCACTAATTGAAGGTCAGCCACAAGAGAGGTAGCCAGCATCAAAGCCCCCAGATGAGTCCGGTCCCCAAATTTCAGGACGGTACAGATCAGGCTCACCGTGATTGCGGCAAAAAACTCAAAAACGTTATGGTGTTCTGGATTATCAATCTCGCCAAGAAAAAAACCGAAGTTTAATGTCAGGGCCAAAACGATAAAAAATGCGAAAATCACCTTATCTTTATTCATAGCTCTCATCTCAGCGCAAAAACTGCTTTGTTTGATTGTAACATCGGCTTTGTCGGATAAAAGATGAGTCGTATCAATTAATTAAAAATAGGAAACTGCAAAGTTTCATTGCGAAACCTGTGCAGAAGCTCCAAGCTTGAGCTTTCCAAAAGGGAACCCTAGGCGCTATTCTTGGTCACACTTATCTCTGGCGTTTGTGTTAAGGCGATTATCTGTATGTTTTATGCTCTACTGAACCGTTTTTTTCATCTTGTTTGTCTATTTACTGCCCTACTTGCTTTCAATTCTTCAGCACTGGCAGCCATAGAAAAAAGTCCAAACGATGCCAGGGAATATGAAACCCTCATTCTGGATAACCAATTACGTATTCTGCTGATCTCCGATCCAACTGCAGATAAAGCCGCTGCCTCTATGAATGTAGCGGTTGGGTCCAGTGCGGACCCTCGCGATCGTGCAGGTCTGGCCCACTTCCTGGAACACATGCTGTTCCTGGGCACGGATAAATACCCCAAAGCTGATGAATATCAGAGTTACATCCGATCCCACGGTGGCGGGCACAACGCTTACACAGCTCAGGAGAACACCAACTATTTTTTTGATGTCAGTGCTGAATTTCTAGACCCCGCGCTGGACCGCTTTGCACAGTTTTTCATCGCCCCACGCTTTGACGAAAAATATGTCGACCGTGAACGCCATGCAGTGCACTCGGAATATCAGGCAAAAATCAAAGACGATTACCGCCGCGGATATGCTGCCACTAAACAGGCGATGAATACCCAACACAGCCATAACAAATTTTCTGTAGGCAGTTTAAAAACACTGGCCGATCGTGAAGATTCGATGGTTCGGGATGAGCTGATCGAATTTTATCAACGTTATTACTCCGCCAATCTGATGACTCTGGTCATTCTGGGTCGCGAACCATTACCTGATCTTAAACAGATGGCGGTGGATAAATTCTCTGCGGTTGAAAACCGCGCGGTAAAACAATTTACAGACAACGAAACCCTGTTTAAGCCGGGACAATTACCACAACAGTTGTTTATTGAACCCGTGAAAGATATTCGTTCATTAACCCTGACCTTCCCGATTCCGGAATTTCGCTCCAAATGGCAGCAAAAACCGCTCTATTACATCAGTAGCCTGGTGGGTTATGAAGGTGAGGGCAGCCTGCTTTCCTACCTTAAAGAGAAAGGTTGGGCTACTTCATTATCGGCATCCCCCGGCCATAACCTGGAAACAGAAGGCAGCTTTATGGTGATGATGCAGCTGACCGAGTCAGGATTACAAAATTACCTTTCAGTGACTCAGGCGCTGTTCCAGTATATCGAGCTTTTGAAGCAGAAAGGGATACAACAAGGCTTGTACGAAGAGGAGAAACAGCTCTCAGCCATCGAGTTTCTGTTTCAGGAAAAGTCTGAACCTATCCATGTCACCAGCACCCTGGCCCGCCAGATGCAGTACTACCCAACAGAGAAAGTGATCTCTGCTGGCTACACTTTCAAAGATTTTGATCCGGCTCTTATCCAGACATACCTGAGTGCCATTCGCCCGGATAATCTGTTCCTCAGTCTTAAAGCCAAGGGACTGGAAACCGATCAGATCGAGGCCAATTACAAAACACCATATGCCGTTAAACAATTCAGTGCCGAACAACTTTCAGCCTTGCAGGGCAACAAGCTTCCGGATGAACTAAGTATCCGCTCAAACAATCCATTTATTGCGAACAATCTTGACCTGCTGAATGAAAAAGCCACCGAAAAACCTGTGCAGATTGATCAGGACACGGGGTATGAATTCTGGTACCAGTTCGACTCAGAATTTTCTGTACCTCGTGCGAATTTTTATTTTACAGTGCAAACGCCTATCGCTAACCAAAACGCAAAAAACTGGGTGCTGAACTCACTCTATACCCAACTGGTACAGGAACAACTGAATGAAACCCTGTACGACGCCTACCTTGCGGGTATGGGTACAGAGATATATCCGCATATGAAGGGATTCAGTGTGCGCTTATCCGGCTACAACGACAAACTTAACCTGCTTCTGAAGCAAGTGGTACATGCTCTGCAGAAACCTGATTTTGACCAGAAACGTTTTGCTATTTTAAAACAACGCCAACTGGAACAACTGCAAAACAGTTTTAAAGATAAACCATACAACCAGACCATCAGCAGACTATATGAGTTGCTCTTGCCGCAAAGTGATAAACAGAGTCAGCTAAACGCAGCACGCACAATCACTTTGGAAGATTTAAAAGGGTACTCAAGAAGCTTGCTGGCAAAACCTGCTATAAAAGCGATGGCCCATGGCAACATGGATAAACACTATGCTTTGGATATGGCTAACCAGGTAAAAAGTTCACTGCTGAAAAGTGATACTCAAGCTGTAGAGCCTATTCAGGTTACACAGATCCCAGCAGGCCAACCGCTTACTGAAACGCTGGTTGTTGATCATAACGACGCGGCCATCACAATTATGCTGCAGGGTGAAAACAGCAGCCCTAAAGCCCGGGCAGAAATATCAGTCCTTTCCGAACTTTTATCGGCACCTTTTTACAATGAGCTACGCACCGAAAAACAGCTGGGCTACATCGTTTTCGCCACGCCTCTGCAGATGAACAAAACCCCCGGTATGGCATTTATTGTGCAATCACCCAACACCAGTGCCACTGACCTTGAAGAGAATATCGACCACTTTCTGAACGAGTGGCAGAGTAAATTGCCGCAATTAAATTCTGCCGATCTGGAGCGCTTTAAAAACAGTGTGCTCTCCCGCATCACCAAAAAAGATAATAAGCTTTCTACCCGGACTAAACGCTACTGGCGTGAACTGGACTGGCAGGAACATGGTTTTGATACCAAGACACAACTGGCTAATGCTGTTGAGAAAGTAACACTGACTGATCTTGAACAGTGTCTGCATGATCTTTTAAAACGTCGTTTAGCGGTAAAAAGCTACGGCAACAAACTGGGTGGAGAAGTCATTGCGGATAAGGGATCTGAAGCGGCTTTGGTTCTGAAGGACAGCTCAGCCACCGTACCTGAAGTTTAGGCTTTTTATAAACTTTCCCGAAGTATCAGGAATGCTCTATTCACTAACTGAAGAGTGCTCCTTGATATAACGGGTCAGTTTTGAATCAACTTGCGTGGTATGTAAGGCGAACCATTGAAAGAGAAATTCGACCACATCTTCCAAGTCAATTTCCTGATGATTAAACTTGAAGATGTGTTCCCGTAACAGAGCAATTAAGCGCTTATGCTCTTCTTTATGATTAATATAATCGGGGTAACCGCAATCAATCATTACATTTTCTTCACTAAGAAAATGAAATTCAGCGTATTTTTCCACCTCTTTTAGAATACGGGACACTTTTTCAGATTCGGGAGACAGCTCACTTGCTGATCTGATCAGATCGAGAAAAATTTGATGCTCAAAGTCGATCTTTTCATGCCCGAGTTCAAACTTACTATCCCATTGCAGATTTATCATTTTGGATATCCGGATGGCAAAAACAACACAGCCACAGCAGAGTTACAACACACCGATTAAATCGTCTGTAGCCGTTTGGTTGGAATGTGTATGGCCTTTGCCCCTGTTATTTAGATGATAGCCTTTATTAAGGATCAGCTGTGCAACTTTGTTATACAGCCTTATTGTCTCTTTTTGCTCCATCAGATCAGGGTTCCAGGGAGAATATTCCTCAGAACTCATTTTTTCAAAAAGTGCCACAAGCACTGCATTCAATGCAATCTCTTCCTTCTGTTTGTAACCACAAGCATCAAACCTGTCAGTAGGAAGATGGCAATAAACGTCAGTCCTGAGATTCAGCAATATATTAGGTGTGTGTAACGGAGGTAAAAAGTCTTCTTGCGACAACAATTCGTCAATGAAGGCTTCCCATTTCTGAGGGTTCTTGTAAACCCGGACCTTTCCTAAGATTTCGCCCAACATTCCGTATTACTCTTTTATTTTTATTGTTAGAGGAATTTTAATACACATATATTTTATATGTATATACATGACCATGAAGTTTGAGTTACAAACAGCATAAACTCACTAAATTAGGAATTATTCTTATATTCAAAACGGCACACTTTTTTGGCAGAACTAAACAAACAGAAATGTGATTAAGGCTTGATAATCTCTCTGGTCGTCCCCTTTGCTCCGGACTTTAATTCAGCCTGCCTTGTTTTGGCTTTTTCGATAGCATCGAAATAGACTGAATCTTTCTCTTCTTCCGGCTCAACAAGCAGCTCACACCCTTCCCCCAGAATTAAACAGCGGGCCTCTTTTACATCTTCTCCTATCTGGACAAAGATTTTATCCTCGCCCTTTAAAGGTGGTTTCTTGGGTTTCCCTACAGGAACTTCATTCACCTTAGGATCAGCATATGGAATAACAACCGGCTCAGGTAACTTGCTGGGTAACTCCTTTGGCTCAACTTCAACCATGCGCTCTTTATCAAATGTACCCCGGCGCCAGTCTTTGTAAGCAGTATCTCCATCAACAGTGCCATAGAGATACCCTTTAACCGGAGTCACTTTGTACTCGATAGGTTTCTCCTCTATCTCTTCCGCAAGAGATAAGGGAGAAAACAGCAGCAGTATAAGCACATGCCAGTTAAAACTCATCGTCAAACGATTCTTCCATTGGATAAATTGCTTCCGCATACAGAGCCAGCTCTTCCAGAATATGGCGTTTCTTCTCATCCAGATCCGGTTGTACATAAAGCTCGTTCATACGCGCATAAAATTGTTCCATGCTCAGGTGTCCACCCTCTCCATTCAAGAGTTTTTCCCGGCGGTAATCCTGCCAGCGCTGCTGCTCCTCTGTGGTCAGTATCTGTGGGAAGTTACGTGCTTTATAACGCAACAACATCTCCTCCAGACGACTATCCTGGAAAGGCAGCTCCAAGCCGACCAAATCATCCGCCTCAGACGCTCTTACCTGATCAATAGATTGTTTATCGGCTGGAGAAAAGAATCCTCCACCATAGAGCATCTGATCCGGGTCACTTTCGGGTTCAAAAGGATTCTCCTGATAAACTTCAGCAACTTTTTCTTTCAAACCGTTGAAGCTACGAATCATCTGCAGGTGTGTTCGGCACTGGTCGCCATCAATCTGTAATCTATTCGCTTCTTGCGTATTCAACATACCTGCTGGGGCAATAATCGGACATTTGTTGATGTGGACCTGTTTCATAGCAATGCGCGGATCATCTTCCGCCAACTCATCATGACGGGTATACAGAAGTCGCCTGAGTTCTTCGACGGACAATTGCATCAGTGGTTCCGGGTTATGGCGCAAATCCCAGACAATGACTCCATTTTTATTCACCGGGTGGGTAATTAAGGGAGCGACTATCGCCGCATTTCCCAGCTCAACCGGATAACGGGAAGAGATATGCAGAACAGGCTTATGGCTGATTGGGTCCAGCATCGACTGAATCGCCTGTTTGGAGCGATTATTGATCACATAATTGTATAATTTAGGTTGCTTATCCCGGACCAGTTTCGCCATTTCCAGCGTGGCATAAACATCTGACATCGCATCATGGGCATTACCGTGCTCAATATTATTGGCCACGGTGAGATCTTCCAGTCGTAAGCTGGGGGAACCATCCTCATAGGTCGGCCAGTTAATGCCTTCAGGACGCAGTGCACGCGTCAGTCGCAACATATCAATAATGTCCCAGCGTGAGCAGTTGTTCTGCCATTCACGGGCGTAGGGGTCAAAGAAATTGCGATACAGACCGTAACGCGTCACTTCATCATCAAAACGAATACTGTTGTAACCCACACCACAAGTACCGGGCCTTGATAGCTCAGCGTGAATCCGTGCAAAGAATGTCGCTTCATTGTCCCCTTCACTTAACGCCAGCTGTGGAGTAATACCTGTAATTAAACAAGCTTCAGGGTGTGGAAGCTGATCCTCACTGGGTTTGCAGTAAAACATCACCGGCTCTTCGATAATATTTAACTGATCATCAGTACGGACTCCGGCAAATTGCACAGGCCAGTCTTTTTTGGGGTTAGCACCAAAAGTTTCGTAATCGTGCCAAAAGAAAGTGAGTGGTGCCTTTGACATAAGTATCCTTGCAATTGAGTAAAACAGGTAGATAAACTGGAAGCAGGGCTATCGCATTGCAATAATTAGCAATGCAGAGACTAACATTTCAGAGTTCAGGGTTCATCTATGTCACAGGCACAAGACGCTATTCATAAAAAATGCCCATGCGGTTCAGGGAAACCATTCCAGTTTTGCTGTGAACCTATAGTTACCGGTCAGAAAAGCGCTCCTACAGCGGAAGCTCTGATGAGATCCAGATATACCGCATTTGCCATGGGTGCTATTGATTACCTGATCAATACGACAGCCCCGGAAAAACGCGGTGAAGATGATGCCGAAATACTGGCCGACCAGGTTAAATACACCAACTGGACTGGCTTGAAGATTCTCGATAAAGCTCAGGGTGGCCGTGACGACCAGGAAGGTATGGTCGAGTTTGAAGCTGAGTTTGAAACCGATGACCAGACCGGAACGTTATACGAAAAATCCAACTTCCGCCGCGAGAATGAACACTGGGTCTACGTCGATGGTGATGTAGAACTGCGCACATCCTAATCTATTGACTCCAGACACGTTTGTCAGAGCGTTTAAAAACACGATAGGTTTTTCTTGCAAAGTCAACGCTGATACAAAAATAATTCTGGGTTAGAATGCTGAGATTGAGCGTTTCATCTTATATGCGTTCAGAATTAGAAAGATTCAGGAAGTTATGATAGCAAGCTTTTTCAAACCCAAATGGCAGCACCCCAAAGCGGAAAAACGCATAAAGGCAGTGGCTAAACTGCGACCTGCCAACGAGAAAAAAATAGCCATCTTATCCCAACTGGCCCTTGGCGATAGTGATGAGCGTGTCCGTGTTGCAGCAACCGAAAAGCTGACCAATCTCAGTCTGCTGATCAAAATATCAAAATCTGATCCCTCAGAGATAACACGTGATCAGGCTCTGCATAACATCAGCAAGATTCTTCTTAGCACTAAAGAATGCGACCTTGAAGAAAAGCTTAACGTTCTTAAGTCGCTTTCTGACATTAATTTCCTCTCTCACATTGCCTTAAATAGCAATGATAAAGAACTGCGTGAGCAAGCGATTCTGCAATTAACCGACAGCCAAAGCCTTCTGACCATTGCAGAAAAAAGCCAAAGAGCCTCAATACGTGCACTGGCAGCTGAAAGAATTAACTGCCCGGATGCCCTGGAGCAACTGAATAAATTTGCCCGCAATAAAGACAACGGTGTTTACAAAATAACTAAGGAAAAGCTTCAGAGCATCAAGGATCAGGAAAAACATCAAATTCTGATGCAAGAGAAACTAGGCAAGTTATTAGAATCCATCGAGCAACACAGCCAAATAGAGTATTTTCCTCTCTTCCAGGCAAAACTGACCGCTCTTGAAGCAGAATGGAACGAACTGACTGAGCACGCAGATACCGAGCAACAAAGCCGCTACACGCTTAGCCACACGAAATGTCAGAAAATTATTTCAGATCAGGAAGCCGCTGAAAAAGCAGCCGCTCAAGCAGCTGCTGAAAAAGAAGCTGCTTTACAGGCTAAAGATTCTGTCCTGGCAGAAATCTCCGCTATAAAAGAATCCTCTTTGAACCAGCTTCCTGAAATCTCCCAGATTGAAACCCTGCAAAACAAGCTCAGCTCAGTGGTTACTGACTGGCAGAAATTTCAGGGGCATGCTTCGGCGGATGAGCGGGCAGCATTTGATAAAACTAAAGCGCAGTTGGAAAATCTCTCCAACTGTTTTCAGATTTATCTGGAGCATTTCGATCAGATCAAGAGCCTGATGCAACAGTTACATTCGGATCAGGCAGAGAGTGCAGTTCAGAAACCGGCGCTGCAAAACGCTCGTCAAATCATTAACAAGCTGAGCTGGCCCAAAGGTCAGGCTAAACCCGCAGAACTTCTTTCCCTCGAAGAAGTTGTTTCTGAAGCCGACGAACAGATCAAGCAACAGAATCAACACTGCCAAAAGCAAAGATCAGAACTGCAAACGTTACTGGAACAGCTGGAATCCTCCATTCAAAAAGGCGAGATTCGTAATGCTGATAAACAGATTAAACGTGCGGAACAGCTAAGCAAACGCATGAATGGCTCACTCACACATTCGCTGGAAAGCCGGATGAAGTCTCTGAGTGCGGCCCTGCAGGAAATTCGTGACTGGCAATCTTATGCTGTTACGCCGAAGAAAGAAGCACTGTGTGAGGAAATGGAATCCTTGGTAGCGTCTGAACTTCCAGTACAGGAACGAGCCAGCAAGATTCGCAAAGTACAGAAAGAATGGAAAGCTCTGGATGCCACTGACGCTAATCATTCGCAAAAGCTATGGCGCCGTTTTAAACAAGCGTCAGATCAGGCTTACGCACCCTGCGATCAATTTTTCTCTGAACAGAAAGAGATTCGCTCCAACAACCTGCGCTTACGACAAGAGCTATGCGAAACCTTAGTCGATCGCTGCGCCAATCCAGATCCCGTTATCAGTGACTGGAAAGCTTACGAAGATGAGGTGAAAAAATTCAAACAGGAATGGCGCTCCTATTCACCTGTGGATCGCTCCCCGGGTAAAAAACTACAAGTCCGCTTTGACCAGCTTCTGGCACAACTGGAAGCACCGCTAAAAGACTATCACGAGTGCAACGCACGCCTTAAAAAAGAACTGGTCGAACATTCTAAACAGCTGCTTGAGACTGACATTTCTCACGAAACCACTGAAGCCGCTAAAGAACTTCAAAAGAAATGGAAAGAAACAGGACAAGCACCTCGTAATCAGGAAAGGCGCCTTTGGGGCCAATTCCGTGAAAACTGCAATCAGATTTTTGAGCGTTTTTATGCGGAAAAACCTAAATTTGATGCTAATTCGACCCAATTACTCGAAGCCTTGTTTTCTGATATGGAAAACATCATAGAGTCTAGCCCTCGAATCACAACGCTGGAACAACGTGCCAATCAGGCAGAAAAACTTCTACATGAGTTTTCTGATAATTCTGACGATCTTAAACCATTCTCAGCCCGCTTAGAACGCATACAGAATTTCCTCGCTCGGCAAAAAAGCAGTCTTCAAAAGTTCCAGAATGATTCCTATACATCTTTGTCCCGCAAATCACGCCTTTGTGATCGGCTTGAACACGCGCTGCTCGATGGCGATGTCACTAAGATAGAATCTGTAATCGACGCTTGGAAAAATGAGGATAACGCAGATACGGCTTGCGCAGAGGATATAAGTTCGCGTTTCAGCACTTTGCTGCTTTTGACCGAAGAACCTGACGAGCTGGAAAACATTATTCACGATCAGGAACAACGTTTAAGAAACCTCTGCATTCGGTTAGAGATCGCCACATCAGCCCCATCACCTATAGAAGATCAGGCTCTGAGAATGGAATACCAGATGTCCAGGTTGCAACAGGCGCTCGATCGGCAGGATCAGGCTTTTGATCTGAGTGAAATCAAACAACTGGAATATGAATGGATGTGCATTCCATTTGCCAGACATTTTGATGAACTGAATGACCGTTTTGAAGAACAGATCCGGCAAGTTTTATAAGTCTGCATGAAATAAATTAAGCTTCCAGTCAGACTGAGCTGAGGTATACTTAATTCTTGGGCGGCCCCAAAAAACAGGATATACCTATGATCCGTAATATTATAATTACGCTGTTTGCTATTGTTTTATCAACCACTACATACGCAGACCAAAACAGTCTTCTTGTTCAGAACTACCTGAACTCTTTTGCCAGCCGTGATGCCAATGGAATCTTCGAATTGATTAATTGGCAAGGTGTGGACAAAAAAACCCGAGTATCGCTGCAAAAGCATATTAAGTCTGGTTTTAAAGGCCGCCAAATCCGCAGAATTTATATAGAGCCTGTTCCAGAAGGGCTATCCCCGTCTTATGTCGAAAACGGCAAAACCTATCAGTTAAACCTGAAACCAACCGGCCAGTTGAATATTGTTTACATTAGCAATAAGGGTAAAAGAACATCTAACCAACTGCTTGTTGGGTTACACAATGGCAAAATGATGATTGGAAGCGCAATACCCGCTCCAGCCTCTTTAGCGTGTAAATCTGAAAAAGGCTCCAACGCCTGCTGATAAGAGCCCACAGCCTGGGTAATTCCCGGGCTGTTTCTTAAGTTGAAAAAAATTCTATTGCTGAGACACCCGATCATATTAGAATCAATATTCTAAACATTCATCGGAATAGCAATGGCAGAATTGATCATTCTTGCGGTAAGTATCCCTATCCTTATCTTATGGATACTGAGCCTCAGAAAGCCTGAAGAAATTGAAGAGTAGAACCAGCCTTCACTAAAAACTACTTACTCAGCTCTTCGAATAAATCTACGAACTGCTGTGTAAGCTTGTGCTTAGGCGCTAAATGAATCAGTGGTTGCGCATCATCATGAGATTCTTTCATCTTCACTGACGCAGAAATCTTTGTGTTCAGTACCGGCAAATCATCATCCAGCAGTTCATTCACAATCCGTTGCGGTAAACTTGCGCGCGGCTGATACTGATTGACCACTATTCCTTCTACCTCAAGCTTGTCGTTATGATCCTCACGTGTCTCATGCACATTAGCCAAGAGGCTGTATAGCGCCTGACGCGCAAACTCGTCACAATCAAAAGGAATCAAACAACGATCAGAAGCAACAAGTGCTGAAAGGGTATAAAAATTAAATGCAGGAGGCGTATCAATAAACACCGCTTGGTATTTATCAGACAGAGATTCTAAGGCATCTCTCAGCTTATAAATTTTGTGTTTAGACTCTAGCTTCGCCTGCAGATCACCCAACTCCATGTTTGCTGGCATAAGATGCAGATTTTCATAAGGTGTCTCATGGATAAAATGCTCTGGACCATGCGGCTTCAACTGAAAACTTAAAGTCTGCTCGAAAAAACCACGGATATCCGGCTCAACATCCATGTAGTCTTCGCCCAGCAGGTAATGGCTGGAATTACACTGAGGATCAAGGTCGATGACAAGTGTGGAAATAC
Organism: Neptuniibacter sp.; assembly: GCA_050789425.1. Classification (GTDB taxonomy): domain Bacteria; phylum Pseudomonadota; class Gammaproteobacteria; order Pseudomonadales; family Balneatricaceae; genus Neptuniibacter. The sequence goes on from JAILXS010000009.1 coordinate 126,978, forward strand.
CTTGCGATGCACTGATCGCAGCCAGGTTTACCGCAATACTCGATTTACCTACTCCGCCCTTCTGATTAAAAACGACACGTTTGATCATCTCATCATCCTATATGGTTCTGACAAAAAACACCGACATTCTGCAGTGCAATATCCATAATTTAGACACTAACGTCAACAATCTTGTAGACATCAGGCAAAAAAACGCAGCTAAAGTATACACTATGCAGTTATCTACATTAGCAGAAGCAAAATAAGCCCTAGGAAAAGCAATGATCGAAGAGATATTGCGGTCAATTTCGCCTATATTGCTGACAAAATTCATAAAATACGCATATTTCTAGACAATATATAAAGACTACGGCAAACTATGCGCTAACGATAATTAAATAAGCAGTTCTCTGAATTTTCGGGAAATGACAATGGCCAAAATTTTGTTACTTAACGGTCCCAATCTGAACCTTCTGGGCACACGCGAACCAGAAGTCTATGGTTCCGCTACCCTGGCCGAGATTGTTTCCAAACTTGAAGCTTCAACTAAGTCTCAAGGCCATGAACTGTTGCATTTACAGAGTAATCGAGAGTATGAGCTGATCGAACAGATCCACCGTGCTCAAGATGAAAATATCCAGTACATCATTATTAACCCTGCTGCGTTCACCCACACAAGCATCGCTTTACGAGACGCCCTACTCGGCGTTGGCATTCCATTTATAGAAGTTCATCTATCCAATGTGCATGCTCGTGAAAGCTTCCGCCACCATTCATATCTGTCCGATGTGGCCGATGGTGTTATCTGTGGTTTAGGCGTAAAGGGCTACGAATACGCTCTGCAATCTGCGTTAAGTAAGATTGCAGAATAAACGAACTTTATTACTGACTGTTAGAGAGACATAGATCAGAATGGACATTCGCAAAGTCAAAAAACTGATTGAACTGTTGGAAGAATCCAACATCAACGAAATCGAAATTAAAGAAGGCGAGGAGTCTGTACGCATCAGCCGCGGCTCTAGTGTTGTTGCTGCACCCGTTGCTGCTCCTGTTGCAGCCCCTGCTCCTGTTGCACCAGTCGCAGCTGCACCCGTCGAAGCTGCTCCTGAAGCGGCAAAATTCACTGGCCATGTAGTTAAATCACCGATGGTTGGTACTTTCTTCCGCTCACCTTCTCCAAGCTCGCCTGCGTTTATTGAAGAAGGACAGACTGTGAAAGCTGGCGATGTAATCTGCATTGTTGAAGCAATGAAAATGATGAACCAGATCGAAGCTGATAAAGCAGGTGTTGTAGAAGCCATTCTTGTAGAAGACGGCCAGCCTGTAGAGTTTGACCAGCCACTGGTTACTATCGTTTAAGCCTCAAACGCAACGCAAGGATTCTAATTAATGCTTGATAAAGTTGTAATTGCAAACCGGGGCGAAATCGCGCTTCGTATTCTGCGCGCCTGCAAAGAACTGGGTATCAAAACTGTTGCTATCCACTCTCAGGCAGACCTTGATCTGATGCATGTACGCTTAGCTGATCAGGCCGTATGTATTGGCCCGCCACCATCACCAAAAAGCTACTTAAACATTCCTGCAATCATAAGCGCTGCAGAAGTGACTGACGCTGTAGCTATCCACCCAGGTTATGGTTTTCTTGCTGAAAATGCTGATTTTGCAGAACAAGTAGAGAAATCCGGCTTTACCTTTATCGGTCCAAAAGCAGAAACTATTCGCCTGATGGGTGACAAAGTTTCTGCCATTGAAGCGATGAAAAAGGCAGGTGTACCAACTGTACCTGGCTCAGATGGCGCACTGCCGGAAGACCCAGAAGAAGTCCACAAAATTGCTCATCGAATCGGTTACCCGGTTATCATCAAAGCAGCCGCTGGCGGTGGTGGTCGAGGCATGCGTGTTGTACATTCTGAAGCTGCGTTGATTAATGCTATCCACGTTACTCAGTCCGAAGCGGCAGCAGCATTCGGTGACGACACGGTATACATGGAAAAATTCCTGGAAAACCCGCGTCACGTTGAGGTTCAGGTACTGGCTGACGGACAGGGCAATGCCGTTCATCTGTATGATCGTGATTGTTCTATGCAGCGTCGTCACCAGAAAGTCGTTGAAGAAGCTCCAGCTCCTCATCTTGATGAAGACGCTCGTGCCCTAGTCTTACAATCCTGCGTAGACGCTTGTATTGAGATTGGCTACCGTGGCGCAGGTACTTTTGAATTCCTGTATGAAAACGGCGGGTTCTACTTTATTGAGATGAACACCCGCGTTCAGGTAGAACACCCTGTTACAGAAATGATCACAGGCGTTGATATCGTTAAGGAACAACTTCGCATTGCATCAGGCCTGCCTCTTTCTCTTAAACAGGAAGATATTAAGGTACAGGGACACTCTTTTGAGTGTCGTATCAATGCGGAAGACCCTAAAACTTTCTTACCAAGCCCGGGCAAGGTTAAACACTTCCATGCTCCTGGTGGTAACGGCATCCGTGTAGATTCTCATCTCTACAATGGTTACACCGTACCTCCTCACTACGATTCACTCATTGCTAAATTAATCAGCTATGGTCCGGATCGTGAAACTGCTCTGCGCAGAATGGGCATTGCATTGGATGAAATGCTGGTTGACGGCATCCGCAGCAATATTCCTCTGCAACAGGATATTGTCAAAGACCCTAACTTTATGGAAGGTGGCGTTAACATCCACTATCTGGAAAAGAAACTGGGCATGTAAACTGAATTGATTAAATATCATTCAAAACCCGCCTCATGGCGGGTTTTTTTTGTGTAATAACCCCGAAGAATCTGTTCATAGTTATTTTTATAACCGATACTATAAAACCCTCCAATACTCGGTTATGGAAAGCGTACATGCCTTGGTTGCAAATAAAGATAAAAACCAATCCAGAAAACTCAGAACCATACGAAGACTTACTTCTCAGCGCAGGCTGTGCAGCGGTCACTTTTGAGGATTCTGAAGACCAGCCAATTTTCGAACCCGATCTGGGCACCACTCCATTATGGAGCAACACCACGATCACCGGCCTGTTTTCAGCAGAATTAAAACTGGATGAAACATTACGCTATATCAAGCTCGGTCATGCCCAACTCTTCCCGGATATGCCCGAACCCAGCATTAAAGCAGAAATTCTGGAAGATAAAGACTGGGAAAGGGAATGGATGGAAAGTTACCATCCGATGCAATTTGGTGAGCGACTTTGGGTATGCCCAAGTTGGAGAGATGTACCGGACCCATCTGCTGTTAATCTAATGCTTGATCCTGGTCTTGCATTTGGCACCGGAACACACCCAACAACGGCATTATGCCTGCAATGGCTCGACCAGCAGGATCTAACTAACCAATTCATCATTGATTACGGTTGCGGCTCAGGAATTCTGGGAATCGCAGGATTGCTCTTAGGAGCAGAAAAAGCGATCGGTGTTGATATTGACATTCAGGCACTCCAGGCAACAAAAGAAAACCTGAAACGAAATAATTTACCGGATGATATTCTGCACGTATTCCTGCCGGAAAATGCACCTGACCAACCTGCCGATCTATTAATCGCCAATATACTCTCCGGCCCGTTGATTGAACTTGCTCCGACCCTGGCAACATTAGTTAAACCCAACGGAAAAATCTGCCTTTCAGGCCTGCTCGCCGTTCAGGAAGAAGGCATTCGAGAAACCTATTCTAAATGGTTTGAACTTGATGAAGTCTCAGAGCATGAAGGTTGGATCAGAATCACTGGAGTAAAACGCAGCTGATCAAATGGATGAAAATAGCATTGTTACACAATGCCCAAGCTGCTTAACTCAGTTCCGGGTTAGCAGTGGGCAACTTGAAGTCGCCAATGGGCAAGTCCGGTGTGGATCTTGCCTTCACGTATTCAATGCAATTCAGAACAGCCTCACTCCCAATATAGAACCTTCAAAAAGATCTGAACCAGAGGAAGTTAATACTCCTTTCAGTGAAACCGATTCAAAAGCAGATCCAAATGATTTTTTGAACAGCAGAGAAGGCTCCCTGGAGTACTTATCCTCTCTCAGGGATTCCAAAGTACCAACCCTGAAAATATCCGCAGAACCTGTGACCTTGCAAGCGCCAGAAATAATGCCAAGACGTTTTGCGTATGGATGGCTGCTTGCTTGCCTGATAGCGATGGCTTGCATCGCCTCACAATTTATCTGGTTTAACAGAGCAACTCTCTATTGGAACTACCCCCAATACCAAAGCCTGTTCGATGAAGCCTGTTCGCATATCAATTGTAAAATCAGTTCCAGGCAGTCTTTAGAACTGATCGAAAACCAGAGCATCTTAGTGACACCACACTCTCAATTTGAAAGTGCGATGCAAGTACAATTGATCCTGAACAATCGAGCAAACTTCCAACAACCCTTTCCTGCACTCAGCCTCGAATTCAGAGATTTAAAAAACCGCCTGGTTGCCCACCGAACCATCCAGCCTAATGAATACCTGGATAACCAACAGTCCGACTGGTTAAACATGCCGATTGAACAACCTATCCAGATTTCCCTGGAAATAATGTCCCCTGGCAGCAGAGCCGTTAACTACAAACTTGAACTACTAGCGCCTCGGCAATAAAAAATCAAGGCAAAATTGTACAAAAAACCATCAAATATTTCTTGGCGGCGAAGCATCCAAGGAGTATGATTGTTCGCCTCCCTAAATATTCTGATAACAGCGCCATTCGTGGTGTTGCGGGTATTTTTTTGACTATTTTTTAAGGCGAACCATGTTCCAGATTGGACCTTACACCATTGACAGCCAGCTGATCCTGGCACCGATGGCAGGCGTTACTGACCGTCCATTCCGTCAGTTGTGCAAACGTATGGGTGCAGGCTTGGTGGTTTCTGAAATGGTCACTTCTGATACTCGCTTATGGAAATCCCGGAAATCTACCTACCGTCTTAATCATGCAGGTGAAGCTGAACCTCGTTCTGTTCAGATCGCCGGCGGCGACCCCGATATGATGGCTGCGGCAGCAGCAATGAATGTTGAACGCGGGGCCCAGATCATTGATATCAATATGGGCTGCCCTGCAAAAAAGGTCTGCAATAAAGCTGCTGGTTCCGCATTGCTAAAAGACGAACCCCTGGTACAAAAAATTCTCGAAGCTGTTGTTGCAGCCGTCGAGGTTCCGGTCACTCTGAAAATCCGCACAGGCTGGGATCAGGCCAATAAGAATGGTCTGACTGTCGCCAAAATAGCTGAAGACGCAGGTATTAAAGCACTTGCTGTACATGGCCGTACAAGAAGCTGTGGATATAAAGGTGAAGCAGAATATGAAACGATCGCGAACATCGCCAGTTCCGTTTCAATGCCTGTTTTTGCCAACGGTGATATTGATTCACCCATAAAAGCAAAACAGGTTCTGGAGAAGACAGGTTGTACCGCTGTAATGATTGGGCGTGCCGCACAGGGGAAACCCTGGCTGTTCCGCGAGATTGATCATTATCTACGAACCGGTACAATGCTGCCCCCTCCTGATTTGAAAGAAGTAAGGGAGATATTATTAGGTCATTTGCAGGAATTACATCAATTCTATGGCGACTATATGGGCGTGCGTATTGCACGTAAACATGTAGGCTGGTATCTGCAAAACAGACCTGATGGAAGTAGCTTTCGCAAGCAATTTAACACTATTGAACTAGCAGCAGATCAGACCGCGGCTATCGAAAGTTTTTTCGATAATGCCTCATCATCGAATGTAGCGGCCTGATACAGATTGGATAATTAGTACTGTGGAATACAAAGAAATCAAACAACCAACTCTCGTTTCCAACCCAGCAGAAGCTACGTCTCAGACACTACGTGATAACGTGCAACAGTCTCTGAACAACTATTTCCGTCAACTAGACGGTCAGCCAGTAACTGATGTTTACCAGATGGTACTTTCTGAAATAGAAGCTCCATTGTTTGAAACAGTGATGCACTATACAAAAGACAACCAGACCAAAGCTTCACAGCTTTTGGGCCTGAACCGTGGCACCCTGCGCAAGAAATTGAAGCAGTACGGCTTACTTTAATTCCTAACCATTCAAGACTCGGAATCCAGACATAATGGCTGAGAACATCACTCCTGTTCGCCGTGCGCTGATCAGCGTTTCTGACAAATCAGGTATCGTTGAATTTGCACAGGCTTTGAACGCTCGTGGCGTAGAGATTTTATCTACTGGTGGCACCTACAAACTGCTGAAAGAGAATGACATTCCTGCAGTTGAAGTTTCTGACTATACCGGCTTTCCTGAAATGATGGATGGCCGCGTAAAAACCCTGCACCCTAAAGTGCATGGTGGCATCCTGGGTCGCCGCGGTCAGGATGACGGCATCATGTCCGAACATGGTATTAATCCAATCGACATGGTTGTTGTAAACCTATACCCATTTGCTGCAACTATCGCACGTCCAGACTGTGACCTGCCTATGGCGATTGAAAACATCGACATTGGCGGCCCTACTATGGTTCGCTCCGCTGCAAAGAACCATAAAGATGTTGCGATCGTTGTAAACGCAAGCGATTACGACAGCGTAATTTCTGAACTGGATTCCAAAAAAGGTCTGACCCACAAAACCCGTTTTGATCTGGCAGTAAAAGCCTTTGAACACACTGCGGGCTATGACGGCATGATTGCTAACTATTTGGGAGCAATCGTAGAGGGCGAAGAGGAAAAACCAGCAGACTTCCCACGCACCTTTAATACTCAGTTTATCAAAGCTCAGGATATGCGTTACGGTGAAAACCCGCATCAGCGTGCAGCTTTCTATGTTGAAACTGATCCTTCTGAAGCTTCTGTATCCACTGCCCGTCAGCTTCAGGGTAAAGAGCTGTCGTTTAATAATGTTGCAGACACAGATGCGGCTCTGGAATGTGTTAAGTCATTCAAAGATCCTGCCTGTGTAATCGTTAAACACGCGAACCCATGTGGTGTCTCTGTTGGCGAAAACATTCTGGAAGCGTACAACCGTGCCTTCCAGACGGATCCAACTTCTGCCTTTGGCGGCATCATTGCGTTCAACCGTGAACTGGATGGTAATACTGCCAAAGCAATTGTTGAACGCCAGTTTGTAGAAGTGATCATTGCACCTAAAGTGACTCAGGAAGCTTCTGACGTTGTTGCCGGCAAGCCAAATGTACGTTTGCTGGAATGTGGTGAGTGGTCTGTAAACCGTGCACACGGTTTTGATTACAAGCGCGTTAATGGTGGGCTTCTGGTTCAGGATCGTGATCTTGGTCATGTTGACGCATCTGAACTGAAAGTTGTTTCCAAAGTTCAACCAACTGAACAGGAAATACGTGACCTGCTGTTCTGCTGGGAAGTCGCTAAGTTTGTAAAATCCAACGCAATTGTTTACGCCAAAGATGGCCAGACCATCGGTATTGGTGCGGGTCAGATGAGTCGCGTATACAGCGCAAAAATTGCTGGCATCAAAGCCGCCGACGAAGGCCTTGAAGTAAAAGGTTCAGTAATGGCTTCAGATGCATTCTTCCCATTCCGTGATGGTATCGACTCTGCTGCAGCCGCTGGCATTAAAGCCGTGATTCAGCCTGGTGGTTCCATGCGAGATCAGGAAGTAATCGACGCTGCTGACGAACATGGCATGGCGATGGTCTTTACCGGTATGCGCCATTTCCGTCACTAAGATATAGACTGCAATCAACCTGATTACAGGTTTACCACGATCAGGTTAATTGCCTAAAGCCCCGGTTTGATAACTAAATCAAACACGGGGTTTTCTGCTAAAAAGGATTCGAAAATGAATGTACTGATTATTGGTTCTGGCGGTCGCGAGCATGCTCTGGCATGGGCTGCTGCAAACGATGAAAAAGTAACTCAGGTGTTTGTTGCCCCAGGCAATGCTGCTACTGCTCAAGAAGACAAAATGCAGAATGTAGCTATCAACGTAATGGACCTGGAAGGTCTGGCTACTTTCGCTCAGGAAAACAATGTTGAGCTGACGATTGTAGGCCCGGAAGCACCATTAGTTGCAGGCGTTGTTAATCTTTTCCAGGCTAAAGGCCTGCGTATCTTTGGTCCAACTGAAGGTGCTGCTCAACTGGAAGGCTCCAAAGCTTTCACCAAGGATTTCCTGGCTCGTCAGAAAATCCCTACTGCAGAATATCAGAACTTCACAGAAATTGAGCCCGCACTGGCTTACGTTCGTGAAAAAGGCGCGCCTATTGTAGTTAAGGCCGATGGTCTTGCTGCGGGTAAAGGGGTTATCGTAGCGATGACTCTGGAAGAAGCCGAAAACGCAATTGAAGACATGCTGGCAGGCAATGCCTTTGGTGATGCCGGTAGCCGTGTTGTTATCGAAGAGTTTCTGGATGGTGAAGAAGCGTCATATATCGTCATTGTTGACGGTGACAATGTCCTGCCAATGGCAACCTCTCAGGATCACAAACGTGTAGGTAATGGCGATACCGGCCTAAATACAGGTGGTATGGGTGCTTACTCACCAGCTCCGGTTGTAACTCCTGAGATCGATCAGCGTATCATGGACGAAGTGATCATGCCTACTGTTAACGGTATGAAAGCGGAAGGCAACGAATACACTGGTTTCCTGTATGCAGGACTGATGATTCAGGAAGACGGTACGCCAAAAGTAATCGAATATAACTGTCGTTTTGGTGACCCTGAAACTCAGCCAATCATGCTGCGCTTAAAATCCAGCCTGGTTGATATGTGTAATGCAGCTCTGGATAAAAAGCTCGACATCACTACAGCTGAATGGGATGAACGTAAATCAGTTGGCGTGGTAATGGCTGCTGGCGGCTACCCAGGTAGTTATAACAGTGGCGATGTCATCAGCTTCCCTGAGACTTGCCCGGAAGGTACAAAAATTTTCCATGCAGGCACAGAACTGGATGGCGAAAACGTAGTCACTGCAGGCGGACGTGTTCTCTGTGTAACCGCACTTGGTGACACGGTAACCGAAGCGCAACAACGTGCGTACGCACTATTAGAAAATGTGTCCTGGAAAGATGCTTATTTCCGTACGGATATCGCCTACAGAGCTATTGCTCGTGAACAAAATAGTTAATAAATAGACTGTTTAAAAAGCCCTGACTTTGTCGGGGCTTTTTTGTATATCGCCCTGTGGATAAAGATAGCCATCCCCCGAACAGCCTGAATTTCTTGTGAAAATTCGATCCTACCCCAATCCCTTGCAAAACCCCGTCATTCCTAAGAAAACAAACATATCCTTATAAAACAGTCAGTTAAAAGACATAAAAACTATTATAAAAAATTAGGATCTGAGCCCATAGCTAGGTTTTTGTGAACTACACTTATCACATATGCGTAGGAAAATATCTAAATACGCGACGTAAAATATCAGTAGCAGGAAGGTGATCTGTATGAGCATTTTCGACCATTACAAGGCCCGTTACGATTCTGTACAGCAGGAAGAATATACTCTTGATGAGTATCTTCAGCTGTGTAAACAGGAACCATCAACTTACGCCGATGCAGCTGAGCGTATGCTCCAGGCCATTGGCGAGCCTGAAATGATTGATACATCTTCTGATCCAAGACTCAGTCGTATTTTCTCCAACAAACTGATTAAGCGTTATCCCGCCTTCAGCGAATTTTACGGTATGGAAGATGCTATCGAGAATATCGTAGCTTACTTCCGCCACGCAGCTCAGGGCCTGGAGGAACGTAAACAAATCCTTTACCTGCTGGGTCCTGTCGGCGGCGGTAAATCATCGCTGGCGGAAAGGCTTAAACACCTGATGGAGCATATCCCGTTTTATGCGATAAAGGATTCCCCAGTATTTGAATCCCCACTTGGACTGTTCAAACCTGAAGAGGATGCTGCCATCCTGGAAGAGGAATATGGCATTCCACGCCGTTATGTCAAAGGCATTATGTCGCCCTGGGCGGCTAAAAGATTACATGAATACGGTGGCGACCTTTCAAAATTTAAAGTCGTAAAACTCTACCCTTCTATTCTCGACCAGATCGGTATCGCCAAAACTGAGCCCGGTGATGAAAACAATCAGGATATCTCCAGCCTTGTGGGTAAGGTCGATATTCGTAAGCTTGAAGATTTCCCGCAACATGATCCGGATGCCTACAGTTTCTCGGGAGCCTTATGTCATGCCAACCAGGGCATCATGGAATTCGTTGAGATGTTCAAGGCTCCAATCAAGGTTTTGCATCCACTACTAACAGCCACTCAGGAAGGTAACTACAACAGCACCGAGGGCATGGGAGCCATTCCTTACGACGGTATTCTGCTAGCGCACTCCAATGAGTCGGAGTGGCAGACATTTAAGAACAACAAAACCAATGAAGCCTTTATTGACCGTATTTATATCGTAAAAGTACCTTATTGTTGCCGGGTCACTGAAGAGATCCATATCTATGAAAAGCTCCTGGAAAACAGCTCCCTTAGCAATGCGCCATGTGCACCGGATACTCTAAATATGCTGGCTCAGTTCACCGTGCTTTCACGCATGAAAGAACCGGAAAACTCCAGCCTGTATTCCAAAATGCGTGTCTACAACGGTGAAAACCTGAAAGATACAGACCCTAAAGCGAAATCCATGCAGGAATATAAAGACTCTGCGGGTGTCGACGAAGCGATGGATGGTCTTTCAACGCGTTTTGCCTTCAAGATACTGTCAAAGGTATTCAACTTTGATCCTGCTGAGATTGCTGCCAACCCGGTTCATCTACTTTACATTTTGGAAAAAGAGATAGAACAACAGCAGTTCCCCGCAGAAATTCAGGAAAAATATCTGGGCTACCTGAAAGAATTTATTGCGCCTAAATACATTGAATCCCTGGGTAAAGAGATTCAAACAGCCTATCTGGAATCATACTCAGAATACGGTCAGAACATTTTTGACCGCTACGTAACCTACGCAGACTTCTGGATTCAGGATCAGGAATATAGAGACCCTGAGACCGGAGACATTCTGGACAGACAGGCAATCAACGAGGAACTTGAGAAAATCGAGAAACCTGCAGGAATCAGTAATCCAAAAGATTTCCGCCATGAAATTGTGAATTTTGTACTTCGTGCCCGTGCCAATAACAATGGCAATAACCCTTCATGGATGGGGTATGAAAAGATGCGCACTGTGATCGAGAAGAAAATGTTCTCCAACACAGAAGACCTGTTACCTGTTATCTCCTTTAACGCAAAAGCTTCCAGTGAAGACCAGACTAAGCATGGTGAGTTTGTGAAGCGAATGATTAAACGCGGCTATACAGAAAAACAGGTCCGGTTGCTCTCTGAATGGTATATCAGAGTTAGAAAATCACAGTAGCAACGACACCTAGTAACGGGCCCGGTTTTCCGAGCCTGTTCGTCAGCATCACTTTGTTTGTATCGCTAACGGGGATATGAAGTATGAGCTACATCATTGATCGCCGCCTGAACTCAAAGAAGAAAAGCACGGTTAACCGTCAACGCTTTCTTCGAAGATATAAAAAACATATCAAGGAAGCGGTAGAAGATTCTGTAAACAGCCGTTCTATTAAAGAAATAGATCAGGGTGGGAAAATCACAATTCCCCGTAAAGATATTTCTGAGCCCGTATTTCATCATGGCAATGGTGGTGTTAGAAACAAGGTATTTCCGGGCAATAAAGATTTTATTGTTGGAGACCAGTTTCAACGCCCTGAAGGCGGTGGTGGAGGCGGAGCTGGTCAGGGCCAGGCGAGCAATCAGGGCGAAGGTGAAGACGAATTTACTTTCCAAATCGATCAGGATGAATATCTGGACTTCATGTTCGAAGGCCTGGAACTGCCTTATCTGGTCAAAAAACAACTGAAACAAGCCACTCAATATGAAACCCGCAGGGCCGGTTTCACCAATGCCGGCAGCCCGGACAAAATCCACGTTGTGCGTTCACTGCGTGCTGCTAATGCGCGTCGTATTGCGCTCTCGGGTAAAGATCGCCGGGAAATCAAAAGGCTGACTCAAGAAGTCGAAACGTTAGAACAGCAACTGCCTAACAATGAAATACAACTGCAAATTGATGAACTGAATGAGCGCATCGAAAAATTGCAGCTCAAACTCAAACGCATTCCCTTTCTGGATGACTTTGACATCAAATACAACAATATGATCAAAGTGCCTGTGCCTTCCAGCAAAGCGGTCATGTTCTGCGTCATGGATGTTTCGGGTTCGATGACCCAGAGCGTAAAAGATATGGCTAAACGCTTTTTCATCCTGCTTTATCTCTTCCTGAAACGAAATTATAAACAGATAGAAGTGGTCTTTGTGCGGCATCACACCCACGCCAAAGAAGTGGATGAACAGGAATTTTTTTACTCCCGAGAAACTGGCGGAACTATAGTTTCCAGCGCCCTTGATCTGAGTAACCAAATTATTGATGAACGGTACTCCCCTGCAGACTGGAATATCTACGTTGCCCAGGCATCCGATGGTGATAACTGGGATGGCGACTCACTCAAATGCAGTGAAATTCTGCAGAGCGCACTGCTGAAAAAGATTCAGTATTTTGCCTATGTGGAGATCACCACAGGTCCCCATCAGAATCTCTGGCATGAGTATGAAAAAGTACAGTCCGCATGGGAGGAACAGTTCGCCATGCAACAGATTAAAGAACCCTCAGATATATTCCCTGTGTTCAGAAGTCTGTTTGAGAAAAAAGTAGAGGGGGCAGCATGAGTAAAAAAAGCCCTATCTCCACAGGCCCAGAATGGAGCTTTGAACTGATCGAAAAGTACGATCAGGAGATTGGCCGCATCGCAGCTGAATACGGTCTGGATACCTACCCTAACCAGATTGAGGTCATCACCTCTGAACAGATGATGGATGCCTATTCCTCTGTTGGCATGCCGCTTAACTACAATCACTGGTCATACGGGAAACAGTTTGTAGAAACTGAACAAAACTACAAACGTGGCCGCATGGGACTTGCATATGAAATTGTCATCAATTCGGACCCCTGTATTTCTTATTTGATGGAAGAGAACACCATGACCATGCAAGCACTGGTCATTGCCCATGCCTGTTATGGGCATAACTCTTTCTTCAAAGGCAATTACCTGTTCCAGACATGGACAGATGCCTCAGCAATTATCGATTACCTTCTGTTCGCCAAAAGCTATATTCATCGTTGTGAAGAACGCCACGGGGCGCATGTCGTAGAAGAACTTTTGGATTCGTGCCATGCTTTAATGAACTACGGCGTAAACAGATACGTACGCCCGCAGCCTTTAACTGCAGATGAAGAGAAAGATCGTCAACAATCCAGAGAGGAATATATTCAAAGGCACCTGAATGACCTCTGGAATACCATTCCAAAAAAAGAGGATGGAACTCCCCCACCCCAGGAACGTTTCCCCAAAGAGCCTGAAGAAAACCTACTCTATTTCATCGAAAAAAATGCTCCGCTACTGGAGCCCTGGCAACGTGAGATCGTTCGTATTGTAAGAAAAGTTGCTCAGTACTTTTATCCCCAGAAGCAAACCCAGGTAATGAATGAGGGCTGGGCCTGTTTCTGGCACTACACCCTACTGCACCATATGCACGACGAAGGATTAGTAACAGATGGTTTTATGATGGAGTTTTTACACTCCCATACCAGCGTGGTCTACCAGCCTCCTTTTGACAGTCCCTATTTCAATGGAATTAACCCCTATACTCTGGGTTATAACATGATGCAGGATATTCGCCGCATCTGCGAAAACCCAACTGACGAAGACAGAGAGTGGTTCCCCGAGTTTGCGGGGACAGACTGGAAAGCAACATTAGATTACGCTATGCGAAATTATAAAGATGAGAGTTTCATCCTACAGTTTCTGTCGCCCAATCTCATACGAGAGTTGAAGCTATTTAACATCATGGATGACAGCAGCCGCCCCACCCTTGAGGTCACTTCAATCCATGACGAAGAGGGTTACCGGAAGATCAGAGAGAATCTGTCATCACAGTATAATTTAGGCAACCGGGAACCCAATATTCAGGTATACAACGTCGATGTAAGGGGTGATCGAAGCCTCACATTGCGACACTTTATGCATAATCAACAACCTTTGGGCGAGTCCACTAATGAAGTTCTACGACACATTCACCGTTTATGGGGCTTTGATATTCTGCTTGAATCAGTAATGCCGGACGGTACAGTCTCGAAAACTTATAATTGCCCAGAAATTTTATCTGAAGGTGAAATGGAGCAATTGATCTAGCTTTGCATCTTTTTTCGAAGGACCGAATACCGCTATACTCAGAGCCACCTGTCATTTAGTTATCAAGGGACCCCCATGGATTGCCTGTTCTGTAAAATTATTAACAAAGAGATACCCGCAGATATTATCTATGAAGATGAACATGTGATTGCGTTTAATGACATCAGCCCGCAAGCACCCACACATGCCCTGATTATTCCACGGAAACACATTGCAACTCTGAATGATGTTCAGGCTGAGGATGAAGCACTCGTAGGCCACATGGTAAAAACGGCGGCCACCATCGCCGAACAGTTAGGTTTTGATGAAAACGGATATCGCACGGTATTCAACTGCAACCCCCACGGCGGTCAGACGGTGTATCACATACATCTGCATCTTCTTGGCGGTAAACCTATGGGTTGGCCTCCTTATCAGGACACCCTTAAAACAGCCGTTGAATAAAGCAATCTGGGCAATGTTTTAGCTATAAGTTGCATTGCCCTTAGGCTTACATAACTCTACATTCATATTTCTCTATTTTTCTGACACATCAGGCAGATTGTATTTATGGTTCAGGGAAATTCAGCGCAAGATAACAAAAAGGAAAAGGAGTCACTGCCTGATACTTCTGTACACCCGCATCCTTTTCACCACAAAAGCTATAATTCAGCTCTGGATTCTCTCCAATCAATTTTACTGCGACACAATGCGGTGATTCTGCAAGGCAAGGAAAAAACAGGAAAGAGCACCTTAATCAATGAAGTGAAAGGTCTCTACCAGAAACAAGGTGTAGAGGTTATCTCATTCACTTCTGCTATCAATACACCCAGGCAACTTTACAGCCTTCTGGCTGAAGCCCTTCATGTTCCTAAATTAAAGAAAGATCTGGTTGCCGCACTGCAAAGATCCAAAGCAACAGGCGAATACTGCCTGGTTATTCTGGATGAAGCCGCCGTTAATTCATCTGCTGCCGCATCCGAAGCACTTAGAAAGCTTTGCGACCCTAAGTCCAAAACCGCTGGAGCCATTAAGGTAATTGTCGTATCTACGGATTATCTGGTTATCCATACCAAATCCACCTACGAAACAGACTTCCACGACTGGATAAAAAGTATTGTCCCGCTGAACGCTTTGAAAGCCGATGAATTAGAAAATTTAACCCGCTACCTTGCGGGGTTGAAGGAATGCCAGGCACCTCAGTTTGAGATGGGGACTGATCTGGAACTGATTGAACAATCAGGGGGCAAGATCGATAGCTTGATCTCCCTAATTAATCCGTTGATCGATGAAAGCGTCATCAGCAAATCCCGCTTTGAAACTTCAGAACAGAACATCCACCCTCTGGATTCAAGCCGATCCAAATACTACTTTTTAGGTGCCGCTTCGGTTCTTGTTTTGATCTTTGGTCTGCTAATGCGGTTAATAATCGTACCGTCTGTAGAAACTGAATCAAAAGAAACAAAAGCGCCTGAAGATGTAGCTATTTTCAAGAGCACAACGGACGATGAAATACAGGGAGCTGGCACACATCGAATTAACCCTCCGGTCCTGGGCAAAAAGGCGGAAAAGGCGAAAAAGGCGGAAAAGGCTACAGAGCTAACTACGGCGCCCCCTCAACCGATGGTCATCGAGAAGAAGAGCAACACTTCACCTTCTCTCGTAGCTAAAAAAGAGGTACCTGACGAAGACCAATTAAATAAAATCCCCTCTATGATCGATGCCTGGATCAAAGCAAGAAAAGATCAGGACATGGATAAGTACTTAGCTTTCTATGGCAAAACTTATGCAGCAACCAGCACAAAAGGTAAAGCCTGGAGAAATGAAACAATCAGCAGTTTCGAGCAAGAAAAATGGCTACAGCTGAAACGAGAAGCGCTTGATATAGAATCAATCGAGGTAAATCAGGTAAAAGTTGAATTCTGGTTAAATCAAATCAGTTCCAAAGGCGCGCAATCCAGAATAAAGAAAAGGTTAATTCTTATTAGCGAGGCTACCACCTGGAAAATCAACGATGAAACCAATCTAAGGTTGGTCAAAAAAACCTAGATACACTCATTAATGACCATTTTGATGAAACTCTGCAGCATGGCTATTTATCCACTCGACAGCCGCTTCCTCCGCATCTAATTCCCTACCCTGCTCACTTTTAACTTTTTGTCTGTATTCCTCAATATGACAGACCTGCTCAACCATTCGCACAGCATAGGCGGTTGCCATATCGGAGAAACCAATTCCAATCAGGAAACCATCGTTATCTCTGCGACACCAGATAACATGCCCAATCGTCTTAAACGGTTTGTCCTCAATAGTTATACGTACCTCTACAAAATCACCAGGTGACAAGAGTTTATCGCTAAAGCAGGAAAGTCCACCAGCACTGACATCACGTGTGGTACCACAGTGTTGCTCAGACTGTTCTGATTTGCTGGAATAATCCAGTTGGATAGAAATACTTGCGGGATGTCGGATAAATCGTCGTGGCATAACTACACTCCAACCACTAAGTTCTTAGTTAAGTGTAGTATGAAATGAACAAAGGGGAGCTATCTCCCCTTTTTGATACAGCGTTTAACCTTTAGACAGCAGTTCGCGCAGATCAATAATCGACGCATTGGCTCTAGAAATATAATTGGCCATTACCAGCGAATGGTTGGCGAAGAAACCAAAACCACCACCATTAAGAATCATTGGGCTCCACAAAGTTTGCTGGGTTGCCTCCAGCTCCCTGATGATCTGCTGCAAACTCACCTTGGCGTTTTTCTTTTCAAGAACTGCTGCAAAATCATGCTCTACCGCTTTGAGAACATGCAACAAAGCCCAGGCTGAACCTCTTGCTTCATAGAATACATCATCAATTTCTAACCAGGGTGTTTTAACAATCGAGTCCTGAATAGTTTGGGTGGACTGTTCCGCATCCGGATCACCTGCCAGATCCGTATTCAGGCGTTTCTGACCTACGCTGGCACTCAGCCTTTGCGATAAGCTACCCAAACGGGTTTGCACGTCAGCCAACCAGTTATTAAGGTTATCTGCCCGGGTAAAAAACTGTGCTTCGGATTGATTTTTATCTGCCAGAGCTAAATGATATTTCCTTAAATGCTCGAGGCCTTCTTTATATTGAGACTCGGTGGAAGGGAACAACCAACTGTTATTATCAAAATGGAACTGCGGTTCTGCTTTAATTAATTCAGGTTGTTCAACCGATTGCGACTGGGAACGACTGAAATCTTTTCGTAAGGCCCGTGACAGGTCCCTTACCTGAACCAGCACACCAAATTCCCAATTACTGATGTTATCCAGCCACACTCCAGGTGGGATTACATCATTACTGATATAACCTCCCGGTTTATGAAGTAAAGCATCAACCATATGTTGCAGCGAATACACCGTGGTATATCCCGGTGTTACTTCTAGGTTTTGCTCTTGCGCATCCGCTTCAGCCTCTGCAACAGGGTCAAACTGGTCTGGTGTATTACTCCAATAAACGCCCAGAGGAATGGATACAACAATTAGAATGATCAATAAGGCGATGATTAAACGCCCAATTTTCCCACCCGGTGCGTTGTCCCAAAAATCAAGGTACCAATCGATCAATGACCCCATGAACATTCCCTTTAATTTATTGATTCAGTTAACTCAGATCATACCCCATTTGAACGCCAAAATTTATGGAGAATTGTAGCCCTCCTATTTATTAGAGTAACTTAATATAAATCCACGTACTAAATTCAAAACAGTGCGGTTCAGAAACAGCGGCAATCTCCATAACTTAGGGAATTTTCGTAGGTTCCTTGGCAGATAAACTATACTGGAACCCATGATTGCAATCTTTCTCACAGGAACAGGAGAGCCAGGGAAGTGAAGGGATACGACGGCAGCCAACCTCTACAGATTTTATTTACACTGCTCTCTGTAATTTTACTTTCAGCATTGGCTTTTTTTGGCTTTTCCATCTGGCAAGACATCAAATCCGATGAAGTTGATAAACTTCATCAACAGAACAAAGCTCTTATTGAACACAGTCAGAATTTCTTCAATCAAAAAACCCGTCTCATCGTTAAAACCATTGATTCATCGCTGCTGGAAAAAACCGAATATGTTTCCGAAACGCGGCAGATATTCAGCTACATACTCTCAACCACTGAAGAGGCTGCCGCTCTGGCCCTGATTGATCGTGACGGCAACACTCTTGCAGTCAGTGGGGACATCAGTAATACAAAACCTAACTACAATCAGGACGTATTAGATAAAGCCATCATCACAAAAACTGCACAAATTGGTTACCAGTATAAGTCTGGAATTCTAGGTAAGTCCTACCTCCCACTATATGTCCCCATACTGGATGAAAACAAAATTCCTGCAGCTATTGTCGCGGTATTTTTTTACACCCAAGGCAAAAACTCCGTGATGAACAATTTCATCACCTCGGATAAAAATAAAATATGGTTATTGGGTGAACAGGGAAAAGTCCGACTAACTTATCCCTTACCAACCGGCATTGTCTCAAACCTATTTGGCTGGACCTTACCCCCTGAAACGGCACTGAAGATCCAGCATCAGTTAGAACACGGAAAATCCCACGAAGGCATTCAACTCTCTATTGAAAATAAAGACGTTCTGGCTAACGTAAGTTATCTTGCCGAATATCAACTGGTTGTCATCAATGCAGAACCCGCTTCAGATCTGACACAAATCTGGCTCGAAAGAATGCGCCCTGTCGGCATTGCCTTTCTGCTTTTTTTACTTATTTCATTACTGGCCTATCGTCTCTCGATACGCATAGGTAAAAAGATCTCTGCGGAAAAAAACAAGGCGGAAGGCAACGTTAAAAAACTCTCCCGGGCCATTGAGCAGAGCCCAAACAGCGTAGTGATCACCGATAACAACTGGCACATAGAATATGCCAATAAAAACTTCGAGTTTTCTACAGATAAACCCAGTGCCCGAGATGAAGCTCCCGGCAAAAAAATCATCGACTATATGCCCTACAATCTACTGAAAGAAGATCTGGAAAAAATCAGTGAGGCAATACAGATTAATGGTAGTTGGTTTAATGAACGTCAGGAAGAGTTTGAAGGAAAATGGTACTCATTTTCTATTAGTCAGATCAGAACCGATGAGGATGAAATTACTCATTTTGTAACCGTTGTTCAGGATATTACTGAACGTAAACACGCTGAAGTTGAATTACATAAACAGGCAAATTTTGACCCTCTGACAGGACTGCCAAACCGTCGTAGAGCCCATGAATACCTCAACGCTATGTTACAGGATGCGTGGACCTCCAAACAAAAAGTGGCAGTTCTTTATATCGATATTGATAACTTCAAAAACGTCAACGACACCTTCGGGCATCAGATTGGTGACCAGCTATTAACTCTGATGGCCAATCGTTTACTGGGTGCCTGCCGGGATGTAGCTCAGATTTGCCACATAGGGGGTGATGAGTTCCTTGTATATTTCAGTTACTCCGATGATCAAGAAGTCGAACACTTCGCACTGGAACTACTCAACGAAGTATCCACCCCGGTGATGATTGAAGGTAAACAGATTTTTATCTCGATCAGCCTTGGTGTTTCCAAATACCCGGACGATGGCAACGACGTCTCCAGTCTGATCAAATACGCTGATATCGCCCTGTATGAATCGAAAAAGAATGGTCGCAACCGCCACAGTTATTTCGACCAGGAATTAAACAAACGTTTAAAAAGACGCAGTTCCATCGAATCAGAACTGCGTCAGGCCATGCACAGACATGAAATTTCAATGCGTTATCAATCTAAAAACGATATCAAATCCAAACATATCATCGGGTTTGAGGCCTTAATGCGTTGGCACAATACCGTGCTGGGATTTGTCAGCCCTGAAGAGTTTATAGAGGTTGCAGAAGAAACAGGCATAATCCACGAGCTTGGAGAATTTGCCCTGAGGCAAGCCTGTTATGACCTTTTAGAATTCCAAAAGAAATCTGACACACCGCTACGCATGGCAGTAAATGTATCCATACAGCAACTTCAGGATGACAAAATCATCGAAATCCTCCGGACCGTATTGGAAGAAACCGGTGTTGACCCAACTTATCTGGAACTGGAAATCACAGAAAGTCTTCTTGCTGAAAATATCAATATACTGCTGCCCCGACTTGAAGCTCTGCTCGATCAAGGGGTTAGTCTGTCCATCGATGATTTTGGGACAGGTTACAGCTCTCTCAGCTACCTAACCACTTTCCCGGTTCATACGCTGAAAGTAGACAGGGCTTTTGTTAAGGATATGGAAACTAATCAGGGCGATGCCACCCTGACCCGCACCATCATCAGCATGGCGCACGCTTTAGGCCTGAAAGTAGTTGCTGAAGGCATTGAGGATCACATGCAACTGGAAATGCTGAACAGCTTTGGCTGTGATATCGGACAGGGCTACCTGTTCAGCAAGCCACTGGAGAAAAGTGAGATGGAGCTCTTAGTCGAAACATTTGAGTTACCAGATATCACCGACTTCGGAAGGCTATAAGTAAGACATCTTGATATTCAATCGCTGACGATTTCCAGCGATGATCCAGATGTCTCAGGGTAAATATTACGGATATAATCCAGCTGACCCGAATCCAACATGCTGACAAACATCTCGACCAGACGTTTATCAAGATGATCGTCGGATATTCTCTGTAGCTCGGCAATTGCTTCATCCTGAGACCACGCAGGTTTGTAACTGCGCTTAGAAACCAGAGCATCAAATACATCAACAACCGCTACAATTCTTGCAGATAAGGGTATTTCATTGCCTTTAAGGCCTTTTGGATAGCCATTACCATCCATGCGTTCATGATGGTACAGAGCGATCTCACGCGCCATGGAGAAAAACTGTTTATCTCCCAGCAAGTTTGCACCCGCTAAGGAATGCTCCCGCATTTTGATCCATTCATCCGCATCCAGAGGCCCGGGTTTATTCAGAATACGATCCGGTGTGGTTATTTTCCCCAGGTCATGCATCATGCTGGAATAACCCAACCGGGTGACAACCTCACTGGATAAGCCAATCGCGCGCCCAAGCTCCTCAGAATAAGCCTTAACACGATTAATATGATTACCCGTTTCCAGGTCTTTAAAGTCACAAACTTTCGCTAATTTGGAGATAGTCTCCACATTCGCTTCATGCAGATCCTGAGTACGCTCCCTGACTCTGTCTTCAAGATAGGCATTCAACTCCTGCAGTTCATTATTTAGGCGCTGTTGCTCTTTATATAGAAGGCGTGTGCGGAGATGCGCACTAACTCTGGCCTGTAGTTCTTCGTGGATAAAAGGCTTAGAAATATAATCACTGGCACCAGCAGTTAACAGATCGCACAACAACTCCTGCTGATCAATACGGGTCACTACAATTACAGGGACCTGATCAAAGTCAGAGCGGGAACGAATCAAGTGATTTAACTCAATCCCATCCATATTGGGCATTTCAATATCGGTCAGTATCAGATCAATATCACTGTCCTGCTGCAAATGGTTCCAGGCTTCCTCACCATCTTTACACAGAACCGGTCTGCACCCCATCTGCTCAAACATATGACCATAAAGAGCTAACAAAGCCTGGCTGTCTTCAGCGATAAGAACATTAAAACGCTGCCCCGCCAGGTGTTGATTGAACTGCATGGTTTCCCGGCGTTGCAGAATAAGCTTTATACGTTCAATTAAGAATTTATGAGTACAATTTTTAAGAATAAAATCGGTGACGCCCGCCTGGAAGCAGTTACGCCTTAAGTCCATGGAGCGTGTAGAAGAGATAACAATTATTGGAATCAGTAGAAATTCGGGTCGGGATTTAACTTTTGTAGCCAAATCGACACAATTAGTGTCCTGCAGCTCCGCCCCCATCAGGATCAGATCTGGTAATTCTGCTTCGACAGCATCCAGCAAACTCTTCCCGGTTTTGAAAGCTACAACCCTGTAACCAATACTTTCCAATACCGTTTTATATAGCGACCGAATAGTCGAGCTATCATCAACAACATAAATTATCTGCTGCATCTGGCGATCCTCCTAACTGATCAATACAAGTAATCCCCGATAACCTTGTATCTAATTTATAGCATCAGAGGCACTGAATAACCCATGATTTATTTCACATAAGGTACCATTCCACACAAAAAAAACTCATAAAGAGTGGGGTTTATTACCAAAAAGTATAATGCTTCATGATGAAAGTGATATATATCACTTTTTCCAAATGCTGCACTGCGTCATAATGAAGTCATACGAACACTTTAAACTTGTGCTTAATACAGAAGACAAAAGATTATTAGTCCCGGAGGACTCCGTGGTTATTACTGAAAAGCCCCCTCTGCATGATCAACTGGAATTTTTCATTGAACAGGCAGAAAAAGCACGCCCAATAAAGACCGTTGTTGTACATCCTGTGGACGGCAACAGCCTGATCGGCACAATAGAAGCCGCTGAACATGATCTCATTGATCCAATACTGATAGGCCCTGAAAACAAGATCAAATCTATTGCTGATGAGCAGAATCTAGACATCAGCAATTATGAACTGATTAACACTGAACACAGTCATGCTGCTGCTGAAATTGCCTGCGAAGTGGTTAAACGTGGTGAAGCTGAAGCCCTGATGAAAGGTCATCTGGGTACATCAGAACTGCTGCGCGCCGTTGTTCACAAAACCAAAGGCATTCGCACTGAACGTCGCCTGAGCCATGTTTTTGTATTTGATATCCCTAATTACCATAAACCACTGGTCATTACCGATGCGGCTATCAACATCGTGCCGGACCTGTTCTGTAAAAAAGATATCACTCAAAATGCAATCGATTTTTGCAAAGCCTTAGGTGTTGAAACCCCTAAAGTCGCAATTCTCTCTGCAGTCGAAAAGATCAAACCGAATATTCAGAGCACCATTGATGCAGCCGCCCTGTGTAAAATGGCAGAACGCGGACAGCTGAATGGCGGTTTAATTGATGGCCCACTGGCATTTGATAACGCGATTTCACAACAGGCTGCGATTGATAAACATATCGAATCTGTTGTTTCTGGAGATGCCGATATTTTGTTAGCGCCAGACCTGGAAGCCGCCAACATGATCGCCAAGCAGCTGATTTATCTGGCCAACGCTAAATCAGCAGGTATCGCTCTGGGTGCCAAAGTACCTATTATTTTAACCAGCCGCGCTGAAAAAACGCTGGGTCGCCTGGCATCCTGTGCTCTGGCATCACATATGGTTCTTCATAAGTAAGTTATTTTTATGCAGACAATTCTCACGGTAAACGGCGGTTCATCCAGCCTGAAGTGTGCACTGTTTCAAAGACAGGCGGGTGAACTGACACTGTTATTTAACTTCAAGCTGGGCAACATTTTAGCGGATGCCCGCTTTAAGGTCGTAGACACCGCCGGTGCGACGCTGCTGGAAACCTCTCTGGATTATTCCGCAGTCGCCAAAGAAGATCGTCACCAGGCTTGCCTGGAAACCATTCAACAATGGCTGACGGAGCAACTACCGGAAAACGAGCTGTGCGCCATTGGCCACAGAGTGGTTCATGGAGGTTCATCTTTTAGCGAGCCAGTCCTGATTGATGACCAGATCATCAGTCAGTTGGAAGAGTTTATTCCGCTCGCCCCACTGCATCAGCCATACAATATTAAACTGATTCAGGCCTGCCGAAAAATAGCGCCAGACCTGCCTCAGATAGCCTGTTTCGATACCATGTTCCATGCCCAGCAACCTAAAGTAGAGCAGAACTATGCCCTGCCGCGTAAGCTGACAGAGGAAGGAGTACATCGTTATGGTTTCCACGGCTTATCCTACGAGTTTATTCAACGGCAGCTAAATACACTGGATACTACTGATTCGAATACGGTGATCTGCCATCTGGGTGCCGGTGCCAGCATGTGTGCAGTCCAGGAAGGTAAATCCATCGCCTCTTCAATGGGTTTCACCGCAGTAGATGGCCTGCCTATGGGCAGTCGCTGTGGCAATATAGACCCTGGGGTTCTGCTCTATCTGCAACGCCACTATGATATGGATGCGGATCAACTGGAAAAACTGATCTATAAAGAAAGCGGTTGGTTAGGTGTATCCGGTATCAGCTCCGATATGCTGGAACTGCATCAGTCAGACAAGCCGGAAGCTGAAGAAGCGATCGATATGTTCTGCTACCGCGCAGCACTGGAAATTGGTCGTTTAAGCGCGGCTCTTCAGGGCCTTGAGCAACTGGTCTTTACCGGTGGTGTTGGCGAAAACGATGCCGACGTTCGCAGCAGGATTCTGCAACGTTGCGAATGGCTGGGGATCAACATCAATCATCAAGCCAACACAGAAGCTTCAGGAGTAATCAGTACAGAAAACTCCAAGGTAAAGGTACGGGTTATTCCAACCAATGAAGAAGCAATGATCGCCACTCATGTTGTGGAATTAACAACATAAAACATCAAATATAAAAAAGGCCGTATTAAACGGCCTTTTCTCTAATACGCACATACCCCATCAGGGAATATTTGCTGCAAATACTGTTTTTGCGTTCCCGAAAAGTGAACACTGCCGTACGTACCATCTTGCAAAGCAACCTCGACAGTTTTTAGATCGCATTTCAAAACTTCTGATGTGAAAGGCCCACCAGCTGCGGTTCTGGGGTTACCGTGAATAGGGAAATTGTCACTACAAATTGCCTTGGAATACGCAGATGATTTCTGCTCACTCCAGACATTGTCCCCCGCAGCAATCAGCTCATAATCTTGATTCCAACAACGGTCTGACGCTGCATCAGGTTTTTGTTGATCGACCAACCATTGCTCCATTACATCTACCGCTTTCATCGCAATAGTTTCAAGTTGCTTCTTATCCAATGGCTCATCGCCAGAAGGTTTCAGCCCCCAGATATTAAAAACCCTTGGATCAGACTTACTCTGCAGCATTCTCTGCCTGAATATAAACGGTTGCCGGGCATCATGAATATCCAGATACTCATCCAGATAAACCGCCAGGGATATCGTCGGTTTTTCCCACTGGCCATTGAACAACATGCCTTGTTCTTCCGCTCTGCGTATGGCCTCTGAACTAGCAACAGAACGCGGTGCTATCTTGGTTTCGTCACTGCTTGTAGAGTTATGTTCACTCCATACGGATTGTTGATCCTGTTTACCTAACCAGGATTTAAGCCATTTAGGGGCTATTTTTTCAGGCAACAGCGGAATAATGTTTCGGGTACCATGCCAGAACGTTTCAAAACCACGTAGCTTACTATTACCAATCACGAACTCGCCATAACCTACATTTTTTCCGATCACTAAAGATCCATAAGGATAAAATGGCGCATACTCATAGGTCATCTCAGAAGGATCTTTCCACCCTCCTACTTTGGCATTCAGATCCAGAAAAGTAGCGGGAGAAATCAGTCCCTCTTTTAATGCGTTTAAACCATATTGCACTCCAACGTTGCCATAGGTCCTCAATGCGAATCCGTTACGATCCCGGCCGTAAACTTCAATGGCATCATCCCAGTGGGTCCAGCGTGTCTGATCAAGAATCTCAGCATCATTTTTCAACCAGGGAGTATGTAAACCATAAAAAGGCAGATAGAACCTGGGATTGAAGATCAACGGGGTTATCGCTCTCCAGCCTTCCACACATACAGAGCTACCGGGTTTAGCCTCAGACATGATAGGAACACCGCTATCATCCAGACTGCGCTTCGTTGGATAATCATTTAAGGCATTAAAACCTTCAATTGCACCACGGTTTTCCCAGTCTTGCCAAAAGCCGGTGGGCATATCTGAAGCCGAATGATTACGGTCAAAGTAATAGTGTAGAAGCTCACAATCGCCAACTCCGGTAGTCTGACTCAAAAAGTCCGGAAACATGTGACTTACAATAACCCCATCAATTAAATCCGGAGTTTTCTTTGCGCTATAAAACTGTTGTATCGAACCTCCCGAAGCCCCAAATCCGATGGTAAATTCAGGCTGCCCAAACTCAGCAACCACCTGTTGTTTCACCATTTCAGCGGTTTGTAAAAGCACTGGCAGGTTAAAGCTGGTATCGGTTCCCATGCCACTTGAACCTACAACAACGTAGCCTCTACGCAACATCTCCGGGTTAAAGATACTGATCAGGTCATTACTCTTGGGAGCTTCTGTCCCCAGCATTCCCATAGATACAGCCCCGGATTGGTGATGACCTATACCAATTCCACCATTGAACAACATCAGTAACTTATTATTCCAAACCACAGCAGGAGCAGTAGAATCTGTTAAAGGCCATTCAGCTAAGGCCGTAACACCATATATAAAACGGTTGATAACACCGCGCTCATAACGCACGACAAAAGGGATCGATCGTCCTTGATAGTCAATCATTTCGACATCTGCGGGCAGCTCTCCGGCGCCATCGAGTTTTAAAAAACTCCCCTCGTTGGATCGATACCAGTAACTAACCTGCATCGGCGCACCGCAGTATCGGCTATAACCTTTTTTATGATCGAAAAACAACCAGCCCGCATAAACAGGTTGTCCCTGACCTTTCTGGTTATCAATCAACGGCTCGCCCATACCAGCCACTTCCGTATTACAAGAAAAAGGAAACTGCAGGGGGTTCTGGGCGGATACAGGGCCGACCTCACCGGGCTTAACAGGAAGGTGCTTAACCGGCTGCTGCAATTTGACGGTAGAGCAACCGGATAGAAGCGCTAAAAAAACAACAGTCCAAACTAACTTCACTCGTCAACTCCTTGTAACCAGTTATGAGCTTTTTCAATGGCTGTCTCAACCTCTTCACGGGATTGTTCATCTCCCGCCGGACATTCCACCCCGGTAAAACAGTAATCCAGCTGATACTCAGCCCCGGCAAGCAGATGGGCTTTAGAAACACCACAATCGATTTCAGCCGACTGATCAACATCCCAACGATTCTGCGCATTCCCCGAAAGAGCCCTACAGCTACCCAGTGTTTGAGCATAAGGAACCCGCCGATCCTGTAATCCATGTAATAAAACCATGGGCGGATAAGCTTGAGGATTTTTTGCCATCAGCTCCCAGTAACTGGTTTGCTGCAACACTGGATTGGAGTCAGAAACCTGTTCCAGCTTCTCTCCAAATAACCGCTCCAGAAATTCCCGCCCCTGTTCATATTTCTGCCCGGCGAGTACATCTTTACGCATAGACGCCGTGTCCAGTACCGGATAAAACATAATGCCCCTGGCAACCTTGTCTGCTTTTTGGGTATGCAGCCAACCGGCTAACAAGCCACCACTCCCTTGTGCAAACAGGGTAACCTTGCCAGCTTTATCACCAAATTTGGTTTGATGGGTTTCAACCCACTGCAGCGCTTTTTCGGCATCGGTTTTCATCTCCTGCCATGAGGCATCACTGCATTCAATATTGGTATCTCCTCGCCCTATTAAGCGGTAGAAAGGCAGATACACGGTATATCCCTGTTCGGTATATTCCGGTATTCGGCTTTCCAGCGCCAACAGGTGGAAACTGCGCTGATGTCCACCGCCGCCATGGAACATCAACAATGATTTTCCACCCTCGGAAACCGGATTTGCCTTGTAAATGCGCATCTGCAGTTCGCACACACCAGCGCCTTTACGCAAATGCAGGGGTTCTGATTCAGGATCAAAAACGCGTTTCTCAGTTACTTCAATCCGATGATAGATACGAGCCGTCATAAACGGCTGATCAAAACCATACTGTTTTACCAGCGGTACACGAAAGCGGCTTGCAGGGTTCAACGTCCAGGCCTGGTTTTGCACAAGTTCAACATCGTTACCTAAACGCTGCGGTAACGCATATTGATTACAGAAGCTGTGATAACGCGTGAGTTGAAACTCAATTGGCTCAGTACAGAGAATGTCGGAGTAATAGTGCCTTCTCGGGGCTTCTTCATCTTGCCCAAACGCGTATTCATCCCTGAGGGGTACCGCTTCACAAAAACCCTGATTCCACTGGTACAGGCTCTTATGCCACATGGGTGCCTGCAAGTATTTAGTCACCTGACAGGCGGCTGCATTTTTAGCGGAGTGGCGGAGCATGCGGCGTTCATCATCGGTCATCACCAGTTCCCAGAAACTGCCACAACCACTAAGCAACGTTGTAAGCAGGCTGACGATTACTATTTTACGCATGAGCCCTCCCCATAAAGTATCTCAATTGCATTCGGGTCTTTCTGGCTGAACCGCGCGGCATATGCCAGTTGGTGACCGCCTTCCATTTCATCCACTGTATAGATTCTGGCAAGCAAGGTATCAGCTACAATTTCTATCCAGAAAAAGCCGATGGTTTTACTGCATTGCCAATAGAAAGGGTTACGTTTGGGGTTATAGATATTATTCGATTTAGCCCCCGCGCCAGACACTACAAAATGGGTTTTGCCGCACTTATCCATGGGTGCCAGCCACTGCATATTGTGGTCGTGCCCGGCCAGATACATATCCAGCTCACCACACATATGCTGATCGTAAAAATCACGATAGTAAGTACCTGCTACCCGCTGGAACAGGTATTTATTCAGCTTTGGCAAGTACTTTTTCAGTTTCTCAGCGTAGTCACCAATGGAATCATAATTGCCAGCATTACCATGCTTACCGTTGGAGATATAAGGGTGATGGGCGTAAGCCAGTTTCCACTGGGCCTTGCTGTTATGTATGCCGGCGGAAAGCCAATCCCCCATATTCTGACTGTATAAGTTAATGCGATAACGGGGAATGAAATCCGGGGCACTGGTGATCGGGGTGGAATCCAGCGCAAACAGCTCCACCAACGGTTGCGGGTTCAGATCTGGCTGAAAGCGAACCTGATCACCATGCAACGGCGCTTTAATCTGATAATAGCGATCAGGCATCGCCCATATATCGCTGTGATGGGTGTATTCAATCTCGATCTGCCCCCGGGCATTAAAGCCACCATCACCCGCAGAAAGACCGCTGGAGTCATGGTTACCCAGCACCATATAAAACGGCAGGCTCAGGTTCTGGTACGGGATCTCAAACTTATCCTGAAACTGCTGATCATCCAGGCTTTTTGGCCCGGCTTTATAAATGTTATCCCCCATACCGATAACAAAATCACAACCATCAAGCTCACAAACCTGACGAATTGCTTCACCCACAAAACTCTGTGACGGAGCACCCGTCCCAGCATCGCCCATGGCAACAATCTTTACCTTATCCAGATCATCCAGATCTGTGGAAAACAACAGATCAAAGGGTTCACTATCAAAGACGCCATCATTCACAGAGAGTCTTACCCGGTAGCGACCCGGCCTATCAATAGGTAATCGAGCAAGATGGGAATCTGGCAATAAACGCGCAACACTGCCTTCCGGCTGCTCGAGCAAACGCCAGTTAAAGGTTAAGTTTTTATTCTGCAGGCTACGGCTGCTTGAGCCGTCAATCACGACCATATCGCCGACCTGAACCAGCCGCTGTTTATAAGCGGCGTAGGCTACCGGGTCCTGCTTAATGGCCTGAATACGCCGTTTCTCCTGCAACTGATCCGAGAACGAATCCCGAAACGTGCTACAGCCCGACGTAAGAAGAAGTGCAATAAGAAGATACACCTTCCCTATAGTTCGCATCCCTGAGTCTCCCTGTAACTTTGCCTGAGGCAATCATCTGTTACTTATCTGGGAAGATAGCGGTTTAAGGAAGAAGTGTACAGAAAGTAAGCGATCTAACGCTTTAAAACCTATCTGGTTTTTCGAGCGGTTTTCTTTTTACTGGTCTTTTTTGTGCCTGCAGGTTTTTTCTTTTTCTTACTGCCTGCGGCTTTACCAGAAGCTTTCACCTTTTTCGGGCCTTTGTAGAAACCCGCCAGTTCCTGAATAAATTTACGCTGGAACCGGGTTTTAAGGTAACGCTCAATTGAAGACATCAGATTCCATTCGGAAGGATCAATCAGAGAGATCGCCTGCCCCGATTCTCCGGCACGTCCGGTACGTCCGATACGATGCAGGTAATCATCACCCTTGCGTGGCATCTCAAGGTTAATCACCAGATCCACACCTTCAACATCCAGGCCACGGGCAGCGAGATCAGTTGTCACCAATACATTGATGCTGCCCTTACGGAAACCCTCAATGGTGGCAAAACGTCCCTTCTGTTGCACATCACCGTGTAAGAGTGCGGCTTTGAATTTGTGGTAGCGCAAAAAACCATCTAACTGCTTAGCCTTGGTTTTACTGTTACTGAACACAATCGCTTTTTTATAGGGCTCATTATTCAGTAACCACGTGAGCTGCTTGTCTTTATGTGCGGGATCATCCGAGAGAAGGATAAACTGCTGAATCCCCTCTGCAGCCTCGCGCTTCTGCCCCACTTTCACCCATTCAGCATCAACCAGAACATGCTCAGCCAACGAGCGGATTGAACTCGGCAGTGTTGCCGAAATCAATAAGGTCTGGCGAATATCAGGAGAAGCCGTAATGATCTGATCAAGATTATCTTTAAACCCGGTTTCCAGCATGCGGTCAGCTTCATCCAGAATCAGCAGATCCAGACTGTCCAGTTCCAGTGAACCATTCTCAAGATGAGGAGTTAGCCTTCCCGGCGTCGCAATGACCAGATCGGCCTGAGCCAGTTTTTTCTCCTGAACCTTAAAATCTTCGCCGCCGACAATCGACACCGCTTCCAGATCCAGCTCCGCAGTTAAACGCGCAAACTGCGACTGCACCTGCTCCGCCAACTCCCGTACCGGAACCAGCACCAGCGCCCGGGGCTGACGTGCTGGGGATTTCTGCCCAGCCATACTCTGTACAGCCGGGATTAGGTAAGCAGCCGTTTTACCACTGCCGGTCGGGGCACTGACCAACAGATCCTGACCCTCCAGCAGTAACGGCACAGCTTTTTGCTGCACCGCTGTAGCCTCAGTAAAACCCAAAGCATTGAGGTTAGCTTCTAACTGAGGATGAAGCGCAATATCAGGAAACATAGTAGGCTCGAAAGGAATGTATATAAGAGAACGGATTTTAAGGATAAACGGGGACAGAGTACATTGTTACTTCTGCACCTGCTTGTTTGCTTTGCCTGAGTCGTTGGGCGGTCAGGGGTGAAGGGTGGTTTTCAATTAGTTCTAAATCTGTTTTTTCTGTGGTTCTCTGTGGGAAATGGGAGACCTGACCCTGAGGGTCTTTCGGTGAGGGTCTTTCTGAGGGTCTTTCTGAGGGTCTTTCTATTGTTCAATTATATTTTCTCAGCACAAAAAAAACCAAAAACAATGAAATAAACATCATCAAAAACCCCAGAAAAATAAATATAAAATAATTCTTTTTATCGTATTTTGATTTAATTTCACCCCAATCATTAAAAATCCTTTTATTATCTATCTCTATCTCTATAATTCTATTTCGTTCTATAAAAAACGAATCATTCCACGGATAGCTCCATATAGTAACAATACTTCCAATCTTATCTTTTAGGATTTTTGTTTCTTTAATTGCATAAGATTTAAATCTTTCTTCTTTACCGTCAACGAGCAAACTAATATTTCTTACACCGCCCATTTGACCACCAATCCCCCCACTTTAATTAAAGTTCCTGTTGAAATATCAGCCTGATTAAAATCAGGGTAGCTTTGCGTGGACCCTTTTAGCCCATGCCAGAAAATAATAAACCCAATCAAAAAAATAAACCTTAAAAAACCGACCCTAAATATCAAACCAGGCCTATCAGGAATATAAATAAACAATTTATTTACAAAAAAATTAATTTTTTTAAAAAATCACTCTTCATACAAAACCCCGAAATAAAAACAAACAGTTAGTGATAAACACTTGAATTAATAAGCCTTTGGATAAAGATTCACTGCCATATTATAAACCACCGTAATGGTTATAAACTTAGGGGTCAGGTCTCCCATTTCCCATCTAATTTGATTCATCTTTATTAACCACCCTGCTGATTGTGCTTTTGCTCCAACCATAGTAATCCCCCAATTCCTGCAATGTGTAATGGCCGCTTCGATAGGCCTTTATAATCGCCGATTTCATATCGTAGCGTTGTTCGTAATGAGGCAGGGGCTTTTTAGGTTGGCTTTTCTGTAACCGGGGAATATTTTCTAAGCTATTACTCGGGTCTATCTTGCACTGGACTTCATCAATAAATGCATCGGAACCAAGGTAGATCTGATTTGTTAATGACTCCCAAGGAGAAGGCTGATTGAGGCCTTCTGAAACAAAGTGCCTATATTTTTCCTGAGCATTGCCGTAGCTAACATCAAATGAGGCTAGAATCGCCTCAATTTTTAAGAAATCGTAAGGATGGCACAGACCTGCTGTAGCGCGGTAACTGCTCCAAGGCCATTCACTTGCCTCATGGCACATACGTGCACGCACAGGATTAAGTACGATGTAACGACAAAGCTCAGTCAGGTAGCTATCGCTATCAACTAAGATTGCCTTATAACGCCCTTGAAAAAGATGACCAACGCGCCCAAATGTTCGGTTGACCCATTGGGTATAAACACCGTTTAGCTGTCTCATCCCTTTTGAAAGATTGGCTTCCGCAGTTTCAATCAACAAGTGATAGTGATTATCCATCAGGCAGTAAGCATGACAGAACCATCTGAAACGCTCACAGACTTGTTGTAATAAGGTTAGAAAATAACGACGACACTCCTCATTCAGATAGATATCTGAACGGGCATTACCGCGGGATGTAATATGATAATACGCGCCGGGAAACTCGATCCTGAGTGCTCTGGACATGCTCACCGCCTGTGAATGAGATAAAACTACTCCGTTAGGCAGCTACTTTCAAGCCATGTCTAAAAGCAATGGTAGTCTTGGGAAATGGGAGACCTGACCCCTATGTTCCTTGTTTTAGCGATATTGGTCAGGCTACCATCACCTATCTTTTCATCATTAAAAATATTATTTCCGGTACCGTCAAAAAACGCACCAATACATAATACGTCACTCATAAGTCATCCTTAACTTTTTATTATTCAGTTAAAATAAGTTGTAACTTCGTTCTTTATTTTCTGCCAAAGAGAAGGCTTTGGTCTTTTAGGTTTTGGCAGTGTCCTGAAGTAATCTGGCAGAACCTCTTTCCCATTGGCTAATTTACTGTTCTTGTCATCCGCAATCATATTGATGGTCAAGAATTCACTTTTAATTTGATCAGTGCCAAATTCCGGGTGTGTAACCACTGTCTGTTGTGGGTTTATAGGGATAAACTTATTACCCCCTTTACCATTTTTTATCTCCATGTGACATGTTATAGAAGTGTTCCGGTTAACATTCTTTTTCGTAGAGAAAAACATTGTTTTGCATTTATAATTTGTCTCGGCTGAGACTCTAAAATATTTTTTTTCAGTAGTGAGCTCGGCAGGTTTTTCGAGTGTGGCCTGACCACCAAAACCACCACGTCTCCCTCTATATATTGGTCTGACTCTGTGTGTTCTATCCAATACAATATGCTTTGAATATAGATTGTTATCGTATTGTCGCCTTAGCACTAGCTCGATACGGGAAAACCGATAACCGCATTCAGTTTCGCTTTCTTCCAGAAAAACAGGGATTTGAATGCGATAGTTTTCTTCTGTTACCGGATAAGCTTTATCCGCGATTCGTACTTTACGGCTAGCAGTCGTGGCTTGTTTATACGAACAGGCCTCTGATCTGCTTGTGCTTATATAAGATGCTAAAAACGTAGCTTTTAACCTTGGGTCCTTTTTTCCTTGAATGGTATAAACAATCGACTCTCCAGTTTTGGAGGCCTGATCGGATTGTTCCACAACATTTATGGGATCTTTCGCCTCAGCAGTTGATGCAATGAACAACAAACTTAAGGCATAAAAAGATATAGATTTAAGGCATGAAAAGCTGGAGAGAACTTTCAAAGACACAACCAATCCCTGTTTGTCGTTGAGAAGCTTTAACCATATAGACCGATTAAAACCGTTGCAACATCCATGTTGCAAGAGGGGCAAGTTTAAGGCCTACCCTAAAAATCATAAAAATTAATCAGTCAGCCTTACGCTGCCTAACGGCCTCAAACAGGCAGATGCCTTTCCTGAAAAGGTTTTTAAATCAAATAAATAAAAACACGAAGAAAATTGTGTGACATATATGTGACCAAAGACACAATTCAAAGGCAATATGAGTATGTTTCAGGTTGTTTCAATCTGTTTCATAGCCAATGCCAGCAAGCTTATCACACATGATTGTTTGAAAAACGCAGCTTCCTTTGCTGTGTATCCACCCTCTTTAAAGTCACTGTTTACATTCATATGAGAGTTCTATAATTTTTACCTTATTATTCTTTTTCGTTATGGAGTAGTAAATGGACCCTTGGGATCAACTTTCTGACAGATCAAAGAACACAATAGTTACTGCTAGCTCAACAAACCAAGATGAGCTAAATACGCTGCGAAAAAAAGACTTAGTAGATGCAGTAAAAGAGGCAAAATTTACAGGTTACGATGATGCGAACCAAGGCGCATACAAAGCTTTAGAATTTGAACTAGAGCAGCGCGATAAAAAAAGAAATTGGGGTTTAGCAATTATCACAGGTGCCGCCGCTATTGCTGGAGTGCTCATTTCATTTTTATAATTCTGTCTTAACGCCTATACATTTCTTTTGCTTTCATTTTCGCCCCCTCACCCACTTTTCCACCTCGCTCAACTTCCAACCGACACTACCAAGGCTCAGCGATACACGAGCTGGAAACTCTCCTTTCCTCTCCAATCGCCAAAGAGTGGTTCGGGATAGCCCTGTAATATTCTGAACCTCTTTAGTACGAATGATTCGATCTTCCTGTACGTATGGAGAAAAAACTGGTTCAGAAGCGGTGACATTGCTAAGCAGATATTCCAACAATTGGTAACCAAAAAATTCAATTTGATTATCAGTAAGTTGGATAAAGGAAATTAGGTGCTCAGACTGGAGTTTTTTCACTTCTGAGATAGGGCATCGTAGAAATAAAGCAGCCTCTGTAATAGTGAAACGCTGATAAAGCGATATCCCCATAGAGTCTGCAATCTTGCCAATGTCTTCTGAAAATGGCTTTTCCATATCGCCGATTAGCTCTCATCCCGATAGCAAGTAAAGCAATGATTGATTTCCTCATTTAAACTAACCATTATTAGATCAGTAATCAATCAATGTTGCGTATAGGTATGTCAACTCACAGCCATATTTACAGCCCTGCTAGCGATTCTCTCGAAGCTCGTATTGAAGCCTTAAAAGGAGTTCTTCAAGCTTTTCGGAATATCAAACTCAGCAAAAAAATTTCCGGTGATGTGGATTGGGTAAATAGGCTTGGAACTTCTGAAGAACTAGAACATGCGGAACAGATCACCCTAGGAAGCTTGAAGATAGCATTAGATAATCTCAGCTTTGATGATCTCAAGTATGCAAAGCAAAAGAAATTAATATCAGATACTGAGTTTAATGAATTCAAGAAACTTCAGGCTCAATCTGATCTGCAATCACGCAGAATTGCTTACAATGGTAATGAAAGAAAAAACACCAAAAGACAATGACCTGTATGCGTCATAAGTCACAACAGGCCACGGCTAAAAATAGTGCTATGTTCGATAACTACATTAACCAGCTTGTCACATATCCATATATTAGCAAGAACGCTATAACGTTGAAGAACAACATCATACATAAACCAGCCCCACCCGTTGCCCAAAAGCTAATACGCGCAAAAAATATCCATACACTTTGTGAATAACCATATTGGCGTTGGTTCATCAAAGAAAGATAATTCAGAAGTGAGAAGCTACTCACAAGAGTAATAAGGCCAATCATCGTAATGCCTATCACATGCGTGATTAAAAACTTCATACCATAATTCGATAACCCCTGTGTATAGAACTGGATTAAGGGGTATTCATATGCAAGCTGTGTGATCACCGGATCATAACTTTCAATCGCATGAAGAAAAATTATGATACAGCAACCAAAAGATACGGCAGGTAAACCCAGCGCAATCCACCAATCTTTACCAGTATAAAACCCCTTCATGAGGGAAACAAAAGCAGCAGATAAAAAGAAACAAGATAGGGTCACGAGAGCAGAAAAAATTATTTTCTGAATAAACTCAGCATGGTGAGCGTATTTCCAACATAGAAATGCGAGCAAAATAGCCCCTAAAATCACGATTTCTCTTCCATCCGAATCGTTTCTTGCTGCTGTTTGCCCATTGTAATTATTCTGAATAAAAATGTTGCGAGTTTGCACAACAGAGGATGGCGCACTCCTATCTAATGGTTTTGATAAACCTGAAAACAAAGCACCAAGCACAACACCAGCCAAAGGCCCAAGCAAATAAACCTGCATGTATTGATTTTCAAACACATCAAGTAGTTCTGTCATATATGTAAATCCCCTATAAATTAAGCGGGAACCTGACATCCCGCTTATCTCAAATAATTATTACGTCAGGTCTAAAACTGGAGCATTTGGAGCGTTGGTTTTAACTGACTGAATACCTACATCACGCCCTGCTGTAGATTGGTACATCTGGCTTGTGCCAATAACTTGATAATTATTAGCAAGCAGATTGAAGTAATATTTTCCATTCTGAGCAGTAAGCTTTTGATAGTTGGCATCATAAGGAGCATGAGCCTTAACAGACTGAATTCCATTTTCGCACCCAGCCTTCTGAACATAAGCTTCACTAGCTAAAATGATCTCACCATTTCCTGCCTTGAGACGGAATCGATACTGCTGTTGTACATCTCGGTACATTTCAAATTTTGCTGACATTTTATTTCCTCTTACCTTATTTCTCTTTTCGTACACCTTTAAACGGTGTCTTATCGGATGTTTTCACATCCATAAAACGACCAGTTTTCGTATCACGTTTCACATAATGACCTGACTTTGTTTTGGTCTGTGAGCGTCCTCTGACAGCACCGTTTCGGTGACCATCACCTGTTGGAGGGTTAGTAGCCATTTTGCTATCCTCTATTGAGATTGTTTGTGTTAAATGAAGGAACAAACTACCTATTCAGGCTAAAATTGCGCCTTCATATATATAAGACGGGAAAAAAAATAAGAGCGGACATGTCCGCTATACATTTTTTTTCCGTCTATTAAGGAAGTAGAGGCATGGAGCAAAAAAGTAAGTACCTCAGCATTGATGAGGTCATGGAAGTGATCGAGAAACTTACCCTCTCGGATAATAAAAAGCTTCTTTTCATTGGGAAAAAATTCTGCCAAATCAATGGGCTTGGTGATGAAGCAGATTCTCTCGTACAAGAAGCCCTTTTGCGTGTTTGGAAAGGGACTAGACATATTCCAAGAGATGTAAATATTGTGAAAGCGATAGGTAACATCATGTGGAGTATCGCTGGAGATCATAAAGACAAGAAATTCAGGAAAAATGAACTGTTATATGAATCACCAGATGAAGATATACAGGAATCTTCTTTAGGCATTGCTCTCAGCCCCTGCCCAACTGAGATGATTAGTGCGGAACAAACTGTCACTCGTATTACTCAACTATTTAAAAGTGACATTTATGTGAACGCCCTTATCCAAGCATATTCTGCAAATATGAAGCAGCAACAAATTATCGAAAGCATTTTTAAGGGAGATAAAAAAACTTTCGAAGCCGCTAGAAAAAGATTCAGGCGAGGAATAACAAAAATTAAGGAAGAAGGTGCCTAAAATGAGTAAAAAAAGAAATCCAGATTGGATCGCCGACCTCATAATAGATGACATCATGAGCTTATCGGAAAGCGAACTCGATCAAGAGCTCATTGAAAATGGTTTTCATCCAAATAAAGATGCAAACAAACTTCATAAATCAATACAAACGACATGTGTTGAATTCAGGAAACAAAAATTTCTAAATGTGAAAGCTCAACTGAATAAGAAGAAAGTCTTAGCAACGTCAAATGCAGATAGTTTTATAGAAAGCCTTACGGCTTCAGGCAATAGCGCTAAAGACTTTCTCATTGAACTCATTGCCTCAGGAAAAGCTCCTAGTGGTTTAACAGTTGCCTTTAGAGAAGGAAAAGACATCACTGAATCGGAAGCAGTGAGTATACTCAAAGACTTCAAAGAACTCGGATACATCAAGGATGATGATGAAATCAGTAGAAGATGATGTTTACAGACTGTATTTCAGCCTTGGAATTACAGAACCTAGTGAAATTGATTTAGAAGCGATAGCTTTTTATAAAGGTGCTGAAGTCAAATATGAACCATTAAGCGGATGTGAAGCACGTATAATTGGCTACGACGAACGCGCAATAATCACACTCAATTCAGAGTCTATTCCAGAACGACAACAATTTTCTTTAGGCCACGAAATTGGTCATTGGTTGAAAGACAGAGGGCGCATTGGAAATTTATGCTCACAGGCAGAAATTGACGAAAAAGGCACTAAGAGCAAAACTTGTAATAAACATTCACATAGAGAAAACATTGCAAATAAATATGCTTCTGAGCTTTTAATGCCATTCTTTCTGATCGACCGCCTTGCTTCAGGGGCGAGTCTAAATTTTGATCTATTCAGAGCTGTTAGTGATACATTTAACACAAGCTTGACTGCTACCGCCTTCCGTATTATCAGATTAGGAAAACATCTCGGTTTTTTAGCAGCATATAACAAAAATCGTCAGAGAGAATGGTTTATACCTCACTCGAGACTTCCCTACTCTTTCTTACCTCCTCGAATATGCCCTGACGGCTCAGGTATTGATTGTCTAATAAAGGCAGGTTCCATGCAGATGTTTAGTGACAGAGTGGATGGGAATATTTGGTGCAAAGAATCATGGGCCGACACTTCCTGTGTACATGAAGAAGCTGTTCACTATCATAACGGTACATACCTTACTCTTGTATGGTGGGAAGACGAAGAACCTGTCTGGCAAGCTATTTGTCAGAGGGAAGGAATAGTAGACAACTCAAGTTAGAGCTTTCACTTCACACAAAAGAGAAAAAGAAAGG
This sequence comes from Neptuniibacter sp., assembly GCA_050789425.1. Lineage (GTDB taxonomy): Bacteria > Pseudomonadota > Gammaproteobacteria > Pseudomonadales > Balneatricaceae > Neptuniibacter. The sequence goes on from JAILXS010000009.1 coordinate 166,044, forward strand.
TGGGGACTATTTCTCCCCCTTCTTCCTCTTGCTGACCGTTTCCCAAGCAACATTAATTTGCTTTGCCTCTTCCTCTGCCTGAGCTTTTCTAGAGCCTGTGAGCTGATTGATCTTGTCAGGGTGATACACGCTCATCAATCGCCTATAGGCTTTCTTACAGTCAGCAAAACTAGCATCAGGGTTTACTCCCAAAATTTCACAAGCATCCGCAAATTTGGTGGGATCGAATGTAGAAGATTTACTTTCGTGCTGACTCTTACTTGATGATTGATTTGATGAGGTATTCGATGAACCCTGTGAACGTGATTGCTCACGATAGAATTGTTCCTGCTGCCGCTTAAAAGCCTGCTCTCGTCGTTTGAGATCTTCTGCTGCTCGGCGGATTTGCTCCTCTGCCTCACTTCTTTGTTGCTGCAAGTCTTCTGTTCGATTTCGCAGTTCTTCGTCAAATTCTTGATAGTTTTCTTCGGCTCTTTTTCTGGCTTTTTTCAACTGAATCGTCATAGCCAGATCGTCCAGTGATCCCTGAACCCATCTGAAAGGATTCCCAAAATTTGATAGAACTCCAAAGGCAAATGCTCCTGTATAAAACCAAGAATCAAACTCAAAGAGCAGCTGAATCATTGGAGCACAAACGATCAAACCCAAAAGCATGAAGAAAGGATTAAATTTCTTAAAACTCTTCCCCAGTATCATTCCGAATGCGAGAAACATCGCAGATATAAAAAGCAGCTGCGTTATGTTCATAAAACGCCCCCATCATTCCTTGAATTTCATATAGATTGGCTTCCAAGCATGGACTAAAAAGCCGAGCACAAAAGGCACCGTCATGTATGGTGAATCAACAGCAATCATAATTTCTAAAAATGGCCCGAACACTCCTACTGCTACGAAAGCTAAGAGCAACCGCCACATAGTAAAAGGGCCTCTGAAGAACCAACCTAGAGTGAGGCCAAGAAAGAAGACCACGCCCAGAAAAACCATTGATTCTGTATTCATGACTCTTACAACTCCACCAGTTCAATGTCACCCTGCTTTCCTTTCCCTGAATGTTGAAAACATGGAAATTGGGCTGCTTTACGGAAACGCCTATTTTCGTAATAGGGAGTAATTGATAGCGTCAAGGGGTTTCTATTTTTGGAAATCACCAATGCTTCATTATGCTCAATGGTTCTCACTTCATTGGGATTCAGAAGGTTGTATTCTCGATAATCATTGTTTGCATCTGTGATTTCTCGAACTTGGCGCTCTCGTACTTTTCCAGAGAGTTCAGAGAAAAAGTTTGCGGTTTCTGGATCAGAAGCAGACAGACATATATTGGTGTTTATCGCTCCCTGGATCGTCTTTGCTCCTTCCTGACCATACCTCATTGCCAGTTGTGAGATGCTCTGTAGGATCAGAGAAAGTGATACCCCGTAGCCTCGAATGGTTGTCGCAACCGATGCGAAGTCTGGGATATAACTATTTCCAAATTCATCGTAGAGAACGTACACAGGAAGTGAGTGCTTACCTAGATGCTCTTGCCGCATACACTCATTAAATACACTTCTGAAAAAGAGGCTGGTTAGGAATGAGTAGTAACGCTGATTCTCTGGTGGAGTAATCAGGTAGATCACTGTTTTTTCTTTTCTCAGCCTTGAGAAGTCATAGTCGCTGTGAGAGAAGAACTGGCGAAGCTCTCTGTTAGCTACCGCTTTGAGCGCGGTAAGACAGATAGCAACAAAGCTCTGTACCGCTTCTTTGTTGCCTGTAAGAGCCCCTTTCCACTCAGTTAAGATATATGGATCATCAGGACAACTAGGATTCCAGCAGTTTTCAGCAACCCATTCATGTAAGCCTTCCCCCATCTCACCAAAATTTTGCAAGAGGTGATGGAGGTTTGGAAGGTTGAAATATTTCTTCTCACCAAAATTTAAGCATTTGATCAAAACAGAAAGGATGCGTACTGCACCGTTATTCCAGTAGGCATCGGCAGTATTATCATTGGGGTTCCCACACCAGATAAGTGTTTCTGCTATCTGCTCCAGTTCAATTTCATTTTTTGCCTCAATAAATGGATTAAAACTATGGGAACCAGAAAGATTTTGTAGATCGAAGGCAACGATGTTGTAGCCTTGAGAATAAAGATAACCAGAAGTGAGATCTCTGACTTCCCCTTTGGGGTCGTTGACTACAATTGAGCAAGGAACTCTTTTATGACGAGCTTTATCAAGCACGTTTGGGATGATGTATTGAGTAGTCTTTCCTGCCCCGACACGAGCGCTCAGACAGACGTTTTGATAGCTTTCTTTGATGGAGAGTCGTTTGTCTTTTCCATCGAGGAGCAAGCCTTTGTTCGATGAGCTGAGAAAAGCGCCTGCCTCTTCCTGAGAGAGGAATGCTGCTCCTTGCTTGGAATTGAGGTATTTCTCTTTTATCAGGTAGCCCGCACCAGTTAAAAGCAACGAGCCAAGCTTTTTCAACACTATATCGATCCTTCTTTCATTCCGTGATTGTGTAACGGTTCCATACCATTTCCATTACTCGTATTTCCTTTCATAGGTTCAAGGAAATACTTCTTAGAATCCTGCTGTAAAACAACAAAAATCACAAGGATATTGCTCATGTCCTTATGATGAAATTCAGCGCCGCCTTGATGGTCCACCTTGCTTATGAGAGGAGCCTTCTTTCTGATTATGCTTCTCTTCTGGCTTTTTATCTTTGGGTTGTTGAGCCTTTTGCCGCTGCTCATCAGTTTTCTGTTTTGCCTTACGTTGAGCCTGAGGAACTTGTTCCAGTTCTATTTTCTGTGAGAACTCCTGAAACTCTCGATCAATTCCTAATGTGGATAATCGATGTTTGCGACCAGATTGGTTTTCCTGAACTCCTACCTGCTGACCTCTCAGATAGATACTCAAACCTTGCTCATCAAGCAGGGCAAAAAACTCCTGCTTGGATGATGCACTATGGAAAATATCTCTGAGTTTTTCTTTTACTCGATCTTTCTTGCTGGGCTGTTGCGTCCTTCGCTTGAGTTCCTGTTCCCTGTTATTGGATTTGCCCCGTGCTCTTTCTTTGGTGATGAGTTGGGCTTGTTCCAGTTCTGGGTATTTCTGAAGGACATAGGTTTCGAGTCCTCGCTTGATCTCATCAAATTGATGTTTACTGAGTCGATAGCGAGATGATTCATTGAGTCTGTTACTTGAAATCATCAGATGGAAGTGCAAATTTGTTTCTTTATCATCATGAAGCCCACCATAGACCAGACAATCACGAGCTCTGCTCTGCACATACTGAGAAATGAGTTCATGGAGGATCTCTTTCTGTTTCTCCTCACTTATTTGCTGACTACGGGTGATGGAGATGATTTCATGATAGAGATAGTTTGCCCCTTTATGCTGTTGAAGTAGCTGAGCATTTCGGTGGAATTCACGAAGAATTCCATCTCTGTTTTGGCGAATGAAATTGTGAGTAAAGCGGTAGTGAAAATCGAGATCTTTGTCTTTGGTGATGTAATCATAGAGCTGATCGAATGAAGCCTCCTTTCTCGACATCGATTTTATGATCATTACTTCAACTTCCCATTCACGAATTCCTGTATCGCCTCATCCATCTGAGCAAGATGCTCAAAGATTCGGTTGCGATCTATGCCTTGAAAAATGTTAGCTGAATGAGAAAGCTGATTGAGGTTATTAGCAATATTACGAATAAGATAGGTGAGCGTATTGAGGGAATCTTGAACCTGAGAGGGTATGAAATACTTTGTGTCTCTGTAAGCCACTGCCATGTTCTTAATGATGGCGTTTACGGAGACTCCCTCCCTACGAGCGATTTTCTCGAACTGAGAATATTCATTATGAGTGAGTTGCAACTCAACACGTTTATGAGTCTGCTTACGCTCAAGTTTTTTGAGCTTTTGGTAGCTTCTTCTATCCATGAGAGAATCCTTTCATATTCTGAGGATATAATGGTTCTCTCAAAATGAGAACTCAATCACTCGATTTCTGGGGTTCAGGGGCCACCCCCTGACAAGTTGCATATGATCAAGGGCTTGTTCCCGGGAATATGCAATCTTGCACCTCCCTCCCTTTTAAGCAAAACTCTTCCTACACATAATCTGCTCTCTTCTCCCTCACATATGAAAAGAAGCCGTTAACAACTCCCTAATGAAGAGATAACACTCTAGCCTATCTCAACTTTCCGAAAATTCAGATGGCAATGATCGGTGCTACACGTAAGAGTATGATGAGAATATGGTATTGTTAGATCCTGTTACTCGACAAAGGCTTTAATCTGCCTCTGATTGAGTGAGTTCCCCTATAGAAACAAGGATTGTTTATGGATACTTCACATATTTGTCAAAGCTGCTCTCAGTTTACGAGAACATCCCTTCCCCATTCTGAACTGGTTCAATTGAGCGAAGTGAATTCTCAACAAATTTATCGTTGTGGTAATTGTTGGAGTTTTTGGCTTGTAGATGATCAGAAGATTGAGTTCTTAGATCAATGGGATGATGAACGTAAAAGGACCGCCTAAGAGGAGGCCCAGTGCTGTACTTTATCTTTTTTAAAAAGATAGAAAGTATGATTCGGCGTAGCAGAAGCAAATAATAAAGCAATAAGGCTCACACCCGAACCGTAACAATCTAATTGAATTAGTCTCTAGCCAATCTGACAGTTACTGGCTTTTTTCAGTGCAGCTTTCAGATTAAATTTGGGAAAAAAGTCAGGGCTAGCACAGTCTAATTCAAGTCAACCAGGCTTTCCAATATCCCTGATTTTTGCATATGAGAACGAAGAGTATTTGCATCAAGAATATACGTAAAGCTATCCCCTTGCCGATCTTTAGGTTCACCTAAAATCATCCCTGAAAACTTTCTGTCAACAACCCTAAAAATCGCTCCTCCCGAAAATCCTGCCATTGAGGCTAGATCACTTACTACAACGACTTTTTCGTTTTTTGGGAGTTTCCAAAAACCACTAACAATACCTTCAGAAACCGTACCATAACCATTGATTGGATTGCCAAACCCATATATCTGATCCTTGGGCTCGAGCTGAACACTTCCAATCTCAACATAATTACAATCTATCGGGTCATCACCCGTAGATCGCAATATTAAAACATCATCTTCTTCAGACTTATAAACTACTTCTGCAGAAAGCACCTTGTCTACTGAACGGCTATAACTCCAGTTTGTAACAGCAATATTAGATTGTTCATTTTTCACCAAGTGGTTTGCAGTCAAAAAATAACAACCCATTTCATCGTTATATATAGCTGTAGCCATGCCGTAGAGGTAATCTCCGCCATACTCACTGCTGACAAAGTACAAGTATGATTCCATAGAAGACTCATCTAGAGCAGGCTTCACCTCCGCTGAGGTACAACCAGTTATCGCTGCAGAAACAATAATGCCTATACAAATATTTTTACTCACTTGATCACACCCCGGTTATCCATCCTTATATTATTCATGTAAGAGTTAAGATTCCTCTTACTGCACTTTACTGATAACTGCGATGAATTATTTCTGTGTGAAGAGATAAGTCCCCTGTTTCGAGAGTCCAACCCTCTAACTATGACCTTATTCCCCTTCTTTGGGCACTCTACTGTTAACATGGAAGGGAGTTTTGTTTTGTTGAGCATTTTCACGCTGTAGTGGTCAACTAATCCCGGACATTAATTTAG
>JAILXS010000021.1:0-5685 GCA_050789425.1 Neptuniibacter sp.
TTGGCGATGACCTACTCTCACATGGGGAAACCCCACACTACCATCGGCGATGTTGCGTTTCACGTCTGAGTTCGGGATGGATTCAGGTGGTTCCACAACTCTATGGTCGCCAAGCAAAACTGTTACAACTCGGATCTGATTCTTCTGTTCTATGATTTAGAGTGTCTATGACTGTAATCTTTTACTGCGCTAATTCGTTACTCTCTATCGTCGAGTGCTTCATCTATCCACACTCCATACAAGCTACACCATAAACTCCTTTGGCGTTATATGGTCAAGCCTCACGGGCAATTAGTATTGGTTAGCTCAACGCCTCACAGCGCTTCCACACCCAACCTATCAACGTCGTAGTCTTCAACGGCCCTTTAGGGGACTCAAGGTCCCAGTGAGATCTAATCTTGAAGGAGGCTTCCCGCTTAGATGCTTTCAGCGGTTATCCCGTCCGAACGTAGCTACCCGGCAATGCAATTGGCATCACAACCGGTACACCAGAGGTTCGTTCACTCCGGTCCTCTCGTACTAGGAGCAACTCTTCTCAAATCTCAAACGCCCACGGCAGATAGGGACCGAACTGTCTCACGACGTTCTAAACCCAGCTCGCGTACCACTTTAAATGGCGAACAGCCATACCCTTGGGACCGGCTTCAGCCCCAGGATGTGATGAGCCGACATCGAGGTGCCAAACACCGCCGTCGATGTGAACTCTTGGGCGGTATCAGCCTGTTATCCCCGGAGTACCTTTTATCCGTTGAGCGATGGCCCTTCCATACAGAACCACCGGATCACTAGAACCTACTTTCGTACCTGCTCGACGTGTCTGTCTCGCAGTCAAGCACCCTTCTACTCTTGCGCTCATTGCATGATTTCCGACCATGCTGAGGGTACCTTCGTGCTCCTCCGTTACTCTTTGGGAGGAGACCGCCCCAGTCAAACTACCCACCACACAGTGTCCTCGATCCCGATCAGGGAACTGAGTTAGAACCTCAACATTACCAGGCTGGTATTTCAAAGGTGGCTCCACTCTATCTGGCGACAGAGTTTCAAAGCCTCCCAGCTATTCTACACAAGTAATGTCAAAGTCCACTGTGAAGCTATAGTAAAGGTTCACGGGGTCTTTCCGTCTAGCCGCGGGTAAACTGCATCTTAACAGCTATTTCAATTTCACTGAGTCTCGGGTGGAGACAGTGTGGCCATCGTTACGCCATTCGTGCAGGTCGGAACTTACCCGACAAGGAATTTCGCTACCTTAGGACCGTTATAGTTACGGCCGCCGTTTACCGGGGCTTCGATCAAGAGCTTCGCGCAAGCGCTAACCCCATCAATTAACCTTCCGGCACCGGGCAGGCGTCACACCCTATACGTCCTCTTTCGAGTTTGCAGAGTGCTATGTTTTTAATAAACAGTCGCAGCCACCTGGTATCTTCGACCGGCCTCAGCTTAGGGAGCAAGTCCCATCACCAAAACCGGCGCACCTTCTCCCGAAGTTACGGTGCCATTTTGCCTAGTTCCTTCACCCGAGTTTTCTCATACGCCTTGGTATTCTCTACCTGATCACCTGTGTCGGTTTAGGGTACGGTTAGTCATAACCTGAAGCTTAGAGGATTTTCCTGGAAGCATGGCATCAACGACTTCAGTCCACATGGGACCTCGTCATCGGTTCTCGGTCTTAAAAGAGCCCGGATTTACCTAAGCTCTAAACCTACTACCTTAAACGCGGACAACCAACGCCGCGCTCGTTTAGCCTTCTCCGTCCCCCCATCGCAGTTATGAGCAGTACTGGAATATTAACCAGTTTCCCATCGGATACGCACTTCTGCCTCTCCTTAGGGGCCGACTCACCCTGCCTCGAATAGCGTTGGACAGGAACCCTTGATCTTCCGGCGGGGAGGGTTTTCACCTCCCTTATCGTTACTCATGTCAGCATTCGCACTTCTGATACGTCCACGATGCCTTACGGCTTTCGCTTCATCCGCTTACAGAACGCTCCTCTACCATGCCATAAATGGCATCCGTAGCTTCGGTGTTATGCTTAGCCCCGTTATATCTTCCGCGCGGGCCGACTCGACTAGTGAGCTATTACGCTTTCTTTAAAGGGTGGCTGCTTCTAAGCCAACCTCCTAGCTGTCTAAGCCTTCCCACATCGTTTCCCACTTAGCATAAACTTTGGGACCTTAGCTGACGGTCTGGGTTGTTTCCCTTTCCACGACGGACGTTAGCACCCGCCGTGTGTCTCCCATGATTGCACTCATTGGTATTCGGAGTTTGCATCGGGTTGGTAAGTCGGGATGACCCCCTAGCCGAAACAGTGCTCTACCCCCAATGGTGAGACATGAGGCACTACCTAAATAGTTTTCGAGGAGAACCAGCTATCTCCGAGTTTGATTAGCCTTTCACTCCTATCCACAAGTCATCCGCTGGCTTTTCAACGACAGTCGGTTCGGTCCTCCAGTTGATGTTACTCAACCTTCAACCTGCCCATGGATAGATCACTCGGTTTCGGGTCTACTCCTAGCGACTGGACGCCCTATTAAGACTCGGTTTCCCTACGGCTCCGCAAATGCTTAACCTTGCCACTAAAAGTAAGTCGCTGACCCATTATACAAAAGGTACGCAGTCACCGTCCTAAAACGGCTCCCACTGCTTGTACGTACACGGTTTCAGGATCTATTTCACTCCCCTCACAGGGGTTCTTTTCGCCTTTCCCTCACGGTACTGGTTCACTATCGGTCAGTCAGGAGTATTTAGCCTTGGAGGATGGTCCCCCCATATTCAGACAGCGTTACACGTGTGCCGTCCTACTCGATTTCACTTCTAAAGGCTTTTCACATACGGGGCTATCACCCACTATGGCCATGCTTTCCAGCATGTTCTGTTAAACCTAAAGAAGCTTAAGGGCTAATCCCCGTTCGCTCGCCGCTACTTAGGGAATCTCGGTTGATTTCTTTTCCTCTGGGTACTTAGATGTTTCAGTTCCCCAGGTTCGCCTCTCAAGCGCTATGTATTCACGCAAGAGATACCTATAAATAGGTGGGTTTCCCCATTCGGAAATGTCCGGATCAAAGCTTGTTTACCAGCTCCCCGAACCTTATCGCAGGTTACAACGTCCTTCATCGCCTCTGACTGCCAAGGCATCCACCGTGCACGCTTAATCACTTGACCATATAACCCGAAGGAGTCTATGTATCTAGTAACTTGTACAGTAACGATAGATTTCGCCGAATTGGCGCATGCAAAAAATCTACATGTCAAATCTAAATCTATGAATCAAATCCAAATTGTTAAAGAGCGTTTTACTTAAAAAAGTAAAAAGTAATAAACAACACTTAATGCGTATTCATTAGTTTTTAGTTTCTTCTGTATTTTGTGTGAGACAAGGCAAATGGTTGCGAAGCATACTCATGTATGTGAGCAAGCATTTAACGATGTATCGCGCAAAATGGTGGAGCTATGCGGGATCGAACCGCAGACCTCCTGCGTGCAAAGCAGGCGCTCTCCCAGCTGAGCTATAGCCCCATGTATAAGCGTTAATTTTATGTTAGGCGAGGCATTTAATGCCGACGTATAGCCTGCTATACGAGGTATTAAATAACGATGCATAACGTAAAATTGGTAGGCCTGAGTGGACTTGAACCACCGACCTCACCCTTATCAGGGGTGCGCTCTAACCAGCTGAGCTACAAGCCTATTTCTTTACTTGTTCTTTCACTCAGCTCGGCGTTGCAGTCTTCGCTCACTCAATCATGTATGAATCATACACTCAATCGTTCGCTCATCCTGCGCCTTGATCTGCGCAAAATAACAAGTAAATAAACTACCTGATCAACTGATCCTGCAGCTACCTTTCCGCTCTCTTCACTTTCTGATCAGATAATTCGTGTGAACGCTTGCCAAGATTCGGCTTTCGTTTAAGGAGGTGATCCAGCCCCAGGTTCCCCTAGGGCTACCTTGTTACGACTTCACCCCAGTCATGAACCACACCGTGGTAACCGCTCTCCCGAAGGTTAAGCTAGCTACTTCTGGTGCAATCCACTCCCATGGTGTGACGGGCGGTGTGTACAAGGCCCGGGAACGTATTCACCGTGGCATTCTGATCCACGATTACTAGCGATTCCGACTTCATGGAGTCGAGTTGCAGACTCCAATCCGGACTACGACCGGTTTTCTGAGATTAGCTTACCCTCGCAGGTTCGCAGCCCTCTGTACCGGCCATTGTAGCACGTGTGTAGCCCAACTCGTAAGGGCCATGATGACTTGACGTCGTCCCCACCTTCCTCCGGTTTGTCACCGGCAGTCTCCTTAGAGTTCCCACCATTACGTGCTGGCAAATAAGGACAAGGGTTGCGCTCGTTACGGGACTTAACCCAACATTTCACAACACGAGCTGACGACAGCCATGCAGCACCTGTCTCAGAGTTCCCGAAGGCACGAAACTATCTCTAGTAACTTCTCTGGATGTCAAGAGTTGGTAAGGTTCTTCGCGTTGCGTCGAATTAAACCACATGCTCCACCGCTTGTGCGGGCCCCCGTCAATTCATTTGAGTTTTAACCTTGCGGCCGTACTCCCCAGGCGGTCTACTTATCGCGTTAGCTGCGCCACTAAAAGATCAAGTCTCCCAACGGCTAGTAGACATCGTTTACGGCGTGGACTACCAGGGTATCTAATCCTGTTTGCTCCCCACGCTTTCGCACCTCAGTGTCAATATCGGTCCAGGTAGTCGCCTTCGCCACTGGTGTTCCTTCCTATATCTACGCATTTCACCGCTACACAGGAAATTCCACTACCCTCTACCGTATTCTAGACTGGCAGTATCAGGTGCAGTTCCCAGGTTGAGCCCGGGGCTTTCACATCTGACTGACCAATCAACCTACGCGCGCTTTACGCCCAGTAATTCCGATTAACGCTTGCACCCTCCGTATTACCGCGGCTGCTGGCACGGAGTTAGCCGGTGCTTCTTCTGCAGTTAACGTCACAGTATGCGGGTATTAACCACACACCTTTCCTCACTGCTGAAAGTGCTTTACAACCCTAGGGCCTTCTTCACACACGCGGCATGGCTGCATCAGGCTTGCGCCCATTGTGCAATATTCCCCACTGCTGCCTCCCGTAGGAGTCTGGACCGTGTCTCAGTTCCAGTGTGGCTGATCATCCTCTCAGACCAGCTAGAGATCGTCGCCTTGGTGAGCCTTTACCTCACCAACAAGCTAATCTCACGCAGGCTCATCCAATAGTGCAAGGTCCGAAGATCCCCTGCTTTCCCCCGAAGGGCGTATGCGGTATTAGACCAAATTTCTCTGGCTTATCCCCCGCTACTGGGTAGATTCCTACGCGTTACTCACCCGTCCGCCGCTCGTCAGCATCTAGCAAGCTAGATCTGTTACCGCTCGACTTGCATGTGTTAGGCCTGCCGCCAGCGTTCAATCTGAGCCATGATCAAACTCTTCAGTTTAAATCATATGTGTGCCACCGGAATATGGTGGCGGCTCTAGTACTAAACAACCGGATAACATTTTATAAAAAACGTTAAACCTATTTGTAAATCGCTTAAATGAATTCACTTGGTTGCTTGTCTAGATAAGTATTTCTTACCTCATCTCAACAAGCGCCCACACGAATTATCTGATCAAATTGTTAAAGAGCGTTGCTTGACTCACCCCACGCTGCGAAGCGTTTCGTCTCAAGCGAGG
>JAILXS010000030.1:0-1201 GCA_050789425.1 Neptuniibacter sp.
TTAATAAGAGACTATAAACGTCAAACATTGAGGTGTAGGAATGGGACAGAAACGTAGTTATAAGCAATACCCGAAAGAATTCAAAGAAGAAGCTGTTGCGCTGGTCGTTGACCAGGGTTACTCAGTGCCTGAAGCCGCTAAATCACTGGGTATTGCGACCAATATGCTCTATCGCTGGAAACAGCAATTTGAAGAGCAGCAACAAGGACAGACGCTGGCCGAGGATGAACGAGAAGAGCTAAAACGCCTGCGCAAGGAAAATAAAGAGCTTCGTATGGAGAAGGAGATTTTAAAAAAGGCTTCAGCCTTCTTCGCGAAAGAAATGAAGTAAAGTATCGCTTCGTTCAGCGGCAGGCCGCGATTTATCCAGTACGTGTTCTGTGCCGTGTCATGAGAGTGAGCAGCTCAGCATATTACAGCTGGTGTAAACGGCCAGCCAAGGTCATCAGCGCTGATACTCTGCACTTGTATCGCAGAGCCAAAGAGTTGTTTAGGGCTAGCCGAGACAGCCTGGGCAGTCGAGAGCTGGCGAAAAAGCTACGTGAAGAAGGCTTTAGAATTGGACGTTATCGCACCCGTACACTCATGCGACAACTGAAATTAAAGGTTAGGCAACGTATCGCTTACAAGGTGACGACTAAGCGCCGACATAGTGATCAGGTGGCTGACAACCTGCTGAACCAGAATTTTAATCCGGTTGCTCAGAATGAGGTTTGGGCTGGCGATATCACGTACCTCAGAACCGCAGAGGGCTGGATGTATCTTGCGGTCGTGATGGACTTGTACTCACGTCGTATAGTGGGCTGGCATATTGATAAACGCATGAGTGCTGACTTGGTTTGCAGAGCATTGATGAAAGCCGTTAATCTCCGTCAGCCGAAAAAGGGCTTGGTCTTCCACAGTGACCGAGGTTCACAATATACCAGCAAGCAATATAGGCGTTTACTGAAAAGCTACGACCTCCGCTCATCGATGGGTGACGTTGGAGCCTGCTGGGACAATGCCGTCGTTGAGCGTTTCTTTGGTAGCTTGAAGCATGACTGGATACTGAAGGTTTACCAGCCAACGCGAGAGCATATGAGGCAAGATGTGGCTAAGTACATGAGATATTACAATCTGGAAAGGCTGCACTCTGCGAATGGGGATTTATCGCCAATCAACTTGGAAAATTCACAAAAAAATGTGTCCGGCTGGGGTTGAC
>JAILXS010000029.1:0-1239 GCA_050789425.1 Neptuniibacter sp.
AGTGTAGTGGTTAAATGATCTTGGACACCATTTAAGGTGGTAAAGTACCACCCTAGAAGAGGTGTTCAATGACAAGGCAACGTCGATCATATTCAACCGAGTACAAGCTGGAAGCAGCCAGTTTAGTATTAGATCAAGATTATTCTATTCCAGAAGCATCCCGCTCCCTGGGTATTAATGAAAACGTTCTGCGCCGCTGGGTTAATCAGCTTAGAGATGAACGTCTGGGTACAACGCCACAAGGCAAAGCACTAACGCCTGAGCAACAGCGCATTAAAGAACTGGAAGCTCAGGTAGATAGGCTGCAACGGGAAAAAGCCATTTTAAAAAAGGCTACTGCTCTCTTAATGTCAGACGAGATCAATCTTACGCGCTGATAGACCAGTTAAGTGAGCATGAGAATATTGATCTGGTCTGTAACGCATTTGAAGTGCCGCGTTCCTGTGTCTATCACTACCGGCAGCGGAGTAAAGTTATCGACCATGAGAGACTGATACTGCGAGCGCGAGTGCATACGCTGTTTAAACAAAGTCGCAGTTCTGCTGGTAGTCGGGCCATTATGGAGATGCTGCAAGCTGAAGGAGTTGCCATTGGGCGTTATAAAGTCCGTAAGCTCATGCAGGAATTAGGGCTCATCTGCAAGCAACCTGGCCCTCACGCTTATAAACAGGCAACGGTTGAGCGGCCAGATATACCGAACCATCTGGATCGGCAGTTTAATCCCGTCAGGCCTGATCAGGTATGGTGTGGTGACATCACCTATATCTGGGCAGGTAATCGCTGGGTTTACCTTGCTGTGGTACTGGATCTATATAGTCGGTGTGTTATTGGCTGGGCGTTATCAGATCGAGCAGATGCCGGTTTGGTTGTGAAAGCGCTGGAAATGGCTTACCAACAACGGAATAATCCAACGGGTGTAATGTTCCATTCAGATCAGGGTAGTCAGTATGCAAGCCGTTTGTTCAGGCAACGATTATGGCGCTATCGCATCAAGCAAAGCATGAGTAGACGTGGTAACTGTTGGGACAACGCTCCCATGGAAAGATTATTTAGAAGCCTGAAAACGGAATGGATACCTGCATTAGGGTATTTATCAAAAGCAGAAGCTCAACGAGATATCGCGGATTACTTGATGAGGTATTACAACTGGGAAAGGCCGCATCAGTATAACAATGGGCTGCCACCTGCTGTGGCTGAAAAAACGACTAAATTAATGTCCGGGATTAGTTGACCACTACA
>JAILXS010000018.1:0-23192 GCA_050789425.1 Neptuniibacter sp.
TTTGTGGCCAAGTAAAAAAGTTGTGAACTAGTTAATAAGAACTTTCAATAGCTTACAAGCGACTACTTCTTCCGAGCTAACAATAAAGTCTTTACCCGATCAAAATAGTTGGTTAAAGGCTTTATTGTTAGACAATGCCCAAGAGTACCACAAGCAATAAAGCGGTTTAGTGTGATTCTGAGATACACCAGAACAAGAAAAGTGGTCAATGGAACTTAGCTTGAAAGCCCAATTTGACGTAAACACCAAATCTGGGCTAATCCATAACTTCACGACTTTATTATATAGCCAACGCTGAGGCACTTGCGATACTACGAACCAAGATGCTACTCGACCGTTCTCCCTAGCGGGATGGTAATAATCAAATACACAAATTCAGAAAAAGCAAAGCATCCGAGTCCTTTGATATTGCTCTGTTTTCGACCTTCACCATGAATGGTTTTGAACTTATATGTTTGTTTTTCCCTATTACCCTTTCGGTATAAACTTGTAATAACATCCATACTTTCATTTCGAACAGATGCCTGAGTTAGTGGAACTATTATACGACAGGTATTTTCGTAGCAAGGTGATGCTCGTTCAAACCTCCATCTAGGATATTTATCTAGCACCACCTCATATTCTAACTCAACTGAAAAATTGTTCTCGTTGTATTCTGTGATAAGAGGCAGTTGTACTAATGGGTTTGATTGATCTAAAGCACGTAGCTCATGCAACCCTAAACCGAAGACGAGACTGACTAGCAAGACTTCTCCTATATCAGTATTGAACACACCATCATATTCCCAGAAACCGAATACCTCTTTATTTGATACTTTATCAAACCCTTTAAAGGTCAAGGAGCGTCGATCTCTGAGAATTGAAAGCGCATCAATTTTTTCCAAAAGTTCATCTGGCAACCGCTCATACTTTTTTAACCAACTGGTTAGTATCCGCCTTAACGCAGCATCAATTCTTTCAAAATCGATGATAGTGTCATCGATAATTGAGAAACTTTTCCCATATAAAGATGCAAAATTGTAGAGGAGATCCGGTATAACTGGAGTGTCATTGTAGTTTAAGGAGAAACGATCTATAGGTAACAAATAGTCATTTCGATCCTTCGTGACAGATTTTAGAAAACGACCATGTTCAGTACATACAGACACCAACGGATGTTGGTGCTCACGTTTTATTATACCTACCGTACCCAAATTACAGTATTCATGAAAGCACTCAGGGCAATATTGAAAATAGTCCAGAGACTCCCCAAAATCAGGATTAAAGCTTCTATAACGGTCTGCAAAATTAGTCAATAGCCGATCATTGTAGTGTAGGGAATGGTCTCTAACGATCTGTTCAAAAGAGTACCCAAGCTTTCCATACTCTTCAGCTATCTTTAGAACATATTGCCGATATCTTTTGTCTATTCTAGCCTCTGGGGAGTCAATAGGAGCCATTCTGGATAGTTGCTTTATGTTGCTGCAACCAATAATTTTTGCATATCTAGCGAGAGTCCCAACCAATAGCTCCCCTTCATGAAGTTCAGGTAAAAAGCTAATCATTAGCACCCTCTCTATACACCTTCTTACTACTCAGAGCTTTACTAGAGGCTATCAGCAAACAAGCTACTCGACTCGTCCACCTGTATAAAGGTTGGTACCTAGCATTTGATAGAAGAGGTAAATTAAGTACTGCCGACAACTTATTAAATGTCGGGCGCTTCCCTCCTATGGTGTTTCTTAGCTCCCCTGAGCGAATCATAGAAATCAGAGTTTTTGCTTTATCCCTATCCTCAATTTTGCGAACAGCATCCATCGAACATTTCTTTAAATCTAACAAATTCTCTGGGTAATTCTCATACAGCCATGTTCTATCGTTACGATAAAGCCATTTCCATGTAATCGGAGTTAACTTGCGAAGTTCTTTTCGGCCTGCCAAAGGGTTTGACTGCCGAACAACAAGCCACTTTTCCCTCTCGGAACGTAATCTAGCAATCGAGACTCCTACTTCTTTTACATCAGGAGGCGTCTTCCAACGAGCCTTAAACCCGAGTTTTAAAGCTTCTCGTTTAATAGTTATAGGTGATGCCCCTAATTCAGCTGCTATTTTTTTCAATGGTGCTTCTTCTTGAAGCAGTGTGCTTAGGTGCTTTCTCCATCTCTCCCCTCTATCGATAATTTCAGAGATAACAGCTCTTTTCTTTGAAACCTTGAATGTATAACCACACCGGTCACATTGCTTCATTTGACCAAGCACAACGGACATTTCACGGCCACATATAGGATTGGGACACTTCATAATATCCCCTTTTATATACCTAAATAGTGCGAACTGTGGATCCTGTGCTGTTTCCTTCAAAACCAACCACTCTAGGATTAACATCCAGATAGGATGGACCAGAAACCGGTTGTTTATCCCACCTTCAACAACTTTTTTTAACCACGGCTGAAGCCTAGAACATTTCACTCCTAAGCTACCCAAAAACTCCTGATTACATTCTCTGCTCCAAGCTTCAAACAGCCTTCCATCGATCAATCTCCCAGACGCTGATAGCCAACCTAGTTCCTCAATCCCCCTTTTAATTTTCAGCCTATTATCACGAGCTTCCTTTCGACTTTTCTCTTCATCGTAATTCAATAATAATTTAGATTTTCGAGCCAAAAATAAGGCAAATTCTGAATCTAGAATCCCTTCTAATTTTCCCCCCACATCATCACCAAGACCTTGTAGAGACAAAGTACTTTCGTCACTGATCATGCTTATTGTTAACGGTCGTTCATGAGAGGCGCAAACATAGACCCCAGGCAGGTAATGTTCTCTTTTGAGGTAAAGAAAACCATGCTCATTAAAAGCGTCTGCTCTACATTCTTGGCAGAAAACAATAGATTTTTGCCGAATGATTTTCCCTGTGAGATTGGTAGCCAATTTTGATGGAGTTGAGCCTGCACCCGTTTTGGCCGTTTCCAGCAATGAGTCATAGAAGTTTCCAGAAACCGTACGATAGTACGGATAAATGGTCATTTCATTTATTATGGAATCAGTAGTCCATCCAGCCCATTCGGTTAACTCTGTCAGCCTCTCCAAATTCCCTGGCATTCTCAAATTTTTAACTGCTCCCAAATTCCTCAACAAGAGTTCATTAAAACCTCCAGAAGCGTCATTAGATCTAGCAATAACGCTCCACAGAAGTTCGCCTTCTATCTGGGGTGCGATTGACCCAAACATAGCTTAGGCTTGCACTAAATGGTTGGGAATTCTTAAGCCTAGATCTTCTAGCCCCTCTATTATTGACACTTCGTCCTTTGCTAGTTTTAACAACTCCCTCAAGAAACTACGATCCAGCACAAGTGCATCTTTCTTCTGTGACTTTCCTGTTTCAGTTTGAGTATTTTTGTTCGTTGCTCTTTTATTGATTGGACCTAAACTCCCACTTTCAAAAGACACTCCCAAGGATTCATAAATTCCATTCAAATGTTCGTTGGCTACTCGGCTTAATAAAGAAGGGGTAATGATCTCGCCACTTCCTGAATGCCCCATCCTGATCGCTTCATCCTGTACTTTTGTAAAGAGAGGTCTAGCTATACCAGGTAGCCCCAGAGAAAACTCTCTCATAAGTTCATTCAAGTCATCAGTTAAAGAAGTTTGGTTTTGTGTTAACTGAACGCTCCATAACGATTCGATAAAGCGCTGCCAATCTCTATCTGAAAGAGACGTCCACCTCGGGACGTCCTGTTCTATGCTTCTCCTATGAGCTCGAAGCTCAGACGCGATAACCGACTCAATTTCAGGAGTCCCAATAAAAACCACAAAGACACCGGTTTTCTCGTACAAGTTGAACAAAAAGTTAAGTAGCTGCATGCGTTTACCTTCAGATACTGAGACTAAATTCTCCGTATTATCGATAACCAATAAAGCAACTCCTTGGGTTGCAAACATTGCAGTTACATAGCTCAAAAGCGTCTCAGCGTTAATGCGGGACATTTTGGGCTTTTTCGAATCTTGGCCCAATAGGCTGTGTATTTGAGAGATAATATCGATCAGTATTGGTTTATGTGTGCCGTTATGCGGACAATCAATTTTAATCCAAGGAATCTGGTTAGTTTGAAATGGATAACCATTGTAATTTGTGTGGCGAATAACCTGGGGTATTTGAGAAAGAACCCTATTGATGCTGGTTGTTTTGCCTGCACCAGATGCTCCTTTCAGTACCATAAAGCTTGGCTTATAGCCGTCTGGTCCAACACAAATTGGAGTTTGGCAATTTAGTAACTTTCTATAATGATTTGGATCCGCCTTATACCGCCCTAAATAGACAGATGTTATCTCCCTTTGTAAAACGCCCCAAAGCATTCCGTCACGCGGTAAAGCTATAAAGTGCTCCTTAAGTTTTCGAAGAGAATTTAAACGAACCTCTCGAGAATCTAGCTTTTCAGATTGCCCGATGACGACACTATTATTAAGGGCTTGTATTATCTCAGATGGCTGTTTGAAAATAGGTAAGCTTTCGATAAAAGGATGCCCTATACAGTCTTTTGGTAAATTTTTATCGGAGTAATTGGCAAGTACGTAATTCTTGTTCTGAGCAAACACATCAATCATTTTTATTCTCCAAAAAAGTAACTTTCTGCTGTATCAAAGGGAGATGTGTCGGGATCACATTTTTCGAGTTTAGGAGAACCTGTTATTTCGTTTGACCACTTATTATGATGGCGTTCTTCCTGTTGATAGTTATCCCTAGAATCCTGATCAAAGGAGGGTTTTTCTGAAGCCATATTTCGTCTAGCAACCGCTGCCGAAATTATACTGTCCATAGCATCATCTATAGATATCGATTTAGAAAGGCCGCGTTTTCTGGACTTTGATATGAAAGCCGTTTCCTCTTTGAAGTAAGAATTCACATCCCACAAAGATTGGCCCGTAAAGTGCTGGTTCGCTGGCGTTAACAGACATACTTCTCCTAAACTTCCATCCTCGTTAATTAGCCAGATAGCACTCACATCACGAGGATCAAAGGCAACTTGTATCCTATTTGTCTTTTGCTTTAATCCACGATGGAATCCATGCAACTGGTTAACTGATTCGCTTATGTAATAAAGGTTATTTGCTTTAATCCCTTTCGATGAGATGCTAGCGTCTACACGCGGGAGCAAAACACTTCTGATAAAAGTTTTAGGATAGGACCTGCCAGATCCAGAGCGATGACGGCTTCCCCATTCCCACAAATTAATGGGAGTGCAGCAATCGTATCCTGCTCTCGCAAGTGAAATAGCGTCCGGGTGATCTTTAACCGTATAGGAATGGTTGTATTGAATAATTGCTTGGATAATAAGGGACTTAAATTCCGAGGGAGTCAGGCAAGCTAACTCTGAGGGGGCTTTTACACCTCTTTTTCTATAGCGGTCTGCAGCCCCTGGTATTTGATTAAGTTTCGCTTTAAGGTGTCCAAAAAACCTCTCAATATATGCTTTCCAATTAGCAGCTCTCGGTTTTGCCGTTGCCCAACTAAATAGCCCTCTTTCTACTAGACGAGATGACTGTTCACCTACCAACTCTGGCCCCCCATCTCCAAGGAGTTCGTCACAAACAACACCTTTTGGCATCAAAGGAGATCCGCAGGGCAAACCTAAACGTTCACAAAGCTCCTCATTTAAATCAGCAGGAAGATCATCCTTATCTGTAAATGCGCACTCAAGAGCAAGCATCAAAGTAGCATAGCTTGCATTATCAATGACGACTGACCATCCCACTACAAGTTGAGAATAGTTATCTTGTACACCATAAATTTGGGCTTTCCCTATAATTTTTGTTTCATCCCAAGGGGCAACTAAATAAACAAGGCCACCAGTACCGTCAACCTGATATTGTGTACCAGGGCCTTCCTTAACTCTTGAAGAATTCATAATAGGCTTGTGATTCAGCTCAATTTCTATTTCTGAGCTCTTTTTCAATCGAATCGCCTTCTTAGAAAGTTTTTTTGTTCCCCAGTAAGTAAATTGTGTAAAAGATGGAATCGGTTTTTCTGGATCAATAACTCGCTCAATTTTTCCATTCGGAAGCACTCGAATTTCATGAAAGAAAAACTCCTTTAACGTTTTTTCATAAGCTCCTTGAAATGTTTCTTTCTTTACTCCGGCAAACTTTTTCCACCCCTTTTTAAGATTCTCCTTATCTTTTTTTGATAAAGGCATGCCATCAGAATACCCTCCAATATTTTCAGGGCTAACAGGCCTCCCAAGCTTTTTAATCGACCTTCTTTCTTTCCCAGCCCCTCCGCATTTTGCATATTCAGGAACAAAAGCGTCTAAGGTCATACCTTTTTGGTAATAGCGCCTTAAGTATTTGAGAACTGTGTTGAGGCCCACTTGTAGGGTAACCCGGTTTTTTTTGATGACCCGGTAGCGCATCCCCTCTGTAAATAGCTCTACTTGGTTCTCATGAAAGAATGGAGTGAAAAGATCGTATAGTTCTTTAGCTCGCGCAAAATACTTATCACCGATGTCCGTAGACAGTAGAGGGCTGATAACAATTTGATCAGAGCTAGAGGTTTGTAATGCATTCTCGGTTACTAATTCTTTTATTTTTTTAAGGCTATCTATTCTCGGGTTTGCATTAAGATCCTTGATATTTATTAAGCCGATAAAATCATCATCAGGCCTCATCCAACAAATTCGCTCAATTCGCATAGCAGCTTCTATGGAAGCACCATCCCACAAGATTTGATTAATTCGTAATGTGGTGTCGTATTCACTCATGGCCTGAATCCTCTATTTGCAGAGGCTGATCAGGGTCAAATAATGTCCCCTCTTTAAGAAACCATCGCCCTGAAGCGATGAAGTGTTTAACAACTGACAAAGTAGTTCCACAATCGAGTTCGAGCTCTTTATCAACATGAGTACAAATTATATGGGCAGGGTGACCATCTTCCTGTTGCAAGAGGTGCCCAACCCTAATTCCAATTATTTCGATGCGGCTATTGGGTAGGCTTAAAGATTGAGGGTCTCTGTACTTATGATATTGCTTGATACTTTTGACAATTTCTTCTGATATGTCCTGTTCTGTTACTACATAGAAAGGAACTCCTCGACGATCCCAGTAATAACGTTCAACAGCTAATTTTTCTAATGTCCTTTTAGTTTTTAACTTTTCAGAAGGCTTAACATGAATAGCAACAGGGCCCGATTCCAACGTTAGAAGGAAATCTGTTGTATATACGTGATCCACCTTATTCAAGGTGTACTTCACTTCTAAGCTATCAGCTATTTGCTCTACTTCTTGGATAGGTAGTAGCGGATACTGTTCACGGATATCTAGAACAAGAGGATTAGAATCAATAAGATAGAAAAACTTCGCCTCTAACTTAGACATCATGTGATGGACCCTACCGACGGTCCACGAGTACTCCCGTAGACGTTGGCCATCACTCGGAACATCACGAATTCCAAGAAAGGGCACATACTCAAGCCCAGTTTTACTTGAAAGCTGATTTTTTTCCCATTGAACTGCTAGTTTTTTAACATTTCGCCTATTTAAAGCCATAGAAATACCTCCCTACAGGCAAAAGGGTGCTTGACGGGCTAGGAAGGTAGAGAGATACTAGAAGCGCTAACCGTAGTATTTACTACAAACCGAGCCCGGATCCAGAATACTGTTTTCGGGTTTGTTCTTTTTAGAGCATCTTAAAGTTGTGCCTCACCTCCTAATTACCCAATACTTTTTCTTTTGAACGCCCATGAGGGAAATCATTGATAGCAATATCCTTCCCTTCCTTAAGCCCAAGGGCCACAGCAATTCTATGGCTCTGGCCACGTAAGCACTTATTTTTCCCTGATAGAACCTGATATACCAATGCAGGAGAGAAGCCATTCTCTTTGGCCCAGGAGCTAATTGAAATTCCCCACTGTTCAAATTCATGTCGAACTTCTTTTGGAGTACTCTTGGTCATGGCATATACTGAATTAACAAGAAATGTTTTGAAATAATACGTAGAAGCCCCCATAAATGCAAAGTATTGTTAACAACAATGTAAACGATAGTTTTGGTACACGCCTAAGAAATGAAAGAACACGGCTTAAGTTAAATCAAACACAGCTTGGCAACATTGGAGAGGTCTCACGTGTTACTCAAGCTCTTTATGAAGCCGATGAGAGAAGCCCTAACGCAGAATATTTAATGAAAATCGGAAGCGTTGGGGTCAGGCTAGATTATTTGCTCAACGAGCAATATCTAAACAACATTTCAGAAGGTGAGATCCTTGAATCATCAACTCTTGGACAAGTCTATTCAATTGTGGATCATCATTGTCGAGACAATCAGGGGGTTCTACTTGATGTTGGTTTCAGGCGAAGGGTGTTTGAAGAAATTTGCGACTTAATTCAATCTGAAGGGAAATTACCTGATGATCTAAGGATCCAGGACATTCTTAGGAAATCTGCATGAATCAAGATGATACATACTCATCAAGGAGCGACCTACCTAAAATCCAGCTCTTCACTTGGTTACTAACCAATGGTCCATTACATTTCTTTTTTTTAAAAATTACTCGTTTCCTATTCAGGCATTCAGAAGAGAGAGATCCCCCATCTTTGTTCGAACGTGCTTTCATTGCATCAGAGCGAAAATACAAACGTGGTTCTATGGCAAAAAAATCCTGTTTCTCTCAAATGGATAGACTAATTAGAATAGGAAGACTGAAACCTGAAGACTCGAGGATATTAGCTTTCTGCGGCTACTTAGATGAACCCATTCAGAGGTTTCGATGGAGAATAAAAGAACTACTTTTTGTTGCCATTGCCTCTGTTTGTCTTGTTTCGTCAATACTCGGCTGGCTGCAGCTTTCATACCTATTATTTTCATCAAGCATTCCGTTCTTAACAGCATTGCTATTTTCACTAGGTACTTTTTTCTTCATTACTGGCGTAACCTATCCGGGGCTAAAAATTATGGTAGAGCCCATCCTACTAATGTCAAAGTTGAAGAAGGAACTATCTGCCCCTTTTAAGGCTTTATAAACGATCGAACCAACAAGGTGCACGTCACTCTATAACAGAGTAAGCATCCTCCCAGCTTCCGCTTTGTGCCAATAACAGACATAGTAATCACGAGCAGAAACAGCAAAAGGGAAAAACAGCAGCTGCTGCTTCCCTGTCTTTTTCCTAGTGAAGGCGAGTAACTTTATCTATCTATGTTTCACTGGTAATGAGTTTGTATTTAGCATGGTGCTATAACCTCGCCAATACCATCACGCCCAAATAACCTATTGTGTATGCAATCAGGAGCCAATGGAAAAACTTAAGGTAGGTGATGAACGTCAGTTCTGATAGTTTACTCAGTGCAATGACACCGGCAGCAGAACCAATGATCAGCATAGAACCACCAACACCCACAGCATAAGTTAGTCCCAACCAATCAGCCCTCTCCATCTCGATACCGGACTTAAGAATAGCTGCCGTAAGAGGTACGTTATCAACTAAGGCTGAGAGTATTCCAACGAAATAGTTAGCCATGTACGTAGGCATCAGTTGATACAGCTGGAGCAGAGTATCCAGAACAGACAACTCTTTTAGCATACCTACAAGTAGCAACACGCCTAAAAAGAACAGCAGAGTATCAAACTCAATCTCGCGCACGTACTCCAGCACGTTCGGTTTCGACTCACTTTTATAGATCATCCGATGAACCATGAACATCAAAGACAGACCAAACAGGAAGGTAAGCACCGGCGGTACCGCAAAAAGCACGCTAAACAATAAAGTACTGATAATAGTTAACAGAAACAGAGCCGCTATAGCCTTATCAGCCAACGCTATAGGGCGTTTGAATTTAGGCAGTTCAACCTGATCACTATTACCCCACATCAGTAACAGCGCGAGAACAATCACCCCAGCCACAGCAGGGCCAATCAGTAAAAACAGGTTCGTAATCGTGACCTTATCCGCAAGGAAGATCATCAAGGTCGTTACATCACCGGTAATCAGAGAAACACCACCTGAATTCACAGCAAACACTATCAAAGCTGCAAACTTCAGTGTTTGTTTGGTATCCAGTTTCAATGATGCCAAGAGTGACATCATGATCAATGAAGCAGTGATATTGTCTGCTAACGAAGAGAACAGCAGAGCAAGCAGAGCCATAAGAATCATCAATGACCGCATGTTCAGCTTCTCAGGCAAAAGCCGGTATACCAACTGAGTAATCAGACCCTTCGCATTCAGGTAGGCAACAAAGGTCATTGCCGCCATTAAGAACAGCCATAACGTTGCTATTTCCAGCAAGTTCTCGTTCAAGCCTTCCTTTAAATGCTCAGTTCTATGTTCAGGAAAGATGAACGCAAGAATCCAAACCAGAGTACCTATGAACAAAGTAGACTTGGCTTTGTTGAGGTGTATGACATCCTCAATGATGATGAGTAAGAACGCCAGAGCGATCAGAGATAAAAGAATTACAGTCATGTTAATGCTATCAGCCAGAAATATGGGGAGGAGTCATCACAATCCCAATGCCGATGATACACATTGGAACATACTCTCGGCGTTAGGCAGGGCCAGTTAGAATTATTAGAATGAAAAAGGCCCTGCATATTAATATGCAGGGCAAACCCACGAGCGAGCATGGACGCAAGAATTACTTAAGAAATACTTCCATGACAGAGGTATTTTATTTCCAGGTACTCTTCAATACCGTATTTCGAGCCTTCACGACCCAAACCGGACTCTTTTATTCCACCAAACGGCGCAACTTCCGTAGAGATCAATCCTTCATTAATCCCTACCATGCCGTACTCTAGAGCCTCTGAGACACGCCATACACGCGCATTATCCCGAGCATAAAAATAGGCTGCCAGACCATAAGGGGTGGTATTAGCTAGTTCAATAACTTCCTGCTCTTCGTCAAAAGGTATCACCGTCGCGATAGGCCCGAAGATCTCTTCCTGGGCGATTCGCATACGATTATTAACCTTAGTCAAAACCGTTGGCTCAAAGCCAGCGTTTAAGTTTTCAGCTGCCTGACCACCAATGCTAACCTCAGCCCCTGAAGCGATAGCTTCATCCACCAACGACTGAACTTTTGCTTGCGCTCGTTGATCGATAAGAGGACCGATAGTGACACCGGACTCAGTACCGTTACCGACAGTCAAAGAGGCAACCGCATCGGTTAGTTTGCCAACAAAGTCATCGTAGACACTGCGCTGTACAAAGATCCGGTTAGTACAAACACAGGTCTGTCCGGCATTACGGAATTTAGAGATCATAGCCCCACTCACCGCTGCATCTAAATCCGCATCATCAAAGACGATAAAGGGCGCATTTCCCCCCAATTCCAGGGAGACTTTTTTAACCTGTGCGCCGCACTGCTGTGCGAGTAACTTACCGACTGGTGTAGAGCCAGTGAAAGATAGTTTTCTGATACGGCTATCTTCGCACAACAGCTGACCTATCGCCGGTGCATCAGTGCTGGTCACAACATTAAACACGCCAGGCGGCACACCTGCTTGCTCCGCCAGTTCAGCCAGCGCCAACGCGCATAGTGGCGTAAGTTCCGACGGCTTAACCACCACTGCACAACCGGCCGCCAGCGCCGGTGCAACCTTTCGGGTAATCATAGCGATTGGGAAGTTCCATGGCGTAATAGCAGCAACGACACCCACCGGCTGTTTCACTACCAACAGTCGCTTATCCTTACCATGAGCAGGTATCACATCGCCGTATACACGCTTAGCCTCTTCGGCGAACCACTCAACGAATGATGCACCATAGACAACCTCCCCCCGAGCCTCTGCCAGAGGCTTACCTTGCTCAGACGTCATCATCAGCGCCAGATCTTCCTGCGCTTCGAGTATCAGTTCATACCAGCGACGCAGCACTGAGGCGCGCTCTTTTGCAGTCTGCTCTCGCCAAGCAAGCTGAGCCAGACTCGCGCTATAGATCGCCTTATCTGTATCCGCAATACTTAGATCCGCGACCTCAGCAAGCGGCGCTCCTGTCGCAGGATTACTGACAACAAAGGTTTTGCCACTCTCAGCGTCACACCACTGACCATTAATATATCCCTGAGTCTTCAATAGCTCTGCATTATTCAGTTGCATAACCTGCTCCTTAAAACACAATTTTCTCTAGTGCTACACGCAGCGGCTCCGGCAGTGCTGTTGGGCGCTGCGTTTGCTTATCGACATAGACATGAATGAAGTGTCCCTGGGCAGCGGGCTGATCTTCCCCTTCTTTGAACAAACCCACCTCATATCTGACCGAGCTGTTGCCGATCCGGGTGACCGTCAACCCTGCGGTAATGATTTCAGGAAAAGCCAGGCTTTTTTTGTATTTACACTGTGTTTCCACTACCAGACCGATCACCTCGCCCTGATGGATATCTAACACTCCCTGATCGATCAGATAACGGTTCACAACTGTATCGAAGTAACTGTAATACTGAACGTTATTCACATGACCGTAGATGTCATTATCCATCCAACGAGTTTGAATACTCAGGGTATGCTTATAGTCACCCAGCACTTCAGGTGAATGATGTTGCTGTGCATTTGCCATATTTTGGTTACCACGCTGCCTGATAGATTTTGAGTGCATCCTCTTGAGTCACCTCACGAGGGTTATTACCTAGTAAACGGGTCTGCTTCATCGCTTCTTCAGCCAGCATCGGCAACGCGCTTTCTTCAATACCGTAATCCCGTAAACGCACCTCTCCCAAAAGATCTCTGTTTAATTGAGCCAGGGCTTCAATAAACTGGTCGCTACGCTCAGCTGAATCACTTATCTGCGCCATATCCGGGAACACGATGGGTGCCAGCTCAGCATACTTCTGAGCACAAACTGCCTGGTTAAATTGCATCACATGGGGTAGCACCAGTGCATTGGTAAGGCCGTGTGACAAGTGGTAGATACCACCCAGTGGATAGGCCAGTGCATGCACTGCTGCAACCGGCGAATTAGCAAATGCTTGGCCGGCCAACATAGATCCCAGCAGCATCTCTGAGCGGACATCCAGGTCACTACCATCCATCACCGCCTGGCGGATATTCCCCCCTAGCAGCTCCAATGCCTTACAGGCGAACAGGTCAGAAATACCGTTATGGTTAGGATTAACTGATGTATATGCCTCAATTGCATGAACCATCGCATCAATACCGGTTGTCGCGGTGATCATGGCTGGTAGTCCAACCGTCAGTTCGGCATCCAGTACCGCCAGATCAGGCAGCAAGCGTGGTGATACAACACCTTTTTTCTCGGTCTCACCTACGGTGATGATTGACACAGCCGTCACCTCGGAACCGGTGCCGGAGGTGGTTGGAATCTGAATCAAAGGCAGGCGTGTGCCTTTCACCAGATTCACACCATAAATCTCGTCCAACCGCTCTTCACCCTTAGCCAGCAAAGCAACTAACTTGGCAACATCCAGAGAGGAACCGCCCCCCAAACCAATAATGGCTTCAGCTTGAGTATCGATAGCATACTGAGTTGCTTGTTCGACAATACGTTGTGCCGGATCAGCTTGTACCTGATCATATACCGCAACTTCAACCTGATTGGCTTGTAACGCCTCAACCACCGGTTGTAACAGCCCAACAGCCACAATGCCCGGATCAGTCACCAGAAGGGCTTTCTGATAGCGGTTGCTGGAACAATAAGCACCCAGGTCCTGAATCGCACCGGGTTTACAAATCAGTCCATGGGACGAATAAAAGCTGAATGCATTCATGCTACATCCTCCTGCTTAAATGAGCTGGCAGCGGTTACAGAACCACGCTCAATGGAGTAAACCTGATCCACCAGGTCCGCCGAATGGCTGTAATCAGATTCCGATAACAGTACCGACATCCCTTCATCTTTCAGGGTGTGTAATACACTGGCCAGACGACGGGATAATGCTGGCGCAACCCCTTCGAACGGTTCATCCAGCAGCAACAGACGACTGCCGGTGATCATCGCCCGCGCCAGGGCAACCAGTTTCTGCTGTCCGCCAGACAGCTGCAGCGCTTTACGATCGGCAAAACCTTCCACCTCGGGCATCAGCTCATAAACCCAAGCCAGTCGTGCTTCAGCGTCCGGCAGTCGGGCCGCCCAGGCCGGCACCAGAATGTTCTCCTCCACGGTCAGTGTCGGTACTAGTTGCCGATCTTCTGGCATGTAGCCGACTTTAGATTCCGCTCTGATATGGGAAGGCAAAGCAGTCATATCTTTACCATCAATGCTGAGAACGCCATCGGTAGGCTGCAACAGTCCCATAACTGTCCGCATCAGCGTGGTTTTACCCGCACCATTCCGGCCAATCAGCCCCACCATAGTTCCGGTCGGAACCTCAAGGGTAACGTCTCGCAAAATAGGCGTGCCTGCGATCTCGGTATTAATCGACTCAAGCTTAAGCATTTACCACCTCCTGAGAGTAACTGATCTCCAAATGGTGACCGGTTACTAACTCCTGTACTTTATCGTCGCTCATCACTTCAGCAGTTGGCCCATCCGCCAGGACCCGACCATCGTAGAACGCCATTAGACGGGTGGCGTAACGAGCAATCACCTCCATATCGTGCTCAACGAACAACACTGCCGCACCGGATTTTCTTACCTCCTGCATCACCGTATCCATCAGGTCGAACTTATCGTCGATAGCAACACCTGAAGTCGGTTCATCAAGCAGTAGTAGTTCCGGTTCACCGAGCATTGCCAGAGCAATATCCAGCAGTTTTCTGACGCCCTGAGGCAGCGTCATTACCTTCTCATCCCTATATTCAAGAATGTGATACGCGCTGAGCAGAGCTTCTGCACGCTCGATGCGAGCCTTGGTCTGAAGCGGTTTGATCAGGGAAAGAAAGGAACCCTGTTCAACCATACCGATCGCAATCAGCACGTTATCCAGCATGGTCAAATCTGGAAACAACTGAGCCACCTGAAATGATCGGCATATACCTTCGCGCATAACTTCGCGAGGTGATTTACCAACGATATTTCTACCATGCAGCAGGATCTTACCACTGCTGGGGGGCAGATAGCCAGTCACCATATTAATAAAAGTTGTTTTCCCAGCGCCGTTAGAACCAATCACGCCGACAATTTCACCGCGATTAATTTCAACATTGATATCCGCTGCTGCGGTCACCGCTCCAAAGTTACGTGCCAACGCACGGGTTTCAAGAAGTGCACTCATGATGAAGTCCTCCCAGTGAAGCGCTCAACCAAAGACCAGATACCTTTTGGCAGATACAGAATGATGGCCAACAGGGCGATACCCAGGATCATTTGCCACGTATAAGGTGAAATCTGGAAGGCGTAAGTACGCAGCAGCTCGAACATGGTCGCTCCCAGTACCGGTGCCGCAACGTGACCTGTCCCCCCCATAAGAGCGATGAATACAAACTCACCTGAAGTGGTCCAGTAGGCCATCTCAGGATCAATGTGTCCGGCAGCCAATGCAGTAATAGCGCCACCCAAGCCTGCCATAGCCGCAGCCAGCAGATACTTGATATAGATAACCTTCTTCACCGAGACGCCCAGATACTCTACCCGGATCTCATTCTCACGCACGGCTTCTCCGGCAAACCCCATTGGCGAACGGAAATAACGCCATACAAACGCAGCCACGACCATCGTTGCCACCACGGCGATACTGTATGGCAACAACTGTGCACTGGCATCAACTGGTGCCCAGCCGAACAGCTTTGGCGGCAGAACGTTATACCCGTCAGAGGATCCGAAAGAAGTGCTCTTGACCAGCACGCCATAAAGGATCATGGAAAATGCCATAGAGAACATGGCAAAGAAAATGTCCCGGTAACGGCACAGCAGCAGTCCGATCACTGCCGCCAGCGCAACGCAAACAGCAATTGCCATCGGGATCAGCAGCAGCGCTTCCTGGGTTTCAAAATAGTCCCCTGCAATCCCTACCACATAAGCACCCAGGCAGTAATAAAGCCCTTGACCGAAAGAGACTAGACCCGCCCGCATCAGCAGTAAAAGCCCCAGTACTACCAGGCCCTTGGCCATCGCCAGAGTCAGAAGAAAGCTGAGCCACCCAGGCATCAAAAAACCGGCTATCAGCATCGTAATAACGCTGATGGGTAATAAAATTTTTGCATATTTCATGTCAGATTTTCCTCGCTGTGGCAATTGCAAATAGCCCCTGAGGTCGGAACGCCAGTACTAGCGCCATCACACCATAGATAACGAACAGCTCAGCATCTGGATACAAGTGAACCGATGCGGCTCGGGCCATGCCAACAATCAGTGCTCCTACCAGTGCACCACCGACACTACCCAGACCGCCGATAACAACAACAGCAAACGCCAACACTATGACCTCAACGCCGATACCCGGCATCACGGAAATACCTGGCGCAGTCAGAGACCCGGCCAGGGCACCCAGCACAGCACCAATGACAAAGGTTACGGTAAACATCCGAGTCACATTGATACCCAGAAACGCTGCGGTATCACGGCTGTGAATCACCGCCTGTAACAACTTACCCTGACGGGTGCGGTTCAACCCCCACCACAGCATGAAGCCAATCGACGCGGAGACCGCAATCAGTACTAGGTCATAGTTAGAGAAAGACAAACCGGCCAGCTTAGTACGGCCTAGCATGGTATAAGGCTGGTAAGCAAAGTAGGCATCAACGCCCCAGATAAGCTTGATGACATCTTCTAGTACCAGCAGAATTCCATAAGTCACAAGAATCATGACCACTTCATCTCGGCCATACATAACCCGCAGAATGCCTCGCTCAATCAGTAAGCCCACCACGATGCCACTCAGCAGCGCAGCGCCCAGCAATAACAGATAACCCCCCCAGGGTGGATACCCTCCGGCGAAGTAGAGCCCTACAAGTGAGGCTCCAGCATAAGCACCTATCGCGTAGAAGCTACCATGCGCCATATTCAGAATTTTCATGACACCGTAGATCAACGTCAGTCCTGCTGCGATCACAAACAGCCAGGAAGCATAAATAACGCCATCCATCAGCATCGCCATAAGCAACGTCATAAGATAAATCTCGTTTTAACTAGTAAAGAAGAGCGCCGGAGCATCGCTCCGGCGCGAAGGGACATTAGTTACACTGAGCGCCAGGCATACCCTGTTTAATCCAATCAATGCCTTTAACGCCTTCTGGCGGGTTGACGCAATCGGCCGGGTAACGACGAATATCGGTCACACTAGGCTCACCACCATTAAGGGCGTAACGACCGTAAACCATCTCCATGGAAGCCTGGTGACCTTTACCGCGGTTCATAGATACTTTACCGCCAGGGCCTTCGTACTCCAGATATTCAAACGCGCTTGCAACGTCTTCCGTTGTCGGCGAGCCCTGAACCGTTTCAGCAGCCTTCTCGTTAGCCAGTTTCAAGCCCAGTAGGGCCTGAACCATTTTGTATGCAGGATAAGTAGGCGGAGTACCGAAACGCTCTGTATATGCCGCACGGAACCAGCGGTTCATCTCGTTATCAGGCGCGAATACACCAAACGGTCCACGCGCACCGAGCACAGTACCTTCCGGAATCTGCTCAGACAGACGGTACATAGCACTTTCACCAGTGGTTAGCAGCACTGTCTGGTCATCAAACAGACCACGAGCAGAGCCCTGCAGCAGGAACGCCTCCATATCACCACCCCAGAAAGATGAGTGGATGACATTGGCAGAGTTCACCATCAGTGATGAAATTTCCGCACCGTACTGTCCAGCGTAGATTTTAGGGAACTGCTCGGTGGAGACATCCACCTCAGAAGAAAGGTTTTTCAGCGAGCCAAGGAAATCGTCCCAGGACTCATGGCCAAATGAGTAATTCTGGTTAATTCCCGAAACGCTTTCGACATCGCCCATTGTGTCTTTAACGTACAGAGCAGCCGCGACGTTATCCATCGTTGCAGTCGGGCCAGTACGGAAAACATACTTGTAATCCTGATCTTCAAATACTCGCGGAGTACCACAGTCAAACAACACAGTCAGGGTTTTCAATTGTTCAGCAACAGCAGGAACCGCCAGACAGTCGCCCGATGAGATATAGCCCACAACGGCATCGACACCTTCGCGCTCAACCAGGTTACGGTACTCTGCGGTTTGTTTAGTCGCGCCACCCGCTTCATCAATGTACACAGGCTTTAACATCTCGCCGTTAATACCCTTGGTATTGTATGGCGCAGGTAAAGTCCCGCTATTGATCGCTTCGATAGTAAGATCAGCAGCATTCTTAGCAGGAACACCGAATGGACCTGCAGCGCCGCCGGACAGGAAGGTCACAAGACCAAGCTTGTATTCATCATCAGCAGCGAAAACTGGTTGTGTGACGGTAGCGGTTAGCAGCAAACCCGCTAAAGCAGAAGGCGTTTTTAGTGATTTAAACATTATTATGCCTCAAAGGTTTTAATTATTGTTGTGACAGAAAAAATCTGTACATTTCCTTTGAGCAACAGCTATGCCAACAAACAAAATCAACAATAACCAATTGTTTTTAATGAATATTTTTAAAAAACAATGATGGTGACTGTAAGATCATGAGCGCTACACGCTCAGAGCCGAGCGCCACCGCTGAGCGGTCAGCGCTCAAACCAGCTGCTATTGATCGGACTGAGGATAGTAGATACGCCAGTCACCCAGCATATGAGTAGCAGGAGGGAAGGCGGTATTCGGCATCGTCACTCCGATGGCGATCACTTGCTGCAATTGATGCTTTTCAGCATCCATAAATGAGGTGAAGCCTTGCGGATCCTCCGGCAGCGATATTGTTAGCTGTTGCAGAGCAGAGCGAATCTCATCATCTTTGGCATCCACTCCCACCTCAGCCATAACATTCGCAATCGCCAACATGCCGGAATATGCACCTTCAGCCGCATACGAGGGGTAGCGCCCGCTAAGTGCTTTAAAACGTTTAATAAACCACTGATTGTACTTGGTATCCGGCCAGTTATTATGATGCCTTGAAGAAAGAATCAGTCCATCCGGCATATCGTCGCCCAAGGCTGCCAGGACATCGTAATTACTGCCCGTATCAAAATTAGCAAAACGTGCATGCCTGAACAGATGAGTCTGATTCGCCTGTCTGACAAAGGCAATCAGATCTCCACCCCAGAGTGAATTGACAATCAGATCTGTCGGCTTTTCCAGCAAAGCTTTCAGATAAGGCGTATAGTCTGACTCATACAAGCGCGGCCACAGCGCCGTGACGATTTCAAAATCCACACCTTTCTTCTCCAGAGAGGTTCTCAGATCCTGCCAGGTCTGATAGCCGTAATCGTAGTCCGGGCCTATGTATGATATGCGTAACGGTTGATCAGCCTTAATAGCTTTAAATTTTTCCTTGATGTAGCTCGCGGCGGCATGCATGGACTGCTGGGTATTATTGTTCACTCTGAAGTAATACGGCGAGACATTGGTGCCGGTCAGTTTTGAGGATGCATGATCAGTGCCGATAAAGAATGCCTTTTCATCCTCAGCAACCTTCGCTACCTGCAAGGCGATATTTGAATTCACCACACCACAAATAAAACGGGCTTTATCTTTACGGATAAAATCTCGCGCCAGTCGGGTCGCCTTAGAAGCTTTTGAACTACTGTCAGCGATCAGTACCCGAATAGGCGGATATTCTACAGACTGCATCTCAAGCCATTCAAAGGCCAGACGGATTCCAACTGCACTATCCTGGCCATAAAGTCCACTCCGCCCTCCCAATGGGAATAGACACCCCACCTTAACCGTCGCATCTTTATCGCTAGCCCCCAGAGCAAACTCAGACGCCCAGGTTGACGGAGACAGCGCCAGCAACAATAGCACCCAGCGAATCATAGAAAATCCTCTAACTGCAAGCGCTGAATTCTCCGCTTCAACGCATGCCTAGAAATACCCAGTTTTTCTGCCGCCAACCCTTTGCGCCCTCCGGCTTCTTCCAGAGCATTGAGGATCAACTGACGTTCCCGGTTTTCTAGATCTTCGGTATAACTGTTTTCATAAGCGGGATCGGCCCCCTTGCTAAGATATTCCTCAGGCAGTAGATTCAGAGAAACCGTGCGACCGGGATTGAGAATGGTTAATCGCTCAACCAGATTCTTAAGCTCACGAACATTGCCCGGCCAGGTATAATTGAGCATCTCCTGTAGTACATCCGATTCCCAACGGTTAGCTTCAACCCCTTCCAGCCGTGCAAAACTCTCACTGAAATAGGACACAAGTAAAGGAATATCTTCCCGTCGCACCGACAGCGGTGGCGCCTCAATCGGCAGTACATTCAGACGGTAGTAGAGATCCTGTCGAAATGTTCCCGCTTCAACCTCATCTTGCAAAGAGCGATTAGTTGCTGCAACAACAAACACATCAGCATTTCTTTCTCTACCAGCACCGATGGGCCTGTAGGACCTGTTCTCCAAAAAGCTCAGTAGTTTTGCCTGTAAGCTAACAGGCAGCTCACCAATTTCATCCAGAAACAAGGTACCACCGTTGGCCAGCTCTATTAGCCCGGAGCGACGCTGATTTGCCCCGGTATATGCCCCCCGCTCAGCACCAAACAACTCTGCTTCGATCAATTGCTCAGGTAACGCAGCACAGTTCACCTCAATAAAAGGCGCATCACCAAAACGGATATCGTGTAAGCCTTTTGCGATCAGAGATTTGCCGGTGCCAGATGGTCCAGTAATCAATACCGTCTTACCGGCACTTCTGCCAACCTGCTCGATCTCTCTTTTCAGCTTTGCTATGGCCGGACTGCTGCCAACCAAACCGCTAGGACTGTGGCTTTTACCGCGTAAAAACTGTAACTCTTTCACCATCCTAACCTGTTCAGCACTACGCCGGATCAGGATCACCAGCTCGTCCACATCAAAAGGTTTAGTTATATAATCGAGCGCCCCCTCTTTCACAGCCTTGACCGCCGCTCGGGTATCACCATGGGCAGAGATCATGATCACAGGAATATCCGGGTGCTGAGTTTTGAGCTGCGACAGAATATCCAGCCCCGAGCTATCGGGTAATCCCAGATCAAGCAGAATAACATCCGGGCTGGTCTCTGCTGTTTTCTCCAGTCCTTCCTGACCAGTAAAAGCGCCGGTGACTTCAATCTGCTCATCACTCAGAGAAAAGCTCAGACTCCGAACAAGATTGCGCTCATCGTCAATCATAAGCACAGAAATATCCTTACTCATCAGACTCTCCCCCTATAGCTTTGGGTAATTGCAAGCTCACAGTCGTTCCCTGTCCCTCCTCGCTGGTAATAATCAGCTGTCCATTATTATTGTGGATAAGCGCATTACAGATAGCCAACCCCAGCCCAGTACCTGCCGACTTTGTGGTAAAGAAGGGCTCAATGATGTGCGGCATAACATCTTTTGGAATCCCGGTGCCACTGTCACTGATTATCACATCTTCACAATCAAATTTTTCAGTGCAGCGGATCAGCAGTATTCCACCATCCCGTCTCATCGCCTGAATGGCATTCAGCATAAGATTCATTAGTACTTGCCTTAACTGCCCATCATCGATCCAGACCTCTGTTGCTGCAGGACACTCAATGCGGATAGTCACGTTATTTTCCCGGGCTGATGCACTCAGCAAGGTCGCCATACTTTCAAGTAGCTCGGATAAATTCAGTAATTCAGCCTTTGGCTCTCTTGGCCGGGCATAATCAAGCAAGTTTTCAATTACATCATTCATCCGATCAATCTCGTCCTCTAGCATATTCAACATATCCCGATTGACCGGATCTTTCTCTCGCTTGGTAAGAGCAACAATCGTAGTTTTTATAGTGGTAAGAGGGTTACGTATATCGTGCGCCAAGCCAGCAGCCAACTGACCTAACGACGCCCGCCTCTCTATTTCGAGGGTTGAAGTTATAAAGCCCTTAAGCTGCATACGCATAGTTTCGATCGCTGTCGCCAGCTTATCCATTTCAAGGCTAGTGGACTGTTTTACAGGACTATCAAGATCACCTGCGGCAACCTGTTCAACGCTTTTGACAATTGAATCAACCTGCTGATTCAGTTTTTTAGAAATATTGAAATGCAGTAGTAGCAAGCCGACCACTGTACACACTACTAGAACTATCAACCAGATTCGCATCTGCTCAATCGGGGTTGATACCAGGCCATGATTTTGTAATAAAAGCAATGACCAACCAGGTAAGATCTCTCTTTGAAAGCTAGAAAATTTAGCTTCAATAGGCTGCCCAACTACATCGTAAGTTTGACCACTCGAAACCCTAAGCACAGAACGGTAAGTGTGTGGCTGATCCAACCCCTTCATCATCTCAGTGATGGAATTAAATCGTATAATCAGACCAATACTCGGCGCTTCAACCTGTCGCCCATGAAAGTTTACTTGGCTTTTCATAAGGATATAGGGTGGATGTTCCCAACTGCGGGTCGACGGATCGCTCAACGCAACACCCTCGAAAATAATTCCTGCATTCAGCTCATCAAGTACAAGATCATCTGGAAAGGTCCAGCTCAGCTCACCGCTCTTACCAAAAAAGGCGATACCATAGATAGAACTATCATCTGTCTGAAGTCGTAACAGGTCTTCCATTTCAATTGAAAGCAGCCTGCTTCCTTCATGCTCAAACAGACCAGGATCAGTAAATTGATCAGCAAGCGCTGCTATTTCGTAACCTCTCTCACGAAGAAACACTCTCATCTCATTTTGAGTCGCAGCCATACGAGTAGCTAGCTGTTCATCAGTGATCTGAGAAACCAATTGCATTGTGTAATAGTTGTAAAGTGCAGCAAAACTGATAAGCGGAATTAACGCAACGGCTAAAGAAAGAAGTAGATACTTAGAAGAAAGACGTTGGGACATCATAAAATGCTTTTCTCATTACTGACTTCTCAGTATTCAGTTCTTTGGGGGTATGAAATCCTTTCCATTTGTATACAGCAAAAATAGGGCCAACTATTTTCCCTCTTTTTTATAGCATGCAAGCTTAATATAGCTCACCTATGAGCGGTTTTCGCTCATAGGTGAGGCCTTTGAGCGATAAGCGCTCACATACATATAGAGAAATTAGTTGGCTAATGTCCGCTAATGGCACAAAGCAGACATGCTTGAATAGAGTAATTCCGATGTAATCAATAGTATTAAGTAGTTCATTTAACTATTCAAAGGCGATAAAAGACCTCAGTTTAATGAACTTCCATGTGAGCCAGCTTCACGACTTTATTATCTACTTCACGACTTTATTAAACAGTTCATGACTTTAATAGTTAGTTCACAACTTTATTACCTGCTTACA
>JAILXS010000022.1:0-5470 GCA_050789425.1 Neptuniibacter sp.
TCTATGGTGGCTCCATGAGTTGGCGCGAGCGTTTACAGCCGGGCAGCATCGGCAATTTACCTTTTCATACTGAGCGTGCCTCTGGCTCTGGTGGCCGTCGTTTAGTGGTACATGAATACCCACTTCAAGATGTGCATTATGTGGAGGACATGGGGCCGTCTGCAGGCTCTGGCCGACTCACTATTTTTCTAGTGGGTCAGGATTACGACTTAGACCGTGATGAACTGATTAAACTGCTGGATTCGGCAGGCCCGCATACACTGATCCACCCGCATCTCGGTACGCTGCGTGTTCACGTGAAAGCTTACGAATGGGCAATCACTACGCGCAAAGGCGGCTATGTTCAATTCAATCTTGAAATCCTTCTTGCTGGCAAACGCAAATATCCGCAGCCAGGCAACGGTAATGCAAAAGCGTTGCAGGCCGCATGCAATGGCTGTTCAACCGCAGTGCAACAGCGCTTCACAGACCAGTTTTCGGTTGCCAGTAAACCAGGCTTTGTCAATGACGCAGCGCTGACCCAGTTTAATGATGCAGTATCAAAACTGCAGGCGGTTAACGGGCAGTTTTCTACTGTGTTGCAACAGTCAAACCCAATATCGGAACAGATCGATCTGTTCAGCGCTGGGCTTTCTTCGCTTCTGCAGGAGCCAACATCACTCGCCAGTGAAGTCTCCAGTCTGATTGCAGCCGTAATGGGCAGCACCGACAATATTTCAACAGCGGTGGGCGGTTATAACACCCTAACCACAGGCGTTGCAGCGGTCGATATCGTGCCACTGACAACACCCACAAGAAAACACCAGGCGCAGAACCAGTTGGCAACACAGCAGCTGCTCACTGCATCTGCAACCATTGAAACGGCGCGTTTGGTTGCTGCCCAGGACAAACCGTTCAGCACTTATAACGAAGCGATCGGGACTCGGGATCTGCTCCTGGAACAGATCGACTCTCTGATCGAAACCAGTACCGATGCCGAATACTACCCACTGGTAGATCTGCAAACCGCATTGATGAAGCGAGTGGATGAAGTCGCACCCGGTCTACAGAAGATTGAACATGTACAGCTGCAGCAGTCCGTTCCTGCGCTTGTTTTGGCGCACCAGCTCTACGGCGATGCAACCCGTGCAGATGAACTGATCAGCCGTAACAGCGTTAAACACCCAAGCTTTATGCCTGCAGGCGAAGATCTGGAGGTGCTGGTATGAGTGATCAACTGGTCATGGTGATTGATGGTACCCCGCACACAGGCTGGAAAGAAGCGATGATCGCCCGTTCCATAGAGCGCGGCCAGCACAACTTTTCACTGAAACTCAGTGAGATTTGGAATACCGGCAACAAAGTAAACCGTCGTTCCATTAAAAAAGGTATGGAGCTGCAAGCGTATGTGAATGATGACCTGTTGCTAACCGGTTACATCAACAGCGTAGAACCCACCTACGATGCTACAAACCACATTATCAATGTACGTGGCCGCAGCCGTTTAGGGGATCTGGTCGACTGCTCTAATACGGGTAAACCATTCAACGGTCAGAGCCTTTTGCAGATCTGCCAGAGCCTGTGCAAACCGTTCAATATCAATGTGATTGTTCATGCCAGTGCCAAAAAAGCCGCAAGCCAGTTGTTTGTTAAAACCAAACGCTTAGATCTAGGAGAGCCAATTTGGGAGTTCCTGGAAGAGCTGGCCCGCATCCGTGCATTGCTTCTGATCTCCAACGCCAATGGCGACCTGGTCATCACTCGCGCCGGTAAAGGTCATGCAGACGTAGCCCTGGTATTGGGCGAAAACATTAAATCCGCAAGCGGTAGCTTTAGTGATGAACAGCTGTTCAGTGAATACACAGTCACCGCTCAGCAGAGCAATGACGAACAGACTCAGCTTGAGGGCGTAGATACCGTACTGCCAAAGGCCACCGTGAAAGGGACTGGCCGTTACCGACCTATGGCATTTGCCGCTGATGAAGATATGGATCTGGCCGGTTGTAAAACCCGTGCAGAATGGCAAAAGAACGTGCACCAGGGCCGCTCTGAATCTGTGGTTTACAAAGTCCAGGGCTGGCGACAAACACCCGGTGGCCGAGTATGGGCCCCTAACGAATTAATCACAGTGAATGACCCATACCAGGGCTTAAGCAACCAGGAACGTTTGATTGTTGAAACCCGTTTAACGCTCAACAACCAGGGTCGCAATACTGAACTGCGAGTCATGCCAAAAGGTGCTTTTGATCTGGTCCCAGAAGTAGAAAAAGCGGCGCAGGAGTTCGAGAGATGAGCATGAAAGAACTCCAACGCACTATGCGAAAAATCCGCCGCATTAACCAGCGCGGCCTACTACGCCGTGCGAAATACAGCGGCAATACCCGTTTCCTACAGATGCAGGTAGAGGGTGGGCAGCCGTTGGATGGTGTGGAGCATTTCGAACCCTTTGGCTTTACCAGCCATCCAGAATCCGGTGCTGAAGGCATAGTCCTGGCGTTTAATGGCAACACATCCCACACCGTGGTGTTTTGTGTGGGCGACCGCCGCTATCGCCTGCAGGTAGAAGAAGGTGAAGTCGCCATCTACAACCGCCACGGCGACAAAGTGCATATCAAAGACGATCGCACCATTGATGTCACAGCTGCTGTGAAAGCCAACTTCAACACACCAGAGGTGTACTGCACAGGTGTTGTGAAAGCTGATGATTTTGTCACCCATGACGATCTCTCATTCAAAAACCACGGCCATACAGGTGACTCTGGCGGCGATACCAGCAAGGCGAAAAACCTATGAGCATTTATTTAGCCTACAGCGCAGAAAGCCAGCGCATCGATCTGCAGAGCAAGCCGTCATCGTTTCTTAATTGGTTGCAAAATGCCGTAGTCATCAGCCTGTTTACCGATGCCCGCTGCGAGCAAGATGAACTGCCCCAGGGCGAGACAGACCAGCGTGGCTACTACGGTGATTTTGAACTGCCCCAGGGAGAAAGCCTGGGCAGCAAACTGTGGACCTTAAAACGCGAGAAAGTCATCCCGAAGACAATCAACCGCGCCCGTGATTATGCGACACAAGCATTGGAATGGCTGGTCGATGACGGCCACCTGCAGAGCGTAAAAGTCACAGCCGAACGCGGTGGCCTGCAGCAGATAAACCTGCTGATTCAGTGCCAGTTGCAAGACGGCAGCTGGCAAGCACCTTACGAACATACACTAGGAGTCGCGGCATAATGTCATTTGATCGCCCAGAACTCACAACCCTTCGCCAGCGTGTAAGCGCAGATATAGAGCGCCACGGCGATGAAAGCGCAAGCCAGCGTGGTGATACCTACTACCCATTATCACAAGCCGTGGCCGGTGTTGCTCATGGTCTGCATGGACACCTGCAATACAACGTAGATCAGATCTTTGATGAAACCGCTGACGATGAGAACCTGCTGCGCCGTGCTGCAGAGGTGAACATTTTTCGCATTCAGGCAAGCCGCGCATCCGGTACCGCTACTATTACCGGCACAGAAGCGGCGATCATCCCGGCAGAAACCCTGCTGCAAACCGATGCGCAGCAGCTGTACCGAGTAACCGAGCAAGCGACTATTGCAGCCGGTACCGCAACCCTGCAGCTTAAATCGGTAGAGGTAGGCACAGAACAAAATCAGGATTCTGGTACCACGCTGCGCCTGGTGAACTCCGTCCTGGACGTAGACACAACAGCAACAGTAATAGAGATATCCGGCGGTGCGGATATTGAATCAATCGATCGGGTTCGCGAACGCCTCAGCGATCGCCGCAAGAACCCGCCAATGGGTGGCAACGACTGGGACTTTATAGCCTGGGCTAAAGCTGCTCACGTCGATATCACCCGCGCCTGGTGCTACAGCAATACACCGTACATTGGCGCAGTTACCGTGCGCTTTGTTACCGACAATCTTGCAACCCCAATTCCAACCCAGGCCCACATCGATGCCGTGCAGGACTACACCGATATTATACGCCCATCGGGGATGCGAGGTTTTACCGCTGCTGGGCTAACCGCCAAAGCTCTGGATCTTACCTTCACAAAACTGGTACCGAACAACGCAACAACCCAGGCCGCGATCGAAGCAGAACTGAAAGACCTGATCGCTCGCGCTGCAGAACCGGGTGGCACTCTGCTGCTGAGCCAGATCAACGAAGCGATCAGCATCGCGACCGGCGAAACAGACCATGCAATCGATCTAACCGACGACTTCACCTGTGCAGTCGGTGAATTCCCAGAATTAGGGGTGATGACATGGCCATGAGCGTAGAGCAATACCGCGACGCACTGCTGGCCCTGCTGCCAAAAGGTGATGCCTGGCCAACCGACATCGACAGCGACATGGCAAAACTCATGCTCGGTATAGCCGAAGAGTTCGCCCGCATCGGTGCCCGTGCAGAAGCCGTACTCAACGAATCCCACCCTTCAAAAGCGTTCGAGGTGTTTGAAGAATGGGAGCAGCAGTATGCATTGCCGTTGCCCTGCATAACAGACGAACACACAATGGTGGAGCGTAGAGCCGCTCTGGTACAGGCATACCAGGCACATGGAGGCCAAAGCCGTAATTTTTTCATCGCCGTAGCTGCAGCACTGGGTTTCACCATCACAATCACTGAATTTAAACCAATGCATGCAGGCTTTCTGGCGGGCGAACCCTGCAACGGTGAAGACTGGGCATTTGTGTTCCAGGTAAACGCACCAGAAACAACAACAACCCACTTCACAGCAGGTACATCTGTAGCCGGTGAAGCCCTCGCAAGCTGGGGTAATGCAATGCTCGAATGTGGCATTAAACGCCTGGTTCATGCTCACCGCATTGTTCAATTTAGTTACTCATAGGAGACAAACATGCATCAGATAGATGGCGCAGGCGCAACCGCTCAAAACACCTTCACCGAAGGTGATGCGCAGCAAGCAATCCCTGCCACACAGGTGACCGCTGAATGGCTGAACGCAGTACAGGAAGAGCTGGTAGCAATCGCTGAGCACAATGGTGGTGAGCTTGATAAAGAAGATAACGGCCAGGTGCTGGCTAAGATTCTGGAGATCCTGGCTACAGGTTCTGGTTTAGCAAAAGACCTTTCCCAGGACAACGGATATGTCACGCTCCCAAGCGGCATTATTTTGCAATGGAGCCTGATTCAAACACTACCAACAGCGCAAAATTTTTCGTACCCAATTGCATTTCCAAATCTATCACTGAATGTCTGGATTAGCTCGTCAGGTTCTGTAATTGGCGATGGAGAGATCCAACAAGCCGACCTGGTTAATAACGCCCAGTTTGAAGCTGCAAATAGCAGTCCGTCATTACGAACTGCCCGCGTATTTGCGATTGGTTTTTAGGAGGTAGTATGAGCATTTTTTACAGTGCCGAAACGCACGGTTTTTACACAGATGAGCACCACGCCGACAACATGCCAGAAGGCGTAAAAGAAATTACTGAAGAGCAGTGGCGGCAGATTATGGCGGAACGCTCAAC
>JAILXS010000023.1:0-5207 GCA_050789425.1 Neptuniibacter sp.
GGATGTGAAGCCCCTCTGAACCTTGAGGGTGTTGAAAACGAACTTGAGAAGCAGGTCCGTCGTACCGATCAGTTCCAGAGTATCGCAGTCAACGATACGGCTCTGGTGACCGTCGGTGCGGATGGTCTGGTTCTGACCAGCCCGTTAAACGGGTTGAACTGGCAGCGTCACGAAGTGAGCGGTGCCCCTGCCTTTGTTGATGTGGCGGTGTGTCCGGATCAGAGCTTTGTGGCCCTGAGCATGGATCAGCAAGTCTGGAGCAGCCGTGATAACGGCCAGAGCTGGACCGCATCTAAACTACCCACGCCAGAAGATGTTCTGGATCTGACCTGTGCCCCGGATAACAGCATCTGGGTGGTGGGCAGCTTCTCCACCGTACTTAACTCGTCTGATCAGGGCAAAACCTGGTCTGAAAATACCCTCAATGAAGATGCCATGCTGACCGGGATTCAGTTCCTGGATAACAGCACCGTATTGGTAACCGGTGAGTTCGGTTTGGTTGCCCGCAGTGATGATGGCGGCCAGAACTGGAACGTACCCGAGTATATCCCGAACGATTTCTACACCCAGAGCGCTCACTTCCCTTCAGTTGAGCAGGGCTGGGTGGCAGGCCTCAGTGGTCAGATCATGTACACCGAAGACGGTGGCATGACCTGGACCCAGCAGGTCACGCCAACCGAGTCGCCACTGTATGGCTTCTACCAGGCGGGTGACCGTCTGTTTGCCTACGGCGATCACGCCACCGTACTGGAGTACACCGGCAGCGACTGGAAACGCATTCCGAACCCGAAAATGCCCGTGTATATCCGCGATGCCGTTCAGCTGAAAAGCGGAGAACTGCTGATGGCCGGTGGCTTCGGTTCTTTATACACACTGGATATTGCATCCGGTGATTCTGTTCAAGTCAGCCAAAAATAAGAGGCCTCCGTCATGGATAAAAAATCCGCCAAGGCCCATAAGGCCACGCATTTATTACACTCTCTGGATGAAGCGGTGTTCCGCCATCCAAAGAAAATCCTCGGTGTTATTGCGCTGATTACCCTGTTCTTTGCTTACCAGATCCCCAGCGTGAAGATGTATTCCGACTTCGCCGATCTGCTGCCGCAGGAACACACCTACATTGAGCTGCACAACGAGATCAAAGAGTCCTTTGGGGGCGCGAACGTCATCATCGTCGGTGTGGAAGTGGAAAACGGCGACATCTTCAGTAATGAAGCCTTAGCCAAAATCCACCGCATCACTCTGGCGGTAGACAGCCTGCCGGGCATCAACCACAACCTTGTGGCGAGTGTGACCCACCGTAACTCCCGTAAGGTATGGATGACGCCGGAAGGCAACGTGAACTCCAAGTCTTACTACGACCCACAGGGCGGTGAGATGAACCCGGAAGCGCTGGATGTCCTGCGTTCCGAT
Organism: Neptuniibacter sp.; assembly: GCA_050789425.1. Classification (GTDB taxonomy): domain Bacteria; phylum Pseudomonadota; class Gammaproteobacteria; order Pseudomonadales; family Balneatricaceae; genus Neptuniibacter. The sequence continues at coordinate 1,414 of JAILXS010000023.1, forward strand.
ATCGTGGCGAACCCACGGGTCTACGGCCCACTGGTCTCTCCGGATATGAAGATGGCGCTGGTGAAAGCGCAGCTCAACGAAGGCCAGCTGGACTACGTGAAAACGTTTAACGAGATCCAGCAGATGCGCATCGATGAAGGCGCGGAAGGCTTCAAGATTCACGTGACCGGTCAACCGATGTTGGTGGGCTGGGCGTACCAGTATCTGGATCAGATCATCGAGATCTTCCTGTTCACAGCGTTGATCATGATCTCGCTGCTGATCTTCTACTTCCGTAAAGCGTACGGAGTACTGATTCCACTCGCGGCGGTGATTGTCTCCTCTATCTGGGGCATCGGCATCATCTCCCTGTTTGGTTACAATCTGGACCCGTTGGGACTGGTGATCCCGTTCCTGATCTCCGCCCGTGCAATGTCCCACGGTATCCAGATCGTCGAACGTTACTATCAGGAACTGAACCTGCATGCGGATCATCAACTCTCCGCGCGGCTGACCTTTGAAAGCCTGTTCCGTCCCGGCAGTCTGGGCGTGGTCTCCGATGCCATCGGTCTGTTGTTGATTGCGATCGGTTCCATTCCGCTGAATACCAAGCTGGCACACTACGCATCCCTCTGGGCGCTGTGCATTATCCTGACTGTACTGCTGGCCGTGCCTCTGCTGCTGTCGATTCTTCCAAAACCGAAGAACACTGAGATCAAACACAACATCTTCCGTAACGTCGGTTATGGCTGTGCCAAAGTGATCAGCAGTGAGCGAGCCGCCAAGAACGCTCTGATGATTGCAGCGGTGCTGTTATGCAGTGGTTGGTACTTCTCCTCTAAAGTGGTGATCGGTGAGTCCGAGCCGGGTTCTCCGATCCTGTATCAGCATCATGATTACAACCTCTCCTCGAAAGCGGTCAACGACAGCTTCCCAGGCTCAGAAGAGCTGTACATTGTTGCTGAGACCAATGAGAACGGCGGCATCAAACGCCCCGAGGTTCTGAAAGCCCTGAGCGATCTGCAAAAACACATGCTGCTGGACCCGGAAGTCGGGGGCTCCAAAGGGGTACCGGATCTGGTGAAACAGGTGAACCGTCTGTTGCATAACGACGATCCTCGCTGGACCCAGATTCCCAACGATCAACAGTATGTGGGTGGTCTGATGTTCACCTACATGATGTCCAGCCCGATCCCGGGCGCACTCAACGAATTTGTCGATACCGATGAGCGCATCGCCAACCTGGTGTTCTACTACAAAGACCATCAGGGCGAGACCATCCGCCGTGCGATCCACACCGCGAAACAGTGGATCGAAGCCAACGAAGGCAAAGTCGAAGGTCTGAAGATCCGACTGGCGGGCGGCACCATCGGTGTGACCGCAGCGATGAACGAAGCCGCCTACGAGACCAATCTCTGGGTGCTGCCGCTGGTGTTCATTCTGATCTTCTTCATGGTGATGTTCTTCTACCAGTCTCTGGCGGCGGGCACCATGATGTTCATGGCGATGCTCTTCGCCACCACGCTGACCTACGCCTACATGGGGGTCAGTCATATGGGTATCAACATCAACACCGTACCGATTATCGCAGTGGGTGTGGGTGTCGGTATCGATTACTCGATTTACATGATGGACCGAATCCGCGCAGAGATGGTTGTGTTGCAAGACCTGAATGCGGCGGTACGCAAAGCGATCAGCACCACCGGCCTTGCGATCAGTTTTACGGCGATCACTCTGATCTCCGGGATCGTGATGTGGGTGATTCTGTCGGACCTGCGTTTCCAATCGGATGCTGCGTTGCTGCTGACCGTGATGGTCATCCTCAACGGTGCAGCGGCGATGCTACTGGTACCGAGTTGGGTACTGGTCTTCAAACCGAAGTTTATCTGTAAGGCCTATAAGGACGACGACGGCGTGATTCACGCCTGAGCGTTCCGGGAACAGTGATTACCACCACTAATAAAAAAACCTGAAGGGGTTCTAGCGATGACAAAAAAAATAACAACCCTCAACACATTAGCGGCATCCGTCGCCATAGGTCTGCTGAGCAGCTATGGCACATCCGCTATTGCTGGAGAAACCGAGTGGTCCGGTTTCGTTGAGAATGCGACGTACCACCGTGAGACACGGGGTATTTCAAAATCACGTAATACGGCTCAGTTGGAGTTCAGTCGTTATTTTGATTCTTCGAACAGCGGTTGGAACTCAGTATCGCTGCACGGCGCACTGCGCGGTACGTACGACGCAGTATACGACCTGAATGATGATGAGTTCGGTGACAACGCCGGCGGTCCAATTCAGTTACAGAACACCGGCGGCGCGTTTGCCGGTGGTTTCCTGCCGCCGGGCTTCCCAACCGATTCATTTGTGGCGCATGGCGCCGGTATGGGTAAATCCGCAGTGGATGCGATTGGCCTGGTTAACAATGCGTTTGTTGACAGCTACGGTGCCAGCAACCCGAACGAAGGTCTGATCGTACTGGGTCAGTACCAGCACGGACAGGAAGGCGGTGTCGCCTTCGGTGTGCCGGTTCGTCCTTGTGATACCGACAACCGTGGTTGTATTAAAGACTACGTGGATGCGGATGAGAACGATCTGAAACATCCGGAATTTAATGACCGTCTGGACTTCCTGCGTGAGTTCTACATTGACGCGACACGGACACTGGACGATGGCGATGAGCTGAACGTTCGTCTGGGTCGTCAGCAAGTGGTTTGGGGTCGTACCGACCTGTTCCGCGTACTGGACGTGATCAACCCGGTGGATTACTCCCGTCACAGTATCTATGACGAGCTGGAAGATACGCGTATCCCAATGTGGATGTTGCAGATGGAACGCCGCATGGGGCCAACAGGTGGATTTGATGACCTGAACGCATCGGTTGTGTGGAACTTCGATAAGTTCCGTCCACATAACCTGGGCAGCTGTTCCGGTGCCTACAACCCACTGGATGCTGCATGTTTCTTCCGCGGTATGAAAAACCTGTGGGATAACGGTGGCACCGTGGCGAACTTCGCCGGCCTCAGTGGTGACACTGAACAGCTGATCGCGACTAACTTTGGTCCAAACCAGATCGGTATCCGTGATATCCACCTGCCAAGCTGGAGCCTGGATAACACCCAACTGGGTGCGAAACTGGAAGGTGTCTACGGCGACCTGAACTTCTCCGTAAACGCATTGACCTACCGTTCTCAGTTCCCGTCCCTGCGTGGCGGTACGACGATCAAAAACGAGATCATCAACCCGTTCACCGGTGTATTGCAGCCAGACGGTGTGCCTTACCTGATCGCGTTTGATATCTACTTCCCACGTGTGAACCTGATCGGTGGTTCCATGGACTACTACTCGGAGTCTCTGGATACCGTATTCCGCTTCGAGGGTGCATTCACACAGGGTGAAGAGTTTGCTGACTCCCTGAGTGAAGATCTGTACTCCGAATCGGATGTGTTCCGTTACGTGATCGGTATGGATAAGACGGTAATGATCCCGGCACTGAACAAGAGCCGTGCATTCCTGTTCTCAGGTCAGTTGTTCGGTGAACACCTACTGGATCACCGCTCTGAACAGGCGACCTTTGGTGAAGCTGGCTTCGCGCAGTGGAAATCCAACAACATCGCAACCCTGTTGATTAAAGGTTGGTGGATGAATGACCGCCTGAGCCCACAGATCATCATGGCCCACGACTTCCGTGCGAACTCTTCTGTGGCCGCGCCACTGGTTGAGTGGTTGATCGATGACAACTGGAAACTGACCGCCAGTGCCAACATCAAGTTTGGTGACGGTGCGAAAGAAGCGGACGACTGCCGTGCATGTAA
>JAILXS010000024.1:0-4252 GCA_050789425.1 Neptuniibacter sp.
ACTTTCGAATTTATCCGCATAACTACTCAACTCTTTACCGCCTTTACAGCCTGCCTGAACGGCCTCAAAGATTGCTTCCGCCGCCAACATGCCGGACTTCATCGCCGTATGCGTGCCTTTGATCTTGGAGAAGTTCAGTGTGCCGGCGTTACAGCCTGCAACAATGCCTCCAGGGAAGGTCATTTTCGGCAGTGCGTTAAAACCACCTTTGGTGATAGCACGTGCGCCGTAGGATACACGTTTACCGCCTTCCAGATGCTGTTTCAGCACCGGGTGGTGTTTCATACGCTGGAATTCATCAAAGGGGCTCAGGTAAGGGTTGCTGTAGTTAAGATCTACAATCAGACCTACAACCACCTGATTATCTTCCGTATGGTAGAGGAAGAAACCACCACTAGCGCCATCGCTTAAAGGCCAGCCGGAACCATGCAGTACCAGACCCGGTTTATGTTTATCAGGCTCCCCGTCAGGCGTTGGGGGTAAGTCCCAAAGCTCTTTGATACCAAGGCCATAGTGCTGAGCATCGGCTTCTGCATCCAACTCAAACTTTTCGATCAGCTCTTTGCCGAGATGACCACGACAACCTTCCGAGAAGATGGTGTATTTAGCGTGCAGTTCCATACCCGGCATATAACTGTCTTTCTGCTCACCGGATTCACTGATGCCCATATCGCCGGTAGCAATGCCTTTAACGCTGCCATCGTCGTTATACAGTACTTCAGCCGCGGCAAACCCTGGGAAGATCTCTACACCCAGTTGCTCGGCTTGTTCCGCTAACCAGCGGCAAAGGTTACCCAGGCTGACGATATAGTTGCCGTGGTTATGCATGGTTTTGGGAACAAAGGCATTAGGGACCTGAACCGACTTTTCTTCATCCTTCAGCAGGAAGATCTGATCTTCAGTAACCGGCGTATTGAGCGGCGCACCCAGTTCTTTCCAGTCTGGAAACAGTTCATCCAGAGCGCGGCTTTCGATCACCGCACCGGAAAGAATATGAGCACCGACTTCAGATCCTTTCTCTACCACGCAGACAGTCAGTTCCTGTTCTACTTCGTTTGCCTGTTGCATCAGTCGGCAGGCGGCAGATAAACCAGCAGGTCCTGCCCCTACGATGACAACATCAAACTCCATTGACTCACGCTCACTCATCACCTACTCCCCCTGGGTATAGCAGCTATAACAACTCAATATAACTTTTAGAGCTTTTGCTCTAACTCTGGGACTGCATCAAACAGATCTGCTACCAGCCCGTAATCAGCGACCGAGAAAATAGGCGCTTCTTCGTCTTTATTGATAGCAACAATGACTTTTGAGTCTTTCATGCCTGCAAGATGCTGGATGGCACCGGAGATGCCTACAGCAATATAAAGTTCAGGTGCAACGATCTTACCGGTCTGACCCACTTGCATATCGTTAGGCACAAAGCCTGCGTCAACGGCTGCACGTGAAGCGCCAACCGCAGCGCCGAGTTTATCTGCTATGTTTTCGAGCATGGCAAAGTTTTCTCCATTACCCATGCCACGACCACCTGAGATAACCACCTTGGCAGCGGTCAATTCAGGCCGGTCAGATTCCGCCAATTCAGCACTAATAAAGCTGGAGGTTTCTGCATCATGTACGCTAGAAATATCTTCTACTGCTGCTGAACCACCTTCCTCAGAAGCAGGTTCAAAAGCAGTACCGCGTACGGTAATCACTTTGATAGCATCCATTGATTCTACGGTCGCAATGGCATTGCCTGCGTAGATTGGGCGCTGGAAACTATTTTCGGATTCAACCGTAATAATGTCTGAGATTTGAGCCACATCCAGAAGAGCAGCTACACGAGGCATAAAGTTTTTGCCTGTGGTTGTCGCTGGTGCAACGATATGACTGTAATCCTTACCCAGTTCAGCGACCAGCTTGCCCATATTTTCAGCCAGCTGGTGTTCGTAAGCCGCATGATCTGCCACCAAAACTTTACTTACACCAGCAACAGAAGCCGCAGCTTCAGCAACTGCGGCACAGTTAGCACCTGCAACCAGCAGATGGATCTCATCGCCCATCTGCGATGCAGCAGTCACAGTGTTTAAAGTCGCACCTTTCAGGATGCTGTTGTCATGTTCTGCAATAACCAGAATTGTCATTTTCAGCGCCCCTTAAAGTACTTTGGCTTCGTTTTTAAGTTTTTCGACCAGCTCATCAACACTGGACACTTTGATACCACCTGAGCGCTCTGCTGGAGGCGTTACCTTCAGCAGTTTGGTGTGTTCTTTCAGCTCAACACCCAGTTCTTCCGGTGTTTTAACCGCCAAAGGTTTACGTTTTGCTTTCATAATATTTGGCAGAGCTGCATAACGCGGTTCATTCAAACGCAGGTCTGTAGTAACTATCGCTGGCAGTTTCAGAGCAACCGTCTGCAAACCACCGTCTACTTCACGAGTGACCGCGACATTCTCACCTTCGACATTGACCTTGTATGCAAAAGTACCCTGAGGCATATCAGTCAGAGCCGCGAGCATTTGACCGGTCTGGTTGTTATCACTGTCTATTGCCTGTTTACCCATAACCACCAGATCGGGCTGTTCTTCAGCAACCACTTTTGCCAACAGTTTTGCAACGTTTAGCGACTCGGGCATATCTTCGGTTTCGATCTGAATGCCGCGATCAGCACCCAGTGCCAGCGCCGTACGAATTTGTTCCTGGCAAGCTTTAGGACCTACTGAAACCACAACAACTTCAGATGCTGTACCCGCTTCTTTCAGGCGAACCGCTTCTTCGACAGCGATTTCGCAGAATGGATTGAGGGCCATTTTCACATTGGCCAGATCAACATTGGTGTTATCGGACTTAACACGTACTTTGACGTTGTAATCGATAACACGCTTTACGGTGACTAATATTTTCATATCTACTCTCTTTATAATCGACGCTCTTATGCTCAAAATCCGAATCTAGAACTGTTCAGTATTAAGCGCCATGATGCTGTTGCTGCCGGCTTTGATTATTTCAAAGCTGCTGTGTACACGAGGCAGCAGATGTTCACAGTAAAATTGTGCAGTAATAATTTTGGCGTTAAGGAATTCAGCATCCCCCTCACCTTTTTCAAGTAGAGCTTTTGCTTTGCTAGCTGATTTAGCCATGACCCAACCACCACAGAGGAAGCCAAACAGCATCAGGAAGTGATAAGCCACGCTGCCAGCTGCTGCCTTATCGGTTTCGGCATTTTCCAATAACCAGACACGTGCAGCGCGACCAGTATCAACTGCCGCTTTTAATGTTAGGGACAGGTCTTTAAGGGATTCCTGATCGTTCAGTTCATTCGCAACCAGTTCCATTTCATCCAGAAGATTTTCCAGATGTTCACCTTTATTCATCAGTGTTTTTCGGCCTGCCAGATCTAAAGCCTGAATGCCTGTCGTCCCTTCATAAATGGTCAGGATTCGGGCATCACGGTAGTGTTGAGCAACACCGGTTTCTTCCACATAACCCATGCCGCCATGCACCTGAATACCCAGATATGTGACTTCTTGTGCCAGTTCAGTCAGCCAGCCCTTTACGATTGGGGTATACAGCTCCAGTCGTGCATAATGCTGTGCAGCTTCCGCAGGATCTGAAGCATTATTGGCGTGATCCATTTCAGCCGCCGCAACATAAGCAAATGCCCGCATCGCTTCGGTGGATGCTTTCATCTGCATCAGCATGCGGCGAACATCCGGGAATTCAATAATTGGAATACGGCTTCCATCTTTACGTGTTCCCTGCAGCCGATCTTTAGCGTATTCAACACTCTGCTGATAAGAGCGTTCAGAGATAGATAAGCCCTGAAGCCCAACACTCTGGCGTGCGTGGTTCATCATGGTGAACATATAAGGCAGGCCTTTATGCGCCTCACCTACCAGATAACCTTCAGCACCGCCGTTATCACCAAAACTCATAACGCAGGTCGGGCTGCCATGTATACCAAGTTTATGTTCCAAGGAAACGCAGCTGACATCATTCAGTTCAGCAGGGTTACCCTGATCATCCAGCTTAAATTTCGGAACGATAAACAGGGAGATACCTTTAACACCTGCAGGAGCATCCGGCAGTCTTGCCAGTACCAGATGAACCACATTATCAGTCATCTGGTGATCACCCCAGGTGATGAAAATCTTCTGGCCTGTAATCAGGTAGTGGTTAGCTTCTGGAACCGCTTTGGATTTAATCGCAGCCAGATCAGAACCCGCATCCGGTTCTGTTAAATTCATGGTTCCGGTCCATTCTCCGGTCA
>JAILXS010000028.1:0-1985 GCA_050789425.1 Neptuniibacter sp.
CACAGGAGTGATCCATGAGCGACATGCTGAAAGTCCGCCCTAAAAAAGGCGTACAGGTTCGCAAGGAAGATGGCAGCGTGCTGCCAGAGGCCGGTTGCGACGTGCCCAATACAAGTTATTACCGCCGCCGCCTGCGTGATGGTGATCTGGTAAAGACCGGCCCTAAAGAAAAAGGTAAAGCATAATGATTATTTCATTTAACAGTATCCCTGCGGCACTGCGCACGCCTGGCGCTTTTATTGAGCCCGATAATTCCCTGGCCGGTGCCACAGGTGTAATGCACAAGAAAGTCGCGTTCGGCCAGCGTCTGGCTACAGGCTCACAACCGGAAGGTGTTCCGGTGCGTGTCACAGATCCGGCGCAGGCGGTCTCATTATTTGGGCGCGGTTCCATGCTTGCGCGGACATCAGAGGTATCTTTGGCCGCAGATCCAAATATTGAGCTGTGGGCCATCGCCCTGGACGACAACGTTGCAGGCAATAAAGCCACAGCCAATATCGTCGTAACTGCACCACCTACTGCTGCCGGTACCATTGCCCTTTACCTTGGCGGCAAGCGCCTCACGGTGGGTGTAGCCAATGGTGATGATGCCAATGCCGTTGCTGCCAGCATTAATGCCGCAATTAATGCAGATCTGGATCTGCCAGTAACCGCTGAGGTGTCTACCAACACTGTGACCGTCACCGCTCGCCACAAAGGTGAAGTGTTCAACGGCTACGACATCCGCGTGAACTACTACCAGGGCGAGCAGCTGCCAGCAGGATTGCAATTAACCCTGACTAATCTGTCCGCCGGTACCGGCAACCCGGACATCAGCACCGCTACCGATGCAATGGGTGATGAGTGGTACAACTGGATCATCACACCCTACACCGACGTGGCCAATATGGTTGTTCTGGAAACGGAGCTGGATGAGCGCTGGGGACCGATGCAGCAAATTGATGCGCGTGCGTTTACAGCATTTGCGGGCACTCACGGCGAATCTGGCACTTATGGCAGCACACGGAATAATCCACATGTTTCCTGCCTGGCGATCAGCTCCAGCCCAACGCCTGTATATGAAGTCGCAGCGCTCAACTGTGCTGAAGCCGCACTTTCTTTAAGTATCGACCCAGCACGACCACTGCAAAGGCTGGAACTCAAAGGCATGAAAGCTCCAGAGCTAACAGGTCAATGGACACGCAGCGAGCGCAACCTGCTGCTGTTTGATGGTATGAGCACCTTCACAATCGACCGTGATGGTACCTGCCGTATTGAACGCCAGATCACCATGTATCAGTTAAATGATTCCGGCCTGCCGGATGCAAGTTATCTGGATATAAACACGCCAGAAACATTGAGCCGAATCCGCTTTGAGCAACGACTGCTGCAAGCCCAGGAATACCCACGCCACAAACTGGCTGAGGACGGCACCAAATTTGGTCAGGGACAGGCAGTCCTCACCCCGAAAATCTGGCGTGGTGAGCTGCTCGCGCTTTACAAAAAACTAGAAGACAAGGGCTGGGTTGAGGACTACGCAACCTATGACACCAATCTGATTGTTGAGATTGATGCCGACGATCGTAACCGTATTAACTGGCGCGACACACCGAACCTGGTTAACCAGGCGCGGGTATTCGCCGGTAAACAGCAATTCATTGTGTGAGGTAAATCATGGCTAAGGTAGCAAAGAAAATTCTAGTTACCGTTCCGGGCATTGGGCGCGTTGAATCCCTGCCGGGCGGTACGTTCAACCCAGGCGGTCGTTCGTTTCAACCTGTGACAACAGAAACTAGCAATGTCCACCGCACTGAAGAAGACAACCCTGCAACGGCTTCGTTTCGTGTTCCAAACCTAACAGGTTATCTGGAAGCCTTTCGCGAACTGGAAGATGCAAACGTCAACATTCAGGACGAATCTGGCCAGTCCTGGATCATGGCAGAGGCGTTTATCACCAACGCCCCAGGTGTCAGTAATGGCGAGATCAACATCGAAATGGCCAGCGG